>JAUJOJ010000027.1 GCA_030447665.1 Allosphingosinicella sp. | reverse complement strand
TGAAATCGGACCAGTGCCTCATCCCGCGATGCGCCAGCATCAGCGGCAGCGAGCCTTCCGGGATGTTGGGCGTGCCGTGGAAGATCAGATGCTCAATGAGGTGGATGAAACCGCGTTCGCGCTCCTCCTCCACTCTCGCGCCGACGTCGAAGCGGAGGCGAACCGACAGCCCGCCGGCCGGGGCGGCGTTGCGCATGATGGCGTAGCGCATGCCGTTGGGAAGGACGCCGAAGCGCACGCCCGGATGAGGCGCAAGATCGCTGCGATCGAAGCCCCAGGCGATGCGGGCGGCCTGCGAGATTTGGGTCGGGGGCCGCGCGGGGACGGCAGCGAATGCGGTCGAGGCAGCGACGGCCGCGAGGAGGAGCTTCGGGAGGCGGGCTCTGGATCTCATCGACGCGCAGGCTGGCAGGCGAAATCCGACAGTTCAAGCGCCGCCGGCTGGCGCGAGTGCAGGGATGCCGCCCGTCAGCGACGCAAGTGAGGGACGAGAACGGAATTCGTTTCTCCGACCCTATGTTCTGCGAAGGATCCTATCATATGATGCGGTGCGTCCTCCAATCACATGTTATAACGCCCAATCGCCGGACAGCTATCGGGCTCCAGGCGACTGAGAGATGCTTCGTGCTCCCGCCCTTCATCGACGGAGATATCAATGAGCACCAATCGACATCCGCTCGAGCTGCTCGTTCGAAACCTCGAGCTGCGGGCGCCGCTTCCGGAAGAGGACCGGAATGCAGTCCTCGCCCTGTCCTACACGCTCCGCACGCTAGAGCCGTCGACCTATACCATCCGGGAAGCCGATCCGCCCAAATTGTGCGCGGTGCTGGTCTCCGGCTTCGCTTATCGCCAGAAGCTCACCGGAGACGGATCGCGGCAGATCGTGGCGCTCCAGATTCCCGGCGACGCGCTCGATTTGCAGCACCTGTTCCTCAACACCGCCGACCACAATGTGCAGATGCTGACCCGCGGCGAGGTCGCCTTTGTGCCGAGGGAGGAGCTTCAGGAACTGGCCCGCTCCCGCCCGGCGGTGGGGCATGCGATCCTGGTCAAGATATCGGTCGAAGCCTCGATCTTCCGCGAATGGCTGCTCAATGTCGGGCGGCGCGAATCGCGGGCACGGCTGGCGCACCTGCTGTGCGAGCTTGCGATCAGGCTCGATGCCGAGGGCCTTGCGGAGGATTATGGCTACGAGCTGCCGATGACCCAGGAGCAGCTCGCCGACACGCTCGGGCTGACCCCCGTCCATGTGAACCGGACGCTGAAGACGCTCGAGGCCGAAGGGCTCATCATTCGGAACAAGCGCAACATCAGCTTCCCCGACTGGGAGCGGATGCGCGGAGTCGGCGACTTCAATCAGCGCTACCTGCACCTGGAGCCGCAGACGCCGGAGCAGACGATTTGAGGAACTCCCTCCCCCGCTGAAGCGGGGTGGATCGTCCACGCGCCCCTCGCTAGGCTCGGCGGCCCAAGTTTAGCCGAGCCGGCTGCCTTTGCCGTCGCGATAGGCGCTGTCGGCGTCTCGGCGAAGCCGCGCCGTCGGACGGGTTGGGCTGAAGCGTCAGCTGCCCCGCCGGCCGAGCTTGCGCCTCTCGGGGCTAAGCTCGAAGCGGCGCTGGTAGTTGGTCACTCGCCACCAGGTCAGCGCGGCGCTGAGGGCGAGGAAGAGGATGAGGTACACGAACGCAAGCATGACAGGCTCCTAACAACGGAACAGCACGCAGACGAAACGATCCTTGCCTCCGCGCCGTTCCTGCCTGTCAGTTGAGGTTCATCCTGCTGCGACAAACCGTGCGGCAGGACGGACGAACCCCTTCATCGCGCGCGCACCGCTTCGCGGATGGCGGTTCGCAGGGCGCGGGTGAGGTCTTCCGGGGAATAGGGCTTGTGGAGGAGCTCGAAGCCGTGACTGCCCTCCTGGACGAGGACGTGGCTGTAGCCGCTTGTCAGGACCACCGGCGGTTGGGGCCAGCGCCGCCCGACTTCACGTGCCAGCTCGACGCCGCTCATGCCCGGCATCACCACGTCGGGAAAGAGCGCAGCGTAGCGATGAGCATCCTCGCCGAGCAGCTTCAGCGCGGCGTGGGCATTGCCGGCCCAGCTGGTTTCGAAGCCGAGCTCCGCCAGACGCTGGCTGGAGAAGGCACCCACCTGCTCATTGCTCCGCGATTCGCAAGTGGCGGCTATTCGTCCGTGCCCGGAGCCTCTCCCCCATGCCGCTTTGCCGAGCTAACGGAGCTGACTGTCCTTGCTGCCGCGGCGATTGATGCCGGCGCTGGCGATGCGAGCGTCGCGCTCGGACTGGCAGCCGACGCAAGTCCGGGTGCCGGGCAGCGCAAGCCGCCGCCGCTCCGGGATCTCCTCGCCGCAATCCTCGCAATGTTCGAGCCCCTCGCCAAGCGGCAGCTGCGCCCGCGCGCTCAGCACCGCGTCGGCGACCGTGTCGTCGATCTGATCCTGCACCGCCCCGTCGCGCGCCCAACCGCCAGCTATCCTCAACCTCCTGCGCCAAGCCTTTGCGGGAGATAGGAAATGATGGGGCTTGTTCCAAGCGTCGATGCAGCGAAGCCCTAGACCAAGATCGCTTCAGGTTGAATCAACCTGAAGCGTGAATCTTGGTCTCGACCATCTGAATAGAGCCAGATTCACGCTCTCGGCGGAAGCGCGAAGCGCTTCCACCTCAAACGATCTGGCTCTATAACCTGATTGCCTTTGACCGAGGCGCTTTCGCGCTTCGATCAAAGGCGTGAATGAGGCTTTCGACCTCCAGTAGGATCAAGAGTCACGTTTCGGGCTGGTTCTGCCTGAAACGATCCTCTTTAGGAGCGGAGCAGGTTGAGGACGCCCTCCGCGCTCTGGTTGGCCTGGGCGAGCATCGCCTGGCTGGCTTGGCTCAGGATCTGCGCCTTGGCGAGGTTGGTCGTCTCCTGCGAGAAGTCCGCATCCTCGATCCGCGACCGTGCGTCGGAAAGGTTGGTGACGTTGTTCGTCAGGTTGTTGACGACCGAGTCGAAGCGGCTCTGCGAGGCGCCGATCTTCGCCCGGGTGGTGGCGACAGCGGTCAGGGTCGTATCGACGTTGCCGAGCGCCGTCGTGGCGTTGGCGGCGGTGTCGACCGCCGTGGTGGCGGCAAGGTCGGCGAGCGCGGTGAACGTGATCGCAACCGTGTCGCTGGCGCTCGATCCGACCTGGATCGAGATGTTGCCGGCCTGCGCCGTGTAGGTCGCGCCGCTGCCGGAGTTGAAGATGCGGGTGCCGTTGAACTCGGTGGTGGCAAGCACGCTGGTGATCTGCGCCTTCAATTCGGTGACTTCCGCGTTGAGGTTGGTGCGGTCTTCGGCCGAATAGGTGCCCGACGCGCTCTGCACGGCCAATTCGCGGACGCGCTGCAGCATGTTGGTGACCTCGCCCAGAGCGCCTTCGGCGGTCTGCGAGAAGGAGATGCCGTCATTGGCGTTGCGGATCGCCTGGTTCATGCCGCGGATCTGCGACGTCATCTTGCTGGCGATCGCCAAGCCGGCGGCGTCGTCCTTGGACGAATTGATGCGCTTGCCGCTCGACAGACGCTCCATCGCGGTCTCGAGGGCATTGTTCGCGAGGCGGCTGCTGTTCTGAGCGCGAAGCGCAGAAGTATTGGTGTTGATGACAGTCATTGGGACCCCCGATGAATGGAACGTAACGACAGCATGCGGCTATCGCGGCGGCAATAGACGGGGTATGGCTAAAATCCTCTTAACGACAGGCGGGAGTATTCTCTTAACGTCAGGCGCCAGCAGCCGGGGCCGGTGACTTGCGCCGAGTTCGCACCGGATAATGGTCACTGACGGAATTGCTTAAACCAGCCGGCTCTGCTTGACCGCCGCCTCGATGAAGCTCGCGAACAGCGGGTGCGGCTCGAACGGCTTCGACTTCAGTTCGGGATGGAACTGCACCCCCACGAACCAGGGATGGTCCGGGCGCTCGACGATCTCCGGGAGCGCGCCGTCCGGGCTCATGCCGCTGAAGACGAGGCCGCCCCGCTCCAGCGCATCCTTGTAGTGGACGTTGACCTCGTAGCGGTGGCGGTGGCGCTCGCTGATCCGGGCGTCTCCGTAGATGCTGGCGACGTGGCTGTTGCCTGAGAGCTGCGCCTCGTAGGCGCCGAGGCGCATCGTGCCGCCGAGGTCGCCGTTCGCTCCCCGCCTCTGCCGCAGACCCTCAGGGCTCATCCATTCGGTGATGAGGCCGACGACCGGCTCGGCCGTGTCGCCGAATTCGGAGGAGCCGGCGCCCTCGATTCCCGCCGTGTTGCGTGCACCCTCGATGCAGGCCATCTGCATGCCGAGGCAAATGCCGAAGAAGGGAACGCGGCGTTCGCGCGCGAACTGGACGGAGGCGATCTTGCCCTCCGAACCGCGCTCGCCGAAGCCGCCGGGGACCAGGATGGCGTGACAGGGCTCGAGCTGGGGCGCGATCTCGCCCCCGCCTTCCCCGGCGCCGTTCTCGAACAG
Organism: Allosphingosinicella sp.; assembly: GCA_030447665.1. GTDB lineage: Bacteria > Pseudomonadota > Alphaproteobacteria > Sphingomonadales > Sphingomonadaceae > Allosphingosinicella. The sequence goes on along the minus strand of JAUJOJ010000027.1, from coordinate 17,691 downwards.
TTCGGCATCCAACCAGCGGATGTTGACCTTGACCCGATTGGCGATGCCGCCGTGGACGAGCGCCTCGGTGAGGCTCTTATAGGCGTCCTGGAGGCCGACATATTTGCCGACGACGCCGATCGTCACCTCGCCTTCGGGATTGAACAGGCGATCGACGATATCGTCCCATTGCGACAGATCGGGTTCGGGCGCGTCCTCGATGCCGAAGGCGCGCAGGACCTCTGCGTCCAATCCCTCGCGATGATATTGGAGCGGGACGGAATAGATGCTGCGCGCGTCCAGGGCCGGGATGACCGCCTCTTTCCGGACGTTGCAGAACTGGGCGATCTTGGCCCGGTCGCCGTCGGGCAGCGGGCGGTCGACGCGGCAGAGGAGCAAATCGGGCTGGATGCCGAGCGAGGTCAGATCGCGGACCGAATGCTGTGTCGGCTTGGTCTTCAGCTCGCCGGCGGCGGCGATATAGGGGATGAGCGTGGTGTGGATCGAAACCGTGCGGGCGCGGCCGATATCGTTCCTGAGCTGGCGGATCGCCTCGATGAAGGGCAGCGATTCGATGTCGCCGACGGTGCCGCCAATCTCGCAGATGAGGAAATCGAGATCGCCGAGCTCGGCGCGGGCGAAGGCCTTGATCTCGTTGGTGACGTGGGGGATCACCTGCACGGTGGCGCCCAAATAGTCGCCGCGGCGCTCCTTGGCGATGATGTCGCGATAGATGCGGCCGGTTGTGATGTTGTCGGATTGGCGGGCGGCGACGCCGGTGAAACGCTCGTAATGGCCGAGATCGAGATCGGTCTCGGCGCCGTCGTCGGTGACGTAGACCTCGCCATGCTGGTAGGGCGACATCGTGCCCGGATCGACGTTCAGATAGGGATCGAACTTACGGATGCGGACCTTGTAGCCGCGCGCCTGGAGCAGGGCTGCCAGCGAGGCCGCCATGAGCCCTTTGCCAAGCGAGGAGACCACGCCGCCGGTGATGAAAATGAACCGCGCCATGGGAATTGAGGCTTAAGGTGATCGGCAGCTTTGAGGCAAGCTGCCGAATCAATTTCAGCCGCAGATTATTTCGTCGGCGGCGCGGCTCCGTTGGCTGGTGCGGGTGCAACCGGGGCAGCCGGCGCCGGCGCGGTCTGGCCGGCGGCCTGCTCGGCGGCGCCGGCAAGCGGATCGTTGTTCGGCGACGGCGGCGCGCCGGTGATCGGGGCGGCGGGAGTGCCGAGCGGAGCAGCCGGGGTCGCCGGCCCCTGACGAGCGAGCGAGGCGTCGATCGTGGAGGGCGCGCGCTCGACGGCGGCGAGCGCCGCGAGCGTGATCGAGAGGACCACGAACAGGGTCGCCAGCACCGCGGTCGCGCGGGTGAGGAAATCGGCGGCGCCCCGCGCGGTCATCAGGCTTCCTCCTGAGCTGGCGACAAGGCCGCCCCCTTCCGAGCGCTGCATCAGGATGACGGTAACGAGCGATGCGGCAACGATCGTCTGGACGATGAGCAGGAAGGTGAACACAGGGGCCGGCTTTCGAATTGCGGGAAGTCGGCAGCGATCTAGGCCAAGAGCGCGGCCGGTTCAACCGGCCGCCTGGATGATGGGGACGAATTGGGCCGCGCTGAGGCTGGCGCCGCCGACGAGGGCGCCGTCGACGTCGGGCACGGCGAAGAGCTCGGCGGCATTGTCGGCCTTGACCGAGCCCCCGTAGAGGATGCGGATGCTGGCGCCGCGTTCGCCGAAGCGCTGGGCGAGGTTGCGGCGGATGGCGGCGTGCATTTCAGCGACGTCGGCCGGGGTCGCGACCTTGCCGGTGCCGATCGCCCATATGGGCTCATAGGCGAGGACGAGCTCGCCGACCGACCAGCTGTCCGGGAGCGAGCCGAGGAGCTGGTTCGTGACCACCTCGACCGCCCTCCCCGCCTGCCGATCGGGATCGCTCTCGCCGACGCAGACGATGGTCTGCAGGCCCGCGGCGAGCGCGGCCTCGGCCTTGGCGCGGATTTCCTCGTCGCGCTCGCGCTGGTCCTGGCGGCGCTCGGAATGGCCGACGATGACGAGGCTGGCGCCCACTTCCTTCAGCATGGCGGCGGACACGCAGCCGGTATGCGCGCCGTGGGGATTGCAGTGGACGTCCTGGGCGCCGATCGCGAGGCCGCCCGCCTGCGCGGCGGCATGCGCGATCAGCGTCGCGGGCGGGCAGACGGCGACGTCGACATCGGCTCTACCGCGCGCGGCCTCCACGATCGCCGACAGCTCGGCGAGCTGGGCAAGGCTGCCGTTCATCTTCCAATTCCCGACCACCAGCTTGCGCAGCACGCGACCTTCCTTTCCGGTTTCGTTTCGCCGCCGCCTAGCAAGGCAGGTGCCCCCCGCCAAGCTTGCCCGCGCGTGATGCGGCTTCTATGACGTCGCACGAACGGCCCTGGCGCCGCCACCCTCCCTGTCCGGAACCCCCATGCTCAATATCTTTCGCCGCGGCCTCGTCTCCAAGATCATGCTGGGCGTGCTCGCCATCGGCGTGTTTGCGATCTTGATCACCGGCTTCGGCACCGACGGGATGGGCGGACTCGGCGGCATGGCCGGCGGGGCGACCGGAGATACTTTGGTCTCCGTCAAGGACGAGAAGGTGACCTCGCTCGAGATGACGGACCAGATCAACCGCCAGCTGGCCCGGGCGCGCGAGCAGCAGCCGGAGCTCGATATCGGCACCTTCGTTCGCGAAGGCGCCTATGAGGAGATCCTGCGCCAGCTCGTCGCCCAGAAGGCGATGCTCGCCTTCGCCGAAGATATCGGCATCACTGCCTCCAAACGGATGGTCGACGGAGAGATTGCCAGCATTCCCGCCTTCAAGAACCTTGCCGGGCAATTCGACCAGAGTGCCTTCCGGACCGCGCTCCAGCGCGAGGGCATCAGCGAAGCCCAGCTCCGCCAGGATCTCGCGGCGACCCTGATCCAGCGGCAGATCCTGCTGCCCAGCGCCGCCTCGGCGCGGGTCCCGCGGGAGATGGCGCTGCAATATGCCTCGCTGCTGCTCGAACAGAGGAGCGGCACGGTCGGGCTGGTGCCGGCGGCTGCGATGGGCACCGGGCGCGAGCCGACCGACGCCGAGGTCGCCGCCTTTTACCGCGAGAACCAGAGCCGCTACACGATCCCGGAGCGGCGGGCGCTTCGTTATGCCATGATCGGCCCCGAGCAGGTGGCAGGGAGCGCGCGCGCTGCCGAGGCGGAGATCGCCGCGGCCTATCAGGCGAACCAGGACAAATATGGCGCCAAGGAGTCGCGGACCCTGTCGCAGGTCATCTTGCCCACCGAGCCGGCGGCGCGGGCCTTTGCGGCGCAGCTGGCCGGCGGGACCGGCTTCGCCGCGGCGGCGGGCGCGAACCTGATCGCGGTCGAGAAGCAGACCAAGGCGCAATTCACCAACCTCACTTCCCCCGCCGTCGCGAACGCGGCCTATTCCGCGCCGCAAGGCGCGGTGACGCCGCCGATCCAGTCTCCGTTCGGCTGGCATGTCGTGAGGGTCGAAGCGGTCGAGCGCACTCCGGCGACGCCGCTTGCGGCGGTGCGGGCCGAGCTCGAAGCGCAGATCACGCAGCGCAAGCAGGCCGAGGCGCTTGGTGCGCTCGTCACCAGGATCGAGGATGCCTTGAGCGAGGGATCGAGCTTCGAGGAAGTGGCGCGCGCGAACGGCCTCGCCGTCCAGGAAACGCCGCCGATCACCGCGACCGGCGCGCAGCCGGGCGTCGCCGGCTGGAAGCCCGCGCCCGAGCTCGCGCCGCTCCTGAAGCCCGCCTTCGACAGGGCTCCGGATGAAGATCCGGCGGTCGAGACGATCGTCCCCGACCAGCGTTTCGCGATCCTGACGATCGGCCGGGTTCTCCCGGCAGCGCCGCCCCAGCTCGCCCAGATCGCGCCGATCGTGAAGGCCGACCTCGTCCGCAGGCGCGCCGCCGAGCGCGCCCGCGCCGTCGCGACCGCGCTCGTCGCCAAGATCAATGCCGGGGTCCCCGCCGCCCGTGCCTTCGCCGAGGCGGACGTCCGGCTGCCGCCGCCGGAACGGGTGCAGGCCCGCCGCGTCGACATCGCCCAACCGAACCGGCCGGTGCCGCCGCCGCTGGCGATGATGTTCAGCCTGCCCCAGGGCAAGGCGCGGCTCCTTCCCGCCCCCGGCGGCCAGGGCTGGTTCGTCGTCCATCTGGAGAACAGGATCCCCGGTGACGCGCGGAGCGCTCCGGGCCTGGTGCAGGCGACGATGAGCCAGTTCCAGCGCTTCATCGGCGAGGAATATGCGCAGCAATTCGGCCGCGCGGTCGAGAAGCTGCAGGACGTCGAGCGCAATGAGGACGCGATCCGCAAGACCCGGCAGCAGCTGCTGGGAACGGCCGCGCCGCAATAGGGTCCGGCAGCCGGCCCGGTGATCCTCGTCGTCGACAATTACGACAGCTTCACCTGGAACCTGGTCCATTATCTTCGCGAGATCGGAGCGGCTGTCCGGGTGGCTCGGAACGACGGGATCGACGCGGCCGAGGCGATGGCGAGCCCGGCCCAAGCCTTCCTGATCTCGCCCGGGCCGGGCACGCCGGACGAGGCCGGCGTTTCGCTGGAGCTGGTCGCCGCCTGCGCCGAAGCGCGCCGGCCATTGCTCGGCGTCTGCCTCGGCCATCAGGCGATCGGCCAACATTTCGGCGGCAAGGTCATCCGCGCGCCGCAGCCGATGCATGGCAAGACCTGCCTGGTCGTCCATGACGGCAGCGGCCTCTTCGCGCGGCTCCCCTCCCCGTTCCAGGCGGCGCGCTATCACTCGCTCGCCGTGGCCGAGGAGAGCCTGCCCGGCTGCCTGATCGTCAACGCGGCAGCCGGCGACACGACGGTCCAGGGCTTCCGCCATCGCGACCTGCCCATTCACGGCGTGCAATTCCACCCCGAGAGCATCGCCAGCGAACATGGCCACCGGCTGCTGGAAAACTTCCTCAGGCTGGCCGGGCTGGCTCGCGCTTAGACCGAGGGAGAGGGCATAAACGGCCGCCGATCCCGTCTCAGATGGTCACAATCTGCCTCAAGAAATCGGGCTTGAAGGCCGCTCGTCGTTCGGCCGGCGCACGGGCTTGCGGCGGGCGGGCGCGCGCCTGCGCCTGGTCCGCGGCTTCACCGATCGGGTCACCTGCCTCGGCGGGCTCGGATTGAGTTTCCGGAACCGGCCATTCCTGTCGCGGCGGTAGGTGAGCAGGGCCGGCTTCTTGGAAATGAGGCGGCGGAAGGCCGCCCATGTGCGGTGATTATAGAAGCTGCGCGGCGCTCTTTCCCGCGCCCGTTCCTCAGCCGACCCGCGCTCCTCCTTCGTCTCCAGGAGGAGCCAGGAAAGGAAGGCGTGGCCACCCACGAGGACGGCCACGAACATCAGCAGCACGATCGGGACGTACATGTCGCTCTCCCGCCGCCGGGCGTCCCCTTGAATGGTGGTCGCAACGGCGCCTTGGCAAATTACTGACTTCGCCATCTTTATTCCAGTCCGGCGGCAGAGACTTTCGCAGTCTCCGGGCAAGTGGCCCGTCGCGGGACATCATTGGACGGCTTCGGCCCCGAACCCGAGCCCCTGCCCGGAACCGGCGGCGGGACGCGAACATGAGAATCGGGGGCACCAAATCCCTTGCTAATCAATCAGGTGGAGAATAGTTTGTCTCTGCGGGAGGGAACATGAAGCATTACCGAGTTTACAAGCTGACCGAACCGGACGGCCCGATCCTCAAGGGCAAGGACGTCGAGGCCGCCGATGATGATCAGGCAATCCAGGAAGCGATGGCGGACGAAGATTGTCCGGTCTGCGAAATCTGGCAGGGCGTGAAGAAGGTCGGCTCGATCAGCTGATCGCCTGCGCCGGCTCATCGCCGCCGAGCAACGAGGCTTCGAAGCGGGCGACGAGCCCGGTTGATTTCCAGTCGAGATCGGCGCGGCCGTTCAATTGCCGCTCGACCGTTGCCCTGATCAGCCTCAAGCCGAAGCCGGGCGCGGGATTTTCGGGCACGAGCGGTCCTCCCGCTTCCTCCCACTCCAGCACAAACCTCTTATGCTCGCCGTCCCTCCGCGAGCGTATCGAAACTCTTCCCCCGGCGGCCGACAGGGCGCCGTGCCGCTCCGCATTCGAGAGCATTTCGTGCAGGACGAGCCCCAGCGGCTGCACCTGATCGCCGCTGAGCTCGATCGGCGCCCCCTCGATGCGAATGCGCTTCGATCCGAACGGCTCCGCCTCCGCCCGGATCAGCCGGTCGAGCGGAACCTCCCTCCACCGCATTGCCGAGAGGATGGAGTGGGCGCGGGCCAGCGACTGGACCCGCGCCTGCACCGAGCTTGCATAAGCTTGCGGGTCGTCCGAACAGCTGAGCCGGACGATGCCCTGAACCAGCGCCAGCGCGTTCTTGGCCCGGTGGTCCACCTCGCGCAGCAGGCGGTGCTCTTCCGCTTCTAGGTCCCGCGCCTGGCGGCGCTTGGTGATGTCCTTGAGGGACGAGAAATAATATAAAAGCCGGCCGCCATCATCATGAACGGGACTCAAGAACAGCTCGTTCCAGAAGGTGGTGCCGTCCTTGCGATAATTGAGCAGTTCGATCGTCGCCTCCTGCTCGGCGGCAATCGCCTCGCGCAGCTTGGCGACCTGGGCTCGTTCGGTGCGCGGACCCTGCATGAAGCGGCAGTTGCGCCCCACCACCTCCTCGGCCGAGTAGCCACTGAGATCGAGGAAAGCCTGGTTGGCGAGCACGATCGGATTGTCGGGAAGACGCGGGTCGGTGACCACCATCGGCATCCGCGTGCGCTCGACCGCGATGGAGGCGAGCTCGCGGCGGTCGGGCAAGACCCGGGGCGTGTAAGCGGCTGGAGGTTCGGCAGATGGATGTTCTGCTCTTTCTGCGACCTTGGACAACCACCACCTCGACGGATTGAGCTATGACAGAGGACAACGCGCGGTACGATGGCCGGTTCACCCGCTGGCGGCGAGTTGATCCATGCGAGCGCGATTGGCCGGGCTGAGATCCATGCCTGCCGCCGACCGGAATTTCTCGCGTGCTTCGGCACGGCGCCCGAGGCGCCACAAGGCTTCCCCCCAGCCCATGTGCAGCGCGCCCCAGCGCGGAGCATAGCGTGCCGCCTCGCGATATTCCCGTTCGGCCTCCTCGAAGCGGCCGAGCCGCATCAGCGCCTCGGCCAAGCCGAAACGAGGGTCGGCCCAATGCGGGCCGCGCTCGATCGAGGCGCGGAAAAAGCGCGCCGCGCGCCCCGGCTCGTCCCGCGCCAGCAAGGCTGCTCCGGCCCGTTCGTAGGGCATCGGCAGCGACGGCGACAGGCGGATGGCGCGGCGATAAGCGTTCGCCGCGGCCGGCCAATTGCCCGCCAGCGCGAACACGTCGCCACGAAAGGCGCGGCAGCGCGAGCTTTCCGGCTCGGCATCGAGGACGCGCAGGGCGTCCGCGGTGCGACCGAGCCTGGCGTAGGCGATCGCCAGATGGCATTGATAGCCGCGGGAAGACGTGCCGCAATTCCGGGTTCGACATCAGCTTCCGATGGAACCGCTCGAGCGGCGCAACAGCAAGGTCGGCACGGCCGAGGTCGAGCTCGCGCAGGCCCGCCGTGAAGTCGGGTGGGGCGCACGATGTGGTCGGCGGATCGGCGGTGATCAGGTGACGACGCGCCGCCTGGTGGTCGTGGCGATACGCTTCCACTTCGGCAAGCGAGGGACCGAGCGATAAAGCGCCGTACCCCTGCTCGATCGTCTCGCGCGCGTTCTGGAGATAGATCCGATGCAGCGCCGTCCAGTCCTGCGTCAGCAGATTCTCCCCGACGACGGTCGTCGCGCAGCCGCCGGTTGCGCCGGTTTCCTGGCCGAGCGGCGGCGCAGCCAGCGGCTTGCGACGAGCGCTTGCTCCTCATCGGTTATGGCACCGACGAAGGTGGCATAGGCAGCCAGTTTAACGGATCGAGCGAAATGGCGATGCGGGCGCGCTCCCGCGCTTCTTCATAGCGGCCCCGCGCCGTGAGCGCCATCGCCCAGTCCGCGGCAATGGCCGAGCGCTCTTCGCTGTCTTCGCGCGGCCTGGAATGCCCGGGCGCGAATCTGACGGCCTCCGCGCCCGCGTCCGGTCTGGTTGAGATAGGGCAGATAGAGCGCGGGCTCGGCGATCCATAGACATATTCCGCGGCCCGCGTTCTGAGCGAGTGCAAATCCTTGAGGCGGCCGGAAAGCTCCTCGCGGGAAGGCTGTCGCCGCGCATCGTCAGCCGCAGCGTTCCGTCCTCGCGCGAGTGACGTCGCCGCCGAGGCGAATGTCGTTCCCCAACCGGGCCATCAGCAGCCGCCGAATCTCGCCGATCGAGGCGCCGGTCTGCGGAAAATCGACCTCGATGCCGCTCGACCAGGCGCTGCCGGTCGAGCGGCGCTGCGGGAATCGGTTCGTGTCGCCGCCGTCAGCCGGGTGAGCTCGTCGACGATGCCGTTCGCGACCACCTCGCCGGTGGCTCCCCTCTCGACGAGCGCCTCCGGGACCTTGAACGCTTCGATCATCAGTCTTTCGGACCGCATCGCGGCGACGATCATCAGCGCGAGCAGCATCACGAACAACAAAAAGGCGGCGACGAGCGTGACCTTGAAGGCGATGCCGATGCGGGCGGCCACGAGCTGCAGCCGGCGCTGGCGGAACTCGGTGCCGATCAGCTTGCGCTGGCCCGAAACGAGAGCGGCCTGCTGCGTGAGCAGCCGGCGCGCAGGATTGTCGAGACGGTCGTCCCTCGAAAGCCTGCTCATCGCGATGTCGGTCGGATCGGCGCTGGCGGGCAGCGGATCGGGCGTGCGCCCGGCCGATCGATCCTGCGGAACTTCCCCTTCGGGGCACGCCATCCTTCCTCTCCCGAAGACGGCGCCAAACTAACTCATTCCCCTGGCGAAACCAGCACGTTAGGCAGCAGCGGCGGCATTGTCCGCTTTTGAAACGGTTTGGCGATTGGACCCGTCCTCCCCGAAGCTGCGGCTTCCGCTTGACAAGCAGCTGAAATGTTTCCTACACGTTCCCCGTTCGTTCCTGAAGGAGCCGAGGCATGCTGACGCGTAAGCAACATGAGCTTCTGTGCTACATCAATGATCATCTCGGCGAGACAGGGGTTTCCCCCTCCTTCGAGGAGATGAAGGAGGCGCTGGACCTCAAGTCGAAATCGGGGGTGCACCGGCTGATCTCCGCGCTCGAAGAGCGCGGCTTCATCCGCCGTTTGCCCAACCGGGCGCGTGCGCTCGAAGTGATGAAGATGCCGGATAAAATGGGCGGCGGCAATGTCGTTCCGCTCCGCGCGGCCGCGCCTGCGCCCGCCCCGGCCAATGACGTCATCGAGCTGCCGCTGCACGGCCGGATCGCCGCCGGCACGCCGATCGAGGCGCTGCAGGGAACCGAAAGCCTGTCGGTGCCCGCCGCCTTGCTTGGTCCTGGCGAGCATTATGCGCTCGAAGTCGCAGGCGATTCGATGGTCGAGGAAGGCATTCTCGACGGTGATTATGCGCTTGTCCGCAAGACCGACACCGCGCGGGACGGCGAGATCGTGGTCGCGCTCGTCAACAACGAAGAGGCGACCCTCAAGACCTTCCGCCGCGAAGGACAGATGATCCGCCTCGATCCCGCCAACCGAAACTACGATCCGCAGCGCTACCGGCCCGAGCAGGTCCAGATCCAGGGCAAGCTCGCGGGATTGCTGCGCCGTTACTGAAATGGCGCGGCTCAATTATGTCGAGCTTCCGGTGCGGGAGATCGCGGCGTCGAAAGCGTTTTACGAGCAGGCATTCGGCTGGTCGATGACGGCATTCGGGCCCACTTATGCGGCGACGAGCAGCGGAGACACCGATATCGGGCTGCAGGCGGACGCGAAGGAAGCGACGAAGGCGCCGCTGCCGGTAATCGAAGTCGAGGACCTCGAGGCGGCGCAGGCGGCCGTGGAGCAAGCCGGCGGCTCCATCGTGCGGCCGATATTCGCTTTTCCCGGCGGCCGCCGGTTCCATTTTCTCGATCCGTCGGGGAACGAACTGGCAGCTGTGAAGAGCGGCTGATCGGGGTCGATCGAGCAGCCTTTCCGAACCGCCATTTTTTCGCTATAAGAAGACTCGGGGACGGGAGACGGCGCCCTTACAGGCAGCCGTCGGCGAAACGCTTCGGAAAAATTCCGGAGCGTTTCGTTTTTTTTGGAACCCTTTTCAAAGAAGGTCGTTCTGCCTGTACCCCCCCGGTGATCAGCTCCCCCCCCCCCGCTGATCACCAACAAAGCCCCGGCCTAAGTGCCGGGGCTTTTTCATTTGGGCCGTTATTTTGTCGGCGGTCGCTTCCGCGGCTTGTCGAGCGCCACGACTGCCCAAGGGTGCTTCCCCAGCCGATCGGCAACAATGGCGACGCGGGGCCGATCGCCGAGAGTGATCGCAACTCCCCCACTCCTTGCGAGAAACGCCCGGTCCAGCTTCAGCCATCGTGGGACACAGGTGCGCGGCAGGCGGCGATCGGACACCACGATGTCGGCCACGGCGCAGGCGCGGTTCATCGCTTCGATCTCGACGAGATGCGGAGTTCGCGTGGCAAGCAGCCGCCAGACGCGCCCGTCCTTTCTCAAATCGGCGGCGCAGAGATCCTCGCTGCACGCCGCGCCGCTCAGATCCCTGATCTCGAGCAGGTCGGCGTCGGAGCCTGACGTCTCGGACAGCATGTTCCTGACATAGTCCCCCGCCCGCCCCCTCAGGATCGCGAGTTCGCCCGATTGGGTGCGAAGCGCGAGATGGCGTCCATCGCCTGTGACGATGAGATCGGGCGTGGGTGTCGACAGCGCCCAGAGCGCCCCGGCCGCCATCGGGGCGAGACCACAGATCCGCCATCCGGTGCGCCACAGGATGAGCCAGATGCCGCCCCCGATCATCAGCGCGAAGGCCGCGGTCGGCATGGTCGGGAGCGTGGTGACGGCACCGGGAACATTGGCGGTCCAGTGAGCCAAGGAGAGCAGCAGCCCGAGCGCCTTTCCCGTCACCCACCAGAAGGGCGCCCCAACGCCGGCAAGATCGAGCAGCAGCGCCAGAGCTTCGGCGGGCATGATGACGAAGGTGGTGAGCGGGATGGCGAGGATGTTGGCGAGCGCACCGTAAAGGCCGGCCTTGTGGAAATGATAGAGGCCGATGGGGGTGAGAGCGAGCTCGACGGCCAAGCCGGTGAGGACGAGCGCGAGGACCGCGCGGCCGAGTTTCGCCAGCCCCCCTTCGTCGCGGCGGGAGAGCAGCGCCTTGATGCGCGGCTGCTCGTGCAGCGCGACGATCACCGCGATTGCCGCGAAGCTCATCTGGAAGCTGGGGCCGGGTAGCGATTCCGGCCAGAAGAGAAGGACGACGAGCGCCCCCACGGCGACCAGCCGGAGCGTCAGCGCTTCGCGCCCAAGCGCGATGCCGAGAAGCACGAGCAATGCCGCTATGAGCGCGCGGACGGTGGGGATCTCGGCGCCGGTGAGCAATGTATAGGCGATGCCGGCAACAGCGCCCGCGCCCGCCGCAAGGAGAGTGAGCCTGAACCGAAGCGCCAGCCATGGGCTGAGCGCGAGGAGTTTCAGCGTCAGGAGCATCACCGCTCCGACGACCGCCGTCAGGTGGAGGCCGCTGACCGAAAGCAGGTGCGCGAGCCCCGATCGCCGCATGGCCTCGGCATCCTCCTCCGGGATCCCGCCCTGATCTCCCGTGGCGAGCGCCGCGGCGATGCCGCCTTCCGCGCCAGGAAGCCGGGCGCGAGCATGGTCCGCCAGCCGCTGGCGCCAATTGGACAAACGCGCGCGCCAGCCCTGCTCTTTCGCAGGCGAGACCAGCCGGACCTCGCCCAAGGCGCGTCCGGAACCGCCAATCCCTTGGAACCAGGCCGTTCTCGCAAAATCATAGGCGCCCGGCACAGCCATGGGCGCGGGCGGCATAAGCCAGGCGCGGACCCGGATCGTGGCGCCGGGCAGGAGCGCGGCGCTCGCTTTTTCTTCGTCCACGTTGATGCGAAGGCGCCAAGGAAGGTCGGGCGCGCCGAGAGGCTTGACCAGCAGCCGCACCGCCTCTCGCGCCGGCAGGCGCTGCGCCGTTTCGATCGTGGCCGTGAATTCCGCCATCCGGGCGCGCTCGATGCGAGGGGCTGCGGCACGTTCCGCCTTCCACCAGACGAGGCCGCAGCCCAGGGCGGCGGAAAGGGAGAAGATGGCGACGGACCGGGCCCAGCGGGTTCCGGGCGCAAGGGCGAGCGCCGCGGCCATGACGGCGACGGCGGCCAGCATGAAGCCGATCCAGGCGCCCGGATCGGGGAATCCGAACCAGGCGGCGATGCCGAGCCCGAGACCCACCGGGAGCCAGAGCGGCAACTGGTCGCGCTCGCGGTCGAACAGGGTTTCCAGGCGGCCGTTGAGACCGGCGAACGCTGCCCGCAGGCACAGGCCTGCCGTTTGCAGCGGCGGTTGTGCGATGCTAGGGGCGCTGGCATCACTGGTCGACATCGGCCGCATCCTTGGAGAATCCGCGCTTGAGCGCAACCACCGGCCCCGCAGAGGTCATCACTCGCTTCGCGCCCTCCCCAACCGGTTTCCTGCATATCGGCGGCGCACGCACCGCTTTGTTCAACTGGCTGTTCGCCCGCCGCCACGGCGGCAAGTTCCTGCTGCGGATCGAGGACACCGACAAAGCGCGCTCCACCCAGGCCGCGATCGACGCGATCCTAGACGGCATGAAGTGGCTCGAGCTCGATTGGGACCGCGAGGCTTACCACCAGTCGCACTTCATCTCCCGCCACGCGCAGGTGGCGCACGAGTTGCTGGCGCGCGGCGCAGCCTATCGCTGCTATATGACCCAGGAGGAGCTTGCCGCCGGCCGCGCGGAGGCCGAACGTGAGCGGCGCCCCTTCAAGGTCGCGAGCCGCTGGCGCGACTGCTCGCCCGACATGGCCACGCCGGACGCACCTTTCGTTATCCGCCTCAAGGCCCCGCGCGAGGGGGAAACGGTGATCGAGGATAAGGTGCAGGGCCGGGTCGCCGTCCAGAACGGCGAGCTCGACGACATGATCCTGCTCCGATCGGACGGAACCCCGACCTACATGCTCGCGGTGGTGGTCGACGATCATGACATGGGCGTAACCCACGTCATCCGCGGCGACGATCATCTCAACAACGCTTTCCGTCAGCTCGGCATCATCAAGGCGATGGGTTGGCCGGAGCCGGTCTATGCGCATGTGCCGCTGATCCACGGCCCGGACGGCGCCAAGATGTCGAAGCGCCACGGCGCGGTCGGCGTCGACAGCTACCGCGACGAGCTGGGCGTGCTGCCCGAAGCGCTGTTCAATTATCTGCTTCGCCTCGGCTGGGGCCATGGCGATGAGGAGATCATCTCCCGCGAGGACGCGGTCCGCTGGTTCGATCTCGACCATGTCGGCCGCTCCCCCTCCCGCTTCGACATGAAGAAGCTGGAGAATCTCAACGGCCATTATATCCGCGAAGCGTCCGACGGGCGTCTGGCCGGCCTCGCCTCGACCTGGATCGAGACGCTGATCGGCCGTCGCCTTTCAACCGACGAGCTGGCGCTGCTGACGCGGGCGATGCCGGAACTCAAACCGCGGGCGAAGAACCTGATCGAATTGTCCGAAGGTGCGACATTTCTGTTCAAGACCCGCCCGCTCGACGTGGACGAACGCGCCGCAGGCTTGCTAGAGGGCGAAGCGCCGCACCTGCTCACCCAGATCCACGCCGCGCTTTGCGCGCTGCCCGAATGGACTGCGGAGCTAGCGGAGCAGGCGGTGCGAGGGGTGTCTGAACGAGCCGGCGTCAAGCTTGGCCAAGTAGCGCAGCCGCTGCGGGCGGCGCTTACCGGCCGGGCGACCTCGCCGGGTATTTTCGACGTGCTGATCCTGCTCGGCCGCGAGGAAAGCCTCGCGCGCGTGGCGGACCGGATGACCAAGGAGCAGTGACTATGGCGGACGACAAAGCCACCCTATCGGTTGGCGGCAAGACCTTCGATTACAACGTGCTTGCAGGCTCTGTCGGACCTGACGTGATCGATATCCGGAAGCTCTACGCCCAGACCGGCGCCTTCACCTACGATCCCGGCTTCACCTCGACCGCAGCCTGCGAGAGCCAGATCACCTATATCGACGGCGACCAGGGTATCCTGCTTCACCGCGGCTACCCGATCGACCAGCTTGCAGAGCATTCGAGCTTCATGGAGGTGGCCTATCTCCTTCTTTACGGCGAGCTGCCGAAGAAGAATGAAATCGACAAGTTCACCTACACCATCACTCGCCACACGATGCTGCACGAGCAGCTGTCGACCTTCTATCGCGGCTTCCGCCGCGACGCGCATCCGATGGCGATCATGTGCGGCGTGGTGGGCGCGCTCAGCGCCTTTTATCACGATTCCACCGACATCACCGATCCCAAGCAGCGGATGATTGCCAGCCACCGCCTGATCGCGAAAATGCCGACGATCGCCGCGATGGCGTACAAATATTCGGTGGGGCAACCCTTCGTCTATCCGCAGAACAACCTCTCCTACACCGGCAACTTCCTGCGCATGACCTTCGGCGTTCCGGCCGAGCCCTACGAGGTGAACCCGGTGGTCGAGCAGGCCATGCGGCGGATCTTCATCCTTCACGCCGATCACGAGCAGAACGCGTCCACCTCCACGGTGCGGCTGGCGGGTTCGTCCGGCGCCAATCCGTTCGCCTGCATCGCCGCGGGCATCGCCTGCCTTTGGGGCCCGGCCCATGGCGGCGCCAATGAAGCCGCGCTCAACATGCTCCGCGAGATCGGACGGCCTGAGCGCATCCCGGAATATATTGCTCGGGCCAAGGACAAGGACGACCCGTTCCGGCTGATGGGCTTCGGCCATCGCGTCTACAAGAATTTCGATCCCCGCGCGAAGGTGATGAAGGCAACTGCGGAGGCCGTGCTGAACGAGCTCGGTGTCAGCGATCCCGTCTTCGACGTCGCGCGCCAGCTCGAGCAGATCGCCCTCAGCGACGATTATTTCATCGAAAAGAAGCTCTATCCCAACGTCGACTTCTATTCGGGCGTCATCCTTTCGGCGATCGGGTTCCCGACTTCGATGTTCACGGCGCTCTTTGCCCTTGCCCGAACCGTCGGCTGGGTGGCGCAGTGGAACGAGATGATCTCCGACCCCGACCAGAAGATCGGCCGTCCGCGCCAGCTCTATACCGGCCCGACCCAGCGCGATTACGTGCCGGTGGAAAGCAGGTAATATCGGAGGCGTGACGACCGCTCCATCTGTGCTACATCTCGGCTGAGCCAGACCTTGAAAAAGGGCCTGATTCACGCCTTCGGGGGAAGCGCATAGCGCTTCCACCTCAACCGATCAGGCCCTAAGTGGAGCCAGCGCATGGACATGGATCAGCTAAGGCCGGTTGTCTCCCGCCGCCGGGCCGCTGTGATGCTGGGTGCCCTGGCACTTCTGATATCGGCCGCACCTGACGGGGCGCAGCTGGAAGTCGATGCTTCGACCTTCGCGGAGGAGGGCTGCCTCGCTCCTGCCTTTGCGGGAGACGGCTGTTCCTACGGGGGCTTCGTCGAACCCAGCGGGCAGACCGGTCTCTCCGCCTCCGCAGCTTTGCTCGAGCCGCAAACGTGGCCTGAGCGCGAGCCGTTGCCGGCAGCACCAAGCGCGGTGCGGCTCGACCCGGACCTTTCCGGCCTTCTCGATTTCGGGCCGGAAGTCGTTCACCGCATTGCGCCGCGTCGGAACAGGGCCCTCCCCCCTGTGCGGATCGCCGCTGGTTCGGGAAGAGCGACGGCCTGCATTGCTGCGGGCAGACACCAACCCGATCGATCGCGATGCGTTGGCCTCGCGAGGCATCGTTAACGACCGGCGAGGAAGGCGCCCACGGCGAGGAAGGTCAGAGCCGCTCCGGCAGCCGCCAGTCTGATTTTCTTCTTTAAGCGACGCGGCGCATCTCTCAGGCGGACGCCGAGACCATCCTGCTGGCCGCGCGCGAGCGATGCGGACGCGAGGACGGTGAGGAGTAGGGCAAAGGCGCCCCAATAGAGCCGGTAAGGTAGAGTTCCTTCCGCGCCGCTGAGCGGCTCAGGCAGCGGAAAGCCCGGATAGCTGCCGTAGCGATAGATCGGGTCGGTGAAGCCGGTCCGCTCCAGAGCCAAGGATGCAATGAGGTAGAGCACCATCAAGCCCCACCCGGCAATCTTGTTGGGAGCCACCGACTGCAGGAACAGCGCCAATATTCCCAGGAGCAGCCAGTCGAACCATTTGGGGATCACGTACCAGAGCAGGAGATCGGGCATGGCGGGAGCGGATGCCCCGCGCAGGGAGGGAATCAGCAAGGCCGGCCCTGCGCTTGCGAGGGCAAGGGCGAGCAGCGCCAATCCCAGCGCAAACGTCTTCGGTAGCAGCAACGCCGCATCTGGCGTGGGAGTGGCGCCGATCAGCTCCTTGATCCGATGCTCCCGCTCGTTCCAGCTAAGCTCGCCCGCAAAGAAGATCGCGACCACTATGGGGACGAGATCGAAGGCGTCGATCAACGTGGCGATCACATCGGGGGTCCCTGCACCCGGGTCATGGCTGAACAGCTGCCAATTGGTAGCGGCGGCGTTGCCGAGGCCGAGGAGCAGGAGCACCGCGAAGGCAGGTGTGGAGAGGAGCTGGTGCAGTTCCAGCCGGGTGCGTGCGATCGCCTGACGATGGAAGGTGAAGCGATCGTGCCTCGGTTCCGGAAGCGGCAAGGCGAGCCAATCGGCACGCCGTTCTTCTTCGGGTGGAGGAGCAGCGCGCGCTGGTACGGGTCGCCATTTCCTTTGAGGCGCGAACACGAGCATCGCCAGGCCGGCGCAGCTGAGTAGTATCCAGAGCAGGCGGTTGAGCAGCAACGTGCCAGCCGGGCCTGGCAGGCGGACATCTTTCTCCAGATCGGTCCATCCTGCAGTCGCTTCGGCGGTTGCGCTAAAGCCGAACGGCTCGAGGAGCGACTTCCAGACTCCCGTCTCGCCGTCGACGCCAAGCCCGTAAAGGAAGTGCAGCGCAACGGCGCTCAGCAGCGCTCCCAGCAGCGAGCGCAGAGCCGTGGCAAGGACGAAAAACAAAGCGGCGCCCGTGAAAAGATTGGGGATCGCAAGGACGACGAAAGCATAGACGTGTGCGGTCGGCATGATTGAACTGGCAGGCTGGATCGACAGGCCAGCAAGCACCATTGCCGCCGGGACGCTGAGGAAGCAGATGATCGTCGCAGCATAGGCGCCGAGGAAACGGCCCAGCAGGTAGTCGCGGCGGCGGATCGGCGTCGACCGAATGATCGGCGCGAAGCCGGTAAGATCGTCGCGCAGCACCGCGTCGGCCGACAGCGCGGCCGCCGTGAACATATAGAAGAGCGTCCAGACGAGGTGCGTGCGGAGGATTGCACCAACTCCGTCGACGCTGCCGGTGGCGCTGAGGCCAATTCGGAGATCAGGGATCCAGAGCGCTCCGGCCACCATCAATCCGGATATCGCGAACACGATCCAAAAGACTTGGCTGCGAAGCTGCTGGCGCAGCTCGAAAGCGAAGACCGGAAGCATCAGCCGTCCTTCACCTGTTGTTCCTGGCGGCGCAACAGACGCGGCGAAAGGCAGTTAGCGAGCCGGCAATGTGAAGGTGAAGCGCGCGCCCTGGCCCGGCGCGCTGTCGACGGCGATATCGCCGC
>JAUJOJ010000026.1 GCA_030447665.1 Allosphingosinicella sp. | reverse complement strand
CTCGATGAAGTGAAGGAAGCGCTCCACGATGTCGGCGTCTCCGGCATCACGGTGATGGAGGCCAAAGGCTTTGGCCGGCAGAAGGGCCATACGGAGCTCTATCGAGGCGCCGAATATGTCGTCGACTTCCTTCCCAAGGTGAAGCTGGAGGTGGTGGTCGAGGACAGCCTAGCCGAACGGGTGGTGGAGGCGATCGCCAACGCCGCGCGCACCGGCCGCATCGGCGACGGCAAGATCTTCGTCACGAACGTGGAGGAAGCGCTCCGCATCCGCACCGGTGAGAGGGGGTCGGACGCAATCTGACGCGCCGGAGGTGCGTCATCCCGGCGGAGGCCGGGATTTCCTGGGGAAGGGCCGCGGCCCTGCACGACGAAGCCCCGGCCTCCGCCGGAGCGACAAATTGAGAAAAGGGCAGTTTCAGCATGGCGAACGACGCGGGCAAGATCCTCAGCATGATCAAGGATCAGGAAATCGAGTGGGTCGACCTTCGATTTACCGATCCCAAAGGGAAGTGGCAGCATCTCTCGATGGTCGCTTCCATCGTCGATGAGGATCAGCTCACCGACGGCTTCATGTTCGACGGCTCCTCGATCGCCGGCTGGAAGGCGATCAACGAAAGCGACATGATCCTGCGGCCGGATCTCGACGCGGTCTATGTCGACCCGTTCAGCGCGACGCCGATGCTGATCCTCTTCTGCGACATCGTCGATCCCGGCACCGGCGAGCTCTACGCCCGCGATCCGCGCTCCACCGCCAAGCGCGCCGAAGCCTATCTCCAGTCGACCGGCATCGGCGACACCGTGTTCGTCGGCCCGGAAGCCGAATTCTTCATGTTCGACGACGTCCGCTTCGAGGACAGCTACAACAGCAGCTACTTCCGGATCGACGATATCGAGCTTCCGACCAATACCGGCCGCGAATATGAGAATGGCAATCTCGGCCACCGGCCGCGGGCCAAGGGCGGCTATTTCCCGGTCGCCCCGGTGGACAGCGCCGTCGACATTCGCGGCGAGATGGTCTCGACCATGCTCGAAATGGGCCTGCCCTGCGACAAGCACCACCATGAGGTGGCTGCCGGGCAGCACGAGCTCGGCATGACCTATGGGCGCCTCGTCGAGACTGCCGATCGGATGCAGATCTATAAATATGTCGTGCACATGGTGGCTCATGCCTATGGCAAGAGCGCGACGTTCATGCCGAAGCCGATCGCCAAGGACAATGGCTCGGGCATGCACGTCCACATGTCGATCTGGAACGGGGGCAAGCCGCTGTTCGCCGGCAACGGCTATGCGGGCCTCAGCGAAACCGCGCTCTTCTTCATCGGCGGCGTCATCAAGCACGCCAAGGCGCTCAATGCCTTCACCAATCCGACCACCAACAGCTACAAGCGCCTCGTTCCGGGCTTCGAGGCGCCGGTGCTGCTCGCTTATTCCAGCCGCAACCGCTCCGCGTCCTGCCGCATTCCCTACGGCACGGGCGAGAAGGCCAAGCGCGTCGAATTCCGGTTTCCCGATGCGCTCGCCAATCCCTATCTCGCTTATGCGGCGATCATGATGGCCGGCCTCGACGGCATCCAGAACCGCATCCATCCCGGCGATCCGATGGACAAGAACCTCTACGACCTGCCGCCGCAGGAACTGGTCAACGTGCCCACCGTGTCGGGGTCGCTGCGCGAAGCGCTGATCGAGCTCCAGAACGATCGCGCCTTCCTCACCCGGGGCGATGTCTTCTCGGAAGACCAGATCGACGCCTATGTCGAGCTCAAGTGGGAAGAGCAGCTCCGGTGGGAGACGACACCGAGCCCCGTCGAATATGATATGTATTATTCGAGCTAATCTTCGGCGATGAGGCTGTGCTGGCGCGTGTCGCGCATGCGCCAGTACACGATCAGCGACAGGCCGATCATCGCCGTGACGTACCAGTAGAAGCCGCTCTCCAACCCCTTCGTCTTGAACCAGAGGGCGACATATTCGGCGGTTCCGCCGAAGATGGTGTTCGCGAGCGCATAAGGCAGAGCGACGCCGAGCGCGCGAATATGGGCAGGAAAGAGCTCCGCCTTCACCACCGCGTTGATCGACGTGTAGCCGGTAACGATGACGAGGGCGCCGAAGACGAGCGCGAAGGCGGCGAACGGATCGCGCACGCCTTCCAGCGTCTTGAAGATCGGGTAGGTGAGGATGAGGCCGGCAGTGCCGAAGCCGATCATCAGCGGCTTGCGCCCGACCCGATCCGAAATTGCGCCGGCGATCGGCTGCAGCAGCATGAACAGGAACAAGGCTGCCGCCGTCACCCGCGTCGCCGTCTCGCGGCTGAAGCCGGAGGTGTTGACCAGGAATTTCTGCATGTAGGTCGTGTAAGCATAGAAAGCGAGCGTGCCGCCGGCGGTGAGCGCCATCACCAGCAGCGCCTCGCGGGGATGGTTGCTGAACAGCGAGTAGCTGCTCGACTTCGGCGCATCGGAGCCTGGGCATTGTGGAAGCTCGCCGTTTCCTCGAGCCGGCGGCGGAGCCAGAAAACGGAGACGGCGAGCGCGCCGCCGATCGCGAAGGGGATGCGCCAGCCCCAGGCCTCCAGCGCCGCTTCCGACATCAAGGCCTGCAGCACGATCAGCACGGCGAGCGCGACGAGCTGCCCCGAGATCAGGGTCACATATTGGAAGCTGGAATAGAAGCCGCGGCGCTCGCGTCCAGCCATTTCGCTCAAATAAGTCGCGCTCGCGCCATATTCGCCGCCGACGCTGAGGCCCTGTATCAGCCGCCCGAAAACGAGCAGAGCCGGCGCCAGCGTTCCGATGCTGGCATAGCCGGGCGTCACCGCGATCAGCAGCGATCCGCCGCACATCAAGGAGACGGAAAGCGTGAGCCCTGCCTTTCGGCCCCTGCGGTCGGCATAGATGCCCATCAGCCAGGCACCGACCGGCCGCATGACGAAGCCGACCGCGAACACGGCGGCTGCGCTCAGCAGCTGGGCGGTGGGATCGTCGGCGGGAAAGAAAACCGGCGCGAAATAGAGCGTGAATGCCGAATAGACGTACCAATCATACCATTCGACGAGGTTCCCGGCCGACCCGCCGATGATGTTGCGGAGCCGGCGGCCCTCCTGCCACGATCAGGCCCCTTGGCTCGCCACGCTCCGACGCGAACCGTAGAGGAAGTAGATGGCCAGCCCGACCACATGCGCGATCAGAAAGTAAATCTGGGTCGTGCGCGGGAGGCTGTAGAAGAGGTAGGCGCAGCCGAGGATCGCGACCAGGCCCACCGGCCAGGCAAGCGGCGTGCGGAAGCGGCGGGGAGCATTCGGCTCGCGACGACGCATGATCAGCATGCAGACCGCGACGGCGATGAAGGCGGTGAGCGTGCCGGCATTGGCGAGCGCGGCGAGCTCGTCGAGCGGGATGATGCCGGCGAGGATCGCCACCAGGATGGCGGTGAAGAGGGTGATTCGGACGGGCGAGCCCCGCGACGACACCGCGGCCAGGTTGCGCGGCAGCAGCCCATCACGTGCCATCACGAAGAAGATCCGGCTCTGGCCGTAGAAGAAGGCGAGGATCACCGTCGGAAGTGCGATGACTGCGGAGGCCGCGAGGTAGGCGGCGGCTCCGGGCTGATCGAGCAGGCGCAGTATCAATGCGAGCGGCTCGGGGCTGTTGGCGAATTGCGTGTAGCTGATTGCGCCGATCGCGGCGGCGGCAACGGCCATGTAGATGATCACGCACAGCACCATCGATCCGACGATTCCGATCGAAAGATCCCGTCCTGGATTCTTTGTCTCCTCGGCCGCCGTCGCGATCGCGTCGAAACCGTAGAAGGCGAAGAAGATGATCGCAGCCGCCGCCATCACGCCGACCTCCGCCCCCGGAAGGCCGCTCTTCGGAAAGCCGTAGGGCATGAACGGCTCGAACTTCGCCGCATCGAAATAGGGCAGCGCGACGGCGACGAAGACGATCAGCGCCGCGATCTTCACCAGCACGAGCAGCGCGTTGATCGTGGCGCTCTCCTTGGTGCCGAGGATCAGCAGGCCCGCGACGACGGCGATGATGAAGATGGCCGGAAGGTTGACGATGCCGCCGAGTGCCGGCCCCTGCACCAGCGCGGGCGGAAGCGGCGCTCCGATACTTTCCATGAAGCCCGCCGTATAGCCGGACCAGCCGACGGCGACGGCGCTCACCACGAGTGAATATTCGAGAATGAGGCTCCAGCCCACGATCCAGGCGATGAGTTCGCCAATGACCACATAGGAGTAGGTGTAGGCACTTCCCGAAGCCGGGATCATCGTCGCCATCTCGGCATAGGCCAAAGCGGCGGCGGCGCAGATGATGCCTGCGATGGCAAAGGAGAGGACCACCGACGGTCCCGCCTTGGCCGCGCCGACCCCGATCAGGGTCAGGATACCGGTGCCGACGATTGCGCCCACGCCGAGAGCGATGAGGTGCGGCCAGGAGAGGGTCTGCTTCAGGCGATGCTCGGGCGCGAGATCCTCATGAGCCGTCACATGCTTGCGTGCGTTCCAGTTCCTCACGTGGACCCCCTATTCTGTTTGGCGCGCACAATGGCGGGTTCGGGAGATTTCGTCGAGAGAGGTTGGGAAAAGCCGGCCCTTTCGCTGGTACGGCAATCCAAGCCTTTGTTGCGGAAGCGATTCTTTCTGGAACACTGATCCAGGTTAAACGGTTTTCACGCTCTCGGGATGAGAAATCGGCTCGGACGGAGACGAACATGCCCTTGTTCTACTTCAATGTGGACGGCGGGACCTATCACTGGACCGACGTCGTGGGAAAAAGCTGCAGCGACGTAGGCGCCGCCCGGGCAGAGGCGAGGCGGATCGCAGGAGAGATGGTCGCCTCCTGCCTGCTCGCCGGCCGCATGCCGGACGACGCCACGATCGAGGTCGAGGATCAAAATCTCAGGCCAGTCCTGGAAATGAAGCTGCGCCACGCCGCCTGCTGACCTAGAGCCTGATCCGACAAGGTGGGAATCACCTTGTCGGATCAGAAAGGCTCCAGATCTCTGGAGATGATCAGGTCTGATTGAGCACTTCCCGGCCGAAAAACCGGTTCCCACTTTTTCGGGAAGTGCTCTAGGCGCTGCCTCAATAATCCTTCGACACGCGCACGTTGACGCTTTGCCGGCCGATCGTCGAGATGCTCGACAAAAGTGAGAGCCATCGCGTGATCTGATATTCGAGCCGGGTTGCCGAATAGCCGCGGGCGTCGGTGATCACCTCCACGTAAACGCGTCGTCCGATATATTTGCCGGCCGCGATCGAGGTGCCTTGGCCGGTGGCGATGTCGGCGGGCAGGATGCGCAGTCGATCGAGCCCTGTGGCCGCGCGGACGGCATTGATCGGATCGAGGCCCCCGCCGCTGTTGTTGAGGGAAGCCACTGCAGCGGCGAGCTGAAGCGCTTCGGGCGCCGACAGATTGGTGATGGAGGTGCCGAACAAGAGCCGGCTGAGGAGCTCGTCCTGCGGCAAGGCGGGCGTGCTCGTGAAGGCGATTTCGGGCCGCTGGCCGCGCCCGGTGACGCGGATTTCGGCATTGATGCCCTGGACGCGTCCTTCGGCGACAATGTCGAGGGCCGGATTGACCGGAGTTTCGCCCTGGAAGCGGATGGTGCCGCGCTCGAGGTCGAACCGGCGGCCGGCGAAATCGAACGTGCCGCGAACGAGATCGGCGCGGCCGTTGATTCGGGGTTCGCTGACCGTGCCTCCGATCTGCAGGTTGGCGCCCCATTCGCTGTTGAGGCCGAGGCCGGTGACGGCAAGACGATTGTTGCCCTGGACGCGAAGATCGAGCCGCCACGGATCGGCCCTTCGCGGGGCCGGCATGTCTTCGTCCCTGCGATTGAGCTCCCGCACGGGCAGCCGCGGAATTTGCGTCCCGGCAGTGGCGCTTCCGAGCTTGAAGCTGCCGCTGACGAGCTCGACGTCACCGCCGATCGAGCCGCCGGTCCCGTCCGAGCGGATGGTGATGGGGCCGGTCACTTGCGCCTTCAGGTCATCCCGGTCGATGAGCTGCGCCGCCCCCGCCTGGAGCGCGAGGTTCATCGCATAGCCGCTCGCCGCGGCGAGATCGAAGGCGCCGCGGCCGCTCACCCTGCCGCCCCGCTTGGTCGTGCCGGAGAAGCTGTCGATGACGAGGCGGGACCCGCCGAAGCGGCCCGCCGCCTGGATATTGTCGATGACGGTGCCGGTCACGGGGCTTTCGAGCCGCGCGCGTTCGGTGCGGAGCGAGCCCCGGATCTGAGGATTGGACAGGGTTCCGCGAGCATCCGCGCCGACCGCGACCGGGCCGCTCAGATCGATGAGCTCGACGCCGGTAAGGCGCCAGAGCGTGTCGGCCGCTCCATTATAGCGAAGCTGCGCGAAAAGGGGGGCGCGGGCGAGCCGTTCGCCGATGTCGCCGCTGGTGCCGATCGGGGAGATGCGCGCCTGGGCGCGGCCGATGGTCCGCCCCTCGCTGACGGCGATCGCGCGGAGAGCCGCGCTGCCGCCTGCAAGCCGCGCCGCGACGCCGAGGTCAACCGGGCGGGACGAGAGAACAAGCCCGGCGCGAGTGAGCCCGCGAATGCGCAGATTGGCGGCCCCTATGGGCTGCGCCGCCCCATTCGGAGCGCGGTAGCTCAAGGTTCCCGAGGCAATGCCGCCAAGGCCGAGCCGGGGATAGGCGATGTTGAGCACGGTGAGCGGCATACTCTGCATCCGCGCATCGAAGGCGGTATCGTTGGGGCCGAACAGCCCGGACACGGTGGCGCTTCCGCCGGCGAAGGTGAGTGCGGTGGGCGCCATTCGCCAGGCATCGCCCTCGCGAGTGAGAAGCGCCGGCTCGCTGAGCTGGATCGGGCGCCGATCCACAGTTCCGCCGCCGGTCAGCCGGATGCGGCCCGGCGCGAAGTCCGCGACGGTCCGGAACACGAACTCGCGTCCTCGGCTTCCGGCGAGGTCGGCCCTCACCTCTCCGACGCCGCCGCGCATGCTCGCTCGTGCCTCGATGCTGGCGATCGACAAAGCTCCCCTGGTGATGCCGCGCGCGGACAACGTCCCCTCGACCGAAGTGGCGCCGGGATTGAGGAGGATCACGCCGTCCAGACGCCCGCGGCGTATCATGATGGGCGGGGGCCCCGCGAAGCGCGCGTCATTGGCGGCAAGATGCGCCTCGATTCGCTGGACGGTGCCGACCGGATTGAACAGCAATTGGCCGTCGAGGCCGCCGCCCGCGACGTTCAGGCGACCGGTGAAGCCGCCTGGATCGGAGCGGAGCATGCCGGCGGCGCTCGTGCCGGAGACGTCGAGCGCCGCCACCTGGATCAATGCGGGCTGGCCGGCCGGCAGCAGGATCGCACCGCGCGAGGTGAACGGGCCCAGCGTCGACAAACCCTCGGCGCGGTAGGCGAAGCCCTGGGGGGTAGGATCAAGGTTGAGGAGGACGTTGGCGAGACCCATGGCCTGGTTCGGCCGGGCGAGGCGGATCGCCATCTTCGGACGCTCGATCCGCCCGTCGAGGCTTATCGCAAAGGGGCCGTAGGTCGCCTGCGTGCCCGAACCTTCGAAGAAGAAGGTGCCGTCGCGGCGCCTGAAGCCGCTGCCGGCGGCGCGAAGAGCGGGCGCTGCCAATCGGAGGTTCGCGAAACGGACTACGCCGTCATTGGTGCGGACGAGATCCGTGTCGATCTGCGGCAGCCCGCCGGCCAGGCCGAGCAGGAAGCGGTTGTCGAGGCGCCGCACCCAGGCCCGGCCCCGGCCGGTGACCAGCGTTCCCCTGCCGGCGGGATTGGGCACGACCTTGAGCTCGCTCGTCACATCGACGACGCCGAGGCCGGGGATGAGGTATCGGGTGAGCCCGCCCGAGAGCACGACGTCGTAGCGGCCGTTGACGAGATCGACGAACAGGCTGATCTTGCTCTTGAGCTTGTCCGAGGTGAGGGTGAGCCCCTCCCCGATCAGCTGCCGAGCAGTGACCTTGAGGACCCCTTGCACGCGCAGATTAGCAAGGATTCCGCCTGCCACGTCACCAATGCCAGTGACCCTGCGAGCAGTGAAGAGCAGCGGCACGCTGACCGGGGCGCTCGAGAGGCGTCCCCTGCCCTCCGCCCGCACGTCCTCGAAACCCGTATTGTCGAAAGCAACGCGCGGCGAGGTGATGCGATAGGCAAAGGCCGCCCGGCGGAACACACCGTCCAGCAGCGCCGTCAGCCGCACCCGATCGGCCGTCATGTTCGGGAAGAGCGCCTTGGCGTCGAGGAGGTCGGCGCCGATCCGCACATCCTCGAAAGCGCTCTGGGCCAGATCGACGATACCCCTTGCTTCCACCTTCAAGGCGCCGGAGCGAAGCGAGAGCGAACCGTCCAGCCGGCGATCGGCAAGGGTGGAGCGGGCGTTGACGTCCACATGAGGGGCGGCGAGGCGCGCCTTCTTGCCGGTCCAGAACTGCGCCGGCGCCACCCGGCCGGAGAGCGTGTAGATACCGCTCGCCGCGCGGAGCGAGAGATTGGCCGTGCGGCGGCCGGAAAGGTCGAATATCCCGCTCCCGCGCCAAGCGCTCCAGCGGCCGTCGCCGGCGATGCGGAGCGTCATCGGCCGCTTCAGCCCGAGCATGTTGGCAGCCACTCCATCGGCCGGCGCATCCAGCCGCACGTCGACGTCGAACCGATCGCGGTCGGGTTCGGCATCGATCAGCAAAGCGAGCCTGTCGCCGCCGCCCTGCACCTCTGCGGTGAGGTTCACGAGCGCCCGTCCGGAGCGGATATCCGCTTCTCCGGCCAGCTTCGCCACCCGCCGCTCTCCGGCCACGCCCCCCTCCAGCCGAAGCTGCGCGATGCGAAGGCGGCCGATACGCACGTCGAAGCCGGGGAGGATCGGGCTCGGCCGGTCGCTGGGGATGAGCTTTGGCAGGCGGTGGACGATGACGAGCCCGGACTGGAGATCGTCGATGATCAGCCGATTGGCGAGCCACTGGACCGGCCGCCATTCAACGTCGATGCGCGGCGATTCGGCGAACAAGCCCCGTGGATCATAGGCGCGGACATCGCGCAGCCGGGTCTCGCCCCAGATCGAGCCTTCGATCCGTCCGATGCGGATCTTGAGCCCCGACCTCGGGCTGAGCGCGGCAATGCGATCGGCAAGGAAGCGGTGGCCGGCATCGGTGTCGAGGAAGATGAAGAGAGCGGCCGCCGCCAGGATAGCGGCAAGGAGCATCCCGACGATCGTCTTTGCCAGCCGAGAAAGCCACAGGCGGCGGCGCGGCCGGCGGACGGGAAGCTCTTCCGCCTCCCGCCGCTCGATCGGCACCGCTTCGTTCATCAGAAAGCCTGGCCGAGCGAGACGTAGACCGAGATCCGCGGATCGCCGCTCCGCCGATTCAGCGGGGTCCCAACATCGACCCGGATCGGCCCGAAGCGCGTGTGGTAACGAACGCCCAGGCCCGCACCGAAGCGGAGGTCGTCGATCTTCGGCAGCGGCGACGTGTAGATGTTGCCGGCGTCGATGAAGGGCACGATGCCGAAATTACCGATCCGCACGCGCGCCTCGAGCGCGAATTCGGTGAGGCTGCGGCCGCCGATCGGATCGTCGAAAACGGGGTCGCGGGGTCCGAGCCGCTGGAAGCCGTAGCCGCGGACCGATCCGCCGCCGCCCGCATAGAAACGGCGCGAGGGCGCGATCCGGTCCCGATCGACGCCGAAGATGGTGCCGAGCCGCACGCGGCCGGCGACCACGACGTTCCCGGCAACGGGTTGATAGAAGCTGCCGTCGATCTGCGCGCGCGAATAGCCGAAGGCGCCGCTCTGGAGCGAGGCCTCGGGCGAGAAGCGGCCGGAGAGGCGAAAACCGCGGGTGGGGTCGAGCAGATCGTCCGAGCCGTCATAGCTCAGCGTCCCAGGGAGTGCCGCAATGAAAAAGGTGCGCCTGCGGCTCATCCCGCTCTCGATGTTCACGTCGCGCTCGTCGGTAGCGATGAGGTCCGCCCCCACCGACCAGGTCCATCTTTTCTGCCAGATGATGTTGGTTTGCCGCTCGATGCCCGCGCCGAGCAGGAAGGTGCGCGCGTCATAAGCGTCGCGGTCGATATGGCTGGCGGCGATCTGCGCGGTGAGCACCTGGTCGCGCTTGCGAAAGTTGTTGCGGCGGAGCGTCGCGGCAACCAGTTGCTCCTCGGTGCCGGCGACACCCCGGAAGCGCACTGCGCCCTCCGGCCGGATGAGGTTTCGGTGCTCCCAGCTCAATTCGAGCCGCACCCCTTCGCCCGTGCCGTAACCCGCCTCCCCGGCGATGGTGCGCGTCGGGGCGGGCTCGAGAGCCACGGCGAGATCGACCACCCTTGTTCCCGCGCGTGCCACCGGCCGGATGTTCACGGTCGAGACGAGGCCGGTCGCGATGAGCGCGCGCCGCAAATCGTCGATCATCGGCGTCGACAGCGTTTCGCCGGCGTCGAGGCGGGAGACGGTCTCGAGGTGGTTCTCCGAGAAGAGCTCCCGGCCTTCGACGATGAAGCGCCCGAATTCGCGGGTGCCGTTCGGCTGGACGGGAAGCACGAGCGTGGCCGTTCGCGTCGCGTGATCGACGGCGACGTCCAACGTGCCGACGTCGGCAAAGGCATAGCCGAGGCGGCCGAGTTCCGCCCGGAGCGCCGCCTCGCCTGCGGTGACCGCGACCGCGTTGACCGGTTCGTTGGGATCGACGCCGAAGGCCCGGCGCAATGCCGCTTCCTGCTCGCCCGCGCCTTCGACCCCGGGCAGCCTTACCTCGGCAAAGCGGTATTGCTCGCCCGGCTGAGCCTCCAGCGTGACCTGCACGGCGTTCGACCCGGCCGCCGCCTCGGCCCGGCTCGTTACCTCAGCGTCGTAGAAGCCGTAGGCCCGCAGCAGCTCGGTGAGCGCCTGCGAATCCTCGCGAGCGCGCCGGTCGATCTGGGCGGCGTTGGCGGGATCGTCGCTGTTCGCCTGGAGCGTGGAGAGTTGGTCGAACTGCTCGAGCAGGCCCTGATCGCCGATCCCGTCGAGGCCCTCGAGCCGGAGTGTGTAGATCGCTCCGCGGCGGCATCGGCGATGCTGGTGACGGGAGCGTCGGGAATGGTCTCGTCGGTCTGCTCCATGTCCGGCCATTCCAGCCCAAGGTCCGGCAGCGGATCGAGGGGTGCGGAGGGATCGAGCGGCTGGTTCAGCTCATCCAGTGGATCCCTGTCCTGCGCGCGCCGGTGCATGGCTGAAAGAAATGGCAGCGACGGCCAGGACAGCCGCCACACGCTGCCCGGCAGCGACCTGAAACATCGCCGGAATCTAGCGGCCGCAAGACCCCACCGCCAGAGCAATGTTACGGTCCAGACCCTGATCGGCGATCGGGCGTCAGTGAATGGTGCCGGTCACCTCGTCATCGCTCAGCATGGCGATGGTGCGCTCGACCTGCCGCCAGCGGCAGAAATGAATGACGTTGCCGAGCGAACGGCTGCGGTCGGCGCGCTGGGCCGCCTCGAACTGCGCCAGCTCGCCATAATGGGCGATGAGATCGGTCGCGTCGGCAAGCACGGCGCGATCTTCAACATGAACATGGTTGTACACGCCTGACCCATCCCATTCGTCTCTGGTTGATGGTTTGTTTAGCCGCGCCTCCCTTTCCAATTGGCGCATTGCCGTCGTGAACGGGACGTTCACCAGCTTTCGCAGGCTGGCAGAACGAAGCGGCTAGAGCCTTTCCCGACAGCCTTGTCTGATCAGAAAGGCCAGATGAGCAGGTCGCCATGCCCGGCATGGCTACGGATGCGAGACCATTCCCGCGATGGACGGCACTTGTCTGATCGAAAGGCTCCAGATCATTGGAAATCGGGAGAACCGCAAGGCGGCGGAGCCAGCGATGGACGGCATCGCCGGCGCGATCATCGCGCGGATCATCGCGGGCGTGATCGGAGGGATCGTCGCCGGCCAGCCGAGCATCGGCTTCCTGGCAGGCGCGGGTGCCGGCGTGCTGATCGCTCTGCTGTTCTGGCTCAAGGAGCGCAGAGGCTAAAGCCTGAGAGTTTTTGACCGAAGCACTGTCGCGCTTCGGTCGAATGGCAAGAGCGGAGATGCCGCCGCCGTCAGTATTGAAGCGCTGACGGTGGAGGATGATCGATGTCAGCCCGGCTTCAATTCCCGCGCGCGGCGAGCTTCTGGAGCTCCTGGATCGCGCCGCGGAGACGCGCATCGAGCTGGGGCGGCGTCTCGCCCGAAGCCGAGGCAGCGCCGTTCGCCGGATGCGGAGCAGGGGCCGAAGGGAGCCAGCGGTCGGGCTGGCGACGCCGGAGACCGGCCTCGAGCCGCTCCATCAGATGGGGGATGCCGGCAGCGCGATCGTCTTCCGCTTCCGGCCAGTCGCTGGAGAGCGCGTGGACGGTCTGCACCTCGCGTGGCGACAGATCGAGCGGGCCTCTTCATCAGGCTCTTCCTCGGCCGGCTCTTCCGCTTCCGGGAAGCCGGCGCCGGGATGGTCCTCGGCGAGGTCCTGCTCTTCTTCGGCGTGGCGGCGAGCGCGCCGGCGTCCTCGTCGGCTCTTCCGCGTCCGGGAGCCGGCGTCGACGTCCTCGGCGAGTTCCTGCTCTTCTTCGGCTAAGCCGCGGGTCGAAGCCGAGCTCGTCAGCCGGCTCCTGAGGCGGGAACCACTCGTCAAGCTGCGGTTCCTCTTCGAAAGGCGTGCCGGCAGGCTGGTGGTCATAGGCAGGCTCGTAGGGGTCGTCGGCGGGATGGTCGTCATGCGCCGGGAACTCGTGCGTCTCCCGATCCTCATAGTCCCCGCCGCCGCTCCAAGGCTGCTCCTCATCCGCGAGCAGCGCGTCGACGGGCTGATCCTCTTCGCCCGGAAATTTGTCGAACGGGTCCTGCTCGCCCACCGGCATGTCGTCGAACGGGCGGCCGAGATCGACCCCTGCGAGGATAGGGCGGCGCGACGGGGCGTCGGGATGGGCATCGGCGCGGCGAAGCCGGGGCGGAGCCATTTCAATCTCCACCGGGCCGGAGCGATGCTTCGGCTTGGGAGCAGGCTTGCCGAGCGCGCGGAGCACGAGCCAGACCAGCAGGAAGCTGCCGATGCCGGCCGCCGCCATTACGGCGAAGCGGGCGGTCATTCCGAGCGGCGGCTGGGCCGCGGAGATCACCATCGGCAAGCCGCTCAGCGAGACGGCCTCATCGAAGCGCGCCTGCGGCATCGCGTAAATGATGAACGCGGCCGCGCCGGCGGCGAAGCCCGCCATCATCGGATCGAGCGCCGAACTGCTGCGCTTCTTGTGCTTTGATGCCATCTAGAGAGCCTTGCCCGTCAGCCTTTGATAAACAGGAGCGTAACGGGAAATATTTGACGACCAGTTACGATCCGTCTCGACGAAGCGCCGCGCTCTTTCCCGCCGCTCTCTCCCCAATTGTCGCGGTCGGCGAACAGCCGGTCGAGCGCGTCGGCGATGGCCGGTGGGTTGTCGGGCGGAAAGAGCGTGCCGGTGACGTCGTCCTCGATGAGCTCGCGGTGCCCGCCCACATCCGAAGCGGCGACGAGCTTCATCTGCGCCATGGCCTCGAGCGGCTTCAGCGGCGTGACGAGTTCGGTGAGCCGCATGGCCTTGCGCGGATAGGCCAGCACGTCGATCAGGCTGTAATAGCGCTCCACCTCCTCGTGCGGCACGCGGCCGACGAAGCGGATCCGGTGGGCTGCGGCGGATCGCTCCGCCTGGGCCCGAAGCTGCGCCTCCATTGGACCTCCGCCGACCAGCAGGAGATGCGCGCGCGGCCGCTTCACGAGAAGCGACGGCATCGCCGCGATGAGATCGTCGATCCCCTCATAATCGTAAAAGGAGCCGATGAAGCCGACGACATCGGCCTCGTCGAGGCCGAGGCTTTTGGCAAGCTCCCGGCTGGGGGCGGCGGACTGCCGAACAGGCTCATGTCGACGCCGTTCGGAGCGACCATGATCTTCCCGGCGTCGATGCCTCGCTCGATCAGATCCCCGAAGACCTTCGCAGATCACGGCGACGGCATCCGCCTGCCGCGCAGCACGGGTTTCCAGCATTCGGGTGAGCCGGTATCGCAGCGAACCTTCGCTGCCCGTCCCGTTCCCGACCGCCGCATCCTCCCAGAAGGCGCGGATCTCGTAGAGCAATGGGATTGCCCTGCGCCTGGCCACCGGCAGCGCGGCAAGCGCGTTCAGGACAGGAGAATGGACGTGGAGCTGATCCGGCCTCCAATCCGCCACAAGGCGGTCGAGCCGCTTCCGCAGCGCCCTGATTTCGCGCCACTCACGGATCGCCGGCGGCCCTTCTGCCGGATGGGGAGTGCGATAGAAGGTAAGACCGTCGATGATCTCCGGATCGGCTTCTCCGGTCCCGTGTCCGGCCCCGTGTCCAGCCTTGTGGCGGGCACCGGTGAGGCACGCCACATCCCATCCCATCGCCTGCTGCGCCTTCAGGATCGCACGCGTTCGGAAGGTGTAGCCGCTGTGGAGCGGCAGGCTGTGATCGAGCACGTGCAGGATACGCATGGCCAAGCCTTTGGCACGACAAACTTAACGGCCCGTCAAGCGCGCGAGATCGGCGTTCTCCGCAGCACCGGCGGATGTCGCCGGAACGAAGCGGCGGCGCGATGGATTATCGCGCGGGTCAGGAAAGGCTGCCTATGCTCTGTCACGTCGACGATTCAGGTCCGGGAATCACCCGCAAGCGGCGGGGACGCTTTTGGATGTATTTCGACGCGGAGGGGAAACGCATCACCGACCGTGACCAGATCGAACGGCTGAACGCGGTCGGCATGCCGCCGGCTTATGAGCGATGCTGGTTCTGCCCCGACGAGAACGGCCATCTGCAGGCGGTCGGCTACGATGCCAGGGGCCGCAAGCAATATCGCTATCATCCCGATTTTAGCGCAGAACAGGAGAGCCTCAAATATGAGCGGCTCGCCGCCTTCGGCCGAGCGCTGCCGAAGCTGCGCAAGAAAGTGGATGAGGACATCGCAGGCAAGGCGACCAGCTACGAGACGGTGCTCGCCGGGATCGTGCGGCTGATCGAAAGCACGCACATGCGGGTCGGCAACGAAGAATATGCCAAGGAGAATAAGAGCTTCGGCGCCACCACCTTGCGCAATCGTCACGCGAAATTCGAGCGCGGAAAGCTGAAGCTCACCTACGCGGGCAAGCACGGCATCAAGCGGACGGTGACGATCACCGACCGCAATCTCGCCCGCATCGCGAGGAAGACGCAGGATCTTCCCGGTCAGCATCTTTTCGAATTCATCGATGGGCAAGGGAATGTCCGCCCCGTCAGCTCAAGCGACGTCAACGCCTATATCAAGCAGGCGATGGGCGAGGACTTCACGGCCAAGGATTTCCGCACCTGGGGCGCCAGCGCCATCGCGTTCGAGCAGATGCTGAGGCGGGTGGAAGACGTCGGCAAGATCAAGTTGAAGAGCGTCATGGAGCCGGTCGCCGAAGCGCTCGGCAACACGCCTGCGATCAGCCGCAAATCCTATGTGCATCCCGCCCTCATTGAAGCGGCCAAGGATGCCGGCGCGATCGGAGAGCGTAAGCTCCCGCGCGCGGGCAAATATCTGAGCTCCGTCGAGCGCGGCCTGATCGACTTTCTCGATGCCCTGCCGGAGGAGCAGGCGAAGGTGGACGCACAGGTGGAAGCCAAGGCAAAGACGACCGGCAAATCGAAACGCGCGGCGGAAGCGGAGGTGGCGGCCGAAGCGCAGGCGAAACTCAAGGCGGAAGCGGCCTGATGACGAATCTCGCGGGACCACCCGCGCCGGACCCATCGATGAACCTTTTCGAGAAGAGTTCCGCCCTGGCGGCGCAGGCCTCGGCCTGGATCAGCGGCAATATCGTCGACATCCTGATCGCAGCGGCGATCGCGATCCTGATCGCCCTCCTATTGCTGGGCCTGCGCGGCTTCGGCCACAAGCTGATCGCCAGCCGCAGCGATGGGATCAACTGGCGCACCGTTGTCGGCCGGGTGCTTTCGAAGACCACCCTGTTCTTCATCATCATGTGCGCAGCCGAGCTGGTGGCGGAACATGCCGAAACGCCGGCGACGCTTCACCGGGCAATCAATTTCCTGTTTGTCATTGCCGCGGCGCTGCAGGCGGCGATCTGGGCCCGCGAGCTGATCCTCGGCCTCATTCAGCACAAGGTTGGCGAAGAGGACGCGCACAGCACCCTTGGCTCTGCGATCGGCATCATCCGGCTGCTGGTCACGGTGGCGCTGTTCGCGGTCGCAATCATCCTCATTCTCGACAATCTCGGGGTGAACGTGACCGGCCTCGTGGCCGGTCTAGGAATTGGCGGCATCGCGATCGGACTTGCGGCGCAGGGTATTTTCTCGGACCTGTTTGCCGCGCTTGCGATCATCTTGGACCGTCCGTTCCGCCGCGGCGATGCGATCAAGTTCGACGCAACCGCCGGCACGGTGGAGGAGATCGGCCTCAAGACAACGCGGCTCCGCTCGCTCGACGGAGAGCAGGTGGTGATCTCCAACACCAACCTCCTCAACAAGCAGATCCAGAATTTCTCAGGTCAGGACGAGCGGCGTTTCATCCTTCGTTTCGGCCTTGTCTACCAGACGCCCCCTGAGACGCTGGAGCGGGTGCCGGAGATCGTGCGGGACATCGTCCACCGCCACGAGCATGCGCGGCTCGTCCGCTGTGGCCCGGTGGCGTTCAGCCCTTCAAGCCTCGACTTCGACCTTGAGATGCGGATGGCGACCGTCGACTACGACCTCGCGTTCGCGACCCGCGGCAGGATCTGCATCGAGATACTTGCCGCGTTCCGGGAGGCGGGCATTCAATTCGCTTATCCGACGCAAACGAGCTTTACGGCCGCACCCGACGGCACGCTCATCATGCCCTATCCCATGTGAAGATGGTCGCGGCCGAGGACCTCGACCCCATTTCATAAATTTAAGCCGCATCGGCCAGGACTGCCGGGCGCGGGCAGGCTACGAGCATCCGATTCCATTTCTCGATGGAGATTGGGACAAAATGCCACCCTCGTGCAGCCGCCACGGGTGATCAGCCCGGCAGCAACAAGCTCGCGTCACCATAGCTGTAGAAGCGGTAGCCGCTCGCCACCGCATGAGCATAAGCCCGCTGCATCGCCTCGCGTCCCATCAGCGCGGAAACGAGCATGAACAAGGTCGATCGGGGGAGATGGAAATTGGTGATGAGGCCGTCGACCGCGCGGAAGCGGTAGCCGGGCGTGATGAAGATGTCGGTGTCGCCAGCGAAGGCCTGCACCCTTCCCGCCCCGTCGGCGGCGCTTTCGAGGAGGCGGAGCGAGGTCGTGCCGACGGCGATGAGCCGCCCGCCCGCGGCGCGCGCCCGGTTGAGGCGGTCGGCAGTGGCGGCGTCGATGCGGCCCCACTCACTGTGCATCACATGGTCCTGCGTGTCCTCGGCCTTGACCGGAAGGAAGGTCCCGGCGCCCACGTGGAGCGTGAGCGTTTCGTGCCGGACACCGGCCGCCTCGAGCGCGTCCATCAGCCGGGCCGTGAAGTGGAGGGCCGCCGTCGGTGCCGCGACGGCGCCCTTTTCGCGGGCGAACATAGTCTGGTAATCGCTTGCGTCGCGCTCGTCCGCTGCGCGTTTACCGGCGATATAGGGCGGCAGCGGCATCCTGCCGGCGCGTTCCAGCAGAAGCTCGACCGGCTCCTTGCCTTCGAAGCGGAGGAGAAGACTCCCGTCGGTGCCGCGCTCTCCCGCCACGGCAGTCGCGCGCTGCCGAAATCGATTCGGTCCCCGTCACGCACGCGTTTCGCATTGCGGACGAAGGCGCGCCACTCGCGCGGGCCCTCCCGCTTGTGAAGCGTCGCCCCTATCCTTGCCTCGCCCCTCCGCCCTTCCAGCTGCGCCGGGATCACTCTGGTGTCGTTGAAAACGAGACGGTCGCCGGGACGCAGCAGGCTCGGCAGATCGGAGACGATCCGATCGTCGAGGCTGGTCCCCTGCACCACGAGCAGCCGGGCGCTGTCGCGCGGCGCCGCTGGTCTCAGCGCGATCCGATCGGGCGGAAGAGGAAAGTCGAAAAGATCGACGCGCACGGCGCCGCTTATTGCGGCTTGACGACGGCCCGGTCGGCAGCCTGTGGAGCCTTGGCCGGTCCCACCGACGCTGGGGCCTGGCCCGGCGCGGGAGGCGGCAATTTGTCGGTGCCCATAGACGCCTGGAGAATGCGTGCCGGGTTGGCGGGCGGCTCGCCGCGCTCGATCGTATCGACATATTGCATGCCGCTCACGACCCGCCCGAAGGCCGTATATTCCCCATCGAGGCTGAAGCGCGGCGCGAGCATGATGAAGAACTGGCTGTTCGCGCTGTTGACGTCGGTCGCTCGCGCGGCCGAGACGACGCCGCGCAGGTGCGGAAGCTCGTTGAATTCGGCCGCCATGTCGGGAAGGTCGGAGCCGCCCGACCCGGTTCCGGTGGGATCTCCGGTTTGCGCCATGAAGCCGTCAATCACGCGGTGGAAGATGATGCCGTTGTAGAAACCTTGCGGGCGAGCGCCTTCACGCGCTCGACATGCTTGGGAGCGAGGTCCGGGCGGAGCTGGATCACCACACGCCCGCCGGTCGAAAGATCGAGATTGAGCGTGTTCTCGGGATCCAGGGCCGGGACGGTGGAGCCGGGCGCAGGCGCCTGCGTTCCGCCCACCTTCACCAGATCCTTGGAAGTCGGCAAATATTCGGGCTTCTGCGCGGAAAGCGCGCCCGCGAGCAACATCGCCGCACAGCCGGCAAAAAGCGACTTCAAATGCATAAAACCCCTCGACGCCAATCCGGTCCGCAGCCCTCTTCTACGCGATTAACGTGGCTGCGGGAATCCGATTCCCTTCGCCGAACCAAGCTGAACCGCTCATGACCCCTTGCGGCCGATCCGGGCGACGCGCTGGCGAACTTCCTCGGCCACCGAAGGTGCGACGAACTTCTGGATGCTCCCGCCGTAAATCGCGATCTCCTTCACCAGCCGCGATGCGATCGGCTGCAGCGACACGTCCGCCATCAGGAAGACGGTTTCGACGCGGTCGTTCAGCTGCTGGTTCATACCCGCCATCTGGAACTCATATTCGAAATCGGCGACCGCCCGGAGCCCTCGGACGATCATCGAAGCGCCCTCCCGCTCGGCAAAATCCATGAGCAGGGAGTCGAAGCTGACGACGCTGACTTGCCCTTCGACAAGCGTCACTTCGCGCCGAACCGTCTCCATCCGCTCCTCGATCGTGAACATCGGCGACTTGGAAGGATTGGTGGTGACGCCGATCACCAGCCGATCGACGAGCTTCGCGCCCCGGCGGATGATGTCCATATGTCCAAGGGTGATCGGATCGAAGGTGCCGGGATAGACGCCTATGCGCATGGGCCGCTCCTAATGATCCCGCTCCACGGCGAAGCGGGCGATGGCGCGCAGCAGGTCGGCCTCCGCGCCGAAGCCATGGAGGTGCTGGATCGCCTGCCCGACGAGCAGATCCGCCTGCTGGCGCGCGCGCTCCACCCCGAGCAGCGAGACGAAGGTCTCCTTACCCGCAGCCTCATCCTTGCCGACGCGCTTGCCTGTCTTCTCCTCCTCGCCCTCGATATCGAGGATGTCGTCGGTGATCTGGAAGGCAAGGCCGACATCGCGGGCATAGCCGCGCAAGGGGCGCCGTCCTTCCGCGGGAAGCCGGCCCATGATGCCTCCGGCTTCAAGGCAGAAGCCGATCAGAGCCCCGGTCTTGAGCTGCTGCAGCCGGGTGATCGCGGCGATATCCAGCGTCATCTCCTCGGCGGCGAGGTCCATCATCTGCCCGCCCGCCATTCCGGACGGTCCGGCAGCGCGCGCCAGTTCGGCAACAAGCTCGGTGCGGACGAAAGGATCCTCGTGCGTCGCCTCGTCGGCCAGCACCTCGAAGGCCAGCGCGTGGAGCGAGTCTCCCGCAAGGATAGCCGTCGCCTCGCCGAAAGCGCGGTGCACCGTGGGCTTGCCGCGACGCAGATCATCATCGTCCATCGACGGCAGATCGTCGTGGATCAGCGAATAAACGTGGATGCACTCTACGGCGAGCCCGACGCGGAGCGCCCGCTGGCGATCGACATGGAACAGGCTGCATGCGGCGGCCACGAGCAGCGGCCGAAGGCGTTTACCCCCTCCGATCGCGGCATAGCGCATGGCCTCGAAAAGCTTCGCGCGCGGGTCGCCCGGAACGGTCAGCAGCAAGCCGAACAGGCGGTCGACGTCGCCGCCGATCCGCTCCAGCAGGGGCGCCAGGCTGATCGGACCCTCAGCCACAGATCGATCAGTCGCCGTCAAACGGGACGGTGCCGGCCGGTTGACCGTCGCGGCCGAACTGGATGCGTTCGATCCGCGCCTGCGCGGCCTGCAGCCGCGCCTCGCACTGCTGCTTCAACCGGTCGCCCTCGCCGTAAAGCTCGATCGATTCGTCGAGAGAGGCCTCGCCGCTCTCAAGCTTGCGGACGATTTCCTCGAGCCGCTTCAACGCGGCTTCGAAGGAGAGCTGGCCGATTTCTTCTTGGCTGTCTGACATTGGCGAAGCTTTGGCTCCGGGGGTGGCGGGGGTCAAGGTGAGGCTTAGACCTTGATCGGATCAGGCGGAATCAGCCTGATCCGTGAATCAAGGTCTCAACACTATGAAACGGGCCTGTTGGGGTGGACGGCCCCCGTACGGCATCTAGGTGCCAGGATGAGGTCGAAGGGATCTCATTGGAAGGAGACCGTCCGTGGAACAGCTTATCCGAATTGGTATGGACACGTCAAAGCAGGTTTTCGAGCTGCATGGGGTGAATGCGGCTGAGGAGCCTGTTCTCTGCAAGAGGCTTGGTCGCGGTTAGATGATCGAGTTTTTCAAGAAGCTGGGGCCGACGGCGATCGGGATCGAGGCGTGTGCCGGCGCGCATCATTGGGCAAGGCTGCTGGGATCGTTCGGGCATGAAGTGCGGCTGGTTCCGCCCCAGCATGCAAAGCGGTACGTGAAGCGCGGCAAGAATGACGCGGCTGATTCACGCCTTCGGCGGAAGCGCATAGTGCTTCCACCTCAACCGATCACGCCCTAGGCCCGGCTGAACCAGAACACGCCGTCCCGCACGTCGCGGCGGGCACGGCCCTCGACGACGAGATGCCTCAGATGCGCCATGGCTTCGCCGGTGGCGAGGCCGTAGCTGCTGGTCTCGATCTTCCGGGCGAACAATACCGAGAAGCAGTCCACCGCGCGGCGCGGCTCCGAGAGATGCTCCACGAGCGCCTCCAGCCGGCCGATATGTCCCTCGCGCAGGGAATCGAGCCGGACATGGAGGCCGGTGAACGGGTCGCCGTGAGACGGGAGAACCATGAGACTTGGGGAGAGCGAGCGGAGTTTCTCGATCGACTTCAGCCAATCGCCGAGCGGATCCCCCTCCGGCTCGCTGAGGCTGAGGGAAACGTTGGATGTGATCCGCGGCAGCACCTGATCGCCCGCGATCATCAGCCCTTCGGCGTCGTCGACCAGGCAGGCATGTTCGGGACAATGGCCGTTCCCGATCTCCACCCGCCATTCCCGGGCGCCGATGCGGAGCCTGTCTCCCTCCTGCATGCGGACGTAGCTCACCGGAACGGGGCTGACCATGGCGGCAAAACGGCCCCAGCCCTTCTCCACCTCGGCTTCGATCCGCTCTTCGTCCCACCCTGCCGCGCGCCAATAGGCAAAGGCCTCCCGCGGCGGACGGTCGCGAACGTCGGCGGTCAGCATCCGACCGTACAGCCATTCGGCGCGGGTCATCCAGAGCGGCGCATCGAAGCGCTCGGCGAGCCAGCCGGCGAGGCCGAGATGATCGGGATGGAAATGGGTGACGATGAGGCGGGTGATCGTCCGCCCGGCGAGCGGGCCGGCAAAGAGCGTTTCCCACGCCTCCCGGCAGGGCGGGATATCAAGGCCGGTGTCGACAACCGCGACGCCCTTGCCGTCTTCCAGGATCCAGATGTTGATATGCTTGAGAGAGCCCGGCACCGGCAGCCGCGCCCAGCGCAGACCGGCTGCAATCTCGATCAGCTCACCGGCGTCGGGAAATCGGCGGCCGAACGGATAGGTGAGCCCCTTGTGGCTGTAGGGTTCGCCAGGATCCGTGAGCGAGGCGGCCTCGGCGGCCGGCTCAGCTCTTGAAGGGGTCGACAAAGCCGCGATCGCCGCCGGCCTCCTGGCCCGAGGAGGAAGCGAGCTCCGCCGCATGGGCAGCCTCTGCCTCACGGGCGTGAGTCTCCCGCTCCCTGCGCAACTCCTCGATCAGCGCCTCCCGGTCGCCGGCAAGCCGGCTGTCCTGGGGCGCCTGCTCGAGACCCGCCGCCTTGGCCGCCTTGGCCACCATCGCGTCCAGCTCGCGCTGCGAGCAGAGGCCGAGCGTCACCGGATCCTTCGGCTGGATGTTGGCGATGTTCCAGTGGCTGCGGTC
Source organism: Allosphingosinicella sp. (assembly GCA_030447665.1). Taxonomy (GTDB): domain Bacteria; phylum Pseudomonadota; class Alphaproteobacteria; order Sphingomonadales; family Sphingomonadaceae; genus Allosphingosinicella. The sequence goes on along the minus strand of JAUJOJ010000026.1, from coordinate 6,771 downwards.
GCGAATCGCGGAGATGGTCGTGCGCGTCGTGCCGATCAGGCGCGAGATCTGCCCGTCAGTGACTTCGGGATGATTGCGGATGATCCAGGCGATGCCGTCGGGCTTGTCCTGCCGCTTCGAGACCGGGGTGTAGCGGGGGCCGCGGGTGCGAGTCGCCTTGTCGGGCTCCTTCTGCATCTTCAGCCGATAGGAAGGATCGGCCTGCCCGCGCTCGATCTCCTCCTGCGTGAGTTCCCCGGCACGCAGCGGATCGCGGCCCGTCAGCTTGGTGGCGGCGGTATCGTCGGCGATCGCCTGCACCTCGAGGATATGAAGGCCGCAGAAATCGGCGATCTGCTCGAACGTAAGCGCCGTGTTGTCGACCAGCCAGGAAGCTGTCGCGTGCGGCATGAGCGGCTGGGCCACCGAAATCCTCCAGATAAAATAAGGGCCGCCCCTTGGCGGAGCGGCCGATGCGTTTGCGGGGATGTAAGCCGGAGGGATTTGCGACGCAAGACAAAGAGTCGGAAAGCAGAGGGGCCTCAATCAAGGCGAATCCGCTTTTTTCCCGTCATTCCCGCGAAAGCGGGAATCCCGCTTCTCCCCCTCACGCGCTCGTGACGTCTTCGAACACCTCACCTCCAGCACGATCTTCCCGACATGATCGCCGCTCTCCATCCGGCGATGGGCCTCGGCCGCCTGCTCGAGTGGAAAGACGCTGTCGATGACCGGTTTCAAGTGTCCCTGCTCGACATCCGGCCAGACGTTTCGGACGATCTCGTCCCGCAGCAGCATCTTGAATTCCGCCGAGCGGGCACGAAGCGTGGAGCCGGTCAGCGTCAGCCGGCGACGCATCATGTCCCACAAGGCGATCTCGGCCTTGGCTCCGCGCTGGGCGGCGATCGAGACGTGCCGTCCGTCATCGGCCAGGCAGGCGATGTTTCTGGAGAAATAGTCGCCGCCGATCATATCCAGCACGATGTCGGCGCCGCGCCCTGCGGTGATCCGCTTCACTTCCTCGACGAAATCCCGGCTCCGGTAGTTGATCGCATGCGCCGCGCCGATGGTCCGGGCCCGCGCGCATTTCTCCTCAGATCCCGCAGTGACGATCACGATCAGCCCGAACAGCTTGCCGAGCATGATCGCGGTGGTGCCGATGCCGCTCGTCCCGCCGTGGACGAGCACCGTCTCGCCCTCCCGCGCATAGGCCCGCTCGAACAGATTGCTCCAGACGGTGAAGAAGGTCTCCGGGATCGCAGCTGCTTCGACGGCTGTCAGCACCTCCGGCACCGGCAGGCACTGGCCCGCGGGCGCCAGGCAGAACTGAGCATATCCACCGCCCGCCACAAGCGCGCAGACGCGAGAGCCGATCATGGCTGAAGGAACGCCCTCCCCGGCTGCCACGACGGTCCCAGCAATTTCGAGGCCGGGAATGGAAGGTGCTCCAGGCGGCGGCGGGTAAAGCCCCATTCGTTGCATCACGTCGGGCCGGTTCACGCCCGCAGCTTCGACGGCGACGAGCACCTCGCCGGGCCCCGGCCGCGGCACCGGCCGCTCCACCGCCCTCAGCACGTCCGGACCGCCGGGACCTTCGGGATCGATGGCGATCATGATGTCCGGCACTATGTTCATTCGGTCACTCTGCCCGATCAATGCGACAGGAGGGAGCGGCTCTTGTTGACAGATGCGCCTGCGCGGTCAACTTTTGCGTCATGGACCTGGATGAGCTTTTTCCGAGCAAGCCCGACGATCCACTGACGCAGTTGACGCGTCAGGACCTCGACCCCATGTCAGTCGAGGAACTTCAATCCCGCATCGCCATCCTTGAGGCCGAGATCGCCCGAGCGAGAGCCCGGATCGACACGGCCGTGAGCTTTCGCGCCAGCGCAGACGCGATCTTCAAGAAATGAACCGGCGCCGGGGGATCGGAGTTATTTCCGTCATGAGATTATCCACCAGCTTGATGAAGGGCCGAAGCGGCACGACATTGAGTATAAGTTGCCCGTGATTTTCCAGCGGGCACGCAGGAGTTAGAAATGCCGTCTTTTGCCCGCGAACTTGAACAAACGCTCCATACGGCGCTCGCCGAAGCGAGTGGCCGGCGGCACGAATATGCAACCCTCGAACATCTCCTTCTCGCGCTCGTCGAGGACACCCACGCGTCCAAGGTCATGCAGGCCTGCGGCGTGGATCTGAAGGAGCTTCGCGAGGCGGTTCGCCTCTATCTCGACAACGAGCTCGAGGCTCTGAAAGTCGAGGGTGAGACCGACCCCTCCCCCACCAGCGGCTTCCAGCGCGTTGTTCAGCGCGCCATCCTCCACGTCCAGTCGTCGGGCCGGGACGAAGTGACCGGCGCCAACGTGCTGGTTGCGCTCTTCTCTGAGCGCGAAAGCTATGCCGTCTACTTTCTCCAGCAGCAGGACATGAGCCGCCTCGACGCCGTCAGCTATATCAGCCATGGCGTCGGCAAGGGCGAGACCTCGGCCGAGACGCCGGAAGTGAAGGGCGTCGAGGAGACGAAGCAGGAGGACGGCAAGAAAAAGTCGGAATCCGCGCTCAAGCAGTTCACGATCAACCTCAACGAGAAGGCCGCCGACGGCCGTGTCGATCCGCTGATCGGCCGCGGCCCGGAAGTCGACCGGACCGTCCAGATCCTTTGCCGCCGCTCGAAGAACAATCCACTTTACGTGGGAGACCCGGGCGTCGGCAAAACCGCAATCGCCGAGGGCCTGGCGCGTAAGATCATCGAGGGCGACGTGCCCGAGGTGCTGAAGCCGGCGGTCATCTACTCGCTCGACATGGGCGCCCTGCTCGCCGGCACCCGCTATCGGGGTGATTTCGAGGAGCGGCTGAAAGCCGTGGTGACGGAGCTCGAGAAGCTTCCGCATGCGGTGCTGTTCATCGACGAAATCCATACGGTGATCGGCGCCGGGGCCACCTCCGGCGGCGCGATGGATGCGTCGAACCTCCTGAAGCCGGCGCTCTCGGGCGGCACGATCCGCTGCATCGGCTCCACCACCTACAAGGAGTTCCGCAACCATTTCGAGAAGGACCGGGCGCTGCTCCGCCGCTTCCAGAAGATCGACGTCAACGAGCCGACGATCGACGACACGGTGAAGATCCTTGCCGGCCTTCGCTCAGCGTTCGAGGAGCATCACAGCGTCAAGTACACGCCCGACGCGATCAAGGCGGCGGTCGAGCTTTCGGCGCGCTACATCAACGACCGCAAGCTTCCCGACAAGGCGATCGACGTGATCGACGAGGTCGGCGCCATGCAGATGCTGGTGCCGCCCAACAAACGCAAGAAGACGATCACCACCAAGGAGATCGAGGCGGTGATTTCGACGATGGCGCGCATTCCCGCAAAGAGCGTGTCCAGCGACGACAAAAAGGCGCTGCAGCATCTCGACCGCGATCTGAAGCGCGTCGTGTTCGGGCAGGACAAGGCGATCGAAGTGCTTGCTTCGGCAATCAAGCTGAGCCGCGCCGGGCTTCGCGATCCGGACAAGCCGATCGGCAACTACCTCTTCTCCGGCCCGACCGGGGTCGGCAAGACCGAGGTCGCGCGCCAGCTCGCCTCGATCATGGGCATCCCGCTCCAACGATTCGACATGTCCGAATATATGGAGCGGCACTCGGTGAGCCGCCTGATCGGCGCGCCTCCGGGCTATGTCGGCTATGATCAAGGCGGTCTCCTGACGGACGCCGTCGACCAGCACCCGCACAGCGTGCTGCTGCTCGATGAGATCGAAAAGGCGCACCCGGACCTGTTCAACATCCTCCTGCAGGTGATGGACAACGGCAAGCTCACCGATCATCACGGCAAGACGGTCGATTTCCGGAACGTCATCCTGATCATGACGACCAATGCGGGTGCCAGCGACATGGCGCGCGAGGGAGTTGGCTTCGGCAACATCACCAGGGAGGGTGAGGACGAAGAGGCGATCAAGCGGATGTTCACGCCGGAATTCCGCAACCGCCTCGATGCGATCGTTCCGTTCGCCTACCTGCCGCCCGAGGTGGTGGCGATGGTGGTGGACAAGTTCATCCTCCAACTCGAGCTGCAGCTGGCGGATCGCAACGTGCACATCCACCTCGACAGCGAGGCAAAGCAGTGGCTCACGGACCGCGGCTATGATCGGCTTTACGGCGCGCGCCCGATGGGCCGCCTCGTCCAGGAGAAGATCAAGCAGCCGCTCGCCGAGGAGCTGCTGTTCGGGAAGCTGATGCACGGGGGTGAGGTCAAGGTCCGGATCAAGGACAATGCGCCTTCCTTCGAGATCATCCCCGCCCCGCCCAATCGATCCGAAGCCGATAAAGGCGCGCAGGCCAGCCCGAGGCCCCGCCCAAGGCATCGAAGAAGAAGGGGAAAAAGGGCGAAGCCGATAATGGCCAGCAGGACCAGCCCGAGGCCGGTCCCGCCCAAGGCATCGAAGAAGAAGGAAAAGGGCGAAGCCGCCTGGCCAGCAAGGACCAGCCCCGCGCCGGTCCGCGGAAGCGGCAAGGAAGGGCAACCCGAAGGATCGAGAAAAGCCGCCTCCCAAGGAAGGCGGCCTTTTCTTTTCCACCCGTTCCGCGTCAGCGGCGGGCCGGAGGGAGGAACAACCCGCGTGAACGAGACTATCCGCGCCGCGGCGATCCAGCTCTACGATCACTACACGCATGAGGGGATGGATCGCCGTGTGTTCGTGGCGCAGCTGACGCGTCTTGCAGGAGGGGCAGCTGCCGCAAGCGCACTTCTCGCCGGCATCGCGGCAAATCCCGCGGCGGCGTCCATCGTGCCGGAAGGAGATCCCCGGCTTCAGACCCGGATGATCCGGTGGGAGCTTATCCCCGGCCGGAAGATGAGCGGCTACGGCGCGGCTCCCGCCGATGCTCGTGCCGACCTTCCGATGGTGGTGGTGATCCACGAGAACAGGGGCCTGACCGAGCATATCCGCGACGTTACGCGGCGGGTCGCGCTCGCCGGCTTCTCGGCGGTAGCGCCCGATTTCCTGACGACCGCGGGCGGCACCCCTTCGGACGAGAACCAGGCGCGCGAGATGATCGGTAAGCTCGACCTTGGAGCGACGGTCGCCGACGGTCGGGCATTCATCGATTGGTTGAACTCGCCGGCCGGAGGATCCCGCAAGGTCGCCGCGATCGGCTTTTGCTGGGGCGGGGGAATGGTCAACCGCCTTGCGGTGGCGGCCGGCCCGAGCCTCAAGGCGGGCGTTCCCTTCTACGGCCCTGCCCCGGCTCCCGCCGAAGCGGCCAAAGTCGAGGCAGCCATGCTGATCCACCTGGCCGAGAAGGACGAGCGGGTGAACGCCACCGCCCTTCCCTGGGCCGCCGCACTCAAGTCGGCGCGCAAGGACGTGACCAGCATCGTCTATCCCGGCGTCAATCACGCCTTCCACAACGACACGTCTGCCGAGCGCTATGACGAAGCGGCAGCAAAGCTCGCCTGGGAGCGAACGACCGCTTTCCTGAAGCAGCACCTGGCCTGAAGGATCCGGCGGCCCGGCCGTCTTGGCATTGTTTACACAAGAAAAAAGGCCCAGCGTGTCCGCTGGGCCTTTTCGTCTCGTTGCCGAAGGTTGCTTAGTCGCGCTGGCCCATGAACTGGAGCAGGAACGTGAACATGTTCACGAAGTCCAGATAGAGGCTGAGCGCGCCCATGATCACGGTCTTCCCCATCATGTCGGTGCCGGCGACTTGGAAGTAGAGGCTCTTGATCTTCTGGGTGTCATAAGCGGTGAGGCCCGCAAAGAGCAGCACGCCGATGAAGCTGATCGCCAGCTGCAGGGTGGTCGAGCCCAAGAAGATGTTGATCACCGAGGCCACCAGCAGCCCGACGACGCCCATGATCAGGAAGGTGCCGAGGCCCGACAGGTCCTTCTTGGTGGTGTAGCCGAACAGGCTGAGCCCCGCGAAGGCCGCGGCCGTCGCGAAGAAGGTGGTCGCGATCGACTGACCGGTGAAGACCAGGAAGATCGAGGCCATCGAAATGCCCATCACCACCGCAAATGCCCAGAAGAGCATCTGCGCCGTCGCGGTCGAGATCCGGTTGATGCCGAAGCTCAGCACCATGATGAAGCCGAGCGGCGCCAGCATGATGATCCAGCGAAGCGGCCCGCCGTTGGTGAGGACGTTGCGGCCGAACTCCGAATTGGCGAATAACAGCGCGACAATGCCGGTCAGCAGCACGCCGGAGGTCATGTAATTATAAACAGAAAGCATGTAGGACCGCAGCCCCGCGTCGATTGCGACGCTGTCCCGACCGACGGTCGTCGATCTGGGCGCTGCGGTCACCCGCGGGTCAAATCCGTTTGCCATTTCCAAACTCTCCTTTGACGGCAGAACACCCTGCCGCTGGCTTCTAATATCGGGTTATTGCGATAGTGTTTCAAGGAAAACCGGTTCGCCCAGCCGACTCTCTGCGGTAGAGGCGGTGCGCCATGCATCGACTGTTTGTCGCCGTTCGCCCGCCGGCAGAGATATGCGAGCGCCTTTCAGCTATCATGGGAGGTATCCAGAACGCACGCTGGCAAGACGACGCGCAGCTCCATGCGACGGTGCGTTTCATCGGGGAAGTGGACCGGCACAGGGCCGAGGATGTCGCGGCAGCGCTCGGGTCGATTCGGCACCAGCCTTTCGCAGTTTCCTTGTCCGGAGTGGGCAGCTTCGGCAAGCGCGGCAAAGGCGCCTTATGGGCGGGTCTCTCCCCCCATGACGAGTTGAAGCGGCTTCACAATAAGGTGGATCAGGCGTGTCTCCGGGCTGGCATAGAGCCGGACAATCGAGCCTATC
>JAUJOJ010000025.1 GCA_030447665.1 Allosphingosinicella sp. | reverse complement strand
GCGCCGCGGCGCCGATCGTCGCCACCTACGCGCTCGGCTGGGCCGTTCAATACGGCATCCGCAAGGCCTGGCACGCCGTGTCCGGGAGCGACCCGGTCGATGCCCGCACCGGCACCCTCCAGACGCGCTAGATGGGGAGCCTCGACAGGTGTTTCGGCAAGGCCGAGACGGCTGGTATGATTGTCCGTTCAACCCATGGCCGACCTTCGGCCCAACTCGCCCTGGCCAAAAGCTCAAGGCGCCGGATCTTGAGCTTTCCCCCTCCTGTGCGTTATGTCCCTAGGACGGCATAAGGGACTCGAGTCATGGCTGACGACCGGTTTGAACAAGTCCGGCGAGAGATGGAGCGAGCGCGCCGCGAGTTTCAGGAACAAATGGACCAGTCTCGTGCCGAGCTTCAGAGAGCGATGGAGCAGACGCGGAAGCGGATGGCAGAGGAGCGCGAGCAGTTTGAGACGCGCATGGAGCAAGCCCGCCGGCGCTTGGAAGCAGCGCAGAGGAAACCGCCGCGGCGCCGCCCTTATGGTCCCAAAAGTCCCGGTGCCGGGCCGGGCGGCCCTCAGCCCGCGCCTGTCCGCCCCGCCAGCCCAAGCCACTTGTCGGGAGGAGCGGAGGCGCCGCTCGACAAATGATTGCGCCAGAACGCGATGAGGTCGCCAGAGGTGCGATGTGCCTGAGCACACGTTCGCGTCCTGATGCGACGATCTGGCCCCGACGGGCCGAGATAGAGACGCAGATCAGGCATGAGCAGCGCCGTCCAGACCAGGATCGCTTCAGGTTGAACCGACCCGAAGCGTGAATCTTGGTCTCAACCTTCTGAATAGAGCCTGCTTAGTGATAGAAAGACACGCGCCGACTTCGTGAGGGCTCCCGCCCGAGACCGTCTCAGCGCCCCCTATTCTCCTCCACCCGCTCCCGCGCCTTGCGCGCGTCCGAACAGCGCTCGCCGAACTGGCGGCAGCTCAGCTCGAGCGCCTCGACCACCCGAAGCTGCTGCTCGACGACATAGGGATCATCCAGCACGCTCGGCGAATAGAAATCCCGGACTGCACGCTTGCCCGCACCGCGCGGAGCGTCGCCCGCAGCTCGCTCCGCCGCCTGCTGCCGTCCCGCCCCGCCTCCGCCCAGCATCATTCCCGCCGGAAAGGCGATGACGGCGCCGAACAAGGCGGCACAGCCAAGCGACCGTTTATTTCTCACAAGGCAGGCCCGACGGCGCGCATCGCATGCGCAAAGCTCGCGCGCGGACCGGCTCGATCCCTCGATCCGTCTGAAGCCGCATTGTAAACACCGCGTTAACCATATCCGCCTACATTGCCAACGTGCCTGCAATGCCTATCTATGGCATAGCTGATCAAAGGCACGAGCGGACTTCGCGGGATCCCTCCTGGGGACCCATCGAAGGACCACTTCGATGGGAGCATTCATGAGCGACGACAACAAGGATCCGCAAGGACAAGGCGGCGGCGGAAATCCCTGGATGAAGAGCCTCTTCATCTGGGCGGGCATCCTGCTTGCCTTGGTGCTGTTCGTGCAGATCATCGATGGCGGCAACCGCGCGGGACAGGGCGAGGGCATCGCCTATTCCGATTTCCTGACCCGGCTCGACGAAGGCACGGTGAAGTCCGTGACGATCGGCAAGGACATCGTCTCCGGCGAGCTCAGCAACGGCGAAAAGTTCCGCACCTACGCGCCGCAGGACGTGCAGCTGGTCGATCGTTTGAAGGAGAAGGGCGTCGCCTTTTCGGCAGAGCCCGAACAGCAGACCAGCGTCTGGCTGATCCTCCTCTATCAGTCCCTGCCCTTCCTGCTGATCCTCGGCATCGCCTTCTTCGTGATGCGCCAGATGCAGAAGAATGCCGGTTCCGGCGCGATGGGCTTCGGCAAATCGAAGGCCAAGCTGCTCACCGAAAAGCATGGCCGCGTCACCTTCGACGATGTCGCCGGCATCGACGAGGCGCGCGAGGAGCTGCAGGAGATCGTCGAGTTCCTGAAGGACCCGTCCAAATTCGCGCGCCTCGGCGGCAAGATCCCGAAGGGCGCGCTGCTGGTCGGCTCGCCTGGCACCGGCAAGACCCTGCTCGCCCGAGCGATCGCGGGTGAGGCGAACGTCCCCTTCTTCACCATCTCCGGCTCGGACTTCGTCGAGATGTTCGTCGGCGTCGGCGCAAGCCGCGTCCGCGACATGTTCGAACAGGCCAAGAAGAATGCGCCCTGCATCGTCTTCATCGACGAGATCGACGCGGTCGGCCGCCATCGCGGCGCGGGCTTGGGCAACGGCAATGACGAGCGCGAGCAGACGTTGAACCAGCTGCTGGTCGAAATGGACGGCTTCGAGGCGAACGAGGGCATCATCATCATCGCCGCGACCAACCGTCCCGACGTGCTCGATCCGGCGCTCCTCCGCCCGGGCCGCTTCGACCGCCAGGTCGTAGTGCCGCGCCCGGACATCGAGGGCCGCGAGAAGATCCTTGCCGTGCACATGAAGAAGGTGCCGCTCGCGCCCGACGTCGACCCGCGCACCATCGCTCGCGGCACGCCGGGCTTCTCGGGCGCCGATCTCGCCAATCTCGTCAACGAGGCCGCCCTTCTTGCCGCGCGCAAGGGCAAGCGCCTCGTCGCCATGCACGAGTTCGAGGAAGCCAAGGACAAGGTCATGATGGGCGCCGAGCGGCGTTCGATGGTCATGACCGAAGACGAGAAGAAGTCGACCGCCTATCACGAGGCCGGCCACGCGCTCGTCTCGCTCCACGTGCCCGGCTGCGACCCGCTGCACAAGGTGACCATCATCCCGCGCGGCCGTGCCCTCGGCGTGACTTGGAACCTGCCGGAGCGCGACCGCTATTCGATGTCGATGAAGCAGATGAAGGCGCGTCTGGCGCTCTGCTTCGGCGGCCGGATCGCCGAGCAGATCATCTACGGTGAGGACGAGCTCAACACCGGTGCTTCCAACGACATCCAGCAGGCCACCGACATGGCCCGCTCGATGGTGATGGAATATGGCATGTCGGAAAAGCTCGGCTGGCTCCGCTATCGCGACAATCAGGACGAGGTGTTCCTCGGCCATTCGGTTGCCCGCACCCAGTCGATCTCCGCCGAGACCGCCCAGCTTATCGACCAGGAGGTCCGCAGGCTGATCGAGGAAGCGGAATCGACCGCCCGGACCGTGCTCACCGAACATCTCGACGAGCTCCACCGCCTGGCCGGTGCGCTGCTCGAATATGAGACGCTGAACGGCGAGGAATCCAAGCGCGTGATCAAGGGCGAGGATATCGGCCGCGAGGATCCGGGCGCGAAGCGTCCGCTGCTTCCCGTCGCCGGCTCCTCGATCCCGAGCACGCGCCGCCCCGGCGGCTTCGGAGGCCCGGCCCCGCAAGGCGCTTAGACCAACCCTTCGGTTCGAGAGGGGGAGCGGGGCAAGAGGCGCCGCTCCCCTCTTTGCATCCGCCTCAGAAGACTGGAACAAGCGCCAGCTTCCTTGCTTGAGGGCCACCGCTGGCTGCACCCGGAAAGGGCGGAAGAGTGATGAAGCGTCTCACGATTTTGGCGATAGCCGCGGCCTTGCCGGCAGCCGGCTGCTCAGCGCCGGCGACCGCCGGACGGTTCGACCGCATCGTCGCGTTCGGCGACAGCTATGCCGACGACGGCAATATCTACGAGCTGTTCGGGGCCGCCCCCTGCGCTTTATCCTCGCGGCCGCTTCTCGAACGGCACCAACTTCGTGGACACGATGGGCGTGCTCCTCGGCGCCAGAATCGACAATTTCGCCCTCGGCGGCGCCGTCACCGGACCCGGCAGCAAGAATCGCCCCGCCGGGTTCGATCAGCAGTATCGCGCCTTCCTCGCCGGCGGCGGGCCGGCTTATTATCCGCGCGTCAGCGGCAAATTGTCGCCCACCGATCTCGTCGTCGTCTCGATCGGCGGCAACGATGCCCGCGCCTATCAGAAAAGCGTCGGGCCGTCCCCTTCGCCGGCCAAGGTGGCTTCGGCCATTGCGTCGGCTCGCGCTGCGGCGGCCCGCAGCGCCGCCAACGCCGCGAAGGGGCTCGGTGCGCTGGTGCGGGCGGGCGGGCGCAACATCCTCTTCCTGGGCGGCGATGTCGGCCGCCTGCCCGAAGTCAGGGGAAGCACCATCGCTCCCATCGGGACCGCCTTTTCGAACAGCTACAATGCCCGAATGAAGGTCTCGCTCGCCAAGCTCGCCTCGCGCGGTGTCGCCGTTCATTATCTCGACCTCGACCGGCTTGCCGACCGGGTCGAGGCCGATCCCGCGGCCTTCGGCCTGATCAGCGCCGGCGCCTGCCCTTCCGCTTGCGTCACCAATCCGTCGCTTGCCGACAAATATCTGTTCTATGTCGACAAGCTTCACCTCAGCGCGGCCGGGTTTGCCATCGTCGGCCGCCAAGCCGTCGCGCAGCTCCAGGGGCCGCGGGCAGAATAGAAATTCAGCGAGACCGGAAATTCATGTCCCATGCTGGTTCACGATTTCCGGTCTCGCCCCAGCGCTTTGGTCGCCACCGGTGAGACCCTGATCTGTCAGCTTTCGTTCAGCCTCGGCTGAGCACATTCTCCTCCAAAACAAAAAAGCTGGGAGGATTTCTTGCGTCATTTCGCCGCCGCTTTGCTTCTGATCGCCGCTCCGCTCACTGCGCTCCAGGCGCAGACGATGCCCGTCTCCACCTTTCTCGCCAAGGCGGATGCGCTCAAGAAAAAGGGGCCGATGGCGCTTTTCTCCAGCGACATCGGTTTGTTGAAGAAAGAGATTCAAAACAGCGCGAAGTCGCTTCGGGCCGAGCAAGTCGCCGCAAAGAAGACCGGTCGCAAGCTCCCTTATTGTCTCCCGGAAAAGGCTTCGTTCAACTCGACCGAACTGCTCGACCACTTCCGTTCGATCTCGCCCGCGCAACGCAACATCCCCGTCCAGGCGGGCTTTGCCGGCCTCGTACGGAAAAAATATCCTTGCTGAGGCCGGGCTCCGCCTGATCAGCCGAGCACGCCCAGCGCCACGAGGACCGTCGCGAAGAGCCCAAGTGCGACGGAGGCGAACAATTGTAGCATGAACATGCGCCAAAAGGCGGAGAAGCGGCGGAGTTCGTAGCCGCCGCGGAGCTGCCGGTACATGTGCCAAGGCACGAACAGCATCGCGAACAGCCACACCGGGCCGGGCGAGACGCCGGCGAGCACGAGCAGGGAGCTGACGGTTGCCAGGATCGACACTGCGGAAATGGAATAGGTGACAAAGACCGTGTGGTCGTAGAGCGGCCGCCACCGCCACAGAAATAAAAGCGCCACAAAGGGCACGGAGATGATGATCAGCAACCAGCTGAACTTATAGGCGTTCGTTTGCAGCTTGTAGGCGAGGAGCTTCGGGTTCTTCTTGGCTGCCTCGAAGGCCTTGCTAAAGCTGGATTCGGGATCCTCGGCGGCTCGCTTGAGGGCTCCCGCCTGTCTCGCCTCATCCGAGGCCGGCTCCTTCCCAGCCATCTTGGTCATGACATCGCGCGCCTGCTCGGCCTCTCGAATGTCTTTATCGATCGCCACCACTTCGGTGCCGCGTGCGATCCTGCGGTCCCGCTGCCGCTTCATCTGCTCGAGACGCCGGTCGAGCGCTGCCGCTTCTTCGCCAAGCTCAGTTTTTATCTCCTCCTGGCCCTCGCCGCCGAACGCATTTTCCGGGGAGCCTAGAAAGCTCATCACCGCGAACATCAGGAACACGGAGAACAGAAAGACCGCGAGCGGTGAGACGAACCGCGCCCTCTCGCCGGCGATGTACCGCCGGGTGAGCTCGCCGGGACGGAACATCAGCTTGGGAAGCGTGTGCCAAATCTTGCCTTCAAGATGCAGCACGCCGTGCAGCAGATCGTGGACAAAGCCCGCGAGCGTGCGGTGCACATGCCCCTGCTGGCCGCAGCTATGGCAATAGTCGCCGATCAGGGCTGTTCCGCAATTCAGACAGGTCTCGCCGTGCCGCTGAGCTTCCCCCGCATGCGGCTCCACCACCCGCGCGGTGATGCCGCCCGTCACCACATCACCGATGCTCTCGATACTCCCGACCATGGTGCCCCCGCTTCACCAACGATGATGTCTGATATCCGCCCCGACGACCATGGTCGCAAGCGCCATTCTCAGCCGACCGCCCCAAGCAGGAACAGCAAGCCGACAAATGTGCCCGCGACCAGGATCGAGATGAACACAATCGGCACGGCCCGTAAAGCTGCACTCCACCAGCTCAACTGGTAAGCGCCCTTGAGCTGGCGGTACATGTGGAAGGGCGGACCGAGCAGCAACGGCCGGCCGAGCAGTTTCTCCGGAACGCCGACCGCCTGCAGGACGGAGACCGTCACCACCAACAAAGTCATGAACGCAACCGAATACGCATGCTATCGCCCGCGCATGATCGCTACCGGCCTTCTCGGCGGATCCTTCAACCCGGCTCATCGCGGGCACCGCCGGATCAGCATCAACGCCGCCAAGGCGCTGGGGCTGGACGAGGTCTGGTGGCTGGTCTCGCCGGGCAATCCGCTCAAGGATGTCGCGGGCATGGCGCCGCTGGAACACCGCTTCGCCTCGGCGCGCGCCGCCGCGCGCGGCCTTCCGATCCGCGTCACCGCGATCGAGCGGGAGCTCGGCACCCGCTACACCGTCGATACGCTGCATGCGCTTCGCCGGCATTTCCCCGAACGCCGGTTCGTCTGGCTGATGGGGGCCGACAATCTCGCGCAGTTCCACCAGTGGCGGCAGTGGCGGAAACTCGCCGCAACGGTTCCGATTGCGGTCGTTTCGCGTCCCGGATATGATGCACCTGCCCATTCGGCACGCGCGATGGGCTGGCTGCGGGGCTTCGTCCGGCCCGAATGCCAGGCTCGGCATTGGACGAAGTGGAAACCTCCGGCACTCGTGCTGCTCAGATTGCCGCCCGATCCGACCTCCGCCACCGCCTTGCGGACCGCCGACCACGACTGGCACCAAAATTCCCTCAAAACGTTCAACCCCAAGGCCCTGCGCGACGGCGTGACGCGGCGGCCGCTTTAACTCAAGGAGGTACATGCCCGCACCAGCACCCGCTCCGCATACCCGCGGAGATCATGACGAGGTCGAAGCCCTGCACAATCTCGTGCTTCGCTCCCTCGACGACGACCAGGCGGTGGACGTCGTCACCATCCCGCTCCAGGGGAAATCCAGCATCGCCGACCATATGGTGATCGCGAGCGGCCGCTCGACACGCCAGGTGGCGAGCATGGCGCAGAAGCTCACGGAGCGGATCAAGCAGGAGCTTGGCCGCAATGTCCGGATCGAAGGCCTTCCGGTCGCCGACTGGGTGCTGCTCGACGCCAACGACGTTATCGTCCACCTCTTCCGCCCGGAGGTCCGCAGCTTCTACAATCTCGAGCGGATGTGGGCGTTCGAGGAGAGCGCGGCCGCCGCGGCGGCGCCCGGCGCCTGAGGCCCTCCCACTTCGTTCGGACTTGATCGTCGCAGCGAATTCGGGCTCGGGGGCAGAAGGTGGAGGCGATGATCGCGATGACGATTCCAGGAGAGCGGACGGATGCTCCTTCACGTCGTGGCACGCGGGCGCATCGGGCGCGGCCCCGAGGCCGAGCTCGTCGATCGCTATCTGAAGCGCGTCTCCTGGCCCACCAGGCTCACGGAGCTGGCGGAGAGCGGCGGCAAGCTTCCGTTGCCGCCGGAGAACGGCGTCACCATCCTGCTGGATGAAAAAGGCGAGCAATTGGGCTCCCTCGCTTTGGCGCAAAGGCTCGAACAATGGCGCGATGCGGGCAAGCGCGAGGCGCGGTTCATGATCGGCGGCGCCGACGGCTTCGATGATGAAGCGCGCGCCTCCGCCGACCTCCTCATCGCCTTCGGCAGGGCGACCTGGCCGCACCTCCTTGCACGGGCCATGCTCGCCGAGCAATTGTGGCGGGCCACATCGATCCTTGCGAACCACCCTTATCATCGCGAAGGCTGAACCATGATCGTGTCGGGCAACGGGATATGGCGATGACCGCGGGACAAGCGCAATGAGCAGGCGCGCAGTGCCGCGTCCTGCGCAGCTTCTTCCTGGCGACGGGGCGGCCTGCTCAACCGACCCGATCGAAGTCTAGGCGCATGCGCACGCGCCTCCTCATTCCTGCTGTCGCGGCTGCAACCCTGGTCGGCGGTCTTGCCCTCGCGCAGGAGCGGATCAGCGAGGCCGAAGCCCTGGTGCTGGCCAAGCGCCAGGCCGACGAAGCCACCGAGCGTTCCCGGAGGCTCGAGCGCCAGGCGGCCGCCGCGACCAGCGAAGCGGCCAAGGCCGCGCCGCGGCGTCCGCCCTCATCGCCCGGATCGAGGCGGCGGAAGCGGACATTACCGCGGCCGAGACGCGGATCCGGATCGTCGATGCGCTCCGCGTCCAGCAACGCGCGCGTCTTGCCGAACGGCAGGGCCCGGTGGTGCGCCTCACCGCCGCTCTTCAGACGATGGCGCGCCGCCCGCCGGCGCTCGCGCTGGTCCAGCCCGGATCGGTGCATGATGTGGTCCACGTCCGCTCGCTGCTCGCCTCCACCTTGCCGGTGATCCGCGCCCGCACCGCCAGCCTTCGCGAGGAGATCAAGGCCGGGAACCGGCTCCGCGAGCAGGCCGAGACCGCGCGCGCCTCGCTGCTCAAGGGCCAGGAGGAGCTGCGCGAACAGCGGCTCGCCCTCGCGCGGCTCGAGGAGCGCGAGCGCGCCCGATCCCGATCGCTCGCGAGTTCCGCCCTTTCCGAATCCGATCGGGCGCTCGCCTTCAGCGAGGAAGCGCGCGATCTCTCCGCGCTGATGGGCACGCGGCAATATCAGGCCCGCGTCCGTTCAAGCCTGGCCGAGCTTCCAGGCCCCGTGCTCCGCCCCGGCACGCCTGCGGAGCCGGAACGCGGCGCCCCCGCCGCTACATCCTCCCGGTCGACGGGCGGCTCGTCACCGGCACCGGGGAGATTTCCGACGCCGGCGTTCACGCCCGGGGGCTCACCTTCGAGACGGACGGCAGCACCGACGTGGTCGCGCCGCGCGCCGGGCGCATCGTTTATGCCGGCAATTTTAGAAGCTACGGCCGGATCGTGATCCTCGATCATGGCGGCGGATGGACGACGCTCATCACCAACCTCGAGGATATCGCCGTTCCGGTCGGCCGGACCATCCCGATGGGCGCCCGCCTCGGCCGCACGCAGCGCAGATCCTCGAGGGTCACGGTGGAGCTCCGCCGGGGCGGACGGCCGGTTCCCATCGCGCCGCTTCTCCTGGGCTGATCCGTCCCCAACCGTTCCAAGGAAAGGCAGGAGCGTCCCGCGGGACAGCCTCCATTCATCCTGGTTCCTTTTCCGACGCTTAAAAAGCTGTAAAAGCGCTCCAAAGCCCCTCCGAGCAGGACAATCATGGCCCGAAATCTTCTCCGATCCCTCGCCCTCGTCAGCGGGGTTGCCCTCATCCCCGCGGCGACCTCCTCCTTCGCCGCCGTCGACGTCGACACTTATCGTGAGCTCGACGCGTTCATGAGCGTGTTCGAGCGCGTCCGCTCCGAATATGTCGAAACCGTCGACGACAAGACGCTGCTGCGGGGTGCGATCGACGGCATGCTGAATTCATTGGATCCGCATTCCTCCTACCTGGACGAGAAGGGCTTCAAGGCCCTGATGACCACGACCGAGGGCAATTATGGCGGCCTCGGCCTCAACGTGACCCAGGAGGACGGCGCCGTGAAGGTGATCGCCGCCACCGAAGGCACGCCCGCCGATCGCGCCGGGATCAAGGCCGGCGACTATCTCACCCATATCGACGGCAAGCTGGTTTATGGCGGCACGCTCGACGAGGCGGTCGACCAGATGCGCGGCCCGCCCGGAAGCACGGTCAAGATCACCGTGGTGCGCCCGGGCCGCGACAAGCCGTTCGACGTCTCGATCACCCGTGCCATCATCGAGCTCCCGGCGGTGAAGTGGGAGATCAAGGACCGGGTCGGCGTGATCAACGTCAACACCTTCAACAAGGTCACCACCGAAGCGACCCTCGCTGCGATGAACTCGATCGAGAAGTCGCTCGGCGGCAAGCCGCTCGGCTATATCCTCGATCTTCGCTCGAACCCGGGCGGGCTGCTCGACCAGGCGATCAGCTTGTCCGACGCTTTCCTCGAGCGCGGCGAGATCGTTTCGCAACGCGGCCGCAAGAAGGGCGACATCGAGCGCTATTACGCAAAGCCCGGCGATGCCGCGAACGGGCTGCCGGTGATCGTGCTGGTCGACGCGGGCTCCGCCTCGGCGGCCGAGATCGTCGCCGGCGCGCTCCAGGAGCATCACCGCGCGATCGTGATGGGCGAGCGCACCTTCGGCAAGGGCTCGGTGCAGACCCTGCTTCCCTTGAGCCAGAGCACGGCGCTGCGCCTCACCACCGCCCGCTACTACACGCCGTCCGGAAAATCGGTCCAGGAAGGCGGCATCACGCCCGACATCGCCGTGCCGCAGCTATCCGATCCCGATTACAAGGCCAGGCCGCGCCTCCGCGAGGCCGACCTTCGCCGCCATCTGATCAACGAGATCAAGGTGGAGGACGATGTGATCCAGGATGACGGCAAGCCCGATCCGCGTTTTGCCGCCACGTCCGAGGAACTGAAGAAGAAGGGCATTACCGACTTCCAGCTTCATTATGCGCTGCAGACGATCGGCCGCCTGGGCAAGACGCAGCAGGCGGAGGCGCCGCCCGCCGGCGGGAGGAAATCCGGCACCCGCTGAGCCCAAGGCGAGGTCCGGCAGCGCCGGACCTTGCGCTGAGCCGCTTCGGACCCGTGCATTTGCCGGCCGCTGGTGCTAATATCGCTGCTCGATGAGACTTGAGATGCGTCACCTTGTTTTGCTCAGCGCCTTTATGATCTCCGGCACCGCGTCCGCCGCCGGTGCCGCCCCGGCCGCCGTTGTTCAAACGCCGAGCGCGAAGACCACATCCGCCGGCGAGCCGTGCCAGCGGCCCAGCGTGATTTGGGCCGAGCGCGGCAAGTCGGCGCAGGGAAGCAAGCTTGGCGAACTCCTCCCGGCGATCTGGTGCTAGCGTGGTGCGGGGCACGAAAGGCTGCTACATACCGGTTGTCGTCCGGAAGGGATATGGGGCGCCCGAGGCTCAACCAGAGCCCGCAGGGCAAAGCTTTAGAGCCGGTGAAGATCTGGCCGCGGTGAGACTGACCGGCGGGAAAAGATGATACACCGAAAGAGCGGCCCGGCCGGTGGCTAGGTCGCTCTTTCGCTTCGTTCTGGCACCTTGCCCGAGATCAAGCCTGGGCCGCGAGGTGCAGCGGGATGGAGTGTCAGGCGCGTCGCCACATCGGCAGTTTTTCGGCGGATTGATTTTCGTCTGGACCATTCCGGCTCCTCGCCGGGAACAATGTCAGTACCCCGCGTCTCTTTGGCTCGGTAAACTCCCCAACACGCCGCTGAGTTTGGATTTGGGCCATCTGTGCCTCCATTCAGGTCCGTGAACAACGCGCCCAAAATAGGACCGGTTCCGAAACAACCCGTTAACATTGGTACTTGTGCCGCATCGAGCCACCTCAACGCTCTTCGCTTAGCGCGCGAGGACCGGTTCAAGGAAGCGCTCGACCATCTTCCGCCAATGGCCTGGTCGGCAGAGTCGCATGGCGCCTTCACTCATTATCCCCGCCGCTGCGCCGATTTCACCGAGCAAGCCGCTCGGCAGCGGCGGCTGCAGGGCGGCCCTGGTCCACTCGAAGACCGGCCCGACTTCCTCACGATGTGGAACCACTCGGTCGAGACGAGCTCGCGCTTCGAGGCGCGATACCGGCTCCGCCACCGATCGGGAAATATCGCTGGGTGCTCAGCCTCGGCATAGCGGAGCGTGACGAGAGGGGCCGCGTCGTCCGCTGGCACGGCACCTCCACCGATATTCACGACAAGCAGCGGCGGCGGTTCGGCGGTTCCGGTTCGGGATAATAAGGCGCGGGCGCCCGAGCCGCCGCATGTTCCGGGAGGTTGCGGGCATGGCCGTGATGCATCTCGGCGATCGGGCGGCCCGCGGCCAGCACCCGGAACGGCTCGACATCGCCGCGATCGGCATAATTGCGATGCAGCCTCAGCGCCTCCTCGCGCCGCGATCTGCTCGGCTTGTGGGCGCGATCAAACTCGGCCGGCGGCACCTCCGGTACCGACCAGCCGGCAGCGGCAGCCCGCCAGTCACGGCACTGGCGTGCCGCCCTCCCGGGTCGCCAAGATCCGCTCCAGCAGCCGCACCATATGCTCGCGCGCTTCCTTGCTGAGCCGGACATATTGGCCGCGGCGATCGATCTCGTCTCGAGCGCGTTCGATGAGGCCCCTGCGTTCCATTTCGGAAAGGTAGCGCAACGCCGTGCTGGCGGGCACGGCCGCGCCGATGCAGGCGCTGCTGATGCGCACGGTCCGGCCCTCCTCCTCGCAGGCGAACAGGTCGAGCAAAATGTCCCAGGCGGGCTCGCCGAACAGACCCTCGCTCAGGATATCGTCGCGCAGCCGGCGCTCCCGGTGGAGCGCGCGCGCCAAATTGCCAAGGCGGCTCCCGGTCTGCGTACGCCTACACTCCCCTGGTCGGTCAAAACCATGTCCCCCGACAAGCCGGAAGAGTAGTTGGCGAAACCGACTTGCGACACAGAATTTACCTCCATTTTGAGGCGATCTGCCGGGGATGAGTGATGCTGAGCCGTATGTCGCAGCTTGCGCATCGGGTTGGAACATATCAGGAACATCTTTCATAAGCTGGCTGAGGGTCTTACCCGCAGACGCTCAGGGTTAGTCCGACCCTTCCCCCGTTCGCCCGCGCTTGCTACAGGCCGCGCCACGCCAAATGAAACGCCGGCTCCCGCGATCTGCGGTGGAGCCCACGCATAGCGGAAGGACATGATGCATGACCTCGGTCGGCCAGGACAGCCTCAAGACACGATCCACTCTCCAGGCCGGCGGCCGGTCCTATGCTTATTACTCGCTCAAGAAAGCCGCCGCCGCATTGGGCGACGTGTCGCGCCTGCCTTTCTCGATGAAGGTGCTGCTCGAAAACCTGCTCCGCTTCGAGGACGGGAAGACCGTCACTCGCGAGGACATCCAGGCGATCGTCGACTGGCAGGAGAATAAGGGCAGCGTCAGCCGCGAGATCCAGTATCGCCCGGCGCGCGTGCTGATGCAGGATTTCACCGGCGTTCCGGCGGTGGTCGATCTCGCCGCGATGCGCGATGCGATGAAACAGCTCGGCGGAAACCCTGAGAAGATCAACCCGCAGGTCCCCGTCCATCTCGTCATCGACCATTCGGTGATGGTCGACGAATTCGGCACGCCCAAGGCGTTCGAGCAGAATGTCGAATTGGAATATAGCCGCAACATGGAGCGCTACCAGTTCCTCAAATGGGGATCGGCCGCGTTCGACAATTTCCAAGGTGGTGCCGCCCGGCACCGGCATCTGCCACCAGGTCAATCTCGAGCATATCGCGAGAACTGTTTGGTCCTCGCCCGAAGTGCCGGATGCCAGCCGCGCCGCCTCCGATCGCCGCGCGGAAGAGGAATTCATCCCGCACGACCGCCGCAGCGACCTTGACCGCCGCGGCGGCCCAGGAGGTCGCCTATTTCGATACGCTCGTCGGCACCGACAGCCACACCACCATGGTGAACGGGCTGGGCGTGCTCGGCTGGGGCGTCGGCGGGATCGAGGCCGAGGCGGCGATGCTCGGCCAGCCGGTCTCGATGCTGATCCCCGAAGTGGTCGGCTTCCGCCTGACCGGCACCTTGAAGGAAGGCATCACCGCCACCGACCTCGTGCTCACCGTCACCCAGATGCTGAGGAAGAAGGGCGTGGTCGGCCGCTTCGTCGAATTCTTCGGCCCCGGCGTCTCGGCCTTGTCGCTCGCGGACCGCGCGACGATCGCCAACATGGCGCCCGAATATGGCGCCACCTGCGGCTTCTTCCCGGTCGATCCCAAGACGCTCGATTATCTCCGCCTCACCGGCCGGCCCGAGCACGAGATCGCGCTCGTCGAGGCTTATTCGAAGGAGCAGGGCCTTTGGCTGGAGCCGGGCTCCACGCACGAGCCGATCTTCACCGACACGCTCGATCTCGACATGTCGTCCGTCGAGCCCTCGCTCGCCGGGCCGAAGCGCCCGCAGGACAAGGTGCTGCTGAGCCAGGTGGACGAGGAATTTCTCGCCAACCTCCAGGGCGAATATGGCTATGCGCGCGAGGCGGCCGCCAAGCGCTATCCGGTCGCGAGCGACAATGGCGGCACCGATCTCGGCCATGGCGACGTCGTCATCGCCGCGATCACGAGCTGCACCAACACCTCCAACCCGAGCGGTGCTGATCGCGGCCGGCCTCGTCGCGCGCAAGGCGCGCGAAAGAGGCCTCGGCCGAAAGCCCTGGGTCAAGACCTCGCCTCGCGCCCGGAAGCCAGGTCGTCACCGATTATCTCACCAAGGCGGGTCTCACCGAGGACTTGAACGCACTGGGCTTCGATCTGGTCGGCTATGGCTGCACCACCTGCATCGGCAATAGCGGGCCGCTGCCCGAGCCGATCTCCGCCGCGATCCACGCCAACGACCTCGTTGCCGCCTCCGTCCTCTCGGGCAACCGCAATTTCGAGGGCCGCGTCTCGCCCGACGTCCGCGCCAATTATCTCGCCTCGCCGCCGCTCGTCGTCGCCTATGCGATCAAGGGCACCGTCACCGAGGATATGGTGGAAGACCCGATCGGCAAGGACAAGGCGGGCGAGGACGTCTACCTCCGCGACATCTGGCCGACCAACGAGGAGGTCCAGTCGCTGATCGACCAGCATGTGGACGCCGACATGTTCCGGACCCGCTATGCCGACGTCTACAAGGGCGACGAGCGCTGGCGGGCGATCCCGGTGACGGGCGGCGACACCTATGCCTGGTCCGCAGGCTCGACCTATATCCAGAACCCGCCCTATTTCGTGGGCATGTCGATGACGGCCGCGGGGCTCACCGACATCGTCGGCGCACGGCCGCTCGCCATCTTCGCCGATTCGATCACCACCGATCACATCAGCCCCGCCGGCGCCATCAAGCTCGACAGCCCGGCGGGCACGTACCTGACGGAGCATCAGGTCGGCCGCGCCGATTTCAACAGCTACGGCGCCCGCCGCGGCAATCACGAAGTGATGATGCGCGGCACCTTCGCCAACATCCGCATCAGAAACGCCATGACTCCCGGCATCGAAGGCGGCGTCACCCGCTACGTCCCCACCGGCGAGACGATGCCGATCTACGACGCGGCGATGCTCTACAAGGCGAGCGGAACGCCGCTCGTGGTGATCGCGGGCAAGGAATATGGCACCGGCTCCTCGCGCGACTGGGCGGCGAAGGGCACGAACCTGCTCGGCGTCCGCGCGGTCATCGCCGAGACCTATGAGCGCATCCACCGCTCCAATCTCGTCGGCATGGGCGTGCTCCCGCTCCAGTTCCTGAACGGCGAGAACCGGGAGAGCCTCGGCCTGACCGGCGACGAGCAGTTCACAATGCTTGGAGTCGCGGGCCTTCAGCCCCGGCAGGAGATCGACGTCCAGGTGACGCGGGCCGACGGATCGACCTCGACCTTCCGCGCCCGTGTCCGCATCGATACGCTGAACGAGCTCGAATATTTCCGCGCCGGCGGCATCCTCCATTACGTGCTTCGAAGGCTCGCCGCCTGAGCGCCCAGCTGCTCCTGGTCGAGATCGCCGGCTGGGCCGGCGCGCTGCTGATCCTTGCCGCCTACCTGTTGCTGTCGATGGGCAGGGTCGACGGCCGATCGGTGATGTACCAGGCGATGAACGTCGCGGGGGCGGCCGGCTTCATCGTCAACGGCTGGTACCATGGCGCGATGCCTTCGGCGGTGCTCAACGTGATCTGGATGTTGATCGGGGCGATAGCGTTGTGGCGGATCCTGAAGCGAAACGGCTCATCGTCCTCAGCCACGTGATGGGGGCCTCAGATCAAGCGCACCCGACGGGACAAACAAAACGCCTCGGCAAGGGAGAACCGAGGCGTTCTGTCTGCATCCGCGGAGCCGGCCTCGAGGCCGCTCCCGCGCTGCATGATCGGCGGCCAGGACTCAGCCGCTGGAACAGTAATGCATGTTAAGCTTTTCAGTTCCGGAAAGGCGGCACGCATGAAAGAATCAGACTATTTCCGCGAGCAAGCGAAGGAGTGCCGGTCGGCCGCTTCGCAGAACGGCCGGTCCGACGAGGTGAGGGCCCTTCGCCAGCTCGCCCGTTATTATGAAGACCAGGCCGCGAAGCTGGAGCCTCCGCGCTCCCGCCATTAGCCGATCCGCCGCGCCGCCGGACGAGGCCGAATAGCGGACTTGCGAGGTCGGCCGTTCGGCTCGCCGACGGCCGGCGCGGCGTTTGGCCTCAGACCGCCGGCTGCTCGCGCTCGATGGCGCGGGCAAGCCATTCCGGCACGATCGCGCCCGACAAACTATCGATCGGGCGATGTTCGACCGAGAGACCGAGATCGGGATAGAAGATGCGGCTCCTATTGCCCGGCGCCTCGGCCGGCACCACGACGAGGCGGCGGTTGACCTTGTTGCGATAGTTCATCCGCGCGGTGTTCTCCTGGCCGACATAGCAGCCCTTGGTGAAGCTGACGCCTTCGAGTTCGATGGCGTTGCATTCCAGCCAGAGCGTCTTGTCGGACCCGAGCTCCGCCCGGCCTTCGGCAACGCCGAGCCTCAGGCGGTGCTCGAGCCAGCCCAAGGCGGGCGCATCGGCAGGCGCAAGCCAGCGGCTGCCAAGCTCGGGAAGACGCGGATCGTGCGAGCCCTCGCCTTGCGCCGACCAGTGGACGGCAAGACCTTCCTCGATGCCGATCTTGATCGGCCGGCGCAGCCGATAGAGCGTCAGCCGCTTCGCCAGATCTCCCGCCGCCTCGCGTTCGCAGTCGATCAGCACATCCTCGCCGTCCGCCCAGAGGATGAAGTCGAACAGCGCCTTTCCCTGCGGCGAAAGCAGCGCCGCCCAGAGCGGCCGGCCGGGAGCGAGCGCAAGCATGTCGTTGGTGACGAGCCCCTGGAGGAAGCCTCGCACATCATCGCCGGACAGGCGCAGCAGGGCGCGATCGAGGAGGGTGGTTCCAGCCATGGGAGCTCATTAGACCAAGATCCTCTCAGGCTGAACCAGCATGAAACGTGAATCTTGGTCTCACCGGGAGTCGGCTTTAAGGGGGTAGCGCCCGGATCCAAGCGATCGGGAGAGCTTCGGAGACCAGATGACAGACCGCCTCGTCATTCGCCGCCCCGACGACTGGCACGTGCACCTGCGCGACGGCGAGATGCTGCAGGCCGTCGCCGGCTACACGGCACGTGCCTTCGCCCGGGCGATCGTGATGCCGAACCTCGATCCGCCGATTACCAAAGTGGCCGCCGCGATCGGCTACCGCGAGCGCATCCTTGCCGCGGCGCCGGCGGGAGCGGAGTTCACGCCGCTGATGACCCTCTACCTCACCGACGCCGCCGATCCGGCGGAGATCGAGCGGGGCTTCGAGGCGGGGGTGTTCACCGCCGCCAAGCTCTACCCGGCCCACGCGACCACGAACTCGGCCCATGGCGTCACCGACCTCAGCAACATCCACCCGGCGCTGGAGACGATGCAGCGGATCGGAATGCCGCTTCTGGTGCATGGCGAGGTGACCGATCCCGATATCGACGTCTTCGACCGGGAGAAGGTGTTCATCGACCGCGTCTTCACCGGGCTCGTGCGGGATTTCCCGGGCTCAAGACGGTGTTCGAGCATATCACCACCGCCGAGGCCGCCGAGTTCGTCATGGCGGCGGGTCCTCTGATTGCGGCCACGGTCACGCCCCAGCATCTGGTGATCAACCGCAACGCGATGTTCGCCGGCGGGCTCAGGCCTCATGCTTATTGCCTTCCCGGTCGCCAAGCGGGAGGCGCACCGCCAGGCGATCAGGCGTGCAGCCACGTCCGGTTCGCCGAAATTCTTCCTGGGCACCGACAGCGCCCCGCATTCCCAGGAGCGCAAGGAATCGGGCTGCGGCTGCGCCGGCATCTTCAACGCGCCGTTCGCGCTGGAAAGCTATGCGCAGGTGTTCGAGGAGGAAGGCGCGCTGGACCGTCTCGAGGCCTTCGCGTCCGAAAACGGGGCACGTTTTTACGGGCTCCCCCTCAATGCCGGCACCGTGACTCTTGAACGGACAGAGGTGACGGTCCCGGAGCGGCTGCCCGGCGCCGGCGGCACGATCGTGCCCTTCCATGCCGGCGAAACCTTGCGTTGGCGGCGTGTCTAGAGCACTTCCAGAAAAAGTGGGAACCATTGAATGTAGGTCGCCATGCCCCCAGCATGGCGTAGCGCAGTCCGGGGGACTGCGCACCTACTCAATTTTCGGCTGGGACGTGCTCAAGGGAATCTGGAGCCTTTCTGATCCGACAAGGCGACCCCGCCTTGCCGCGAAAGGCTCTAAGCGGGCTGAAGCTCGCGCCCTCGCGGCGCCGGCGGCGGGCATGGGGCTCGCCTTGCTGCTCGGAGCCTGCACCGAGGAGGCCGCGCCCACGCCCGCCGGACCGAAGCTCGAAAGGCAGGGTCCCGCGACACCGCCCGCAGCGGCCGCCTCTCCCGCTCCCGATCAGCCCGCGTCGACAGCCGAAAAGGGCGAGGCCGCGGATGTCCTGCGCCTTTACTATGCGCTCATCGGGGAACGCCGCTATCCCCAGGCGCACAAGCTGCGCGAGCCCAATGGGGCCGATGCCGATGCCTTTGCCGCGCATTTCGAGCGCTTCGCATCCCATGGGGTGACGGTCGGCACGCCCTCGGAGCCGGTAGAAGCCGGCGGCTGGCTCTATGTAGAAGTGCCGGTCCACACATATGGCACGATGAAGGACGGGACGCCGTTCGGAAGCGCCGGCACGGTGACGCTCCGCCGCCGCGCCCGGGACGGCGAATGGCGCATCTTCACGAAAGGCTGATCCGACCTATCTGAATCTAGATGGCTGATGGAGGGAAGCATGGTGAGACTGGTCGCGATAACGGGGTTGGCGCTGGCGCTCGCAGGCTGCGATTCCGGCGGCGGAGAGGCGAGCAAAACCAGGTCGATCTCGGCCGGGAACCCGCATGTCGAGCAGCTCAAATCCTTGAGTGAACTCAACCGCGGCATGGGCCTTCGCCGTGCCGCACGGGACAGCGGCCAGCGGTGCAAGAAAGTGGAGTATAGCGGCTACCAGGAGGATTATAAGAACCTCTCGATGTGGACGCTCCGCTGCAGCGACGGCGATTATTCGGTCTTCATCGCACCGACCGGCGATGTCCAGGTGCGCCAGTGCCGCCATATGCGGACGCTCGGCCTGCCGGAGTGCCGGTTCCCCGCCGGGACAAGCTGATCGCGGCGGGCCTGCAGCAGGAAGCCGCTTGTCTCTGCTCATATTGTGATGTTATTATGTCTCATCATGAGAGGAGAGCGAGATGCATAGGCGCCGCACGATCCCGTCCTTCGCCGGCACGCTCGAGGTGCCGATGAGCGAGCTCAACACCACGCCGCTTATCGACGTGATGCTGGTGCTCCTCATCATGTTCATCGTCACGGTCCCGATCGCGACCCACAAGGTACCGCTGGACCTGCCCCAGGAGATCCGGTCGCGCGGGATCCTGTGATCCACCGGCTCGACCTCGATGCGGTCGGCGCGATCCGTCTCGATGGCGTCCGCGTCAGCGAGGCCGAGTTGCCGGCGCGGCTGGGCGCGATCGCCGCCGAGCCGCTGAGCGAGCTCCAGCTCAGGACTGACGGCGAGACGCCCTACGACCGCTTCGACCACGTCCTGGCGGCGATCAAGCGAGCCGGCGTGGAGCGGCTTGGGATGGTCGACAATGAGCGGTTCGTCGCCGCCTTGCGCTAACGAAGATCGGCTCAGGCTGAAACAGCCTGAGCCTTGGATCAAGGTCGCGGGCATAGGGGATGGCCTAATTTACGCCTTTGATCGAAGCGCGAACGCGCTTCGATCGAAGAAATCGAGCTCAGGAACTATTGGCGGTGATGTCGACGTCGATCTTCTCGACATTGCTGGCGGCGCCGCCGAAGAGCTGGTCGCGGAAGAGATAGAGGCCGAGCAGCACCAGCAGGATCAATATCACAAGGGCGATGGTGCCGCCGCCGCCGCGCCGCCCTTCGGTATGAACGACGGTCGTGCGTTCGGTGGTGTGGTTGGTATCGCGGTCATCAGCCATGCGGCTTCTCCTGTTATACACCCGTAACGAACGCAGGATGACGGAAGCCGGTTCCGCCCGTCCGCCTTCCTGCTAGACCGGGACCATGTCTGGGGCGGATGAACTGGGGTGATCGAGGGACGCTTGCTGATCGGAGCAGCTCTTCTCGCGGCGGCGGCGTGCGGCCCGGAGGCGGAGCCGCGCGAGGCCAAAGCGATCACCGTGCCAGAGGGCGGCTACAAGCAGCGGATCGATGCTCTCGCCGCGAAACAGCGCGACGCCCTCTTCCTACGCGCCATTCGCGACGCCGGGCAGGAATGCCAGCAGGTGGTGGGCTCGGCCTATAACGGGGTTCATTTCGGGATGCCGAGCTGGGCCGCGCGCTGCAGCAACGGGGCCGACTGGCTGATCATGCTCGGCAAGGGCGGCAACGCCCGAAGTCGCCCGGCGCGAGGAGAAGCCACGGCGCTCTCGACCTCCAGTGAGACCAAGATCCTCTCCGTTCCAGAGAGCGCAGTCGATTTAGAGCTCGTTCTTGCTCGCCTTCGCACTTCGCCGGCTAGGCTTGCCGCATGTCGAAGCATTGGACGCCGCGCACCGTTCCGAAGACCCGCCGCGGCTGGGCGGGCCAGTGGAGCAGGCATCGCTGGCCTATGCGCAAGCGGCATCGGAAGGCTGCATTCACCGCCGGCGAGATCAGGCTGGTGCTGCTTGGCGGCGTCTTGGCGGGCCTCTCTTATGTGCTGGTGCCCTGGAACGCGTCCGACATGGCTGTCGCCGGAGCGGGCCGATCTGCCGATCCCATGGCCGCCAACCCGATGGCCGTCCGCATCATCGACGGGGACACGTTCCGCTATGGCGGGGAGAAGATCGCATCGCCGACATCGACACGCCCGAATTGCGGGGCCGCTGCGCCTACGAGACGAAGCTCGCCGCCCGCGCGACGCGGCGGATGGACCAGCTCCTGCGCCAAGGCCCGTTCGAGCTGCGGCCGGTCGGCCGGGACGAGGACCGCTACGGCCGCAAGCTCCGGGTGGTAACGCGCGGCGGACGCTCGCTCGGCGATCAGCTCGTCGCCGAAGGCTTGGCGCGCACCTGGACCGGCCGTCGCGAGCCCTGGTGCGCCTGACCTTCAGCCGCCGAGTCGATTACCAGCGATCACGCCAGCCATAGCCGTCCCAGTAGCGGCTTCTGCCATGACGCAGCGATCGTCGCGCAGGTCGCGCCGATATTGGCGGCGGGCCTAGCGCAGGTCGCGGCGGCACTCGCGAAGCGCCTGCCGGGCCTCACGCTGTCACGCTGATATTCGCAATAATCCATCGGCCTGTCAGACCAGCGCCAGCAGGCGGTGCAGCGGTCCGAGGTCGGTGCCGGGATTGGCGCGCAGGTGAAGCGGCTGCGGGTCGGGGGCGAGCCAGATCCTGATCTCGCTCCGGCTCTCGGACGGTGAGCCCTGCACCATCGAGAATTGCCGCATCGCGCGATAGGAGAAGGAGCTCGTCTCGCTTCGCTCGGCAAGTAGCACCTGGAGCTGGACGGTGACGATCCGCCTGTCGGTGAACAGGATCGTGGCTGACTGCGCGTGGAACGCCTCCACCACGATCTCGTCCGGCAGCAGCTGATCGGTAAGGCCCGGACGGTCCGCGGGCGCGACCGAGTCGACGTTGAAGATCCGCATTCTGAGACCATGGCGCGGCCGATCAGCGGCGGCAATGAAATCCGGGAGTGGCGAACGCCTGGAAGGTTTTTTTGCTGCACTGCAGCAACAACCCATCTACTCTGTCGTTGAACCCGTGCGGCGTCCCTTCCGGATGCCGCCAGTTGAGGATGTTCGATGCGCCTGACCAAGTCACTTTCCAAGCTGGCCTCCGCCGGCAAAATCCTGCAGGCGCTGACGCCGTCGCATGGGAGCGACCGGCTCTCCGAGCTCGGCGGGCTCAAGCAGAATCCCGGCAACCTCACCGCCCTACATTATGTGCCGGAGACGCTCGAGACTCCCGCGCCTTTGGTGGTCGTGCTCCACGGCTGCACCCAGAATGCGGCGGGATACGATCAGGGATCGGGCTGGTCGCGGCTCGCCGAGCGGCACGGCTTCGCCCTGCTCTTCCCCGAGCAGACCCGCGCCAATAATCCGAATCTCTGCTTCAATTGGTACACCGCCAACGACAGCCAGCGCGGCATGGGCGAGGCGGCATCGATCCGGGCGATGGTGGAGGCGATGTGCAGTCAATACAGCATCGATCGCAAGCGCGTCTTCGTCACCGGGCTTTCGGCCGGCGGCGCGATGGCGTCCGTGATGCTGGCAACCTATCCTGACCTGTTCTCGGGCGGCGCGATCATTGCCGGCATTCCCTATGGCTGCGCGTCGGGCGTCGCGGAGGCGTTCCAGTGCATGGGCGGCCGGGCGCAGGCGGACACGGCCGAGCTTGCCGGCCATGTCCGCAGGGCCTCGCCGCACAAGGGCCCGTGGCCGCGCATCTCCGTCTGGCAGGGAAGCGAGGACCGGACGGTGATGCCGAGCAACGCGGACGCGATCGTCAGGCAATGGACCGCAATCCACGGCCTCCCTTCGGAGCCGGCACGGACGGAGACGGTCGAAGGCTATCCGCGGCGGGTGTGGACCGGCCCGGACGGACGCGAGCTCGTCGAGGAATATGAGATCACCGGAATGGCGCACGGCACGCCGCTGATGCCAGGCACCGACGACGGGCAATCGGGCGAGGCGATGGCGCATATGCTCGACGTCGGCCTCAGCTCGACCGACCGGATCGCCGCCTTCTTCGGCATCGCACCCGAGCCGCAAGCGGCGCCGGTCAAGCGGGATCCTGGAGTGCTTTCTGGTCAGGTGGAATCGCCTGACGGCTCGGAAAGCACGGCAATCAAAGGAAAACAGACTCGTTCCCGGGTCAGCCTGAAGGGGAGCGAGTCCTAATGCGGCAAGGGCCGCCGCCATTTCCTCCTCCGCACCCGCGAACGAGGTTCAAAAGGTGATCGAGGACGCGCTCAAGGCCGCCGGCCTGATGCGCTGAGCGGCCGCGGCGGGCTCTATTCAGATGGCTCTAGACCATCTAGGCCAAGATTCACGCTTCAGGCTGATTCAACCTGAAGCGATCTTGGCCTAGGCCGTTTCAGGCTGAACCAGCCCCAAGCGTGAAGCAGGCCCTTTTCATAGAGCTCAACCTTGAGTCACGGATCAGGCTGATTCGGCCTGATCCGATCAAGGTCTAGGCCGGCTGGCGGTTGCGGGCGGCTTCTTCGCAGAGCAGGCGAAGCTGGCGGTTGATCGAGGGGCCCTGGAGATGGGCTTCGACCTGATCGTGGCGCTCGCTCTTGAGGCGAGCGCGGATCTCGGCGGTGTTGGTGCATTCGCCGGAGCGGGCGAGTTCGAACGCCCGTTCGAGCGTGCTGGGAGGAAATGTCATAACGGCCATATGGAGGCTTTCTCGCGAAAAAGCTAATCCTGCTTCAGCCGCTGCCGCTCGCTTGCCCTGATCCGCCGCTGAGCTTCATCCGCCCGCGCTTCGGCCTCGCGGTCGAGCTTGCGGATCGTTTGCGCACGTTCGGCGGCCTCGTTGCGGTCGAGCTCCGCGACGGTCCGCTCGACCGCGCCTGGCGCGGCCTTCGGAGTCTCGGACGGCGCAGGCGGCAGCGATGAGCAGCAACAGGGGAAAGGCGGTTCGAGCGATATTCATAGGGCGGATATGGGGACGCCGCGCCTCGTGCCTAGAGCCAGATCGTTTGAGGTGGAAGCGCTTCGGCTTCCGCCGAGAGCGTGAATTCCCATCGAAATGACAGCGGATCCAAAGCGGCTTCCGGGGGAAGCCGCGCCGCTGTCATTACTTCGATGGGGTCCCAATCTGGCTCTATTCAGATGGTTGAGACCAAGATTCACGCTTCAGGTTGATCTCAACCTGAAGCGATCTTGGTCTAGACCTTGATATGGTCTGGAGAGCGTCAGAAGATCTTGTCGAGGAGGATCCAGAGGCAGCCCAAAAAGGTGATGAGCCCGCCGGTCACGGTGAGGCGCCCGGCCAGGGCAACGAGGCGGGTCTGCGCGTCGATCGAGGCGACATAGGCGGCGATCAGGCGCTGGGCGAGCGCCTGCGGATTGTCCTCGATCCCCTCGGGCGAGAATTCCTCGCCGATCAGGATGGCGCGCACGCACAGATAGGAAGACGCGGCGAGCACCGCCATGCCGAGCGCGATCACCGCCACCTGGATCGGCTGGCTCGGCGCATCGAGGCTGAGCGCGCCGGGCGAGGCGGTGAGCGGATTGATGCCGGCCGTGACGAGCAGGCCGTCAAAGGCGAGCAGCGCACCGATCCGGATCGAAAGATCGCTGTCCTTGTGCTGAGCATAATCGAGATCGGCCATGAAGGCGGGATCCGGGCTTCCCGCGAAAGTAGTAGTTTCGCGGGTTCCTTCCGCGGGTTCCGCGGGTCGGGCGCCGCGCCCCGGATCGCCTGGAAGGCGCGGAGCATCGAGCGGGCGGAGGCGGGGCGGCGAAGCGGCATGCGGCCTCTTGCCACGGCCGCGAGGCCCTGACGAGAGCGCAGCGCTGGCTGAAGCTGACAGTGCGAGGGCGCCCCGGGAAATCTTTCACAATGGCCCGGCTGCTTATCCCTGGCGCGATGGAGCTCCGATAGCGCCGGGCAGACGGTCGGCAAGCGCTTCCCCGCGCCCACCGGCGGGCTCCGCGCTGCGGTCCTTGTTGCGCTTGTCGGCGACGTAGGTCTGGCCGTTGCCCTCCGCCTTGACGATGTCGAAAAGGCCGACCGCCTCGAACAGCTTTGGGAAGTTCTTCTTCCCGTAATTGCGCGGATCGATAGGCGCCTGGCGCTTCGCCGCGCTTCCGGCGGCGGCGAGATTCGCCCAGCCATCGTCGCCCGCCGTCGCCTCCACGGCCCCGCGAAGCACCGACACCAGGAAGGCATCCTGGCTGAGCGGCGGCTTCGGTTCGGGCTTGGGATCGGCTTGGGCAGCGGGGTCGCCCGCCGGATTGCCGGCGGGCCGGGCCGCAATTCTGGCGGGCCGCTCGGCGGGTGCCGCTGCCGCCGCGGCCGCAGGCGCGGGCGGCGCCTCCTCGCCGAGGCTGTCGAGGTAGAGGAAGGTCGAGCAGGCGTTGACGAAGGGCTCCGGCGTCTTGCGTTCGCCGAAGCCGTAGACTTCGTGGCCGTTGGCGCGCAGCTGCATGACGAGCGGCGTGAAATCCGCATCGCTCGAGGCGATGCAGAAGGCGTCGAGCTTCTGCGTATAGAGCAATTCCATGGCGTCGATCACCAGCGCCATGTCGGTGGCGTTCTTACCTTTCGAATAACTGAATTGCTGGACCGGACGGATGGCATGCTTGTGGAGCCGCGCGGTCCAGCCCTTGAGACCGGGGCTTGCCCAATCGCCATAAGCGCGGCGGATATTGGCGACGCCGTATTTGGAGAGCTCGGCGAGCATCGCCGCGATCTTTCCGTGGGAGACGTTGTCGGCATCGATGAGCAAGGCGATGCGCCGGTTGGGGACCGCCTTCGCCGCCTGATCTGCATCCGTCACCATTCCGGCCTCCATTTCCGGGCCCGTCTATGGGCGCCGCGCCGCCAATGCCAGCGAATAGGAGGGGCGCGGGATAGCAGGCTCAGCCGACCGTCTCGACGATCGTGGCGATCGTCTCTTCGGGCTGATCCCACATCGGAAAATGGCCGCTCTTCTCGAACCAAGCCAGGCGTGCGCCGGGAAAGGCGGCCTCGGCCCGCAGCGCTTGGGCGGGGAAGCAGAGGCGATCGTGGCGGCCCCAGCCGATGGTGACGGGGCCGGACGGCGGAGCGGACGGGCCTTCCTGCACCGCGCCGTCGCTGAGATCCTGGACAAGGGCGTTGAAGGTGGAGGTGTCGGCGAAGCTGGCGAGCTCGGCCGCGACGAGATCGCCATCGAGCGCCCAAGGCCGGGCCGAGAGCTGGGCGAGCAAAGCCGTGCGGCCGGCGGCATTGCGGGCAAGCGCGGGCAGCGCCGGCCGCAGGGTGCGGAGCAAGGCGACGGAGGCGGTGAGCGTCGTCTTCACCCACCTGCGCTCCCAGCCCTGCCAGAAGCCGCCGGGATCGAGCGCGACCGTCGCCCCCGAACGGCCGCGCCGCGCCATTTCGAGCACGAGCCGGGCGCCCATCGAGCTGCCGACCATGTCGACGCCGGCAAGCCCTTCACGGCCGAGCCATTCATCGAAGCTGCGAGCAAGACCGGCAAAGGTGCCGCTGTCCGCTTCGGCCGGGCTCTCGCCATGGCCGGGCAAGTCGATGACGATCACCTCGCGGGTGGCGGCAAGGGACGGGAGGACTCCGCCCCAGGCGCGTCGGCTGCTGCCGAGGCCGTGGACGAGGAGGAGCGGCTTGCCGGAGCCGCGGCGGATGCTGCGAATGGTCATGCGCGCACGAACGCGCCGAACGGTGGAGGGAGCCGCGGTGGTTCGCCAAGCGAGCAAGGATGCGACGGCATCGGTCCAAGATGGACCTTCTTCCGCTTGGCGAACGGCTTCGAACATGATTCCGATCCTCTGTGACCTTGTACGCGAGAGGGATAGATGGCGGTGCTCACAGGGAGTGCGGGAGTTTTCAACCACTACCCCAACGGCTACATGTGGGCGGGAAGCGGCGAGCGGGAGGTGGTGAAATATGTCCCCTTCCCAACCCCGTTCGACGGGCCGCCGAGCGTGCTGGCCGCGCTCGAGACAGTGGACGATCCCGATGCCGCCACGCGCCAAGTGAACGTCGACGTGCAGGATGTCACGACCGACGGGTTCCACGTGCGGGTCAGCACCTCGGCCGACACCAAGCTCGCCGCCGCGTCAGTGGCCTGGCTCGCGGTGAAATAGGGGTCCTGCGGCGCGGCCGCTGCTGACGCCGGCTGGCGGGTCAGCTCTTCTCGACGCGTCCGCTTATCTCGCCGGGATTGAAGGCGTCGGTGTGACGTTGAGCACAACGAGGCCGCTGCGCAACGCCGTCAGGAACTCGTCGAACGTCAGCGTCGAGTTCAGGAGCTTAGCGCCCGCATCATAATCATAGTCTTTCATCGTCACGCGAAGGCCGCGCTTGGTTGGCGATAGCCATCGCCCGCCGGGTGAAAGCGGAAATGCCGGACGCGGACGTTGTTGCGTTGGAGCGCCGGGTTCTTGCCGACGGCTCGTTAGGGGAGCGCATGCCGTACCGGGCGAGCATCGCAGACGGTAAATAGCCAAATGGGGATTGTGGTCCGAAATTCAGTGTCCCCGGAATTCGCGTCTGGGCCGTCTCAGCGGGGCGGCCAGGCGCCAGCCCCGGCATGAACCACTCCGAAGTTGGACGCGCCGATTCATGCTAGGGCCGAAGGAGATCAACACGAGGTGGAATGGTGAGGCTTTTCCTCCCTTAGTGTTCCCGATCCTTAGGCGGGCATGGATCGGACTTCCCAATCGTATCCTTGCTTCTAATCTGTCCGTTCAGTCCCTCCGTCTTGAGCTCTCCACCGCCAGCATTCAGCAGGTTCTCGCGGGCTGCCCGAACGGCCTCGGTCTGAGTGCGGTGCAGGCTTGCCGGGCGAGTAGCGCTGTCGCGCTTGTTCGCCCAACTGCCATCGTCTCTCCTGTAAACTGTTCTATCGTCTCCGCTCATGTCTGCTCTCCTGGAAAAAGGGGGCAAGACGAGCTTGCCCCCCGCAATTACGCATACTGGATCAGCTTCCAAGTGACGGCAGTGCCCGCATACGGGGGCATGACATTGCTCTTTGCGATTGGCGCCGTTCCGTATGGCGATTTCTGTGCCTGCCATACGCCGCTTTCCGGGCACTTCTCACCCGTCTGAGCAGTGGTGCCGATAGGCTTCTTGGTAGTTCCGTAAGTGCTCGCAAACATAGCATCTACTCCGGGCAGCCGTTGATAAACTGCGAGTCAGAGTGTATGTCCGCGGTTGCGAGGCCGAGGATTACACCCTCACCAAGCCGAGCGCCGATTGCTGCCGCTGTCGTGCGCTTATCCTGGAGGCGGAGTCGTTAGCGCGGCTCCGCCTTCGCTTTATTGGAATAGGAGATTCTTGATCATTGGTCAAGAAAAAGGGCCGCAGAAAATTTCTGCGGCCCTCCAACTATGCAGCCTGTGCCTGGGCCGACCAATCAGCTTCGATGTCTTCGTCGAAAAGACTTTTTTCTGGCTTAGGAACCGTCCTGAATGAGAGGCACAACTCATCCTCCGAGTTATACGCTGCGGGTATTGTCATCCCATTGATGATAGACTCGATCTTGCAAAGAGCCTTCTCGAAGACTTCGACCCGCTTCCTTACTGAGCCATCCTTCTCACACAGATGTTTTACCTGATCCGGAAGCCGACACTGCTCCAGCAAGACCGCGATACGGAGGCATTTCTCCGTCCCGAGGGAAAGAGCACGCTCTCCGGCCTCACACCGTGAAAGGTGCTCCGGAGTGACCCCTATCTTCTCCGCTAGCTGGCCTGCTTTTATCGGCAATGCTTTGCGGATAAATTTGATATCTTTCCCGCTAAGCTTTCTCGGTATGAGGATGCGAGACAACGCGATCTGCTGGAGAAGCCCCCTCAGATTCGGGATTACGATCTGATCGACTTCTCCAGTTTCCTTGTTGGTAATTTGCTTAACCGACTTCACCAAGACAACTTTGAACGGTACCCCTAGATTGTCAGCGACGTATTCGGGCAGCACGGATACTTCCCCTGGTTTCTTCTTTGCGGGCATCTCCCTTGCTCCTAAAGCCGTGCAGCCTCACGGACGCACAGCCCTTCTACATGCGGGTTGAAGGAAACCGTGACTTTCACGCGCTCTCCATCGAGCGTCGTGCCCGCGATCTGAAAATATGTGACATGTGCTTCCTCCTTGCTGAGCGACGAAACTGTGCCAGTCTCCAGAACAAAGAGAACGTCAGCCTGATCCAACCCGGCAGCGGCAAGCCCCTTCAAAACTTTGGGAAGCCGAGATTCCCGGCCCAAGAACCCAATACGCAGCTAACGTAGTCCTGAACTATCGCCGGCGTCGGACGTACCTTGGCCATACAGCCCTCCGTTTTAGAGCTAGCTCCTACAGCTTAAGAAGAAGTTGATCATTGGTCAACATCACTCCGCCGCCACCCCAGCCCGTGTGAACATATCCTCCCCCTCCTTCGCCGACGCTTCGGAGGCGAGGCCGGCGGCGTCGTTTGCCGCCTTGGCGCTCTTCCTCCGGTCAAAGCTGTCCCAGACCTCGCCCCAGTTCCCGCGGGTCGCCGCCTTGGAATATTCTGTCGCACGGGTTTCGAAGAAGTTGGCGTGCTCGACGCCGTTGAGCAAAGGCGCAAGCCAGGGGAGCGGGTGCTCGTCGATCATGAACATCGGCTTCAGGCCGAGCTGGCCCAGCCGCCAATCGGCGATGTAGCGGATATATTGCTTGATCTCCTTGGGCGTCATCCCGGGGACCGGGCCTTGCTCGAACGCGAGATCGATGAAGGCGTCCTCGAGCTCGACCGTATGGTGGCAGGTGTCGCGGATTTCCTTCTTGACCGCCGGCGTGTAGCAATCGCGCTCCTTCACGAAGGCGTGGAACAGGCGGATGATGCCTCGCAATGAAGGCTCTCGTCGCGCACCGACCAGCTGACGATCTGGCCCATGCCCTTCATCTTGTTGAAGCGCGGGAAGTTCATCAGCATCGCGAAGCTGGCGAAGAGCTGCAGCCCCTCGGTGAAGCCGCCGAACATGGCGAGCGTCTTGGCGATGTCCTCGTCGGTGTCGACGCCGAAGGTGGCGAGATAATCGTGCTTGTCCTTCATCTCCTTATACTGGAGGAACATGCCATATTCGCTCTCGGGCATGCCGATCGTGTCGAGGAGGTGCGAGTAAGCGGCGATGTGCACCGTCTCCATGTTGGAGAAGGCGGCGAGCATCATCTTCACTTCGGCTCGGCTTGAAGATGCGGCCATATTTCTCGTGGTAGCAATCCTGCACCTCGACGTCCGCCTGGGTGAAGAAGCGGAAGATCTGGGTGAGCAGCGAGCGCTCGTGATCGGTGAGCTTCTGCGCCCAATCGCGGCAATCCTCGCCGAGCGGCACCTCCTCCGGCATCCAGTGGATCTGCTGCTGGCGCTTCCAATAGTCGAACGCCCAGGGATATTCGAACGGCTTATACTGCTTGCGGGCTTCGAGAAGGGGCATGTCGGTTACTCCTTGGCCCCCTCTCCCGTCGGGAGAGGAGGGGCCCAGCCGCAGGCTGGGAGGGTGAGGGTGATTGATGGCGTGAGGACGTGCGTCGCCCTCTCCCGATGGGAGAGGGAGGTTCGCGGCGATGATGCTGAGCACTCCATCGAGGCTCGTCAGGACATCGTTGTTCCAGAAGCGAAGGACGCGGTAGCCCTGCGCTTCGAAACAGCGGGTCCGGGCGGCGTCATATTCGGCGGCATCGGCGTGCTGGCCGCCATCGACTTCGAGGACCAGCTTGGCGGAAAAGCTGAAGAAATCCGCGAAATAAGGGCCGACCGGAACCTGGCGGCGGAGGGCAGCAGGCAGATTTTCCCTCAGCGCGCGCCAAAGCGCCTTCTCGGCATCGGTCGCGTGGCGGCGCAGGTCGCGCGCGCGTGCAACCGTACCGGAAGGTTGGCGTCGGTAGGTGCGCATGCGATCGCCCTCACCCTTCCGCTGCTGCGCAGCTCCTTCCCTCTCCCGAGGGGAGAGGATTTCATTGGCATGCCAGACACTCGTCATAATCGGTCGTGGCGGCGAGCTCGATCTGCTTCAACTGCGGCGTGTTGTCGGCCTCGACGCCGCCCGCAAAGCCGGCGCGCTGCACCGACTTGGAGCGGAGATAGTAAAGCGACTTGATGCCGAGCTCCCAAGCGCGGAAGTGGAGCATCAGCAGGTCCCATTTGTCGACGTCGGCCGGGTATGAACAGATTGAGGCTGGTCGCCTGGTCGATATAGGGCGTGCGGTCGGCGGCGAGCTCGATCAGCCAGCGCTGGTCGATCTCGAAGCTGGTTTTGAACACGTCCTTTTCTTCCGGCGTCAGGAAATCGAGATGCTGGACCGAGCCGCCGCGCTCGAGGATCGTCGACCAGATTCCGTCCGAATTCTTGCTCTTGGTCTTGAGCAGCTCCTCCAGGTACGGGTTCTTGATCGAAAAGGAGCCCGACAGCGTCTTGTGGGTGTAGATGTTGGCGGGAATGGGCTCGATGCAGGCCGAAGTGCCGCCGGTGATGATCGAGATGGACGCCGTCGGCGCGATCGCCATCTTGCACGAAAAGCGCTCCAT
The DNA here is from genome assembly GCA_030447665.1 of Allosphingosinicella sp. Classification (GTDB taxonomy): domain Bacteria; phylum Pseudomonadota; class Alphaproteobacteria; order Sphingomonadales; family Sphingomonadaceae; genus Allosphingosinicella. The sequence continues at coordinate 13,844 of JAUJOJ010000025.1, read as the reverse complement.
CACGCCGATGTCGGCAGCGTCGGGGCACGGGCCGCGCTCCTTGGCCAGCAGCATCGAGGCCTGGTTCACCTGGGCCGAGATGTGCCTGAAGATCTTGAGGTTCCAGCTCTTCGCCATCGCGCCCTCGAAGGGGAGGTTGCGGGCCTGGAGGAAGGAGTGGAAGCCCATCACGCCGAGGCCGACCGAACGCTCGCGCTCCGCCGAATATTTGGCACGGGCCATCTCGTCCGGCGCGCGCTCGATATAGTCGGTGAGGACATTGTCGAGGAAGCGCATCACGTCCTCGATGAAGAGCTTGTCGCCGTGCCACTGGTCCCAGGTCTCGAGATTGAGGCTGGACAGGCAGCAGACGGCGGTGCGGTCCTTGCCCAGATGATCCTTGCCGGTGGGCAATGTGATCTCGGAGCAGAGGTTGGAGGTCGAGACCTTGAGGCCGAGCTCGCGATGGTGGCGCGGCATCGACCGGTTCACCTGGTCGATGAAGATGATGTAGGGCTCGCCGGTCGCAAGCCGGGTCTCGACCAGCTTCTGGAACAGCGAGCGGGCATCGACCTTGGCGCGCTCCGACCCGTCCTTGGGGCTGCGGAGCGTCCATTCGGCACCGTCGCGGACGGCCTCCATGAAGGCGTCGGAGACGAGCACGCCGTGGTGGAGGTTCAAGGCCTTGCGGTTGAAATCGCCGGAAGGCTTCCGGATTTCGAGGAACTCCTCGATCTCCGGGTGGGAGACGTCGAGATAGCAGGCGGCGGACCCGCGGCGCAGGCTGCCCTGGCTGATCGCGAGAGTGAGCGAATCCATCACCCGGACGAACGGGATGATGCCGCTGGTCTTGCCGTTGAGGCCAACCGGCTCGCCGATGCCGCGGACGCTGCCCCAATAGGTGCCGATGCCGCCGCCGCGCGCCGCCAGCCAGACATTCTCGTTCCAGGTGGAAACGATGCCTTCGAGGCTGTCGTCGACCGAATTGAGGTAGCAGCTGATCGGCAGGCCCCTCCCCGTCCCGCCGTTCGACAGCACGGGCGTCGCCGGCATGAACCAGAGCTTCGAGATATAGTCGTAAAGCCGCTGCGCATGGCCGGCATCATCGGCGTAAGCGGACGCGACTCGGACGAACAGATCCTGATAGGATTCGCCGGGGGAGCAGGTAGCGGTCCTTCAGCGTCTCCTTGCCGAAATCGGTGAGCAGGGCATCGCGGCTGCGGTCGGTCTCGACCGGGAACAGGCGCGGGCGGATCGCCTTGGTGTCCTCGCCCGATCTGGCCTTCTGCGGCGCTTCCATGGTGGCCGTGGTGACGTCGCTCGCGCCCACTTCGCTGCTGCCCGATAGCTCCATCTCTCGATCCCTGTTCCTGTTCCGTTCCGATCGGCCATAGCTCCGGCCGGGCGAGTCTGGAAGGGGCGGTGCAAGCGTTTTTCGCGGCTTCTCCCCGATATCCACAGGAGCAGCCACTTGACTTCCGAATATAGTGCCCGGAAGCCTCTTCTACAACAGCTTGCGTCGCCCCCACGGCCTCGCCACCACCTATTGTGCCCGATCGGGATTCAGGCGCAAGACGTTTATCTCTCGTGGCTCCAACGGTTCGTCGCATTGGCGGATTTCCGCCGCTTTCCGCCAAGCCGCTGGAATCGCTCCTCTGAGGGCGTGCGAAAGGTCACTCGACTCGTCGCACGCGCAATGACGAGCGCCCACAAAAAAAAGCAGGCCCGCGGACGGGGGTCCGCAGGCCTGCCACCAGGTTCGTCGTGAAGGGCGCTTAGCGCACGGCGCCGCGACGGAAGAGGTTGACGACCGCGAGCAGGATCACCGCGCCGACGAGCGCCGCGAGCAGGGTGCCGCCGTCGAGCGGGCTGTTGAGAAGGCTTCCCTCGGCACCGAAGAAGCGGCCGAGCAGGAAGCTGCCGAGAAGCGAGCCGACGATGCCGACCACGATGTTCATGAGGAGCCCCTGCTGAGCGTTGGTGCGCATGATGATGCTCGCCAGCCAGCCGATGATTCCCCCGATGATAAGTGCAAGGATGAGACCCATATGCTTCACTCCCACTGTGCTCCGCGCCGAGGTGGCTGCGGATCGACGGTAAGACGCTCAAGCGGGACGAACGGTTCCGTTACGGCTCCGTCTCGTTACGGGGCCGCTGGACCAGGATCGCTTCGAGTTGAACCAGTTTGACACACGAAGCCTGGTCCGACTGGACGTCTGGAGCCTAGAGCCAGATCGTTTGAGGTGGAAGCGCTTCGCGCTTCCGCCGAAAGCGTGAAAGGGTTCCCATCGAAGTAGTACTTCGATGGGGTCCCCAATCTGGCTCTTTCGGATGGTTGAGACCGCGCCGCTTCAGGTTGATTCAACCTGAAGCGATCTTGGTCTAACCCCAGGCGCGGCTGTAGGCGAGCTTGCGCGTGCGCTGCGGCGGCGGCGTGTCCGACGCCTTGAAGTAGAGGTGCGCGATCAGGAAAAGCAGCGAGACCGAGAAGCAGAAGCCGCTCCAGCCGGTGACATGAAGGAGGCTGAGCGGCAATGCGGTGGTGAGGATTGTGCGGAACAGCCATTCGCCCAGCCGCGCCGTCTGGACACCCATGGACGAGCCCGCCTGACGGTAGGCGACGTTCCGCACGAACGTCATCACGCCCAGCCAGGCAAAGGCGGCAAGGAGATCCGCGAAGATGCCGTCTGCCATCCCCTTGCCCGCGATCGTAAAGGCGACGCCGGCAAGATAGAATGCGATGTTGCCGTCCAGGCAGACCAGTGAAAGGCGCCACTGGCAGATGCCGAACCGGTGCTGCATCCAGCCGGTGAAGGGCGAGAAGACCCGAGCGATAAGGATGTCGTCGATCATGTTCACGGCTGATAGATATCGGGCATGGATGGTTAACGAATCGCGAAGTGCCGGCCGCTTAACGAAATTTTCCCCGCCCGTTGCACTGCAACAATATGGGCGGACCGCAGCTTCGTCGCACGATCTTCCGGCGCGGGCGTTTCCGCTTGCGATATTTGCCGGGTGTCTTATCTTTACACCACACCGGGAACGGGCAGTGATAGGAGGGAAAGAGCCATGAAAAAGAAACTCTTGCTGGCAACGACGCTGATGGCATTGCCGCTGACCTCGATCCCGGCGGGCGCCGAGACGAACGCGCCGCTGATCCCGCGGGAGAAGTTCTTCGGGAACCCCACCAAGACGGCGGGCCGCCTGTCTCCGGACGGCAAATGGCTGTCGTGGATCGCGCCGCGCGACGGCGTGCTCAACGTCTGGGTCGCGCCCGCCTCCGATCCCAAGTCGGCGCGCCCGCTGACCAACGAGCGGCAGCGGCCGATCCGCTCCTATTTCTGGTCGCCCGACAGCCGGCAGATCCTGTTCATCAACGACAAAGGCGGCGACGAGAATTTCCTGCTCTACGGCGTCGACGTCGGCTCGGGCGAGCAGCGTTCGCTGACGCCGTTCGAAAAGACGCGCGTCCAGATCGTCGGCATCTCCAACCAGGTGAAGGACCGCATCCTGGTGGGCGTCAACAATCGCGATCCCAAATGGCACGACGTGCACAGCCTCGACCTCAAGACCGGCAAGCTGACGCCGGTGCTGATGAACACGGGCGGCTATGCCGGCTTCCTCGCGGACCGGAAGCTGGCGATCCGGGGCGCCAACAAGCCGCGCCCCGACGGCGGAAGCGACTTCTACCGCCTGGTCGACAACCAGGTGGAGGCGAGGCCCTTCGAACAGGTCACGCTCGAGGATTCCGAGACGACCCGCCCGGCGGGCTTCACGACCGACGGCAAGACGCTCTACTGGATCGATTCGCGCGGCCGCGACACGGCGGCTCTGGTCGCGCAGGATGTCGCCACCGGCGCCAAGCGGGTGCTCGCCGAGAACCGGCGTGCCGACATCGGAGGAGCGATGGCGCATCCGCAGACCGGACGCATCGAGGCCTATGCGGTCAATTACTTCAAGACCGAGTGGATGCCGCTCGACAATCGGGTGAAGGCCGATCTCGACTATCTGAAAAGCAAGCTAAAGGGCGAGATCAACGTCAGCTCGCGGACGGACGCCGACGACAAATGGATCGTGTCGGTCGATCCGGTGACGGCGCCGTCCGCCGCCTATCTTTACGACCGCAAGTCGAAAGCGCTCACCCAGCTCTATGTCACCCGGCCGGAGCTCGAGGGCGCGACGCTTGCCGCGATGAACCCGCTCGAGATCCGGACCCGCGACGGCATGGCCATGGTGTCCTACCTGACGCTGCCGCCGGGCACGGACCCGGACGGCGACGGCCGCCCGAACAAGCCGGTTCCGATGGTTCTGCTGGTCCATGGCGGCCCCTGGGGACGGGATAGCTATGGCTATAACGGCACGCATCAGTGGCTGGCCAATCGCGGCTACGCCGTCCTGTCGACCAACTTCCGCGCCTCGACCGGCTTCGGCAAGAAGTTCCTCTCCGCAGGCAATCTGCAATGGGGGACGAAAATGCACGATGACCTCTTGGACGCCGCCGACTGGGCGGTGAAGAACGGCATCACCACCGCGGACAAGGTGGCGATCATGGGCGGATCCTATGGCGGCTACGCGACCCTCGCCGGCCTCGCCTTCACGCCCGAGAAGTTCGCGTGCGGCGTCGACATTGTCGGGCCCTCGAACCTCAACACGCTGCTGAAGACCATCCCGCCTTATTGGGAGGCGGGCAAGGCGCAGATGTATGCCCGGATGGGCAATCCGACGACGCCGGAAGGCCAGGCGCTGCTGAGGGAGCGTTCGCCGCTCTACAAGGCGGACCAGATCAGGCGGCCGCTGCTGATCGGCCAGGGCGCCAACGATCCGCGCGTCAATGTCGCCGAATCCGAGCAGATCGTGAACGCGATGAAGGCGAAGGGTATTCCCGTCACCTATGTGGTCTTCCCCGACGAAGGCCATGGCTTCGCTCGGCCGCAGAACAACATCGCGTTCAACGCGGTGGCCGAGAATTTCCTTGCCAAGTGCCTCGGCGGGAGGGCCGAGCCGATCGGGGAGACGCTGAAGGCCTCGACCGCCCAGGTGCCGCACGGCGCGGAATATTCGCCGGGGCTCAAAGAGGCGCTGGCGAGCAGGTAGCGAAAGCAAGGACAGGCCGGGGGACGATCCTCCGGCCGGTCCTCAACTTCAGAAACCGGGGATCACGGGCGGCAGGATCAGCCGGGCTCGTGCCCGATCGGTTGAGGTGGAAGCGCTATGCGCTTCCACCGAAGGCGTGAATCCGGCCCTCTTCATATGATTGAGACCTTGATTCACGGATCAGGCTGATTCAGCGCGATCCGATCAAGGTCGAGGCAGGATGAACGGCTGCGGCCGGGCGGATCGAGGCGCCTCTGCGGGATCGGAGGACGCGGCCGCGAGACACTTTCGCACGTCCATGGCAGTCGCGAAGGAGCCGCCGAAAAAACCGTTCTTCGCCCAGGTGATCCGCGCGCGCACCATCCCGAAGGGCGGGAGATCGAGCTTCACGTAATCACCGGGCGAGCAGGACGGCTCCGCTTTGGCCTTGAAGCCGTAAAAGGAAAGATCGCGGAGTTCGACCTCCAGCGCCTCGCCGCCGCTGCGGATGAGGCTCGTTGCGATCGAGACTTCGACGCGCTTCGCCTTCCGAGCCTTTTCCGGTGCAACCATGCTCATTTGCACCCCAGCTAGACTCCCAGCGAGACCAAGGCTCACGTTTGGGGCTGGTCCAGCCCGAAACGATCCTGGTCTAGGAGGAAGAGTGATAAGAGTTTCGCGCCAGAATTGGCAAACGGGCAGTTAATTTCGAACTGCGGGTATCGGCAGTTCAGTCGTAACCGTGGCGGGTGGCGGGGCGGAAGGTGGCAATCTTGCCGTCATCGGACCAAAGCTCGACAACGTCCTGGCTCGGCCGCCTGGCCGCCTCCTCGATCGCGGCGAGGGCAGTGGGGGCCTCGATCGTCTCGGAACGGTCCAGCCGGCTGGCGCGAAAGTAGATGAGACGAAAGGCCGGCACGCACCACCATTTGTTTCAACACGACACTCCCCCCTTTGCCGCTCCTCAACGCAAGGCAGGGCTGCTTGTGCCCAACGGCGAGGCGATGCCGCGCCCTTTCCTCCGGTACGAACTCCCGATATTCCCGTTTCGACGGCAAAGGAGAAGGAGCCCGCCTGACGCTGGATCGCCGGCAACGGCGTCACTCTGCCGATCGTTCGGCTGCGCCCGCGCTCTTCTACGCGAACTGGTGCAGCCTATCGCGGAGCAAAGCCGGCTTTTGGCCTATTTCGGGCGGCTGATGGCCCGCCCTCCTTCGCCCGAGTCATGGACGAGGCGCGGCCCTTCCGGCACTTCCTTCCGATCGACTGGCCCCGGGATTAAGCTGAGGCTGGCGTTAGGCGATCTGCTTGGCCGACGTGCCGTGGACCAGCTCGCTCGCGCGCTCGTAGCTCATCGGCCGGCCGAACAGATAGCCCTGGATCTGGTGGCAGCCGAGATCGCGCATCCGGGTGAAGTCGTCCGCCGTTTCGACGCCTTCGGCGGTGATCGTCATGCGGAAGCTCTTGGCGAGCTGGACGATCGACTGAATGATCGCCACCGTCTCCTTGTTGCGAGCGGCCTCGCGAACGAAGCTGCCGTCGATCTTGAGCTTGTGGAACACGGCCTTGTTCAGCGCCAGCCGAGCGAGGAATAGCCGGTGCCGAAATCGTCGAGCGCGATGCCGACGCCGAGCGCGCGGAGCCGCTTCAAGACGTCGAGCGAGCCTGCCGTATCCTCGAGGAAGACGGTCTCGGTGACTTCGAGCTCGAGCCGGTTGGCCTGGACGCGGTGCTTGGAAAGCGCCGCGTTCACTGTCGCCGGCAGTGCCGGAAGGACGAGCTGGCGGGCCGACAGGTTCACCGCGACGGTGATATTGTCGGGCCAGGTAGCGGCGGCGCGGCACGCTTCCTCGATCACCCAGTCGCCTAGGTGCATGATGAGGCCGGTCTCTTCCGCAAGCGGGATGAAGTCGTTGGGCGGCACGATGCCACGGGTCGGGTGGTGCCAGCGGATGAGCGCTTCGAAACCGACCAGGCTCTGGTCCGCGGCGCTGATCAGCGGCTGGTAGAGGAGCCGGAGCTGCCCGTTGGAGATCGCGTTCGACAGATCCTGCTCGAGCCGCATCCGGTGCTCGGCGACCGGAGCGCATGTCGTCGTTGAAATAGCAGCAGGTGCCGCGGCCCTCGTTCTTCGCCTGGTAGAGGGCCATGTCCGCCTTCTGGATGAGATCGTCGACGCTCTGCCCGTCGATCGGGCCGAAGGCGCAGCCGATCGAGGTGCCGATCCGGATTTCGACCTTGTCGATATGGTAGGGCGCGGCAACCGATTCGATCAGGCGCTTGGCGAGGTTCTCGACCGTCTTGCGGCCTTGTGCGTCCTTGATCACGATCGCGAATTCATCGCCGCCCATGCGGCCGACATGGCCGGCATCGCCGACTTCCTTGACGAGGCGCTGCGCCACGCTCTTCAGCACGGCATCGCCCTTGGGGTGGCCGAACGTGTCGTTGACCGGCTTGAAGCCGTCGAGATCGAGGAACATGATCGCGCAGGGCACATTGGTCGCCTGAGCCGTCGAAAGCGCCTCGCCGAGCAGCTGGCGGACGCGGCCGCGGTTCGGAAGGCCGGAAAGCACGTCCATATTGGCAAGGTTGGTCAGCCGCTCCTGCGTCTTCCTGACCTCGGTCACGTCGGAGCCGACGCCGCGGAAGCCCTGGAACTGGCCCCCCATGTCGATGATCGGATCCCCCGCAAGGCTGATCCAGCGGGGCCCGCTGCGGGTTTTGAGCTCCATCTCGAGGTTCGAGAACGGCTGGCGAGCAAGCAAGGTACGGCCGAGCGCGCTGTTTCCGCCAAGCGAGGCCGGCAGCGAATGGCCGACGAGCTGGCTGGTCGAGCGGCCGAGCAGGGCCGTCATGCGCGAGGAGATATAGACGACGCGGTTCTCGCTATCGACCTGCCAGAGCCAGCCGACGCCGCGATGCTCATATTCCCGGAGCAGCAGGCGGATCGATTCCGACTGGCCCTTGATCCTGGCGAGCGTGCGGATCTGGGCATCGGCCCAGCTGGAGAGGCGAACGACGCCGTAGGACACCAACCCGGCGAAGGCGGCGATCGCAGCCCCGATCTTGAGATCGAGCGGCTGGGCGCCGGTGACGTAGGCCGCGCAGAAGGCGAGGCTGAGGCAGCTTACCGCGGCAATGGCGGCGACCGGCACCGCCACCAGCGCGATCGAAGCGGCGGTGACCGCACCGAAGGCAAGCCCGACAATCACCTGCGAGGCGGGCGGCAGCGCTGCGAACAGGTAAAGCGGGAGCGAGGACCAGGAGACGGTGAGCCCGACCGCCTCGGCGACCGGAACCCAGGAGGCGCGCTTCGGCGCCGAGCGGCTGCCGGTCCCGGCCGCGACGTCGATTGCGCGGCGATAGGCGAACCAATTGGCGCCGCCGATCAGGGCCACCCAGCCGGCGATGAAGCCGACATGGATGTGCCCGTACATCGCCGAGCTGCGAGCAGGGCGGCGGCGACTCCGGCGGTCGCAAAGAATGGGGCGAAATAAGCCGCCGTTTCCGCCTGCCGGTCCTGAACCTGTGCATCCTCGATCGGGCTGGTGCCCTCATAGCCTGCATCGTCTTCCGGCATCTCTGCCGGGGAGAGCTCCTGCGGGGCCAGTTCGGCTGAGACGGGGGCGTGGTACATCGTTTTCCAATGCGGCTAATCGATCCAACCCTCATAGCTGCAGAGTTTTGATGGATCGTTAAATTAGGGCTTGTTCCGGCCCTGTCGGCAGTGGGCTGCCGAAAGCGGGCCAGGGGCTGACAATCGGCGGAAAACTGCGGAATTTGGGGAATAGGATGCGCCGGGGGGGGAGAATGTCAATCGGCCATTAAGGATGAATCCCGGCGTCAGCGGGCGGCGCTGCGAGCCCTCAGGTCGGACACGCACCGCGCGGCGGTGCGGCCGTCCCAAAGATCCGGCCGGCGGCTGTTCGAGCGCGGGCCGGCAAGCGCCTCATCGACTCGCGCGGCCAGCTCCCCGCGCAAACCAGCTGGTTCGTGCCTTCGAGGATCGTGATCGGCCGTTCCGTATTCTCGCGCAGCGTGAGGCACGGGATGCCGAGATAGGTGGTTTCCTCCTGGATGCCGCCGCTGTCGGTGATCGCGGCGGCCGATCCCATGACGAGGCTCATGAAGCGGACATAAGGGACCGGCTCGATGAGCTTCACCCCTGCCCCGGTCATGCGCTCGGCAAGTCCGTTCAGCCGCTGCGCGGTGCGCGGGTGGAGCGGGAAGACGAGCGGCAGGCGCTTCTGCACCTCGACGAGCGCCTCGACCAGGCGGGCGAGCTGATCGGGATCGTCGACGTTGGACGGGCGATGGAGCGTGACAACGCCGTAGCAGCCGGGCTCGAGCCCCAGCTCCTGCGCGACGCCCGCCGATTCGATCGCTGGCCGGACAAGCTCGAAGCTGTCGAGCATGATGTTGCCGACGCGGGTGACGCGATCGAGGGTTATGCCCTCGCGCCGGAGATTCTCGTCGGCATCAGGAGACGGCGTCCAGAGGATGTCGGCGATCACGTCGGTGACGAGCCGGTTGATCTCCTCCGGCATGTCGCGATCGTAGCTGCGAAGCCCCGCCTCGAGGTGGATCACCGGGAAACGGAGCTTGGCCGCGACCATCGCGCAGGCGGCCGTCGAATTGACGTCGCCGACCACCACCAGCCAGTCGGGCCGATCGTTGAGCGCGATCCGTTCATAGGCGATCATCACGCCGCCGGTCTGCTCGGCATGGCTTCCGGAGCCGACGCCGAGATGGTGATCGGGCTGCGGGAGCCTCAAGTCCGCGAAGATCGCGTCCGACATGTTGGCATCGTAATGCTGGCCGGTATGGATCAGCACCGGCTCGAAATCCGGCGCGGCGGCAAGCGCATGCCAGAGCGGCGCCACCTTCATGAAATTCGGCCGCGCGGCGGCGATCAGATGAACGCGGGCGGGCCGCTCCTTTGCCATGACTGTCCGGCTCCTCAGGCGCGTGAATGCCGGCCGTCATAGGAAGGAAGCTGATAAGGAGCGGTAAATGGTCGGGGAGAGAGGATTCAACCTCCGGCCCCTGCCTCCCGAAGACAGTGCTCTACCAGGCTGAGCTACTCCCCGACCGGTGCGTCCGGCGCGAACGCCAACCGGAAGACAGGCGCGGGTCTATAGGAAGGCGCCGGCTGGAGCGCAAGCACTGTTCGGAACGGTTCAGCGGCCGATGGCGGCGAGCATGTCGACGATGCTGGTGAAGCTTCTCGCGCGGGCTCCCCGCCCTTGCCCCCGGCGGCTTCGGCGGCTTCGATCCTCTGCCAGTCGCTGAAGGTGACGGTGTCGGCGCCGCGAGCTTGCAGCAGCGCATCGAGCCCCGCCGGGCCCTGCTTCATGCCCGCGCCGTCGCCCAGTTCCACGGCGATCTTCTCGGCCACTTCGAATCCGTCCGGCCGGTTGGTGCCGATCGTGCCGGTCGGCCCGCGCCGCGCCCAGCCGACGCAATAGAGGCCGCCGCCGATCACGCCGTCCCGGTTGGCGAAGCGGCCGCGCTCCGCGTCATAGGGGACGCCCTCGATCGGCAGCGTCTTGTAGCCGATGCAGCTGATGACCAGCCCGCAGTCGATCGCATAAGTCTCGCCGGTGCCGCGCGCGCCGAGATCGGGCCCGAGCGCCGTCCGCTCCACGATCAGCCGCGCCGCCTTGCCATCGCCCTCGATCGCGACCGGCACGGCGAAGAAATCGAAATCGATCGTCTTGCGCTTGCCCGCACCCGCACCCGCACTCGCGGCGGCGAAGTCGCGCAGATGCGTCACCGATTTGCGCATTCCCGGCTCAAGCAGGGCGTCGGCCTCGGCCGGAGGAAGGTCCGCCGGGTCCACCCGAGGCGCGGCGTCTTCGAGATGCCCGAGCTCGCCAAGCTCCTTCGGCGTCATCGCGATCTGGTGCGGCCCGCGGCGCCCGAGCACGTGGACGGTCCGGATCGATGACCGCTCCAGCGCCTCCAGGGCATGCGCGGCGATGTCGGAGCCATCGAACTCGGCCCTCGTCTTCGAAAGGATCCGCGCGACGTCGAGCGCGACGTTGCCGTTGCCGATCACCGCGGCCGCGGCGACGTCGAGCGGCGGCTTGAGGCCGGCAAAATCGGGATGGCCGTTATACCAGCCGACGAACGCCGCCGATCCGATCACGCCGGGCAGACCGCTGCCGGGGAGGCCGAGCGGCCGGTCCTCGGGCGCGCCGGTGGCGAGGATCACGGCATCGTAGAGGCCGAGCAGCTCCTCGATCGAGACGTCCGGGCCAACTGTGACATTGCCGACGAAGCGGACATTTTCGCTGAGCGCCACCTTTCGTAGCGCCGGTAGACGGCCTTGATCGACTGGTGATCCGGCGCGACGCCCGATCGGATGAGGCCGTAGGGAACCGGCAGCCGGTCGATGATGTCGATCGCGACAGCACCGCCGAACGCCTTTTGAGCCCTTCGGCGGTGTAGAAGCCGGCGGGGCCGGATCCGATCACTGCTATATGCCGCATCGGCGCCCTCCCCTGTTCGACTTGCAATGCTAGCGGCGCGGGGGAAGGAGGCAAGCGGCGATCAGCCGCCCTTCTTCGTCTTGTCCTCGAGCAGCTCGGAGCCGCGGCTCCGCAGCAGCCCTCGATCTTGCCAGCGAAGAGCGACAGGATCGGCGGCAGCATCAGCTCCAGCCGAACCTTGGTCTCCTCGACGTCGATATGGCCGGCCACCTCCTGGCCCATCGCCTGGACGCGCAGCGTCATGCGGTTGCCTTCCATCCGATTCCACATGGCCGCCGCCGGGAATATGATCCTGGAGCTTGCCGATGCCGCTGCGCATCCGGCGCTTGGCCTCTTCGGCGCCCAGCTTGTGGGGCAGATCGACGACGAGCGGCTTGTTCATGGGGTTGAGGCTTAGAGCACTTCCCGAAAAAGGGGAACCGGTTTTCGGCCGGGAGTGCTCAAGACATAGATCTGGAGCCTTTCTGATCCGACAAGGCGATGCCGCCTTGTCGGGAAGAGGCTCGGCAAAACGGCCGGCAAAGCGATTTCGCCCCCCTGCGTCCCCATTGTCTCCGTTGCCGCCGCACCACAGTGACCGTCATTTCTTCGTCACAGACGAGGAAATAGTTTCAGGTTGCGAGAAACAAAGTAGATTCCGCGGCGATGCAGCCGGGGTGCTGCCGACTGGGGGAATATAGATGCGCCGTTTTCCACGCCTTGCGCTGCTCTCGACACTTTCCACGCTGGCGCTGGTCGCCGCCCCTGCCCGGGCGCAGAACCAGGATCCGCCGGGGAGCCGGCCGAGACAAGCCAGGATGCGGTCGCGAGCGGCGACGTGATCGTCGTCACCGGCACCCGACGGACCGATCGGACGCTCGCTGAGAGCCCGGTGCCGATCGACGTGATTTCAAACGAGGCGCTGACCGAAACCGGCTTCACCGAGGTAAATCGGATCCTGAACCAGGTGGTTCCTTCGTTCAATTTCCCGCAGCCGTCGGTGACCGACGGCACCGACGTGCTGCGTCCGGCAACGCTGCGCGGGCTTTCGCCCGATCAGACCCTGGTGCTGGTGAACGGAAAGCGCCGCCATCCCTCGTCGCTCCTCAATCTCAACGGCTCGGTCGGGCGCGGCTCGGCGGCGGTCGATCTCAACACGATCCCGCCGCTGGCGATCGACCGCATCGAGGTGCTCCGCGATGGCGCCTCATCCCAATATGGCTCCGACGCCATCGCGGGCGTGATCAATATCCAGCTTCGCCGACGGCCAGGCGGACGATTCCAGGTGACCTATAGCAGGTACCACACGTCGCTGCAGGATGTTGCTGAAGTGACGGGAGTTCAGCGTCAGGCCAGTGGCGAGCCGGTGCTCGATCCGGACGGTAATTTCGCGCTGATCACCACAGGCCGGGACCGCCGAGCGCGCGATGGCGACACGATCACCTCGGCAGCCACATACGGGTTCCAGATCGGAGCGACCGGTTTCTCAACGTCACGGGCGAATATCGCAACCGGGAGGACACCAACCGCGCGGGCTATGACCCGCGGCGCCAGTTCCCGCTGGTGGGCGGCCGTTCCGACCCGGGCGAATTCACGTTCAACCGCCTCAACCACCGCTACGGCGATGCCGAAACGCGCGACTTCAACGCCTTCTTCAATGCGGGGACCGACCTCACCGCCGATATCGAATTCTATACGTTCGGAAGCTACGGCAGCCGCCAAGGCGAAAGCGCCGGCTTCTACCGCCGTGCGATCGATGCCCGGAACCGCAACTTCTCGGCCTCGACGACCACGTTCGTGCCCTTCTATCCGTCAGGCTTCCTGCCGCTGATCACGAGCGACATCGAGGACTATTCGATCGCGGCCGGGGTTCGCGGGCAGCTTGGTGAGTGGAATTGGGATCTCAGCCACGTCTACGGCCACAACAGCTTCGACTTCGGAGTGGCGAACAGCTTCAACACGTCGTTCGGCGCGGCCAGCAAGACCCAGTTCGACGCCGGCGGCCTTCGTTTTGGGCAGAACGTCACCAATTTCGATGTCCAGCGCCCGATCGCGGTCTCTTTCCTGAGGGAGCTCTCTCTCGCGGCGGGTGCCGAATACCGGCACGAGAATTTCGACATCGTCGCGGGCGAAGAGCAGAGCTTTGCCGCCGGGCCGTTCGCTTCACTGGGTGCTCCGGCCGGCGCACAGGTGTTCCCGGGCTTCCGCCCCGCCAACGAGGTCAATGCGAAGCGCGACAGCTATGCGGGCTACGCGGGCTCGATGCCGACATCATCGAGAACGTGACCGTACAGCTTGCCGGCCGCTACGAGAATTTTT
>JAUJOJ010000037.1 GCA_030447665.1 Allosphingosinicella sp. | reverse complement strand
AGCTTCTGGCCAAGAGCATCGAACGATTGCTGGAGGCGGAGCGGCAGGTGAAGGCGAGCGGGGGAGTGGGCCCGCTTGCCGTGGATGAGGAACTGCTCGCGCTCAGCCGACAGGCGGCTCGACTGCGCTGATTCGATGGAAGGGCCATATGGAAGGGCCTGATCCACGCCTTCGGTGGGAGCCTCTAAGGCTTCCGCCTCAACAGGCCCTAGATACGCTCGCCGCTGAGGCGTTGGCAGATCATGTCGAGCTGGTCGAGCGAGGAATAGCTGAGCGCGACCAGCCCGCCGTCCGGCCGGTGCGTTATCTTCACTCGAAGACCCAGCATGTCGCCCAATTGCCGCTCCAGAGCTTCTATGTCGGCGTTGAACGCGCCGGCGCTGCCGCGCGCGGGCGGCGATGCCCTTGGCTTGGAAGACCGAACCAGTTTCTCCGTGTCCCGAACGGAAAGGTCTCGGCGCACCACCTCTTCGGCCAGCGCCTCGGCGTCCTCAGCGGGGATAAGCGCGCGGGCGTGGCCCATGCTGAGTTCGCCCGCAGCCACCATCGAACGGACCGGCTGAGGCAGATCAAGCAGCCGCAGCAGGTTGGCAACGTGGCTGCGCGACTTGTGCACGAGCCGGCCAAGCGCCTCCTGCGTGTGCCCGAACTCGTCCATCAGCCGCTTATAGGCCTCGGCTTCTTCGATCGCGTTGAGGTCCTGACGCTGGATATTCTCCAGGATCGCGACCTCGAGCGTTTCGACGTCGTCGAATTCGCGGACGATCACCGGGACTTCGTGCAGCCGTGCCTTTTGGGCTGCGCGCCAGCGCCGCTCCCCGGCGACGATCTGATAAAGCTGCCCGTGCGGGCGGACGACGATGGGCTGGATGAGGCCGCGGACGCCAATCGACTCGGCAAGCTCCAGCAGGGCCTTCTCATCGAAATGGCGGCGCGGCTGGTTTGGATGCGGCTCCAGGCTCCCGACGGGAAGCATCTGGACCCCGTTCCGAGTGGCACCGGCAATCGGCGCCTCCTGCGCCACTTCCCCCAGCAGCGACGAGAGGCCGCGGCCAAGGCCCGATGCTCGTTTTCTGAGCGGCGCGTCCTCGCTCATGCCGCGGCCGCCGGCTTCGGCAGCCGGCCGATCAGTTCGCGGGCCAAACCCATATAGGCCTCCGACCCGGAGCAGCGATGATCATAGATGAGCGCGGGAACGCCATGGCTCGGCGCCTCCGATAGCCGCACGTTGCGTGGTATCATGGTTTCGAAAACGACCTTGCCCAGGCAGGCGCGAACATCGTCGGCTACTTGCGCCGACAGGTTGTTGCGCCGATCGAACATGGTGAGCGCGACGCCGAGGATCGAAAGCTGCGGGTTGAAACGCACGCGGACGCGCTCAACCGTTTGAAGCAACTGGCTCAGTCCTTCGAGCGCGAAGAATTCCGCCTGCAGCGGGACCAGCACCGAACGCGCCGCCACCAGTGCGTTGATGGTGAGGAGGCCGAGCGAAGGAGGGCAATCGATCAGGCAAACATCCCAGCGGCCGGCAGCTCCCGACAGCGCTTTCTCCAGGCGGTGCGTCCGATCTTCGAAGCTGACCAGCTCGATTTCCGCTCCGGAAAGGTCGACGGTGGCGGCGATCAGGTCCAGGCGCGGCACGCGGGTCGGAATAACAGCTTCTTCCACGCTGCATCCGCCAGTCAGCAATTCGTAGCTCGATCGCTCCCGCTGGCCGTGAACGATGCCCATGCCGGTTGAGGCATTGCCCTGGGGATCGAGGTCGATCATCAGCACGCGCCAGCCGGTAGCGGCAAGCGCAGTGGCGAGGTTGATCGCCGTGGTCGTCTTTCCCACCCCGCCTTTCTGATTGGCCACTGCAATGCGGATCATCGACCCTGTCTTTCCCTTTTTCTTCTTCGGACCTGCCGGGCGACGATGATCTGCCCCTCTGCATCGGTCAGGCTCGGTTCGAGACGGAAAACACCCTGCCACAGGGCTTCAACCGCTTCCAGTTCGGACTTTGCATTTCTGCCCTTCGGTAGGACCCAAAGAGTCTCTGGTGCGGCGAACCGCTCCGCAAGCGCGAGCAATTTGTCGAGCGGTGCAAAGGCCCGGGCGCTGATCACGCCGAATGTCTCGCTCGGAAGCGCCTCGATGCGGGCGCCGCGGATTGTCGTTCGTTCCTCGACGCCAAGGAGGACG
>JAUJOJ010000024.1 GCA_030447665.1 Allosphingosinicella sp. | reverse complement strand
AGCGCCCGGCGAGATCGTCTTCATTCGGCTTCGCTTCGGCTCGTGTCGCCATCTTCGGCCTCTTCTTCGCTTGATCCAGGCAGTCCGGCGCCAGTCCGACGGGACGGTGTCCGATGGGCCTTAATCTGGATCAACTTTCCGCGTGGCCCCTGGTTGCCACATGATGTCGCCCCCCTCGCTTTTCGCGACCAGCCGCGCCAGCACGAACAGGTGATCGGAAAGCCGATTGATGTAGACGAGCGCCTGGGGGTTGAGGCCGGCGCGGCCGGAGGCCGCCACCGCCATCCGCTCGGCTCGCCTGACGATCGCCCGCGCCAGATGAAGGTGGGCGGCGCCCGCTCCGCCTCCCGGCAGGATGAAGCTGCGGAGCGGTTCGAGCGCTTCGTTCATCGCATCGATCTCGCGCTCCAGCCGCTCCACCTGCGAGGCGGTGATGCGAAGGATCATCTCGCCCGGGGTGAAGTCCTCGCCCGGCGTCGCTAGGTCGGCACCGAGGTCGAACAGCTCGTTCTGGATGTTTCGAAGGATGGCGCGGTGGCGTTCCTCCCTCACGTGGAGAAGGGCGATCCCGATCGCGCTATTGGCCTCGTCGACGTCGCCGATCGCGGCCATTCGCGGATCGGCCTTGGAAAGGCGGGAGCCGTCGACCAGCCCGGTCTCGCCGCCGTCGCCGGTCCGTGTGTAGATCTTGTTGAGCCTGACCAGCGGTCAGGATCCCGAGCCGCGCGCGACCATGATGAACAGGATCACGAAGATGATCGCGACCGCCTGGAACATCACGCGCTTGCGCATCAGCGCCTGCGACCTGACGCCGGTGACGTCCTTGCCCGAAGCCATTCCGATCACGCCTTTGACGAGGACGTAGAGCGTCGCCAGCGCGGCGATCGCGATCAGGATCATGAGGAAGGTCTGCATGGCCCCCTATTTAGGATGTGGCGGCCGAATATCCATACGGCAAACGGCCGGTACGCAGATCCTCCACCAGCCGCTCGGGATCGACGCCGGCGGCCCTCAGCGAGCGGATGGTCGGGGCTCCTTCGCGCTTGGCAAGCCGCTGCCCGTCGCCCCCGATCAGCAGCGGATGATGGTGGTAGATCGGCGTCGGCAGGTCCAGCAACGCCTGCAGCAGGCGGTGCACGTGGGTCGCGGCGTAGAGGTCCCGCCCACGCACGACATCGGTCACCGATTGCGCCGCATCGTCGACGGTGACGGCAAGATGGTAGCTGGTCGGCGCGTCCTTGCGGGCCAGCACGACGTCTCCGAACAGTTCGGGCCGGGCGACCGCTTCGATATCGCCGTCGGGCCAGGTCAGAGTTCCCGGGCCAAAGCCTGCGCCTGGGGAGGCGCTCCGTTCTGGACCCCGGCCTTCGCCGGGGAGCAGGGATGCGAGCGCGTTGCCGATGTCGAGCCGCCAGGCATGCGGCTCCTGCGCCATCCGCCGCGTCCGTTCGGCGTTCGGCCGGGTCCTGCAGATGCCGGGATAGATCGGCCCGTCCGGCCCGTGCGGGGCGCTGGCGCTCGCCGCGATCTCGGCGGCGATGGCCGAACGCGTGCAGAAGCAGGGATAGACGAGGCCCCTCGCCTTCAGCCGGTCGAGCGCTTCGGCATAGAGCGGCAGGCGCTCCGATTGGTAGACGATCTCGCCGTCGGGCATGATCCCGAGCCATTCCAGATCCTCGATGATGCCGTCGACATGTTCGGGGCGGCTCCGGCCCGGATCGATATCCTCGATCCGCAGCAGGAACGTGCCTTCGCGCCGACGCGCATGATCATGCGCCCGGAGCGCGGAATAAGCATGGCCGAGGTGCAGCCGGCCCGTCGGGCTCGGCGCGAAGCGTGTCACTGTGGACATCATGGCTCTTGACCGCGAGTCGCCGTTCGTGTTGTCATGAACCGGTCACGCTTGACAGCCAGAAGCGTGGCCGAACAAGGAGAAGAAGGCCGCGAAGCGCCGAATTCTCCGCGACGTTGAGTGCGACAGGGTCCGGGGGGCGGCGTTTCGGGAGTTCTTCTCCATGAAACGGGAGCGCTGTGCCGGTTCATGTATCATCCTGATCTTATCCGACATCCCGACAGCTGCCCGACATTGGTGCTCAACGCCGATTACACTCCGCTGAGCTACTATCCGTTGAGCCTGTGGCCGTGGCAGACCGCGGTCAAGGCCGTGTTCCTGGAGCGGGTGGACATCGTCGCCAATTATGTGCGCGAGGTGCACAGCCCGACCCGGACCATGCAGATCCCCTCGGTGATCGCGCTCCGCCAATATGTGAAGCCGTCCGAATACCCGGCCTTCACCCGGTTCAACCTGTTCCTGCGCGACCGTTTCGTCTGCCAATATTGCGGCGATCCGAGGGAGCTCACCTTCGATCACGTCATCCCGCGCGCCCAGGGAGGGCGGACGACCTGGGAGAATGTCGCCGCCGCCTGCGCGCCCTGCAACCTGCGCAAGGGCGGCCGCACCCCCGCCCAGGCGCATATGCAATTGAACCGCCGCCCGATCCGGCCGACCAGCTGGCAGCTGCAGGAGCATGGCCGGCGCTTTCCCCCCAATTACCTTCACGAGACCTGGCGGGACTATCTCTACTGGGATGTCGAGCTCGACGCTTGACTTATCCTCCCCGCGCCTTCGCGGGGAGGGGACCATGCGAAGCATCGTGGAGGGGAATGCCCAAGATCGAGCCCCTACCGCCTCAGCCAGTGCACCCGTGCGAAATAGGCGCTGATGGCGAGCGCGATCACGACGCAGAAGCCGACCACGCCCCAAAAGGCCCAAGGCTCCTCGGCATAGGGAATGCCGGCCACGTTCATCCCCAACAAGCCGGTGATGAAGGTGAGCGGCAGAAAGATGAGGGCGACGATCGACAGGATCAGCGAGCGCACCTCCATCTGCTCGCCGCGCATGTCGGTGAGCTGCTCGTGGAGCAGAGCCGCGCGCTCGCGCACCGCTTCCAGCTCCTCGGTCATGCGGGAGAAGCGATCGGCGGCCTCGCGGATGTGGAGCCGGTCTTCCTCGGCCAGCCAGTCGAAATCGAGATGCGCGAGCGTGAGGAGGGCGTCGCGGTCGGGAGCGACGAAGCGGCGGTAGGTGATCGCTTCGGAGCGGATGCGAGCGATCGTGGTGCGCAGCTTGTAGACCTGGTGCGGCTCCAGGTCGGTTTCGGCATCGTCGAGACTGTCGCCGAGCGCGGCCACCTCGGGATCGAGCTGCTTGGAGATGGCGCGCGCGAAGGCGGCGACGAGATCGCCGGGATCGAGGATCTTTCCGGCTTCCATCAGGGCAAGAACCGGCCGTAACGCCGCCAGCGGCCGGCGCGAGACCGAATTGACGCGGCCTTGACGCACCCACATGCGGATCGACACGAGCCGGTCGCTGTCGCTGGTTTCGACCTCGGCAGGTCCGCGAAGGTTGACCAGCGCGCCATCCTCGATGCGGTCGCAACGCGGGCGCGTCTCGGTCGCGACGAGCGCGTTGGCGGCGACGTCCGGTATGTCGCCCTGCCCTTTCAGCGCGGCAAGATCGGCTTCCTCGAGCGTATCGACGTGGAGCCAGATGAAGCCTGGTCCCCGATAAGCCGCCACCTCGTCGGAATTGACCCGGAGCACCGGGCCGTCGCCGACGAGGATGGCGTGGCAGGCCATGCTGGCGAAGGTCCGCCATGAAGGCGCGCACGGCGGGGCCGACATCCTCGCGTTCGAGCGCGAGCGCGATGTTGGCGGTGATGAAGCCGGCCTTGTCGCCGCAATCGTAGCGGGTGGCGCCGACGGTGACGCCATGGAAGGGCTGGGTGCCGATCAGCTGGGCCATGGCGTCGGTGAGCTGGATCTCGCCGCCGGCGCCGCGCTGCGGTTTGTCGAGGACCTTCATCACTTCCGGCTGGAGGATGTAGCGGCCGATGACGCCGAGCGTCGAAGGCGCCTCCTCTGGCTTCGGCTTTTCGACGAGCCCCTTCACCTCGGTGAGAGTGCCGCGGCTCTCGCCCGGCGTGATGATGCCGTAGCTGGCGGTCTTCTCCGGCGCGACCTGCTCGACGCAGATGATGTTGCCGCCGACTTGCCTGTAGGCGTCGACCATCTCGCGCAGGCAGCCCGGCTTGCCCCACATGAGGTCGTCGGGGAGCAGCACCGCGAACGGCTCGTCGCCGACGATGTCGCGGGCGCACCACACCGCATGGCCGAGGCCGAGCGGCTCCTGCTGACGCACCGAGGCGAGCGCGCCGGCCGGAAGGCGGGTCGGCTCGAGCGCCTCGAGCGATTTGCCGCGGCCCCTCATCGTCGCCTCGAGCTCATAGGCGATGTCGAAATAGTCTTCGAGCGCGGCCTTGCCCCGCCCGGTGACGAAGATCATCTGCTCGATGCCCGCCTCGCGCGCCTCGTCCACGGCATATTGGATGAGCGGGCGATCGACGATCGGCAGCATCTCCTTGGCGAAAGCCTTGGTGGCCGGCAGGAATCGCGTGCCGAGACCGGCGACGGGGAACACCGCCTTGCGTACAGGTTTCATCTTGTCTCCGTCATCGGGAAGGCTGGCCGCTCAGGATTGCGGCAGATCGAACCGGTCGTCGCGGCGCTCCTCCGAGCGGCGAAGCGGCTCGTCGACGCGCTCCGGCCTGGCGACCGGCGGCGGCGTCAGCAGCTCGTCGGTGGTCGGCGCCCGCGCGGCCATGGCAGGCGCGATCGGCATGCTGTCGCCCGCCGCCGGCCGCAGGGCTCGCGCCCGCCGCACGCGGCGAGCAGAAGGATTGCGGCTGCAAAGGCGAGCGTCTTCATGATTTCCTTCCGGATCTTGTCAGAGTCTGTCTGGAAATGCGCTCAAAAGCGCATTCTCGCGCTCGGTGCCAGCCGCGCTCCCCAGCCTCCCAATGCGATTTTGCTCGGAAGGCTGGGTGGGGAGCCGCCGGAACCGCATTCCCAAACAGGCTCTCAGCGCCTCTTACCGGGGCCGGCCGAAAAAGCGAAGCGCTTGTCGGCGGGACCGGGCCCATTTATCCCGCTGCTGCCCGAATGGAGAATGATCCTTGCGTCCGCTTTTCCTGCTCCTGATCCCGGCGCTGCTGGCCGGATGCGACACGGAGCCCGCGGCAAAGGGCGGAAACGCGGGGGCGGGACCGCGCCGGCCGGGGCGGAGCGGCAGGGCACGGGGCGCCTCGACCGCTCGCATGCAGGGACGCCCGCGCCCGATACCCTGTTCGAGGATCCTGCCGGCGAACCCGCCTCGATCGCCGATTTCCGCGGCAAGCCGGTGCTGGTCAATTTGTGGGCGACCTGGTGCGGCCCCTGCGTGGTCGAAATGCCGAGCCTGGACGCGCTTGCCGCGCGGAACCCGCGGATCCATGTGCTTGCGCTCAGCCAGGACATGAACGGCCAGGAGAAGGTCGATGCCTTCTTCGCCGAGCGCAAGTTCGCCAAGCTCGAACCCTATATCGATGCCGAACTTTCGATGATGTCTGCACTGAAAGTCGATACGCTCCCGACAACCATCCTTTACGATGCCAACGGACGGGAAATCTGGCGGATGACGGGGAGGAAGATTGGACGGGCCGGCCGGCGACGGAGCTTCTGAAGGAGGCGAGCTGAAAGAAACGCGGCAGCGCTTCCCGATCCGCGCTTGCGGCGCTACATCGGCGTACGTCATCCCGATGGGCAATCAGCCGCCTCGGCACCGTCAAAAACGAACTGTTGAGGCTACAAATTCAATCCCTCAGCAGCTCGTTGATGCTGGTCTTGGATCGGGTCTGCGCATCCACGCGCTTCACGATCACGGCGCAGCCGAGCGAGGGGCCGCCATCCTTGCCCGGCAGGCTGCCCGGCACGACCACCGAATAAGCCGGCACCCGGCCGATCATCACCTCGCCGGTCGCGCGATCCACGATCTTGGTCGAGGCGCCGAGAAACACCCCCATCGACAGGACGGCGCCTTCTTCCACGATCACGCCCTCGGCCACTTCCGAGCGGGCGCCGATGAAGGCATGGTCCTCGATGATCACCGGCCCCGCCTGGAGCGGTTCCAGCACGCCGCCAATGCCTGCTCCGCCGGAAACATGGACGTTGCGCCCGATCTGCGCGCAGCTTCCGATCGTCGCCCAGGTGTCGACCATCGTCCCTTCATCGACATAGGCGCCGATGTTGACGAAGCTCGGCATCAGCACCGCATTGCGGCCGACGAAGGCGCCGCGCCGCACGATCGACCCCGGAACCGCGCGAAAGCCCGCCTTCGAAAAGCGGTCGGCGTCCCAGCCCTCGAATTTCGAGGGCACCTTGTCCCACCAGGGCGCGCCGCCGGGGCCGCCCGCAATTGCAGTCATCGGGTTCAGGCGAAAGCTCAGCAGCACGGCCTTCTTGAGCCATTGGTTGACCCTCCAGCCCTCCAGCGTCTTCTCGGCGACCCGGGCGGAGCCGGCATCGAGCGCGCGGATCGCGGCCTCCACCGCGTCCCGCACCTCTCCGCCCGTGGACGGGCCGACATCTTCCCTCTTCTCCCAGGCCTGTTCGACGATCTCCCGCAGATGTTCGGTCATTCCGCCCCGTCCCCCAATATTTCTTCCAGCCAGGCGCCGATATCCTCGGTGCGGTAATCGATAAAGGCCGCATCGGCGCCGTAGCCCGCTTGTTCCGATCCGTTGTCGATCCAGACGGTGGTCATGCCGAGCGCCTTGGCGGGTTTGAGGTTGCGCGCCATGTCCTCGACGAAAAGGGCACGGGCCGGATCGATCCGGTGGCGCTCGCACATCGCGGGATAGGCGCGGGGATCGGGCTTCGGCACATAATCCATGGCGTGGATGTCATGAAGGCCGTCCCACAGATTGGCGAGGCCGAGCTTGTCGAGAACGCGAGCGGCATAGGAGGCATCGCCGTTGGTGAAGACGAACTTGCGGCCGGGGAGCCGATCGACCGAGCGGACAAGGTCCGGATCCGCCGAAATGCGGGCAAGATCGATGTCGTGAACGAAATCGAGGAAATCGTGCGGATCGACGCCGTGCGTCCGCATCAGCCCCGCCAGCGTCGTGCCGTGCTCGCGGAAATGCTGCTTCTGCACGCGCCGGGCTTCCGCCGAATCGCAGCCGAGCAGTTGCTCGATATACTGGCCCATGCGAATATCGATGAGCTCGAAGAGGTTGGCGGACGCCGGATAGAGGCTGTTGTCGAGATCGAAGATCCAGCTTTCTACGTGGCTCAGCGCTGGAAGCATGGTTGCCACTATCCACATCATCCGGCTTCAGCAAATTGAAAGCAATCCCATCCTATGCAGAGCATGGAAAAAGCATATAACATCAGATATTTGCGGAGAGCGGGATGAACGGACCGGTCAGCAAGAAGGCCCTGGCGCTGTCGGTATGCGCCGCCGCGCTCGCTCTCGCCGGCTGCGGCGGTGGCGGCGGCACGGCCGCGCGTCCGGAGCCGATCGCGATCGCTCCTCCGCCTCCTCCTCCACCACCTCCGCCTCCCCCACCGCCGCCGCCCCCGCCGCCGCCGCCGTCTTCGGTGACCAACTTTGACGATGCCGAATATCGGCGCTCCAACGGCGCACGGACGCATGACGGGCTTGCCGCCTACAATGCCGGGGGAACCGGCCGGGGCGTGAAGATCGCGGTGATCGACAGCGGCATCAACGCCGCCCTTCCCGATTTCGCCGGCAGGATCGATCCTGCGAGCCAGGATGTGGCGGGCAACAGGGGCGTGGTCGACAATGAAGGGCACGGCACCGCCGTCTCGGCCGTCGTCGCGGCCGGGCGCAACGGCAGCCAGACCCTGGGCGTCGCGTTCGATTCGACCATCATTTCGCTCAACACGGCCAATCCCAACAACTGCACCGAGGCCGACGGCTGCAAGCACCGCGATTCGGATATCGCGCGGGCGATCGACATCGCTCGCACGAACGGCGCGCGCGTGATCAACATCTCCCTCGGCGGTGAAGGCGCGGGAACCGCCCTGCTCTCCGCGGTGACCCGCGCGACGCAGGCCGGGATCGTGATCGTGATGTCGGCCGGAAATGACGGCAAGGAGGCAAAGGGCGCCAACCCGGACTCGTTCGCCCTTCTGTCGGCACAATCCGGCAACAATTCCCTCATCATTGCCGGCTCGGTCGGCGTGCCGATCGGCGGCAATCCGAGCAACGGAACCGACATCACCCAGCTTTCGGACTTCTCGAACAAGGCCGGCGCAGGGGCGCAATATTATCTCGCCGCGATCGGCTACCGCGTGATCGCGCCGAACGTGAAGGATGAGAACAAGCTCTATCTCTGGTCGGGCACATCCTTCTCGGCGCCCGTGATCAGCGGCGCCGCCGCTTTGCTGGCCAGCGCCTTTCCCAACCTCACCGGCGCTCAGATCGTCGAGATCCTGATGAGGAGCGCCGACGATGCCGGCGCGCCGGGACGCGACGCGATCTTCGGGAACGGCGTTCTCAACATCACCCGCGCGTTCCAGCCGCAGGGGCAGACCTCGCTCGCAGGCAGCAATGCTCCGGTTACCGGCAGCAATGGCCAAGGCTCCAGCGCGATGGGCGACGCGACCGGCAAAGCCGTCGCCGGCGTGGTTATCCTCGACGGCTATTCGCGCGCTTATGCGCTGGATCTGGCGAAGACCCTTTCGGCCGCGCCTCGGGAAACCCCGCTCGCGCAGGCGCTGCACGGCAATTCGCGCACGGCCGGGGCCGCAGCCGGCCCGACCTCCGTCTCGATCACCGTCAACCGCAACTTCTCGGGCCAGCCGCATGTCGGCCTTGCGCAGACCGGGCTCTCTTATGACGATGCGCGCCAGGCAAGGGTGATCGCGGGCATGGCAGTGAGCCGCCTGGCACCGAAGACGGCGGTGGCGTTTGGCCTTTCGGAAAGCGGCCGGGCGCTTCAGCAGCGGCTCTCCGGCCATGCGCAGAACGCCTTTCTCGTCGCCCATGATCCGATGACGCGCTCCGGCTTCTATGCCGACGCGGCCAACAGCATCGGCCTGCGCCAGACGGTTGGGGCGGTCGGGCTGACCGTCACCAGCGAACGCGGCAAGGTCTGGAACCAGGGGATCAAGGACACGATCGGCGAGCCCGGCTATACGATCGGCTCCGTGACCGCCGACCGCAAGGTCGGGCCGGCCACTTTGTCCCTCGGCGCGTCGCGGCTCGGCGAAGAGAGCACGGTGCTTGGCGGCCGCTTCAGCTCGCTCTTCTCGGGCACCGGGGCGACGACCTACTTCGTCGACGGGACCGCGTCTTTCGATCTCGGCGCCGGCTGGGGCGCCTTCGGGAGCTACCGGCGCGGCTGGACCAATCTTCCGGGCACCGGCGCGCTCGTTCAGGAGGGGCGGCTTTCGACCGACGCCTGGGCTTTCGACCTGTCGAAGCGCAATGCGTTCGCGGGCGGCGACAAGCTTGCATTCCGCGTCATGCAGCCGCTCCGGGTCAGAGCCGGCGGGTTCAACATGTCGGTCCCCGCCTCCTACGATTATGCCACCGGCAGCGTCGGCTACGAGAACCGCTTCCTCAACCTAGCGCCCACCGCCCGCGAGATCGATTTCGAGGCGGCTTACAGCATGAATCTTCTCGGCGGCGATCTCGGCCTCAACGCCTTTTACCGGAAGAATCCGGGGCATGTGGGCGGCATGAACGACGATATCGGAACCGCGATCCGCTACACACTGGGTTTCTAGGACCCAGACCTGGTTTCACCGGAAGCCAGGGCCCCGATCGCCCGTCCGCTTCAATTCGCGCTTGCCAAAGCGCGGAGATTGCGCCTTTTCTCGCCTCCCCGGGAGGTGCCGAATGGCTTTCAAATTTCTTGCCGCCTTGACGCTGCTTGTTGCGCCGCCGGCGGCGGCGGTCGCGCAGGCGCCGCTTGCCGCGGCGAGCGCGAACAGGAGATGGCGCGCTGGCAGCGCCAGGCGCAGCGCGTCACCATCGTCCGCGACGATTGGGGCATTGCGCATGTCAGGGGGAAGAGCGACGCCGACGCCGTCTTCGGCATGATCTATGCCCAGGCCGAGGACGACTTCAACCGGGTGGAGACCAACTATCTGACCTCGCTCGGCCGCCTTGCCGAGGCCGAGGGCGAACGCGCGGTCATCCAGGATTTGCGGATGAAGCTGTTTATCGATCCGGACGAGCTGCGCCGGAGCTATGCCGCGAGCCCCGCCTGGCTGAAGCGGCTGATGGATGCCTGGGCCGATGGGCTCAACTTCTACCTCGCGACCCATTCGAATGTCCGGCCGCGTGCGATCCGCCGCTTCGAGCCCTGGATGGCGCTGAGCTTCACCGAAGGAAGCATCGGCGGGGATATCGAGCGCGTGTCGCTCGGCGATCTCGAAGCTTTTACGGCAAGCGCACGCAGACGGCGGCCGCGATCCTTTCGCCCGGATGGGAGGAGCCGCGCGGCTCCAACGGCTTTGCCATCGCGCCCGCGAACAGCGCCGGCCGCAAGGCGCTGCTGCTGATCAATCCGCACACCTCCTTCTTCTTCCGCTCCGAGCTGCAGATGACGAGCGACGAGGGCCTCGATGCTTATGGTGCGGTTACCTGGGGCCAGTTCTTCATCTACCAGGGTTTCAACGAACGCGCGGGATGGATGCACACGTCGAGCGGCGTCGACGTGGTCGACGAGTTCGTCGAGACGATCGTCCGCCGGGACGGCCGCATCTTCTATCGCTACGGCGGAGAGGAGCGGCCGGTCACGACCTCGACGGTGACGGTGCCCTACCGCACGGCGAATGGCGGCACTGCGGCGCGCAGCTTCACCATCTACAAGACGCATCACGGGCCCATCATCCGGGCCGAGGGCGACAAGTGGATCAGCATCGCGCTGATGAACAAGCCGATCGAAGCGCTGAGCCAGTCCTATCTGCGGACCAAGGCGACGGACTATGCCTCCTTCGTCAAAGTCTCGGACCAGTTCCGCGCCAATTCCTCGAACAACACCATCTTCGCCGACGCAAAAGGCAATATCGCCTATCTCCACCCGCAGTTCATCCCGCGGCGGGACGACCGCTTCGATTATACCAAACCGGTCGACGGCAGCGATCCGGCGACCGACTGGAAAAGGCCTTCACGCGCCCCAAGAAGCGCCGCGCCTGCTCAATCCGGCGAACGGCTGGATCATGAACACCAACAACTGGCCCTATTCCGCGGCAGGCCCGAACAGCCCCAGCCAAGAGCAATTCCCGCGCTACATGGACACGTTCGGGAGAATGCGCGGGCGTCCACGCCACGATGGTGCTCCAGGGCCGCAAGGACTTCGCGCTCCCGTCGCTGATTTCGGCCGCCTACGATTCCTATCTTCCCGCTTTCGCGCAGCTCATTCCGTCCCTCATCGCGGCCTATGACCAGACACCGGCCTCCAATCCGCTGAAAAACCGTCTCGCCGGACAGATCGGCCTGCTTCGCGGCTGGGATTATCGCTGGGGCGCCGCCTCCATGCCGACCTCGCTCGCCGTTTTCTGGGGCGAGGCTTTGTGGGACCAGGTGGACGCAAGCATTCGCGGCGCCCGCCGCCCCGACATCGACTTCCTGGAGAAGCGCACCACGCCGGAGCAGAAGCTGCGGGCGCTGGCCGCCGCCTCGGAGCGGCTCGAGCGCGACTTCGGCAGCTGGGGCGTGGCCTGGGGCGACATCAACCGCTTCCAGCGCCTGACGGGCGATCTCGTCCAGCCTTTCGACGACGCGCGCGCCAGCATCCCGGTGCCCTTCACCTCCGGCGTGTGGGGATCGCTTGCCTCGTTCGGCGCGAAGCCGGCCAACGGCAGCAAGCGCTATTACGGCACCAACGGCAACAGCTTCGTCGCCGCGGTGGAATTCGGCGACAAGGTGCGGGCACGGGCGGTGAGCGCCGGCGGCGAGAGCGGCGATCCCAATTCGCCGCACTTCAACGATCAGGCCGAACGCTACGCCCTGGGCAATCTGCGGGAGGTCTATTTCTACCCCTCGCAGCTCAAGGGCCACACGAAGCGAAGCGGACTTATCGGCCCGGCCAGTAACCCTTCAGCGGCGCATCCTCGGCTTCACTTCCCTGACCAGCGCGTCGGGCGAGAACGGCTTCGGGAACAGCGTCATATTCTCCGGAAGCGCATCGTCTTCGGCCGAATAATAAGCCGAGGTGAGAAGGATGCTCAGCTCCGGCCACTTCTTGGCGGCCTGGCGCGCCAAATCGATCCCGGACATCCAGCCCGGCATCCTGACGTCGGTGACGAGCACCCGCACCTCCGGATGCGCGTCGAGCAGCGCCATCGCCTCTTCGGCATCGGCCGCCTCGAGCACCTTCAGGCCGGCTTTCTCCAGCCGGTCGCAATTGTCGATACGGATCAGCTCCTCATCCTCGACGACGAGGACGGCGTGATCGGCGGGTCCTCCATCCGCGCCCGGATTCATCCGCCACACCTTGGACCCTGGAGCGTTTCCCGACAAGACGGGATCGCCTTGTCGGATCAGAAAGGCTCCAGATCGATGTCTGGAGCATCTCATCGCCCGACCGGTTCCCACTCTTTCGGGAAGTGCTCTGGCGCTCATCCCGCACCTCCGCCTTGAGGAGGGGCGAACCTATCCGATTTTTTGAGGGGCGCCAGCCTCTTTGGCAAAGGCGGGCGCGTCCGGATTAGGGTCCAGACCCTAAGCTTGATCGCGGTGCCGGCGCCGATCGCGGTCGGTCGCTTCCCCTGCTGGGCGGTGGCGCCGCCGCTCCACAGCCGGGACATGCATTGCGCCAGCTCGGTCATGGCCGAACCGCCGCCGGTGAGACGGACGCTGGCAATGGCTTCGCCGCCCTCGCCGACGGCCATGCCGCCGGCCTTTGCGAACTCGGCGATGAAGCGGGCACCGTCCGCCTCGCCCGGAGGCACGGCGAACATCAGGCCGGGACCGTCGGAATCGAGTTCAGTCTTGGCGACCGCGTCGAATTCGAACTTGCTGCCGCCGTCGAGCTGCACGGCAAGCTCATGGCGGCTGCCGTCCTCGAGCGACTCCCAGCCGCGATTCTGGATCAGGAACAAAGGCTTTCCTGGCCCGTGCCGGCAAGGACCGAGACGACCGTACCCTGGGGGAGAGTGGTATGCGCGATGCATCCGCTTGCGCTTCCGGAAACCTTCCATTCGCCGGGCGCGGAGGCTTGCTGGGACAGAGCGGCGGAAGGAAGAGCCGCCAGGGCCAGGCACGCGAACAAGGGCTTCAACATCTTGGCTCTCCATCAGCCCGCCGCCCGGCCTTCTTCAACTTCTCAAACCCGCCGATATTCCTTTTGTTGCATGCGGCACGCTCGGCTCGCCGCAAGCCGGACCGAAGCGTCCCTAATTCGAACGAGCGGCGGGTTTGATCGCGACCAGCTCGACGTCGAAGATCAGGATGCTGTCGGGCGGGATGTCGCGCTTCAAGGTCGCCTCCGGCGGGGCATAGCGCCTGCCAGGGCTCCCATAACCGAGGTAGGAAGGGATCGTGATCCGCCACAGGTCGCCGGGGCGCATCAGCTGAATCGCGGCCATGAAGCCGGGAATCACCCTTTGGACGTCGAAGCTGCTCGTTCCGGTGCCGTTGTCGGCCGAGGTGCTGAACACCTGCCCGTTGGTCAGCCGCCCGACATAGCGCATCTCGATGGCGTCGGCGCGGGTCGGATGCGGCCCCCCGGCCGGGCCCGAACGAAGCACCTGATATTGGATGCCGGGCAGAACGACGGCCGTGCCTGCCTGAACCGCAGCACAGCCGCACGATCTCAGCATCAGAACTAGAGCACGCACAGCCGCACAGCGCGGCCGTCAGCAGCAGGCTGATCCGACAAATCTTCAAACGGTGAAGCTTTCGCCGCAGCCGCACATGCCCTTGGCATTGGGGTTTTCGAACACGAAGCCGGCGGCGAAATCGTCTTCCTTCCAGTCCATCCGGCTGCCGATCAGGTAGAGGATGGAGCCGCCGTCGACGTAGAAGGTGCCGCCGGGCGTCTCGATCTTCTCGTCGAACGGCTTTTCCTCGGTCACATAGTCGACCGAATAAGCGAGGCCCGAGCAGCCGCGGCGCGGGGTCGACAGCTTCACGCCGATCGAGCCTTCGGGCGCGCGCGCCATCAGCTCGGCAATGCGCGCTTCGGCCGATGGCGTGAGCGTCAAAGCCGCCGGACGCGCGCGTGTTTTGGTTGCCACTTCGCTTCTTCCTTCCTCGATCGAAGTACCACTTCGATCGATAACCTACAGCATTCCCAGTTCGAGCTTGGCTTCGTCGCTCATCTTCTGCGGGTCCCAGGGCGGATCCCAGACGAGCTCGACCTCGGCATCGCCGACGCCCGGCACCGAGCCGACGCGAAGCTCGACTTCTCCCGGCATCGACTCGGCCACCGGGCAATTCGGCGTCGTCAGCGTCATCAGCACCTTGACGTGGCTCTCGGGCGAGACCTGGACTTCGTAGATGAGGCCGAGATCGTAGATGTTGACCGGGATTTCGGGATCATAGATCTCCTTCAGCGCCTCGATCACCGCTTCATAGACATCGCCGCCCGGCTCGACCGGCGCCGGCTCCGCCGGCTTCGGCTCCTGGGCAAGGAAGCCCGCAAGATAGTCGCGCTTGCGCTCGAACGTGTCGGACACGCGCGCCTTCGGCGGCTTGGGCGCCTCCGTGACCTCCTCGATCTCGATCTTGCGTTCCCGATTCATCTCAAGGCTTTCATCCGAAAATTCTCGTCACCCGTTCGATGCCGCCGACCAACGCCTCGACATCCTGCCTGCCATTATACACGCCGAAGCTCGCGCGCGCCGTCGCGTCCACGCCGAGATGCTCCATCAGCGGCTGCGCGCAATGATGCCCTGCGCGGATCGCCACCCGGCTCTCGTCCAATATGGTGCCGATGTCGTGCGGATGCACGCCCTCGATCGCGAAACTGACGATGCCGGCGCTGCTATCCGGCCCGAACAGGCGGACGCTGTTGATCGAGGAGAGCGCCTGGCGCGCCTCGCGCACCAGCGCCTCCTCGTGGGCGGCAATGGCGTCGAGGCCTATGCCCTCCACATAGTCGATCGCCGCATGGAGCCCCAGCACGCCAACAACGTGCGGCGTCCCGGCCTCGAACCGCGCCGGAGGCGGAGCGAAGCTCGTTTTCCGGAACGACACCTTGTCGATCATCGCGCCGCCGCCCTGCACGGGAGGCATGGCGCCCAGCAGGTCGCCCTTGCCCCAGAGCACGCCGATCCCGGTCGGGCCGTAAAGCTTGTGGGCGGAGAAGACGTAGAAGTCGCAGCCGAGCTCCTGCACGTCGACCGGCATCCGCGGCACCGCCTGGCAGCCGTCGAAAAGGAGCTTGGCGCCGACCCGGTGCGCGAGCTCGGCGGCGCGGCGGGCATCGAGCACCGATCCCAGGACGTTGGAGACATGGGCCAAGGCGACCATCTTGTGCCGCTCGGTCAGCATGGCGGCCATCGCATCCAAGTCGATGCGGCCGTCCTCCGTCAGCGGCGCGACGTCGATTTCCGCGCCCACGCGTTCGGCAACCAGCTGCCACGGGACGATGTTGGAATGATGCTCCAGCATCGAAAGCATGATCCGGTCGCCGGGCTTGAGGAAAGTCCCGCCCCAGCTCTGCGCGACGAGGTTGATCCCCTCGGTCGCGCCGCGCACGAAGATCACTTCCTCGGGCACCTGCGCCCCGATGAACGCGGCCGTCCGCCGCCGTGCCGCCTCGAAGGCGAGCGTCATGTCGGCCGAGCGCGTGTAGACGCCGCGATGCACCGTCGCATAGGTTTCGGCATAGCCGCGGGTGATCGCCTCGATTACCGGCCGCGGCTTCTGGGCGGTCGCCGCAGTGTCGAGATAGGCCCAGCCTTCGGGGATCGCAGGAAAGTCGACGACGCGGTCGAGCGGGCGGGTGCTTGCCAGCATGTCCATCAGCCGCGGCCTCCATCTGTCGCGGAGTGTCCGGATAGCCACCGCAAGGCGTCCGTGTGGAAAGCCTCGCGCACCGCTTGCTCGCCGATCCGGTCGATCGCATCGGCGACGAACGCCTGAGTGAGAAGCGCCTTGGCCTCCACCGGCGGAACGCCGCGGCTCGCCAGATAGAAGAGCGCGTCGCGGTTCAATTCGCCGACGGTCGCGCCATGGGCGCATTTCACGTCGTCGGCGAAGATTTCGAGCTCGGGCTTGGCATTGATCGTGGCGCCCCGGTTCAGCAGCAGGCCCTTCAGCGACTGCTCGCCATCGGTCTTCTGCGCGCCGCGCGCCACTTCGACGCGGGCGGCGACCGAGCAGGTCGCCTGCTCGTCTGCGACCGAGCGCCAGATCTGGCGGCTCATGCCGTTCGGCTGCTCGTGGCGGATGACCAGATTGGCGTCATGCCGCTGCCTGCCCCTGGCGAGGAGCGCTCCCCCACCTCGGCAAAGGCCGCTTCGCCGGCAAGGACCACCTGCCCGTCCAGCCGCGTGTCGCTGGTGCCGGCGGAGAGCGTCGTCGCCACCAGGCTCGCGCCCTCGCCCAGCACCGCGCGATCGGTGAGGCTCACATATCCGCCGTCCCCGAGTCGCCGAGCAGCCGCCGGCTCAGCATCAGCCGGGCGCCCCTGAAGAGGGTGATCCGCGTCAGCCGATTGATCCAGCCGCCGCCGATATAGGTTTCGACGACGGAGGCCTGCGCATCCACGTCGAGCTCGATCTCGGCGGGCAGGTGATCCGCGCCGCCGGTGGAAATATGGACGATCTGCACGAGCCCCTGCGGCGCATGGTCCCGGCCGAGCTTCAGCTTCCAGCCCTCCGGGCCGACCAGCCGTGCAAGCGCGTGGTCCGCCGGACCGGCCTCGACGCTGCCCATCTCGATCGTGCCGGGATTGCTGCGGTCGGCGGCGAGCTTGCCGTCCACGAAGACGAGGCGCGGCCCCTCGAGCGCGCAGTCGATCCACGGCAGCGCTTTCCGGAACGGTTCCGCCGGGCTGCCGCGCGATGATTTCCGGCAGCGCCGAAAGATCGCTCCAGCGCCAGCCTTCGGTTCGATTGGAGGAAGCTCGAGCAAGCTCACGCGGCCATCGCTCCATAGCCTTCGCGCTCGAGCTCCAGCGCCAGCTCCGGTCCGCCCGAGCGGACGATGCGGCCGGCGGCGAGCACGTGGACATGATCCGGCTCGACGATGTCGAGCAGCCGCTGATAATGGGTGATGAGCAGCACCGCCTTGTCCGGCGCCCGCATGATCCGGTTGATGCCGTCGCCGACCACGCGCAGCGCGTCGATGTCGAGACCGCTGTCGGTCTCGTCGAGCACGGCC
The DNA here is from genome assembly GCA_030447665.1 of Allosphingosinicella sp. GTDB lineage: Bacteria > Pseudomonadota > Alphaproteobacteria > Sphingomonadales > Sphingomonadaceae > Allosphingosinicella. Next base: position 26,322 of record JAUJOJ010000024.1, on the reverse strand, counting down.
AGCTTGGGGTCGATGAGGCCCATCTGGACCATCTCGTTGCGCTTCTTCTCGCCGCCGGAGAAGCCGACATTCACGTTGCGCTTCATCATGTCCATCGACACGCCGAGCGCTTCGCCCTGCGCGCGGGCGAGCCGCAGGAAATCGCCGGCCGAGATCTCCGCCTCGCCGCGGGCGCGGCGCTGGGCGTTGATCGCGGTGCGGAGGAACTGGACGTTGGAGACGCCGGGGATCTCGACCGGATATTGGAAGCCGAGGAAGAGGCCGGCCGCGGCGCGCTCGTTTGGATCCATTTCGAGCAGGTCCTGGCCTAAGAAGGTGACGGACCCGTCCGTCACCTCATAGCCCGGCCGCCCGCCGAGCACGTATCCGAGCGTCGACTTGCCCGCCCCGTTCGGCCCCATGATCGCATGCACCTCGCCCGCGCCGACGCTGAGCGTCAGCCCGTTGAGGATCTGCTTGCCGTCGATCTCGGCGTGGAGGTTTTCAATCTTCAGCATCTTTGTTCCAATTGTCGGGATCGCCCTCGGGCGTCACACATAGCATCATGCCATCCAGTCGTCGATTGGCGCGCCGTTTACCTCAAGGCGCGCGCGGCGCTGGCTGGCGGGCCCCAGATGTTCCAGCGCTCGCTCCGAGTTCGTGACGGCTCACCGCACATCTGCACAGGCCGCGATGGCTTTGCTCATCACCCCGGGGCCGTCCGGCTGATCCTGACTGTTCAGCCTCTTCCCTCGCTCAAGGCCGGCGACGAAACCCTGGTGGACGCATTCCATATAGGGGTTCAGTGTCGCTTCCATCTCGGCGGGCAGCGGTGTCGGAGGCAGCATCTGCGCTGCAAGCAGACCTACGATCTCCCCTCGAGGCTGATCCCCGAGCAGCTTCTGCGCTTCGACGGCGAAACTCCATCGGGAGCTGCTGCAGCACTTCACTTGGCGAAGCCGTTGACGATCAGCGCCACAGCATCCTCTCTGGCATTGAGGAGCCGCGCTCCTGGGCGTAGAACATCTGGTCGTCGCTGATCTTCGAGGTGGTCGCCTCGTGCTCGATCTGCGCCGAGGGATTCTTCACCTCGATATAGGGCACGGTATGGGCGCCGCACTGATCGCCCAGCAGCAGCGAATCGCACTGGGTGAAGTTGCGGACATTCTCCGCGCCCGCATTGACGCGGACAAGCCCGCGATAGGTGTTGTTCGAGCGGCCGGCGCTGATCCCCTTGGAAACGATGGTCGAGCGGCTGTTCTTGCCGATATGGACCATCTTGGTGCCGGTATCGGCCTGCTGCCGGTTGTTGGTGAGCGCCACCGAATAGAATTCGCCGACGCTGCCCTCGCCCTTGAGGATGCAGGACGGATATTTCCAGGTAATCGCGGAGCCGGTCTCGACCTGCGTCCAGCTCACCTTCGACCGCGCGCCGGCGCACATCGCGCGCTTGGTGACGAAATTGTAGATGCCGCCCCGCCCCTCGGCATCGCCCGGATACCAGTTCTGGACGGTGCTGTACTTGATCTCGGCATCGTCGAGCGCGACCAGCTCGACCACGGCGGCGTGGAGCTGGTTCTCGTCGCGCATCGGCGCCGTGCAGCCTTCCAGATAGGAGACGTAGGATCCCTTTTCGGCGACGATGAGCGTGCGCTCGAACTGGCCGGTATTCTCCGCATTGATCCGGAAATAGGTGCTGAGCTCCATCGGGCAGCGCACGCCTTCCGGAATGTAGACGAAGGTGCCGTCGGAGAAGACGGCGCTGTTCAGGCACGCGAAGTAATTGTCGCGCTGCGGCACCACCGAGCCGAGATATTTCCGGACAAGATCCGGATATTCGCGGATCGCCTCCGAGATGGAGCGGAAGATGACGCCGGCCTTTTCGAGCTCGGCGCGGAAGGTGGTGGCGACGGAGACGCTGTCGAACACGGCGTCGACCGCGACCTTGCGCGCGCCCTCGACCCCGGCCAGCACCTTCTGCTCCTCGATCGGGATGCCGAGCTTCTCGTAGACGCGCAGGATTTCGGGATCGACCTCGTCGAGTGAGCCCAATTTCTCCTTCGCCTTGGGCTCGGCATAATAATAAGCGTCCTGGAAATCGATCGCCGGAATGTCGAGCTTGGCCCAGCTCACTTCCTCCATCGTCAGCCAGGCGCGATAGGCCTTGAGGCGCCATTCGAGCATCCACTCGGGCTCGTTCTTCTTGGCGGAGATGTAGCGGACGGTGCTTTCATTGAGCCCCTTGGGCGCGAATTCCTGCTCGATGTCCGAGGAGAAGCCCCATTCGTAGGTGGAGGCGCGGTCGGCCGCTTCCTGGGCTTCACGATTGCGGACGCCGAGTTCTTCTGGGGGGGTCACTTCACTTCACCTTGTGCCAATGTCGCGAGGCTGACGCCTTGCAGGGCGCCGCGGACGGCGCCGTTCACAACGTTCAAATGCGGCTTCACCAAGCAATGCCCGTCGAGCGCGCAATCGTTTCTCTTCTCGTCCACGCAGACCGTCATCGCGATCGGCCCTTCGACCGCCTCGATGATGTCGGCAAGGCTGATGCCGTTAGCCTCGCGCGCCAGCTGGAAGCCGCCGCCGGTGCCGCGAGCCGAGGTCAGCAGCCCGGCCGAGGCGAGCCGCCCCATCAGCTTCTGCGCGGTGGGGAGCGGCACGCCCGTCTCGCCGGCAAGCAGGGACGCCGACAGCCGCGAGCCCGCGCCGTGGCGCGCGGCCGCGGCCATCATGACCACTGCATAATCGGCAAGAGAGGTAAGGCGCATGATTCCAATCGGACGAATTCGATCCGATTGCTATCTGGGCCCGGGAGCGGCCGAAATCAAGGAAAACTCCCCTTTCCTATGTTGGAGAGGGGTTTTGACCAGCCGCCCCCCGACTGTCATAGGCAGGCCGAAATGGCGCTCTTCCCGCTCATCCGACCGCTGATCTTCAACCTGGACGGCGAGCGGGCCCATCGCCTCACCATTGCAGGGCTGAAAGCGCTTCCGGCAGGCGAGGCCCCAAGGCAGGATCCCCTCCTCGGCATCCGCGTCTCCGGGCTCGATTTCCCCAATCCGGTCGGGCTCGCCGCCGGCTTCGACAAGGATGCCGAGGTGTTCGCGCAGATGCTGCGGCTCGGCTTCGGCTTTGCCGAAGTCGGCACGCTGACCCCGCTCCCGCAGCCCGGCAACCCCAAGCCGCGCCTGTTCCGGCTGGAGGAGGACCGCGCCGTGATCAACCGGCTCGGCTTCAACAATGGCGGCCTCGATGCCGCGCGCAAGCGCCTCGAACGGCGCCGGGCGGGCGGGCCTTCGGCGCCGCTCAGGACAGGCATTGTCGGCGTCAATATCGGGGCGAACAAGGACAGCAGCGACCGGATCGCCGATTATGTCGGCGGCGTCCGGACCATGGCTCCGCTCGCCGACTATCTCACGATCAACATCTCCTCGCCGAACACGCCGGGGCTGCGCGGCCTTCAGGACAAGGGAGCGCTCGATGAACTGTTGAGCGCCGTCGCCGACGAACGCCCCCCCGGTGGCCCGCCCCTCTTCCTCAAGCTCGCTCCCGATCTCGATCGCGAGGGGATCGATGACGTCACCGACGTGGCGATCGCGCGCGGGATGGACGCCCTCATCGTCTCGAACACGACGATCTCCCGCCCTGAGCTGAGGTCGCGCTTTGGCGGCGAGGCGGGCGGATTGTCGGGCGCGCCGCTGAAGAGCCTCGCGCTCGAAAAGCTGCGCGAGTTCCGTAGCGCCGCCGGCGGTGAGATCCCGCTGATCGCCGCGGGCGGGATCGAGACCGGCGCCGACGCTTTTGCCCGCATTCGCGCCGGGGCGAGCCTGGTCCAGCTTTACTCCGCCCTCATCTATGAAGGTCCAGGCCTGGCAAGGCGGATCTGCGCCGATCTGAGGCGCCTGCTCGAACGCGAAGGCTTCCGGAACGTCGCCGAAGCCGTAGCGACGGAACGACTCTCTTAAGGCTTGCCGCCATAGGGAAGTGCTCTAGTGTCCGGGCGATGATCCAAAGCCTGCTAAGGGCCGCCCGGCCGCTCCGTCTCGCCCTCCCGCTCCTCATCCTCAGCGCCTGCGCGGCGCAGACCAGCCAGGCCGGCGGCACCGCCGCGGCCACCGCCCGGGGCACGGTCTCTGCCGCCGACCCCCGTGCCGCGGAGGCGGGGATGGCGATGCTGAGGCAAGGCGGCACCGCCGCCGACGCGGCGCTGGCGATGATGGTCGCGCTGACCGTGGTCGAGCCCCAATCCTCCGGGATCGGCGGCGGCAGCTTCCTCGTCTATCATGACGAACGGGCGGACCGCCTTTCCACCTTCGACGGCCGCGAAAAGGCTCCGGCGGCGGCGACGCCCGCCTATTTCCTCGGACCTGACGGCAAGCCTCAGCCGATCGGCGAGGCGATCCCCGGCGGCAGGAGCGTCGGCGTGCCCGGCAACTTCCGCCTGATGGCGATGGCCCACCGCCGCCATGGCAGGCTCGGCTGGGCGACCTTGTTCGAGCCGGCGATCCGGCTTGCGCGCGACGGCTTCACCATGACGCCGCGGCTGCGCGAAGCTCTTGCCGGGGCCGAGCATATCGAGATGATTCCGGCGCTGCGCCGCCTTTATTATAGCGACGCCGGCGAGCTGAGGCCGGCCGGAGCGCTGGTCCGCAATCCCGAGCTCGCCCAGCTGCTGGAAAGGGTGGCCCGCCTCGGCCCGGACTATTTCTACACCGGCGCCCCGGCCGAGGCGCTGGTGCGGACCGTCACCAACGCGCGGCGGAATCCCTCGACGATGAACCGGGGCGATCTTGCCAGCTACGATGCCAAGGAGCGCGAGCCGGTCTGCGGCGAATATCGCCGGCACCGGATTTGCGGGATGGGGCCGCCTTCTTCCGGCGCCACCACCGTCTTCTTCGCCATCCTGAAGCAGCTCGAGCGGTTCGACCTGGGCGCCATGGGCCCGCGCGACCCGCGCTCATGGCATCTGTTCGGCGAATCGATGCGCCTCGCTTATGCCGACCGCGACGCCTACATCGCCGACCCCGATTATGTCCGGGTGCCGGTCGCCGGGCTGATCGACAGCGCCTATCTCGCGTCGCGCTCCCGGCTGATCTCGCCCGATCGCGCGATGGCCAATGTCAGCGCCGGGACTCCGGCCGGGGCGCCGCGGGTGACCGCAGCGATCTCGGGCGAAGTGCCGGCGACCACCCATTTCGTGGCGATCGACGGGGCGGGCAATGTCGCCTCGCACACGTCGACCATCGAGGGAGTGTTCGGATCGGGATTGAGCGTCGACGGCTACTTCCTCAACAACGAGCTTACCGATTTCAGCCTGGCGCCCGAGCTGGGAGGAGCCCCGTCGCCAATCGCGTGGAGGGCGGCAAGCGGCCGCGCAGCTCGATGTCGCCGACGATCGCCTACGGGCCGGATGGTGAGGTGCGGGTTGCCGTCGGCGCGGCCGGCGGGCCGACCATCATCGCGCAGGTCGCCAAGGTGCTGATCGGGGTCATCGACTGGCGGCTGTCGGCGCAGGAAGCGCTGGCGCTTCCGAATTTCTACCTGCGCGGCAACCGGTTGCTGGTCGAGCAGGAAAGCTGGCTCGCCCCGATGGTGCCGGAGCTGCAGCGGCTGGGGGGCAATGTCAGCGCGGCGCGGATCGGCGGCAAGCTCAACGCGGCCGAGCGGGTCGGCGGACAATGGCGCGGCGCCGCCGATCCACGCAGCGAGGGAGTGGCCCTCAGCGAATGAAGGCGGGAGCGACAGAGGGACGCGCGCGCGAGTTCGAGCATTTTCCGAACCTCGTCACGATGTTCTTCACCCGCGCCGCGGAAAAAGGCGAGGCGCCGTTCCTCTGGGCCAAGCAGGAGGGCGGGTGGGCTCCGCTCAGCTGGCGCGCGGCCGCCGAAAGGGTCGCATCGCTCGCCGCGGCCCTGCGGTCGATCGGCCTCGGGCGCGGCGACCGGGTCATGCTCGTCTCGGAGAACCGCCCGGAATGGTGCATCGCCGATCTTGCCGTCATGGCGTCGGGCTGCGTCACCGTTCCCGCCTACATCACCAATACCGAGCGCGATCATCTCCACATCCTCGAGGATAGCGGCGCGCGGGCGGTGATCGTCTCGACCCAGAGGCTGGCCAAGCCGCTGCTTCCGGCTGCCTTCCGCTCCAACAGCTGCGAGCATGTGATCGGCATGGAGCCGATCCGGGGCGGCCAATCGGCAAGCATCAGCCTCCATGACTGGAACGCGACTGATCGCGTCCGAAGCGCCCGACGTCGCGGCATGCGCGGCGGGGCGAGCTTCGGGCGGGATGACCTTGCCTGCATCGTCTATACGAGCGGCACCGGCGGCGCGCGCCGCGCGGCGTGATGCAGCATCACGGCGCGATCCTGCACAATGTCGAAGGCTGCCTCGACATCATCGCCGGCGATTTCGGCTGGGGGGACGAGGTCTTCCTCTCCTTCCTCCCCGCCAGCCACGCCTATGAGCATAGCGGCGGGCAGATGTTCCCGATCGGCCTCGGCGCGCAGATCTATTATTCCGAGGGGCTGGAGAAGCTCGCCTCCAACATCGAGGAGGTGCGCCCGACCATCATGGTGGTCGTTCCGCGCCTGTTCGAAGTGCTCCGCCAGCGCATCCTGAAAAGCGTCGAGAAGCAGGGGCGGCTCACCAATTACCTGATGCGGCGCGCGCTCGAGATCGGCGCCAAGCAATATGGGGGATCGCTGCCGCTCCGGGACCGGCCGATGGAGCTCCTCCTCCAAAGGACGCTGAAGCCCAAGATCTCGAAGCGCTTCGGCGGCCGCATCAAGGCGATGGTCTCGGGCGGCGCGCCGCTGAACCCAGATGTCGGCATCTTCTTCCACTCGCTCGGGCTCACCGTGCTCCAGGGCTATGGCCAGACCGAGGCGGCGCCGGTGATCAGCTGCAATCGGCCGAAGGCGGGCATCAAGATGGACACGGTCGGGCCGCCGCTGAAGAATACCGAGGTGAAGGTGGCCGAAGACGGCGAGCTGCTCGTCCGCGGCGAGCTCGTCATGAAGGGCTATTGGCGCGATCGGGCGCAAACGGAGCGGACGGTCGTCGACGGCTGGCTCCACACCGGCGACGTCGGCCATATCGACGAGGCGGGGCGGATCGTCATCACCGACCGCAAGAAGGACCTGATCGTGCTCGACAAGGGCGACAATGTCGCTCCGCAGCGGGTGGAAGGCATGCTCACGCTCCAGCCGGAGATCGTGCAGGCGATGGTGGCGGGCGACCGGCGGCCTTATTTGGTCGGCCTCATCGTTCCCGATCCCGAATGGACCGCCGAATGGGCCAAGGCCAACGGGCGGAAGGTGGACTTCGCCGCTTTGGCGAAGGACCCCGATTATCACCGGGCGATCTCGGCCGCCGTGGAGCGCGTGAACAAGGATCTGTCGGTGATCGAGAAGATCCGCCGCTTTGTCATCGCCGACGAGCCGTTCAGCGTCGACAATCAGCAGCTGACGCCATCGATCAAGATCCGGCGCCATATCATCAAGCAAATCTATGGCGAGCGGCTGGACGCGCTGTACAACAAACGCTAACCCTTGATCGGCGGCAGGCTGACCGGTCAGCGCGGCCGGCGGTAGGGCGTGAATTCGCCGAGGCCGCAGGCGCCGAAGCCGAAATTCTGCACGGGATCGAAAACCTCGACGATGTCGCCGGTGCAGAGCTGCGTCGTGGTGGTGCGGACGCGGATCGCGCGGCCTGGTCCGATCTCGGGACAGCCTCCCGGCGGCCGGTTCACGTAGATGAGATCGCTTCCCATGGTGCGGAAGATGATCGCGCCCTCACCCACCGACTGGTTGCCGCCAAGCGTGCGGGACGACACGCAACTCTGCGGCGGGCCGGCCTGCACCCGGCCCTGGAGCTCCTCGGTCAGCTGGCTCTCGGCAGCAGCGCTCATCTCCATCGGCCGTTCGGTCATGCATCCCGCGGTGAGTGCGATCAGGGGCAGGGCAAGAAGCGTCTTCATCTGTTCCTCCTAGATCCTGATCTTTGGTCGAAGCGCTGTCGCGCTTCGGCTAAGGGCGTGAATCAGGCTCTCGACTCCCGGTGAGACCAAGATTCACGTTTCAGGCTGGTTCAGCCCGAAACGATCTTGGTCTAGGCAGCTGAAACGCACCGGCGGGCGACTCGGCCCATCAGCCTCGAAAATTATCCTTCGCGCGCCGCCGCTTGGCAAGCTCGTCCGCGGAGGAAGCGCGCATGAAGGGGTTGGTGGCAAGCTCGAGCCCGATCGTGGTCGGCACCGTCGCCTCCCCCGCCGCCCGCGCTGCCTCCACGGCGGCCACGCGCCGTGCGAGCGCGTCGTTGGCTGGTTCCACCGTCGCCGCGAAGCGGGCGTTGGAGAGCGTATATTCGTGAGCGCAATAAACCCGGGTCTCGGGCGGCAGCCCAGCCAGGCGCTGAAGGTTCGAATGCATCTGCTCGGCCGTCCCTTCGAACAGCCGCCCGCAGCCCATCGCGAAGAGCGTGTCGCCGACGAAGATCATGGCCTCGTCCGCCATATGATAAGCGATGTGCCCGGCGGTATGCGCCGGAACCTCCATCACGCTCGCCCGGAGCGGCCCCAGCGTCACCCAATCGCCCTCGCGCACCTGCCGATCGAGCGTCGGGATGCGCGCAGCCTCGGCGGCGGGGCCGGTAATGGTGCAGACGCCCCCGCTTTCTCGGCTGCCTGCTTGATCGCCGCATTGCCGCCAATATGGTCGGGATGCCAATGCGTGTTCCAGATCTGCCCGATCCGCCAGCCGCGCGCCTCCGCTTCCGCCAGCACCGGTTCGGCAATTGCCGGATCGATCACCACGGTTTCACCCGATGCTTCCTCGTGCACCAGCCAGACATAATTGTCGCTGAGCACCGGGATGCGACCACCTCTACCATGTGCCGGTGTTCGGCATCGACGCCCAGGGCTCCTGCGGCGGCAGGCTGTCGCCGGCCTGGAGGAGCTCGATCGAGATGTTGTCGGGCGTGCGCACGAACGCCATGTGGCCGCGCGCGGCGGCCGGTTGATCGTTACATTATTGTCCATCAGCCGCTGGCAGCTCTCATAGATGTTCTCGACGCGGTAGGCGAGATGGCCGAAGTTGCGGCCCTCGGAATAGCCTTTCTCGTCCCAATTGTGGGTGAGCTCGACCTGCGCGCTTTCATCGCCCGGCGCGGCGAGGAAGATGAGCGTGAACCGCCCGCCCTCATTGTCCATCCGCCGGACCTCGCGCAGGCCCAGCAGATCGAAGAAGCGGATGGTCTCCTCGGGATCGGAAACGCGGATCATCGTGTGGAGATAGCGCATGATCATATGATGGACGACGAAGATCGTTCCAAGATCCCGGACTGGGGCTGAAGGCTTCGGCAACGGCTCATCGGCTCATGCTCCGGAGGCAGCGATGAATCATCGGCGGGTGGAGATGCACGATGGCAGGGCCATGCGCTATTGCATGCCCCTCATATGCAAGCGGATGAAGATCGGCCAAGACCCTCGGCCGTAAGGCTTCGGACGACATCCATTTCATCGGCAGCAACCCGGTCAGGCGTCATGAATTCCGTCGCCGACGTGGAGATGCACGATGGCCTCTAGAGCCATCGTCAACACGGCCCAGGTGCTCTGGCTGGAAGCCAGGGACCCGCGGACGACGCGCATCCATTTCGGCGGCAGCAATCCGCGCAGCGTCAAGGGCTCCGTTGCCGACGTCGCCCGGCAGCTTTCGCCCGGCCTCTAGCTCTGGACCCTTATCACTTTGCCGGGGCGGCCTGCCCGCCCGCATTGGCCGCGAGCGCGGCCTGGGCGGCCTTGCCGGCGGGAGAGCCGGGTGCGCAAGCCGCGCCGCCTTTTCGTAGAAGCTCTGCGCCGCGACGACCTCGCCGGTGACGCCGGCGACCGTGCCGGCCTGGAGCAGGATGTCGGCATCGTCGGGCGCCAGCGAAACCGCTTTCGCGATATCCTCGTTGGCGCGGGCGACCCGTTCCTCGCGCAGCGCAAGGGCGGAGGAGAGGTACCAGGCGAAGGGATCGGCGGGGACGAGCTTCAGCCCCTGATCGATATCCGCGCGGGCCGAAACGAGGTCGCCGGCCGCGACGGCGGCGCGCGCGCGGTCGAGATGGACTTCGCCGCGAAGCTCGGCAGCGAGAGTGGGGACGGCGAGCGCGGCATCGAACGCCTTTCGCGCTTTGGCCGGATCGCCCGCGGCGAGCCAGCTGTTCCCCGACTGGGCCCAGAAATCGGCGCGGCCCGCATCCTTCGCGGCTTCCGCCTCGGTCGCCGCCTGCTCGAACGCCGTCGCCGCCGGCGCCCAGCGCCCGAGCGCGGCGTAAGCAAGGCCGAGGCACTGGCGCGCCTTGACGCCGCCGCCCTTGAGGCGCCAGTCGCCGGCCGTCGCGATCGCCTGCTCGGGCGCGGTCTTGACGAGCGCGGCGCAGCCTCGGCGCTCGGCGGGGCGAGAGCTTGAGCGGCGGCGGCAAGCGCCAGCAGGAACGGGATCACATGGCCTCCAGCAACGCATCCACCACCCGGATGAGGAGCGCGATGTCTTGCTCGCGCGACAGCCGGTGGTCGCCGTCCTTGATGAATGTCGCCTGCACATCGGCTGAACGGAGGCGCTCCGCCAGCTGCAGGGAAATGCCCCACGGCACGTCCGCGTCCGCCTGGCCGTGGAGCAGGCGGACGGGACAACGGATGTCGATCGCGCCGCCGAGCAGGCAGAGACTCTCGCCGCTTTCCCAAAGGTCCGCGTGGTCACATAAGGCCGATCGGAATAGGCGCTCGGCTCCTCGAGCCTGCCATCGGGCGAGGATGATCCTTTTCTGCTCGTCGGAAAAGCCCCAGGAGGTGAAGTCCGGCGCCGGGGCGATGCCGACCAGCCCCTTCACCCGGCCCGGCCGGGCAAGCGCGGCAAGCAGCATCAGCCAGCCGCCCATCGAGGAGCCGACCAGCACCACCGGCCCTTCGGCGACCTGGTCGATCATCGCGACGACGTCATCGCGCCAGTCGGCGAGGCCCTGCGCCTCGAACGCGCCGTCGCTCATCCCGCAGCCGGCATAATCGAACCGGAGCATGGCGCGGCCTTGCGCATCGGCCCAGCCATCGAGCGCGGTCGCCTTGCTGCCGTCCATGTCGGACATGTAGCCGGGAAGGAACAGGATCGTCGGCCGGCGGCCCTCGCGGTAACGGTAGGCAAGGCGGCGGCCTGCTCCGGGCTCGAGATAAAGACGGTCGATCGGTCGTTGCGGCAGGTTTGCGAAGGTCATCGCGGTCCGGCGCCTGGCCGGATGAGAGAGTCGATCGCCACGGGTGAGCGGAAGCGGGAAGAAGCGGACATGCCACATGATTAGCATGAGCTTCGTGCCGTAGGAAAATCCTCCATGGGCGGACTTCTAGACCAAGATCGCTCTAATCAACCTGAAGCGTTAATCTGGAGGATCTGAATAGAGCGGCCCCATCGGGGCTCGCTATCATGATGGGAACAGCCGGCGGACTATGATCGGCTCTAGGGCTGGAGGAAGCGGCTGGGGCTCAAGATCCGCCTTCCCGATGGCTCCGTGCGCGAGGTCGAGGAGGGCACCACGCCCGCCGATGTCGCCGCGGCGATCGGGCCGGGCCTTGCCAAGGCGGCGCTGGCGGCGCGCGTCAACGGCGAGGTGCGCGACATCATGCGCCCGTTCGAGGAGGATGCCGAGCTCGCGCTCATCACCGCCCGCGACGAGGCGGACGCGCTCGAGCTGGTGCGGCACGATTATGCGCATGTGCTGGCCGAGGCGGTGCAGAACCTGTTTCCGGGGACGCAGATCACCTTCGGCCCGGCGACCGAGGACGGCTTCTACTACGATTTCGCGCCCAAGGACCGGCCCTTCACCGAGGAGGACCTGCCGGCGATCGAGGAGGAGATGCGCCGCGTGATCGCGCGCGACGAGCCGCTGATCCGCGAGGTCTGGACGCGCGACCGGGTGCGGCAATTCTTCCTGGACGGGGCGAGACGTTCAAGGCCGAGTGGGTGATGGAGCTTCCCGCCGAGGAGACGATCACCATGTACCGCTCGGGCGGCTGGCTCGACCTGTGCCGCGGCCCCCATCTCGCCTCGACCGGCAAGCTCGACCCGCAGGCCTTCAAGCTGACGCGCGTCTCGGGCGCCTATTGGCGCGGCGACCAGAAGAACGCGATGCTGAGCCGCATCTACGGCACGGGCTGGCTGAGCAGGAAGCAGCTCGACGCGCACCTGACGCGGCTCGAGGAGGCGGCCAAGCGCGATCACCGCAAGCTGGGGCAGGAGATGGACCTGTTCCACCTCCAGCCGGAAGCGCAAGGATCGGTCTTCTGGCACCCCAAGGGCTTCCTCGTCTGGCGCCAGCTCGAAGCCTATCTGCGCCGGCGGCTGGACGCGGCCGGCTATGACGAGGTGAAGACGCCGCAGCTGATGGACGCGCGCCAGTGGGAGCGCTCCGGCCATTGGGGCAAATATCGCGAGAACATGTTCGTCGTCCCCGACGAGATCCCCTCGACCGAAGAGGACAGACCGGTGCTCGCCGGGACCGGCGACCTGATGGCGCTGAAGCCGATGAATTGCCCGGCGCACGTGCTGATCTTCAAGCAGGGCATCACCAGCTACCGCGATCTGCCGATCCGCATGTCCGAATATGGCGTCTGCCACCGCAACGAGCCGCACGGCGCCCTCCACGGCATCATGCGGGTGCGCCAGTTCACGCAGGACGATGCCCACATCTTCTGCCGGGAAGATCAGCTGGTCGCCGAGATCGTCGCCTTTTGCGACCTGCTCGACAGCGTCTACCGCGACCTCGGCTTCGAGCAATATGCGATCAAGCTCGCGCTTCGGCCGGAGCAGCGCTTCGGCTCGGACGAGGATTGGGACAAAGCCGAGCAGATCCTGCGCGAGGCGGTGCGGGTCGCCGGCCGGGCGACCGCCGACTTTGGCTGGGAGGAGCTGCCGGGCGAGGGCGCCTTCTACGCGCCGAAGCTCGAATTCCACCTGACCGATGCGATCGGGCGGACGTGGCAGGTCGGCACCATTCAGGCCGACACGGTGCTCGCCCGAACGGCTCGACGCCTCCTATGTCGGCGAGGATGGAGAGCGGCACCGCCCGGTGATGCTCCACCGCGCGATCCTCGGCACGTTCGAGCGGTTCATCGGCATCCTCATCGAACATTATGCGGGCAAGCTGCCGGTATGGCTGGCGCCGGTGCAGGCGGTCGTCGCGACGATCGTGTCGGACGCGAACGAACATGCCGAGGATGGTCGCGGCCGAGCTTCGCAAGGCGGGGCTCAGGGTCGAGACCGATCTTCGCAACGAGAAGATCAACTACAAGGTCCGCGAGCACAGCCTGAAGAAGGTGCCGAACCTGCTCGTGCTCGGCAAGCGCGAGGCGGAGGAGCGGACCGTGGCGCTTCGCGTGCTCGGAAGCGAGGCGCGGCAGGAGGTGATCGGGCTCGATGAGCTGGTGCAGCGCCTGAAGCAGGAGGCGACGCCGCCGGATCTGCGATAATCGTCGCCGCCGTTCCTCGCGGCTGAACGGCAACAGAGCGGCGAAAAAGCATCAACGCGTTAAGCACCCCATTTCGCGCGCTCCACCTTCCAATTTCGCGCGTCGGATCAGAAAGGCTCCAGCTCAATATCTTGAGCGTTCCAAAAACCGGTTGCCCCTTTTTCGGGAAGTGCTCTAGGTGCTGGTTCCAAACGGCAACCAGGAGACACTGCTATACGCCCCCGATGATAAGGCGCCCCACCGCGCCGCCGATGAACGGCCCCCGATTCAACGAGTTCATCAGCTCGCCCAAGGTGCGGGTGATCGACGAAAATGGTGAAAATCTGGGGGTGATGTTCACCCGGGAAGCGATCGAGCAGGCCGCCGAAGTCGGCCTCGACCTGGTTGAGATTTCTCCCAATGCCGATCCGCCCGTCGCCAAGTTCCTCGACATCGGCAAGTTCAAGTACGAGGCCCAGAAAAAGGCCAATGCCGCCCGCAAGAACCAGAAGACGCAGGAGATCAAGGAGATCAAGATGCGTCCCAATATCGACGATCACGATTACGACACCAAGATGAAGTCGATCCAGAAATTCCTCGGCGAGGGCGACAAGGTGAAGGTGACGTTGCGCTTCCGCGGCCGCGAGCTGGCGCATGGGCAGCTCGGCATGCAGCTGCTCCAGCGGGTGCAGTCCGACACCAACGAGGCCGCCAAGGTCGAACAGCATCCGCGCATGGAAGGCCGGCAGATGCTGATGGTGCTCGCGCCCAAATAAGCGCGAGTCCTCCTTTCCGCCGGTCCGTGCTGGCAGGCGTCCTCCCACATCAAGAGCGGTATCGGCGTGTCTCTTGCTCAGCCTGTCGATTTCCCTCCCGCATCAAGAGCGGTATCGGCGCGCTTCCACTGAGTCCCTATTCAGGGCTGAGCCTGTCGAAGCCGCAGTCCGCACCCGTTCGACAGGCTCAGGGCGAACGGGGCGGGTGGATCAGCCCGGACTCGGCTCTCCAGCTTTCCGTAGCGGCAGCTTTGGGCACTGCGGCGGGGCGCGTTTCGATGTGCAACGGAATTGTTGCCCAAATGCAATGAATTACGCGAGAAGCGCGGAAAAGCGCCGTCCCGGCTGGCGGAAATCCCGGTGCTTCTCTAGCCTTTCCCAAAACGTAAAGTCCTGGGAGAGGTTATGAGAAAGTCCGCTTGGTTGCTGTCGGCTGGGCTGTTGGCGCTTGCCGCGCCGGCAATCGCACAGGAGAACCCTCCTCAGGAAGGGTCGCGGGCGACTGCAACCGGCGCGCCCGTCGCTGAGGCTGCCGGCACCGAGGACAGCGAAGGCGGAATGGCGCAGGGCGATATCATCGTCACCGCGACACGGCGCGCCGAGGCACTTGCCGACGTTCCGCTGGCGATCTCCGCGGTCACCGCAGAAACGCTCGAAAACACCGGCGCCAACGATATTCGGCAACTGAACCAGGTCGCGCCCTCGCTGCTTGTCTCCTCGACAGGAACCGAGGCCAACGGCTCGGCACGTATCCGCGGCGTCGGTACGGTGGGCGACAATCCAGGCCTTGAAAGCTCGGTCGCCGTGTTCATCGACGGCGTTTACCGCTCGCGCAGCGGCATCGGATTGAATGAGCTTGGCGAAATCGAGCGGGTCGAGGTTCTGCGCGGGCCGCAGGGCACTTTGTTCGGCCGCAACGCGTCGGCCGGCCTTATTCACATCATCAGCAAACGGCCTGCGTTCACGTTCGGCGCGAACGGCGAACTCACCTACGGCAATTACGACTTCATGCGTGCGTCCGGCAGCATCACCGGGCCGCTCACCGAAACGATCGCCGCTCGGCTGGACGGCGTCTACGTCAAGCGCGACGGCTTCTACCGCGACATCAACAACCGCACCGACGTCAACGATCGCGACCGCTACTTCCTGCGCGGACAGCTCCTGTTCGAGCCGAGCGACGCGCTCTCCTTCCGCTTGATCGGCGACTACACGAAGCGCGACGAGAAATGCTGCGGCGCCGTCTATGTCAGCCGGGAAATCAATCCGCTGATCGGAAACCTGAACGAGCCGGTCTCGCCGTTCCTCGTCGGGGGCGTGTCCAATCCGAACGGCAACAACATCATCAACGTGCTTCGCGATTTGGGCCAGGACCTCGCTGCTTTCCGCAATCCGTTCAGCCGCAACATCTATGTGACTCCGGGGCGGAGCTACGAAGGCGAGACCGAGGACAAGGGCGTTTCGCTCGAGGCCAATTGGGAGCTTGGCGCGGTCACGCTGACCTCGATCAGCGCCTATCGCGATTACATGAACGCTCAAGGGTCCGACACCGACTATAGCACGGTGGACATCCTCTATCGCGCGGCCGACGGCGGCGCATCGCGGCGCTTCCAGACCTTCACCCAGGAGCTTAGGCTGCAGGGCACGTTGTTTGGGGAACGGCTCGACTGGCTGGTCGGCGGTTTCTTCACGGATGAGGATTTGACCGCGACCGACAATCTCCGGTTCGGGGCGCAATATGGACGCTTTGCAACCTGCCGCGTCGTCTCCGGCGGCGGTCTCTCCGCGCTTTACTCGCCGCGATCGCCCGGCTGTCTTGCTGCACGGCCGCCAGTGTTCGGCGCCGCCTCACCGATCATCTTCGCGGGCTTCGATCGGCTCGACTCGATCAACGATCGTGGCACCACCATCGACCGCTATTTCCAGAACAGCCGCAATTACGCCGTTTTCACGCACAACATCTTCCATATTACCGACACCCTGGATGTGACGTTGGGGGCTCGTTACACCAACGAGCGCAAGCGCTTCAGCGCCACCTTTGGCAACAACAACACTGCCTGTCCCGCGCAGCAGGCGGCGCTTCTTCCGTTCCTGGCCAATCCGGCACTTGCGGGGGCAGCAGGAGCTTTGATCGGCCTCGCCTGCCAGGGCAATTCGACCGCCGAACTGAACGGCGTGTCGATCCGCGACCGCCGCAGTGAAGACGAGTTCACGGGTACCGGCGTCCTCTCCTGGAAGCCCAACCAGGATCTGCTTCTCTACGGAAGCTACTCGCGCGGCTACAAATCGGGCGGCTTCAACCTCGATCGCTCGGCTCTGAAGTCGCCGATCCTGCCATTCTCCCGATTCGGTGGAGCTCAGGCGCTGGTCGGAAATTTGCAGTTCGATCCGGAAATCAACGATGCCTTCGAACTCGGCCTGAAATACTCCACGCGCCCGTTCAGCGTGAACGTCGCGATATTCCGGCAGCAGTTCACGAACTTTCAGCTGAACACCTTCAACGGCACCGTCTTCCTCGTGCAGACGATCAACGGCTGCAGCAATGATCTTGGGGGCGGTGACCGCGACCTCAGCCCGGCAACCGGAGCCTGCCCCTCCGACGACGTGACCTACGGCGTGCGATCGCAGGGCGTGGAAGTCGAAGCATCGGTGCGGCCGATGCGGGACGTCAACGTCAATCTCGGCTTCACCTATGCCGACACCTCCTATCGCGACAATCTTGTCGGCAACAGGCAAGGGGCGCCGCTCGATCCGGCATTGCGCAAGCTGCCGGGCGACAATCTGTCCAATGCGCCCGAGGTCGTGGTCACCTCCTCTCTGGCATGGACTCCGGAGATCGGCACGTCCGGCCTTTCGGGCCTGTTCTACGTCGATACCCGTCTGACGAGCGACTATAATACCGGTTCTGACCTCTTCCCGCAGAAGGAGCAGGACGGCTATGCGCTGGTGAATGCGCGGGTCGGCCTGCGTGGACCCGACGAGCGGTGGGCGATCGAACTCTGGGCGCAAAACCTGTTCGACATCGATTACCAGCAGGTCGCGTTCAACTCGCCCTTCCAGCAGGGCGCGGCCGGCGCGCCGTTCGTTGATCCGCAATTCCCGGGCGGGCGGCAGATATTCTCGAGCTTCCTCGCTGAGCCGCGCACCTACGGGGTGACCCTGCGCGGTCGCTTCTGATCGATTGAAGCAATGGAATGGCCCAAGCCGTTCAATGGCGGGGGCCCTTTTCTCGTCAGGCCGCCCGTAAGCTCGAATGGCCGCGGTTCGTCGGCGGCGCGGAGAAGCTTCGACTGGAGCGCCCTCAACTTGGCGGGATGGACGAGCTTCGCGCCCTCGCGATCGGTGAGGTAGAAGACGTCCACGGCCCGCTCGCCATAGGTGGCGATATGGGCGGAATGGATGCGCAGCTTCGATTGAAGATCGCCTCGCCGAGCGCGCTCAGCAGCGCCGGGCGATCGCGGGCATTGACCTCGATCACGGTGTAGCGGCTCGACGCCTGGTTATCGACGAACACGGCGGGGCGGATGTGAAAGGCGCCGGCGCGCAGGAGCGGCAGCGGCTTTTCCTCCAGCCGGGCGGTCAGCGGCTCCTGGCCGCCGAGCGCGCCGAGCACGCTCTTTTCGAGCCGCTCCAGCTGGTGGGGATCGTCGAACGGCGTGCCGGTCACGTCCTGGATGAGGAAATTGTCGAGCGCCATGCCGTCGCTCGACGTGTGGATGCGCGCATCGATGATGTTGCCTCCGGCCAGGCTGATCGCGGCGGCGAGCCGGTAGAAGAGGCCGGGCTGATCGGGCGTGTAGACGGTAAGCAGTGTCGCGCCGCGCGTGCCGTCGACGCTGATCGAGAGCGGCTTCACCGCTGAAGGCGCCCGGTCGGCCTGTCGACGAAACGCGCATTCTGCTCCAGCACGTCGATCGGCTCGGATATCCAATAGGCGTCCGGCATCCGCCAGGCGAGGCGTGCGAAACGGCTCTCTTCCCAGCCGAGGCGGCCGGCAAGCTCGGCCTGTGTCGCCGCCACCCGCTCGCGCCGTCCTTTCTGCTTGTGGCCGAGGAGGAGCATCTCTTCGGCGGAATTGAACAGCTCCGTCAGGAGCTGGCGCTTCCAGCTGTTCCACACGCCGGGGCCGACCGCGCGGATGTCGACCACCGTGAGCACAAGGAGGAGCCGGAGCCGCTCGATGCTCTTCACCTGCGCGGCGAAATCGGCGATCGTCTTGGGATCGGCCAGATCGCGCTTGAAGGCGGTGGCCGACATGAGGAGGTGCCAGCGCACCAGCCATGCGACGGCTTCGGTCTCCGCATCGCTGAGGCCGAAGCGCGGGCACAGCGTCCGCGCGACCTCGGCGCCGAGCTGGCTGTGATCGCCGCCCCTGCCCTTGGCGATGTCGTGGAGGAGAACGGCCACGTAGAGCACGCGCCGCGAGGCGATGCGCTTGATGACGACCGAGGAGAGCGGATGGTCTTCGCTGAGCTCGCCGCGCTCGATGCGGGAGAGCAGCCCGATGGCGCGGATCGAATGCTCGTCGACCGTATAATGGTGGTACATGTCGAACTGCATCTGGGCGACGACGCGGCCGAAATCGGGAACGAAGCGGCCGAAGATCCCGGCCTCGTTCATCCACCTGAGCACCGTCTCGGGATTGCGGGGCGAGGTCAGCACGTCGAGGAACAAAGCATTGGCGCGGGGATCGGCGCGGACTTCGTTGTCGATCAGCTTGGAGTCGCGCCCCGCCGCGCGCATCGCGAGCGGATGGATCTCCAGCCCGTATTTGTCGGCGAGCGCGAAGATCTGGATGAGGCGTACCCGGTCTTCGGCGAAGAAGCCGTCGCCGGGCAGCGCCAGCCGGCCCACGGTCCAGCACGAACCCTTCGAGCTTGCGGGGGCGGCGGCGGATCGCGGGCAGGCCGAAGCGGCGGCCGGCGCGGGCGAATGTCTCGTCGAGATGGGCGAGGAAGACGCCGCTGAGGTCGCCCACCGTCTTCGCGTGCAGGAAATAATGCTGCATGAAGCGCTCGACCGGCGATTTGCCGGGCCGGTTCGCATAGTTCATGCGCTCCGCGATCTCGCGCTGATAATCGAAGGTCAGCCGCTCCTCGGCGCGCGCCGTGATGAGGTGGAGGTGGCAGCGGACCGCCCACAAGAAGCGCGCGGCCTTCTGGAACTGACGGAGCTCGTCCGGCGAGAAAAGCCCCTTTTCGACCAGCTCCGGGGCGGAGCGCACCTGATAGGCATATTTCCCGATCCAGAACAATGTGTGGAGATCGCGCAGGCCGCCCTTCCCTTCCTTGATGTTGGGCTCGACCACGTAGCGGCTGTCGCCCATCCGCTTGTGGCGGGCGTTCCGCTCCTCGAGCTTCTCGGTCACGAATTTCTGCGCATTGCCGGCGACGACTTCCTTCCGGAAGCGGCCATGGGCCTCGTCGAAAAGCGTCTCGTCCCCCCAGATGTAGCGGGATTCCAGATCGCCGTGCGGATCGTGTGATCGCTGGCGGCGAGATGGATCATCTCGTCCACCGAGCGGGTGGAGGGGCCGACCTTCAGCCCCAGGTCCCAGAGCATGTAGAGCATCGCCTCGACCGCCTGCTCGGTCCAGCTGGTCGGCTTCCATGGCGTCACGAAGGCGATGTCGACGTCCGAGTGGAGCGCCATCTCGCCGCCCGTAGCCGCCGACCGCCATCAGCAGCAGCCGCTCGGACGCGGTGGGGTTGCTCAGCGGATAGAGCTGCAGGGTGGCGACATCGTAGACCAGGCGGAGGATCTGGTCGGTGAGGAAGGCGTAGGCCGAGGCCGTCTCGGTGCCGGCATAAGGCTTCTCCTCGAGCCGCCGCGCGATCTCGGCGCGGCCTTGGTCGAGCGCGTCCTTGAGCAGCCGCGTGGCACGCAGGCGGATGTCGCCGTCCTCGCCGCCGAGCGCCGCCAGCGCATCGGCGAGCGCCCGCCGGTCGATGATCGCGCGGCGGTTCGCGATGCTGTCGAAACGGTTCGGCATCGGGCCAGTTTAGATGCCCTTCTTCGGCATTGCGAGCGCAGCAAAGCAATCCGGGAGATTTCCTCGGCATCGCCGGATTGCCTTCGGCGCGGCTCAGGACAAGCTTCGGCCGCTTCGCGCTCCCGCAATGCCGGCTGAACCAAGGAGTCGAGGGCCGATCTCGGGCGGATCCGCGCCGGCTTTTAAAAACAGTTTGGGAATCGATTTGGAAACATGTCTTTGTCTGTTCGAGGCCGGTTGGCCCGAACGGAGGAACGCGACATGAGCAAGAGATGCACGATCGCCGCCGCGGCTTTGCTGCTGGCGGTGGGGGCCGCGCCGGCGATGGCCGCGGAGACGATCAGCTACAGCTACGACGCGCGCGGGCGGCTGGTGCAGGTCGCGCGGACCGGAACGGTCAACGACGGGGTCACCACCACCCACCAATATGACCGCGCCGACAACCGGGTGGTGAAGACCACCGCCGGCTCGCCCAACCCGGGGCCGCCCTAAGGACATCGGGCGAAAGTAGTACTTTCGCCCGGAGCCCACCCCCAGCCCTCCCGCAAGCGGGAAGGGAAATAAGGCGCGAGAGCGCGCCGCACGAAATCTTTGGAGACATGACATGACCACGTCCATGACGCGGGCGCGCAGCCTTGCTTATGCCCTTCTTGCCACCACCGCCACCTGCGGCCTCACCGCAGCTCCGGCTGCCGCCCAGAGCACCGCGCCGCCTGTCCATCACAATGTGGACCGGAACGGCGTCGACCTCGTCCACGGCACCTTCAACTTCACGCAGGAGCTTCTTTCCATCGGGCCGGACGGTCCCCAGGGCCTCGAATATGTCCGCGCCCGCACGCGGGACGGATGGATCCATAATTTCAGCGGCGGAATTCATCAGCAGCTGAACGACTTCTACGTCAGCATCGGCAACACATCCGACAAATTCTTGCGGAACAGCGACGGCAGCTTCACGCCGCAGCTCGGCAACGGCGCCACTTTGACGCAGAACGGAGCTTCGTTCATCTATACGAACGCGGAAGGCGACACCGCCTATTTCGCGACCTACATGGATGCCGACGGACGGATCGAGCCGGGCAGCGGCCGCCTCACCAACCTCGTCCGCCCGAATGGCGCCACCATCGGCTTCAGCTATCAGCAGCAGGACATCTGCACGTCGGACATCTTCGGGAACCAGAGCTGCAGGACCTATTTCCGCCTGTCGTCGGTCTTCAACAGCTTCAACTATCGGCTGAAGCTCGCCTACGCCCAGGACACGCTGCCGAACACCGACGCGCTGGACGAATGGCGGCGCATCACCTCGGTCACGGCGGTCAACACCGCCGTTGAGTCCTGCGCCGACAGCCCGTGCACCCTTCCATGGCCAGTTGTGAGCTTCTCCGTCTCCGGCGGCGAAGAGACGGTCACCCTGCCCAACGGCGGCGCCTGGCGTTTCACGGAAGCCGGGAGCACGCAGATACGAGCGCCTGGTTCGATCAACCCGGACGTGACGGTCGACTACGACACCTCGGGGCGCGTCTCTTCGGTGTCGAACGCGACCGGGAGTTGGACCTATAGCTATAGCGGCGATCAATGGTCCCAAACCACCAATGTGCAGGGACCGCTCGGGACGGGGTGGGTCGCGACCTCCGTGCCGTTTCACGAGACCGTCACCGCCCGGCAGGACGCGTTGGGCCGCACTGTCCAATTTCAGTATGACAGCTACACCCGCCCCACCCGGATCACCCGGCCGGAAGGCGATTACACCCAGTTCAGCTACGATACCCGCGGCAACGTCACGGAGGTCCGAGCGGTAGCGAAGCCTGGCTCGGGCCTCGCGGACATCGTGGCCTCCGCCTCGTTCGCGCCGAGCTGCAGCAACCAGAAGGTCTGCAACCAGCCGGAATATGTCATCGACGCCCGCGGCAACCGGACCGACTTCAGCTATGACGCGACCCACGGCGGGGTGACGAGCGAGACGGCACCGGCAGTGAACGGCGTCCGGCCGCAGACGCGCTACAGCTACAGCGCGTTCAGCACGGGGCTTGGCACCGTCCACCTGCCGGCCGGCACGTCCGCCTGCCAGACGCAGAGCTCCTGCTCAGGAGCCTCCGACGAGGTGAAGAGCAGCATCGCTTACGGGACCGCCAACATCCTTCCGACCAGCGTCTCGGCGGGCGCCGGCGACAATAGCCTTACCGCCACGACGGCGCTCGGCTATGACAATGTCGGCAACGTCGTCACGATCGACGGCCCGCTTTCCGGCACGGCCGACACGGTCCGCCACCGCTACAATGCGGTCCGGCAGCGGGTGGGGACGGTGTCGCCCGATCCGGACGGCGGCGGGCCGCTCCGGCACCGGGCGGTGCGGACGAGCCACCGGCCGAACGGGCAGGTGGCGATGACCGAGCAGGGCACGGTCACCGACCCGAGCGATGCGGCCTGGACGAACTTCCAGATCCTTGAGGCGGTCGAGACCGGGCATGACTCGATGAACCGGCCGGTGACGAGCCGGCTCGTCACCGGCGGCACGACTTACGCGCTGACGCAGACCAGCTACGATGCGGCGGGGCGCGTGGAGTGCACGGCGCAGCGGATGAACCCGGGTGCGTTCGGCTCCCTTCCGGCGAGCGCCTGCAGCCTGGGCACGCAGGGCAGCTTCGGGCCCGACCGGATCGCCAAAAGCGTCTACAATGCCGCCGGTGAGGTGACGCAGGTGCGCACGGCCGTCGGCACTACGGACGAGGCGGCGGAGGTCAGCTCGATCTATACGAACAACGGCCGGGTGCAGACGGTCACCGATGCGGAGAACAATCGCACGACCTATGAATATGACGGGCACGACCGGCGCTCGAAGACGCTCTTCCCCTCGCCCAGCAAGGGCGCCGGGACGAGCAATCCGAACGACTTCGAGCAGCAGGCTTACGATCCAAACGGCAACGTCACCTCGTTCAGGAACCGAGCGGGGCAGGTGATCGGGTTCAGCTTCGACGCGCTCGGTCGGCGCACCTTCAAGGACCTGCCGGGCACCGAGCCGGACGTGAGCTACGCCTACGACCTGCTCGGCCGCCTGACTTCGGCCTCCCAGTCGGGGCAGACGCTGAGCTTCAGCTACGACGCGCTTGGTCGGAAGCTCAGCGAGGCAGGCCCCCACGGCACCGTCAGCTCGCAATATGATATCGCCGGCCGGAGGACGCGGCTCGCCCATCCCGACGGCTTTGCCGTGTTCCAGGATTATCTCGTCACCGGCGAGATGACGCGGATCTATCAGCCCGGCGGCGGCGTCTTCGATCCGCCGACGGTTCTGGTGAGCTTCGGCTATGACAATCTGGGGCGGCGCACCTCCTTGAACCGCTTGAACGGGACCAGCACGAGCTACAGCTATGACCCTGTGTCACGTCTGTCGCAGCTGGTGCAGGATCCGGCCGGCACGACGCATGATCTGACGCTCTCGTTCGGCTACAATCCGGCAAGCCAGATCGTCTCCAACACGCGCTCGAACGATAATTATGCCTGGACCGGGCATGGCAACGGGACGCTGAGCTCAGGCACCAACGGCCTCAACCAGCTGACGAGCCATGGCGGGGCGAGCGTCACCCACGATGGGAAGGGCAACATCACCTACGATCCGACGGTTGCCAACGGCTACGGCTACTCATCGGAGAATTTGCTGACCAGCGTCACCAGCGGGAGCTGGACGGGGGTGCTGAGCTACGATCCCCTGATGCGGCTCTACCAGACGGGCAGCATCAGGAACGGCTATGACGGAGACGAGCGGATCGCGGAGTACAATNATCCTGCCGCCGGTCGCCAAGGAGGCGCGCCCGGACGCGATCGTTGCGACCGGACGGTCCGACTATCCCAACCAGGTCAACAACGTGCTTGGATTCCCCTTCATCTTCCGCGGAGCGCTTGATGTGCGCGCCACCCGCATAAACGACGAGATGAAGATCGCCGCTGCCGAGGCGCTCGCCGAGCTCGCCCGCCAGCAGGTGCCGGAAGAAGTTGCGGCGGCTTATGGAGGCCAGGCGCATAGCTTTGGCGCCGACTACATCATTCCGGCGCCTTTTGATCCGCGGCTGATGGAAATCGTGCCGGCGGCAGTCGCGCGCGCAGCGATGGAAACGGGCGTTGCCCAGCGTCAGATCGATGACATGGACGCTTACCGCACCGCACTCAAATCGCGGCTGAACCCCACGACCTCCGTTCTGACCCTTGCCTATGAAGCGGCACGCGCCAACCCGAAGCGGGTGCTGTTCGCGGAGGGCGAGGAAGACAGCGTGCTTCGCGCCGCGATCGCCTTTCGCGATGGCGGCTATGGAACGCCTATATTGGTCGGCCGCGAGGACGTCCACGATCGCCTGCGTTCCCTCGGCGTCGACAATCCGCAGGCGTTTGAAGTTCACAACAGCCGCACGTCGGCGCTCGTGCCGAAGATGGTCGAGTTCCTTTACAATCGCATGCAGCGCCGCGGCTATTTGCTGCGCGACATCGAGCGACTGGTGAACCAGAACCGCAACATCTTCGCCTCCTTGCTGCTTGAAATGGGGGAGGCCGACGTGATGATAACGGGCGTCACCCGGCCTTACGGTCAAACGATCAGGGAGGTCCGGCGCGTGCTCGATCCCAAAGAAGGGATGACACCGTTCGGCATCCATATCCTGGTTGGGCAAACCCACACCACCTTCATGGCCGACACCACCGTCACCGAACGCCCGACCTCCGAGCAGCTTGTCGATTTCGCCTGCCAGACGGCCGCTGTCGCGCGCCGGATGGGACATGACCCGCGGGTCGCCTTTCTGTCTTATTCGACGTTCGGCAATCCGGCCGGCACGTTCCTGGAGAACATCCGCGAGGCGGTGCGGCTGCTCGATCAGCAAAAGGTGGATTTCGAATATGAGGGCGAAATGGCGCCGGACGTTGCGCTTAATCCCGCCATGCAGCGCGTCTATCCGTTCAGTCGCCTTTCGGGTCCAGCCAATGTGCTGATCATGCCAGGTCTTCAGTCGGCAAACCTTTCGGCCAAGCTGCTGCGTGAGCTTGGCGGCGACGCCATGATCGGACCGATGCTGGTGGGCATGGAAAAGCCGGTGCAGGTCGCGCCGATGACGGCGACCGCATCGGATCTGCTCACTTTGGCAGTGCTCGCGGCTGGCGGGAACGTCCGCTAAACCGCCTCGGAGCGGCGAGCCCCGAGACTAGAGGACCGCCAAGTCAGGTTGACCTGTCGTTGCGACGAGCAAAGCGACGCGGGAATCCAGTTCGGAGCTGGGCGCTGGATTGCCTCCTGCGCTCCCAACGACGTGGTGGTTCAGCCTGAAATCGTTGGAGCCTAGTCGGCTAAGCCGCTGTCAGCGCGGATTGTCGGCGGTTTCGCTCGGCCGGCCGACACCGCCGACCGTTCCGATATTGCCGAAGATTTCCTCGAACAAGCTCCGGTTGCGGCCGAGCGTCGGCGTCTTGCCTTCCGCCGGATCGATCGATGCGACCCGCTCCAGCCCCGACCGCTCAACCGCCGCGACATTGCCGGCCTCGTCGAAGCGGACATGAAGCACCGTCTGCTGATCGGGCTTGGGCATCGAGAAGGCGAGCTGCTTGGTGTCACGCGACACATAGTACCAGTCGCGGTCGCTGAACTGGCCGGTGAAGGTGGGCCGACCGAGCGTCGCCTCCACCGACTGCCGGTTGTCCACGCCGGGCTGGATTGCGCTCACCAGCGTCTGGTCTAGAAGATGACCCTGATGGTCTTTGATCCTGGTGCATGCACCACTGGCCAAGGCTGCGCTCAGCACCAGCGCAAGCGTGGCGCCTCGTGCGATCCGGAAAGTCATAGTGGAAATTCTCCTGAAATCGGCCGGCGCTCTTCCCCTCTGCCGGCACCCCGCGCTTGCGCCCCCAGTCAGCACCCAATATGCGGGATCAGCACCAAGGCGCAAGCCCGCGCCCATCGATCGAAGGATCCTCAAGTGTCGTTCCTGGCGCGCATATTCGGTGGCAAGCAAGATCGCGAAGCGTACCGCCCCTTATATGAGGCTATCGTGAACGAGGGGCGCGCTCCTTCCTGGTATACGACAGGCCAAGTCCCCGACACCGTCGACGGGCGCTTCCAAATGATCGCAG
>JAUJOJ010000023.1:10780-32318 GCA_030447665.1 Allosphingosinicella sp. | reverse complement strand
CCGAAGACGAGGTCCGTGCGGCTCGCGGTCCAGCGCTGCTCGTGCGTCCTGCGATCCGTACCGACAAACTCCTCGTCACTCTCGTCGCTGACCTGCTTCCAGGCGGTGCCCATATCGAGCAGGTTGACGAAGTAGTCGTTGGTCAGCTGGCCCAGCCGGTCGGTGAACACGCCGTGCGTTTCGGCCTTCGGGTGGTTGGCGCCGAGGACGCGCAGACCGCCGACCAGCACCGTCATTTCGGGCGCGCTGAGGCCGAGCAGCTGGGAGCGGTCGACAAGCAGCTCCTCGGTCGGCACGTTGTACTGGACCTGGAGATAGTTGCGGAAGCCGTCGGCCTTGGGCTCGAGCACGGCGAAGCTCTCGGCGTCCGTTATCTCCTCAGTCGCATCGGTGCGTCCGGGGGTGAATGGCACCTCAACGCGGTGACCCGCGAGAGCCGCGGCATGCTCGATACCTACGGAGCCGCCGAGCACGATGAGGTCGGCGAGCGACACCTTCTTACCGGCGGCAGAGTCCTGGGGCACCTGGCCGTCGAAATCGGCCTTGATGCGCTCATAGACGCCAAGCACACGTGCCAGATTCTCGGGCTCATTGACGTCCCAGCTGCGCTGCGGCTCGAACCGGATGCGCGCGCCGTTGGCGCCGCCGCGGTGATCGGACTGGCGGTATGTCGATGCCGAGGCCCAAGCTGTCTTCACCAGATCCGCAACGGAGAGGCCGGAATTGGCGATCACGCCCTTGAGCTGCGCGACGTCGTCGGTATCGATCGGCGCATAGTCGGCGGTGGGGATCGGGTCCTGCCAGATGAGGTCCTCTTGCGGCACCTCGGGCCCCAGGTAGCGGGCCTTGGGACCCATATCGCGGTGGCAAAGCTTGAACCAAGCGCGCGCCCATGCATCAGCGAAAGCCTGCGGATCGTTGCGGAAGCGCTCCGAAATCGGACGATAGACCGGGTCCTCCTTCAGCGCGATGTCGGCGGTTGACATCATCGTCGGCACGCGCCGGTCGGGGCTGTGCGCGCCGGGCGCCATGTCCTCAAGCCGCTGGTCCTTGGGCTGCCACTGCCATGCGCCCGCCGGGCTCTTCACCAGCTCATAATCATAATCGAGCAGCATGCGGAAGTAGCTGTCGTCCCACTGGATCGGCGTTGGCGTCCACGCGCCCTCGAGGCCTGAGGTGATGGTGTGGTCGCCCATGCCGCTCTCGAAGGTGGAGTGCCAGCCGAGCCCCTGCGAGGCGATGTCCGCGCCCTCCGGATCCTTGCCGACGTGGGTCTTGGGGCAGCCGGCGCCGTGCGCTTTGCCGAAGGTGTGGCCGCCGGCAGCGAGCGCCACCGTTTCCTCGTCCGTCATGCCCATGCGGGAGAAGGTCTCGCGCATGTCGCGGCCGGAGCCGATCGGGTCGGGCTTACCGCCGGGGCCTTCGGGATTGACGTAGATGAGGCCGTGCTGGATCGCGGCGAGCGGGTTCTCAAGCGCAAGGCCGGCTTCCTCGTCGATCCGCGTTTGGCCGAGCCACTCCTCTTCCGTGCCCCAATAGACATGCTCGGGCTCGAACACGTCGGCGCGGCCGCCGCCGAAGCCGAAAGTCGGGCCGCCCATCGATTCGATGGCGACATTGCCCGTCAGGATGAACAGGTCCGCCCAGCTGAGCCTGTGGCCGTACTTTTTCTTGATCGGCCAGAGGAGGCGGCGCGCCTTGTCGAGATTGCCGTTGTCCGGCCAGGAATTAAGCGGGGCAAAGCGCTGCTGCCCCGAGGAGGAGCCGCCGCGCCCATCGCCGGCGCGGTAGGTGCCGGCCGCGTGCCAGGCCATGCGGATGAAGAAGGGGCCGTAATGGCCGTAGTCCGCCGGCCACCAGGGCTGGCTGTCGGTCATGAGAGCCTTGAGGTCCTCCTTGACCGCCCAATAGTCCAACTCCTGGAAGGCCTGGGCGTAATCGAATTCGTCTCCCATCGGATCGGGCGAACCGGCGGAGCGCAGGAGCTCAAGGGTCAGCTGCTCGGGCCACCAATCGCGGTTGGTCCGGCCCAGCAGCGTCCTGAGCGCGCGCGGCTGCTTTTCCGGGTCGTTGATAGGGCTGGTGCTGGTGATTGCGTCCATTTCGAGTTCTCCGGAAGCTGTAGGCGAAGGAGACTAGGCCCACGGACGAACCGTGAGAAGCAATCAATGCTGCTCAGTGTGATCGATTTAGACGCTAAGTTGAGTTCGCGAGACAACCCGATAGGGCCGCCACGGGGCGCCGCCGCCGTGGGGCGGGATCCTGAGCGCTCGCTCGGCGGGCCTTGCGTTGGCCCGTGCCATTTCGAGGCAAGCTTTCCAAAGCCGCGCCTGCTCGCTTGCCGGATCGGCGCAAGGAGATCATCTGACGCCGGTGAGTGCGATGCGCCCGAAGATCGTTGCCGTGGGGCTGGGCCTTGCTCTGGCCGGATGCGACGGTTCAGCCTCGACGCAGGCGGCGAAGGGCGTAGTCACGCCCAGTTCGACTATCCCCGTTGTCGTCGACAGCGACATTGCCGGCTTCTACAAGGAGAGCGGCTTTCGTCCGCTCTGGGTGACCCGAACCGGAGTGAAGCCAGCGGCTCGGCAGTTGGCCGAGATGATCGAGGGAGCGGCCGATGATGGGCTCGATCCGAACCTCTACTCGATCGGCGAGGTCAAAGCGGCGCTGAATGCGGTGGGAAATGGCGACGCCGCGGTGCGTGCGCGCGCTGAGCTTCTTCTTTCACGCGCCTATGTCCGCTATTCCCGGCACCTGCGCGAGCCGCGGCACCCCGGTGCGATGACCTATGTCGATTCGGAGCTCGCGCCGGTCCGCGCATCGTCTGCAGATCTTCTCGGCGAACTGAGCAATGCGAGAGACTTGCGCCGTCACCTTGCTTCTTTTCAAGAGGTGAATCCGCTTTATTCCCGGCTGAGGCGAGGCGTGGCTGCGTATCGAAAGCGATGGTCGGCGCTTCCTCGCGTGGCCCTTCCGTCGGGCCCCGCTCTTCGGCCGGGCGATACCGGCACAAGGGTAGGTCTGCTGCGCCGCCGCCTCGGGCTGCGCGACGGCCGCGCGTTCGACGGGGCGCTCGCCAAGGCGGTTCGCACGTTCAAGGCCGTTCATGCTTTACCGCCGGACTTTGTCGCCGATGCCGCCACCATCCAGGCCTTGAACCTCGGCGCTTCGCATTATGAGCGGCTGATCGCCGCCAATCTCGAACGGGCGCGCAGAATCCCCGCCGATCCAGGCAAGCGCTTCATCCTCGTCGACACTGCGGGCGCCCGGCTGTGGCTGTTCGAGCATGGCCGGGTGGTCGACACGATGCGGACGATCGTTGGCAAGCCCGGCATGGAGACCCCTGAAATGGCCGGGTTTATTCGTTTCGCGGTGCTCAATCCCTATTGGAACGTCCCGCCCGATCTGATCCGGCACAATGTGGCGAAGCGGGCAGTCCGCGAAGGCGTCGGCACAATCCGGCGGCAGCGGCTGCAGGTGCTCACGGATTGGACGCCGCAGGCCCGTATCCTGAACCCCGCCAGCGTCAACTGGGCGGCCGTCGCGTCTGGCCGGGAGATTGTCCGCGTGCGTCAGCTTCCGGGCGCCGGCAATGCGATGGGCGCGGTAAAGTTCATGCTGCCCAACAAGCTCGGCATCTATCTGCATGACACGCCCGACAAATCCTCGTTCGCGGGGGCCGACCGGCGGCTGAGCTCAGGCTGCGTCCGCGTGGAGGATGCGCAGCGGCTTTCACGCTGGCTGTTCCGCGGGGCGGAGGTGACGAACTCCGGGGCCGCCGAGCAAAGGGTCGACCTTCCCGAGCCTGTGCCGGTCTACATCACCTACCTGACCGCCGTTCCGGGCCCCGGCGGCATCGTCTTCCAGAAAGACGTCTATCGGCAGGATCAGGCCCTGCTTGCGGCTCCACAGGAGCAGGATCCGGCCCGGCAGCGGGTTTAGACCATCTGAATAGAGCCAGATTGGGACCCCATCGAAGTAATGACAGCGGCGCGGCTTCCCCCGGAAGCCGCTTTGGATCCGCTGTCTTTCGATGGGAACCCTTCACGCTTTCGGCGGAAGCGCGAAGCGCTTCCACCTCAAACGATCTGGCTCTAAGGCGCCGCCGCAGGAGCAGATCAGGCGAGGGCCCGATAGAGGCCGTAGAGGCTGGTCGCCGTCAGCACGATGCCGACCATCGTGAGCAGCAGGTCCGTCTCGATCCGCTTGGCGATGAGCGCTCCCAGCGGCGCGGCGATCACACCTCCGATCAGCAGTCCCGCAGTTGCGGCGGTAAAGGCCTCCAGGCCCAACGTTGCGGCAAAGGTGGCCGAGATGCCGAGCGCGAGGAAAAATTCGGCCGTGTTTACAGGTCCCGATCACCTTCCGCGGATTGGCGCCCTGGACGAGGAGGTTCGAGGTGACGACTGGTCCCCAGCCGCCGCCGCCGGCTGCGTCGAGAAAGCCGCCGGCCAGGCCGAGGGGCTCGACGATCTTCGGCTCCCGCTCAACATGGCGGTGCATCGCGCCGCGCCACAAGAGGAAGATACCGATCAGCGAAAGATAGCCGAGGACGATCGGCCGCGCCGTCTCCGCGCTGATGAGGGTGAGGAGCCAGGCACCCGCCACGCCTCCGATCAGGCCCGGCACCAGGATCCGCACGAACAGGCGCCAATCGACGTTTCGGTGGATCACATGGCTGATACCGGAGGCGGCGCCGGTGAAATTCTTGATCATGTGGACTCCCGCGGACGCCGAGGCGGGAGGCACTCCGAGGCTGATCAGGAGCGTGTTCGCGATCACCCCGAAAGCCATGCCAAGTGCACCGTCAATGATCTGAGCGACGAACCCGACGAGGAAGAAGGGCAGGAGCTCGCCTACTGGATGAGCGAATATGTCGAACATGAGCCTCCTGCCGGATCGGGGCAGATTACGACTCGGTCTGTGGTGGCCATTCTCCTCAGGGGCAAGTCTCAATCTCGGAAAGGAGCGGCTGCGCTGGCATTCTAGAGCGTCAGCGCCTATTTTGCGGCCGGAAGGGAGCGGGTTGCTGCATGAGCTCAGGGGTGTTCGCTTATCTCGAATCGGTAAAGGCACGCGATCCGGCCGCCCGCTCGCGCTGGGAAGTTCTGCTTTATCCGGGGGTTCTCGCGCTCGGCTTCCACCGGCTTGCGCATTGGCTGTTCCGCGGCGAGCTTTATTTCCTCGCCCGGCTGATCAATCATATCGCGCGCTTCCTGACCGCGATCGACATCCATCCCGGAGCCGTGATCGGACGCAATTTCTTCATTGATCATGGTTTCGTGGTGATCGGGGAGAGCGCCGAGATCGGCGACGACGTCACCCTCTATCAGCATGTCACCCTCGGCGGCACCAATCCTGCGGACGGTGTGGCCGGCAAGCGGCACCCGACGATCGGCGACGGCGTCATCATCGGCTCCGGCGCGCAGGTGCTCGGGCCGATCAGCGTCGGGCATCGTGCCCGCATTGGCGCCAACGCGGTCGTCACCAGAGACGTCCCCGAAGGCGCGACCATGATCGGCATCCCCGCACGACCGACCCTGATCGATGCCGAGCAATATGGCCGTCCCTTCCTTCCCTATGGTACTCCGTGCAGCGAAGTGTATGATCCGGCGATGCAGAAGCTCGAGATCCTCAAATGCGAGGTCGAGCAATTGAGGAAGAGATTGACGGAGCTTACCGAGGAGCGCGAGCGGGGCGGATCTCAGGACGAGGGACACCAGGATCAGGAGCGCGGCCGCGCCTGATGGGTACCGTTTATCCGTTTCCGAAACCTGGAGCCCCGCCGCAGCAGATCGGCTTCGATCGCGCGGAATTGGGCCGGATCACCGATCTTTACGGCCGCATGGTCGCCGCCGGCCTGTGGAAGGATTATGCGATCGAGTTCGGCAAGGATGCCGCATCCTTCTGGGCGTTCCGCCGCACCGCCGAGCGCCCCGAATATAGGATCGAAAAGCGTCCGGCGCTCCGCTCGAAGCAAGGCATGTGGGCGCTGATCGGAGAGAATGGGGCGGTGCTCAAACGGGGCCACGAGCTCGGCCCCGTTCTCGCACCGATCGAACGCCGGCTTATGAAGCTGGTCGGGGGCTGACGCTCCGCTCCGCGGCGGGCAGCTTGGTCCGGAGCGTCCCCGGAAGCGTGCTCACCACATTGCGCCGCGCCGTCTGCCAGAAGGCGGAGAGCAGCAACAGGGCCGAGCCGATAACCAGCGCCGTCAGCGCGAAGCTCAGCTCGACTGCGCCATTGCGTTCGAAAAGGCTGCTCAGCGCGTAAAGGACATAAGCGAGTGCCGAGACCAGCAATGCCCGCCGGTCGATTGCGAGCGCCGTGAAGCCCATCCCCAGATAGAGCAGCAGCACGATCACGGCCTCGGCCGTGGTCACCTGTCCTTCGTTGAGGCCCAGCAGCGCGAAGACCGGGTGGACGATCAGCGGCGCCGACAGCAGGTGCAGCCAGAAAGCGACGTCCGAGCGGCGCGTCTGGCGGGTCGGATCGGACGAATCCCACCACATGGCAAACAGGAAAACACCAATTCCGAAGACCAGCGCGAAGCCCAGCATGATGGTCTCCAGATTGCCGGTATCGCCGAGCGCGGAGGCGATCAGCCCCAAAGCGACGCCGACCATTGCGGCAGCGCCGGCCGCGACGGTGATCGGCACGCGGAATCGCCGCCAGTGAGTCCAGGCTGCAGCGGCCGCCAGCGCCGCGCAGCCGGCGGCGATCAGCGAGACAAAAGCCTGATTGTCGCGCAGCGCGGATTCCGGAATGATCGCTGCCGCGATGCCGATCGCCGCGACGAAAACACCGCCCACGAAGGCGAGGAGCAGGATGATGCTGGGCAACGCCATGCGCCGCTTGCGAGTGAAGAATTCCGCCAGGCCCCAGGCCGCGGCGGCGACGAATGCGCCGGCGAACGGGGAGGGGGCGCCCGGGTCCGCGACTCGGATGCTCTGCCCGATCCAGCCGGTGGCAAGGAGCAGGATGACGGCGGCGATCGACACGAAGATGTCGTTGAAGCCGGTCAGCAGCCGGAAATGCTCCTCGTCCACCGCGGGCGTCGCGCGGGCCTCGGCCACGTGGTTCCTCAATGCATCGGCCGCTTGGGCGGTGATTGCTCCTGCGGCGACCGCAGCCTCCAGATCGCTTTCGCTATACATGTCTGATCCTCCCTAGAGGGGTGAACCTGTAGCAGAAGTGTATTGTTGAATCAACACACCGATTCAACGCTTCATGGTCTTGAGGATCAGCATCGCCTGCTCGGCGCCGGACCGGGGCACGATCTCGCCGCCGCGATCGATGATCCTCTCCCAATTCGCCGCCACCTCCTCGACCGTGCGGCGACCCTCCGGCAGCTTATAGCCTGGGGTCAGCGTCACGTAGCACGCCTGGACGACACCTGCGCCCGCTCCGACGATCATGTTCGATGGCGCGCTCTCCGACACCAGGAATAGGGCTGCCGGGACGACATTCTCGGGGTTGAAGGCCGCCAGCATCTCGGGCGGGAAGATATCCTCGGTCATCCGCGTGGCCGCGGTAGGGGCGAGGCTGTTCACCCGGATATTGTACTTGGCGCCTTCGAGGTGGAGCGTCTTTGCGAAACCCGCGAGGCCGAGCTTCGCGGCTCCATAATTGGCCTGGCCGAAATTGCCGAACAGACCGGTGGAGGAGGTGGTCATCAGGATCCGGCCATAGCCCTGCTCGCGCATCGTCCCCCAGACCGCTTTGGTGCAATTGGCCGACCCGATCAGATGGATGTCGACGACGACCCGGAACTCCTCCATCGGCATCTTCGCGAAGCTCTTGTCGCGCAGGATCCCGGCATTGTTGATGAGGATGTGGACGCCGCCCCAGCGCTCCTTCGCCTTTTCCACCAGCGCTTCGACCTGCGCCTCGTCGGCGACGCTGGCGCCGTTCGCCATCGCGGTGCCGCCTGCCGCCTCGATCTCCTCCACCACCCGCTGCGCCGCATCGGAACTGCCCGATCCGTCGCGCGCGCCGCCGAGATCGTTCACCACGACCCGTGCGCCGCGGCGCGCCAGTTCGAGAGCATAAGCGCGGCCGAGACCGCCGCCGCCGGCGACGATCGCAATTCTGCCGTTGAAATCGATGTTCATTGTTGCGTGCCCTCTCGCCCCTGATGTGGCACGGCTGATGGCAAGGCATGGGCCGGCGGGCAAGAGTCGCTGCTGGCGCGACCCAACGATCGAGCTGCTGGTGGCGCTGGTCTCGGCCGCTGCTGCGCACCCCGCGGCTGCTTTCGGGCTCGCTAAGGCGACTTGGAAGGAGCTGACGGCGCCGACCGTCAGCCCTTTCGCCTTTCGACCTCCAGCGAGACCAAGCTTCATTTTTCAGGCCGGTCCGGCCTGAAACGATCTTCGTCTAGCGACGCGGGCGCGAGCGGCGAACGCCGCGCTCGTAGGTCTGGATGCAAGCGTCGGTGACGGTGCGCGAGCAGGGCGGATATTCTCCGGCGGCCGGGCGCGGTGCGAAGGCGGCCTGCTGGTTCGGCATCGGCTGCGCCATGCCCGTTCCCATCGGCGCCTGGTTGGCGCCGGCGGGAGCGGTTGCTTGCCCGCTCGGATCGGTACCCTGCTGAGTGACGCCCTGCGGGCCCGTGCTTTGCGAGGGATCATCGACCGTCTGGCCGCTCGGCTGAGCGGTGTCCTCGGTCGTGGTGGTGTCGGCATCCTGGGCGGTGGTGGTGTCGGTGCCCTGCGTCGCGGTCGTGTTCGTGTCCTGGCTGCTCGTGTCCTGAGCAATGGCGATGCCGCTCACGGAAATGGCTGCGGCGAACAAAGTGACTTTCATTTCTATCTCCTTCCATGGGCGCTCGGTGAGGAGGGCGCCGGGCAAAAGCCCCTGAAGGCGCAGGCGATGCCGGCGCTGCATGGTAAACGAGACGTGCTCGGCTTTTGTTCAATCGATGCTCGGCTGTGGAAGGGTCGCCTCAGCCGGGGGCTCAAGCGCCCATCCCAAGGAGATGGTGCGAAACGAGGGGACGGAACAGGTCCGCCCCCCCGCGCCGATCGCCGTCAGCGGCGGCGGGCGCGGCTGCGCCGCGTGCCGCGTTCGTTGGTCTGGATGCAGCTGTCGGTGACGGTGCGCGAGCATGGCGGATAATTGCCTGCGTTGGCCGCCACCGCTCATTCCGGTGCCGCCACCGCTCATTCCGTGCCGCCGGTGCCGCCCATTCCGGTGCCACCCATTGCCGCCGGTGTGCCGCCGGTGCCGCCCATGCCGGTGCCGCCGGTGCCGGTCTGGCCGGTGCCGCCCATGCCGGTGCCGCCGGTGCCGGTCTGGCCGGTGCCGCCCATTCCGGTGCCCGCCCATGCCGGTGCCGGCCGGTGCCGCCCATGCCGGTGCCGCCGGTGCCGGTCTGGCCGGTGCCGCCCATGCCGGTGCCGCCCATTCCAGTGCCGCCAGCCGGTCTGGCCGGTGCCGCCCATGCCCGTTCCGCCAGTGCCGGTTGTCCCGGTTGTTTGCGCGATTGCTGCGCCGCTCACGATCAGTGTCGCGGCAAAGATGAAGGCCTTCATGTCCGTCTCCCGTTTTACCACTCCGGATGGAGCGCCAAAAGAGGCGCACGGCAGGTGCCGTTCGCCTGTTCCGTTCAACGAGGCTGGGACGCTTAGTATCCGCAGCGACGGTGCTTAGTGGCTAACCGAAGTTAGGCGCGGCCGTCATTGTCGAGCGCGTAACCGGCCGAGCGCACTGTGCGGATGATGTCGCTCTTGCCCTCGGCGTTGATCGCCTTGCGGAGACGGCGAATGTGGACGTCGACGGTGCGCAGGCTCGATCTCGATGTCATGTCCCCAGACCGCGTCAAGCAGGCGTTCGCGCGAGAAGACACGGCCGGGATGTTCCGAAAGTGGCGCAAGAGGCGGAACTCGGTGGGGCCGAGCTGGACGGTATCGCTCCCTCGCTTTACCTTGTGGCTGACGATGTCCATCTCGACATCGCCATAGCTCAATTGCTCGCCTGCAAGCGCAGGACGAACGCGGCGGAGCACCGCGCCGACGCGGGCGACGAGCTCGCGGGGCGAGAAGGGCTTGGTGACGTAATCGTCGGCACCGGTCTCGAGCCCGCGGACCCGGTCCGCTTCCTCGCCGCGCGCGGTCAGCATGATGATCGGCACGTTGGCCGAGCCCGGCAGGCGGCGAAGGCGGCGGCACACCTCGATCCCGGAAAGCCCCTCGATCATCCAATCGAGAAGGACGAGATCGGGCGCATTCTCCTGCGCGAGCAGCATCGCTTCCTCGCCGTCCGGCGTGTGCTGGACGTCGAACTCCTCACGAGTAAGATGATAGATGAGGAGCTCGGCCAGTGCCGCATCATCTTCGACCAGGAGGATGCGGCCCTTATTCACGGGTCCAGTCGGCCCCGCTATAGGTCGTGTCTTCGCCACGCTGACGCTCGGCGATGTGCTGGCCTGTCGCCGCGAAGTAGACCATTTCCGCGACATTCGTTGCATGGTCGCCGATCCGTTCCAGGTTCTTGGCGATGAAGAGAAGATGGGTCGCGGGCGTGATGTTGTGCGGATTTTCCATCATGAAGGTGAGGAGCGTCCTGAAGATCGAATTGTAGAAGTCGTCCACCGAGCGGTCCCGCTCGCACACGGAAACCGCCTTCTGCGCGTCGCGGGCGGCGTAGGCGTCGAGAACGTTGTGGACCATCTCGGCGGCGATCCGGCCCATTTCGGGGAGGAGCGAAAGCGGCTCGATATAAGGCGATTCACCGATGATGTGAACGCGCTTGGCGACGTTCTTCGCATAGTCGCCGATCCGCTCGACCACGCTGGCGATCTTGAGCGCGGCGATGACGTCGCGCAGGTCGTCGGCCATCGGAGCGCGAAGGGCGATGATCTGGACCGCATGCTTCTCGATCTCCGCTTCGAGCGCATCGATCTTGTGATCCGCCTCGATGACATGGTCCGCGGCCTCGGTGTCGCGCTGGACGAGCGCGCGCATCGATTCCGATATGGCAGCCTCGGCAAGGCCGCCCATCTGCGAAATGGTCGCGCGGAGCTGGTCGAGATCGTGGTCGAAGGCTTTGACGGTGTGGGCTGCGCTCATTCTCGTCCTCATGTCGTCAGCCGTAGCGGCCGGTGATGTAATCCTTGGTGCGGGTCTCCCGCGGATTGGTGAAGATCTCCGACGTGTCGCCATATTCGACGAGGTGGCCGAGGTGGAAAAAGGCGGTCTTCTGGGAGACGCGCGCGGCCTGCTGCATATTGTGGGTGACGATCACGATGGCGTAGCGGCCGCGAAGCTCGTGGATCAGCTCCTCGATCTTGGCGGTGGCGATCGGATCGAGCGCCGAGGCAGGCTCGTCCATCAGGATCACCTCCGGATCGACCGCGATGGCGCGGGCGATGCACAGCCGCTGCTGCTGGCCGCCCGAAAGCGCCGTCCCGCTGTCGGTGAGGCGGTCCTTGACCTCGTCCCAAAGGCCGGCGCGGCGGAGCGAACGCTCGACCACTTCGTCGAGATTTGGCCTTGCCCGCCGCAAGCCCGTGGATGCGAGGGCCGTAGGCGACATTTTCGTAGATCGACTTGGGAAAAAGGGTTCGGCTTCTGGAAGACCATGCCAACCCGGGCGCGGAGCTGCACCACGTCCATTCCCGACGAATAGATGTCTTCCCCGTCGAGCTCGATCCGGCCTTCGACCCGCGCACTTGCGATGGTGTCGTTCATCCGGTTGAGCGTGCGCAGGAAGGTCGATTTGCCGCAGCCGGAGGGGCCGATGAAGGCCGTGACATTCTCCTGGCTGACCTCGATGGAGACCTCGTCGATCGCTTTCTTGTCGCCATAATAGACGCTGACGCCGCGCGCCCGCATCTTTGGGGCGGAGGCGGCCGGGCGCGCCTGCTGGTGCGCGGCGAGGTCGTTGATGGTCGCGTCGGTCATATTGTTGGGTTCCAACTCTCCATCACCAGCGGCGTTCGAACTTGTTGCGCAGATAGATGGCGAGCCCATTCATCGCGAGAAGGAAGACGAGGAGGACGATGATCGCGGCCGAGGTTTTCTCGACAAATCCGCGGCTCACCTCGTCCGACCAGAGGAAGATCTGCACCGGCAGCACCGTGGCGGGCTCGGCCACCCCGCCCGGAGGCGAGGCGATGAAGGCGCGCATGCCGATCATCAGCAAAGGCGCGGTCTCGCCGAGCGCGCGGGCCATGCCGATGATGGTGCCGGTGAGGATGCCGGGAAGGGCCAGCGGCAGGACGTGGTGGAACACGACCTGTACCCGGCTGGCGCCGATGCCGAGCGCGGCGTCGCGGATCGAAGGCGGCACCGATTTGATCGCGTTGCGGCCGGCGATGACGATCACGGGCATGGTCATCAGCGCGAGCGTCAGCCCGCCGACCAGCGGCGCGGAGCGCGGCAGGTGCATGAAGTTAAGGAACACGGCGAGCCCGAGCAGGCCGAAGATGATCGAAGGAACCGCGGCAAGGTTGTTGATCGAAACCTCGATCATGTCGGTCCAGCGGTTCCGCGGCGCATATTCCTCGAGATAGACGGCCGAAAGGACGCCAATGGGAAAGGCGAGGGCGAGCGTCACCAGCATCGTCAGCAGCGAGCCCTTGAACGCGCCCCAGATCCCGACTGCGGACGGATCGGTTGCATCGGAGCCGGTCAGGAAGTTCCAGTTGAAGGCGGTCCTCACCGCATCGCTGGCCTGGAGCCGGCCGTACAGGCGCTCGCCTTCTGGCGAGGCTTCGCTCTTGGCCGCAAGGTCGATCTCGTTCGATGCCGGAAGCCAGAGGGTGACGGTGCGGCCGAGGATCGCGGGGTCGGACCGGATCGCGTCGCGCACCCTCAGCCAGGCCGTGTCCGACAGCATGCCCGCGCCGGCCTGGCCATATTGCGCCGTGGCTGCGGCGCGCACCGCGCCGTCGATGTCGGCGCCGGCAAGCGCGGCCTCTGCGCCGAAGCCTTTCAAAGTCGCGGGATCGAGGAAGATCGCGCTCTTCCGGAAATCGATGTCGAAGCGCACTTCGGCCTGGGTAAAGCCGCGGATGCCGTTCCCGACCATGGTGATCAGCAAAAAGGCGAGGAAAGCCGCGGAGAGCAGGACCGCGCCAAGGCCCAAGACGCGGAAGCGCCGCTCGGCCGCATAGCGGCTGCGGATGCGGCGCTGCATGGCGTCCGCCTTCCAGTCGGTGGGCGCACGCCGCACGGGCGCCGCTGCGGGCGCCATGTCACTCATAGGCTTCGCGATACTTCTTCACGACGCGCAACGCGACGATGTTGAGGAGCAGGGTGACGATGAACAGCACGAGGCCGAGCGCGAAGGCGGCGAGCGTTTTCGGGCTGTCGAACTCCTGATCGCCGGTCAGCAGCTGGACGATCTGCGTCGTCACCGTCGTCACGCTTTCGAACGGATTGACGGTGAGGTTCGCGGCAAGACCAGCGGCCATGACGACGATCATGGTCTCGCCGACCGCGCGGCTGACGGCGAGCAGCACGCCGCCGACCACGCCTGGGAGCGCGGCAGGCACGAGCACCTTCTTGATCGTCTCGGAGGTGGTCGCGCCCATGGCGAGCGAACCGTCGCGCATCGCCTGGGGCACCGCCGCGATCGAATCGTCCGCCATCGAGGAGACGAAGGGGATGATCATGATCCCCATCACCAGACCGGCCGCAAGCGCGGATTCGGACGAGCCCGGAATGCCGAGCATCACCGCGAAGTCGCGGATCGCCGGAGCGACGGTGAGCGCCGCGAAATAGCCGTAGACGACGGTCGGGACGCCGGCGAGCACCTCGAGCAGCGGCTTCATCCAGCGGCGGACGGTGGGGGTCGCATATTGGGTGAGGTAGATGGCGCTCATCAGGCCCAAGGGAATCGCAACGATCATCGCGATGATCGCCCCGATGAAGATCGTGCCCCAGAAGAGCGGTATCGCCCCGAACGCGCCGGACGAGCCCGCCTGATCGGCGCGCATCGCCGTTTGCGGGCTCCAGTTGAGGCCGAACAGGAATTCGACCGGCGAGACCATGGAGAAGAAGCGAAGCGATTCGAACAGCAGCGACAGGACGATGCCGAGCGTCGTCAGAATCGCAATCAGCGAGGCGATCAGCAGCACGGCCATGATCAGCCGCTCCACCCGGGTGCGGGCTCGGAAGCTCGGCGAGAGGCGGGTGAAGGCGTAAGCGCCGCCGGCAAAGGCAAGGAGCAAAGCCACGGCTATGCCGATGATCGAATAGCGGGTGATCGCCGCGCCGTAGACGGGCGCGAGCGCCGTCGCCTGCGGATTGAAGGCAGCCTGACGGGTGCCTTCGGCAAGCTGGCGCGCTTCGGTGACGATGGCGTTGCGCTGCATCTCGAACGGCGGGAGGCTTGCGGCGGCGGGGCTGTCCATCACGGCCTGCATGACGAGCCCGTTCGACACCGGCGCCCAGACGGCAAGGAAGAGAAAGGCGGGAATGACCGCCCAAAGCGCGACGTACCAGCCATGATAGCTGGGCAGGGAATGGAGCCGCGGCTTGCCGGGGCCGGCAAAAGACAGCGCGCGCACGCGCGCCGCCGCCCAGGCGATGAAGCCCAGCCCGAAAATCAACAAGGCAAGCGCCGGAAGCGACAAGTCAGTGTCCAATCATCAGGCGCCGCTTCGTGCCCTGGCGCAGGCCGGGGCCCAGAGAGGGACTGGACCCCGGCCTTCGCCGGGGAGCCAAGACGAACTCATGCGACACATTTACTTCAACTCGGCGGCATTCACCGGCGTCAGCGACTGGACCGCCGCCGCAGCCTTTGCCTGCACCTCAGGGGGCGAGGGGATGAGGCCACGCTGGGCGAGATAGCCGCCAGGGCCCCAGGCCGAGGCATAGGCCGCCAGAAACTCCTTCATGCCCGGGATTACGCTCATATGCTCGCCCTTGGCATAGATGTAGACCTGCCGCGCGCCGGGATAGCTGAGGTCGCCGATCGTGGCCGCCGTCGGCGCGATGCCGGCGAGCGGAATGCCGCGAACCGTCGCGGCGTTCTCCTCGAGGAAGGAATAGCCGAGGACGCCGATCGCGCCGGGGTTCGCTGCCACCTTCTGGACGAGGAGATTGTCATTCTCGCCCGCCTCGACATAGGCGCCGTCCTCGCGGATCTTGGTGCAGACATTCTTATGCTGGTCGCTGTTCGATTCCTTCAGCGCCTTCATGGCCGGATCGGAATCGCAGCCTTTTTCGAGGATGAGTTCGGCAAAGCTGTCGCGGGTGCCCGAGGTCGGCGGCGGTCCGAACACCTTGATCGCGACGGCGGGCAAAGCGGGGTTGACGTCCCTCCAGGTCTTGGCGGTCTGCGGCTTGCCGAACGGATTGGCGGCGAGCGCCTTGTAGACGTCTGCGGTGGTCAGCTGGAAATTGTGCCGGGCGCCCAAGCCTTCAATCAGGGCGAGGCCATCGATCCCGACGGGAATCTCGATGACCTGTTTGACGCCGTTGCGGGCGCAGGTCTCGAGCTCCGACGTCTTGATGCGGCGCGAGGCATTGGTCATGTCGGGAAACTGGTCGCCGACGCCGCCGCAGAAGAGCTTCATCCCCGCGCCGGTGCCGGTCGATTCGACGATCGGCGCCTTGAACGAGGCGTTGGTCTGCGCGAAACGCTCGGCGACCGCGGTGGTGAAGGGATAGACCGTCGACGAGCCGACGATCTGGATCTGCTGGCCTGACGCGCCGCCCCCGGCATCGTTGCCCTGGCCGCCGCAACCCGCGAGCGTCAGGGCGGCGAAAGCCGTGGCAAAGATCTTGTTCTTCAAATTCGCCTCCATTGAACCCTTCATCCGGCGTCGGGCCCCTCGCTAGAAACCTTGCGCGTGACTTCTGTGACGCTTTCATGACTCTTCGATGACAGCCCGGGCGGCGGGGCGCGGCAGATCGACATGAACCGCCGTGCCTTCACCCGGCTTGCTTCGGATTTCCAGCCTGCCGCGATGCCGGCCGACGATATGCTTGACGATGGCGAGCCCGAGGCCGGTGCCGCCCATCGCCCGGCTGCGGCTCGGATGGACGCGGTAGAAGCGCTCGGTGAGGCGCGGGAGGTGCTCGGGCGCGATGCCCTCGCCGCGGTCGATGACGCTCATCCGAAGCATTTCCGGTCCCGCTTCGGCGAAGCGGACGGTCACGGCGCGTCTGGCCGCCCATATTTCAGGGCGTTGCCGATCAGGTTGTGAAGCAGTTGACGGAGCTGGAGCGGATCGCCCAGCACCAGCGAAAGCCGGGCCGGATCCTCCACCACGATTTCGCGCCGGCTCTCCTCCAGAGCATGAGCGAAGTCGCGGCGCACTTCCTCGACCAGCGGCAGCAGGTCCACCAGCTCCCGCGGAGGGGTGAAGCGCTCGGCTTCGATGCGCGACAATGAAATGAGATCGTCCACCAGGCGGTGCATCCGCTTCGCCTCGTCGAACATGATGCGGATGAAGCGGGATCGGAGCCCCTTGTCCTCGGCGGCGGCATCGTCCTGCAGCGTCTCCAGGAAGCCGAGCAGGGTCGCGAGCGGGGTGCGGAGCTCGTGGCTCGCATTGGCGACGAAATCGGTGCGCATCTGCTCGGCGGCCTGGGCGGCGCTCTTGTCGATAAGGCGCACGACGCGGCTGCCGTCCTTCAGCAGGGTCGCCGTCATCTCCCAGCGGCGATCATGCTGGCCGAGCCCGACAAGCTCGGTCCGGATCACCCGTTCAGGCTGCTCGCCGGAAGCCGGCTCGGTCAGCCGTTCGGCGGCCGCCGGATGGCGGATGGCGAGGCGCACGTCGACACCCTGGATGTGCTCGCCGAGCAGTTGCCGAGCGGGCTCGTTGGCGAGGAGGATGCGCCGGTTGCGCACGATCAGCAGCGGCGTATCGACCGATTCGACGAGATCCACCGCATCGGGAAGAAGCGGCAGGTCGGCGGTTTCATCCGGCCGTTCCAGGGCGGCCGGTGGCCGTCGGAGCTCGTGCCCGCCAGCGCCGCGGCACCGGCGCCCGCCAGCATCGCGATCAATGCGCCGATCATCGGAGCGCCCAAGGACCAGGCCAGGAAAAGGCCCGATGCGGCGATGGCCAGGGCTGCCAGAGCGCGCATGATCCGATTGGGGCCCATTCGATTGTCCCTTAACGGGATCGGCCATGAATCGCCACTGCTCGCCTTTGGGGCGCTTTACCCTTATTAAACGCGGGTTAGCGTATCCAGGGCAGGCCATGAGCGAACCCATCGATCAACAATCCGAGGAAACAGCGCCCCAGCCGAGCCGTCGCATCGTGCTCGCGCTCGGCGCGGCAGCGGCCTCGACGGTCGTGACCATCAGACCGGCGCTCGCCCAGACCGCCGGCTCGGTCCTTAATTGCGAGATACCGGTTCCGGCGCCCCAGGCGGCCGGCAGCTATATCGCGCAGGACGGAAGCCTCGTCGCGCCGGGAACTGCCGGCGCGGTGCCGCCACTGTCCCGTCCGCTGACGGGGGAGGAAGTGAAGGTCATGCTTCGCGGCGGCCCCACTCCCGCTGGCATCGATGCGCAATCCGCTCAGGCTTATGCCAACTATATTCGCCGTCTGCAGGCGGGGATGAGCGGATTCACCTGCTACGCCTCGCTGCAGATGCCGCGCTAAGAAGGGCCGGCTGGTGGCCGGTCTAAGCTACATCGCCGATGATGAGAGCCTCGTCAGGAAAGTCGAGCTCGACGGGCTGACCGCCTTGTTCCATGTGCCTTCGGGCATGACTCATATCGTCGCCCCGCCCGCGCCGCAGATCCTGGAAGCCCTTGCCGGCAGGCCGGCCGACCTTAAGGAGCTGGTGCGCCGGCTCAGCCGGAATTTCGACGTGGACGGCGCGGAAAGCGCGCTCGCCGCGCGGCTCGATGAGCTCGAGGCAGCGGGGCTCGTCAGCCGGCCATGAGGCACAGCCACGCGCTGCAGGTCGGGCCGGTGGCATTCCGCCTCGGCTCCGAATGGCGCCAGCCGATCGAGGCGCTGAAGCAGCTTTATGCGGGCTATCCGGCTCCGGACGGGCCCTGCGACTTCACCGTCCGACTGGAGGCGGAGACGCCATGGCGCAGGTGGCTGCGGCCGGCGGTGGCGATCCGCGGCGATTATACCCTGCCCGATGCGGTTCCGATGGCGCTGGCGCATGGATTGCTGGCCGCGGAAATGGGGATGAACCTTCAGATGGCGCTGGGGCAGAAGCGCTATCTCCTGCTCCATGCCTCGAGTGTGGAGCGGGACGGCAAGGCGTTGCTGATGACCGGAGCGTCAGGGTCCGGCAAATCGACGCTCTCCGCGATCCTGGGGGAGCAAGGGTGGCGCTTCATGGGCGACGAATTCGCCTTGCTCGATATGGACGACGGCCGCCTTCATCCGTTCCCGCGCGCGGTGAGCCTCAAGAACCAGGCCGTGCTTGTTCTGGAGGAGATTGTCGGCGGCGACCGCTTCGGGCCGGTGCTTCGGAACACGCCGAAGGGGACCATCCGCCATCTGCGCCCGAATGAAGAGGCGGTTGCACGGATGCGTGAGCCGGCCAGGCCCGTCCTCATCCTGTTTCCGCAATATGGAC
The DNA here is from genome assembly GCA_030447665.1 of Allosphingosinicella sp. GTDB lineage: Bacteria > Pseudomonadota > Alphaproteobacteria > Sphingomonadales > Sphingomonadaceae > Allosphingosinicella. The sequence goes on along the minus strand of JAUJOJ010000023.1, from coordinate 13,803 downwards.
GCGGCCTTCAGGCGGCGGTGCGGCCGGTGGGCCAGGCGGAGATATTCGTCAGGCTCACCCAGGCTTCCACCAACTATGTGGCGCTTGGGGAGCCTGGGTACGGCGCGCTGTGCCGGCTGGTGACGGGCACTCCCGCCCGCGCGATCGACTATTCCAGCACCGAGGCCGCGCTGACGCTGATCGATGGATTGTGGGGCGAGTTCGCATGAGGGACGCGGCCCTTCTTGTTGCAGCCCTTCGCGAGCCTCGCTCGGCCGAGCGCCTCGGCGCGGGCGAATGGACCTCGCTGATCTCGATGGCGCGCGCCGAATCCCTGATGGGAAGCCTTGCCTATCGCCTTCAGGGGCTGGCGCTGCCCGAGAAGGTGGAGCGCCTGCTCGAAGATGCCAGGAACGATGCTGAACAGGTGCGCCGGCAGGCGCTCTGGGAGGCCGAGATGGCGCGGAGGGCGCTCGCGCCGCTCGGCGTTCCCGTGCTGCTCCTCAAGGGCACGGCCTATGCCGCCGCGGGCGTTTCAGCCGGGCTTGGCCGCTCGATCGGCGACCTCGACATCCTGGTGCCCCGCGAAAGCCTCGGCAAAGTGGAGACCGCTTTGCTCGGCGCGGGGTGGGAGTGGGTAAAGGAGGACGCCTATGACGACCTCTATTACCGGCGCTGGATGCACGAGCTGCCGCCGCTGATCCACCGCGAACGCGACCGGATGATCGACGTCCACCACACGATCCTGCCGCTCACCGCTCGCAGCACGCCCGACGCGTCCGCGCTGATCGCCGACAGCGTCTCCTTGGAAAGCGGCCTGCGCGTGCTCTCGCCTCCCGACATGATCGTTCACGCCGCGGCGCATCTGTTTGCGGACGGCGACCTTGCAGGCGGTCTCAGGAACCTTTGGGATATCGACCGGATGCTGCGCGAATTCAGGACCCGCGACGGCTTCTGGAGCAGCCTTGGCGACCGTGCCCGGCTGCACCAGCTCGGGCGGGAGGTGAGCCGCGCGCTGCGCCTGGCGGAGGACCTGTACGGCACGCCGGTCGACCGGCGGCTGGCGGGGAGGCGGGCCTCGTTCGACCGCTTGTTCAAGCGTCGCCTGCTGGCCCGCAACGGCTGGGGGCAAACCACCGACAAGCCGCTCAGGCTCGCCTTCTACGCGCGCTCGCACTGGCTGCGAATGCCGCCGCTGATGCTGGCGCGGCATCTCTGGACAAAGGCGCGCAAGTAGGAGCGCGTAGACCTTGATCAGATCAGCCGGAATAGCCTGATCTGCGAACCAAAGGCTCGGCTTATGAAAAGGCCTAAAGGCCCCACCAGGGCAGTCGGCCATAATATCCCGCCACTTCCTCGTCATAAGCACGGTCGCGAGGCCGATCGGCTTCGTCGAGCCGCAGCGTCGGCGCATTTCGCAGCTGATCGGAGCTCAGATCCACCACATAAGCGTCGAGATCGACATCGTAGGTGAGCATCTCCCACGGAATGGGGTGGACGCGTTCGGCCATGCCGAGGAAGCCGCCAAAGGACATGACCGCATAAGCGACCTTGCCGCTGCGCTTCTCGATCATCACCGAGAATGGATCGTGCCGAGCCGCTCTTCCTGCCGATTATAGACCTCCGCGCCTTCGACGCGGCGCGAAGAGATGAGCTCGTGCGCGTTGTCGATGATCTGATCTCTGTCGAGCGTAGGGTGTTCGGTGGCCATGCTTCCTCTCCTTTCGAGAGCCTGCAGGCGGGATGCCGGCCATCGGCAATGCGTCGCATCGGCGCAGCCGGCACCTTCGTCCTGCTGTTTGCGCGCTGTTCAAACGCATGAACGGCAAGGCTTGTTCCCGGCCAAGTCGCGCCTCGCAATGATGGTGTTGGCATTGGCCGCTCAGGGGCGGCTGCTATGGAAATCGCAAGATTTCCATGCGATGGCAGCGGCCGATCTTCGGGAACGTTATGACCAAGCCATTCGCAGCCGTGATCCTTGCCGCGGGCAAGGGAACCCGGATGAAATCCGATCTCCACAAGGTGCTGCACCCGCTGGCCGGGCGGCCGATGCTGGAGCACCTCTTCGCGAGCGTGGAGATGCTGGGACCTGATCGCCAGGTCGTCGTCATCGGCAGCGGCAAGGAGCAGCTCGAGCCGGTCGTGGCGCGCCACGGCGGCACGATCGCGGTGCAGGAGCCGCAGCTCGGCACCGCCCATGCGGTGCAGCAGGCGGAAGGGGACCTTGCCGGCTATAGCGGGGATGTCCTCATCCTCTACGGCGATACGCCGCTGGTTGAGGCGGAGACGATGCGGCGGATGCTGGATCGGCTCCACGGGAACGACGCGCCGGCCGTTGTGGTGCTTGCCTCGCGCCCGGCCGATCCGCTCCAATATGGCCGGGTGATCGCCGATGCCGACGGCAAGATCCGCAAGATGGTCGAATATAAGGATGCGACGCCCGAAGAGCGGGCCTGCGACTTGTGCAATTCGGGGCTCATGGCGGTGCGCGCGGCGGACCTGTTCGCGCTCCTCGCTCGCGTCGGCAACGACAATGCGGCGGGCGAATATTATCTGCCCGACATCGTCATGATCGCGGCCGCGGACGGGCGGCAGTCGGCAGTGATCGAAACCGCCGAAGGCGAAGTCGCCGGCATCAACAGTCGCGCCGAGCTCGCCGCCGTCGAAGCCGAATGGCAGCGCCGCCGCCGCCTCAAGGCGATGGCCGACGGCGTAACCCTGGTCGCGCCCGAGACGGTATGGTTTTCCCACGACACGGAGATCGGCCGCGACAGCATCGTCGAGCAAAACGTCGTCTTCGGTCCGGGCGTGAAGGTGGCCGAGAAGGTGGTGATCCACGCCTTCAGCCACATCGAAGGCGCGCATATCGCCGCCGGCGCCGAGATCGGGCCCTATGCCCGCCTTAGGCCGGGCGCGGACATCGGCGACAAGGCGAAGGTGGGAAATTTCGTCGAGGTGAAGAAGGCCCGGCTTGGGAAGGGCGCCAAGGCCAATCACCTCGCCTATCTCGGCGATGCCGACATCGGCGCGGGCGCGAATATCGG
>JAUJOJ010000023.1:0-10680 GCA_030447665.1 Allosphingosinicella sp. | reverse complement strand
TCCGACCGGCTCATGCAGGGGCTGCGGAGGCTCGAATATCGCGGCTATGATTCCGCCGGCATCTGCACGATCGTGGACGGGAAGCTGGAGCGGCGCCGCGCCGAGGGCAAGCTCGACAATCTCGCGCGCGAGCTTTCGGCAAGTCATCTGGCCGGCACGGTCGGCATCGCGCATACGCGCTGGGCCACTCACGGGGCGCCGACGGTCGGCAACGCCCATCCGCACATCGTCGATGGCGTGGCGCTGGTGCATAACGGGATCATCGAGAATTTTCGGCCGCTGCGCGAAGAGATGGAGGCGGCAGGGCGGACGTTCGAAAGCCAGACCGATTCCGAAGTGGTGGCGCATCTCGTCGCACATCAGCTCCAGCAAGGCGACGATCCGCGTCAGGCCGTCGCTGCCGTCCTGCCGCGCCTGCACGGTGCGTTCGCAATCACCATTCTCTTCCGTGACCATCCCGACATCCTGATCGGCGCCCGCATGGGCGCTCCGCTTACGGTGGGTTATGGCGAGGGCGAGACCTATCTCGGCTCGGACGCGCTGGCGCTCGCGCCGCTCACCCAGCGCATCGCCTATCTCGACGAGGGCGATTGGGCGGTGGTGACCCGCGACGGGGCGACGATCTTCAACCGCGACAATGAGGAAGTGAAGCGCCCGGTCGTTATCTCCGGCGCCAGCTCCGCGGCGGTGGAGAAGGGCAATCACCGCCACTTCATGCAGAAGGAGATCTTCGAGCAGCCGATCGTCGTCGCGCAGACGCTGCAATCCTATCTGCGCCCGCTGGAACAGCAGGTCGCGCTCCCCGACATGGACTTCAGCTTCGCCGACGTGCCGCGGATCACGATCGTCGCCTGCGGCACCTCTTATTATGCCGGCATGGTCGCCAAATATTGGTTCGAGCAATTCGCGCGCGTGCCGGTCGAACTCGATATCGCCTCTGAGTTTCGTTACCGCGAGCCGGTCCTGGAGCCCGGCGGGATGGCCCTGTTCATCTCGCAATCGGGCGAGACCGCCGACACGCTCGCGGCCCTCCGCCACGCCCGCGCCGAAGGGCAGAAGATCGCGGTCGTCGTCAACGTGCCGACCAGCTCGATGGCGCGCGAGGCCGACCTGCTGCTTCCCACCCGGGCCGGTCCTGAGATCGGCGTCGCTTCGACCAAGGCGTTCAGCTGCCAGCTTGCCGTGCTTGCCGCGCTTGCGACCAAGGTCGCGCGCGACAAGGGCCGGATGAGCGAAGCGGAGGAGCGGGAGATCGTCGCCCATCTTTCCGAAGCGCCGGCCGCGATGAACGCCGCGCTCGACCATGACGAGGAGATCGAGCGGATGGCGCCGATCATCGCCCGCGCGCGCGACGTCCTCTATCTCGGCCGCGGCCCCGAATATCCGATGGCCATGGAAGGCGCGCTGAAGCTCAAGGAAATCAGCTATATCCACGCCGAAGGTTATGCGGCGGGCGAGATGAAGCACGGCCCGATCGCGCTGATCGACGATCATGTGCCCGTGATCGTGCTCGCCCCTTCAGGGCCGCTGTTCGAGAAGACCGTCTCCAACATGCAGGAGGTCCAGGCGCGCGGCGGCAAGGTGGTGCTGATCTCGGACGCGGAGGGTCTCGCCAGCGCAAGCCATGGCGCCATCGCGACGATCGAGATGCCCAAGGTGCATCCGCTGATCGCACCTTTGGTCTACGCGGTCCCGGTGCAGCTGCTGGCCTATCATGTGGCCGTGGCCAAAGGCACGGATGTGGATCAGCCGCGGAACCTTGCGAAGTCGGTGACCGTCGAGTGATCGGGCTCTGACGGAGCGACTCTCGCTCCCGGCGGCGCGCCGCATCGCACTGGCGGCGCAAGGTTTCGGCGCGGCGCGACCGCCCCGTGTGTCGCAAGGCCATCTCCGCCGCACGGCCGATCGGCTGTCGCTCCATCAGATCGACAGCGTCAACGTGCTTGTGCGCGCGCATTATCTGCCCGCTTTCTCGCGGCTCGGGCCTTATGACCGTTCCCTTCTGGACGGCGCTGCCTGGGGTCCCATGTCGCAGCGCCGGTTGTTCGAATATTGGGCGCATGAGGCGTCCTTGCTGCCAGTGGATCTCCATCCGCTGCTGCGCTGGCGGATGGCGCGCGCCGATCGCGGGGAGGTCGGCTGGACGAGCATGCGCGCATTCGCGGCCGAGCGGCGGCACGAGGCTGAGGCGGTGCTGGAGCGCATCAGGGTCGAGGGTCCGCTTGCCGCGTCCGATTTCGCGACGGGCAGGAGCCGAAGCGGCTGGTGGGCATGGGGCGACACCAAGCGCACGCTCGAATGGCTGTTCTGGGCCGGCCATGTCACCACCCGAACGCGCCGCGGCAGCTTCGAGCGGGTCTATGATCTGACGGAGCGGGTGATACCGGCATCGATCCTCGCGCTGCCCACGCCCGGCGAGGCCGATGCGCACCGCTTCCTGGTCGAGCGCGCCGCCCGTTCGCTTGGCGTCGCCACCGCGGCCGACCTGCGGGATTATTTCCGCCTCAAGCCCGATGCCGCTCGCGCCGCCATCGCCGAGCTGGTGGAGGAGGGCGTATTGCTTCCCGTCGGCGTAGCCGGCTGGAGCCAGCCGGCATTCCTGCACAGGGAAGCTCGCCGGCCCCGCCGGATCGAGGGGCAGGCGCTGCTTGCGGCCTTCGATCCGTTGATCTGGGAACGAAGCCGAACCCAGCGCCTGTTCGGTTTCCACTACCGCCTCGAAATCTACACGCCAGCCGAAAAGCGGGTGCACGGCTATTATGTTCTGCCGTTCCTCCTCGACGATCGGATCGTTGCAAGGGTGGATCTCAAGGCCGACCGCCAAGGCTCGCGGCTCCTCGTTCAGCGCAAGAGCTTTGAACCCGACGCTCCCGCCGATGCCGGCGAAAGCCTGGATGCCGAGCTCGCCCTGATGGCGGCGTGGCTCGGTTTAGAGAGGGTGGGGCATCGCGCAGTCTGACCGGGAGCGTGCATCGGCAGCCGAACCCGTCACAGGCGCAAGCGGCTGGTTGACATGCACCACACGCCGCTGCTCACCCTGGCGCCATGACCCACAAGCCCTCCGACCCCAGCGCCCCTCCCGCGGTGCCGATCGGCTTCGATCAATTCTTGGCCGTCGATATTCGCGTCGGCACTGTCGTCGGCGTCGATCCTTTTCCGGAAGCGCGCAAGCCCTCGTGGAAGCTGCGCATCGACTTCGGCCCGGCAATCGGCATCAGGAAATCGAGTGCGCAGATCACCGAACATTACCAGGCCGGGGATCTGCTCGGCCGTCAGGTTGCTGCGGTCGTGAACTTCCCGCCCCGGCAGATCGGTCCCTTCATGTCCGAGGTTCTGACGGTCGGCTTCCCCGACGAGCGGGGCGCGGTGGTGCTGATCAAGCCGGACTTCGCCGTTCCGAACGGCGCCCGATTGTTCTGATCGGAGCGGCATGCCCGATCGCCATCTGAGGGGTTGGACGAGGTGGCGCGCACCGCTATCCCGGCACCTGTGATCCAGCCGCACCATCCGCTCCGCCTGAAGATCGACAGGGAGGCGCTCGTGTCCAACTGGCACTGGCTCAGCCGGATGAGCGGCGCAGCGGTCTGCGGCGCGGCGGTAAAGGCGAATGGTTATGGGCTCGGCGCTCGCGAGACGGTTATGGAGCTGTCGAACGCCGGCTGCCGCGATTTCTTCGTATCCACCTGGGCCGAAGCGGAGCCGCTCATGCCGTGGCTCGGAGGGACGGGGCTGAGCGTGCTCCATGGCTTGGCTGAGGAGGATGTCGCTCATGCGGCCGCCTCTCACGCCCGGCCGGTGCTCAACACGCCGCTCCAAGTGGCGCGCTGGCGGGAAGGGGGTAGGGGCCGGCCATGCGACGTGATGATCGACACCGGCATGAATCGGCTCGGCCTGTCGGGAAGGGAGGCTGCGGGCGGAATGCTGGAGGGTCTCATGGTCGAGACGCTGATGAGCCATCTCGCCTGCGCAGACGAGGATATCGATGCGAACCGGCGGCAGCTGGACGCGTTTCGGGCCGTGGCGGCGGCGGTGCCCGCCCGGCGGCTGAGCCTCGCCAACAGCGCCGGCATCTGCCTTGGGGCCGATTACGCCTTCGACCTCACCAGGCCGGGCCTCGCGCTTTACGGCGGCATTCCCAGGCCCGAGGCCGAAGGGCAGATCCGGCAGGTGGTGAGGATCGAGGCGCAGATCGTGCAGCGGCGCCGGATCGGGGCGGGCGACGCGGTTGGTTACAACGCGACCTTCACGGCAGGCGAGGGGATGGAGCTCGCCATCCTCAACCTCGGCTATGCGGACGGCTATCTGCGCGCTTTCTCGAGCCGAGGCAGGGCACGGATCGGGGATGCCTTCGCGCCGGTGGTCGGGCGCGTCTCGATGGACCTGACGGCGATCGCCGTGGATGCGCTGCCGGAGCTGCGCGAAGGCGACTGGGTCGAGCTCGACTTCAGCCTGCCGAGCGCGGCGGCGCAGTCAGCCCTGTCGCAATATGAGCTGCTGACGATGCTTGGAAGCCGGTACGAGCGAGCCTGGGTCTAAAGCCCCGGCAACCGTTCCTGGATCTAGCGGAAGCTGCGGGAAATTGGACTCACTTCGTCATGCCGGACTTGATCCGGCATCCACCTGTTCTTCTATTTGGTAGCTCGGTGGAAAAAGGTGGACCCCGGATCAAGTCCGGGGTGACGATTCGCACTTAAGGCACCTTGCTCTAAAGCCGGCAACCGTTCGGGCGGCAGATTCGTTCACATGGCAGTTTGCCCGGGAGAATATATTGTCCACCATTGCGCACCTGTCCGACGTTCATTTCGGGCATCACGATCCGGCTGTCGTGGCCGCGGTCGAAGCCTTCCTGTTCGCACGCCGCCCCGATCTGGTGGTGATCAGCGGCGACTTCACCCAGCGTGCGCGGGTCGCGCAATATCGGGAAGCCGCCGCGTTCCTCGACCGGCTCGAGACTGGCGGCCTTCAGACGCTCGCGGTGCCCGGCAATCACGACGTCCCACTCTACGACGTGGTTCGCCGCTTCGCCCGGCCGCTGCACCGGTACAAGCGCTTCATCGACGACGATCTCTGCCCCTATTGGGAGAATGACGAGCTTGCGGTGCTCGGCATCAACACCGGCGCGCTGGCGGGAACGGGGGAGGGGGCGGCCCTGCGACGTGATGGTCGACACCGGCATGAACCGGCTCGGCCTGTCGGCAAGGGAGGCTGCCGGCGGGATGCTGGATGGTCTCGCAATCGAGACGCTGATGAGCCATCTCGCCTGCGCGGACGAGGATGTGGACACGAACCGGCGGCAGCTTGATGCCTTTCGCGCCGTGGCGGCGGCGGTGCCTGCCCGGCGGCTGAGCCTCGCCAACAGTGCCGGCATCTGCCTTGGGGCCGATTACGCCTTCGACCTCACCCGGCCCGGGCTCGCGCTCTACGGCGGCATCCCGAGGCCCGAGGCCGAAGGGCAGATCCGGCAGGTGGTGAGGATCGAGGCGCAGATCGTGCAGCGGCGCCGGATCGGGGCGGGCGACGCGGTTGGTTACAACGCGACCTTCACGGCAGGCGAGGGGATGGAGCTCGCCATCCTCAACCTCGGCTATGCGGACGGCTATCTGCGCGCTTTCTCGAGCCGAGGCAGGGCACGGATCGGGGATGCCTTCGCCCCCGTGGTCGGGCGCGTCTCGATGGACCTGACGGCGATCGCCGTGGATGCGCTCCCGGAGCTCCGCGAAGGAGACTGGGTCGAGCTCGACTTCAGCTTGCCGAGCGCCGCGGCGCAGTCTGGCCTCTCGCAATACGAGCTGTTGACCATGCTTGGGAGCCGGTACGAGCGAGCCTGGGTCGAGGGCCTGATCGGCTGAGGTTGAAGCGCCAGGCGCTTCCGCGAAGGCCTGGATCGGGCCCTTTCAAATGGCTGAGACCTTGATTCACGAATCAGGCTGATTCAGCCTGATCGGATCGGGGTCTAGAGCCGGCAACCGTTCGGGAGGCAGGTTCGTTCACGTGGCAGTTTGCCCGGGAGAATGAATTGTCCACCATCGCGCACCTGTCCGACGTTCATTTCGGGCATCACGATCCGGCTGTCGTGGCCGCGGTCGAAGCCTTCCTGTTCGCACGCCGCCCCGATCTGGTGGTGATCAGCGGCGACTTCACCCAGCGTGCGCGGGTCGCGCAATATCGGGAAGCCGCCGCGTTCCTCGACCGGCTCGAGACTGGCGGCCTTCAGACGCTCGCGGTGCCCGGCAATCACGACGTCCCGCTCTACGATGTGGTTCGCCGCTTCGCGCGGCCGCTGCACCGCTACAAGCGCTTCATCGACGATGATCTCTGCCCTTATTGGGAGAATGACGAGCTTGCGGTGCTGGGCATCAACACCGCGCGCTCGCTCACCATCAAGGACGGCAGCGTCTCCTACGAGCAGATGCACCGCATCCGCGAGGCTTTCCATCAGGTTCCCGAGAGCAAGACGCGTATCCTCGTCACCCACCACCCGCTGTTCGCAATGCCCCTGGGTGACGAGGGCGAGCTGAGCAAGGTCGCGAACCGCAGCGTGGACGCGCTTACCGCCGCCGCGGATGCGGGGGTCGACATCCTGCTTGCGGGGCATTTCCATCGCTCATATTCGGCGTCGGCCCGGGAAATGGTTGAGACGGCAGGTCCCGCTCTGGTCGTTCAGGCGGGCACCGCGACCTCCACCCGGCTTCGCGGGGGCGAGCAACAGAGTTTCAATTGGATCGAGCTAGCCAAGGATGTGCTTGACCTCCAGGTCTTTCGATGGAGCGAGGGCAGGTTCGAGCCGGGACGGCGCACCTCCTTTGCCTTCGACGGTGAGAATTGGCATTATGTGGGCCGGGAGGAACAGAGCGGTGCCGCCGATGCTCCCGCGCAGAACGCCTCATGAGGAGGCACTGACTATGTGAGCGGCTTGGTTGGATCGATCGGCCGGGATCGGATCCAGCGGGAAGCAAGGAACTTTGAGCCACTCCTCACCGGCAATCCGGCATGAACCGCAGCGGGATCGGGACGCCCGTCATTGTCGGCGTTCCGAAAAAGGATCGCGTCCAGCGGTGCCGCCCTTGAATTTCAGGCCTGAGTCGATGAAGCGGGTCTCGCCTTCTTCGTAATTGTCGTTGAGATAAACCAGCATTGTCAGGATCCGCTGGTTGTCGGCGCCGGGGAGGGCATCGCTGTGCGTTCGATATTGCTGGCCCGCCCCATAGCGGAGCACTTGCAGCGGCTCGCCTTGCGCAACGTCGGTACCGCTGGCGGCAGCGAGCCGACGGTTGAGCGCATGAAGTGCCGGATTTTCTTCGGGAAGCGAAAAGCCCGTGCTGTCGGACGTTCGCACCGGGTGCGCCACGAAGCGGCCGCTCTTTGGATCAACGACGACCGAAGGCTCGAGCCGCGGTTCGGCCGTGTGGATGAGGAATTCGCACTCCTGCTGCGTGAGGAGTTTCGCGAACAGCAGGACATTCGGGCTTTCGCTCAGCTGCCGGGGGAGGCGGACGGAAACAGGGTCTCCCGCATCGTCGAGCATCATGGATTGCAGGGTCCGCGACTGCAGGCGGGCCGTCGTCTGTTTCGGCAAGCTCGGCCAGGCGCTCGATCGCCTCACGCCAGCGGCGCTGGCCCCCGTGCCGTTGCCGAGCAATGCGATATGGAAATGCTTCGCATCGGCATGGCCTCGCTCGCCCGCGCGGGAGAGATATTCGCGCGAAGAGACGAGGTTTCGCGGGAGGTAGAGCCGGTGAGGTTCCAGATGGCGAGTGTGTACGCCGCGTCTGGATCGCCGGCGGCAACAGCTTTGTCGAGCAATTGCACCGCTTCGACCGAGCGCCCGGAAGCGGCGAGCGCTTCGGCATGCTCGGCGAGGTGGAGGGTGTGGCGGGGGCCGTGTCCCATGAAAACCACCTACAGAGAGGCACCGGACAAGAAAAGGGCCGGAGTTTGCACTCCGGCCCACCATGTCGAAGTCGAAAGTTGGAACCTGTTTAGAAGCGCGCGCTCTCGCGCCCGCATAGAAGAAGCGGCCGGTTTTCGAAGATGCCGCTGCCCCCCCCGAATTCCGGTCAGTCCGAGCGGCGGCTCTCTGTTGAACGCGTTGTCGACGCCCACGTAGAACTCGTATTCGCGCTCAAATCAAAGCCCAGCCGGAAGTTGTGATAGAATACGTTCGGGAAGAACCTCCTGTCCGCGAAGTCGGCGTTCTGCGGCGGCAAGCCATTCACGGAATTATGAAGTCTTCAAAGGTGTTGAGATATTGCTTGCCGATGAAACGCAGGTTGTATCCGAAATTGTATGGGCCCGACTTGAGATTGGTTCGGATCAGGAACTCGTCTCTGGGGTTGCCGAGCTCACGCAGAAGCACGTTTTCGAACGTCGGATCTGAGGAGTTCTCGAAGCTGGACCGCTCGAAGTTGCGCGTGTAGACGACCCGCAGGTCCAGGCGGCCGATCCCGCCGAGCTCATGGCGGTAGGACATCTCGGCGTCGAGACCGCGGGCGCGGCGGCTCGCAAAGTTCAGGGTCGATACGAAGGCTGCCTTCGAGGATCCGCTTGGAATTTCTCCGGCCGGACCCAGGCCGGGGTCCTCGGTTACGCTGGAAGAGCGAGCAGAACGGATTGTTGATGGTCGGCAGATCGACGCACTGATTGATGATCGTCTGCGCCGCCACCCTGGTGATGACGTCCTCCACCTCGATGTCGAAATAATCGACCGAAATCGACAGACCGGGGATGAAGCGCGGCTGGAAAACGCCGCCGACCGTGAAGGGAATTCGACGTCTCTTCCTTGAGGTTCGGGTTGCCGCCGAAGCGCAACGTAATCGAACCAGGAAAGACGAAGTCGAAATCCACAGGGACACCTTGAGCCGCGCAATTTGCCGCACGGTTTGCCGAGCCGGTATTGCGATTGCGCACTGCGCAAGGATCAGCCGGCGCCGGCGCGAAGCCGGCCGTTTCCGCCGTGAACAGCTCAGACAGGTTGGGCGAGCGAACCGCGCGGGAGTAGTTGGCGCGCAGACGAAGGTCGCTGATCGGGAGTCCATTCGACGCCCGCATTGTAGGCGAGGACCCCGCCGGTTTTCTCGGCTGCACCATCGTGGATCGCGTAGCGTGCCGCACCGCTGACGGTGAGCTCCCGGATGAGCGGCAAATCGCCGAGGAGCAGAACCCGAAGCTCACCGAACGGCTTTCACCTCGAGCGCTGGAGCGCGGAAGCTGCTGGTCGGATTGAAGAAGGTGAGATTGCGCCGGGTGACCTCATCCACCTCGAAGAAGTTTGTCTCGCGACGATATTCGAGGCCCATGGCGAAACCGATCAGGCCGCCCGGCGCTCAAGCTGCTGGCTTGAATCGCCGGAGATGAAGGCGTTCGCCACGAACTGGGTGATCTTGCCCCTCGCGCGGGAGTCTAGCTGCAGATAATCGATCTGCTGCTGCGTGAGCTGACCGCCGAACGGGTTGATCGGAACGCAAGCGGCGATGTCTTCGGCTAGGGTGGCGGCGATTTGCGCGGGTGTTCCGGTGGCGGTCGGCGACCGCTGCCGGGCAGCCGGATCGAACTACGAACGGCAACGGATCTGGCCCGTGGCCGGATCGCGACCAGCGTCGAGCGCGAGCAGGAGCCGCTGCCGTCCAAGCGCGCCGTTCTGCTCGTTATCGTCCGTGAACTCGCCATAATTGGCGAGACTTCGTAGTTCCAGTCCTCGTTGAACGTTCCGCGCGCGCCGATCACCCCGCGATAGGTTTCCCGGTTGATCCGCGTTTCACGCTTTCCTGCGTTGAGGAAGCTTTCGAAAGACGAACGCGGAAGGTTCCGCCGCGATCTGAGCCCGCTGCGCAGCGCTCAGCGGTAAGCCCGTGTTGAAGTCGACACCAGCGCGAGCGTTTCCCTGACGATGACCTCGCGCGCCTGAGCGGTCAGGAACGGATTGTCGATCCGGAAGGCTGACGGACATCGCCGCCGAGGCCCGCGCTCACAATGAAACCCGGACCGAAGCTGCCGGACCCGACCGAGTCCGTCCTGGCATATTTACCTTGGCGAACAGCTCCAATGCGTCGCTGAGCTCGAAGCGGCCGAGGAGATTGACGACGTAGCGGTCGAGGTTCGGCGAAAGCTGGACCTCATCGCCGCCGTTGAAATTCTCGCCGTTGCCGCCGACGAAGGAACCGTTCGGGCAAGACCTCTGCGATCCCCCGTGATCGGAACGAGCGTTCCATCCGGCTGGAAAACGAAGGGGCAGTTGAAGAAACCGCCGACCGCGTCGCTGTCCCGCAATTGAAATTCGCATTCGGCCCGCGGGATTGACAGACCCGAACGAGATAACGCCAGTATTGCTGGAAGTGGCGGACCGGACGTCTCTGAAGAAAGTCCGATCCGGGTTTCCATCGCTGTTTGACTCGTTGACATTGGGATCGCAGCCGATCGGCGTGCGCACACCCGCGGCATTGGTGCCGGTGCAGCGAACATCCGTATCGATGATGAGAAAGGCGATCCGTCTGCGCAATGTAGGGTCGGCCCAACCGAAATACTGGTCCTGTCGGGCATATTCGGCGCTGATTGCGACATTGCCACGCCCGTCGGCGAAATTGCCGGCGGTGATGCTGCCGAAATAGGCGCCGGCGTCGCCATACGCCTGATGCCCGCTTGAGCGCGCCCTTCAATGCCTCGAAGTCCCGCCGCAGCACGAAG
>JAUJOJ010000036.1 GCA_030447665.1 Allosphingosinicella sp. | reverse complement strand
CTCGGCCGCCGCATCCGCGAAGTCGAGCAGGGCCCCGACGGCGCGATCTGGGTGCTGGAAGACGGCGGCGGCGGCCGCTTGCTCAAGCTGGTGCCGGGTTAGGTCGTTCGCGTGGATCGGCGCTCAAGCCGAAAGACGAACAAGGCCGCCAGGAACGCCAAGAGGAGGTAGAGCACCGCCTTGCCGATCGCGGACGCCCTCGCCTTCAAGCGCGGCGCGTGGCAAGCGGCGACACCTCGGCCGGATGGTGTGTCACGAATAGCCTCCTGCCTTTGCCTCCAGACGCCCAAGCCGGCACTTCGCTCATTCGTGAAAGACGGCGTCTTTGTCGTACTTCTCGGCACCGTCAGCGTTGAGCGACAGGAAGAGGTGCCCCCCCGCCTGGCTGTCGGACCTCGGCACGATTTCCGCGATAGGCTGCTCGGCGAGAAGCGCCTGATTGCCGATGACGGACGCACTTACACGGGACCCTCCGTCGGGTCCTCCGCCGGTGGCGCGCCCAAGGCGTTGCGGATTTGAGCCACCCCCTCTTCGATCCTTAGTACGACCCCCTGGCGCGGGCCATGCAAAGGCAGGGCTTGTTTGACCTCGCGGGAAAGCATCACCTCCAGCGAGGCGCAGGGCGGAAACGATCTCCTGACGATCTCCTCGACGGTCAGTGCGCTCGTCACGAATTTCGCGGCTTCGCCCACGACGCAGCTGGTCCAAAGCTGGGTCATCGCGTCTTCGCGAGCCGGCGCTGAGTCGGGAAGCACCCAACGGACACGGGAGGTGAAGGAGTCGGTGGTGGGCTTCCCGTTCGCGCCGCGGGCCGGCTGGAACCGGGCGCGCTCCATCAGAATTCGGCAGGTGGTGGCATCAAGCATGGATGAGCCGCTGGATTCGGTGACCGAGCAGCCGGTGGGCAGGCCATTGCTGCCGATGTCGAGCCGAAAAGCGACGATGCCCTGCTCATCGTTCCGGATTGCCTCCTCCGGATAATCGTCGTTGGTGACGAGCGTGTGCACCCCTTGGGGCATGATCGCCCGGGTCGCCGGCTCGGCCGAGGCGGCGGCGGAGAGAAATGAAAGGAGAATGAAGGCTGTAACCGGCACAATCTTCTTCATCGTGACGGGTTAGGCTGCCGCTGGAGCAGCCGCAAGTGGCTCAGGAAGATGGCCGGCAGACTTATCCACAGGACCGCACCTCGAGCAGAAGCGGGCGGTCTTGGCGCCTTCGGCTGGAAGCGTCTGGTCGTGATATTGCTCCGCGGTGTCCGGATCGAGCGAGAGGTGGAACTGGTCGCGCCAGCGGAATTCGAGCGGGCGCGGCTTAGGGCGTTGACTTGCCTGCGACAGCCGTGACGGTCTGCTGCACGGGTAGGGTTGTCCCGGCGACATGGTCGGTGATGGCCGCCTTCAGGGTATAGGTGCCGAGCGGGTCCTCCGGCTCGACAATGAAGCCGAGGCTGCCTTCGGACGCTTGCAGATTGTAGGCGGGCGCCGGCGGACCGCTCCACACATTGCCTTTGAGAGTTTCGCCATAAGGCTTCCCGTCCGGGCGCGTCACCGCCAGCTCCACAGTTACGTTGCAATTGCCGTCGCGTGCGGCGCGGCAGCCCGAAAAGAGCAGTATCGCATGAACCGGCTGGTCGCGCGTCACTTCCTCGGTGGTCCTGACCTGCGGCGGAGTGGAGCCCTCCCACGCTTTCCAGAACCCCTCATAATCCGAAGTGACCAGCATGAGCACGCCGAAGCCGTCCTTGCTGGCTTGCCAGGGACTTGGCGGCGCGCTCTTGTCGTTGAGCTTCCATTCGAAGCCGCCGCTTTGCTGCTGAGCCACGGCAGGGGTGCTCGCCACGAGCGAGGCAAGGACGAACAACATCACGCGCATAAGCGACATACCTTCTAGAGGAGACATGCTCCCACCATCGTATCGCTATGGCAAGGGCTTGGGGAAGCCCCTGCGCAGTTAAGCCTATTCAGCAGCGGGCAGGTAGATCTCCCCGCCTTTCTCGCGGAACTTCTCGCTCATCTCGGCCATGCCTTGCGCCGCTTCGGTCTCGGCCGAAGCGGCGCCTCCACCATGTTTCACATGGTTCCCCTCCTCTGCAAAAGCAGGAGAGGATTGATTGGCTCCGAGGAAGGTATCTGCACTGGCGTTTTGCTTCGCTGCGAATTCCCTCACCTCTTGGGTGATCTTCATCGAGCAGAACTTTGGCCCGCACATCGAGCAGAAATGCGCCGTCTTGGCGCCTTCGGCCGGCAGCGTCTGGT
>JAUJOJ010000003.1:125235-267787 GCA_030447665.1 Allosphingosinicella sp. | reverse complement strand
TGCTGGGGCTGCCTTACGCCTTCGCCTCGCATTTCGCGCCGCAGCAGCTCGATCAGGCGCTTCATGCTTATCGCAGCGGCTTCAAGCCGTCGGGCCAGCTCGACCGGCCCTATGTCATGCTCGGGTTCAATATGTTCGCGGCGGAGACGGACGAGGAAGGAGAATATCTCTCCACCTCGATGCAGCAGGCGTTCGTCAATCTTCGCAGCGGCCGTCCGACCCCGCTTCCGCCTCCCGTCGCAGGCTATCGCGACAGCTTGCCGCCACCGCACGAGGCGATGCTGGAACAGCTTCTGTCTTGCTCTGCAATCGGCTCCCCCGAAACGGCGGCGCGAGCGCTGGACGCGTTCGTGCACAGGACCGGCGCGGACGAGCTCATGATCACCTGCCAAATCTACGATCATGCCGCGCGGCTGCGCTCGTTCGAGATCGCGGCCGGGTTGATGGCTGCTTAAGCGCTGCGGGCGTCCAGTTCCTTCACAAGCTTCTTCGGCGCCTGAGCGCGGTAGCTTTCGTCGATCCATTCCTTGAGCTGCTCGATGGACGGCATCTCCGCCTCGCTCGGCGTGAAGGTCACCCACCCGCTCTTGCCGAGGCCATAGCCCGTCGGCGTAGCGTAGGGGAGTTCGAGCGCGGCCTCGCTGGTATATTTGAGCTTGCACGAGATGCTGAACGGCTCCCCGTCGGCGGCAAGATAGGCGAAGGTCTTGTCGTTGACGGCAAGATCGTCATGTCCCGGCCACGGGGCCTTGCCGTGAGCGCCGGGATAAGCGAGCCCGAAAGCGCGCAGCTCTCTCAGGATCGCGTTGGTGGCTTCAGTCATTGCTCGCTTCCGGAACAACAGCCCTGCTCGCTCGCTTGAACGGCAAAGCCAGAGGACGGAACATGGCAGAAGACAGAGCGAAAATCAGCACAGGCTCGAACGAACGCGCGGTGAACGAGCCGATCGCGGGCACCGCACCTGGAATACCGGACGAAGCGCTCGCTCCCGGGCAGGAGCTTCCCAAGCCGCCCAGCGACGAGGAAGTCGCCCGGATCGCGGAGAAGCTAGGTGCCAAGGACGTTGCGACCGGTTCGCGCCACTAAAGCCTGTCGGCGAGCTGCTGACTGAGGCCTGCTTGGAGCAATGAGGGCGTGGTGGGCGCGGTAGGGATTGAACCTACGACCCCACCCGTGTGAAGGGTGTGCTCTACCACTGAGCTACGCGCCCACGCCCTGCCCATCAGTTGATTTCATCTGACGGGATTCGGGCCTCCAAGGCCCTTCGCGGCAGCCCATAAGGCGCTGCCGCGACCCTGTCCAGCGCTCCGCTGGCAGGAGAACGGCCAAAGCGAAGAGCCCCGGCCCTGCTCGCAATTCAGACGTTCACGGAATCCTTGAGCCCCTTGCCGGGCTTGAACTTCGGCTGCGTCGATTCCTTGATCTGCATCGGTTCGCCGGTGCGGGGATTGCGGCCCGTCGAGGCTTTGCGCTTCGAACAGGCGAAGGTGCCGAAGCCGACCAGACGGACCTCGTCGCCGCGCTTCAGCGCGCTGCCGATCGCATCGAAGACACCCTCGACCGCTTTGTTGGCATCGCTCCTGCTGAGACCGGTCGTCTCGGCAACTTGGCCGATAAGCTCCTGTTTGTTCATCCTGCCTTCACCCCTGTTACAATGGACTCGCGGCTAAGCCGAACGGCCATCTAAGAGCAGGTGACGGCGAGGAGTCAAAAGGAAAGCGCGCTTTTCTGAGGAAAAGCGCGCTTTCCGAGCCTGATTTCGGTCGGTCCGAGCCGGAATCAGTGGCGGCTTGAAACCCCGGTAATCTCCTCGGCGCCTGGGAGCTCGGCCGGGGAGACCGCCGCGAGTTCGTCGGCCTCGGTCCATTCGATCGGCACGACCGGCGTCGTGAGCGCGAGCCTCAGCACCTCATCGACATGCGCAACCGGCACGATCTCCAGTCCCTCGCGGATATTGGCGGGGATTTCGGCGAGGTCCTTCTCATTCTCCGCCGGGATCAGGACCAGCTTGATGCCGCCCCGCAGCGCCGCCAGCAGCTTCTCCTTGAGCCCGCCGATCGGGAGCACGCGTCCGCGAAGGGTCACTTCACCGGTCATCGCGACATCGCGCCGGACAGATATCCCGGTGAGCGTCGAAATGATCGCCGTCACCATGCCGACGCCGGCCGAGGGGCCGTCCTTCGGCACCGCGCCTTCGGGCAGGTGGATGTGGATGTCCTTGCGGGCGAAGAGGCTCGGCTTCACGCCGTAGCTCGGGCTCCGCGCCTTGACAAACGAGAAGGCGGCCTGGACCGACTCCTGCATCACCTCGCCCAATTTGCCGGTGGTCTTGGCCATGCCCTTGCCGGGCACGGTGACCGCCTCGATCGTCAGCAGCTCGCCGCCCACCTCGGTCCAGGCAAGGCCCGTGACGGCGCCGATCTGGTCCTCTTCCTCGCCGATGCCGTGCCGGAATTTCCGGACGCCGGAGAAGTCGGCCACATTCTCCGCCGTAAGCTCCACGCGTACGGCCTTTCCTTCGAGGATCTGCCGCAACGCCTTGCGGGCGACCTTAGCGATCTCGCGTTCGAGCGTCCGGACGCCCGCCTCACGGGTATAATGGCGAATCAGCGCGCGAAGCCCCTCCTCCGTCACCGTGAGCTCGCCTTCCTTCAGGCCATGGGCCTCGATCTGCTTGGGGATCAGGTGGCGCTTGGCGATCTCGACCTTCTCGTCCTCGGTATAACCCTCCAGCCGGATGATCTCCATGCGGTCCAGCAGCGGCTGCGGCATGTTCATCGTGTTCGCCGTGGTGACGAACATCACGTCCGACAGGTCGTAGTCCACCTCCAGATAATGATCCTGAAATTTCGAATTCTGCTCCGGGTCGAGCACTTCGAGCAGGGCCGAAGCGGGATCGCCGCGGAAATCCTGGCCAAGCTTGTCGATCTCGTCGAGCAGGAAGAGCGGGTTCGATGTGCCGGCCTTCTTGAGGTTCGAGATGATCTTGCCGGGCAAGCTGCCGATATAGGTGCGGCGGTGGCCGCGTATCTCGGCCTCGTCGCGCACGCCGCCCAGCGACTGGCGCACGAATTCGCGGCCGGTCGCCTTGGCGATCGAGCGGCCGAGCGAGGTCTTGCCGACGCCCGGCGGGCCGACGAGGCAGAGAATGGGGCCCTTCAGCTTGTTGGTGCGCACCTGGACGGCGAGATATTCGACGATCCGGTCCTTGACCTTTTCGAGGCCATAATGGTCCTCGTCGAGGATCCGTTCGGCTTCGACGATCTCGTGCTTGAGCTTGGAGCGCTTACCCCAGGGAAGGCCCAAAAGAACATCGAGATAATTGCGCGAGACCGTCGCTTCCGCGGACATCGGCGCCATCGCCTTGAGCTTCTTCAGCTCCTGTGTGGCCTTCGTGCGCGCTTCCTTCGAAAGCCGGGTCTTGGCGATCTTGCGGGAAAGCTCGGCAAGCTCGTCCCCCTCGCCTTCCTCGCCCTCGTTGCCAAGCTCGCGCTGGATCGCCTTCAGCTGCTCGTTCAGATAATATTCGCGCTGCGTCTTCTCCATCTGCCGCTTGACGCGGCTTCGGATCTTCTTCTCGACCTGCAGCACGCCGAGCTCGCCCTCCATGAAGGCGAACGACATTTCGAGGCGGCGGACCGGGTTGAGCTCCGCCAGCAGCGCCTGCTTGTCGGAAACCTTGATGTTGATGTTGGCGGCGATCGCGTCGGCAAGGCGCGAGGCTTCCTCGATCTGGCCCAGCTGCACCGCCGTCTCGGCCGGAAGCTTCTTGTTGAGCTTCGCATAATTTTCGAACTGCTCGACGACCGAGCGCATGAGGGCGGAAACTTCGGGCCCTTCCGGTTCCTCCGCCTCGATGGCATCGATTTCGGCTACCAGGTGCTTGCCCTGGGACCGAAGCTCGTTCAGCGCCGCGCGACGCTGCCCTTCGACGAGCACGCGCACCGTGCCGTCCGGCAGCTTCAGGAGCTGCAGCACGGTCGCGACCACGCCCATGTCGTAGAGCGCGTCGCGGTCGGGATCGTCCTCGGCCGGATCGAGCTGCGAGACGAGGAAGATGGACTTGTCCGCCGCCATCGCGCTTTCGAGCGCCGCCACCGATTTGTCGCGTCCGACGAACAAGGGCACGATCATCTGCGGGAAAACGACGACGATGTCGCGAAGGGGAAGTACGGGGAAAGCTTGGGTCATTTGAACTCCAGACAGGCCGGAAGGGCTTTGCATCCTATATGGGGGTTGGTCAACGCATCAATCGCACCATCTGCTGGCCTCGTCGCATGCTCGATTGAAGCCGAATTGCCACACTCGTCCTTCAGCCTCCTAGAAAAGAGGGGTTGGGGATGCTTTTCCGCATCATAGCATGCGCTTCTTTATTTGCGCTTACCTCGCACGTGCCTGCGACTACACAGGACGGTCGACCGCCGCTGCCTCACTCCCGCTGGGGCGGCGCAGCCGTAAGCGATGCGCCTTCGCCGGGATCGACGCGGCTCAGTCGCCACCCATCCTTGGTCCCCTCCTTTGCAGGGAGGGGAGTGAGAAGGCGGTTCGACCTGAGCGGAAAGGGCGTCCACCTCCAGCGATTGGGCCTGCAGGGGGCTCAGGCCTGCCCCTGCACCAGTAGAAGAAGGCCAGCCGTCGCGTTCTGAAGGCCGTGGATGGTCGTCACAACCGCCACCGTGGGGAGGAGGCCTCGGTCGCGCCAGGTGAGGATCGCGATCGAGAAGAGCAGAAAGGGCCACCAGACCACCAGCCCCCAGATCGGCGCCGCAAGGCTGTGCCCGATCGCCCAGAGGAGCGCGCCAAGGAGCACCGCCGGTCCGGGGCCCAGCAGCCGCCTGAATCCAAGCACCATCGGCAGGAGGATCAAGGTCTCCAGCAGCGGGCCGACGACGATCAGCAGCAGCAGCGAGGATGAGCCTTGAACGGGAATGTCGGGTATCTCGGCCGTGGGGGAGGCGACAAGCCCGGCAAGCACCGAAAGGGCCAAGCTCGGCAGCAGGGCCAAGACCCAGCCCTTCAGAATATAGGGAAGCGGCGGCTCGTCCTGCCGGAACAGGAAGTCCGGCAGGAAGCGCAGATAAGCGGGCCGCTCCGCAAAGCCTCCGAGATTGCTCACGCGTCAGGCACGCGGCTCAAGCCGCGCTTTCGCCCTTCTTTTCGGCATAGACGCGGACCGGCTCCTTGCGGCCCTCGACCACGTCCTTGTCGATCATCACCTCGTCGACGCCGTCCATCGAGGGCAGGTCGAACATGGTGTCCAAGAGGATATTCTCCATGATCGAGCGAAGGCCGCGGGCGCCCGTCTTGCGCTCGATGCCCTTCCGCGCAATCGCAACCAGCGCATCCTCGGTGAAGGAGAGCTTCACATCCTCCATGTCGAAGAGCTTGGCATATTGCTTCACCAGCGCGTTCTTCGGCTCCTTGAGGATCTTCACGAGCGCCTCGCTGTCGAGGTCCTCGAGCGTCGCGATCACCGGCAGGCGACCGACGAATTCGGGAATAAGGCCGAATTTGAGAAGATCCTCCGGCTCGCCCTGGCGCAGCACCTCGCCGGTACGGCGCTCTTCGGGAGCGGCGACATAGGCGCCGAAGCCGATCGATTTGCCCTGCAGGCGATCGGCGATGATCTTCTCAAGGCCGGCAAAGGCGCCGCCGCAGATGAACAGGATGTTGGTCGTGTCCACCTGCAGGAATTCCTGCTGCGGATGCTTGCGCCCGCCCTGCGGCGGCACGGAAGCAGTCGTCCCTTCCATCAGCTTCAAGAGCGCCTGCTGGACGCCCTCGCCCGACACGTCGCGGGTGATCGAGGGATTGTCCGACTTGCGGCTGATCTTGTCGATCTCGTCGATGTAGACGATGCCGCGCTGCGCCCGCTCGACATTATAGTCGGAGGCTTGGAGCAGCTTGAGGATGATGTTCTCGACATCCTCGCCGACATAGCCCGCTTCGGTGAGCGTGGTCGCGTCGGCCATCGTGAAGGGCACGTCGAGGATGCGCGCCAGCGTCTGCGCGAGCAGCGTCTTGCCGCAACCGGTCGGACCCACAAGCAGGATGTTCGACTTGGCAAGCTCGACATCGGCGCCCTTCGCGCCGTGATTGAGCCGTTTATAATGGTTATGCACCGCCACCGAGAGCACGCGTTTGGCGTGGCTCTGGCCGATCACATAATCGTCCAGAACCTTGCAGATCTCGCCCGGGGTCGGAACCCCGTCCCGCGTCTTGACGAGCGCAGACTTGGTCTCCTCGCGGATGATGTCGTTGCACAGTTCGACGCACTCATCGCAGATGAACACGGTCGGGCCGGCGATGAGCTTGCGCACCTCGTGCTGCGACTTGCCGCAGAAGGAGCAGTAAAGTGTGCTCTTGGAATCGCCGCCGCTCAATTTCGTCATTTAGTCGTCCCTCGGGTCCACGACCCGTCCCTTGCCACCCTCGTGATGAGGGCATCCTGAACGTACTTTTGCACGATCACAATGGCGTAAACGTTAAGCTGCGTTTTTTGCCGCATCCTCGTCGGCCGCCGCAGGGCGCTTTTCGAACACCTCGTCGACCATGCCGAATTCCTTCGCTTCGGAGGCCGAGAAGAACTTGTCGCGCTCCACCGCCTTCTCGATCGTCTCGATGTTCTGGCCGCTATATTGCGCCATCAGCTCGTTCATCCGGTGACGGATGCGGAGGATCTCCTTCGCCTGGATCTCGATGTCGGAGGCCATGCCCTGCGCACCGCCCGAGGGCTGGTGGATCATGATTCGGGCATTGGTGAGCGCGACCCGCATGCCCGGCTCGCCGGCATTGAGGAGGAAGGCGCCCATCGAGGCGGCCTGGCCGATGCAGACCGTGCCGACCCGCGGCCGGATATACTGCATGGTGTCGTGGATCGCCATGCCCGCCGTGACGACGCCGCCCGGCGAGTTGATGTACATGAAGACGTCCTTCTTGGGATTTTCCGATTCAAGATAGAGCAGCTGCGCCGTGATGAGCGTCGCCATATGGTCCTCGACCGGCCCCGTCACGAACACGATCCGCTCCCGCAGCAGCCGCGAATAGATGTCGAAGCTGCGCTCGCCGCGATTCGACTGCTCGATGACGATGGGAACGAGGGCGGAAGCGATGTCTGCGTGATCCATGATGTGCTGGGGGTCCTGCTGGCTGGTCTGAAATGCCAACATCGGAGCAAAAGGACCGCCGTTCAAGCCCCGTCCGGAGCCTCGCCGCTCCCCTGCCGCCATCGAGCGGCGAACGTCCGCCCGGGTTCGGCCGGCAAGGCAGGGGCGAGCGGCCATCCACCGACGCGCGGAACCGCGCCCTGCTGAGCGCCGTTACCCCTGCTCCTATGAGCGATCTCCAGATACTCGACGCCGCCAGCTTCGAACCGCCGCCCGAGGCCGTCGACTTCTACGTCGAAAGCCTCAAGCTGCTCAACGAAAGCGCGATTCCCTTCCTCCTGTCGGGAACCTACGCCCTCTCCTGCTTCACCGGGATTGTGCGCCCCACCAAAGATCTCGACGTCTTCTGCAAGCCGAGCGACGCGCCCAAGATTCTCGCCTTCTTCAAGGGGCGGGGATACGAGATCGAGATGGAGGACGAGCGTTGGATCGGGAAGGTCTGGCAAGGCGAGAATTTCTTCGACGTCATCTTCAACATATCCTCGGCGAGCATTCCGATCACCGACGAATGGTTCCAGGAGGTCTATGAAGCGGAGGTCTACGGCACCACCGTACGAGTGACGCCGCCGACCCAGTTCATCCTTTCCAAGCTCTTCCTGCAGACGCGCTACCGTTACGATGCCGCCGACGTCGTCCACACCATCTTGATGAAGCATGAGGAGATCGACTGGCAGTGGCTGCTCTCCTCGATGGAACTTTATTGGGAGGTGCTGCTGATCAACGTCCTCAATTTCCGCTTCGTCTATCCGACCGAGCGCGATCTCATCCCGCGCTGGCTGTTCGATGAACTGCTCGTGCGGCTGAAGGCCCAGGACGAAATGCCGCCGGCATCGGTGAAGATCTGCCGCGGCCGCCTGATCAGCCCGACCGATTACGTGATCGACGTCAGCGAATGGGGGTTTGGCGACGTTGTCGGCAAGGGAGTCGACGAGAAGCATGAACGACCCAAGCACTGACCTCGACAGCGGCATCGGTGCCGGCAGCGGCAGCGGCGGACGCAATGGAAGAACCAGGATCGCGGCGATCGGCGATCTCCACGTCCGGGACGACAATGATGGTCGGTATCGGGCGCTGTTCGCCGAAATCTCGGGCAACGCCGACGTGCTGGTGCTCGCCGGCGACCTTACCGACTTCGGCAAGACGAGCGAGGCCGAGTTGCTCGCCGAGGATCTTCGCGCCTGCTCGATTCCCGCCCTCGGTGTCCTCGGCAATCATGATTACGAAACCGGGCAGCCGGAAAAGGTGGTCGAGATCCTGC
Organism: Allosphingosinicella sp.; assembly: GCA_030447665.1. Classification (GTDB taxonomy): domain Bacteria; phylum Pseudomonadota; class Alphaproteobacteria; order Sphingomonadales; family Sphingomonadaceae; genus Allosphingosinicella. Next base: position 259,363 of record JAUJOJ010000003.1, on the reverse strand, counting down.
GCCAGGCGGGCGTCACCATATTGGACGAGCAGGCGACGATGGTGGACGGCGTCGGCTTCGCTGGGGTCAAGGGCTTCGTCGGCGGCTTCGGCAGGGGCGAGCTCGGCGCCTTCGGCGAGCAGGCGATCAAGGCCTTCGTCGACGAGTCGCTGAACGAAGCCCGCAAGCTCGAGAACCAGCTCCGCACGCTTCGGACCGAGCGGATCATGGCGATCCTCCATTATTCCCCGATCGCCGCCACCGTCGAAGGGGAGCCGCTGGAGATCTTTCCCTTTCTCGGCTCGTCACGCCTCGCCGACGCCGTTGATCGCTTCGACAATGTGAAGGCGGTGGTCCACGGCCATGCCCATCGCGGCGCTTTCCGGGGGGAGACGCTCCGCGGCGTTCCCGTCTACAATGTCGCGCAATTCGTGGTGCAGGAAGCCGAAGGCCGGCCCTATGCCCTCATCGATCTTTGAGGAGCGGGCGCCGTGAAGGCGATGACGGAACAGCATCTGTCGATCTTCCGCCGGCATATGGTCGAGGTGGCCGACATCCATTTCGACCTGGCCGGCGAGGAGATCGGCAAAAACAGCCTCGACAGCCGCGTCCGCGAGGCGATGCTGCGCGTGCCGCGGCATCTGTTCGTGCCGGCCCAGCTTGCCGGCATCGCCTATCATGACGGGCCGCTGCCGATCGGCTTCGACAAGACGATCTCGCAGCCGTTCATCGCTGCGCTGATGCTCGATCTGCTGGGGGTGCGGCCCGGCGATCGCGTGCTCGAAGTCGGAACCGGGCTCGGCTACCAGGCTGCCCTGCTTGCCGAGCTCGGCGCGCGCGTATGGAGCGTCGAGATCGTCGAGGAATTCGCCAGTGAGGCCGGCATGCGCCTCCTGGCGCTCGGCTATGCGAACGTCTCCGTCCGCGTCGGCGACGGTTCGCGCGGCTGGGCCGAGCATGCTCCCTTCGACCGTATCCTGGTCACCGCCGCCTCGCCGGAACCACCCGATCCCCTGCTTGACCAGCTGAGCGCCGGCGGCCGCCTGGTGGGTCCGCTTGGCGGCAAGGATGTCCAGCAGTTGAGCGTGATCGACAAGGGTTCCGAAGGCGAGATCGAGATCCGTGAGGTCCTTGCGGTGCGTTTCACGCAGCTCGAAACCATGGCCTGAGCGAAGCCGATGCCGGAAAGAATCGGCGACCGCCGCTACCGACTCGTCATCCCCTGGCCGCGGGAAGGTTCGAAGCTCGATCTGTTCGAGTTCATTCCCCTGCCCCAGCAGCCGTGAGCGGAAGCACTCCCGGTTCGAATTCATCGAGAGCGGCGATCTCTTGGTACAGCCGGTCGAGATCCGCGCCCGCAATCTGCCCGAGCAGGTCCTCGAAGCTGTCCACGACGAAGTAGCAGCGCTGGAGAGCGTCGGACCTGTAGCGGGTGCGAAGGACCCGGGTGAGGTCGAACGGCAACCGCTCGGGCACGTCGCTTTCCAGGGAATAAACCGATTCCTGGAAGCTGGACGCGGCGATCCCCGCCCCATAGATTTTCAGCGCGCCGTCTTCGCGGGCGAGGCCGAACTCGACCGTGTACCAGTAGAGCCGCGACAGCCGGTGGACGTTGCCCTTGCCGAGCGCGGCGAGGCCCGCTTGCCCAAGCGCCTGCATGAAATCGCCGACCTGGGGATCGGCGAGCATCGGCACGTGGCCGAAGACGTCGTGAAAGACGTCCGGCTCCTCCAGATAATCGAGCTGGGAAGCCGAGCGGATGAAGTTGCCGGCCGGGAAGCGTCGGTTGGCAAGGTGGCCGAAGAAAATATCATCGGGCACCAGCCCGGGGACGGCGACGACGCTCCAGCCGGTGCGGGCGGTGAGGCGGTCGTTGAGTTCGGAAAGCTCCGGAATTCCGGGCCGAGAGAGGTGAAGAACATCGAGCCCTTCCTCGAAGGCGCGAACAACCCGGCCGGAGAGCTGCGCCTCTTGCCGGGCGAAGAGCAGGTCCCAGACACGGTGTTCCTCCGCAGTGAACCGCTCCCAATGCTGCGGGATGGTCCAGTCCTCGGCCGTGCCGGCCGGACGCGTCAGGTGAATGTGTGATTTGGCCGCGGGAGGAGCGACATCCGAATTCTCTAATTCCGTGAACATGCTGTGATCCTTGAAAAATGAAAAACCCCGCCAGGAGATCCGGACGGGGTTTGGTGACAAATGCTCTTGAAATCAGCGCGTCAGTCCGGTCCCGCCCAATGCGTGCCATACGAATAATAAGGCGCAGCAGCAGCGGACGCGCGCACCGGCACAGCCGCTGAAAGCGGAGCGATCGGGCAAGCCGTGGAGAGCGAGAACTGCTTCATCATCTTCGTAACTCGCCGGATCGATAAGCAAAGTCAATGGAATAGGCGATGAACGGGCACATCAATGCAGCCGCAGGATGTTGCGCAGGATGTGGTTTCCAGCCGGCGTCAGGATCGATTCGGGGTGAAATTGAAGCCCGATCTGCATCGCTTCCGTATCGCTGATCGCCATCGCCATTCCCTCCAATTCGGCATGAACGCGGAAGCGCGCCGGCACCTCGCGGGTGCAAAGCGAATGGTAGCGGCCGACCTGCAGCGGCCCGATGATGCCGGCAAAGGGACCGGCGGCGTCATGCTGGAGCAGCGAGGCCTTGCCATGCACTGCCTCCGGCGCGTGGCAGACCAGGCCGCCCGCCTCCTGCACCAGCGCCTGATGACCGAGGCAAACGCCGAACAGCGGCACTCGCGCGCGCGCCAATTTGATCAGCTCGATGCAGCAGCCCGCCTCTTCCGGGCGCCCCGGCCCCGGCGACAGCAGCAGCAGCGAATCGCCCTCCTCGGCGATGCTCAGCGCCCGTTGCGGATCGACCGAGTTCCTGAGGACCCGCACCCGGGCGCCAAGGCACTCAAACGCTTCAACGAGGTTGAAGGTGAAGGAATCCAGATTGTCGATGATCAGGACCGACGATCTCATGCCGCGGTCTCCTCTTCGCGGACCAGGGTTTGCGCCAGAGCCGACAATATGGCGGACGCCTTGCGCCGGGTCTCGTCGGCCTCGCGCTGCGGATCGGAATCGTGCACGACCCCTGCCCCGGCGCGAACATGCGCCATGCCGTCCTTGACGAGGGCCGAGCGGATGATCACGCCGGTATCCATCATCCCCTCGCCGTTGATCCAGCCGACTGCGCCGCCATAGGGGCCGCGCTTGGTCTTTTCGGTGAGGCGGAGCAGCTCCATCGCCTTGAGCTTGGGTGCGCCCGAAAGCGTGCCGACATTAAGGCAGGCCTGCAGCGCATGGAACGCGTCGAAGCCGATCGCGAGCGTGCCCCGGACCGAGGAGACGAGATGCATGACGCGGGCGTAGCGTTCGACGCTCATCAGCCGATCGACGCGGCGGCTGCCCGGAATGCAGATCCGCGCGACATCGTTGCGCGCAAGATCGACCAGCATCATGTGCTCGGCGATTTCCTTCTGGTCGAGGCGCAGATCGGCCTCCATGCGGTCGTCCTCGTCCGCCGTCGCGCCGCGCGGACGGGTGCCGGCGATCGGCTTGACCTCGACCGTGGGCCAGCCCTCCTGCCTCGAGACTCGGACCGCCGTTTCGGGGGACGCCCCGAACAGCAGGTGATCGCCGGCGGAGACGAAGAACATATAGGGGCTCGGATCCAGCCGGCGCACGGCGGCGAAGGAGCGGAGAGGATCGGCGCAGGGGGCTCGGAAGGTGCGCGATGGGACGATCTGATAAACGTCACCTTCGCGGATGCGGCCCTTCAGCTCGGCGACAATTGCGCAATATTCGCCGTCGTCCAGATCGCTTTGCTCGGCCGGCGCAGGCGCGGCGGCCGTTCGCGGCAGGTCCGGCAGCGGAGAGGCGGCCTCGCACCTCGCCGCCAGCGCCGCCAGCCGCTCGGCGGCGCTGAAGTGGGAGCGCTCCGCCTCCACCGGATCGTCCGAGCCGAAGGCGGTGCAGACCAGACGCGGCGCGAGGCCGGGCTCCATCACGATCAGGGATTCGGCGAGCCAGAAGACGAAATCCGGGAAGCCGAGCGGATCCGCTTCGGCGGGCGGCAATTGCTCGAACAGATCGACATGGTCGAAGGCGACCATGCCGGGGCAGGCGAGCGTGAACGGCTCTTCCCGCGACATGCTCGTGAGGCCGGTCACGATGGCGCGCAGGGCGTCGAACGGCGACGGCGCGAGCAGCCGCGCCTCCGCGTCGAGGCCGCCGGGGGCCGGAAAGCGAAAGCTGAGCCGATCCAGCGCGCTGGTCTCCAGATGAGGAGCAAGGCTCCGCTCGATCGCTCGAAGAACGAGCGCACCGCTTTTCGTCAGCGCCGCAGCCGAGGCGGTCGGTCCCCGGCACTCGATGCGAAGAGCAGCCCGGTCGAGGATCAGGCTCGGGCCCGCGAGCGTCTCGATCAGCAGCGTGTCGGCGCGCGTGCCGTCGGCGCTCAACGCCGCGTAAAGCGACAGCATGTCGGCGCCCGCGCTGAGGCGCCGGGTCAGCGCCCGCGCCTTGCCGCAGCCGAGATCGGCCGAGGTCATGCCAGCTCTCTTCCGACTGCCCGGACCACCGGACGAAGCGATTGCATCAACTGCTCGAAACCTCCGGGATAGAGCGACTGCGCGCCGTCCGACCAGGCCTTGGCCGGATCTTCGTGAACCTCCACAAGCAGTCCGTCGGCTCCGCAGGCGGCGGCCGCGAGCGACATCGGAGTGACGAGGTCCCGCACGCCCGTCCCATGCGAGGGATCGACCAGCACCGGCAGGTGAGTCTTCTGCTTGATGTAGGGAATGGCGTTGAGATCGAGCGTGTTGCGGGTCGCGGTCTCGAAGGTGCGGATGCCGCGTTCGCACAGGATCACCTGCTCATTGCCCTCCGCGAGCAGATATTCGGCGGCAAGCAGCAGATCCTCGACCTTGGCCGCCATGCCGCGCTTCAGGAGCACCGGCTTGCCGGCCCGGCCGACCGCCTTCAGCAGCGCATAATTCTGCATGTTGCGGGCGCCGATCTGGAGCGCGTCGGCATGGTCGGCGACCACGCCGACATCGCTGGTTTCCATCACCTCGGTGACGACCGGAAGGTCGAGCTCGTCGCCGATCGCCCTCAGGATCTTCAACCCGTCGAGGCCATGGCCCTGGAAAGTGTAGGGGCTGGTGCGCGGCTTGTAGGCGCCGGCGCGCAGCGCATGGGCACCGGCCTTCTTGGCAATGAGCGCGGTGTTGCGGGTCTGCTCGCGCGTCTCGACCGCGCAGGGGCCGGCGATCACGCAGAAGCCGCGGCCGCCGATCGCGACCTTGCCCAGCCGGACGATCGTGTCGTGCGGGTGGAGCTCGCGGCTGACCAGCTTGTAGGGCGCCAGGATCGGCTTCAGGGATCTGACCATCGGATGGCTGTCGAGCGCCAGCTCGGCGAGCACCCGTTCGTCTCCCAGCGCGCCGATCACGACCCGTTCGATGCCCGGCATGTGGAGCGGCTTCAAACCCTTCGCGGCGATTTTGTCGAGAAGCTCATTGGCCGTTTCGGCCGTGGCTTCGGGCTTCAGAACGATGATCATGGGATACCTTCAAAGCAAAAGGGCAAAAAAAGCCCGCCGGAAGGGCGGGCCTGCTGTTCGGAAAGGAAGCTCCCCTGGGGTCGCTTCTCGTTACGCGAAAATGCGGGCGCGCCAGCGGGTGTGAGACCAGCGCCACCAGCGCGCAGCCGCAGTCGACGCGGCTGCATACCGCGAATTAAGTCGTTCGTAAGAGGCGCTTAGGAATGCCATTCGCCAAAGCTAAGCGAAAAGGAACGCGCTGGCAACGCCCATCTGACGAAGTTTAGACTCTGTTTGGGATGCGGTTCCGGCGCCGAGACCGAGAAATGCGCTCTTGACCGCATTTCCAAACAGACTCTCAAAACGCTTCGACCGGAAGCGCCATCACCGTGTCCGCGCTGGCCTCGATCTTGCGGCGCAGCGCTCCCGCCTCGGGAATGATACGCTCGGCAAAGAAACGGGCGGTGACGAGCTTGGCTTCGTGGAATCCGCGATCTTCGGCGCCGTTCGCGAGCGCGGCTGCGCTGGCTTTGGCCATGCGCAGCCACATCAGGCCGAGGGAGACGATGCCCATCAGGTGCATGTAGTGATAGGCGCCGGCACCGACATTGTTGGGATTTGCCATGCCGTTCGCCATGAACCACATGGTCGCCTGCTGGAGCTCCCCATTGGCCTTCTCCAGCGGCGAGGCAAGCGCCGCGAGCTGATCCTCGCTTTTCGCGGCCGCCGCTTCTTCTCCGACGAGCTTGAAGAACGCCTGGATGGCGCGGCCGCCATTCTGGGCGAGCTTGCGGCCGACCAGGTCCATGGCCTGGACGCCGTTGGTGCCCTCGTAAATCTGGGCGATGCGGGCATCGCGGACGAACTGGTCCATTCCCCACTCGCGGATATAGCCGTGGCCGCCATAAACCTGCTGGGCATTGACCGCGACCTCGAAGCCCTTGTCGGTCAGATAGCCTTTGATGACGGGCGTCAGCAGCGAGATGATGTCCATCGCCGCCTCCCGCTCCGCCTCGTCCGGCGCCTTGCGGGCGAGATCGACCTGGAGCGCGCCCCAGAGAACCAGCGCGCGGGATGCCTCGTTATAGGCTTTCGCCTCCATCAGCATCCGGCGCACGTCCGGGTGGACGAAAAGCGCGTCGGCCTTGGCCTCAGGATCGCGAAGGTCGGGGACGAGCGCCCTGCCCTGCCGCCGGTCCTTGGCGTACTGGACGGCATTCTGGTAGGCGACCTCGGCCTGCGCCAACCCTGGAGGCCGACGCCGAGCCGCGCCGCGTTCATCATGATGAACATCGCGGCAAGGCCCTTTTCCTGCTCGCCGACCAGATAGCCGGTGGCGCCGTCATAATTCATGACGCAGGTCGAATTGCCGTGAATGCCCATCTTATGCTCGATCGAGCCGCACTGAAGGCTGTTGCGGGCGCCGAGCGAGCCGTCCGCCTCGACAAGGAATTTGGGCACGATGAAGAGCGAGATGCCCTTCACAGTGTCGGGCGCGCCGGCGATCTTGGCGAGGACGAGGTGGATGATGTTCTCCGCCAGATCATGCTCGCCCGACGAGATGAAGATCTTGGTGCCGCTGATCGTGTAGCTGCCGTCGCCCTGCGGCTCCGCCTTGGTGCGGATGAGGCCGAGGTCGGTCCCGCAATGCGGCTCGGTGAGGTTCATGGTGCCGGTCCAGCGGCCGGAGACCATGTTGGGGAGATAGGCCGCCTTCTGCTCGTCCGACCCCTTGACCAGGATCGAGGCGATCACGCCCTGGGTAAGGCCATTATACATTTCGAACGAATGATTGGCCGAGCAGAGATACTCCGCCATTGCGGTGGAAACGACCGTGGGAAGCCCCTGCCCGCCATATTCTTCGGGCGCCGACAGCGTCGTCCAGCCGCCGGCGACGAACTGGTCCCAAGCTTCCTTGAAGCCCGGCGGGGTGGTGACGGAGCCGTCCTCGTGGCGAACGCAGCCCGCTTCGTCCCCAACCCGGTTCAACGGTTGCAGCACCTCCTCGCAAAAGCGTCCGCCTTCGCCGAGGATCGCGTCGATCATGTCCGGCGTGGCATTCTCGAAGCCGGGAATGTTCGAGTAGCGCTCGAGCCCGAGCACGTGATCGAAGATGAAGCGCGTCTCCCGGATGGGGGCGGTATAGCTGGGCATTTAGGGGCTCCTGGAATCAGTTCGCGGCGGCGGCTTCGCCCTTGGCGAGCACATCGACGAAGTCCTGCAGCTCTGCAATGGTTGCCTCGATATCGACCTGCTGCTTCTTCAATTGATCGATCCGCTGCCGGCACTTGTGGAGCGTGAAACGGCGCTGGGAGGCGCGGCCGTCGCCGATATCGTAAAGGTCGATCATCTCGCGAATGTCGGCAAGGCTGAAGCCGACGCGCTTTCCTCGCAGGATCCAGGCGAGCCGGGCGCGATCGCGCCAGGAATAGATGCGAGAGAGGCCCTGACGCTTGGGCGAGATCAGGCCCTCGTCCTCGTAGAAGCGCAGCGCCCGCGCCGTCACCGCGAACTCCTCGCAAAGATCGGTGATCGAGTAGGTCTGCGTGCTCGTGTTGAGATGCTTGAAATCGGAATGGAGGGCTGTCTGCGGCATGGCGAGCCAGTACTTTACGTTCACGTCAACGTCAATCTGTATGGCGATGGACGACCGCTGTCCCGTAGCCTAGGTTTTAACGATGAAAAGGAGCTTCCTCATCGCCGGCGCCTTGGCGCTGGCCGCCTGCCAGGCCGAACCTGCGCCCGATAATGCCACTGGAGCGCAGCCGTCGGCGAATGTCGGGTTCAAGCCGGCAGCCGCGGCCGCCAGGAAGGTGGAGGAGAAGAGCGACACGCTCGAATTCACCTACAGCTGGCCGGCCGAAGCTGCGGCGATACCGGGGCTGCGCAAGCAATTGGAGGAAGAGCTGGGCCGTGACCGCGTCGAGGCGGTGACAGCCGCCAAGGAGGACAAAGCAGCGATGGGGCAGGACGGCGGCTCTTTCTTTGCTCACTCCTTTTCAAAGGCATGGCGCCTGGCAGGCAATACGCCGCGGCTGCTCAGCATGATCAGCGAAGCGAGCACGTTCACCGGGGGGCTGCACCCCAACACCGATCACGACGGCATCATCTGGGATCGCCAAGCCGGCAAGCTCGTCAGCTTCGAGGAATTGTTTTCCAGCAACCAGGTGATCCCCGCGCTCAGCAGCCGCTACTGCAAGGGCCTGGATGCGGCCCGTTTGGAAAAGCGGGGCGAAGTCATCCCGCCTTCGCCTGATGATTTTATGACCGCCTGTTCGCCTCTAGCCGAACAGGCGGTCGTGCCGGCCGACACGAACGGCAATGGCCGTTTGGATGTGCTTCAAATATGGCTGCCGCCGTCAGTGGCCGGCCCGCATGCGGAAAGCAGTTACCAGGTCGATCTCAACATCGACCCCGCCACTTTGTGGGCGCTCAAGCCCGAATATCGAAACTTGTTCGAAGCCGACCGGGCTCAGCCGCAATAATTGGGGCGCGGGACCGGCGCACCTTCGTCCCGCTGGCGCCACACCCCATCGGCCAGCCGATAATATTGGCCGGGCCCCACCCGGCTTGCGAAAATCTCGCAGGCGGTGGCGGCGGCGACCTCCTCGATCTTGGCGCCGCGCTTGCCGGCAAGATCGGTATAGTAAGCGCGCCGCTTGATGTTGATCGCATCCACCTGAGCGCGGAGCGACGCGTCGGCCGAGCCGACCACGCCCAGATAGCCGTCGGCCTGCTCGCCGACCTTGCCGCTTGCGCGGAGCGAAGCGGAGGCGTCCTGGAACATCGCATAGGCGACGCCCGTGCCGCCAACCACTGCCGCAAGGCCGATGCCGGCGGCGAGGATCAGTTTTATCTGGCGGTTCATGGTCAAAACACTCCTGGATTCTTCTTTATGAGATCTCGTACATCCTCCTGAAGGCGCACGACAACCTCTTGCCTGATATTGATGTTGAGGTTGATCTCGATCGGCTTGTCGGGGGCTGCGACCTGTACGCACCCGGGAAGCGTCGCGATCGCCGCCGCGGCCAGGCCGAGGCGGACTCTCGTCAATATCGCAAACTTCATCTCACAATCTCGCTTTCCTGAGGCTGAACGGTCGTTTTGAGGGAGGGCTGCTTCCGAAGCTCGGCCGGAAGCGCCGTCTGGATAAGGTTCGAGGGATCCTCCAGCGAGCGCGCGGTGCCGATCAGCGCGCGGAAGGGCCCGCGGATGGTGATGTTGAACTCGAACGGGATCTTGGCGAGCTGGCCGAGCGCGCGGCGGGCGACCATGCCGCTGATGCCGCCGCCCGTCCCCACGCTCGTCAATGCGGGATCGCGCGCGATGCCGTCGAGCTCGATCCCGGCGACGAATTCGCCGGCGAGGTCGCCGTCGAGGTTGATGGTGAGCTTGCTATAGCGCAGCGACTTCAGCGCATCGAAGGCGAGCTTGCCATAGGTGCCGAGCTGCTTGTCGGTAAGCTCGCCGATGTAAGAGAGCGTGCCGCCCTCGGGCCGCGCGACCAGCCTGCCGCCGACGATCCGGCCTCCCGTCTGGTCGAACTCCATTGGAATGGTGCCGTCGAACGTGCCGGTGGCGGTGATATTGCTGAATTCCATCTGAGCAATGAAGCGCTCGGCATCGAGGCCGACGACGCGGAACACGAGCCGCTTCATCGAGGGCCGGCTGAAATCGAGGATCGTCTCCTCCAGCACAAGCTCCCCGCCCGCGAACGGCCAGCGTCCGGCCTCCACCCGCACCCGCTGCCCGGGGAGAAGCTGGTAACGAATGTTACCGTCGAACACGTCGATGCCGGTGCGGATCACGCCGATATTGGCAAGCTGGCCCGGCGCGGTGGTGAGGCCGAGCAGATCCGTGAAATCGATCCTGGTGCTGAGGCCTTCCACCGGGCCGAAGGCGGCGGCGAGGCTCATGTTCTCGGTCGAGAAGGTGCCGGTGCTGGTGGTGCCCTCCGGCCCCCAGCCTATCTGCCCCTGCCCCTTCAGCACGCCGTTCACCAGCGCGACCACGCCGGTCGTGAGGCGGGTCAGCTCCTCGGGCTGGTAATTTTCGCCGAAGCGGATCCCGGGCACGTCGAGCAATGCCTTGCCGCGACCGGCGCGCAGGTCGTGACGGATAGTCGCCAGCGTGACTCGCGTGCCATTTTCCGGATCGAGCAGCCACCCGGCGGCGGCGATCTGATTGTTGTCCAGCGTCAGGCGGAAGTCGTTGGTCAGCAGCGGAAAGAAACGCGGCGGATCGTTCACGTCCGAAACCGTCATGGCGCCGTTCACCGCCACTTCCCCCCCTTGCACGCTCCAGCCGCCGCCCCCGTCCGAAAGGAGAAGCGGCACATTGGCGAGCTTGCCGTCGCCGCCGGCAAAGCGTCCGACCACTCCCTGGGCATTGAAGCGACCCGACAGCGTGGCAAGGTTCAGGCGGTTCACGGCATCGGCGCGGCCGAGGCGGATCCCCACCCCGCTGCTGGTGAAGCCTGGATCGGCAAGGCTGAGGCGCACCTGGCTTGCGGCAAAGCTGATCGGCGACTGGCCAAGCGTGCCGGCAAGCCGAGGGTTTCGAACGAGGGCGCCACCGGCGAGCGCGCCGCCCGGTCCGCGCCAGACAAGCGCTCGCCCGGTGGGGCAGAGCGGCAGGCGGGTCCGGCCGAGCCGCAGGCCGCCCGCGCGCAACGACTGAAAACTGACCGGCGTGCAGCCTTCGCCGAACGCAAGGCCGCCGCCGCCGAACCGGCCATTGATCGGAAGCACCAGGCCGTCGACGCGGCCGTCGTTGAACGGGCCGGACAAGGTAGCGGTCGTCTCGATCCGCGTCTGCCCACCACCGCTGGCCGTGAACGCGATCCGGCCGAGCTGCAACCGGGCACCATCCGCGGCCATCGGCGCCACCTGCGCGACGCCTCGGATCGGGGCGCCCGCGCGCGGCTGCGTCAGGCTGAGCCTCGTGATCGGGAGGCCGCCGCCGGAGAGCGCGAGATCGGTATCTATTCGAACCGCGTCCGCAGGCCAGGAATAGGTCACACCCGTCCGGCCCGCAAAAGTTACTCGGGCGCCGCTCCTACTGGCGGCGCGAAGACTCTCGACGCGCGCGGTTCCAGCCCCGTCGGCGTTCGCCACTCGGATCGAGGCGCGCGCATCGAACCTCTCGCCGACGCGGCGAACGGCGGCGGCAAGCGCATCGGCGATCGGCTCGACCGGAGTGCCGTCCGCTGAGGCAAGGACAGCCTCGACGGCCCGAAGGCTGCCCGGCGCGGACACATCATCGGCGGCAAGGTCGCCGAAAAAGGATGCCTGACCGGCCTTTGGGGCGACCGCAAAGCGTCCGTTCAAGGCCGCGCGTCCGCTTCGGTAGTCGCCGACCGACGCGCCGGCAGCCCTGAGGTTCATCCGCCCCCGCACTTGCTGGGCGCCGCCGGCGAAGGTCAGCAGGCCGTCGACGCCGCGCAGGCTGTGCCCGCCCGAGCGAAGCTCCGGCACCCGGATGCCGGCATTGCCGCGCGCGCCGTCAAGCCCCGCATACAAAGTGGTGTCGAGCGCGAAGCTCGGCTGCGTGAGATCCACCCCCCCGCACGAGACCCGGTCCGCGCGAAGCGGGCCCTTGAAGCTCGGCTGCTCTTCCTCGGTCCGAACCTCGGCAAAGAGGCGGGGCCGGTCGAGCCGGCAATCCTCGCCGAAGGCCAGCGCGCGCGAGACGGCGGCTACCTTCCCCTCGAAGCTGTAGGCAAGGTTGCCGGCTCCCTCCAGCCCCAGCCCGACCCGCCCGGCCGGAGTGTCGATGCCGATCCCGACGTCGGCCACCTCCACCCGCTGGTTCGGCAGGCGGAACGGCTTGCCCGTCGGCGGCGGCATCAGCTTGTCGACTTCGCCAAGCCTCAGCTTTCCGTTCTCGAGCCGGCCGAACAGGCGGACGCGCCGTGCTCGGATGATATCCGCCCTGATCCGGCGGAAGCCCAAGGTCACGTCCACTTCCACCCATCGGGCGGTAAGGTCCGGGCGGCGGGGATCCCCGATCACCAGATTCTCGATCCGCTGCGTCCGGAAGCCGATGCGGGTCACCTTATAGGTCGCCTGCACGCCCCGCCGGGCGAATTCGCGCTCGACGAAGCCGCTGGCGATGCGAATGCGGGAGAGCCAGACGATCGCAACGGCCGACAGGAGGAGCAGCAGCAAAGCGAGGGCGAACCAGCGCCAGCCGGACCGCCGCCTCCGCCGCTTCACCACCAGCTGTTCGTCGCCTTCCCTCATGCGCCTCTTAACGGAAGCGGGTGAGAAGCCGCACGAGGCGCGCCGCAAGACATCCGGTCCAAACTTCCTCCTCGCCCCTAGAGCACTTCCCGAAAAAGTGGGAACCGGTTTTTCGGCCGGGAAGTGCTCAAGCCATTGAGCTGGAGCCTTTCTGATCCGACAGGGCGATTCCGCCTTGTCGGGAAAGGCTCTAGCGTTCCGCTTCCGTCACCTTCTGGCAAGCGGCTTGTTTGCCTATGGACAGGATGAAGATTAATCCACCCTTATGGCCGATCCTCCTCTCGATGGCAGCGGGCACCGTGCGCGGCTGCGCCAGCGGCTGTTCGAGGGCGGCCCGGATGCGCTGCTCGACCACGAGCTTGTCGAATATCTGCTCGCACTCGCGCTACCCCGGCGCGACACCAAGCCTTTGGCCAAGAAGCTGATCAAGGATTTCGGCGGATTCGGATCGCTGCTCGCCGCCGATGCCGAGGCGATCGCGCGGGTGGGCGAGATTTCGGAAGGCGCCGTGGCGGCGCTCAAGATCGCCCAAGCCTCGGCGCTGCGCCTCCTCCAGTCGCAGGTGAAGGAGCGGCCGGTGCTCGGGTCCTGGCAGGCCTTGCTCGACTATCTTCACGCCGACATGGCGCACAATCCGGTAGAGCGGGTGCGGGTCCTCTTCCTCAACTCCAAGAACATGCTGATCCGCGACGAGCAGATGTCGGAAGGCTCGGTCGACGAGGCAGCGGTCTATATCCGCGAGATCATCCGCCGTGCGCTCGAATACCACGCGACGGCCCTGATCCTCGTCCACAATCATCCGAGCGGCGACCCCTCGCCCAGCCAGCAGGACATCCGCCTGACGCGCGACATCGTCGAGGCTGGCCGCCACCTCAACATCGCTGTGCACGATCATCTCATCATCGGCACGCGCGGTCATTCGAGCCTGCGGGCGATGGGACTGATCTAGGATCCACACCCTAGAACCCTCCCCAGCCGAAGCTGGGGAGGATCGGACCAGCGGTCAGCGCGAGGTTGCGGCGCGGCCCTGGATAAGCGCCAGCATCGCCTGGTTGAGCAAATCGGACGCCTTCATTCCCTGATCGCTTCCGCGCATCACCTGCTGGACGCGGCTTGCATCCCCCAGCATCTCGCCGGCGAAATCGAGAAGATCGCCCGACGGGCCGCCGACGCCCGTGAAGCCGCCGCTCGTGCCGGCCCCCGCCGTTCCGCTCGCGCCGGTGGTACCGGACCATGTCCCGGCTGTCGCCCGGTGGTGGCCGTCGTGCCGGTGGTGCCCGTCCTATCCCGGTGGTGCCCGTGCCGGTCTGGCCGGACATGGTGCCGCTCATGCCGGTCTGGCCGGTGGTGCCCGACATAGCGCCGCTCGTATCGCTGGTGCCGGTCTGGCCGGTCATGGTCCCGCTCTGGCCGGCCTCGACATCCGCGTCCGTTCCGAGGGTGCCTGTCGCTGTCTGGTCGGTCATGGTTCCGGCGTCCGTCCGGCCGGTCGTGGTGCTGGTCTGGCCGGTGCGCGTGTCCGTCTGACCGGTGGAAGCCGCGGCTTCAGGCCCGGTGTCGTCATCATCGTTGGAAGTAGTCGCCGCCGGAGTGGTCGCCTGGCCTTGCATCGTGCTCGTACGGGCCGGCCGCTCCGTGTCTGCCGGTTGGTGTCTGGGCTGGTTCCGTGTGGTCGATGTGCTCTGGCGGTCCAGCGCGAGCGCGCAATCCGGCTTTCCGCATCGATGTGCTCTGGGCAAGCGCCGGAGATCGAGGCGGCATCATCGATAGTCGCTGTTTCGCCTGTGAAAAGAACGCTTTACGACAGCGACCCAAAGCCCCACGAGCTCGTTTGTCCAACGCAGCCCGAGCCCCGCCGTTCCCCTTTCCGCTCGCGATTGAAGGGCGCAGGTGGCTTGCTAGGGGCGCCTGCGCGTCCACATCAGGAAGAGTCCATGATTCCTCGCTACGCGCGGCCCCAGATGACCAGCATCTGGGAGCCCGAGGCCCGTTTCCGCATCTGGTTCGAGATCGCGCGCTGGACGCAATGGCGGAGCTCGGCGTGGTGCCCCGGGAAGCGGCCGAGGCGGTGTCGCGCGCGCATTCGACGTCGACCGGATCGACGCGATCGAGGCCGAGGTGAAGCACGACGTCATCGCCTTCCTCACCAATGTCGCCGAGCATGTCGGCCCGGAGGCGCGCTTCCTCCACCAGGGAATGACGAGCTCGACGTGCTCGACACCTGCCTCGCCGTGCAGCTGAAGCGCGCCGCGAGCCTGCTGATCGAGGACATGGACCGGCTGCTCGAGGTGCTGAAGCGCCGGGCGTTCGAGCACAAGCTGACGCCGACCATCGGCCGCAGCCACGGCATCCATGCCGAACCGGTGACCTTCGGCCTGAAGCTTGCCTTCGCCTTTGCCGAGTTCGAGCGGTGCCGCGCGCGGCTGATCGCGGCGCAAGAGGAGATCGCAACCTGCGCCATTTCCGGCGCGGTCGGCACCTTCGCCAATGTCGATCCCCGGGTGGAAGCCTATGTCGCCGACAAGCTGGGGCTGAAGATCGAGCCGATCTCGACGCAGGTGATCCCGCGCGACCGGCACGCCATGTTCTTCGCCACCCTCGGGGTCGTCGCCTCCTCGATCGAGCGGCTCGCGACGGAGATCCGTCACCTCCAGCGCACGGAGGTGCTGGAGGTTGAGGAATATTTCTCTCCCGGCCAGAAGGGGTCCTCGGCGATGCCGCACAAGCGCAATCCGGTGCTGACCGAGAATCTCACCGGCCTCGCCCGCATGGTTCGCGCGTACGTCACGCCCGCGCTCGAGAATGTCGCCCTCTGGCATGAGCGGGATATCAGCCACTCGTCGGTCGAGCGCTATATCGGCCCTGATGCCACCGTGACGCTCGATTTCGCGCTCGCTCGCCTCAGCGGCGTGATCGACAAGCTCGTCGTCTATCCCGAGCGGATGCAGAAGAATCTCGACCGGATGGGCGGCCTCGTCCACTCCCAGCGCGTATTGCTGGCCCTCACCCAAGCCGGCGCGGCGCGCGAGGACGCCTATCGGATGGTCCAGCGCAACGCGATGCGGGTGTGGGAATCGGACGGCCGGCTCTCGCTGCTCGAATTGCTCAAGAATGATCCGGAGGTCGCCGCTTTGATCCCGGCCGAGCAGCTCGAGGAGAGCTTCGACCTCGGTTATCACCTGAAGCATGTCGATACCGTCTTCGAGAGGGTGTTCGGCAGGTGAGCGCGCGCGCCGCCCTGCGCGCGGGTACGGCGACGGAGCATGATCGGGTGGACCGGCTCTTCTCGCGCTTCGATCTTGCGCGCGAGGAGGCTTATCGCCGTTTCCTGCTCGCCCAGGCTGCCGCCTTCCTTCCGATCGAGGATAGGCTGGATGCGGCCGGAACGGCTGAACTCGTTCCGGACTGGGTGTCCCGCCGCCGCGCGGATCTGCTCCGCGCGGATCTCTCGGCGCTTGGCGCGGATGAGCCCCTTCGCATCCCGCCGCCGCCGCTGGAAAGTCCCGGCCGCCCAACTGGGCGCCATCTATGTCCTGGAAGGTTCGCGGCTCGGCGGCGCGGTGCTGAAGCGCGGGCTTGCCGACACTGCGCCTCGCCGGTTCCTATCTACACCGCAAAATCAGGGCAGTTGGCGGAAACTGCTGGAAACCTTGGATATGTTTCTGTACCGGTCCGATCGCCTCGACGTGGCCTTGTTTGCGGCAAAAGAGGTTTTTCAGAATTTTGAGGCCGGGGGGCAGCTTTATCTGGAGAGCAGACGGAAGTGAGTGAAGCTTACCCTCCAGTCGACCTGACGAACTGCGACCGGGAGCCGATCCACATCCTGGGGGCGATCCAGCCGATCGGGTTTCTGATTGCGGTCTCCTCGGATTGGCTGGTGGCACGGGTCTCGCGCAACATCAGCCAGTTCTTCGACATCGCTGCCGAGGATCTGCTCGGACGCCCGCTTACCGACATCATGACTTCGGCCGCCATCCACGGGCTGCGCAACCGCGTGGCGATGCTTCGCGGCCCTGACTCGGTCGAACGGATCTTCGGCTGCACCGTCATCGAAGGCCATCAACCCTTTGATGTGGCGATCCACATGTCGGCGGGCCAGATCGTGATCGAGGCGGGGCCAGGCTCGGGCGGTGAGCATGGCGACGCCGCCGGCACCGTTCGATCCATGATCGCGCGGCTCGATACCGCCGATAGCATGGCTGCATTCTTCAGCGAAGGCTCGAGGCAGGTACGGGCGCTGAGCGGCTTCGATCGGGTGATGGTCTACCGCTTCGCTGCGGACGGGTCGGGCGAGGTGGTGGCCGAGAACGTAAAGCCGGGAATCGGCTCGTTCCTCGGCCTCCATTATCCGGCCACGGACATTCCGGCGCAGGCGCGCGAGCTCTACAAGCGTAACCTTCTCCGGTTGATCACCGATGTAAATGCCGAGCCGGTGCCGATCGTCCCTCAGCTGGACGAGAACAAACGGCCGCTCGACCTTTCCCTTTCGATGCTGCGCGCCGTCTCGCCGATCCATATCGAATATCTCAAGAACATGGGCGTCGGCGCGTCCATGTCGATTTCGATCATCGTCGAGGGCCGGCTCTGGGGCCTCTTCGCCTGCCATCATTATGGGCCGCGATGCCCCAGCTTCGAACGGCGATCCGTGGCTGAGCTTTTCGCGCAGATGTTCGCGATGCGGCTTGAAAGCCGGGAGCGGCAGGAGACCGTCGAGTTCGAGCGGCGGGCCCGGGACATTTCCGATCAGCTGCTCGGTGCCGTCGCGTCAGACGAGACCTTGCTCAACGATCCGGACTGGCTGGGCGACATCCTCACCCACGCCATTCCTGCCGACGGCGTGGGGGTTTGGATCAACGGCAATCATGCTTTTTCAGGCAGCGCCCCCAGCAGCGCAGAGTTCGCTCGCATCGTCCGCGCACTCAACGGGATGGCCGCGGGCAAGGTCTTCGCAACCGACCGGATTTCCGCAATTGTCCCGGGCGCGGAGAAATTCTCATCCTCCGTTGCCGGTATGCTGGCCATTCCGATCTCGCGAAGCCCGCGCGATTATGTCGTCCTGTTCCGCTCCGAGCTTATCCGCTCCGTGCGCTGGGGCGGGGATCCCCACAAGCCGGTGGAATATGGGCCGAACGGGCCCCGCCTCACGCCGCGGCAGAGCTTCGAGGAATGGAAGGAGCTGGTCGAAGGCCGCTCGCGCGCCTTTACTTCCTCCGAGCTCAGCGTCGCGGAAACGCTCCGGGCGACGCTCATCGAGGTGGTGCTCCGCCTCGCCGACGAAGCAAGCGCCGAGCGGCAGCAGGCGAACGAGCGGCAGGAGCTGCTGATCGCCGAACTCAATCACCGCGTCCGCAACATCCTCGGCGTCATTCGCGGCCTGATCCGCCAGTCGAAGCCGAAGGACGGCTCCACGGTCGAGGATTTCGTGCGGCTCGTCGACGGGCGCGTCCATGCCCTTGCCCGGGCGCACAACCAGATCACCGACGATCATTGGGGGCCGGCGCCCCTGCGCGCCCTGATCGATGCCGAAGCCGCGGCGTTCCTTGCGGATCAGTCGGAACAGGTCAACGTCGACGGGCCGCCGATCCTCCTCAACCCGCAAGCCTATTCGACCATGGCGCTCGTCGTGCACGAGCTTGTCACCAACTCCGCTAAATATGGCAGCCTGTCCGACAGCGGGCGTGTGACGATCAGCTGGAGCCGGGCCAATAACGGCGATCTCATCATCGAGTGGCGCGAGAATGGCGGCCCCTCGGTGAAACCGCCGACGCGCAAGGGGTTCGGCAGCACGATCATCGATCGCTCCATCCCCTATGATCTGGGCGGCGAAGCACGAATCGACTTCAAGCCCGAAGGGGTGGAGGCAAGCTTCCGGATCCCTGCCAAGCACGTCTCGGACCCGAAGGATCATAGCGGTCCTGCAATCCGGTTCGCCAAGCCGCTCGGCCAAGCTCCCGCTTTGGCGCCCGCCCAAGTGGTGAAGGGGAAAACGGTCCTGCTTGTCGAAGACAGCCTCATCATCGCGCTCGATGCCGAAGATATATTGAAGCGGCTCGGCGCCCGCCATGTCACCACGGCCGGCACGGTCGAGCACGCGCTCGAGGCCATCGACAATGACGGACCCGAGCTGGCGCTCCTCGACATCAACCTTGGCGACCAGACCAGCTTCGCGATCGCGGACCGGCTGCGCGAGCTCGGCATTCCATTCCTCTTTGCTACCGGCTATGGCGAGCAGGCGCAGCTCCCCGCAGCCCACCAGGCGCGAGCGGTGGTCCAGAAGCCTTACACGCTGGAGAATGTGGCCCGTACGCTGTCCACGCTCGTCCGGGAACGTGCCCCGGATTGCGAGTCTCACGCTGGCTGAGGCGAAATCCACCGACAATTTCACGGCTGCGCTGACCTTCGCCACCTTCACAGGGCCTATATCGGTAGTCTTTTCAGCAAGGCTCGGCCTGCCGATCATCGAACGAGATGAGGGCATTCTCCTCGTCTATCCGGATCTGGTCCTCAGGGGCTTGGTGCCGAACCGGGATTTTGCGACGCTCTATACGCCGGGGGCCATCTGGAGCGTCGCAGCCGGCTTCGGAAAAGCCGTACACGCTCGTAACGCCGCTCAAGCGCGTTCCTGCGCTCATAGGAGAGCGCCCCCTTCCACGAGTCTCGCCCCGCCGAGGTGGGGTTCGACCCAGCTGTTCTGGATGTTCGGCTCCGAAACCGCGGTCCGGAACCAACCCTGCCCATGCGCGTCGCGCACCACATGTCGAATTTCACCGAACAATCCGATCTGATCCAGCAGGAGACGGCGCCCCGGCCGGCGGCGCGCGACAGTCTCGAACGGCGCGTCTTCCGTGCGACCGCGGTCGTCCTTGCCACCCTGGCTGCGGCTTATGTGCTGTGGCTGCTCGTCGACCTCCTTCTGCTCCTGTTCGCCTGCGCGCTCGTCTCACTGATCCTGCTGACCATCACCAACGCGATACGCCGGCGGGCGAGGCTGCCCTTCGGGGTCTCGCTCGGGGTCAGCGTGCTCGGGCTGCTGGCATTGATCGGCGGCGCCTTCGCCTTTTTCGGCGCAACCATGCAGGCCGAGTTCGCGGAGCTCGCCACCCGGCTGCCGGCCGCCTGGACCAACGTTCAGGCCCAGCTGCGCACCTCCTCGCTCGGCGCCGCGATCCTGGAGCGGGCGCCGGGGCTGGCGCCGAGCGGGCAGACCATCGTCAACATCGTCACCACCACCCTGGCCGCCGTCGGCGGAGCCTTGTCCGGCTTCGCCATCGTCCTCGTCGGCGGCCTCTATCTCGCCGCCCAGCCCACGCTCTACTCCCACGGTCTCCTCCGACTGATCCCGCGGCAAGCGCAGGGCCCGGCGGCCGAGACGCTCGATGCCATTTCGATCTCGCTCCGCAACTGGCTGAAGGGCCAGGCGCTCGGCATGCTGTTCGTCGGCGTCGGCACCGGCCTTGGCCTGTGGCTCGTCGGCGTGCCGGCGGCCTGGGCGATCGGGCTCGTTGCCGGCCTGGCGGAGTTCGTCCCCTATCTCGGCGTGATCGTGGCGGGCATCCCGGCCGTGGTCCTCGGTTTCGGGCAAGGCACCGACACCGGGTTGTGGACGATCGGCGTGCTGATCGCGGTGCAGCAGCTGCAAGGCAATCTCGTCATGCCGCTGCTTCAGAACAAGATGGTCGACCTGCCGCCCGCAGTTACGATCTTCGGGATCATCGCGGCCGGTATTCTGTTCGGGGTGCCCGGCGTGCTGCTCGCCACGCCGCTCACGATCGTGGTTCTGGTGCTCGTCCGGCGCCTCTATCTCGAAGAGGACAAGCATGAGGTGCTCGCGAGCGGCGACGCTCGACCCGCGCCTCCTCCGCCGCTGACGGAGATGTGAACCGGCTGGGCTGATCGCCCGCGTCCGTCGGCGACAACAGAAACACGACTTTCCTGCCTGTCCTCGGCTGGCTAAGAACCCCTCCCTGCTTGGAACAGCCACTACGGCCTGAGCGGGCACCAGGGTGGAGACGATTTTGCAGAATGAGCAGCTTTCCATGCGGGCGGCAGTGCTGTCGGGGCCGGGCGAGCTCCGTGTCGCCGACGTGGCGTTGCCGGAGCCGGGGCCGGGACAAGTCCGTGTGCGGCTCGAAGGCTGCGGCGTCTGCGCGTCGAACCTGACGCCGTGGGAAGGGCCCGAATGGATGCAATTCCCGACCGATCCCGGCTCGCTCGGCCATGAAGGCTGGGGTGTGATCGATGCTCTCGGAGACGGCGTCGGCAGCCTCAGCGTCGGGGACCGCGTGGCGGCCCTCTCCTACAAGAGCTACGCCGAATATGACGTGGCCGAGGCCGACGCGGTGGTGCGCCTGCCCGAGAGCCTCGCCGGCCAGCCCTTTCCCGGCGAGCCGCTCGGCTGCGCCATGAACATCTTCCGCCGCAGCGACATCCAAGCGGCCAGACCGTCGCGATCGTCGGCATCGGCTTCCTCGGCGCGATCCTGGCCCGGCTCGCGACCGATGCCGGAGCGCGCGTGATCGCAATCTCGCGCCGCCCCTTCTCGCTCGACGTCGCGCGCCGGTTCGGCGCCGCCGAGACGATCCCGATGGACGATCACAACCGGATCATCGAGCGCGTGAAGGAGCTGACCGGCGGGCAGTTCTGCGACCGGGTCATCGAAGCGGTCGGCAAGCAATGGCCGCTCGATCTCGCCTCGGAGCTGGTCAAGGAGCGGGGTAAGCTGATTGTCGCCGGTTATCATCAAGATGGGCCGCGGCAGGTGAATATGTGGCTATGGAACTGGCGCGGGATCGACGTGATCAACGCCCATGAGCGTGATCCCAAGGCTTATGCGGACGGCATCAGAGAGGCGGTCGACGCAGTCGCCTCGGGCCGGCTCGATCCAAGCCCGCTCTACACCCACAGCTATAGCCTGGACCGGCTGGACGAGGCGCTGAACGCCACCCGGGATCGGCCCGACGGCTTCCTCAAGGCATTGGTCACACCCTGATGACGCGGCCACGGATCGGGTTTCTGGGCGTCGGCTGGATCGGCCGGCACCGGATGGAAGCCATGCTCAGGACCGGCGCGATCGAGGCGGCGGCGATCGCAGACCCTGCTCCGGAGATGATTGCGGAGGCGGTACGGCTGGCACCGAGGGCGCAGGTCGTGGACGGGATCGACGGGCTTCTCGATGCCGGAGCGGACGGGATCGTGATCGCCACGCCCAGCGCGATGCACGCGGACCAATCGATCCGGGCGCTGGAGCGCGGTGCCGCGGTCTTCTGCCAGAAGCCGCTCGGCCGGACCGCCGCGGAAGCAAAGGCGGTGGTCGACGCGGCACGCGCTGCCGACCGGCTCCTGGCCGTCGATCTCTCCTACCGCTTCACCGAGGGCATGCGCCGCATCCGCGAGCTTGCGCAGTCGGGCACGCTCGGAAAGATCTATGCGGTCGATCTTGTTTTCCACAACGCCTACGGACCCGACAAAGGTTGGTTCTACGACCCCGCGCTGTCCGGCGGCGGCTGCCTCATGGATTTGGGCGTCCACCTCGTCGACCTTGCCCTCTGGACATTGGATTTTCCGGCCGTGACCGACGTCAACGGCAAACTCCTTCTCGGGGGCGATCCGCTCCTCGACGCCAGGACCCAGGTTGAGGATTATGCGGTGGCGAATATCGGCCTTGAGACCGGCTGCACGATCCAGCTCGCCTGCTCCTGGCGCCTTCAGGCGGGCGTCGATGCGATGATCTCGGCCTCCTTCTACGGAACGGAGGGCGGCGCGGCGATCCGCAACGTCGCCGGCTCCTTCTACGACTTCACGGCCGAGCTTTATCGCGGCACGGAAAGGGAGATGATCGCGGCCCCGCCGGATGAATGGGGCGGCCGCGGGGCCGCGGATTGGGCGGTGCGGCTGGCGGGAGGCCAGCGCTTCGATCCCGCCGCCGACCGGCTGGTGGAGGTCTCGGCCGTGCTGGACCGCATCTACGGTCTGGAGCCCAGTGAGGCCAGGATCTGCGTTTCGGGCTGTTCAGCCTGAACCGATCTTGGTCTTAAGGGTCGCGGCGGCGCGGTGCGCTCGCGGAGCAGCTCCGCCAGAGCGTCCGCGTTCACCGGCCTGCCGATATAATAGCCCTGGGCCGTGTCGCAGCCCATCTCGGCGAGCAGCGCGAGACAGGCCGCATCCTCGACGCCTTCAGCCACGACCTTCATCCCAAGCTCGTGGGCGAGCGCGATGGTCGAACGGACCATGATCGCATTGCGCCGGTCGTCGCCGATCGTCTGGACGAAGCTCTTGTCGATCTTGAGCTCGGTCGCGGGCAGCTTCTGCAGATAGGCGAGCGAGGACTGGCCGGTGCCGTAATCGTCGATGGAAATGCTGACCCCCAGTCCGCGCCAGCTTTCGAGCGCGGCGATCGCCCGCTCCGGGCTGTGCATGGCGGCGGTTTCGGTGACTTCGAAGGTCACCCGGTTGCTCGGCAGGCGGCTCCCCTGGATGATCTGCCCCACTTCTTCGATAAAGGCATGGTCGGCCAACAGACTCGCCGAGACATTGACGGCCACGCCGAGCGGAAAGCCTTTTCCTCCCACGCAATCGCATCCTCCAGCGCCTGGTTCAGCACATGGGCGGTGAGATCGCGCGCGCGTCCATTCTCCTCGACCAGTGGGATGAAGCTGTCGGGCTGGATCGGCCCGCGCGCTGGATGATCCCAACGCACCAGCGCCTCGGCGCCGACGATCCGCCCGCTGGTGAGGTCGAGCTTAGCCTGATAGGCGTTCCAGAGTTGGCCCGATGCCATTGCCGTGTCGAGCTCGCCGAGCAGCGACAATTGCCAGCTGGTCGCCTCGCTGTCCGCCTCGCTGAACTTCTCCCAGCGGCTGTCCTTCTGCCAGGCGTTGAGCGCCGCGAGGCTGGCGTTGGCCACGAGCTGCTTGGCCTCTCCGCCCTTCTCCGGCGAGGCCGAAGCTCAGGGCAACGTCCACCAGCCGACCCGCCTCTATCGGCGCGCGCATCAAAGCCGAGATCGCATCGATCCGGTCGCCGAGACTGGCCTCGTCATCGGGCGCTTCGACCCAGGCCATGCTCGCCTCGTCGGTTCGGTAGACCTGGCAGTGGTGGGTGGCGAGCTTCAGCCGGTCGGCCACACGAAGGATGAGCTTGCTCGTCGCATCGGGCCCCAACCCGGCCGCGATCACCGCGAACCTGTCGATATGCGCCACCACGATATTCGCGGCGGGGAGCTTGCCGACGGCGGCTTCCAGCGCCTTGAGGTTTGGAAGGCCGGTGTCGGCGTCGGTGAGGCTGTTTTCTCGGTTGGTCTCGATGAACATGGCAGATGCGCCCAGCACAGCAGCCGCGCCCGCCGCGGCCAAGGCCGGCGCGATCGGCATGGAGATTGCCAGGAAGGCTTCGGTCACGAGAGGCAAAGCCAGCAGAGCGGCGGTTCCCACGCCAAGGATCGTGATCGGCTTGATCCTGCCGGTCACCCGCACGGCTACGCCGATGACGAGCAACATCAGCAGCAGCGGCGCGAGGCCGCTCCAACTTTCAGGGATCCGGCCGGTCAGCAGCGTCTCGGCAGCCAAGGCGTGGATCACCACGCCCGGAATCACGCCGTGCCGCGGCACCGTGTAGCGATCTCCCATTTCGATCGCGGTGGCGCCGATCAGGATGCGCTTTCCCGCCAATTCATCGGGAGGAACCCTGCCCTCGATAAGATCGACCAGGCTGTGTCTGGGGATCGACTGAGGCTCGATCGCATAATCGATCTCGAAGGACTGCCCGATAACCGCCGTGTTTTCCGCCAGGAGAGTGGGCAGAGAAGGCCGGGGTGTCCCCAGCGTTTCCACCCCAAGGAGCATGGTCCGAACATATCCATCACTATCCGCCGTGACGTTCACTGAGCCAAGGAATGCATTATCCGACAGTATCTTGATAGGCGCGTTTTCAACGAATTCTGAGCTTCCGGATCCGGCGCTCTGGCGAAAGCTGGGGAGCACGACGCTGCCGCCGGCGCGTTTCAGGGAAGTCGCGAGCGTCGCATCCTCGACCGGATCCGACACGGAGGAAAAGTCCACGTCGAAGGCGATGACTCGCGCGCCTGCTCGGCTGGAGACGATCGATCGCGGCTGCATGAACGCTCCGGGGCAACGGCCATTTATGGATTTCATTGAGGCTGCGCGAGTCGATCTCGACGACATGGACCTCGCCGCTGGCGGGTCGCGAGCGGATTTCGTCTCGAAGGCTCCGCAGCCCCTGATCGAAAGTGGAGCCGATCCCGGTCAGAAGCACCAACAAGCCGAGCGCCGCAGCCACCGAAAAGATGATGCTGCGGCGCCTGGTGAGAAGGTGTGATGCGAGGCTTATCCTGACCACGTCGGGTTGGCTTTCAGCTCATGGGGCACCGGACTGCGGCAATTCATCTCTGCGAGCCGCTCAATCATCCTTGCCGTCGTCCTTGCCCCCGTTGTCGCGGCCGGGATCGGCCGGCTTGCCCGGATCGCTTGGCTTCCCGTCCTCGGGCGGCTTGCCGGGGTCGTTCGGCTTCCCGTCCTCGGGCGGCTTGCCCGGATCGCTTGGCTTGACGCCCTCAGGCGGCTTGACGGGGTCGTTCGGCTTCCCGCCCTCGGGCGGCTTGCTGGGATCGTTCGGCTTCCCGCCCTCGGGCGGCTTGACCGGGTCGTTCGGCTTCCCGCCCTCGGGCGGCTTGCCCGGGTCGTTCGGCTTCCGCCCTCGGGCGGCTTGCCCGGGTCGTTCGGCTTCCCGCCCTCGGGCGGCTTGCTGGGGTCGTTCGGCTTCCCGTCCTCGGACGGCTTTCCCGGTTTGCTCGGCTTCACGCTGGCTTGTCGTCCTTGCCGCGATTGTCGTCTCCATCCCCGTTCCCGGGGTTCGAGCCTTCTTTGCGGGCGGCACGGGCCTGCTCGCGGAACTCGGCCTGGGCCATGTTGTGGGACGAATGCCCTCCAGAAGACCCTTCGTAACCTCCTTCAGAGACTTGGAGTCCTCGTCCAGACGCTTGGCTATCCGCACCTCCTGCCCGGGCGGGCCGGAATAGGCAGCCGATCGTGGGAAGGACCGGTCCTTGGAGCCGGCCTCTGCCGGTGCGTTAGGCGAACGGATGGCCTTCGTCGCATCACCCTCGACATTCAACCGATAGAGATCGCTCGCGCCGACCATCGCGATCGCACCGGGGCGAACCAGTTCGGCGGCGCCGCCGTCGAGGGTGGACACCTGGACGGCGCCTTCGGTGACCTGAACGCTGCTGCCCTCTGGACCGACCGTGACCGTGAACGTCGTCCCCTTCACCACGGCGGCGAGGTAGGGCGTCTGACGCCGAAATGAGGGGTGCTCTTCTTCTGGATTTTGAAGACTGCCGTTCCAAAGTCTTCAATAAGCTGCATAATCCCGTTGGAGGCGGTGCTCTGGGCCGGCACCCGAAGCTGGGTGCGCGGAGAGATAACCACGAATTCCTGTCCACGGACGATCACCGCCCGGGCGTTCGGACCCGTCGCGATCGTCGAGCCGGAGCCAAGCAATGCTCCCTTCACCGCCCCGCGCGCACGTCCGTTCTCGATCACGCGGACATCGCCGCTCACTTCGCTGACCTTCCAGGTTGGTACGGCCGCCAGTGCGCTGCCGCTCATCGCCGCCAGGACCGGCGCGACGCTTAGGATGAATTTCCCCACCGAATTTCTCCTTGAGTGCCGCAGGCAGGCGGCCGGGCTCCGAGGAATAGGGCAAATGCGATAACCAAAAGCTTCCCAGAGGGGGTTAACGGCGGCTTCACCAGGAGGCCAGAGTCGCCCTGGATAAGGAAAATCTTAGGACCTGCGCGGTAGAAGGAGCCGGACGAGCAAGCGGACATTCTCAATGCATTTCGGTTTCATGAGGCAAATCACCGCCGCGACGATGCTGGCGCTGAGCATCCTCCCCGATGGCGCGAGCAGCGCAGACGCCGGTAGACCAGGCCGATCCTTCGATCGTCGAGGAGGAGCTTCGCCAGGACGAGCGCGCTCGCCCCAAGCTGAAACCGACTGTCACGATCGCCAAGCCGCAGGCTGGCACAAGCAATGTCGGAGAGGCCGTTCTTGCGGCGCGCGATCCGTGTTCAGGGCGCCACGGCGCTCCCTCCTTCGGCTTTCGCCCGCACCATTGAACCCTATGTCGGACGGACCTTGGCGCCGGCCGATCTACAGGCGCTGGCGTCCGACGTTGCCGATGTCGCCCGGTCTGCGGGCTTCGGCCTCGCCACGGCCTGGGTTCCTCAGCAGCGTATCGGGAACGGCGTTCTCACGGTGGCGCTCGACGAGGGCCGCATCGACGGCATTGAGATCGAGGGGAATGGCGGGATCGTTCGACGCGCCCTTGCGCGGCTCGCCAGCGGTCGGCCGATCCGGACCGCCGAGCTGGAGCGGCAATTGCTCCTCGCCGGGGACATCGCCGGCGTGCGTGTCCGCAATGCCCGGCTCGACCGGCGCGGCGGCCGGAGCATCCTTGTGGTGACAGCCGTTCAGAAACGCATCGAGGCCCGCGCCTATCTCGACAATTGGGGATCCGCCACCATCGGTCCGGTTCGCGCGCGGCTCACCGTCGATTTCAACGGGCTCTTCTCCGGCAACGATCAGTTGACCGTCGGCGGCGTCTTGACGCCAGCCCAGCCCTCCGAATTCGCGCTCGTTCGCGCCGCCTACACCATTCCGGTCGGGACCGCCGGCACAGAGGCGTCATTCGGCGGCTATTTCGCGAAGTCGCAGCCCGGCGCCGCGCTCTCTGGCCGGGACATCGCCGGGCGGAGCGTGGAGGTGGACGCTTCGATCCGGCACCCCTTCGTTCGATCCCGCGCCGGCAGCATCTGGGGGGGCGTCGACTTTCGGGTTCGCGATTCCAGCCAGACGCGCGACGATCTCGAGGTTCGCGACGATCGCCTGGCGATACTCGGCGCCAACCTCTTTGCCGTGCAGCAGCTTTCGAGCGGGCGCATGCGCAGCCGCCTTGCCGTTTCGAAAGGGATCGACGCGTTCGAGGCAACCCGGCGCGGAGACCCCCTCGCCTCCCGCTCCGACGCGAGCGGCACCTTCGCCAAGCTCGAAGCCTGGGGCGAATTCGAACAGGCGTTCGGGCGGCAATTCAGCATCAACTTGCAGGCAGAGGGACAAGTCGCCGACGGTCCGCTCCTGTCCAGCGAGGAAATCGGCCTGGGCGGGCGTTCCTTCGGGCGCGCCTGGGACTATCGCGAATTTTCCGGCGATCGCGGCGTTGCCGGCTCGCTCGAGCTTCGCTTCGACATCGAGACGCTGCCCCGGCCGATCCGGATGGTGCAGCTTTACGGCTATGGCGATGCCGGCAAGGTCACCAACTATCGCGGCGGGTTCGGCGGCGGCTCTCTCGCCTCGGCCGGCGGCGGCATCAGGCTCTGGCTGCGCAAGGGGATCGAGGCTTCCCTCGAGGCGGGGTTTCCGCTCACCGACGGTTCCGATCCGGCCGCGGACCGCGATCCGCGCATCTCCTTCTCGCTCGGCGCCCGCTTCTAGATTCGCGCGAAAGCGCTTCGGCCAAAGACGATCAGGCTCTAAGCAGGCGGGATGACGCTTCCCGCCCTCTTCGGCCGCCTGCGCCTGCCGGTCATCGGCTCGCCGCTCTTCATCGTATCGACTCCCGAGCTCGTCATCGCGCAATGCAAGGCCGGGATCGTCGGCTCCTTTCCTGCACTGAACGCCCGTCCCCAGGCCCTGCTCGACGAATGGCTGCACCGGATCACGGAGGAGCTGGGCGAGTGGGACCGCGCCAATCCAGGCCGCCCCGCCGCGCCCTTTGCCGTCAACCAGATCGTCCACCGTTCGAACACCCGGCTTGAGCAGGACATGGCCGCCTGCGCGAAATGGCGGGTGCCGATCGTCATCACCTCGTTGGGCGCCATCGCGGAGGTCAACCAGGGGGTGCATCAATGGGGCGGCCTCACCCTCCACGACATCATCAACGATCGCTTCGCGCGCAAGGCGGTGTCGAAGGGAGCCGACGGCGTCATTGCGGTTGCCGCGGGGGCCGGCGGGCATGCCGGCCGCCTCTCCCCGTTTGCCCTCGTCCAGGAGATCCGCGAATGGTTCACAGGCCCGCTGATCCTTTCGGGCGCGATCGCGACCGGGCGTTCGATTCTTGCCGCTTTGGCCATGGGCGCCGATCTCGCCTATATCGGCTCTCCTTTCATTGCGACTGAAGAAGCCAATGCAAGTCACCAATATAAAGAGGGAATAGTGGAAGGGAGGGCCGATGATATCGTCTATTCCAGCCTTTTCACCGGCGTCCACGGAAATTATCTGCGGCAATCGATCGAGGCTGCCGGGCTCGATCCCCATAACCTGCCCGAGGGCGATCTCAAGACGATGGACTTCGGCACCGGAGACGGCAGCAAGGCCAAGGCGTGGCGGGACATATGGGGCTCGGGCCAGGGGATCGGGGCGGTCAAGCGGATCGCGCCGGCCATGGCCTATATCGATCGCCTGACGCAGGATTATGAGGCGGCCAAGCGGGAGCTTTGCTGAAGCGTCCGAGCGCTCTCAGCCGGCAATCGCCTCGAAGGCGGCGCGCCATCGCGGCGGCAGCGGCACCGGACGGCGGCTCTCACGGCTGACATAGACATGCACGAAATATCCTTCCGCCGATGCCTCATCTCCGTTCTGAGAAAAAATGCCTAAGCGATACCTGACGCTCGATTTTCCGACTGATTCCACGACCAGACCGACGTCCACCGGCTGCGGATAGGAAAGCGGCTGCGCGTATCGGCAGCCTGTCTCGACCACCAGCCCGATCGGATCCCCCGCGAGCACGTCGAGCAGCTCCTGCTCGATCAGCCAAGCGTTCACGGCCGTGTCGAACCAGGTGTAATAGATGGTGTTGTTGACATGCCCGTAGGCGTCGTTGTCGGCCCAGCGCGTGCCGATCTCGCGCCACACCTTGTAGCTCTCCCTGCCCGTCAAGGGCTGCCCGCTCACAGCGCCGCCTCGTAGAGCCGCCGCGCATCCGCCTCGGTGATCGGGCAGGGATTGTTCACCAGCAGCCGCTCCTGCTTCATCGCCTCGCGGGCGAGCATGTCGAGATGCTCTAAGGTCACGCCCACCTGCCGGAGCCGTTCCGGCAATCCGGCCCCGCGGGCAAGCCTTGCCATATGCCGAACGAAACCCTGCGCCTGCGCCTGCCTCCCCTCTTCTCCCAGTTCCGGCTCCAGCAGCACCCCAAGCTCGGCATATGACGTCATGGCGGCAGGCATATTGTGGCCCAGCACGTGGCTGAGCATCAAAGCGTTCGAAAGCCCGTGCGGCACGTGGAAGTGGCCGCCGAGCGGGTAAGCCAGCGCGTGCACCCCCGCCACCGGGGCATTGGCGAAGGCGACGCCGGCGAGATGCGCCCCGAGCAGCATCTGCCCGCGTGCATCCAGATCGTCCGGATGGTCGCAGGCCCGGATGAGATTGGCCGAAAGCAACCGCAGCGCCTCGCGCGCCAGCAGGTCCGACACCGGGTTCTTGAGCCGCGCCGAGGTATAGGATTCGATCGCATGCACCATCGCATCGATGCCGGTCGCCGCGGTGACGTGGCGCGGCAGGCCGGTGGTGAGCCCGGCGTCGAGCAGCGCCCAATCCGCGATCAAGGCAGCGCTGCTCACCCCCTCTTCTCTGCCCCGCCGAGGGTGACGATCGAGACCGGCGTCGCTTCGGATCCGGTTCCGGCCGTGGTCGGAACCAGCGCCAGCGGAAGCCGGTTGCCCTTGGCCTTGCCGACGCCCCAGAGGGATCGAGATTGTCGCCGCTGCCGATCAAATAGGCGGCGAGCTTCGCCACGTCCATCGGGCTCCCGCCCCCCAAACCAACCACGGCCGAGCAGCCGCGCCCGCCTCGACCGCCGACAAGAGCGTGTCGCAGGAGGGGGTCGGCCTCCACCGCGTCGAAGATGACGGTGTCGATGCCGGCTTCGGCAAGCGCCCGGAGACCCGCATCTGCAAGCCCCAACCTCCGCACCGTCGCATCGGTCACGAACAGGCACCGGCCGTCCGGCAGAAGAGCGCCGAGCCTGCCGGATGCCCCCGCTCCCGAAATCAGCTTGGGCCCGTAGAGAAACTCATAGATTTCATGGGGAAGCGACATCTTCCACAGAAACGCCGCCACCGCCAAATCCATGCCAAGTGCCTTGCCCGCTCGAAGTGCCCCTTCGATGGGGTGATTAGAAGGACCGTTCAAGCCTGTTCAGCAGGCTCAGCGCCGGGCTCGACTGGGGCTCCGCCTGTCCGTTGCCCTCGTCGAGACGCCGCACGCGCGCGTAAAGCTCCTGGCTGGCCTGGACGAGACCGATCGCGCCGGCGGGCAGCTTCTCGACCGTAGCCGGATCGCTTTCCGCGGCATCCCCGAGTCGCCGGCGCGCCGGCGTGCGTGCCTGCAATGGACTGAGCTCCCCGCCTCGACCGCGCGTTGCGTCAGCAGCCAGGCAATCACCTGCATCAGCCGGGTCGTGACCTTCAAAGATTCGCAGGAAAAGCCGACCCGCGCGATGGGATCGAGCGCGAGCCGGTCCTCGCGGCCGTTGCGGTCGAAATGATCGCGCCTCATCGGCCAGGACCATGGCCTCGACATAAAGCGAGTCGATCAGCTTCGACGTCATCCGCGTACGGGCTTCCTGGATCGGCATCGCTCATCAATGCCACAGCCGGCCCCGCGCCGGGAACCGGCGAAGAAGGTAAAGAGCGGCACCATCCTATAGCGGGACAGAAACCGCACCGAGTGTCAGGCAAGTGTCAGGCGATGATGTCGGGAATCATCTGGTCCTCGATCAAGGCGATCTCGTCCTTGAGTCGCAGCTTGCGTTTCTTCAGGGCGAGCGATCTGGAGCTGGTCGGGCGCGGCGGTCACGCGCAGGGCTTCGATCGCCGCATCGAGGTCGCGGTGCTCGAGGCGAAGATGCTGAAGCCGCGCCTGCTTTTCCGGATCGGTGCCGTCCACCCTGTTCATGCCCCTGACGCTACTCAACTCGGCTGGACTGGGATATAGATAAAGCGCCAACGGATCGTCGCGCAAACCATGGCGACTGGCCGATCAGCGGGAGACAAAGGAAGCATCGAGGCCTATCTATCAGCGCACAGGCAGAAGAAGGAGATGGGAATGCAGAACGCGCATTTGTCCGCACTTGAAGTGAAGCATGCCGACCTCGATCTGCGTATCGCAGAAGAGAACCAGCGCCCGCATCCCGACGAAAGTTTGATTTCCCGCCTGAAGAAGGAAAAGCTGAAAGTCAAAGAGGCGATCGTCGGCCTAAGGTCTCAACCCGAAAAAGGGCCGATTCACGGCGGCGCGTAGGCTTCCACCTCGACCGATGGTCCCGTGCTCGGGCTGGTCGTTGGTCGCGCTTAGGCCTTGCCGCCCACGGGTTTCCTCGCGAGCATCGGATCGACCTCGGTATCGAAGGTGATGCCGATGCGACGGTCTTCCACCCAGGCGACCTTGCCTGCACCTTGCCGATCCCGCGAACCTCGACGCTCACCGCTTCCCCGGCTCGGCGCTGTCCAGGTAATCGGCCATCAGCCCGATCTCGGAGAGGTTCGGACCCGCACCGGAATCTTCTTCCCGGTCGGGTTCGCTGGCCTTCCGGATCGTCGCCATCAGGAACAGGCTGTCGCGGCCCTTCGATCGGCGCCCGGCATGCTCGCCCCGGCTGGCGCGTCGCCGGCCGAGCCCGAGCGCGGCGCTTGCACCTTTGGTGATCTTGATCTCGTTCATGCGTCGATCCGGCGTTGGTCCGGCCGCAACAGGCGGCCGTGCGCGTGGGATTTAGCCCGACAATGATCGAGATCGGGTTAACATGGTGTGTCCCTGGTGAGCCCGCCCGCTTGGCGGGATACGCTCAATCGTCCCTGGACACACGCTGCTGACGTTCGT
This sequence comes from Allosphingosinicella sp., assembly GCA_030447665.1. Classification (GTDB taxonomy): domain Bacteria; phylum Pseudomonadota; class Alphaproteobacteria; order Sphingomonadales; family Sphingomonadaceae; genus Allosphingosinicella. Next base: position 226,706 of record JAUJOJ010000003.1, on the reverse strand, counting down.
GGCGCTCCTGCACGCCCTCGACAGTCATGGTCGCGATCGGCCGGGCTTCGAGGCGCGCGAGAGAGATCGGCTCGCCGGTCACTTCGCAATATCCATATTCGCCCACTTCGATGCGGCGCAGCGCGGCGTCGATCTTGGAAATGAGCTTGCGCTGCCGGTCGCGGGTCCGAAGCTCGATCGCCCAGTCGGTCTCGCTCGAGGCGCGGTCGGTGATATCGGCTTCGCGGATCGGGTCCGCTCTTCAGCTGGGCCATGGTCTCGCGCGATCTGCGGACGATGGCGTCCTTCCATTCGAGCAATTTCTGGCGGAAATAGGCCAGCTGCTCATCGCCCATGAATTCTTCATTCGCGCTCGGCCGGTACCCTGTCGGCAGGATCACCGTGCCGCGCGCATATTGCGGCTCGAAGATGTCGCTTAACGCCGTCGCCATATACCCCTCCACTCCCGCGTCCGGCGAACCCGCCGTTCGCAAACCGGATCGCCGTTCCGCTTTAAGCGCGGATATCGGCACTTGCCCCAGCGCGCCTATACGCATGCGAGCGCTGCAGCACAAGTCACTCAGAATATGGTTGAAAGGCTGATCCCATTTGAGGCGGCGGCGTGACATTTTTGCCCATCGCCTTCCAGTGCAGCCGCGCGCGACATCGCCCGCAGATCGGCCAGATCGATCACGGAAACAGGACGATCGCCGTACCTGTTAACCATGCCGGAAATGCCCAGCCGCGCGAGGATGTCGTTCCTCCTCCGACACTCTGTCCACTTATGGGACGGAAGCGCGCAAAAGAGCCTGAAACCGGCCTCTTAACCCTCAGATGAAGGTTAACGACCTTGCGATTCGGCAGGGTTTTGGCATCTGTCTTGGGAATGCCAGAGGTGGCCGAGGGCGTATCGGAAAACGCTGATCTCCCAAGTCACCGCAAAAACAGGGTGCGTCTCATGTCGGTAAGAATGGCTCTTGCGAAACTTTGTGCCTGCACATGCGGCGGTGCGATCATCGGCGGCGGAGCAGCTCACGTCGCGGAAAATCCGGTTGAACGGCCGGCCTTCATCAAAAAGGCCAAGGCCAAGTCGGTCCGCGCTCACCGCGCAGGCTACCGCGTCAAGCGGGGCGAAGAGGATCAAGCGGGTCACGCAGAGCGAGTGCCGCGTCGTTCCGGGCCAGATGGTGACGACGCGGACGGTCAGCTATCCGGCCGCTCCGGCTCCCATCCCCGTGGCACCGATCCCGGTGCGCTCAGATGATGCCGGTCGTCGGCGGCGGCGGCGTTCCCGTCGTGATCGGCGGCGGCGGCAGCGGTTTCGGCAGCGGGTTCGGCGGAGGCTTCTTCAGCGGCGCCTTCTTCGGCGGCGGCAACAGCACCGCGGTCGTCACGGCGTCGACCTCGACCTCCAGCGGCGGCATCTCCACCACCAGCGGCGGCGTCTCCTCGACATCGAGCACCAGCGGCGGATCAGCCTCCACGAGTGGTGGATCGACCTCCACCAGCGGCGGCTCCACGTCGACCTCCACCGGCGGAAGCTCATCCTCGACGTCGAGCGGCAACGTCTCGTCCACCTCCTCCTCGAGCAGCTTCGGTGGCAGCAGCACCAGCACGTCGAGCAGCAACAGCTCGAGCACAAGCTCGAGCACCAGCCTGTCCACCTCGAGCGGCGGATCGACTTCGACCGGTGGAACGCCGGTTCCGGCCCCGCCGATGCTGGTCCTGTTCGGTGCCGCCGCCGCAGCCCTGGTTGCCCGCCGGAGACTGGCTCGCTCAGCCGACTGAGCCTTCTCCGAGCAAAGAAAGGCCGCGCCGTCTCCCTTCGGCGCGGCCTTTGAAGCCTTTGCCCCCAGCCAGATCGTTTGAGGTGGAAGCCTTCGCCGGTTCCACGCGGCTCATCGTAGCTGACCATTCAGGCCCTTTTCAGTAGGTGCTAAGACCTCGATTCACGGATCAGGCAATGGTTCAACCTGATCGATCAAGGTCTAGGAGCGGAAGCCGACTTACTTAGACTTGGCTTCCTTGGAGCCTCCGCCTTTGACGCCGCGCCGCCGGCAGCCGCTTCGAGCTCGGCCACCGTCATGCCGATAACGGCGCCGTTCGGCCCGGGGGCGACGGCGGCGCGCGGCAGCCGCACCTTCTTTCCGAGACCAGCTTCACCGTCACGAACTGATCGTCGATCGCCTCGATCGTCCCGACATTGCCGCCCTGGGACCCGGTGACGGAAGCGCCAGCCACGATCTTGGCGGTGGCGGCGGCAAGCGTCTTTTCAACTTCGGCATTGAGCTGGTCGCGCGTCATGCCGAACAGGAACCCGCCATTGTGCGCCCTGGAAGGAAGCGACCGGCAGCCGCACCTCATGCTTATCCGTCTTCAGGATCACGAACTGGCCGTCCACCTTCGAGATGGCACCGACATCGCCGCCACTGGCGTCGCTGACCTTGGCGCCCACCGTCATGCCCGCCCGGGCGGGGGCCTGCTGGGCGGCGGGCTGTTGAGCGGCGGGCTGCTGGGCAGAGGCGGGCTGCAGGCCGGCCGCGGCGGCGGCGAGCGCGACTGGAACAGCGGAACGGAAAAAGCGTCTTACAAACGGGCATCGTTACCTCACATCATGGGCGGCCTTGCCGCGGGTTTCCCTGTGTTTTCTCAGGCTATTCGGCTCGAATGATCTTTTCAATCTCCGGCACCGGATGGCCGGTCAGATCCTTGGCGATCTCGCCCGCGAGCCTCTTCTCGACTTCCTTATGGTAATGTTTGCGAAGCTCGCCGAGCGTCCGCGGCGGCGCGACGATGATCACGGATTGGAACTCGTTGCGAAGCGCGCGCGCTGCTTCAGCATCTCGGCCGCTTCGGCCGCGAACCGGTCCTCCTCCAGCTGGTGGAAGTCCACCTCCTCATAGGCGCTTCGCCCCGCACCGCCCGAGATGCATCGAAGGTGCGGCCAGCATCATCGGTCTTCATGTCCCGGTCTGCGCCGACATCATGCTCGCGCGCGCTCCACCTCCAGCTTCAAGGAATTCGGCATCGCCCTCGTTGCGGAAGAACAGCATCTTCTTCCCCGTCTGCGACGAGGACGAAGCTGTTGTGCGGAACCTGCATCTCTTTCTCCTTTTGCTCGATCAACGTTGCAGCCGCAACGATGGTTGCCGCGCCCGAGCTTGCGCAGCCCTCCGCCCGACGCCATAGCCGGCCCCATGCGCATCCTCCTCACCAATGACGACGGCGTGAACGCCACAGGGCTCAAGCTGCTCGAACGGATCGCGCGCAAATTCTCGGACGACATCTGGATCGTCGCGCCGACCGAAGAGCAGTCCGGCGCCGGTCATTCGCTGACGCTCACCATTCCGGTCCGGTTCCGCAAGCTCGGCGAGCGCCGCTTCTGCGTCACCGGCACTCCTACCGACAGCGTGATGATGGCGATCTCGCACATCATGAAGGATCATCAGCCCGACCTCATCCTCTCCGGGGTCAATCGCGGCGCGAACCTGGGCGAGGACGTCACCTATTCGGGCACGGTCTCGGCGGCGATGGAAGGCGCGCTCGCCGGCATTCCTTCGATCGCGCTCAGCCAGAGCATTGCGCGCGAACGCATGGGCGACATGGTGCCTTTGCCGCGGCCGAAGCCTGGGCGGAGCGGGTGCTGCAGCCGCTGATCGCAACGCCGATGGAGCCGCGCACGCTGATCAACGTCAACTTCCCGCTTTGCCTCCCGAAGCGGTGAATGGCGTCCGTGTTGTCCGCCAGGGCTTGCGCGATTACGGACGGCTCCGCCTTGTCAAGCGCACCGATCCGCGCGGCTACGATTATTTCTGGTTCGGCCTCGGCCCGATGATCGAGACGCCCGGCCACTCCACAGACCTCGAGGCGATCGCCGATGGTTTCGTCTCGGTGACGCCGCTCCACCTCGATCTCACGCACGAGCCCTCGCTCGGGAGGATCTCGGAGCATTATTCCTGATGCCGCGGCGTCCGCGCAAACCCGATCGCGTCACGCTGCGGCGGAAAAGCCCGCCCCGATATGGGCGCAGATCGGCTGGCGCGTCGGAATGGTGGTGGGCCTCCTCGCCCTTGCCGTCGCCGTTCACTGGTTCGAGCGCGAAGGCCTCAAGGACAATCTTGACGGCGAGCTGAGCTTCACCGACGCGATCTACTTCACGATGATCAGCATCACCACCACCGGCTATGGCGATATCGTCCCGATCAGCGACCGCGCCCGGATGTTCGACGCCTTCGTGGTGACGCCGATCCGCATCTTCTTCGTGCTGATCTTCATCGGCACGGCCTATACCTTCGTTTTCCGCCGCACTTGGGACAAATGGCGCATGGAACGCATTCAGCGAAACCTTACCGGGCACGTGATCATCGCCGGCTTCGGCACCAGCGGCGCCGAAGCGCTCGACGAGCTGCTCGCGCTCGGCGCCGATCCGCGCGAAATCGTCGTCATCGATCCGAGCGCCGAGGCGCTCGAGCGGCCGCAATCGCTCGGCTGCGCGACCGCCGAAGCCGACGCCACGCGCGACAAGACGCTGCAGGCGGTGAGGGTCGAGGAAGCGCGGGCGATGATCGTCTCGGCCGGACGCGACGATACGGCGATCCTCATCACGCTGACCGCCCGCCATCTCGCGCCCCGCCTCAAGATCAGCGTCGCGGTCAGGAACGAGGATAATGAGCTGCTCGCCCGCCAGGCGGGAGCGACCACGGTGATCAATCCCGTCAGCTTTGCAGGGCTGCTGCTGGCCGGCTCGACGCATGGCGCGCACATCGCCGATTATATCGCCGATCTCGCCTCCAGCCATGGCCGCGTCAGGCTCGCCGAGCGCGAGATCACACCGGCGGAATGCGGCAAGTCTCTGGCCGAGGTCGCCACCGGCCTTGGCGTGCGCATCTACCGCGACGGCATTCCGCACGGCTTCTGGGAAGCCGAGGCGCGTGCGCTGGTGCTAGGCGATTGCATCGTCGAGATCCTCCCCACCGCCAAGCGCGAAGCCGAGCTGGGCTGAGGAAGTGGCCGCACGCCGCTGGACCTATGACGGCTAGGATCAGGGTCGGTTCGAACCGATCCAGCTAAGCACTCCCATCCGCGGGCTTGAGGCTTTGGCAGTTTGGGCGTTTGCGATAGCGCGCCGCCCCCACTAGGAAAATCGCCGCCTTCGCCCTATGTGTGGCGCATCCCATGGCAACGATACTCCCCTCCCCGCCCCAAGGTCGGCATGGTTTCGCTCGGCTGCCCCAAGGCGCTGGTCGATAGCGAGCGGATCCTGACGAAGCTCAGGAGCGACGGCTATGCGCTGTCGCCCGATTATGACGATGCCGACGTCGTGCTGGTCAACACCTGCGGGGTTCCTGGACAGCGCCAAGGAAGAAAAGCCTCGCCGCCATCGGCGAGGCGATTGCCGAGAATGGCCGCGTCATCGTCACCGGCTGCATGGGCAAGGAAGCCGAAATCATCCGCGAGCGCTTCCCGGATGTGCTCGCCGTCACCGGCCCCGCCCAATATGAGCAGGTCGTCGGCGCGGTCCACGAAGCCGCGCCCATGCCGCCTTCCGCCTTCCTCAATCTGGTCCCCGAAGGCGGTCTCAAGCTCACGCCGCGTCATTATTCCTATTTGAAGATTTCCGAGGGCTGCAATCACCGCTGCAGCTTCTGCATCATTCCGTCCCTACGCGGAGACCTCGTCTCGCGCCGCCCCGATGCAATCCTGCGCGAAGCGGAGAAGCTGATCGCCGCGGGTACGAAGGAGCTGCTCGTCATCAGCCAGGACACGTCCGCTTACGGCATCGACATGCGCCACCGCGCCTGGCCTTGGAAGGGGGCGAGGTCCGCGCCCACATGACCGATCTCGCCCGCGAACTGGGCAAGCTGGGAGCCTGGGTTCGCCTCCATTACGTTTACCCCTATCCGCATGTCGATCAGGTGATCCCGCTGATGGCCGAGGGGCTGATCCTCCCTATCTCGATATCCCCTTCCAGCACGCGTCGCCATCGGTGCTCAAGGCCATGAAACGGCCCGCCAACCAGGTGAAGGTGCTGGAGCGTCTGCGCGTCTGGCGGGATATCTGCCCAGACATCGCGATCCGCTCCTCCTTCGTCGTCGGCTTCCCCGGCGAGACCGACGCGGACTTCGACTATCTCCTGGACTGGCTCGACGAAGCCCAGCTCGACCGCGTCGGCGCCTTCCGCTTCGAGCCCGTCCAGGGCGCCGCCGCCAACGTCCTTCCCGGCGCTGTCCCCGAGGACGTGAAGGAAGAGCGCTATGCGCGCGTGATGGAGAAGACAGCAGCCATCTCGGCCGCCAAGCTCCAGGCCAAGATCGGCCGCACGCTCGACGTCATCATCGACCTTGCCGATGGGGAAGGCGGAGAACGCGAGATCGAGGCGGCGCCACCGCACCCGACGCGCCTCAGATCGCAGGGCGCGACATCGTGACATTGTGAAGGTCCTGATCGAGGATAACGACGAGCACGACCTGTTCGGAGTCCGGCCCCTGAGATTTTCGGGCGCAAACTAGACCGCCGATGAGCCGAAGCACGGACCCTCGCCACGGCTCTGCCCTCCGTAAGGAAGCGCGGCTGCCGCCGGCACCTCGAAAAGGGGAGCGACATCCACACCTGTCCGGTCAGGCGGGCGAAGAACACGCCCTCGCCGCCGAAGACCATGGACGCCGCCGGCCGCAACCAGATCGAAATCAACGGACGGCGTGTAGGCGGCGAGGCAGCCGGTATCGACGTGTAGCTGCTGGCCGGGCGCGAGCTCCCGCTCCACCACCGTTCCGCCCATCTGGACGAAAACCCAGCCGTCGCCCTCCAGCTTCTGCATGATGAAGCCCTCGCCCCCGAACAGGCCGGTCATCATCTTGCGCTGGAACTCGATGCCGATCGAGACACCCTTGGCTGCGGCAAGGAAGGCGCGATCAGGCGCCCGCCGAGATCGGCGAGCCGCAGGGGGCAGGATCACCGGGCACCGGCGAGGCGAAGGCGACACGCGCCTTGCCGGACCCCTGTGCGTGAAGACAGTGGTGAACAGGCCTCCGCCGGGCTCCGTTTGCCGGCGCCGAGCAGCTTGCCCATGAAGCCATCGCCTTGCGCGCCGGAGCCGTCGCCGAACACGGTCGCCATCCCGACCGAGGCATCCTTCCAGACCAGCGCCCGCCTCCGCGGCCACGGCGCTCTCTTTCTTCTTCTGTGGACCTCGCCGAGCGATGGTGCTGCAGCTCCTTCTTGCCGATTTCTTGGGGCGGCAGGAGGTTGAGCGGCTGCCGGGCGTCGGCGGGATCGCAGCGTGAAGCGGTCGATGGCGATGCTCGCCAGGGGCAGCGCTGCGGCGATCGCAGCGGCGGCGATGGCGGCAACGACCGCGCCTCTTCGGATTGTCCGGGCCTTGTCCGCGATCTTGCCGGCCTGCTTCTTGATCGAGGCGCCGCCGCCTGCCTTTTCACCGGCCTTTCCGCCGCCGCCCTTTTCTTCCGTCTTCGGAAGGCGCGTTCGCGTCTCGGCCAAGATGGCTGAATTGGGGATGTTGGACATCGAAGCTCTCCATGAGATTGAAATCGAGACGCGTCGGAAACGATATCCTCGCCTGCCGGTTCCCGCGCTGGCGGAATTGGGAATTGCTCGGGAACGGGCGACGCGCACCGGCGGTCGTTTCGCGGCTTCCTCGGGAGGCGCTTTGCGTGGCGGAGCCGTGATCATGAACTTCGCCTCACTTCTCCAGCCCGACAAGGGCCAGCCCGCCACCCCGCTCCTCCTCATCGACAAGAAGGGCTTCGAGGATTGGCTGAAGGGCCAACCCGATCGGGTCCGGCAGATGCTGGCGGCGCAGGGTTTCAAGGCGAGGCCACCCAGCTGGCCATCCTCGCGGGTAAGGACGAGTGGTCGGCAGCGCTGGGCGTCGCGAACCTGGACGCGCTCGGCCCCTGGTGCCTCGCCAAGGCCGCCGAGTCGCTTCCGGAAGGCAGCTACCGGGTGGAGGGCCGCAGCCCCGGTCCGGGTGCTTTGGGCTGGCTCCTCGGCCAATATCGCTTCGACCGCTACAAGAAAGAGACGCAATCCAAGGGCCCGCGCATCCTTCTCACCGGACGATCCTGCACGGACCGAGGAGACCCTGCTCCTCGCCGAGGCGACGGCGCTGGTCCGCGACCTCGTCAACATCCCGGCACAAGATTTGGGCCCTCAAGAGCTGGAATCCGCCATTTCCGCTGCTGCGAAGCCCTGTTCCGCGGCACTTTCGACGACCACCGGCGACCGATTGGCGCAGGAATATCCGATGATCCACGCCGTCGGCCGCGCACGGCGGATCGCGCGCCGCGCCTGATCGAGCTCGAATGGGGCGATCAGCGCCACCCCGCATCGCCATCGTCGGCAAGGGCGTGTGCTTCGATCTGGGCGGGCTCGACATCAAGCCGGCCTCGGGCATGCGGCTTATGAAAAAGGATATGGGCGGCGCCGCACACGCGCTCGGCCTCGCGCTGCTCATCATGCGAAGCCGTCTCCCCGTCCGTCTCCACCTCCTCATTCCAGCGGTCGAAAACGCCATTTCCGGCAACGCCTTCCGCCCCGGCGACGTGCTGAAGAGCCGCAAGGGTCTTACCGTGGAAATCGGCAACACCGACGCCGAAGGCCGGCTGATCCTGGCCGACGCGCTCACCAGGGCGGCCGAGGGCAACCCCGAGCTGATCATCGATTTCGCCACTCTCACCGGCGCGCCACGCGTCGCGCTCGGCCCCGATCTGCCTGCCCTCTTCGCCAACGACGATGCCCTGGCCGAAGCGCTGCTAGCGAGCGGCGAGGCTGTTTGACCCGGTTTGGCGGATGCCGCTCTGGAAAGGCTATGAGGATATGTTCTCGTCGGACATCGCCGACATCGGCAATGCCTCGATCAGCCCATGGCCGGTGCCGTCACCGCGGCGCTCTTCCTTCAGAAATTCGTCGCGCACGGCACGCCTTGGGCGCATTTCGACACCTTCGCCTGGCGCTCGTCCGCCAAGCCCGGCCGGCCGAAGGGCGGAGAAGCACTTGGGCTTCGGGCGGCCTGGCACATGCTGAAGGGGCGTTACGCCGGCTGAGAGATCTGTTTGGAAATGCGCTCAAGAGCGCATTTCTCGGGCTCGGCAAGCCCGCTCCCCACCCAGCCTCCCGATTACCGTCGGGAGGCTGGGTGGGGAGCGGGCTGGAACCGCATTCCCAAACAGGCTAGACAGGTGCGCCCGACTTGGCATTGAAATTACTTGCCGTTAACGAAACGAAACCCGTCCTGACTGGTTGTAGCTCCGAAACTAGACTTCGCGCGAGCGGAGAAACAACGTGTCGGAACGCTCCTAAAAGGCTGGATGCAAACGCTGGTCAGCTATGTCCGGTCGGGACAGCCTGACCTTACAAATCGTCAAATGGCGCTGATGCTGCTCGTCTACATGACGCCCGGGCCGCATACGGTGCGCGGGCTCGCCAACATTCTCGGCGTGTCCAAGCCGGTCATTACGCGCGCCTTGAATACCTTGGGCACGCTCGGCTATCTGCGCCGCGTGCGCGACGAGGCGGACCGCCGCAACGTCTTCGTCGCCAGAACCAATGTCGGGCAGGAATTCCTTGAAAGCTTCGAACGCAACATCGAGCAGGACGGCCACGCCCCGCGCCGAGCCGCCAAGGAACGAGGCTTCATCCTTCCAGCACGGCTGAGCGCTTCACCCTCGCGCCCTCGCTCGTCTTGGACGAGCGGGTCCATGCCTACCGCCGCGACATCGCCGACATCGCGCTCGCCGGCCAGCTCTTCGCGCCGCATTATGCCCGCCCGCTCATTCGCGGCTGCGGCACGCGGCCGACGTTCGTCTATCCCACTCCGTCCATCGACCAGCCGATTTCATCCGAGCTGCTTCCCGGCGAGGCCTTCGCGGTGCTGGAGATTTCGGGGGGATGGGCCTGGGGCTATAGCCGCCACGATCATTATGTCGGCTATGTGGAGGCGATCTCGCTCGTCGAGGCGCCGCCGCCGACCCATGTCGTTGCGGCGATCGAGGCGGCGATCCTGCCCGAGCCCAACATCCACGTGCCGCACCTCGCCACGCTGCCGATGGGCGCTCGCGTCACCGGCCACGAGCAATCCGGCTTTCTCGCGACCGACATCGGCTTCATCGCCTTTACTCAGGTGCGTGCGATCGGCGCCTGCGAGCATGATCCCCGTAGCGGTCGCCGAACGCTTGTTGGACAGCCCCTACCTCATGGGCGGCGCAGCCCGCGCGGGATCGACTGCTCGGGCCTCGTGCAGGTGTCGCACGGCTTCTGCGGAATCCGTACGCCGCGAGACAGCGATCAGCAGCGCGCGCTCGAAGCCGCTCGACGATCCCGACGCGCTGCAGCGCGGAGATCTCATCTTTTTCGAGGGGCATGTCGGCATGATGATCGACGCACAGGATCTGATCCATGCCACCGGCCACCACGGCCGGACGGTGATCGAACCGCTTGACGCGGTCGCGGGACGCACTCCCGTCGTGAGACCGCCGCCGCCTGAGCTGAACCACTTCCCCTCGATATGGAGAGGGCCCACACGGCTTGGTGGAAACGCATAGCGCTTCCGCCTCAACCGATCAGGCCCTCGAATGGAGGGGCGCCGTCACATCTCCCCGCGCTCGCGGCGGATCGCATACCATTTCCGGACATTGGCATTATGCTCCGCGAGCGTGTTCGCGAAGATGTGCCCACCCGTCCCGTCGGCGACGAAATAAAGGGCCTGCGTCTGCGCCGGGTTCAACACCGCCGCGATCGACTCCCGCCGGGATTGGCGATCGGCCCTGCCGGCAGCCCCGCCATGGCGTAGGTATTATAGCCGTTGTTCGCCATCAGCTCCGAGCGGCGGATGCGGCGGCCGAGCGGCTTCCCCTTGGTGATCGGGTAGATCACGGTCGGGTCGGCATCGAGCTTGATCCCCTGCCGCAGCCGGTTCGAATAGACGCCGGCAACCATCGGCCGTTCGGAAGGCTTTCCGTCTCCTTCTCGACCACCGACGCCAGGATGACCGCATCGCGCTTGCTGGTGACGACGCTGTTCGGCCCCTTCTTGGCCCAGAGCGCGTCGAGCTCCTTGGTCATCGCATCCTGCATGCGCTTCAGCACGGCCGATCTCTGCTCTCCGCGCCGGTAGCTGTAGCTGTCGGGGAGCACGGATCCCTCCTCGGGCACGGGGATCGTCCCAACCAGGGTGGGCGCCCGCATCAGCCTTTCCCATACGAGGATCGAGGGAAGCCCCTCAGGCACGGCCACGAAGCGCTGAAGCGTCTTTCCGCTCTGAAGCAAAGCCAGGACCTGCGACGGGCTTGCGTTGGCGGGGATCTCATATTCGCCCGCCTGGATCGGCTTGTCTCCGCCGAGGAACCTCGCCTGCAGGCGGAAGCTTTCGGCCGAGGCGAGTACCCCCGCCTTTTCGAGCTGGCTCGCGGCGCTGCCGAGGCTTGAGCCTTCCGCGATGACGACCGGGGTCGGCTGCTTGGCCGGACCTGCGGCGGTCCAGCTTCCGAAGACGTAGACGCCGCCACCGATCAGCAAAAGCGCGGCCGCGGCGATGATGAGCGCGAGCCGGCGCCGCATGGGGTTCAGATCGCCCGCAGCACGAGACTGGCGTTGGTGCCGCCGAAACCGAAGCTGTTGTTCAGCACGGCTTTGACCGGCCTCTCCTTCGCGACGTGGGGAACCAGATCGACGCCCGCACAGGCATCGCTCGGATCGTCGAGATTCAGCGTCGGCGGCACGATCTGATCGCGCATCGCCAGGATGCAGAAAATCGCCTCGACCGCGCCCGCGCCGCCCAGCAGGTGGCCGATCGCCGACTTGGTCGAGCTCATCGAGAGCTTTCCGACGGCATTGCCGAAGAGCCGCTGCACCGCCCCCAGTTCCCAGCTCGTCGCCCATCGGCGTCGAGGTGCCGTGCGCATTGATATAATCGATGTCGGCGAAATCGAGGCCGGACCGCTTCATCGCCACCTGCATCGCCCGGAAGCCGCCCGCTCCTTCGGGATGCGGCGCAGTCACGTGATAGGCATCGCCGGACATTCCGTAGCCGATCACCTCGGCGTAGATTTTGGCGCCGCGCTTCTTCGCCCGCTCATATTCCTCGAGCACCACGACCCCTGCGCCCTCTCCCATGACGAAGCCGTCGCGGCCCTTGTCCCAGGGGCGGGAGGCCCTTTCCGGCTCGTCGTTGCGGGTGGAAAGCGCGCGCGCCTGGGCAAAGCCCGCGATGCCAAGACGGCAGAGCGCGCTTTCCGCGCCGCCGGCCAGCATCACGTCGGCATCGTCGAGCATGATCATGCGTGCTGCATCGCCGATCGAATGCGCTCCCGTCGAGCAGGCCGTCACCACCGCGTGATTGGGCCCCATCAAGCCATATTTGATCGAGACCTGGCCCGAGACGAGATTGATCAGCCGCCCGTGGACGAAGTGCGGGCTCACCCGCTTCGGTCCCTTTTCATGGACGACCAGCGATTCCTTCTCGATACCCGGCAGGCCGCCGATGCCGGATCCGATCGAGACGCCGGCGCGATAGCGTTCTTCCTCGCTCATGCCGGTTAGCCCGGCATCCTCGATCGCCTGGCCGGCGGCATCGATGCCGTAGATGATGAACGGGTCGACCTGCCGCTGCACCTTGTGGTCGATCCGCTTGGCGGGATCGAAGCCATATTCATGCTCCGGCGGCTTCACCTCGCAGGCGATCTGGCAGACCTGATCGGACGGGTCGAAGCGCGTGATCCGGGTGGCCCCGCTCTTCGAAGCGAGGATGTTCCGCCAGGTGGTTTCCACATCACCGCCGACTGGCGTGACGAGGCCGAGACCAGTGACGACTACGCGGCGCATATTGCAGCTCCTTGATCGGATAGAAAACGGCTCCCCGGCTGTGGGTTCCAGTCGAAGCCGTGCTTCGATGGGGCCCGCGGCGGAGAGCCGTTTTCATAAGGCGGGTCGATCACCTGCCATTGCGGCGGGACCGGGTCATGAATCAGGCCTTGTTCGTCTCGATATAATCGATCGCGTCCTTGACGGTAGTGATCTTCTCGGCGGCATCGTCAGGGATCTCCACGCCGAATTCTTCCTCGAACGCCATCACGAGCTCGACGATGTCAAGACTGTCGGCGCCGAGATCGTCGATGAAGCTGGCTTCCTCCGTCACCTTCTCATTCTCGACGCCCAGATGCTCGACAACGATCTTCTTAACGCGCTCGGCGGTCTCGCTCATCAATATACCTTTCCCTAGAGGCTTTGTTTGTATCCGCCCTAGCCTCATGCCCGCGCTCAACGCAAGTGGTCGCAAGGCCTTGATCGGATCAGGCTGAATCGGCCTGATCCGTGAATCAAGGCCTGAACCATAGGGCGAGCACCTTGACCATATGCTAGGGCGGCCGCGCTGTCTCAGATCATAGCCATGCCGCCATTGGCACCTTCGTGAAGCTGTCTCAGATCATCGCCATGCCGCCATTCACGCGTCTGGCCGGTGACATATTGGGCTTCGCGGCTGGCGAGATAGACGACGGCCGCGGCCACGTCGTCGCCCGTGCCCAGCGTACCGATCGGGATCTGTCCGAGCAGCGCCTGCTTCTGCGCCTCGGGAAGCGCATCGGTCATCGCGGATCGGATGAAGCCTGGGGCGACGCAGTTCACGGTGATGCCGCGGCTCGCCACCTCCTGCGCGAGCGCCTTCGACATGCCGACCAGCCCCGCTTTGGATGCGGCATAATCTGCTTCAACAGCGCTTCGAATTGGCCTGCCCCGGATTGCCCGTGGCGCCGACGACCGAGGTGATCGAGATGATCCGCCCATGCTTTGCCCGCATCATCGGCTTCATCGCGGCGCGCGAGAGGCGAAAGGCGGCCTCGAGATTAACGCGGATCACCTGGTCCCACTCGTCGTCTTTCATTCGCATGGCCAAGTTGTCGCGCGTCACCCCTGCATTGTTGACGAGGATGTCCAATTTGCCGAGCTGCTCCACCGCCTGCGGGACGAGCGCGTCGACGGCTGCCGCGTCGGACAGGTTGGTCGGCAGGATGATGCTGTCCCCGCCGAGCCGAGCCTGCACTTCCTTCAGCGCTTCCTCCCGCGTGCCCGAAAGCGCCACCCGCGCGCCCTGGCCGACCAGCGCCTTGGCGATCGCTGAGCCGATCCCGCCCGACGCACCAGTGACGATTGCGGTCATTCCTGTGAGATCGAACATGGGTTCATTCCTTATGTTGGTTCGCGCGGAGAGGCGGAGACGCGGAGGGTTTGTAGTCGTTGACCAGACGGCGGACGCCTTCCTTCAAGGTCGCGCCGCCAAAATTGATCAGCAGCCCTACGGGCTGATTTGTGAGCCGCAAGTAGGTCAGCAACTGCTTCGCATGCGCAGCATGCAATTGCTCAACGGACTTGATCTCCACAAGCAAGCGTTCGTCCACAAACAGGTCGATCCTGAACGCCGCTTCGAAGTGAAGCCCTTCGAATTCGGTGTCGATCGGGCGCTGACGCGAGACGAAGTAGCCCATCCCGGCCAGCTTGGCTGCAAGGATGGCTTCGTAGACCGAGTCGAGCAGCCCGGGACCAAGCTGGCGATGCAGCCTCAGCGCTACATCAAGCACGTCACCGCTAATCTCCTCGAGATCCTCCAACCGCCCTTTCTCCGCGCCTCCGCGTCTCTGCGCGAATTTAAAATTCCTTCAAAAGCGCTTCGATGTCGCCCATCGCAACCACACTCGTCGTCCTCGCCTCCGGTGCGATCCGCTTCACCATCGGCCCAAGCACCTTGCCGCCGAACTCCACGAAGTGGGTGACGCCTGCCTCCGCCATCGCCGCAACGCTTTCCCGCCAGCGCACCATTCCCGTCACCTGCTCCACCAGCAGCCGCCGGATTTCCGCAGGTTCCTCGACCGGGCCGGCAGTGACGTTGGCGTAGACCGGCACGATGGGCGGCCGAATATCGGTATCTCCCAGCGCCTGCTCCATGGCCTGCGCCGCGGGGGCCATCAGCGGCGAATGGAACGGCGCGGAAACCGGGAGCAGCAGCGCGCGCTTCGCACCCTTCCCTTTGGCGATCTCCAGCGCCCGCTCCACGGCCGCCTTGTGTCCGGAGACCACCACCTGATTGGGGTCATTGTCGTTGGCGACGGCACAGACTTCCCCCTGGGAAGCCTCCTCCGCCACTTGGCGCGCCGCTTCCAGGCCGAGCCCAAGCAGCGCCGCCATGGCGCCCTCCCCGACCGGCACCGCCGCCTGCATCGACCGCCCGCGAAGCTTCAGCAACCGAGCGGTGGCGGCGACATCAAGCGCCTCCGCGGCCGCGAGCGCCGTATATTCCCCAAGGCTGTGGCCCGCCACGAACTGCGCCTTGTCGGCGAGCCGGACGCGGCCTTCCCGCTCCAGCACCCGCAAAGTGGCGAGCGCATTGGCCATGATTGCCGGCTGTGCATTCTCGGTGAGCGTCAGCTCGTCCTGCGGGCCTTCCGCCATCAAACGGGCGAGGTTCTGGCCGAGCGCTTCGTCCACCTCCTGGAACAGCTCACGCGCCACCGCGCTCGCTTCCGACAGCGCCTTTCCCATGCCGACGGCCTGGCTTCCCTGCCCCGGGAAAAGATATGCGCGCATCAACATCCTCCTGCTCCCGCCGGCTGGTAAGCCAGCGTCCCGGACGAGCGCAAGCTGCGCTTGCTTTTTCGCCCTGCTTGCGCCATGAGGCCCCTCATCCGGGGCGGAGAGCCAATCTCCCGCCCCGGTTGTCATTTGAGACGACAGCCGGAGGGGCGCTTGCATTGGGCGGCGTCAGCGATCGGCCAAGAAAAGGACTAGGAGCATGCCGCTTTACGAGCATGTCTTTCTCGCGCGTCAGGACCTCGCCCAGGCTCAGGTGGACGCGCTGGCGGAAACCGCCACCAACATCATCGAATCCAATGGTGGACGTGTTGTCCGCACGGAGACCTGGGGCCTGCGCAACATCGCGTATCGCATCCAGAAGAACCGCAAGGCGCACTATGTCGCTGTCGACTTCGAGGCTCCGGCCCCGGTGGTCGCCGAGCTCGAGCGCCAGACCCAGATCAACGAAGACGTCATCCGCTACATGACCATCCGCGTCGATGCCCATGAGCAGGGCCCGTCGGCAATGATGCGCCGCAACGAGCGGAGCGAGCGCGGTGACCGTGGCGACCGCGGCGACCGCGGCGGACGCGGGCGCGACGACGATCGCGGCGATCGCGGCCCCCGGCGCGAGCGCGCCGAGTTCGACGCGTAAAAGGAGCTAAGACATCATGGCACGCCCATTTTTCCGCCGCCGCAAGACCTGCCCCTTTTCGGGCAACGACGCGCCGAAGATCGATTACAAGGACGTTCGTCTGCTCCAGGGCTTCGTGTCCGAGCGCGGCAAGATCGTCCCCAGCCGCATCACCGCGGTGTCCGCGAGGAAGCAGCGCGAGCTCGCCACGGCGATCAAGCGCGCCCGCCATCTCGGCCTTCTTCCCTACGTCGTGAAATAAGGAGCGAAGAGCAATGGAAGTCATTCTGCTCGAACGCGTCGAGAAGCTCGGCGCCATCGGCGACGTCGTCAAGGTGAAGAACGGCTTTGCCCGCAACTTCCTCCTTCCCAACGGCAAGGCGCTGCGCGCCAACGAAGCCAATCGCAAGGTCTTCGAAGCCAATCGCGAGCGCATCGAGGCGCAGAACGCCGAGCGCCGCTCGGCCGCCGAGAAGGATTCGAAGAAGGTCGACGGTGCAACCGTGCAGCTGATCCGCCAGGCGTCCAATGTCGGCCAGCTCTACGGCTCCGTCTCCGCCCGTGACCTCGCCGAGGCGCTTGAAGCCCAGGGCCACAAGCTCGCCAAGAACCAGATCGTCCTCGATCGTCCGATCAAGTCGATCGGCATGCAGGAGGTCCGGGTTGCGCTGCACCCCGAAGTGTCGGTCACGATCCGCGTCAACGTCGCCCGCTCGCCCGAAGAGGCCGAGCTTCAGGCGCAGGGCGTCGACGTCATGAGCGACATGTTCGAGCGCGACAATGCCGGCTTCACCGAGGATTATGATCCGAACGCCGAGCCCGGAGCCACCGCCGAGACGCAAGAAGGCAGCGCCGGCGAGGGGGAAGCCGCAAGCGCCGCCTGAGCCGCTTTATCGCAGCCAAAGAAGGCCGCCCGCTCCCCGAGCCGGCGGCCTTTCTTTCTTGCTGCGCGACGGAACCGTCGATACCTCCAGATCGGTGCGAACGTCGGTGGCGAGCAAATCAGCCGATGCTAATGAATCGAGGTCAAACCCTTGGGATGGAAACGTGGCTCGGTATCGTTATGTAACGCCCGCTTTGCACGGGCGGTGGTGGTCCACGCGCGATGAGGCTCTCGCCGATGCGTTGCGGGCCAAACAAGCCCGGCGGGTGCCTTGCGACCAATCCAAAGTGGAACTCTTGGAATATGTGCGGCTGCAGGAAGACTTTGGCTGCGAGCCGCCAGTTCGCATCGTTCCTTAAGCTGCTCCTTAGGCGGGGCTTTGCTGATCTGCCCCGCCACATCCAAAGAAAAGGATGAAAGTGGCGTTTAGCGGATTTGAGCCAATTCCACTCCCCTCGTCTCCCGCGCGAGCAATGCCGTGACGCCGCTGATCGCGCACGCGACCCCGACATAGATCGCCACTGGCAGCGCGGATCCGTAGCTTTGATACAGGCCCAGCGCGATCAGCGGCGCGAGCGAGCCGGCGAAGATCGAGGTGAGCTGATAGGCGATTGACGCGCCCGAGTAGCGGATGCGGGTTGGAAACAATTCGGAGATCATCGCAGCCTGCGGCCCGTACATGGCGCCGTGGAGGACGAGGCCGATCACGATCGCCGCGATGATCGCCCCCTGGCTGCCGCTGCCGAGCATCCCGAAGAACAGGAAGCTGAATGCCGCCAGGCCGAAGCCGCCAAAGGCGTAGACCGGCCGCCGTCCGATCCGATCCGAAAGCATGGCGAAAAGCGGGATCGCGAAGAACTGCACCGCCGCACCGATGAGCAGCGCATTGAGCGCGAGGCTCCGGCTCTCCGCCGCCACCTCCGTGAGGTAGGTGATCGAGAAGGTGGTGACCACATAATAAGAGATATTCTCGCCCACCCTCAGCCCGGCCCCTGTGAGGACGCCCCTTGGATGCTGGCGCATCACGTCGAGCGCGGGGATCTTCGGGGGAGCCTCAGCCTCATTCGCCTCCTCGAAGGTCGCACTTTCCGAGACATGGGTGCGGATCCACCAGCCGATCGCGACCAGAACCGCCGACAGGAGGAACGGAACCCGCCAGCCCCAGGAGATGAAATCCTGATCGGTCAAAAGCCCCGCGAGCAGCGCGAGCACGCCGGCGGCGAGCAGATTGCCGGCGGCAACTCCCGCCTGGGGCCAGCTCGCCCAGAAGCCACGCCGCGCGGCATCGCCATGTTCGGCGGCCAGCAGCACCGCCCCTCCCCACTCACCGCCGACGGCGAAGCCCTGCGCCAGCCGCAACAGAACGAGCGCAATTGGAGCCCAGATCCCGATCTGCGCATAAGTAGGCAGCAGCCCGATCAGGGTGGTCGCCACCCCCATGATGATGAGGCTCAGCATCAACAGACGCTTGCGCCCCAATTTATCTCCGTAATGGCCGAACACGATTCCGCCGAGCGGGCGCGCGACGAAGCCCAAGGCATAGGTGGCGAAGGCCAGGAAGGTGCCGGTCAGCGGGTCGTAATCGGGGAAGAAGAGCCGGTTGAAAACGAGCGCGGCCGCCGAACCATAAAGAAAGAAATCGTACCACTCGATGGTCGTCCCAACGAGGCTCGCCATGACCACCCGCTTCAGCGGCGTCTTCTCGCCTGCGACAGCGGCCCCGCCCTGTTCCATGCTCACCGCCTTTTCTGTTCGTCCCGCGCGCAGACTACAGGGGCCGCTGATCCGGGCAACCCAGCGCCTCGCTCAGGCGGTCGAGAAGCGCGCATTGGCTTTCCAGCAGCTTCTCCCGGGCGGCCGCGAGACTGAACCATTCGGCCCGGTCCACCTCCGGGAAGGATTGAGTGCGCCCGCTCCGCGGGGGCCATTCGCATTCGAACCTGTTGCTGACGATCCTGCTCGTGTCGAGATCGCCTTCGAGGGCGAACGCCTCCACGATCTTGCCGCCCTTCTGCCGGATCTCTCCCAGCCCCATCAGCTCCCCATCGGGCGCGATACCGAGCTCCTCCTCGAATTCCCGCCGGGCAGCCGCGACCGCATCCTCTTCTTCGCCGATCTCCCCCTTCGGGATCGACCAGGCACCTGCATCCTTGTTGCGCCAGAACGGCCCGCCCGGATGCACAAGAAGAATGCTGAGGCGACGCCCTTCGGCCCGGTACATGAGGATTCCCGCGCTACGCTTCGCCACGCTGGGCTCCAAACCGAATCGTCCGGGTCAATAGCCCATCAGCGCCAGCACTTCTCGCCGGCTGCGCTGATCGCTCTTGAAGACGCCCATCATCCGGCTGGTCGTCATCAAAACGCCGGGCGTGCCGACGCCCCGCGCCGTCATGCAGGCGTGGCTGGCCTCGATAACGACCGCCACGCCCTGCGGCTTCAAATGATCCCAGACGCAATCCGCAACCTGCGCCGTCAGCCGCTCCTGCACCTGCAGCCGGCGCGCATATCCGTGGAGAACCCGGGCGAGCTTTGAGATGCCGACCACCCGCTCCGAAGGGAGATAGGCGATCGACGCCTTGCCGATGATCGGCGCAAGATGATGCTCGCAATGCGATTGGAACGGAATGTCGCGCAGCAGCACGATCTCGTCATAGCCCCCCACCTCGTCGAAGGTGCGGCTGAGGTGCTCGGCCGGATCTTCGCCATAGCCCCGCGCATATTCCTTCCAGGCCCGCGCGACTCGAAGCGGCGTGTCCAGTAGGCCTTCCCGCTCAGGATCGTCGCCGGCCCAGCGGATGAGGGTGCGGACGGCTTGCTGCACCTCGTCCGGCACGGGAATCTTGGCCGGGGAACGGACCAGGTCGCCGTCAACTGGTTCCTCATGTCCGCTCATCATCGCCCCGTGCGTGGAAACATTGGTGACCCCGACAGGATTCGAACCTGTGGCCCTCAGATTAGGAATCTGATGCTCTATCCTGCTGAGCTACGGGGCCAGCCGATCGCTGGTTAAGGTCCGGGGTCGCGCCCGTCAATTCTCATCGGTCGTTCACGCCTGCGGGAGCGGTAACACAGTCTTTAACCATGCGGCCAATTCGGAGCCACCGGCTATTCGGAGCCGGATGGCAAATGGCTGGCCCACACGATCAGGGTGGAGTCGCGCGACGGCCCCGCGAGTGCTGGAGGAAGCGGCAGTTTTGAGTTGGCCTTGGTCGAAGTAACGGCGCCACGTTTGCAGGAGAGGTCTGGACCCAATTCTCCTGGCTCGGCTCGATCGTGGGAAAGGGAAGCCGCGCCACCTGAATCCCGTCGTCGACGAGCGCCGCCGTCCTGCTCGGCGGTGGCCTTGCCGTAGATCGAGCGGGATTCTGTTTCGCCTCATGGCATGGATCGCCCGCGCCTCCTCGGCAAAACGGTCGCCGACATAATGTGACATTTCCAGCACCCGCTTCTGCGCTGCGGCCATGGCGGTGAGCATTTCCTTCATCGTCTCGGGATCGGCGGAAACCATGTCCCGTGTTACGCCGGGCCTGCCTCTGCCTGATCGCCCTTCGCCCCTATCCGCGGCGCCATCACCGCCTTCTCGATCCCGTCGGACCCGCAGAGCGGGCAGGAGACGAGCCCACGTTGGCGCTGGCTTTCATAGTCGGCCGACGATCCGAACCAGGCTTCGAACACATGGCCCGTGGGCGAGCATCTGAGATCGAACACGATCACGGTACGACCACCGGCTCCGGGATCGGGCGGCGATGACGGATCGCCGGAATTCGCGCGCGCACCCGGTCCACCTGGCCCGGATCGATCTCAGCGAAGGCGAGGCCGGGCCTCGCCCCCATGTCGAGCAGCACCTGACCCCAGGGATCGACCACCAGGGAATGGCCGAAAGTGTCGCGCCCGTCCTGGTGCCGCCCGACCTGCGCAGCGGCGACGACGAACACGCCCGCCTCGATCGCTCGGGCACGAAGCAGCACGTGCCAATGCGCCTGCCCCGTCGGAACCGTGAATGCGGCCGGGATGCTGAGGATCATCGCCCCTGCCCCGGTCAGAGCCCGGTACAGGTCGGGGAAGCGCAAATCGTAGCAGACCGACAGCCCGAGCGGCCCCAGCGGCGTTTCCGCCACCACCGATTGATCGCCTGGAGCATAGGCCGCCGATTCCCGCCAGCTCTCGCCGGTCGACAAGTCGACGTCGAAAGATGGATCTTGTCATAGCGCGCCCGGGTCTGCCCCGCTGGGTCGATCAGGATGCCGCGGTTCACGAGCCGCCCGTCGTCCCGCTCGCCCGCAAGCGCCAGTGATCCGATATGCACCCAGATGCCTGCCCGCTGGGCCGCTCTCCGGACGGCGGCGAGCACGATATCGTCCGCCTCGCTCCTCAGATTTGGCCTGGCGCGCTGCCGATCCTGATCCAGGAGGCCGCTCATCTCCGGCGTGAACAGGATCGCTGCGCCGCCGGCTGCCGCTTCTTCGACCGCCCTCACCAGGTCGCGTGCGTTGGCCTCGGGGTCGATCCCGGTCTGCGCCTGGAGGATGCCGAGCTTCATTCAGGCCCAGAGGAGCGCGTCGAGCTTTGGCGCTTGCTCGAGCGCGGCGAGATCGTCCGACAGCCGCCCGCGCGATGAAGATCTGCGGCACCGGCGTCCGGCCATTGGCGCGGCTGAGCATCTCCTGCGCGCCGCCCATGCTGATCTCGTCGGCCTGAAGATCCACGCCACCGTCGAGCAGCTTCTTCGCCCGGGCGCAATAAGGGCAGAACGTCTCCTGCCGATTTCGACGTGCGGCATTTGCCGCCCATTTGTGATCGCGCGGTCATATTCTTCGCCTTGGCGGAGAACACGCGCCCAGCCGATAATCTCCACCCGCGTGGCTCCACCGCGCCCGTCCTTGCGCCCGACCTGCGCAGTGGACATCGTCCACGCGGCATCGACGTGTGACCGTCCACCTCGCGATGCATCCGCCCGGCGCGTGCGGCAGCATGTGCGCGTCCCCGCTCGGCATAATGCGGTCGGGATGAGGATCGCGCTCAAGGGCACCTCCCGACCCCGCAGGACGTATCCGCGCACGCCCGCGCACCGTGTGGCCGCCGCCGCGCGCAGATCAGCGCCGAGCGGCTGTTCCGCCTCTGGGCTTCCAGCCCGCCAGCCGGTGGAGCCGCAGGCGCCGATCGCTTCATTTCGACTCGACGGTTTGGCCCTCTTCCAGATCCGCAAGCGGTGGAGCGGCACGGGAACGAGCTATCTTGTCACTTCAGCGTCCGGCGAGAAGAATCTCTCTCTCCGGTCGATCGTAGGATGGCCGGCCGCTGCCCGAGCTTCCGCACGACCTTCCGGGCGCTCTCGTGCCACAAGCGCCGGCAGCATCCGGCGCCGCAGCATGGAGGATCGGCAAGTGCTCCAGAAGCCATGCGCCGGCAAGGTGCGCCCGCCGCATTCTGCAGTCCTCCCCGCCGTCAAACTCGAAGGGTCGTCCGCAGCTCACTCTTCGCCCAGAAAGTGCAGCTTGTGCCAGCAGGTGAGGCAGAAGCGATGCTCCTCCAAGGCCACACCGCCGCGCGCAACGGGGCGGGAGCGCAAAATCCAGCACCTGTCGACCCGCGGACGGGCGGCGCGAAGCGTTCTGCATCCTCTCTGTCCCTGAGCCGCGGCGACGGCACCGAAGACCTTGGCGCCGATTTACCTCCACCCTTGCGGAGGAGCCTCTGCGCATGGTCAGACCAGCGTTCGCGCAGCGTCCTCGGCGGCCGGGACGGCGAAGAGCGGCCCGTCGCCGAGCTTCACTTGAGCGTCGCGTTCCGGCTGATGCGGGTCGAAATCCACGCCCTTTCAGACAGCAGCCGGCATTCAGTGCGACGAGGATCGCCTTCCCATCGGCGATCATAGCTTCGATTTGGCGTTTCGATCGGATCGACAGCGTCAACGCCCCGCCGCGGGCGCTCACCTTCGCCTTCGCACGCGCCTTCCGGACGGCGCCTCTTCCTCGGGCATTTGGCAGGCGATCGTCGGTGAATGACAGGAAGTCCCGACGGCGACGTCTCCGGGGGCGCTCACCGATTCGACGCGCATTGCGGCCGGAGAAGGCGCGGCCTCGCCGCGCCTTCATCCGCAGATCGATCTGCCGACTGGCGACCTGTCGAGCCGCGCGAACGGCAGCCGATGCGGCGAAGGCGCGGGCGCCGCGCCTCATCGGCGATCTGCGGCCATCGGGCGACGAACACCCCGCGCTGGCATCGTAGGATGGAGGATGGCCAGGCACCCGCCGCATCGGCGTCCTCCCCGCCGTCGCTGCCGGCGTCCGCATCGAAAGCAGCGGACCAGCAGGTGAAAACGAAGAACATCCTCATCTATCTGACGGGCACCGCCGCATCCCGGGCAGCGGGGCGGGAGCGCGAAATCCAGCACCTGTCTTGCCGCGGACCGGGCGGCGCGAAGCGCGATCTCCATCCTCTCTTGTCCCCGAGCCGCGGCGACGGCACAAGCCCCACGCGATGGATGAAGACAAGCCATTCGATCGCGCGCTGAAGCGCCTGAGGCGCGGCCGCCGCGGCCCGCAACGTCGAGGAAGCCGATTACCTCCATCGCCTGCTGCCGAGGAGTTGCTCGACCGGCTGAGCATGGTCAAACGAGCGTTCAAGGACGTGCTCGTCCTCGGCGGCCGGGACGGCGGCTTGTCGGCCCATCTTCGCGAGCTTGGAATGCGCGTCATCGTGGCGGATGCGGGCGGCCGCCTCGCCGAGACGGCAGGCGGCATTCAGTGCGACGAGGATCGCCTTCCCTTCGGCGACCATAGCTCCGACACGTGTCGATCGGGGTGCTTGACAGCGTCAACGACCTGCCGGGCGCGCTTGTCCTCGTTCGGCGCGCATTGCGGCCGGACGGGCTCTTCCTCGGAGCTCTTGCAGGCGCAGGAAGTCTCCCGCGGCTGAGGAGCGCGATGACCGCTGCCGATGCGGCAGAAGGTGCGGCATCGCCGCGCCTCCATCCGCAAATCGATCTGAAGGCAGCCTCGACCTTTGCCTGACGCGCGCGGGCTTCAAGCTGCAGGTCGCCGCTTCCAGCCCGGTCGAGGTCCGCGCTCCACCTTGCCACGCCTCGTCCCAAAGCCTGCGGGCATCTGCCGACGAACATCCTGCGTGCACGGTCGCTGAGGCCGATCGGCCGATTCGGGCTCGCGGCCGCGATCGACGACTTCAACATCGTGGATGAGGATGGAAAGTCGTCGAACGTTTCAAGATCAGCTGTTTATTAACCTCAGTGGAGATCAGCCGCAGCCTGCCAGGCACGGCAGGCATCTTGCTGCCGCGAATAAAGAGATTGGCCCAACTTCAATAGCAAGATTGATTCAGGACGATCGCGGCGTCAGTGCTGTGGAATATGCTCTGATCGCAGCCTTGATCGTGCTCGCAATGGTCGCTGCTGGCTCACCCAAGTGGCGACGGCGACCACTACGATGTGGAACGACGTGAGCAACACTGTTCAGAACGCCTGCTGCGGCCGCAGCCATTTCAGGTGCCTGTCCGCTCACATTAAACATTACACAACTCCTGGCTCACGTAAAGAAGCTTTGCCCCTGCCGGTCCCCCAGCGGAGGAGCTGGAAGTGTGGACTTTCAGGGCTTGAACAGGAGACCGGACATCAATCCCAAGCTCCGTAAGATCGTTGATAGGACACTAAGGACGCCTCCGCGATTCTTGCCGCCGGGAAACTCCCATTGCCGCTCTGCCGTCCTGCTCGCCGCGCTGCAGCAGCACCCGCCTTGGCCACCAGCTGAACTCGACCACCAGCTGACGGAAGTTTCTGCCGAGTCATGGCTTTCAAGCCGGCGATTTATTAACCTCAGTAAGATATTGCAGAACGAAACCATTGGCGGCTGGATTGAGAGGCGCATCTTCAAGTTTGTTTCAAGAAGAGCGCGGCATCGGCGTGGCTAGACATTGATCGTTCGCAATGGTCGCTGGGCTCCCCAGGTGCGCTGGTGTTGCTTTGTGAGCAACGCCTGCCTGAATTTTCTTGGTACCTGTGCTCTCGCATTAAACCTTTCGCAACTTATGGCTCGTAAAAATTCCCTTAGCTCACTCCGGAGAAATCCAGCGGAGGGGCATGGAAGTGTGGACTTCCAACGCTTGGAACAGGAGACCGGACATGATGAAGCTTCGTAAGATGTTGAAGGACACCAAGGGCGCCACCGCGATCGAGTACGGCCTGATCGCCGCTCTGATTGCCGTTGCCGCCATCACCGCGATGCAGGGCCTCGGCACGCAGCTGAACTCCACCCTGACTGAAGTTACCACGAAGATGGCTCGTAAGCCGGCGGCTAAGCTTTTTTCTAGGGTCAAGGCGGGCGGCGGAACCTTGTTCCGCCGCCCGTTTCTTTTTGTCAGCTCCGCGTGCCGTAGACGACGAGCTTCACCTTCTGGCCCGGAACCAGCCTGCTGTTCGCCTGAAGGCCGTTGAGGGTCAGGAAACGCTCCAGCTTCAGATCGTTATAGGCCATCCTGTTCGCCACGCTCTGAATCGTCTCACCGGACCTTACCGTCACCACATCGAGCACTCGCGGCCGGATCTCAGCAGCCTGCGCAGCAGTGAGTCGCCGAAGCGATCCCACGACCGAGGCCAAAGGGGCCAATCCCGCTTCCGCCGCGGGTCAGCGTGACGAAGTGGTAAGCCGTGTTCTGATCCCATTGATAGGCGAAGACCGTCACGTCGACCTGCCCCTGCTGCGTCTGCGCGGTCGCCGTCGTGTAGGCCGCCGGGATGCCGTTCACCGTCGTGGATCGCGGCTGCGGAATTTGCAGCTGTCCCGCCTGCTGGCCGGCAATCGACTGGAAAACCTGGGCGATATAGCTTCCAAGGTCGCCGTTGAACCGGCCGGTTGAGAATTGCGCGCCTGTCCGTTCGATCCGGTGACGCTCACCGCTCTCGTTCCGTTCTGGATGCCGTAACCCTGCGGCACGGTGAAGCCGAGCCGAAGGTCGGGATGAAGAAAGTCGCGTCCTTCGATAATGCCCTGCCGCGGATCGTCGTCGACAAGCACGCCGTCGACCTGAGCCAGGAACTGGTCGCGATTACGCACCCCCGATCCGATCCGGCCCGTCGCCTGCGCCGTCTGAGCTGACCTGCGGACACGATCGGCGCTCAGTGGATGGGTCTGGGCCCATGCGGGCACGGAGCGTTCGTCATTGCGGCCCGCGGCGCGCGCCTCCAGCGAGGTGGCGGCACCGAGCGAGGCGAGCAGGCTGGCCGACGCCGCCGGATCATAGCCGGCAGCAGTCATGTAGCGGATGCCAAGTTCGTCCGCCTCGAATTCCTGCGAGCGCGAGAATTTCAGGGTTGCCAATTGCGTGCCCTGGCCGATCGACTGCTGGAGCACCTGTCCCAACCCCGAATTGCCGGCGACCGCTCCGACCAGGATTTGGCCCAGCGCGCCCAATATGGTGTTGCGGGTCGCCGCCGATTGCCGCTGCTCGCTGTGCCGGGCGGCGATGTGCCCAACCTCGTGGCCGAGGACGGAGGCCAGCTCAGCCTCGTCGTTCATCAGGCCCATCAGCTGCCGGGTGATATAGACGTACCCGCCGGGCACGGCGAAGGCGTTCATCACGGGCGAGTTCAGCGTCGTGATGGTGAAGGCGCCATTGGCTCCCGGAACGCCGGATTGAGCCGCCACTTTCCGGCCGATCGACGTCACGTAAGCGCCGCGCGCGCCCGTCTCAGCCCCGCCGAACTCCTCGATGAGCTGCGGATGCTGCTTTGCCGCCTGCTGCGCGGCGCTTTGCGAGATGGCCCGAGGAGCGCGCTGCGCGCGCTGCGCATCGCCGGGGGCAGCAAATCCGATCGCGGCAAGCGACACGGACAAAGCCATCAATGTCTTGGTCTTCATGGAAGGTTACTCCTGCACTCAACGAATTTCGTCGTAGCAGGAACGAAGGTTTATCCGACCTGGTTCCTTGGCGGCCGGCGCCGGCCGCCGGTCAGCCGATGGCCAGGAACTTGGCCCGCCGCTCGGCGCGAAGCTCCCCACCCGTCTTCGTCGAGAGCGCCTGAAGCTCCTCGCTCAGCACGTCGCCGAGCGAGTGGACCGTCTCGTCCGGAGCGCGATGCGCGCCCCCCACCGGCTCCGGCACGATCCGCTCGATGACGCCGAGCTGCTTGAGGTCGGCGGCGGTGATCCGCATCGCCTCGGCGGCGTCGGCCGCGCGATCCGCGGTGCGCCACAGGATCGACGCGCAGCCCTCGGGCGAGATCACAGCGTAAACGGAATGCTCGAGCATCAGCACCCGGTTGGCGGCGGCCAGCGCGATGGCGCCGCCCGAGCCCCCTTCCCCGACGATCGCGGCGATCAGCGGCACCGAAAGGTCGAGGCATTGCTCGGTCGAGCGGGCAATCGCTTCCGCCTGTCCCCGCTCCTCCGCCTGCACGCCGGGGAAGGCTCCGGGCGTGTCGACCAAAGTAACGATCGGAAGGCCGAAACGATCGGCGAGGCGCATCAGCCGGATCGCCTTTCGATAACCCTCGGGCTTGGCCATCCCGAAATTGTGCCGCAGGCGGCTCGCAGTGTCGTCGCCCTTCTCGTGGCCGATCAGCATGATCTTCCGGCCCCGAAGCCTCCCGAGACCGCCGATGATGGCCTTGTCCTCGCCGAAGCCACGATCGCCGGCGAGCGGCACGAAATCCTCGATCAGCCCCGCGACATAATCCTTGAAGTGCGGCCGCTCCGGATGGCGGGCGACTAATGTCTTCTGCCACGGCGTGAGCTTCGCATAAGTGTCGCGGAGCAGGCGATCGGATTTGGCCTGCAGCCGCTCGATCTCGGTGTCGATGTTGAGCGAACCGGCCTGTGCGGTCTCGCGCAGCTCGGCGACACGGGCATCGAGCTCGGCCAGCGGTTTTTCGAAATCGAGGAAAGTCGGCATGATGAAGGCGGCGGGTTAAGCGCCCTCTTGGCTCGCGTCAACGAGCGGGTGGCGGCTGTTCACCAGTTCGATGAGGCGCCGCGAATCGACATGCGTGTAGATTTGCGTTGTCGCGATGTCGGCATGGCCGAGCAGCATCTGCAGCGCGCGAAGGTCGGCACCGCCTTCCAGGAGGTGGGTGGCGAACGCATGTCGCAGCACGTGCGGGCTGATCCGGTCCGGCGGGATGCCGGCGTCGGCCGCCAGCTCCTGCAGGAGCTGATAGAGCCGAACGCGGCTGAGATGCTTCTTGCCGGATGGAAAAAGCCACAGCGAATCCCGCGGCACGAGTTTCGCCCATCGCGCGACTGCCGCCCGCGCCGCCTCCGAAATCGGCACCAGCCTCTCGCGCCCGCCCTTGCCGCGCAGGATCAGGAACGGCTTGTCGGGCGAGATGGCGTTGCGCGGCATGGAGACGAGCTCCGTCGCACGCAGGCCTGATCCGTAGAGCAGCTCGACCAAGGCGGAAATCCGATGGGCCGCCGGATCGTCCGCCTCCTTGCGCCTCTCAATCTCGCGGAACAGCGCATCGACTGAAGCATGGTCGAGGATCTTCGGCAGCGGCCGCTCGGTCCCCGGGCGCGGCAATGCGCCCGAAGGGTCGTCCTCCCTCAGCCCCTCGTCGTGCAGGAAGCCGAAGAAGCGCCTGAGTGCGGCCGCCTTGCGCGCCACGCTCGCCCGCTTGAGCGCCATCCATTGCTCGCCGAGCGTCGTCAGCTCCTGCGGCGACGACGCTGCGAGGCGGCCCCCCAGCAGTTCGGAGGCACCGCGTAGGTCCCGCTCGTAGGCGGAGAGCGTGTTCGCCGCCGCCCCGGCCTCTGCCGACATCATCTCGAGAAAGGAGCCGATCAGCTGGCGGTCTTCGCCCGCGGCGAGGCGGAGGCCCGGCATCCGCGTCACAGCCGCGCGACGGCCTCCGCGGCGATCATCCGCGCCTCATATTCCAGGCCGACCCGCCGTAGCGCGTTGACGATCCTGTAGAGGTTGGACGGCGGAACCCCGGCCCAGCCGCCGGTCTGCATTCCGGCCGCGGCGAGAAGCACCACGGTTCCCTGCTGGCCCCGCTCCGCGGCTCGCTCGAGGAGCCTGGTCCATCGGTTCTGCGCCGTCAGCGATATGCCCATATCCTCGGCGGCATCGCCTTGGATCCGGTCGAGACCAGCGAGAGCCGCGACCAGCAGCCGGGTGCGGATGTCGTCGGCACTGTCGTCATTATCCTTGAATGTCGAGATCCTGCCGGCGCTGATGTCCACCCGCGGACGCGGCGATGCCACCGCCAGCAGCGCCCAGGCGGTGTCGCCGTCCTCTCCCTCCATCGCCTCGGCCACTCCGGACCAGCGCGCCGCGTGGCTGTCGAATCCGGCCGTCAGCATCGACGCGATCAGCTCGGGTGCGTCCTCCGCCAGATCCTGCCTCGGCGGGAGCCGCGAAGCCGCGGTCGCCGTGAGGATCAGCCTGGCGTGGCGAAGCAGGGGATCGTTGCCGCCATCGTCCCATAAATCCCTGAGCGCATCCATGCGAGCGCGAATGTCGCGCGATGCGTAAGCGGCGCGAAGCCGTCCCCCGACCGATTCCCGCATTTCGGACGGATCGGTGTTGTCGGCGATGAGGCTGTACATCTCGACCAGCGACGCATTTGAGAAGACGCCGAGCGATGCCGCGGTTTGCGCCGCGTTCACCCGCTGCTCGAGCGGGAGCATCGGCGCGCGGGCCTGCCATGCATGGACATGGGCGCCGGCGCCCCGCATCAGCTGTTCGGGGATCTCGAGTCCGGTCGAGCTCGCGATGCCGAACCTCCAGCTGTTGAGCTCGTCCACATCGTCCCACTGAACGGACACGGCGCGCCGCGTGTTCGCGCCGGCTCCGACAACCTTTTCCGCCAGGGTGACGTCGATCGGACTGAGGCCGCTCCGCCTTCTCGCCTGCTCGATCAGCGAACTTGCGCGTCCGGCATCGCCCGCCAGCGACGCGCACATAGCGTCGGCAAGCGGCCAGACCGGCTCGTCGGACACCTCACGGCCAGGCCCGACCAGTGGGCAGAGCGCGGCCGGGTCGGACGTCGCGAGGGCCGTCTGCACCGCAATTGCGAACATCTTGGGCGTGAACTGGTCTACATCCACCGCCTGGACCAGCATCCGCGCGGCATCCGCCTCGCCCATGCGAAGCAGCAGCCAGGCGCGCTCGGCGACGAAATCCACCGGATGCACATGGGCGGGCGCATTGACGCGCGAGATCAGCGCCCGGCGCAGCAGGATCGACATCCAGCGCGACGGCAAGGGTGCATCGATCCTGCGCATCAGCGTGGAAAGGAAACGTCCGTCCGCCGATCCGAAGCCGTCGGCATCCACGCCCCACTCGGCCGGGCCGATCACGCCGACGACGTTGGTCGGCCGGCGCGCGAAGTCGGGGATCTCGATCGGCGGCTCGGGCTCGAGCGCAGCCAGCGCCTCCAGATCTTCGGCGGCGGCATCCTCGATCACTGTCTGAAGCTCGGGCGCTGCCGAGGGGGTGTCGGCAGCGAAAGGCGTCGGCGTCTCGGACGGCACGGCCGCGTTCGTCTCCGGCGGCGGGACGGTTGCGGGGTCCTCGAAGCCGGGCGGCAGCAGCGATTCGGGCGTTTCCGTCTCCTGGCTCAATGCCGGGATCCCGGCGGCAAGCGCCGCGGCCCCGCCCAGGAGGACGAGCTTATTTCGCCAGTGCTTCATTGGTCACATCCTGCTCGATGCGCTGCTGGGGCACTTCGGTGTCAGCGGTGGAAAGATAGATGAGGCCACCGACGAGCAGGATCAGCAAGAGCGCGAGGATAGCGGGAAGAGGCGAGCGACGGCGCGGCTGCGGCGTGAGGATGGTTCTAGGCATGGCGCGCCTTTTGCCCCACGAGACGGCACCCTGTATAGCCCCAGCCAGCATGACCGCCCCGCTTCCCAAGCTCGACCGATCGATCGTCCTCGTCGGACTGATGGGCGCGGGCAAAAGCACGGTGGGACGGCGCCTCGGCCGGCGGCTGGGTCTCGACTTCGTCGATTCGGACGACGAGATCGAACGGGCGGCGGACCACAAGATTTCTGAGATATTCGACCGTTTCGGAGAGGTGAGCTTCCGCGACGGTGAACGGCGAGTCATCGCACGCCTGATCGAGGGACCGCCCAAGGTGATCGCGACCGGCGGCGGGGCTTTCGTCAACGACACGACCCGCACGCTCATCCTGGAGCGCTGCCTTGCGATCTGGCTCGATGCCGATCTCGAGACGCTGGCGGAACGGGTGTCCCGCCGCGATCATCGCCCGCTGCTCAAGGGCAAGGAGCCCCTCCCCCTGCTTCGTGATCTCGCGACGAGAAGGAACCCACCTCTACGCGCAGGCACATCTCCATATCCGCAGTCAGCCAAGTCCGCATGAGCGGGCCGTGGAGCAGATCGTCAAGGCGATTGAAGAGTGGGAGCGAACGCATTGAGGCGGGTGGACGTGGAACTCGGTGAGCGGAGCTACCCGATCTTCATCGGTGATCGGCTGCTTGCGGCTTCGGGCGAAATCCTCGCCCGCTTCGGACGCGATGGCAGGATTGCCGTGGTGACGGACGAGCGGGTCTGGGACTGCGCCGGAGCGGCGCTGACGGTGGGCCTGGCGACTGCCGGGATCGAAGCGCATCCGATCTTCATGCCCAGGGGAGAAGAGGCGAAGACCTGGTCCGGCCTTTCGGGGCTGGTCGACCAGCTGCTCGAGCTCGGCGTGGAGCGGAGCGACCATATCGTCGCGCTCGGCGGCGGCGCGATCGGGGACGTGACCGGCTTCGCCGCCTCGATCGTGAAACGCGGCTGCTTTTATCTGCAAATTCCAACGACGCTGCTTGCCCAGGTTGATTCCTCCGTCGGAGGAAAGACGGCGATCAACAGTGCGGCAGGCAAGAACCTGGTCGGTGCCTTCCACCAGCCGGCGGCGGTGCTGATCGATCCGTCCACCCTCGACACCCTCCCCGAGCGGGAGCTTCGTGCCGGCTATGCCGAGGTGGCGAAATACGGACTGATCGGAGATGCCGGCTTCTTCGCCTGGTGCGAAGACCATGGCGAGGCGGTGATCGCCGGCGACATCGCGGCGCGGCTGCACGCAATCGAGACCAGCGTCCGCGCCAAGGCTGCGATCGTCGCCGACGACGAGCGTGAGACGTCCGGCAGGCGGGCGCTGCTCAACCTCGGCCATACGTTCGGGCACGCGATCGAGGCGGCGACCGGCCTCTCCGGAAGGGTGCTTCATGGCGAGGCCGTTGCGCTCGGGATGGCGCTCGCCTTTCGCTTCTCCGCGGAACGGGGGCTTTGCCCGCCCGATGACGCTCGCAGGGTCTCGGATCATCTGAGAGGGATGCGGCTCCCGACGTCACTTTGCGAGGTGGGGCTTAGCGAGGCGGGCTTGGCCGACGGCGGCGGGCTGGTGCCGCACATGTTGCACGACAAGAAAAGGGCGCGAGGGTCGCTCCCCTTCATCCTTGCTCATGGCATAGGGAAGGCCTTCGTCGACAGCTCTGTTGAACTGCATGAGGTGGAGGCGTTCCTCCGGCGGCAAGACTAGACCATCTGAATAGAGCCAGCTTGGGACCCCATCGAAGTACTACTTCGATGGGAACCCTTTCACGCTTTCGGTGGAAGCGCGAAGCGCTTCCACCTCAAACGATCTGGCTCTAGGCCTGGATCGGATCAGGCTGGATCAGCCTGAAACGTGAATCGTGGTTTATTGGGAGTCGGCTCGTTCCGCAGCCGCTTCGGCACTTTCGTCCGGGAGCGCGCGGTCGGGCCGGAACATCAGATGCTGGATGGCGTGGAGATCGCCGGACTCGCTCTGGCCGGCGAGCCGCTCGGCGTCCCTGCTCCGGAACTCGCGCTCGACGCGGTCCACCTCTTCCTCGGCGACGCAGAAGGAGTGGAGCGCCTCGCGGCCCATGCACACCGCCGATTCGAACACCTCGCGGTAGCTGCCGGCAAGGTCGACGCCGCCGAGCGCGATCAATTGGCGCCGATCGAAGACGCGGACATAGACCGCCGCCTGCGGAAAGGCTTCGAGGATCGGCTCGATCCTGCGCGCATCCAGAATTCCCCCGTCGATGCAGAAGAGCAATGCCTTGGCCTCGGCGGCACCGGCGGCGCGCAGGAGATCGAGCCGGGTGCCGTCGCCATAATAGACCTTCATCCCGAAGCTGCCGCTCAATTCGATCTGGCTCGGCTTCGAATCGATGATTGTCAGGCTGATCCCCTTTGCCATCAGCATCTGCGCGACGGTCTGCCCGAAGCGGCCGTAGCCGACCACGATCGCGCGGGAGTCTCCCGAATGCTCGGGGCCTTCCATATTGTCTCCGTCGCGCAATGAGGCGCGGCGCTCGGTCCACCTGTTGAACATCATCAGGAAAGGCGTCGAGGCCATCGAGATGGTGACGATCGCCCCGAACAGGCTTGCGGCCGCCGGCGTGACGAGCAGCGCGGATTGGGCCGCGGTGAAGAGAACGAAGCCGAATTCGCCGCCCTGGCTGAGCAGCAGACCCATCCGCCAGGCCTTGCGCGTTTCCATCCGAAAGAGCTTGGCGAGGCCGAACAGCACGATCGCCTTCACGGTGATCAGCGCGGCGGCCATGCCGATCACGAACAAAGGCCGCTCGCCGATGGCGTCGAGATCGAGCGTCATGCCGATCGCGACGAAGAAAAGACCGAGCAGGATGGAGCGGAACGGCTCGATGTCCACTTCCAACTCGTGCCGATAGGGCGAGTCGGCCAGCATCACGCCGGCCACGAACGCGCCGAGGGCAGTCGACAGGTGAAGCGTCTCCATCACCGCGGCGGCGGCCAATACGGTGAAGAGGCCGGCGACAACGAACAATTCGCGCTCGCTGACCCGGCCGACCACGCGAAAGAGCGGATTGATGAGGAAGCGGCCCGCCACCACCAGCCCGGCGATCGCGGCCACCGTGTAGAGGCCGAGCTGCCAGCCGGGCGGCGCCACCGGATCCGCCGGAGCGCGGGAAAGCGCGGCGATGATCGTGATCAACGGGACGATCGACAGATCCTGGAAGAGCAGGATCGAAAAAGCGCGCTCGCCGGTGGGCGTGTTGATCTCGCCGGAGGAGCGGAGGCTCGGCAGGACCTGAGCGGTGGAAGAGAGCGCGAGCGGAAGGCCGATCGCGATCGCGGCGGCCCAGCTGAGCCCGGTAACGAAATGGACGAGCAGTGCCAGCGCCACTCCGGAGACGAAGACCTGGAGCAGGCCGAGGCCGAAAATATCGTGCTTGAGGCGCCAGAGGCGGCTCGGATGAAGCTCGAGCCCGACCAGGAAGAGCAGCAGGACGATGCCGAGATCGGCGACGCGCAGCATCGCCTCTGCAGAGCCGTCGATCAAGGCAAGGCCGTCGGGGCCGACCAAGGCTCCCGCAACCAGATAGCCGAGCACCGCGCCGAGGCCGAAGCGGCGGAACAGCGTCACGAACAACATCGCCGCCCCGAGTAGGATGACGCCGTCGCGCAGCACAATGCTCGCGGTTTCGGCGGCCTGCGGCTGCATCAGCCGCGGGCCTCCGCGGCGGCTTGCGCGACTGCTTCGAAAGCGAGCAGGATGGAAGGATGGCGCGCCTTGTAGGGGCGGGCCTCGCTGAAGATGGACAGGCCCGGCCAATCGCCGGGATCCCCGCGCTGGCCGTCGAGAAAGGCGGCAAGAGCATCCCGCGCCGCGGCAAGCTCGGCCCGGCTCCTGCCGATCGCACCTGCACCCATCAGCGCGGCGGAGGCTTGCCCCAATGCGCACGCCTTCACCTCCTGGCCGAGGCGGGCGACCTTCCCCTCCGCATCCAGCACGATGTCGACCGCCACCCGGCTTCCGCAGACCGGCGAGCGCTTCTCGACCGTGGCCTGTGGGCTTTCAAGGCGGCCCTGGTGCGGGATCGAGACGGCGAGGCGAAGGATATCGCGATTGTACAGCGCCGTCGTCATGAGGGGCATATAAGCGGGGTCATGCCGGTGCGCCACCGCGCAGGCCCACCGGCCGACAGAGGAAATCCAACACTCGAGGCCCAGTCCACCGTGCACCGGCGAGGTGAGGAGAGCCCTTCTCCCTTGAGGGGAGAAGGATACGAAGACTTGGCGGCTCGGCCGTCTAGTCGCAGTTGGATGAGGGTAGGCGAGGCAGGGCCTCGCGCGCTGCCTCGCAGCGCTCACCCTCACCCAGCTTCGCCTAAGCTCCTTCGTCGCTAAGGCTGCGCAACCATGCAGCGCTGGCTCGTCCCCGGACGAGCCTTAGCCGCGCTGCATCCCCTCAAGGGAGAGGGAAGTTAGGCTCGGCGCCATTCCGTCGTGCCGTCCGGGCGATCTTCCAGAATAATCCCCTCCGCTGCGAGCTCCGCCCGGATGCGGTCGGCTTCGGCGAAATCGCGCTCCTTCTTGGCGGCGGCGCGCGCGGCAATGGCGGCTTCGATGCGCGCGTCGCCAGTGCCCTGAAACCATGCGGTCGAGCTTCCGCCAAGCAGGCCCAGCAGCGCTCCACTGGCTCGAAGTGTGGACGGATCACCGATGCCGGAGAGGCGGGAGAGGGCCAAGGGCGTGTTGAGATCGTCGGCGACCGCGTCGGCGACACCCTCGTCGACCCGACCGGCCTCGGCTTCGCCCGCGGCGCGATAGAGCCGATCGAGCGTCGCCTTGCTTTGCGCGACGAGCTGCGACGACCATTCGAGCGGCTGGCGATAGTGCGCCGAGAGCAAAGCCAGGCGGAGCACCTCGCCCTTCTGCCCCTGCTCCAGCAACTCGCCGACCGTCACCACGTTGCCGAGCGATTTCGACATCTTCTCGGAACCCGCCATGGAGAGGAAGCCGTTGTGGAGCCAGTAGCGGGCGAGCGGCGCACCCTCGTGTGCGCAGCGGCTCTGGGCGATCTCATTCTCATGGTGCGGGAAGATGAGGTCGAGGCCGCCGCCATGGATGTCGATGGTACGCCCCAGATGCCGCTCGATCATGGCGGAGCATTCGATATGCCAGCCGGGACGGCCCCTGCCCCAGGGACTGTCCCAGCCGATCACGTCCGGCGCCGACGGCTTCCAGAGAACGAAATCCGACGGGTCCTTCTTGTAGGAGGCGACCTCGACGCGCGCGCCGGCGATCATCGCCTCCCGGTCGCGGCGGCCGAGCGCGCCATAATCGGCATCGCCGGGCGTGGAAGAGGACGTGCCCGTCCGCCTCATAGGCATTGCCGGTCTCCACGAGGCGCGCGATCATTGCGATCATCTCCGCGACGTTCTGCGTCGCCTTCGGCGCGATCGTCGGGGGAGCGACGCCGAGCGCGCCCATATCGCTCAGATAATGCTGCTCGTAGCGCCGCGTGATCACGGAGGGTTCGACCCCCTCCGTCTCCGCCGCCTCGATGATCTTGTCGTCGACGTCGGTCACATTGCGCGCGTAGACGAGGCTGTCCGCGCCGTAGCGGTGGCGGAGGAGCCGGGCGAGCACGTCGAACACCACGGCCGGGCGGGCATTGCCGATATGGGCGCGGTTGTACACGGTCGGCCCACACACATACATGGTGACGCGGCGCTCGTCGGCCGGCGTGAACGCGCGCTTCTCCCGCGCCATCGTATCGTAGAGGCGGATCTCGGTCATTGGTCATTGCCGATCTCGTTCGAGAGCTGGTTTCGAGCCTGTTGCCGATCTCGTTCAAGCGGTTGCCCTCCTCCGGCCGTCCGCGTTCACCGGCCTCCCCCGCGCCGCCGCTGCGAGGATGCGGTCCTCGACGAAGTCCACGATGGCGCGGCCGCTGGCGTGAAGCACGGCGGACCATCGGCTGGAGCAGGTCCGTAGATCGTGTCGTAGACCAGATCCACCCAGGCGAGCAGGGACGCTCGAAGATGAAGCCCCTTCAGCGCCGAACAGTAGCCGCCGAGGATGCGGTCACAGGCGTACCACCGAAGCGCGGACTTGGCGGCGAGATAGCTTGCCGCCGATGAAGACCAGCGCGAAGCCAGTGTCCGGCAGCTTTCGAGCGCGTCGCCGACCATTTGCTGCCCGCTGCCGTGCAGGATTTGCGGGCAACGATCGCCGCCACCCAGGCGAGCGGGACAATATCTCGAAGATGAACCACCATGAAGCCGAAGAACAGGCCGCCGCCGACCAGCCGATCCGCCGGTCAAGCCGCGCTTCATCCCGAAACAGAAGACCAGATGGGCTTGAGTCTCGCAAAGCTGCCCGCGATAGATTCGGGCGAAGGCGAGCACGGCGGCGGCCTGCCGGCGCGCGCCGCGGCGCCGACCATCGGAACTGCCGCCAGTCAGACGCTCTGGCCCGGCTACGGCTCGCCGGGCTCGTGGCAGCCTGCTCTGCCAGCCGATCCTTCAGCCGCGCGGCTTCATGGCCGACGGCAGTGGACCGCGACCACTGCCCGCGATGGATACGGCTCGACAAACGAGCAGCGACGATGATATCGATCGAAAATCCGGCCGGCCGCGCACGCGTGGCAGCGATCGCGCTTGCCGACCGAAATTTCCACAATGGCCGCCGTCCGACCACCATTAGCACGCGCGCAGACCTCAAGGGCGATGATGTCGAGAGCACGTCAAACAGCATGAGCGCGCGCTGGTTGCTACTGGCGCTGCGCGACCTAGATGGTCGCGCGGACGCTCGCGCAAGCGGTCGCCCAGACTGGCGTTACCTGGCTCTGGCAGGAAGGGCGCGCTGGACCAAGCCGCAAGGTCCCGACTCCGCAGGAAGGCGCGCGGACGCTCGAGAAGAGACGCCGGCACGAGCGCGCGTTCGGCGTGCGGCAAGCGAGGCCTATCCATCAATGCTGGGCCATGACGACCTGCTTGAAATCGCGCGAAAGGCCTGCGTCCGCACTCAGATCAGCGGGCCAGCAGATGGTCGACGAACTCGCCGAGCGTCCGGAAGCCGGTCAGCGCCAGCCCGCAGCTCGAGCCGACGGACGCCGGCACGAGCGCGCGTTCGAAGCCGAGCTCTCCGATTCCTTGAAAGCGACGTGGGAGACGCCTCGCCCGACACCGCACCGGCCGTTCGGACAAAGCCGAGACGAGCGCCGCCGCCACTGCAAGATCGGCGGCGGGGTCGCTGACGCGGTATCCGCCGGCGATGTTGAGATAGACTTCCGCGGTCGAGAAGCTGAGCCCGCAACGGGCCTCAAGCACGGCCAGGATCATGGCGAGCCGGCCACTGTCCCAGCCGACGACCGCGCGGCGCGGGGTGGCGCCGCTGGCGAGGCGGACGGTGAGCGCCTGGATTTCGACCAGCACGGGCCGCGTGCCTTCAAGCGCGGGGAAAACGACGGCGCCGGACACGGCCTCGCCGCGATGCGTGAGGAAGAGCGCCGAGGGGTTGGAGACCTCCTCAAGCCCCCCCTCCGCCATGGCGAAGACGCCGATCTCGTCGGTGCCGCCGAAGCGGTTCTTGGCGGCACGCAGGATCCGATATTGATGGCTGCGCTCGCCCTCGAAGCTCAGCACGGTATCGACCATATGCTCGAGCACGCGGGGGCCTGCGATGGAGCCGTCCTTGGTGACATGGCCGACCAAGACCAGGGCGGTGCCGGTCTCCTTGGCGAAGCGGATCAGCTCGTGGGCGGAGGCGCGGACCTGGCTGACTGTGCCGGGCGCGCCTTCGATCAGATCGGAGTGCATGGTCTGGATCGAATCAATCACCACCAGGGCGGGCGGCACGCCGTCGCCGAGCGTCGTCAGGATGTCCCGCACCGAAGTGGCGGCGGCGAGCTTCACCGGCGCGCGGCCGAGCCCTAGCCGACGCGCGCGAAGCCGCACCTGGTCGGCCGCTTCCTCGCCCGAGATGTAGGCGACCGGCAGCCCGCGCGAGGCAAGGTTCGCCGCCGCCTGAAGCAGCAACGTCGACTTGCCGATGCCGGGATCGCCCCCGATCAGGGTCGCCGAGCCCGCCACCAGACCGCCACCGAGCGCCCGATCGAATTCCTTGATGCTTGTGCCCAGCCGCTCCGGGAGCGCAACTTCGGCATCGAGGCCGACGAGCTCGACCGCCCGGCCGCCCGAACGCAGATCATGGCGGGCCGAAAAGGGAGTGACGACGGCGGACGCGTCCTCGACCAAAGTGTTCCATTCCGCGCAGTCGCTGCACTGCCCCTGCCAGCGCGGGCTGACCGAGCCGCAGGCCTGGCAGACATATCGTTTCTTGAGCTTGGCCATCACGGCGGAATTAGCGGGCGGCTCGGCCGCCAGCCAGCGAATTTCCGCGAGAAACTTGGAACGGCTCCGCCCGCATCGCATTGTTGGGGGAGCCGAGTATCAGTGGAGAGGTCATTTGTTCATTCAAATCCATACCGACAATCAGCTGCCGAGCGACGCCGAACGCAATGACCGGCTGGAGGAGCAGATCCGGCAGCGGCTGGCGCGCTTCGAAGGCCGGATTACCGACGTCGAGATCCATGTTTCCGATATTAACGGGCCGCGCGGCGGCGCGGCCGACTTACGCTGCACGCTGGAAGCGCGGGTGAATGGCGTACCGCCGGTCGCCGTCGCCGATCAGGGATCGACGGTCGACCGCGCAATTCTCGGCGCCGCCAAGAAAGCTGTGCGTGCGCTCGATCACCAGCTGGGCAAGCTCTCGGACAAGAAAGGCCATTGATCCTGCACCTGGGCGTTGCGCCCCCGGGTGCGAAGCCTCAGTAGCGGCCGCGATGATCCTCGTCGCGAGCTACAATATGCGCAAGGCGATCGGGACGGATCGGCGGCGCCGACCCGACCGCACGCTCGACGTACTGAACGAGATCGGCGCCGACGTCGTCGCGCTGCAGGAGGCTGATCGCCGCTTCGGCAGCCGCGCGAGCGCGATCCCGGCGGAGATGATCGAGGAGCATAGCGACTATAAGCCGGTGCCGCTCGACGCGCGCTCCGGAAGCCTCGGCTGGCACGGCAACGCATTGCTCGTGAAGCGGAACGTGGAGGTGATCGACAAGGAGCTCGTCCACCTCCCCTCGCTGGAGCCGCGCGGCGCGGTGCTGGCGGACCTGAAGGTGGACGGCTCAGAGCTCCGCATCGTCGGCATGCATCTCGATCTGTCCGGGCTGTGGCGGCGGCGGCAGGCGCAGGCAATCCTGGCCCACCTCCATCACCGGCACAGCGAGCCGCCCACGGTGCTGATGGGCGATCTCAACGAATGGAGCGCCAATCGCGGGTGCCTTCGCGATTTCGCCCATCGCCACCAGATCGCGCAATGCGGCCGAAGCTTCCATTCGCGGCGGCCGATCGCGCAGCTCGACCGAATCATGGTAAG
This sequence comes from Allosphingosinicella sp., assembly GCA_030447665.1. Classification (GTDB taxonomy): domain Bacteria; phylum Pseudomonadota; class Alphaproteobacteria; order Sphingomonadales; family Sphingomonadaceae; genus Allosphingosinicella. Next base: position 186,433 of record JAUJOJ010000003.1, on the reverse strand, counting down.
CGAGGATCTGGAGATCGTCGAGAGCGGCGCCCACCACAGCGCTAAGGCGCGGCGGGCCTCCGATCATCTGCCGATCTGGGCGAAGCTGCGGCCACTGTCGCCGTCGCCTCGATCTCTTCCTTGAGCATTTCCTGCGGCTGCGGCGTCGGCACGCCTTTCTTGCCGTCGATATCGAGCCAGTCTTTGAACGGCAGGCGGTAGATCATGTCCATGACCTCGAATTCAAGCCCGCCGGGCTGCGCGGTGGAGGAGTTCCACAGCGCGACGACGCCGCTATTCTTCTCCGGATCGAACATGATCAGCGAACGATAGCCGGTGACGCCGCCACGATGCCCGACGACAGTGTGCCCGGCATAATCGTAGATCCGCCAGCCAAGACCGTAGGTCGCCTTCGAAAGCCGCTCGCGGAACTTGCGCATCCGGCTCATCTCGCCGGGCGTATTGGCGCGCGGCGACTGCACGCTAGCGAGAACCTTGCCGGAGAGCACCTCCGGCTCCTCGCCCATCTGCGCCTGCATCCAGACGGCAAGGTCCTTGATCGAGCTGTTGACGCCCCCGGCGGCGGGCACGCGATAATAGGATTCGGTGACCTCGACGGGCTTCGAGGTCTTGCCGCCGCGATGCGGCCGCGCCCAGCTGCGCGCCCCCACCAGCCCCTGGCGCGACATGGTGGCCGACGACATCCCGAGCGGCAGGAAAAGCTGCTCGCGCACCGCCTGTTCATAAGGCTTGCCCGTGATCTTCTCGACGATCTCGCTCGCCGCGTCATAAGCGACATTCTGATAAGCGTGGCATTGGCCGGGCGAGCAGATCGCGTTCAGTTGGGCGAGGCTCGCGCGCAGGAAGCGCGGATCGCCGCCATCCTCCAGCTTGGAATCATTGGCGTGCGAGAAGAGGCCGAGCCGGTGGGAGAGAAGATCGGACACCGTCGCCCGATGCTCGTTGCCGGCCGGCAGCCGAAGCGAAGCGGCATATTTCGCGACCGGGGCGTAGAGCGAAAGATGGCCCTGCTCGGCGAGCTTCGCGACCATGTCGCCGGCCACGCCCTTGGAAACCGAGGCCCAACGGAAGATGGTCTCGGGCGTGACGGGCTCATTGCCGCCGGCGACGGTCGTGCCATAGCCTTTGAGGAAGCGGATCTCGCCATTCTCGACAATTGCGACAGCGAGCCCGACCATGGTCCGCTCAGTCGCCAGGCGCTGGAGCCGCTCGTCGAGGCGCCGGTAATCGATTGTGCTCGGCCCCCGCCGGCGCGCTTCGGCGATGCTGATGTCCCGGGCGCCGTTGCCGGGCAGGTTTTCAGGCACGGCCTCGGCCGACGCCGGCTTCCAGCTGAACGACACGCTCGTGGCGCTCCAGGCTCCGACAAGGAGCGCTGCGGCGACCGCTCCGTAAACCACCGGCTTTTTCAGCGGCCCTCTCCCGACGCTTTCTTCTTCATCTGCGAACCGGGCGGGCACGCGACGCCGCCGGCCCGTTCCACCCCTTATTCACTCTGGATTATCCCCACCCAAAGAAGAGACCATGGCTTTAGCCGTGCCTTGCAAGTTTGCAAAGCGAAACGGTTCCGGAGCTTTGGAAATTCATCGGCTGCGGCTGCTTGGCGCACCTGCCGACTAGAGCCCGGCAAATTCTGATGGGAGCGTTTCGGCGCTTCGATTGAAGACGTGGATCAAGCTCTTGCCGTAATGGGACCAAGACTGCGATCAGGCGGGTCCAGCCCGACAAGATCCTAGCGGAGCAGGTCCAGGCGGACCCTTCCCTTGCCTGCCCGGATGAGGTTGAGCTCCTGGGCAGCCGCGAACGACACGTCGATGAGGCGCGCCTTGGCGAAAGGGCCGCGATCGTTGATCCGCACGATCACGCTCTTGCCATTGGCCTGGTTGGTGACGCGCAGCTTGCTGCCGAGCGGGAGAGTCCGGTGGGCAGCGGTCAGCGCCCGGGGATTGAAGCGCTCGCCGCTCGCCGTGCGGTTGCCGGCGAGCTCGTTCCCGTAATAGCTCGCTTCGCCCTCGCCGACATGCTGGAAGCTGTCCTCGGCCGGTTCCTGGACGATGGCAGGTTGGGGCTGAACGGCATCTTCGTCGGTCGCTTCGTCGACGGCCTTCTGGACCGCCAGCGGCGTGACGGCTTGGCCGGCAGTGGAAGTCATGAAGCTCGCCAATGCAAGCGCAGCAACAACAGGCGCCCCTTTGAGGCGCGAACGAAGAATGGACATCAAGTAAAAGCCCCTCAGCTCTCGTGGGATCGGGCTAACCCGACTTGCTGAAGAGAGTCCCACATTGAGAGATGTGGCGGGCCATATTCGCGTTGAGTCGAGCCGTTCGGGCCGATTCCGAGGGAACCACTCGCTTCGGCGCCTCACGAGGCCCTAAAATGCTAGCCGTGGGAAACACTCTCCCGGCGGTCGTAGCGCAGCAGAAACGCGCCACCCCCAAGGATGAACCCCAGCAACTGCGAAGCGATGAGCGCCGTCATACCGCGTCTCCTGCTGCTCCCGGCAGGGAGCTTTCGATGAGGCCGGTTTACCGAAAAATCGTTAGGATCGGATTAACCACGCGGATTTGCACCCTCCCGGCTACCTAATCCAGATGTTTTCCGCCCTCGAGCCGGGCGAGTTCCTCCTCCGTGGAGGCGAGGTCCCGGCGCGCCCAGCGCAAGGTCTGCGGCTCGGCATATGCGTCTCCCCCCGAGCGTTTGTGCTCCGCCTCGCTTTCTTCCATTTCCCTGATCGCCTTCAGGAACATGGCATGCCGTCTGCGAAGCCTCGCCAGGTCGTTCATCGCCGCCCCCATTCGAGCTGCCCGTGCGCCTCTCCCAGCGTCTTGTCTGCCCGTTAGCCGACACAAGAGGGGTGGGGCGTGCAAAAGGGACTGGATAGGGCGAGGGATGCATTCCGGGCCGCACGATCTTGTGAAGAGAACCTGGTCCACGGCTCCGACCGGAGCCGTTCTCGACATGTTAAGTCCTTGCTGTCACGCTGCTTGCATGCGGGAGAAGGAGCTGCGGCTCGCGCTGGTCTGCTATGGTGGGATCAGCCTTGCCGTTTACATGCACGGCATCACCAAGGAGATCTGGCGCCTTGCCCGCGCCAGCATGGCCTTCCATGCCGGCGAGCCGCCCCGGAACGGGAGCGAGGGCGTCTACCGCCGGCTCCTCCAGATGATCTGCGACGAACATGATATCGAGCTTCGAATATTGGTCGACATCCTGGCGGGCGCCAGTGCTGGCGGGATCAACGCCATCTTCCTCGCCGACGCGATATCGCATGGCCATTCGCTGGATCCGTTGACGGATCTCTGGCTGGACGCCGCCGATGTCGACAATCTGATCGATCCGACCGTGAATCGGGTTTCGCGCTTCGCCAAGGCCGCGGCCGTGCCGATCGCATGGGCGCTCTCCTCGAAGCGCGGCGGAGCGGTCGAGCGTACGGTGGAACCCGGACACCGCGACGAGGTCCGCACCAAGCTCGCGAATTTCGTGCGCGCCCGCTGGTTCGCGCCCCCTTTTCAGGCCCCGGCTTCACCGGGATCCTTCTCGCCGCGCTCGATGCGATGCGTCGGAGCGAGCCCGGCCCGCCTCTCCTGCCCCACCATCAGCCGCTCGACCTGTTCGTGACGGTCACCGACTTCCACGGGCATCCTGAGCGGTTGCGGCTGAACTCTCCGCCCGAAGTGGCCGAGACCGAGCACCGGCTGATCCTCTCCTTCCGCGATGCCGGCGGGGCCGAGCGCAGGCTCGCCGATCCCGCCGAGCTCGCTTTCGCCGCGCGTGCCACGGCCAGCTTCCCGGGAGCCTTTCCGCCCTTTCGCGTCGGCGAGCTCGACGCAGCTCTCAAGGAGCGCGGCGACGACTGGCCCGGCCGCCAGGCGTTCCTCGAGCGCGTGCTGCCCCACCACGCGATGGCCGGAGGCGCCGAGAACGCCGTTCTCATCGATGGCTCGATCCTCGCCAATGCTCCTTTCCGGCCCGCCATCGACGCGCTCCAGAACCGACCGGCCCGGCGCGAGATCGATCGCCGGTTCGTCTATATCGACCCGAAGCCGGGCATCGACAGCATCCGCTTCACCGCGGGCGGACCGGCGCGAACGCCGGGCTTCTTCGCCACCATCTTCGGCGCGCTCTCCGACATCCCTCGCGAACAGCCCATTCGGGACAATCTGGAAGCGATCGACACACGCTCCGCCCGCATCCGCCGCCTGCGCCACATCGTCGATGCGATGCGGCCGCAGGTCGAAACAGCCATCGGACGTGCCTTCGGCACCACCTTTCTTCTTGGCCGCCCCAATCCCGCCCGGCTAGAGGCCTGGCGAAGCAGAGCACAAAACGTAGCGGCTCGTGAGGCCGGCTATGCCTATGCCGCTTACGGGCATTTGAAGGTGGCCTCCGTCACCGAGGAGATCGCCGCTTCGCTGGCCCGTGACACGGGCGTCCGCGACAAGCACCGGCAGGAAGCGGTCCGCCAGGCTGTCTGGCGGGCCGTTCGCTCTGCCGAGCTGGCCGGCGACGATGCGATCACTTCCGACGGCGCCAGGCCGCACGTGATCGGCTTTCTGCGGAACTTCGACCTCTCCTACCGCATACGCCGCCTCCGCCTGATGTCCCGCCGCCTCGCCGAAATGGACGAGCGGGAGCAGGTTCCGAGCGGCACCACCGCGGCGGCGCGCACGATTATCTTTGATCTTATTGGCCGCTACCACACGGCCGGCGAGCCGCGGACAGAGGCATCGGCGCCCTTTGAGCAGGTGGTGGAGCAGCCCCAGGAGGCAATGGCCGCTTTCGCCCGGCGGCTGGACCTGAGGGCGCTCGACGACCAGGCGGACGTGGAGATCTCCCGCGCCCTCGACTCGCTGCCGAAAGCGGAGCGCCGCACGCTCATCCTCACGTATCTCGGCTTCCCCTTCTACGACATCGCCACGCTCCCGCTCCTTCAGGGCGAGGGCCTCGACGAGTTCGACCCGGTCAAGGTCGACCGCATCTCCCCGGACGATGCCACGGCGCTCCGCAGCGGCGGCGCAGCGGCGACGCTCAAGGGCATCCAGTTCAACAGCTTCGGCGCCTTCTTCAGCCGCGCTTATCGCGAGAACGACTATCTCTGGGGTCGTCTTCACGGCGCCGACCGGCTGATCGAGATCGTCCTTTCCACCCTTCCCGAAGGAGCCCAGCTTCAACCGGGCGCGGTCGCAAGGCTGAAGCGGGAAGCATTCAGGGCGATCCTGGACGAGGAGCGGCCGCGTCTGACGTATATCGAAAGTCTGTTCCAGGAGATCGAGCGGGAAATCGGCTGACGCGACAAACCCCGTCGTGACGGCCCTTCAAAGCGAGTCGCAGAACTCGCCGGCCGCTTTGTTGGAGTTAGGTCCGCTTTGTTGGAGTTAGGTCGCGTTGGGAGGTCCGGATGCAGTTCCTGAAGACACTCTTCTGGGTGGCACTCGCGGTGATCCTGGTCCTGTTCGCCAGCGTGAACTGGCGTCCGGTGACGCTCACCTTGTGGGGCGGCCTCGAAGCGGACGTGAAGCTCCCCGTCCTCCTGCTCCTCTCCTTCCTCCTCGGTTTGCTACCGATGCTCATTCTCCACCGGGCGCGGCTGTGGAGCGTCCGGCGGCGGCTCGAAGCGCAGGAGCGCAATGCCGTCGCCGTTCACAGCGTTCCAACGGGTCCCGGCACGTCGCCGGCTCCGGATGCCCCTTTGCAGGCGCCGGAGGACCGGATCGCAACCGACGCGAAGGCATGGCCGTCCACATGAGATGGCCGTCCACATGAGAAGCCCCATCTTCGTCGCCATCGACACGCCGGACCTCGACCGCGCCAGGCAGATCGCCACCCGGGTCCAGCGGCATGTCGGCGGCATCAAGCTGGGGCTCGAATTCTTCTCAGCGAACGGGCGGCACGGAATCCGGGAAATGGCCGAGCTGGACCTGCCTATTTTCCTGGACCTCAAATTCCATGACATTCCGAACACGGTGGGCAAGGCGGTTCAGGCGCTGCACTCGCTGAACCCTGCGATCCTCACCGTCCATGCCGGCGGCGGCAGGGCCATGATGGAGGATGCCAAGGCGGCAGCGCCGAAGGGTGCGAAGGTCGTCGCCGTCACCGTCCTCACCAGCATGGACTCGAGCGATCTGGAGACGGTCGGCCTCAGCCCCGATCCGCATGCCCAGGTGGTGCGGTTGACGTCGCTCGCGCGCGATGCAGGCCTCGACGGCGTGGTCTGCTCGGGCAACGAGGTCGCCGCCGCCCGCAAGCTGTGGCCGGGCGGCTTCTTCGTCGTTCCCGGCGTGCGCCCGACGAACAGTCACGCCGGCGACCAGAAGCGCGTGATGACGCCGCGCAAGGCGCTGGACGCCGGCGCCTCGATCCTGGTGATCGGCCGGCCGATCACGCAGGCCCATGACCCGGACGACGCGGCAAGAGCGATCGAAGCCACGCTCTGAACCGAAGCGGTCATGACGACGAGTTTACGGGAGACCTAGCAGCTTGTGCGTCTGGAGGCTCAGTCTCCACCGCGGATTCTTCAGCACGAAATCGACGGCGGCCTTGGTGGAAGCCTGCGCGTCGGGGCCGTCGAGCGGCTGGATCAGCCAATGATCGAAGCTCCAGCTGGACATCCCATCCGGATCGATGCCGGTTTGAGGCCAGACCAGCTTCAGCTCGTCGCCCCTTCGCTGCACCACTTCGGTTCCGGCCTTGGGGCTGACGCAGATCCAATCGAGTCCTGGCGGCGCTGGGAGCGTGCCGTTGGTTTCCACCGCAACTTCGAAGCCGCGGGCATGGAGCGCGTCGATCAGCGGCTCGTCCAACTGAAGCATCGGCTCCCCGCCGGTGATCACGACGAGCCGGCGCTCGTCAGAGCCGGATCGATCGTGCCCCCGCCACGATCCTGGACTCCCCGGGGCAATCCGCCCCGGCTCTCCCCAAAGCTCCGCCACTCGGTCCGCCAGCAGCGCGGCCTCGTAGCGGCCGCCATTCTCTCCGTTCGTGCCGACGAAATCGGTGTCGCAGAAGGTGCATTGCGCCTTGTGGCGGTCCTGCTCGCGGCCGGTCCAGAGATTGCAGCCGGAAAAGCGCAGGAACACGGCGCGCCTTCCCGCCTGCATCCCCTCGCCCTGAAGAGTGAGGAATATCTCCTTGACCGCGTAGCTCATGCGTAGACCGTCGGATCGGGGAGCCCTGCCTCGGCGAAGGCCCTGGAGCGGAGCCGACAGCTGTCGCAGAGGCCGCAATGTTTCGCTCCGGGCGCCGGATCGTAACAGGACCAGCTGAGGCCGACATCGAGCCCCAGCCGGGCCGCTTCGCGAGGCGATCTCGGCCTTCGTCATGCGGAGAAGCGGCGCGCGGACCGAGAAGGAACTCCCTCTACGCCGGCCTTGGTGGCGATCGCCGCGAGCTTCTCGAACGCTTGGATGAAGTCCGGGCGGCAATCGGGATAGCCGGAATAATCGAGCGCGTTGACGCCGATGAACATGGCGCGCGCGCGCGATGCCTCCGCCCAGCCGAGCGCGAGCGACAGGAAGATGGTGTTGCGCGCCGGCACGTAGGTGACCGGGATCCTCCTCCAGCCCCGTCTTGGGAACGTCGATGTCGGCGGTCAGCGCCGATCCTCCGAAGCCGGTGAGATCGAGGGGAGGACGATATGGCGCTCTGCGCCGAGCGCGGCGGCGATGCGCCGCGCAGCATCGAGTTCGATCCGGTGCCGCTGGTTATAGTCGATGGTGAGCGCGAGCAGGCCGAAGCCTTCCTCGCGCGCAAGCGCCGCCGCGACCATGGAGTCGAGGCCTCCGGAGAGCAGCACCACGGCAAGAGGCTGGATCATCGGGGGCGGCTAGGGCCTCATCCGCCGAAAGTCTAGCCGGCGCTCGGCGGACACGGGGCAACACAAAAGAACGGGCCGCCCCGATGAGGCGGCCCAGTTTGAGGCTTGCTAAGCCTACTAGGGAGGAAAGCGTGCCCAACTCTTCGGCACGTCCTCTTTTTAACGCTGCGGCGGTAAATAAAGCTTAACGGCCGGACGGCCTTTGCGCTGAGTTGCAGCTGCCGACGAGCCGTGCCTCCGCGCGAAAGGCGAAGGGGACATTCTCGGCGATCCCCTGAGTGTCGATCTGGACGAGGCGCGGCGTCTCCACCCGCAAGGAGGTCTGGCCGTAGCCGCCTTGGGGACAGGTATAGTGGACGGTCGCGCGCCGGGCATCCTGCGCCACGACCAGGCGCGAACAAGGTGCGTGGCGATGCTGGAGCTGGGTCAGAATGGCGGGATCCCCGATGCATATCGGCGCGGCGGGCGCGGCGGCGCCGCCGAGAATACGGAGTTGCCACAGCCCCGGCTGAAGCTTTGCAAGCGCATCGACCCCGCCGCCTCGTTGCGAGACGGCGGGCGCACCAGCGCGGCGGCGGCCACGAGCGCGAGCAATGCCCGGCTTCTGATGCCGTTCAACTTCTTCATCACGAACTCCAACAAGCCGGCGCCCTCTGGTCAGCCGGCTGCTCGCGGCTCCATCCCCATGCCCGCGAGCCTCCCGCTTTATCGGAAAAAGGTGAATGAATCGACAGAAGTTCGGCGGAATTTCATTCAAGCATCCAAGTCGCTGAGCGAGATTGGAAATACCCGCGAGCAGAATTCGCAATCGACGCTGATGAAGCCGTCTTCGTCGACCATCTCCTGCCGATCCTCTTCCGGGAATCGGCCGATCACGCCGCGGATATGCTCGAAGTTGCAGCGGCAGCCTTTCGCCAAGGCAATTGTCGACAGAACCCTGATTTCCTCTTCTTCGTGGAACAGGCGCCAGAGCAGCTCTTCGAGCGCAAGACCCTGATTTGAAAGCTCATGGCCCTTGATCGTCTCGGCAAGGATGCGGACATGCTCCCATTCCGGATGATCCAGCCGGGTGTGAAGCCGCTCGCGCCCCTCCTCTCCTCCGGCAAATGCTGGACGAGAATGCCGCCCGCAATGTGCCCGGTATCGTTCACCGCCAAGCGGACGAGGCTGGGAATCTGTTCGGATTGAGCGAAGAAATTCTGCGCAGCGTCCGCCAGGCTCGATCCTTCAAGGGGAACGATGCCCTGGTAGCGCTCGCCCGACACGGCCTGATCGAAGGTGATGGCGAGATAGCCCTGCCGAACAGCGCCTCGAGCGTCGGCACGACGGGGATCTCCGCAAGCCGATCGGGATCGAAGCGGACATAGCCCCTGAGCTCGCCGCCGCGATAGTCGCAGACCATGAGATCGATGACTCCGCTTTCGGTCTGGGCCTGCATCGTGAGCTGGCCGCCCGCATCCTTGAGGGTTGCGCCGAGGAGAGCGGTCAGCGTCAGCGCTTCCGAAAGGATGCGCGCGATCGGCGCCGGATAATCGTGGGCGGACAGGACCTGATCGAGTAGCGGCCCTAGCCGCACGATGCGGCCGCGCGCACTCCGGTGGGGAAGCGTGAAGCCGACCGCGATGTCGAGATTCGCGGCCTCGGCCGCAGCTTGTTTCTGTTCTGGGTTCATGATCCGGGATGTAGGAAACGCCGAAGCGCTTTTCAGTATCCCGGTCAGGCGGCGGCCTGCGGCAGCTCGTAATGGCGCGCGGCGTCGGAAAGCTTCTGCACGAATTCGGTGATATGCGCTTCCTCGATGACGAGCGGCGGCAGGACGCGCACGACATTGTCGCCGGCCGCGACCGTCAGCAGCCCGTGATCGCGAAGATAGGTGACGAAGGCGCGGCTGTCGGTCTTCATCCTGATCCCGAGCATCAGCCCCATGCCGCGCACGCTCTCGAACAAATGCGAATGGTTGGGGATCATCTGCTCGAGGGCGCCGCGAAGACGCTCGCCCATCAGCCGGACATGCTCGAGGAATTCCGGCCTGTCGACCACCTCCAGCACCGCCTGGCCCGCGGCCATCGCCAGCGGATTGCCGCCATAGGTGGAGCCGTGCGTGCCGATCACCATTCCCGCGGCTGCTTTTTCGGTGGCAAGGCAGGCCCCCATCGGAAAGCCGCCGCCAATCCCCTTGGCCGCCGCGAGAATATCGGGCTCGATGCCGTGATTCTCATAGGCGAAGAGCTTGCCCGTGCGGGCGAAGCCGCACTGCACCTCGTCGAACACAAGCATGAGGTCGTTCTCGTCGCACAGGCGGCGCAGGCCTCGAACGAATTCCGGCTGGCCGGGCGGATACCGCCCTCGCCCTGGATCGGCTCCACCAGGAAGCCGGCGGTGTGCTCGGTCATCGCAGCCTGGGCCGCCTGGAGATTGTCGAACTCGACCACGGTGAAGCCGGGGAGAAGCGGCGCGAAGCCGTCGCGGAGCTTCTCCTGATTGGTCGCGCTGATCGTGCCGAGCGTCCGGCCGTGAAAGGCGTTCGAAAAGGTGATGAGAACATTCTTCTCGGGACGGCCATGATGATGATGGTAACGGCGCGCGGTCTTGATCGCGGATTCCACCGCCTCGGCCCCGGAATTGGTGAAGAAGACGGTGTCGGCGAAAGTCGCGTCGACCAGGCGCTGGGCATAGGCTCTCGCCCTGCGGCGAGCCGTAAAGGTTCGAGACGTGGATGAGCGTCGCCGCCTGGTCCTGGATCGCCTTGGTGAGCGCCGGATGCCCATGGCCCAAGAGGTTGACGGCGATGCCGCTGGCGAAGTCGAGATATTTCTCGCCCCTCTCGCCGTACAGATAGACCCTCGCCCCTCACGGGCCGCACGGGCGACCGCGGATAGACCGGCATCAAAGGGGTGATCGGCATGGCTCTCGGTCCTCGGGCGTCAGTTTTCAATGCGAAAAGGCGACCTTCACGGCCGCCTCTGAGGTCCTATAAAGCTCGGCCGGGCGCCGCGCGTCAATTCGGCGCCCGGCGATTGCCGATTACCAGCGATAGTCGCGGTCGTATCGATCATCCTGGCGCTCGAACCGCAAGCGCGCGCGGAGGTCGTCGATGCGGCGCTGCAGATCCTGATATTCCCAGCCTGAAAGGCCGTCGCGGCGATAATCGCCGTAGCGGCGGCTGATATTGTCGAACTGGCGCTGCAGGCGGAAGGCTTCGCCGCGCGAAAGGCGGCCGCGATCCGCAGCGCGGTCGATCCTGTCGTGCAGACGCTCGAGCTGACGCTCGATCTGAGCGCCGCCCCGACCGTAGCCGCGGTCGTACCGGCCATAGTCATCCTGACCGTAGCCGCGGTCGTAGCGGCCATAGTCATATTGCGCCGCAGCCGGTCGCGGCGGCGGCAACAGAGAGAAATGCTGCGGTGATCAAGAACTTACGCATCGGTTTACCCCAAACTTCGCCCCATTCCGATGCGAATATACGAGCAGGAGTTTGAAGGTCCTGAATGGACCTGACAGCCATGGTTAAGCCAACGGATCAGCTCTCGGTCAGCTCTTGAGCTTCCAGCCCTTGCCGATCAGCAGATAGCAAAGGGTCCCGAGCGCCAGATTGATCGCCAGGAGGAGAACGCCGCCGAACGTCACCGGAGAATCGGCAACTTCGAGAAATCCGTAGCGGAAGCCCGAGATAACGTAGAAGAACGGATTTGCATGGCTGATCGCGCGGAAGACGGGCGACAGGCTTTCGATCGAGTAGAAGGTGCCGGAGAGCAAGGAGAGCGGCGCCACCACGAAGCTCGTCACCGCGGCCGCATGGTCGAACTTCTCCGCCCAGATCGAGGTCAGCAGGCCGAGGAAGGCGAGCATCATGCTGCCCATCAGCCCGAACCAGAAGATCGCCAGCGGGTGGCTGGGCGTCACGTGCACGCCCGGCCAGAGCAGCATGGCGAGCCAGACCGCGAAGCCGACCAGGAAGGCGCGTGATGGAGGCGCCGATAAGGCCGGCGATGAGCTCGCCAGTCGACAGCGGCGGCATCAGATAATCGACGATAGTGCCCTGGATCTTGCCGACGAGCAGCGAGAAGCTCGAATTGGCGAAAGCGTTCTGGAGCATCCCCATGATGATGAGGCCCGGCGCGAGGAAATCGGCGAACGGCAAGCCCATTACCATGCGCCTGCTCCGCCCAACGCGACGGTGAAAATCACCAGGAAAAGCAGCGTCGTGATCGCCGGCGCCCAGATCGTCTGGAGCTGCACCAAAGAAACGCTCACCTCCTTCAAATAGAGGGTCTTGAGGCCGCCCCAATTGACGCTCGTGAAAACCGGGACGCCAGGGTCGGTCCGAACCTGCTGAGAAGGCTGTCGTTCATGGCGCCGTCGCTAAAGGCAGACGCCACAGTGGGCCGCAAGCCGTGAAGCCTTGAGGAAACCAGATGTCGTGGACGGACGAGCGCATCGAGCGCCTGAAGGAGCTCTGGTCGAAGGGCATGACGGCCAGCCAGATCGCGGACGAGCTCGGCGGCGTCTCGCGCAATGCCGTCATCGGCAAGGCGCATCGGCTGGGTCTGCAATCCCGTCCGTCACCGGTAAGGCCGAACGACACGTCCCCCGCAGCCGTCCAGGAAGAGAAGCGGAGGCTCAGGAAGAAGCGCCGGCTCCACCGAAGACGAAGACGAAGACTAAGCCGGCCGCGGCGCCCGCCCCGGCTCAGCAACCCGCAGCGGCAACCCGAACGAGAGGCTGCCGCGCCCGAGCCGAGGATCGTGTCCGTCGGGCCCGGCGGCTTCCTTCGCCAGACGCCGCACGAGCAGCAGGCGCCGATCCCCCTGCTCCGCCCCGCCGCCTGGTGCCGGCCAAGCCGAGCGCCGAGGTTGCCGGCAAGACGAGCCTGCTCGATCTCAACGAGCGGATCTGCAAGTGGCCGATCGGCCATCCGGGCGAGCCCGACTTCCACTTCTGCGGCAAGCCCTCCAATCCGGGATTTATTGCGTCGTCGATCATTGCGGCGTCGCTTATCAGGCGCAGATGCCCCGGCGCGACCGGCGGCCACCGCCGCCGCTGCCGCCCGGCGGCCCCGGGTCAGATAGGCTGGATCGGATAGGTGCCGCTCGGCACCGTTTTTCGGCGGGTGTGCGCGGCAATTCCTTTACCGAAATGATCCAGGTTAACGTGTTTTTCAGGAACGCCGGATGGGCGTTTCTCGTTTTCTCGTGTGTCGCGATGAGGCCAAGCCGCTCCGGCGACGCCTCTCCACCAGGAGAAAGAAACGCGAATGTCGCGCGAAGAACTCGATTATTACGAACGCAGGGCCGAGACTGAAATTGAGCTGGCGCAACGCGCTCACGGCACGCCCGTGCCGTTCGCTCATTATCAGATGGCGTCCGCCTATCTTGACCTGATCCACGGCGATCTGCCTGTGAGGCCCGGAAGCCACTCACCATTTAACGGGCGGGACGCTCCAGCAACCCCGCAGCAGGAGTGCTGTCATATTCAGCCGCCGAAATCCCTCGTGGCAATCCTCGCCGGCCTGCTGGCCCTCTCCGCCTGTGCGGCGGCGGGACCGACGAGCCAGGATCAAGAGCGCGGAGGAAACGGCTCGGGTGCGTCCCGGTGCAGCCGGGGGATCGCCAGATTGGGCGAGGTCTGCCGTGCCGATCGGCGGCGACGGCGCCGATCACGACACTATTGTTCAAGCGGCTCAGGGCGCTCGTTTCGTGCTGCTGGGAGAATCGACCCACGGCACGCACGAATATTATCGTGAGCGCGGGCGGATTTCCGACCGGCTGATCCGGGAGCTCGGGTTCGAGCGGTGGCGATCGAGGGGGACTGGTCGGCCACCAATCGCGTGAACCGCTATGTCCGCGGGCTCGGCCCCGAAAACAGCCGAGCAGGCGCTCGCCGGGTACAGGAACTTTCCCCAGTGGATGTGGCGCAATGCCGAATTCCGCGACTTCATCGATCGGCTGCGAACCTGGAACATGGGCCAGCCCGAGGAACGCGCGTCGGCGTCTATGGATGGACGTTTACGACCTGTTCGACGCGGCCGACGCGGCCGTCGACTATCTGGCGCGGGTGAACCCGGCGGCGGCAGAGCGTGCACGCCGGGAATATCGCTGCTTCGCGCCCTATCGGCGCGACACTCATGCTTATGGCGCGGCGGCCGCCGCGCGGTACGATCGTGCCAGGAGGAGGCCGCCGCCGTGGTTGCGGAGATGGCGCGAATTCCCTGGCCGGAGGCGCCGGCCGACGCCGAGCAGCATTTCGCCGCCGTCCGCAGCGCGGCGTCCGCCGCCGCAGGAGAGGAATATTTCCGTACGGTTTATGCCGGCTCGTTGGCGTGGAACGTGCGCGACCAGCATATGGCGCGTAACGTGGAGGAGATTGCAGAGCATGTCGGCCGGCAGAGCGGCCGCCCGGGCAAGGTCGCGGTCTGGGGCCACAACACGCATGCCGGCGACGCGCGCGCGACCTTCGCCGCCAACCGGGGCGAGCTCAACCTCGGCCAGCTGATGCGGCAACGTCATCGCGATGCGGCCTTCCTGGTCGGCTTCTTCACTTATACCGGCCAGGTCTTCGCCGCCCCCGAGTGGGACATGCCTGGCCGCGTCTACGACGTGCGGCCGGCACTCCCCGGGAGCTATTCCGACGTCTTCCATCAAGGCGGCGTTCCGGCCTTTTCCTCATCCTGCGTGGCAACAAGGATCTGGCCCGGCGCTTCGGCGAGCCTCGGCTGGAACGGGCGATCGGGGTCGTCTACCTGCCGCAAAGCGAGCGGCAGAGCCACTATTTCGAGGCGCGCATTTCGCACCAGTTCGACGCGATCATCTTCTTCGATCGCACGCGCGCGGTGACCCCGCTCCGCTGATGCTCGGCCTCCTGCTGATGCTGGCCCTCACCGCCCCGCCCGCCGTGGCGGAGCGGGCCAGGAGCGCGAGCTGATGGTCCTCACCATTGAGAATCTCGCCGCGACGGCGGGGCCGACCGGCCGCAGGAGCATCGATCTGAAGGTGCTTCGCGTCATGCGGAGGCTCCGCGGCACCTGCTCGTCCCCGAGGAGGTCCGCGGCAGCGCCTATCGGAACACGGCCTGCCGATCGGCTACGAGCAGACCATCTCACAGCCCTATATCGTCGCGCTGATGACGGACCTGCTGAAGGTCGAGCCGGACCATGTCGTGCTCGAGGTAGGGACCGGATCGGGATACCAGGCGGCGGTGCTGTCGCCGCTGGTGCGCCAGGTCTACACGATCGAGATCGTGGAGCCGCTCGCGAAGCAGGCATCCCGCCGCCTTGCGGAGCTCGGCTATGCCAACGTCACCGTCCGGGCGGGCGACGGCTATGCCGGCTGGCCCGAGCATGCGCCGTTCGACCGGATCATCGTCACCGCGGGCGCCGATCATCTGCCCCAGCCGCTGATCGACCAGCTCCGACCCGGCGGGCGCATGGTGATCCCCGTCGGCAGGAGCCGGAACAGCCTCGATCTGACCGTCGTCGAGAAGGACAGGAGGGGCCGCATCAACAAGCGGCAAATTCTCCCGGTCGTGTTCGTGCCGCTGACGCGCAGCCGGAATTAGACAAGGCTGCGCAGCCCACCTTGACCTGCTGATGACTTGGCTTCGCCATGGGCGTCGATTTAGCGGTTCCGGTCCCAGGCGCCGGTGCGCAGGCTCGCCACTTCGAGCCTTTTGCCCATCCATTCGGCAAGCTCCTCGAAGCCGAGCGGCTTGTCGAACACGATCCCGGCAAAGCCGCTCTTGTACCAGCGCACCTTGCCCTGGACAGGCCGAGGCTTTCGATCGTGACTATCACGGCCTTGCCGGTGCATTGCCAGTCGTTGAGGGCCACCTTCATTCCGCCGAGCGAAATGTCCCGCACCTCCACCTTGTGGTAAAGCTTGCCGATCTGAACGGTCGCGCCGCAGGTCGCTTCCAGCCGCGGCGGACGCGGTTGGAAGCCCCGGCGCGGCTTCCGATTGGCGCAGAAGCTCGCGCAGATCCACATCCTGCTCGAATTTCACGCCAACGGATCCGGCGCGGGTCCAGACGATCATCCCCGGAATACGCTGCTCCGAGTTGAGCTCGATCCAGACCTTCGTGTCGACCGGCGCTGCTGTTCCGACTTCGGCCATCAGGCCCGCCCGCCGAGATGTTCTTGATCCGGCAAAAAGATTCGCTTCGCCGGTAACGAGCTTCGCCACCGGGAGGATCGTGTGCACCCGCTCCGCCGTGCGCGTTCGGTCGGCCGCGGCACTTCCGTGGAAAGCGTGAAGAGGGTGGATTCCTCGGCGAATTCATCGGCGCTGCAGGCGCCGCGGCCGATTATTCTGCGAATGAGCGCCTCAAACATGGAAGCCTCCAAAGGTTAGTTTAACCCGCCATCCTAGAGCGCCTTCGGTTAAGAAATCCTGTGCAGCTGACCAGGTCGCACAGCACCCGGCGCGGCGAGGCCGACCGGAAGCAGCGGCGCGATCAGAATAGCCCAATAAAGGTTGTCGGGGCGGCCGACGAGCATGAACCCGGCGGTGTAGCCGATCAGCAGAAGCGCGATCCGCTCTCCCCGTCGCGCTCCTCGGCCCAGCCCAGCCGAGCAGGGCAAGCGGAACCAGGACCATAATCACCGGCAGCGGCAGGAAAAGGAAGAGTGCAGCGTTGCACCATCGCGAGCACGAACGGCCAGCCGCCCGCGCCGGACCAACCGGGCGAAGGATCCTCGCCGGTCACATATCCGGCAAGCGCTGCCGCGTGCGCGACCAGGACCAGGAAGAAGATCAGAATGGCTGCCGCCCAGCCGCCGGCTTCCACCCGCTTTCCCTCTCGCCAGGCGAGCGCAGCCATGACGCAGAGAAAGGAAGCGCCAGCTCGCGGACGAGCACGGCAATCAGGCCGAATAGGAGGCCGCCATCCACCGTCCAGACGAGCGCAGGGAGATCGACAGGACGATCAGCGCGCGGCCCAGCTTTCATGCCAAAAGGTCATGGCGGGCACGGTCAGCAGCGCCATGCTGCCGGCGCCGAGGAGAGCCGCGACGCCCCAGGCGACACGCGATCCGGCGATGCCCCTCAGCCGGAAGGTCAGCGCGGCAATCGCCGCGATCATCAGCAGCCTGAGGAGCAGGGCAGCACCTTCAGGCCCGAGCGTGCCCACGGTCCAGGCGAGCGTCGGCAGCCGAACGGTGAAGATGGGCCGGAGGGGATAGTCGCGGGCGCGCTGCTCGGTCACAGCTGCAGCGTAATAGCCCTCCCTGCTCCGACTCTCGCGGCGATTGCCTGGTACAGCGCCAGATCGGTGTCGGTGAGATCGACGGCCGCAGCGCTGGCTTGGGCTTGCCGACGGCTGGACCGTGATCGCCGCTCCCACGAAGGAGATCAGCAGGAACGACATCAACAGCAGCCGCGCCGCCCAGGCGGGAAGGTCCGAGAAGCGGCTGCTTGAGGCGCCCATCGCTCAGCGGCGCCAGGTGATCGCAGACGAGGCCGCGAAGTTCCAGACCGCTCCGATCAGCGCCCCAGCGACGCCGGCCAGCCACCAGCTGTGATCGCGGCCGTGAATATAGGCGCCGACGCCCACATTCGCCGCAGCGCCGACCATGCAGACCGCATAGAAGCTGAAAAGGCCGGTGATCAGCCGAACACCCCGGAGGCGCCTGTCGCTGTAGGTGAAGATGTTGTGGAGGCCGAAGTTGAAGGTCATCGCCCCCAGACGGCAATTGCTTGCGCCACGGCGAAACTAACCCCGCCGGTGAGCAGCAGCCCGCCCAGGATCCCGAGATGCACCGCGACGCCGATGCCGCCGACGATCAGGAACATGAGCAGCCGGATCGGCACGATATGCCCGATCGCCTTGTCCGCGAGCAGCTTGGCATATTCGGCCATGACCATGGTGCCGAGCTTGCTTTCTCCGCCACGCGCGTTCGGAAAACATAGGAAAGCTCGACCACCTTGAGCGGCATTGGCGCCGAGGCGGCGATATCGAGGAGGATCTTGAAGCCGCCGCCCGAGAGCGCGCGGCAGCGAGGCTTGAGCGCATCGCGAGAAATCACGAAGAAGCCGCTCATCGGGTCGGTGAGCGGGGTCTTGAGAATGCGTTGCGCAAGCCAGGTGGCGCCGCGGCTGACAGACTGGCGGCGCGTGTCCCATTCCCCGACCCCGCCGCTGCCCACATAACGCGAGCCGACCGCCAGATCGGCGCCAGCGCGCACAGCCGCATAGAGCCTTGGGAGAAGCGTTTCGTCGTGCTGCAGATCGGCGTCGATGACGGCAAGCATCGGCGCGGACGTCGCCATCATTCCCTCGATGACGGCGGTGGAGAGCCCGCGGCGGCCCAGCCGCTCCAGCACGCGCACCCGGATGTTGTTACGACCGATGGCGCGGATCAGGTCGGCAGTGCCATCGGCCGAATTGTCGTCGACGAAGATCGCTTCCCAGACGATCCCCCGCAGCGCCTCACCCAGAAGTTCAAGCAGCTTCGGGACGTTCTCCGCTTCATTGAAGGTCGGGATGATGACCGCGAGCTCGAGCGGCGCCTCTTCGATGCCCCTTTCGGGATCGACTGCAAGAGCGGCATGATACATCTGGGGGCAGGCTCCTCGCAACGCCGCTGGCGTCTGGCAGCCGTTCTGGCCCGGTTTTGGTTAAATTTGGGTAATTCCACCTTTCTGTTGCTGCTTTCGGAACGGCAGCCTTATCCTGGACCGCTTGCATCGCGGGCCCCATGGGAGAGATCATGCTTGCTGCTGCGCTTTACGCCTTTGCTGCGTCGGCGGCCCCCGAGGCTGCCGTGCCGCAGCCGAGCCTGAACGAGCCGATGATCTCGACCGCTACGAAGGTCTCGGGCGCGGCCTCCAAGCTCGCGAGGATCTGGCCCGGCTACTGGCCGCGCAACCAGAATTTCGTCCTCCATGCACCTGGACAGGGAGCGTTGCTGATCGGTCACGGGCCGGCGCCTCCGGGCTTCCGCGCCCTTCCGTCGGATCGCCTCCCGCGGGAGCTTCAGGGCCGCGCTTTCTATCATCAGGGGCCGCTAAAGGGTGTCGAGATGTTGTTCGTGATCGACTATCCGGTTGGCGCGAACCGCACCGCGATCCTGATGACACAACGCGAGGGCTTGTCGTCCACGATTGGGGTCATGCTTCACGAGCAGTTCCACGGCTTCCAGAGCTCCGCATTCAAAAACAGAGGGACACAGGAATTCGTGAGCCCCAAGGCGATCGCCGACCGGGCCGCCTTTGCCGCCACTGCCGACACGGAACGGGTCCTGCTCACGGCCGCGCTCGCGTCCGGCGACAAGCGCTCGTCCAAGGCGCTTCTGCACCAATATCTGGCCCTGCGGGGCCAGCGGACGGCGATGCTCCCAGAGAGCGTACGGAAAACCGAGCGCGGGCTCGAAAGGACGGAGGGAACGGCCGAATTCGCCCAGATCATGGGCCAGGAGGCGGTGTTCGGTGGCGGAGAAGCTGCGATCAAGGCGATGCTGATCGAGGCGCTGCGATCCCAACTCGCGTCGCACCAAGGCCAGTATATGACGGTCTGGTTCCGCAACCGCAGCTACAGCGTGGGAGCGGCAATGACTTATCTACTGGACAGGCTCGGCACCAAGAATTGGCGTTCGAGAGTTCAGGCCGGCGCCGCGCTGGACACTTTACTGGCGGAACGGGTCGAATTCGATCAGGTCAAGGATACCGCCGCGCTGGCGGACGCTGCGCGGCTTCATTTCGGATACGAGGAGCGCCTGGCGCGGCTGCGGCCAAGCATAGCGGCGGCCGAGAAGGCCGAGATCAAGAGCGTGGATGAATTCTACGCGCTGGCGCCCTATCGCGTGATCTTCGAGCTCGAAGGTCCGATCGTGAATGGCGGGGGCGCACCGAAGATGGGCTTTTCTACCAGGGTCATGGCACATATCTCGCCCCAGCAGCTGGCGCTGCCTAGCCCGGAGCTCGTCAACGTCACCCATTCGGCGATGACACTGACAGCCAGGAACCGGCCGTTCCTGTCGGACACATCGGCGAAGAACCAACGCTATACGACGCTCCTCCCTTCAGCTCCGGCTGTGAACGGAAAAACCGCCCTCGCCCCGGGGGAGCATGTGCTGGAACGGGCGGACCTTCGCGCCGAGGGTTTCGAGCTCAGGATCGACGCCCCTGTAACTATCCATGTGGACGAGGGGCAGATGATCGTCCGGATGAAACGCGCCGCACAAGCGCAGCCTTGAACGAGCCACTTGGCCGAGGCTTGGCATCGGGACTCGCTGCGGCCTATAGTTGATCCATGTCAGACTTGTTCTCGTCCGGTTCCGCCGTTTCCAACGATTACGACGCGTCCCACATCGAGGTGCTCGAGGGCCTGGAGCCTGTCAGGCGCCGTCCCGGAATGTATATCGGCGGGACAGACGAACGGGCGCTTCACCACCTTGCCGCCGAAGTGCTCGACAACAGCATGGACGAGGCGGTGGCAGGCTTCGCCAACCGGATCGAGATGGAGCTCGAGCCCGGCAACCGGCTGACGGTGATCGACAATGGTCGCGGCATCCCGATCGACCAGCATCCCAAATATCCGGGAAAGTCGGCGCTCGAAGTGATCCTCACCATGCTCCATTCGGGCGGAAAATTCTCCGACAAGGCGTATGCGACGTCCGGCGGCCTGCACGGCGTCGGCATCAGCGTTGTCAACGCGCTTTCCACCGACACCGTCGGTCGCCCGCAACAAGGAATTGTGGCGGCAGACCTTCGCCATGGGGCATCCAACCTCGAAGCTGGAGAAGATCGGGATCGCTCCCAATCGCCGGGGAACGAAGATCAGCTTCACGCCTGATCCTCGATCTTCGGCGAGGACGCCAAGTTCAGGCCCCTACGGCTTTACCGCCTTGCCCGATCCAAGGCCTATCTCTTCGCCGGGGTGGAAATTCGCTGGAAGTGCGACCCTTCCTCATCAGCGACGACACGCCCGCCGAAGCGGTGTTCACCCCGGCGGCCTTTCCGATCATTTGAAGGAGCAGATCGGCACGCGCGAATGCGCCACTGCCGAATTCTTCCGGGGCAAGCAGGATTTCCCGAACGGCCAAGGCTATGTGGAATGGGCGGTCGCCTGGCCGCTGTGGAGCGAAGGCTCGGCTTCTTATTATTGCAACACCATCCCGACACCGGACGGCGGCACCCATGCCGCTGGTCTGCGCATGGCGCTGGCGCGCGGCATCAGGAGCTTCGCCGAGCTCGTCGGGCAGAAGCGGGCCAAGGACATCGACGCCGACGACGTGATGAACGGAGCCGAGCTGATGCTCTCGCTGTTCATTCGCAACCCACATTTTCAAAGCCAGACCAAGGACCGGCTGACCAGCCCGGAAGCGGCCAGGTTGGTTGAAGCGGCCGTGCGCGATCATTTCGATCACTTCCTTGCCGACCATATGGATCGGGGGCCGCGCCCTGCTCGGCTTCGTGCTCGACCGGATGGACGAGCAGCTGAAAGCGCCGGGCGGAGCGGGAGGTGAAGCGCAAGACCGCGACCAGCTCACGCAAGCTCAGGCTCACCGATTGCGCCAATGACGATCCGGCGGGCACCGAGCTGTTCATCGTCGAGGGCGACAGTGCCGGCGGCTCCGCCAAGCAGGCGCGCGACCGGAAGACGCAGGCGATCCTGCCGATCCGCGGCAAGATCCTCAACGTCGCTTCAGCCACGGCCGACAAGATCCGCGCAAACCAGGAAATTGCCGATCTTGTCCTGGCGCTCGGCTGCGGCACGCGCGAGCGCTGCAGCATCGAGGCGCTGCGCTACGACCGGATCATCATCATGACCGACGCGGACGTGGACGGCGCCCACATCGCCACCCTGCTCATGACCTTCTTCTTCCAGGAGATGCCGGACCTCGTCCGCCGCGGCGCGCTCTATCTCGCGCAGCCGCCGCTCTACCGTCTCGTCTCCGGCGGCACGATCGCTTATGCCCGCGACGATGCGCACCGGGCGGAACTCGATCGAAGCATCTTCAAGGGCAAGAAGGTCGAGGTCAGCCGGTTCAAGGGCCTTGGCGAAATGAACCCGCAGCAGCTCCGCGAGACCACGATGGATCCGAAGACGCGCTCGCTGATCCGCATCACGCTTCCGCAGGAATATGAGGAGCGCGCCGGCGTCAAAGACCTCGTCGATCGGCTGATGGGCAAGAATCCGGAGCACCGCTTTGCCTTCATCCAAAGCCACGCCGCCGAGCTGGACGAGGAAGAGATCGACGCGTGATCGCCTTGAGGATCGCGCTGGCGTTCCTGCTTCTCGCCATGGGCACCCAGGCATGGTCGCAAGCTCCGGTATCTCCAGCCTTTCGGGCAGCCGAAGCCCTGGTGGCGCTCTTCAGCGGACGAACGGAGCCGGAGCGTCTCTTCTCGAAGACCTTTCTCGCGCAGGTGCCGGCCGCACAGGTGAATGCAATTTCCAAGCAGCTCAACGACCAGCTCGACAAGCACGCGCGGTCAGCAAGATCGAAGCGCGATCGGCCACGGCAGGAACCGTCGTTCTGGAGTTCGAGCGCGGGCACGCTGCAGCTCAATCTGGCGGTAGGCGCAGCCGCTCCACATCCGATCGAAGGACTGCTCGTCACTGGAACCGAGCTCAAGGGCGACAGCCTTGCGGCCGTGGCCAAGGAGCTGAAAGCGCTGCCGGGGCAAACGGCGTTCGCGGTGGCAAAGCTGGATGGCGCAGCTCCTCACCTCATCGCCTCCCATGAGCCCGATCGAGCCATGGCGATCGGATCGGCATTCAAGCTGTTCCTGCTGGCGGAGCTTTCTCGCGCTCCGTTGCGGCGGGAGAGCGGAAATGGAGCGACGTGGCGAGGCTCGATCGCCGTTCGCTCCCCTCCGGCTTTCTCCAGAGCTGGCCGAAAGGCGCGCCGCTCACACTCTACAGCCTTGCGGCCCTGATGATCTCGCAAAGCGACAACAGCGCGACCGACAGCCTCCTCCAGGCGCTCGGGCGTGAGAAGGTGGAGGCTTTGCTGCCGGCGATCGGGGTCAAGCGGCGGACCGGAACCGCCCTTCCTTGCCACCATGGAGGCGTTCGCGCTCAAGGCCGGAAGGAACGAGGAGGCGCGGAGAGGCTGGGCACAGGCGAGCGAAGCCGAGCGCCGTGCCATGCTCCCCAGCCTTGCGGCGACTCCGCCCGACCAGATCGACCCAGCCAAGCTGACCGGCGCGCCCAACGGCATTGATACGATCGAATGGTTCGCCTCGGCCGAGGATCTCGTCCGGACGATGGATTGGCTGAGGCGGAACGGCGGATCTCAGGCGCTGGAGATCCTCGCCATCAATCCCGGCATCGGCGGTGGGATCGCCGGCCAGTATGATTATCTCGGCTACAAGGGCGGATCCGAAATCGGCGTCATCAACATGACATTCCTGGTGCGAACCAAGGCGGGCGCCTGGCACGCTGTCTCCGGGAGCTGGAACAATTCCAAGGCGCCGCTCGACGAGCAGAAGTTCGTGGCGTTGATGACGCGGGCGGTCTCGCTGATCCGCTAATTGGTGACGGCGGGCGCGGTCAGTGGAAAGCGGGGAATGGCGACGGCGAAGCTCCGCCCCTCCTCACTCACCATGTGGTAACGGCCTTCCATGAAGCCGCTCGGCGTGCCCAGCGGGCAGCCGGAGACATAGTCGAACGAGGCGCCTGGCTCGATCACGGGCTGCTCGCCGACCACGCCCTCACCCATCACTTCGTGGCGGCCGCCGCGCCCGTCGACGATCACCCATTCGCGGCTGATCAGCTGGACCGACTTCCTGCCGCCATTCTCGATGCGGACGTGATAGGCCCAGAACCACCTGCCCTTGCCCGGCTCGGACTGTTCAGGAAGGAAGCTGACCGAGACGCGAACGGTAACGTCGCTGGTGGTGGCGCTATGCGGAAAGAGCGATTTCACCGGCTAACCCTCTACACAAGGTGTGTTTCCGTCAACTCATTGATCGACGTAGAGTTCGCGCCACGTGCGATCCGTGATTGTCGATGCCGAAGTCGGCGGCGGCCTTCAGCGGAAGAAGGACTGACAGCCAGCCGGCATGCACCAGAACTCGCCCTGCGCGGTGTTGGTCAGCGTCAGATCCGTGCCTCCCTTGCCATCGGAGGCAAGGCCGATCTCCACCTCGGATCCGAAATAGCGGAAGCCGAACAGCCGGGGTGGTCTCACCTTGCTGATGGTGCAGCGCTCCTCGGTACCATCGGAGGAACAGAAAGGCGTCTCCCTCGGACGTTGATCGCTCCGCCCAGAAACGCTCGCGGCCGGCATCGGTTGTCAGCAGCTCGAAAACAGCATCGGGTGAGGACCGGCAATGAAGCCGCCACTGAACCGTTCGGGCCATGCCTCCATTATTGAAACACGCGCTTCAGACGATCAACCAGCCTTTCGCGCGCGGTGAGGATATCTGCCTGGCGTTCGATCAGGAGATCGCGGGTAAGGAAATGGCCGGTGATGCGAAGACCCTGGAGAATGGCATCCCATTCCGCTGCGCCGCCCCCGAGTAGGAATGCAGGGAGCGGCAACAGCCGATCGTGATACTCCCCGCCCCGGCCGTTGAGACGGCGCGGCCGCTCTTCGGGCTGACGAAGGCGAGATCCTCCACCGCGCCCGTGGCAGCGCATTCCGACAAATCGAGCCCGAAGCCGAGCTCGCCCAGAACAAGCAGCTCGTAGCGGACCAGCGCCACCGCCCATCCTTTGGCGCTCGGCGCCGCCTCGACAGCCGCGAGGACCCCGTCCAGCGCGTCGAACAGGCGAGGATAGGCATGCCCCTCGGGCAAAGTGGCGGCGGTGAGCGCCATGATCCAGTCGATCGCGGCGGCGGGAAGCGGCTCGACCAGGAGCGGCGCCCGGCTGGCAAGGAGCTCAACCGTCAGGTGCGCGAGCTGGTCTTCGGTCCGGGCACGGAACTCGGCCTGGACCAGATTGCCGGGCAGCAAGATCGGGCGGAGGCGCCGCGATCGGCCGCCGCGAACATAGCCGGCCTGGATGCCGTCTCCCGGCGTCAGCGCGCGGACGATCGCGCCATGCTCTCCATGCGGCCTGACCGAGACGAGGATGGCGTTGGTCAGGAGCTGCATGCGGCTCCCGATCAGCCCTTGGGATGGAAATAATCGTAGATGCCGCGCGCCATCGCCTTGGAAATGCCGGGGACCTTTTCGAGATCCTCGAGCGCGGCGCCCTTCACCGCCCGGCCGGTTCCGAAATGCATGAGGAGCGCGCGCTTGCGGTTGGGGCCGATGCCCGGAACGTCGTCGAGCGGACTGGCGGCCATGCTCTTGGCACGCTTCTGGCGATGGGCACCGATCGCGAAGCGGTGCGCTTCGTCGCGCAGGCGCTGAAGATAGAAGAGCAAGGGTGAATTGGGCGGCAGCGTCACTTCACGCCCGCCCGGCAGGTGGAAGATCTCGCGCCCAGGCATTGCGGTCCGGCCCTTTCGAAATGGCAACGACCGGCACGTCGTGAACCCCGGCATCCTCCATCGTCTCGCAGACCGCCGAGAGCTGGCCCTTGCCACCGTCGATCAGCAGCAGGTCCGGCCAGTCGCCCTTGGTCCGGTCGGGGTCCTCCTTCTCGAGGCGGGCGAAGCGGCGGCTCAACACCTCGCGCATCATCGCGAAATCGTCGCCGGGCTTGGTCTCCTCGCGCTTGATGTTGAATTTGCGATAGCTGTTCTTCCGGAACCCTTCCGGGCCGGCGACAATCATCGCGCCGACGGCATTGGTGCCCATGACGTGGCTGTTGTCATAGACCTCGATCCGGTCCGGCGGCCCCTCCAGCTCGAAGGTTTCCGCGAGCGCGCGGAGGTTCTGGTTCTGCGTGCTGGTCTCGGCAAGGCGCCGGTCGAGCGCCTCCTCCGCGTTGCGCTTGGCGTGGCGGATCATCCGCGCCTGATCACCGCGCTGGGGCACCCTGAGCGAAACCTTCCGCTCCGCCCGATCGGAAAATGCTTCGGCCAACAGCTCGCTTTCCGGGACCTCACGGTCGAGCAGTATCTGCTTCGGCGCCGGGACTTCCTCGTAGAACTGGCTGAGGAAGCTCGCCAGCACCTCGTCCTCGGGCACGTCGTTGGTGTGCGCCGGAAAGAAGCTGCGATGACCCCAATTCTGGCCGCCGCGGATGAAGAAGGCCTGGATGCACATCGTGCCGCCCTTGCAGGCAAGCGCGAACAGGTCGGCATCGCCAAGCCCTTCCGCGTGGACCGTCTGAGTGCCCTGGATGTAGGTGAGCGCGCGGAGCCGGTCACGATAGACGGCCGCCAGCTCGAAATCCATCGCCTCGGCAGCCGCCTGCATGAGCTTGCCGAGCTTCTCCTGGACCTTGGTGGACTTGCCGCCGAGAAAGTCCTTGGCGTCCTGGACAAGCTCCAAATAGCCCGCTTTGTCGACGCGCTCGACACATGGGGCGGAGCAGCGGCGGATCTGATAGAGCAGGCAGGGCCGGGATCGATTGGCGAAGAAGCTGTCGGTGCAGCTTCGCAGCAGGAACAGCTTCTGGAGCGCGGTCAGCGTCGTGCGGACGGACCCTGCGCTGGCGAACGGGCCGTAATATTGTCCCTTGGCGCGCCGCGCGCCGCGATGAAGCTGCACGCGCGGATAGGCGTGATCTTCGCGGAGCAGGATGAAGGGGAAGCTTTTGTCGTCCCTCAGGAGGACGTTGTACGGGGGCGATAGCGCTTGATGAGCTGCGCTTCGAGCAGCAGCGCCTCCGCCTCGGTGGCGGTGGTCACGATCATCATGCTGCGCGTCTGCGCGACCATGCGCTGCAGCCGCTTCGTCAGCCGCGATACCTGGGTGTAGTTGGTGACTCGGTTCTTGAGCGCCCGCGCCTTGCCGACATAGAGCACCTCTCCGCGCGCATCGAGCATCCGGTAGACGCCCGGACGAACAGGCAGCGTCTTCACCACGTTGCGGATCGCGGCCACACCCGCATCGACGTCGGGCTGGTCGGTTCCGCGGACGGTGTAGGCGGATTTTTCCTCGTTGAAACGGTCGGATGTGGTGTCGGTCACGAGGGGGATTTAGGCGCCAGTTGCGGCCGAAACCACCCCTCCTGCAAGAGGAGCAAGGGTGCTGGCAGAAGGAGCGCGACCTACCTTCCGGGAGAACGTTTGCGGAGAGGCCGCCCGCCACTCGACCAACAACCGCTCCAAGACGACAGCTCCGCGGGGTGAAAGCGTCAAAATGGTCTCTTCGTCGGTGCCAAGCCTATAGCGTTCGTCCGGAGCTGGGGTGACGATTATCTCCGGTCCTCCGAATTGATCGTTCGTGATATCCACGATCAGGCCGTCACAACAGGCCCAAGCGTGGCTGTGCCACGCGTCTCCCGTCGACCCGAAACGGTCGAGCCCGATGCGACCAGGATGAGGAACGCCGCTCTGGATCCGGGCGGGGATGTCTGCATCAGCCAGCACCGCGCAGAGGAATGCAGATGAGCGAACGCACGTCCATTGAGACAAGGACGCCGGAGCTGGCGGCCCCCATTCCAGGTGCCACCTGCGCCAATGAGGTACTAAGAACCGCCTGGCCGCGCTCGCGATATGTTCAATGCTCGACCGCGCGTCATCGCGCGGCCTGGACGCCAACGCCCGCATTCCGCCCCAAAAGAGGTGGCCGCTTTGGGATTTGCTAGTGCGGGCGATGAGGCCTGCGATGGTCTGATCGACCATGGCGCGATCCGTCTGCGGATCATGCTGCTCGGCAATGAGCCGGGCCGCGGCGATCGCCGCCGCATCCGCGACCTTGGCGCGGACCTCGGCGATCGCAGTGCGCTCGGCGGCGGCGATCTTGTCCTCGGCCATGCGGGTGCGGCGCTCGACCAGCGAGGCGGCATCGCGCTGGGCCTGCTCGACGATCGCCTCCGCCTCATGACGGGCGCGGTCGAGCATGGTCTGCGCCTCCGCTCCGGCAGCGGCGCTCCGCGCTTCATATTCGGCCCGCAGCGCTTCAGCTTCCGCGCGGAGCTGGGCGGCTTCGTCGAGCTGCTCGCGGATGCCGGCAATCTTCTTGTCGAGGGCGCGTCCGATCGCGGCCGGCACCTTCTTCCAGATCATCAGGGCGATGACGACCAGCATCGCCAGCGCCACCCAGGCAGTGGCGTTGAGACCGAGAGCCTCCGGATCGGCATGCGGCGCTTCGCCGTGGCCGCCGTCGGCTGCGGTCGAGGCGATCGCATCCTCCCCGCCATGCGGCATCGCGCCCTCTTCGCCCTTGGTGGATTGGGCGGTCAGATTGGCCTCGACGGCCGCGCTTGCAGCGGGATTAGCCATTGGAGATCGCCGTCCTTACCGCCTGCGCCGCCTGCTCGCGCGAGACGGAGGCTCCCGACAGCTTCGCCACCATTTCCTGCGCCGCTTCGGCGGCCACCGTTTCGATATCCGAAAGCGCCGCTTGCGCGGCCGTTCGGATCTCGGCCTCGGCCGCGCCGACCTTGCGGTCGAGCTCGGCATCGGCGGCCTTGACCTGGCTCTCGGTCGCTCGCGCCGCCGCTTCCTTGGCGGCTTGCGTCACCTTCAGCGCTTCGGCGCGGTTCCGTTCGGCCTGGGCGCGATAAGCCTCTTCCCGCGCGTCCGCTTCGGCGCGGGCGCGCTCCGCGGCGGCGAGATCCTCGGCGATCCGCCGGTCGCGCTTCTCGACCGTTGCCTCGATCTTCGGAAACATCCCCCGGCCGATAACCAGGTAGATGAGGCCGAACGAGATGAACAACCAGAAGAATTGCGACGCGTAGGTCTCAAGGATCTGGCTTATCTGAGGCATGGACCGCGCTCCGCCCTGCAGCCGGTTAGCCGCCGACGAAGAGCAGGATCATCGCTACGACGAACGCGAGCAGGCCGAGAAGCTCGGCGGCGGCGAAGCCGATGAAGAGACGGCCCTGCTGGCTGTCGGCGGCGGCGGGGTTGCGAAGCGCGCTCTCGAGGAACGAGCCGAACACGTTGCCCACGCCAAGCGCGGCCATGCCTACGCCGATCGCCGCCAGACCGGCACCCAACAACTTTGCTGCTTCTGCGTCCATGTTGAAACTCCTTTTTCTAATTCTTTGAAGTGAAACAAAACTTAGTGAAGATTGATCGCGTCGTTGAGGTACAGGGACGTCAGAAGCGCGAACACATAAGCCTGGATCGCGGCAACCAGCAGCTCGAGCACGCTGATGCCGACCATCAGGATGAAGCTTGGGATGCTCACGATCGGGGCGACCCAGGCGGCATCGGCGTTCATGCCATTGATCACGAAGCCGGCGAGCACCTTCAGCAGGATGTGGCCCGCGCCGTCATCGCGACGAACAGACGAAGCGCCAGGCTGAACGGGCGGACCATGAACGACACGAATTCGACAAAGAAGATCAAGGCATCATCAGCAACGGCGCGCCGTGCGGCACGAACAACGAGAAGAAGTGAAAGCCGTGCTTCAGGAAACCGACCATGAGAACAATGCCGAATGAAACGATCGCAAGCATGCCCGTGATGGTCAGGTGGCTCGTTACCGTGAACGGGTGGATGCCAACCACGCCCAGCGGCAGCATTCCCAGGATGTTAGCGAACAGGATGAACATGAACAGCGAGAAGACGTAGGGCGTATATTTGCGGCCTTCCGGGCCGATGTTGGTCATCATCATCGAGGAGATGAAGCCGGTCACGCCCTCGACCGCGGCCTGCCAGCGGCCCGGCACGAGCTGGCGCTTCATTCCGCCGAGCATGAACAGCCAAAGCGCGCCGAGCGTCACCAGCATCCAGAGCGCGCTGTTGGTGAACGCGATCTGCTGCCCACCGATGGTGAAGAGATCCGATGCTCTGCACCTCGAACTGGTGCATCGGGTCGATTTTGCCCTCTTCGGCCGCCACGTCTGTCCCCGTTTGCCCAAGCGCCGACTGGCCTTGGCTCATAACTCAAGCGCCCGAGGTTCAGTCCGGGCGCTGGGTGGAAATCTTGATGATGTTCCAGAACCCGCCGACCGTTCCGAGGATCAGCAGCGAGATCAGGAGCAGGGGCGACGTGCCGAACAGCCGGTCGAGAACCCAGCCGATCAACGCTCCGCCGGCAAGGCCCCCGATCAGATAGGACAGGACGCGGTTGCCGAGCTGCTCGTTGCGATCAGCTTTTGGCCGCGCCTGGCCGGTCCTCACCGCTTCATCGGCCTGCGCCTGACGGAGCCGCGCATCGAGCGAGGCCAGCCGGGCGTCTTCCTGAAGCTTCGGGTCCTGCCCGGGCTCATCTACCGCCATGTCTTTCTCCAAAGCGAAGCCATGTCCGAATCGGTGGCTTCAAGCGGGCGTGGGACATGCCGGCGAACGAACCCGCCAAGGCGCGGTTCCTTTAGAAAGGGGGTTCGGCTTAGTCAACACCGCTGCCGCACTGCGGCATGCGGCGCACCGGGGACAAGCTCAAAGCCCCTCCCCCTCGATGGGGGAGGGTCCCTGTCCTCTCCCACAAGGGGAGAGGAGTTCTATTAGCCGCCCTCACCCGCGCAGAGGGGCTCGCCGACCAGATCCTTGGCGCGCATCGCCGCCTGTTCGGTGGTGGCCTGCTGCGTCAATTCGGCGCCCCCGAGCGCCGCGCGCTGTCCGCAATAATAAGCGCAGCCCTGGGGCACCGTCGCGGGCAGCGTGATCGTCTTGCCCGAGATGCTCGCTTCGATCGTGCAGGCGGAATCGCCGGCCATGGCGAGGCGCAGCCTGTCGCCGGTCCGGGCGACGGTGCCGCTGCCGGAGCAGCTATGCTGGCTGCCGCCCCAGACGATGAGGCCGAAGCGCTGCTCGCCCCCCTGCCCCTTCACGACGCACATCTGGTGGCGCGGCTCCCGGCCGCCGCCCTCGTAAAGGCCGGTAAGCGTTCCCAGCGCACTCGGCGTTCCGGACCTCTCGCTCTGCTCCCTGTCCTGAACCGCCGGAGCCGCGGAATTGCCGCCGGCCTTTCGCTCGGGATCGTCCGAACCGGAGCAGGACGCAAGGAGCAAAGCGGCAGCGAGAAGCTTCTTCATGTCTCTCCTACGCCTGAAAGCGAGCGAGGGTTCAGGCAATCAGGCAGATGCGGTCTACGGCACGCTCGGCCAGATAATCCACATCAATTTGTGACAACGAGGCGACAAACCCGTCTGCGCTGCCTATATGGCGCGGGCACGGGGTGAGCGACGGGCCAACACATGCTGACGACCAATCCTTTCGATCCGGAGCTTTCTGGCGACAAGCTGCGCGAGGAATGCGGCGTGTTCGGCATCTGGGGCGCCGAGACCGCGGCGGCGGTAACCGCGCTCGGCCTTCACGCGCTGCAGCACCGCGGCCAGGAAGCGGCCGGCATCACCAGCTGGGACGGGCGGCTGTTCCACAGCCACCGCGCGATGGGGCATGTCGCCGGTAATTTCGATCGCGACGACGTGATCCGAACCCTGGCAGGGCGCGCTGCGATCGGCCATGTCCGCTATTCGACCACGGGTGAGACCGCGCTTCGCAACGTGCAGCCGCTCTTCGCCGAACTTTCCTCGGGTGGATTCGCGGTCGCCCATAACGGCAATATCTCGAACGCGATGCGGCTCCGGCGCGAGCTCAACCGCCGCGGCTCGATCTTCCAATCGACGAGCGACACCGAGGTGATCATCCATCTCGTCGCGACCTCGACCTACCGCACCCTGCTCGACCGCTTCATCGACGCGCTGAAGCAGGTCGAAGGCGCTTATTCGCTGGTCTGCCTCACCAGCGAAGGCATGCTCGCCTGCCGCGATCCGCTCGGCATCCGGCCGCTGGTGATGGGCCGGCTCGGCGAGGCCTATATCTTCGCCTCGGAGACGGTGGCGCTCGACGTGATCGGCGCGACCTACATCCGCTCGGTGGAGCCGGGAGAGCTGGTCGTCGTTTCGGAAAAAGGCGTGCGCTCGCACCGGCCGTTCAACGCGATCCGCCCCCGCCCCTGCATCTTCGAGCACGTCTATTTCTCAAGGCCGGACAGCATCGTCGATGGTCAATCCGTCTACACGGTGAGGAAGCAGATCGGCGCCGAGCTGGCGCGCGAGAACCCGGTGGATGCCGATTATGTCGTGCCGGTCCCGGATTCGGGCGTGCCGGCAGCGATCGGCTACGCGCAGCAATCGGGCATTCCGTTCGAGCTCGGCATCATCCGCTCCCACTATGTCGGGCGCACCTTCATCCAGCCGGGCGACCAGGTCCGCCACCTCGGCGTCAAATTGAAGCACAACGCCAACAGCGCGCTGATCCGAGGCAAGCGCCTCGTCCTCGTCGACGATTCGATCGTGCGCGGCACCACCAGCCTCAAGATCGTGCAGATGCTGCGCGAAGCGGGCGCGCGCGAGGTCCATATGCGGATCGCGAGCCCGCCGACGCGCCACAGCTGCTTCTACGGGGTCGACACGCCCGAGCGGAAGAAGCTGCTCGCCGCGCAGATGAACGTCGCCGAGATGAACAATTACATCAAGGCCGACAGCCTCGCCTTCGTCTCCATCGACGGTCTCTATCGTGCGGTCGGCGAAGACATGCGGGACGAGGCGCAGCCGCAGCATTGCGATGCCTGCTTCACCGGCGATTATCCGACCCGCCTCACCGATCATGAGGATTCGGAGCCTACCGATCAGCTCGCGCTTCTGGCGGAACGCTACGCTTAGTGCCGGGCTTTCTCGACGGACAGGTGGCGCTGGTGACCGGCGCCAGCCGCGGCATCGGCGCGGCGACAGCCGAAGCCCTCGCGCGGGAGGGCGCGCATGTGGTGCTTGCCGCGCGCACGGCCGGAGCCTTGGAGGAGGTCGAGGAGCGGATCCACGAGGCCGGCGGAAGCGCGACGATAGCGCCGCTGGATCTGGCTGAGAGTGAGAGCATCGCACGGCTCGCCGCCGCGATGGCGGAGCGGTGGCAGGCGCTCGACATTCTCGTGCTCAACGCGGCGATGCTCGGCACGCTGTCGCCGGTGCCGAACATCGACGGCAAGGAATTTACGAAGCTCCTGACGCTCAACCTGCTCGCGCCCCAGGCGCTGATCGCCGCCTTCGACACCTTGCTGAGGAAGAGCAGCCAAGGCCGGGTGCTGGCGGTCACGTCCAGCGTCGGGCGTCAGCCAAGAGCCTTCTGGGGCGCATATGGCGCATCGAAAGCGGCGCTGGAAACTTTGGCGTTGAGCTATGCCGACGAGGTGCGGAATTTCCCCTCGCCCAAGGTCGCGATCATAGACCCGGGAGCCACTGCGACCGGGATGCGGCAGGAAGCCTTTCCGGGCGAGGATCAGAGCCAGCTGAAGCCGCCCAAGGCTGCCGCGGACGCGATCGCCGCGCTGCTGCGATCCGATTTCGAAACGGGATACCGGCTCCGAATTTAAAGAGCATTGTGGATCGTCACCCCGGACTCGATCCGGGGTCCACCTTCTAGACCGGAGCTACCTAATAGAAGAACAGGTGGATGCCGGATCAAGTCCGGCATGACGAAGCGAAGTGGCCTATTCCGCGCAGCTTGGTCTAGGATCCACTTCACCGAAGTGCGTCGGGCGTCGGCCGGGCAGCGTCCCGCTTCATCGTTTCACCAGCGTTACCTGCGCCACGTCGATGCCGCCGCCGCGAAAGCCGCCTTCGCAATACATGAGGTAGTAGCGCCACAGATCGTGGAACGGCTCGTCGAAACCCGCGGGGAGCCTCCCCTCCGCCACGGCATCCTCATAGCGGCCGCGCCAGCGCTTCAGCGTCTCCGCATAATCGGGCCCAAAGCCCTGCGGTCGCGCCAGTTGAGGCCGACGAGCTCGGCCATCGCCTGGAAACGCGGCTCGCTGATCAGCATGCCGCCCGGAAAGATGTAGGTCTGGATGAAGTCCGCGCTGGACGCATAGCTGTCGAACAGCTCTTCTCGGATCGAGATGAATTGGATCGCGGCGCGCCCGCTTGGCTTCAGCACCCGCGCGACGGCGTGGAGAAAGGAGGGCCAGTAATCCTGGCCGACGGCTTCCACCATCTCGATGCTCGCCACCGCATCGAAGCGGCCCTGGACGTCGCGATAGTCGGTGAGCTCGATCCTTACCCGGTCGGCAAGGCCCGCCCTTGCCAATCGCGTGTCGGCATAGGCCTTCTGCTCGGCGGAAAGAGTGAGGCCGACGACCTCCACGCCATATTCCTTCGCCGCGATCTCCGCGAGCGAGCCCCAGCCGCATCCGATCTCGAGCAGGCGCTGGCCGGGCTGGAGATCGAGCCGGTCCAGTAAAGCCCGGATCTTCCGCGCCTGCGCTTCCTCCAGCGGCTCATCGCTCAAGAAGATCGCGCTCGAATAGGTCATGCTGCGATCGAGCCAAGCCGAATAGAAGTCGTTGCCGAGATCATAGTGAAAGGCGATGTTGAGCCGCGCCCGCGACTTGCTGTTCCTGCGGAGGAGATGGGCGGCGCGGTTGAGCTTGCGCCAAATCCCTTTCGCGCGAGCCACTTCGCCAAGGCTCTCCCCATTGCGCATGAACAGATCGAATAGCGGCACCGGGTCCGGGCTCGACCATTCGCCAAGCGCCCAGGCCTTGTACCAGCCGACCGAGCCCGAGGTTACCAGCCGCACGATCGCGCGCCAGCTGTGGAGCTGAACGACGGGCATCGGGCCGGGGCGGCGCCCGCCCAGGATCCGCTTCGATCCATCCGGCAGCGTCGCATCGATGCCGCCCTCTCGAAGGCCGCCGTCGATCCGGTCCAGGATCTTGCGGAAACCGCCGCCGAACAGACGCGCGACCAGCCCGCCGCCGGTGGCAAAGCCCCGATCGGCAGCGACAAGATGGCGGCCCCTCGACTGCTGGTTCATGGCGCGTGCTGGTTCATGGCGCGTGCTGGTCCATGGCGCGTGGCTTGTGGCAGGCCTTGTGGACCGGATGCGCAATCGGCGCCTGCCGGTTCGGATGGATCAGGCGCTGACCGATGCGTAGGCGGCAAGAGCCCGCGCGCGGGCTTCGCGATGGCCGATCATCTTCGGCGGATAAGCGGCGGGCCGGGCGCCATGTTCATCCGGATCGTGGATCGTTTCGTCGTCGAGGCCGGCAAGCTCGGGCACCCAGCGGCGTATATAGGCCGGCGGCGTCGAATTTAGTGGACTGCGTCAGCGGGGCCATGATCCGCACGAACTGATTGGAATCGAAACCCGAACCCGCGATCCACTGCCAGTTGACGCTGTTGTTGCCGTAATCGGCATCGACCAGCGTGTCCCAGAACCAGCGCGCCCCGTCGCGCCAGTCGATCAGCAGGTGCTTCACCAGAAAGCTCGCGACGATCATCCGGACACGATTGTGGATCCAGCCCACCCGCCAGAGCTGCCGCATCCCGGCATCGACGATCGGATAGCCTGTCCGCCCGGAGGTCCAGGCGACGAAATCGTCCGCCGCTTCCTCGCTCCGGCGCCACGGGAAACGGTCGAAGACAAAGCGGGCATGACGCTCGCCGATGGCGGGGTGCGCTGCCATCTGCGCCTGCGTGAAATCCCGCCACGCCAGTTCCTTGATGAACTTCGATCCGGCGCCGTCGCCGGCTTCCACCGCGCGATGATAGACGGTGGCCGGCGAGATCTCGCCGAAGTGCAGGTGCGGCGACAGGCGGGAAGTTCCCTCCTCGGAAGGGAGGTTTCGGCGGTCCAGGTAATCGGCAACGCCGCCGGCGAAGGCATCGAGCGAACGCGACGCGCCGGCTTCCCCGGGAGCCCAGAGCGCCGGAAACTCGGCCGCCCAATCCGGCTTCGTCGGCAGCAATGACCATTCGGCGAGGCTGTCGCCTGCCGGCCATTCTGCCGGCGGGACGAGACGCTCAGGAGCTGGATCAGGCTCGTGGGGAGGAAGGTGCTGCTGGAGCGCCTGGAAGAAGGGCGAGTAGATCCTGTAGGCTGTCCCCCCGCCATTCACCACATCGCGCGGCGGCGCGAGTTGATTGCCGTCGTGCAGTTGAAGGTCATGCGTCCGGGCGACGCGGTCCTCGGCATCCGTCCACCAGGGCTCATGATGCGGCACTGCATGGATCCGCCGCGTGCCCAGCTCGGCTGCCAGCCGCGCAAGCTCCGCCGCCGCTTCGCCGCGCCGAAGGACGAGACGCGAGCCTCGCGCCTCCAGCGCTTCGCCGAGGCTGGCGAGCGAATGATGAAGCCACCAAAGCTGCGCACCGCCGATCGCCCATCGGCCGGGAGAAACATCGTCGAGGATGTAGACCGGCAGCACCGGCCCTTCCGAAGCTGCCGCCGCCAATGCCGGCTGGTCATGGAGGCGAAGGTCCTGGCGAAGCCAGAGGATGGTGGGATCGGCCATCCCTCCCCTTCGCGTCCACGAGCGCTGCCGTCCAGACGGCCTTTAGACTCGCTCCAGATTGAAGCTGATAGCCTAGATTGCGTGCGGCTCTTTGGTCACTTCCCAGCTCTGGCCCTTGCTGACCAACGCCTGGAGGTTCGGAGTCTTGCCGGCGCTCGCCTGCATGTTCTGTTCGACGACGGCGCTTTCGAAGGTCGGCGCCGGATCCTCGTAGACGACGCCGAGCGCAACCGGGAAGCCGACCAGCGGCATCTCGACCAGCATGTGGGCCACCGAACGATTTTTCGGATCGTGGACGAGCACGCCGGCCGTCTGCCAATCGCCGCCTTCGACCTCGACAACCTTGACGGCCAACTGGTCGCGATCGAGCGCAATGCCCTTGGTGCCGCCCGCGAACAGCATCGGCTCGCCGGCCTTCAACCAGAGCTGATTGCCGGCATTCTCCTTGGCCGTGAACGGGGCGAACACGTCGTCATTATAAACGATGCAATTCTGGTAAATCTCGACGAAGCTCGCGCCCCGGTGAGCATGGGCGGCCTTGAACACGTCCGGCAGATTCTTGTGGACGTCGATGCCGCGGGCGACGAAGCGCGCACCCGATCCCAATGCAAAGGCGCACGGGCTCGCCGGCCGGTCGACCGAGCCGAACGGCGTCGAGGGCGAGCGAGTGCCGACCCGGCTGGTGGGCGAATATTGGCCCTTGGTCAGGCCATAGATCTCGTTGTTGAACAGCAGGATCTGGCAATCGAGATTGCGGCGTAGGATGTGCATCGTGTGATTGCCGCCGATCGAGAGCGCGTCGCCGTCGCCAGTGATGATCCACACGTCGAGCTCGGGATTGGCGAGCTTGATGCCGGTCGCAAAGGTCGGCGCGCGGCCGTGGATGGTGTGGAAGCCGTAGGTCTCCATATAATAAGGGAAGCGGCTCGAGCAGCCGATGCCGGAGACGAACACGACATTTTCCGGCCGGACGCCGAGCTCCGGCATGGTGCGCTGCACTGCCTTCAGCACGGCATAGTCGCCGCAGCCGGGGCACCAGCGGACCTCCTGGTCGGTCGCGAAGTCCTTCGCGGTGAGCTTGGTCATCT
Source organism: Allosphingosinicella sp. (assembly GCA_030447665.1). Taxonomy (GTDB): domain Bacteria; phylum Pseudomonadota; class Alphaproteobacteria; order Sphingomonadales; family Sphingomonadaceae; genus Allosphingosinicella. The sequence continues at coordinate 149,337 of JAUJOJ010000003.1, read as the reverse complement.
CGTTCATGGATCAGCCTCGAAGATAAAGGATCACGGCCAGCACAGCGATCAGCAGAAGGATGAGCGACAAGGGACGAGGATTGCTCATGCGAGCGCCTCCTCGATGGCCGCCTCGATCTCGGAAATCTTGAACGGCTGCCCGGACACCTTCGTCACCGGCCGCGCATCGACCAGATATTGGTCGCGGAGCACCGTCTTCAACTGGCCGCTGTTCATCTCCGGAACAATGACCCGCTTGTAACGCCTTAGAAGATCGCCCAGATTTCCTGGCAGCGGCCAGATGTGGCGGATATGGACGTGGCTGACGTCGAGGCCGCGTCCGCGGGCCCGGCGGACCGCCTGATGGATCGGCCCAAAGGTCGAGCCCCAGCCGACGACGGCCAGCCATCCGCCTGCCTCTCCAAGCGTGACCTCCTGGTCCGGGATGTCGACACCGGCCACCTTGCCGGCGCGGATGTCCGTCATCTTCTGGTGGTTGGCAGGAGCGTAGTCGATATGCCCGGTGCCGGCATTCTTCTCGATGCCGCCGATCCGGTGGGTGAGCTTCGGGGTTCCCGGCTTGATCCACACCCGCGCAAGCTTTTCGTCCCTTGCATAGGGATTTACCGGCTGCCCTTCAGCCGGGGCCTCGTCATGGAAGCGCACCGGGAAGGGCTGGTAGCGGCCCATGTCCGGCACCTTCCACGGCTCGGCCGCATTGGCGATATAGCCGTCGGTGAGGAGCATCACCGGGGTCATATATTGGGTGGCGATGCGGCAGGCCTCGATCGCGCAGTCGAAGGCGTCGGCCGGCGAGCGGGCGGCGATGACGGGCATCGGCGCATCGCCGTTGCGGCCGTAGACGGCCTGGTACAGGTCCGATTGCTCGGTCTTGGTCGGAAGGCCGGTGGAGGGCCCTCCCCGCTGCGAGTTGACGATCACGAGCGGAAGCTCGGTCATGATCGCGAGGCCCATCGCCTCCGCCTTGAGCGCGATGCCCGGACCCGACGAGGAGGTGACGCCGAGCGAGCCGGCGAAGCTTGCGCCGATGGCGCTGCCGATCGCGGCGATCTCGTCCTCCGCCTGGAAGGTGGTGACGCCATATTCCTTGAGGCGGGACAGATGGTGCAGGATCGCCGACGCGGGCGTGATCGGATAGCCGCCGAAGAACATCTTGAGCCCGGCAAGCTGGGCGCCCACCACGAGTCCGAGCGAAATCGCCTCGGCTCCCGTCACGGTGCGATAAAGGCCCGGCTCGGCGGGCGCGGGCTCGATATGATGCTGCGGGATCTGGCCGCCGATCTCCGCCGTCTCGCCATAAGCATGGCCGGCGTTCAGCGCCGCGATATTGGCTTCGGCAAGCTCCGGCGCCTTGGCGAATTTGGTGCGGAGCCATTCTTCGATCGGCCCCCGGTCGCGATCGAACATCCAGAGCGCGAGCCCCAGCGTCCACATATTCTTGCAGCGCAGCGCTTCCTTGTTGCCGAGCCCGAACGGCTTCACGGCATCCATGGTCAGCTGGCTGATGTTGAAGGAGACGAGTTGCCACTTGGCGAGCGAACCATCCTCGAGCGGATTGGATTCATATCCGGCCTTGGCAAGGTTGCGCGCGCCGAACTCGCCCTCGTCCGCGATGATGAGCCCGCCCGGCTTCAGCGCGTCCACATTCACCCTGAGCGCCGCCGGGTTCATCGCGACGAGCACGTCCGGCGCATCGCCCGCCGTTTCGATCGCGGACGAGCCGAAATTGATCTGGAAGGCCGAGACGCCGAAGGTCGTCCCCTGCGGGCGCGCGGATCTCGGCCGGAAAATCGGGGAATGTCGCCAGATCGTTGCCGGCAAGCGCGGTCGACAAGGTGAATTGCCCGCCGGTCAGCTGCATGCCGTCGCCGCTGTCGCCCGCGAAACGCACGACCACAGCCTCGAGCGGCACATCGGCCCGAGCTTCTTCCGGTGTCAGGAAATGCGTGGCCGTCGCCATTCAGAAGTCCTTCTTTTCCTTGGGCGACCCTAGCCGCGCCGCGGCGCACTTCCCGAAAAAGCGACCGGCGCGTGGGAGATCGGGAAGGTGCGCCTACATAGTGGCGCGGGGTCGTATCTCAATGTCAACCGTCCGCTCCCGCGCCTCGAAGACAGCGGCAAGGGTCAGGATCGAGCGGACATGGCGCTCGGCGATCGGATGCGGATCGCTGCCATAGCCACCGCCGGGCGTGCTCGCCAGGCCGATCCCCCGCGCCGCCGCCAGCCGCGCGACGAGGCCGTCGCGCGCGTCGAGCCCGTCCTGACTCAGCGCCAGCCGGCCGAGGCGGTCGCCCGCGAACGGATCGACGCCCGCCTGGTAAAGGATCAGCTCAGGCCGGAACCCGTCCACCAGCGGCACCAGCGTCCGCTCGAGCGTCGCGAGATAATCGTCGTCGCCCGTGCCGTCGGCCAGCGGCACGTCAAGGGTGGAGCGGGCTTTGCGGGCCGGAAAATTCTTCTCGGCGTGGATCGAATAAGTGGCGATGCCGGGCGCCCGGCGGTGAGAATGGCGGTGCCGTCGCCCTGGTGGACGTCGCAATCGACCACAAGCACGCGCCGCACATGGCCCTCCTCCACAAGCCTGACGGCGGCGAGCGCAAGATCGTTGAACACGCAATAGCCGGCGCCGGTATCGGGAAGCGCGTGGTGGCTCCCGCCCGCGCTGTTGGCGGCAAAGCCGCGTTCCATCGCCAGCATGCCGGCCAGGAATGTCCCGCCGGGCACCCGCGCCGCCCGCCGCGCCACCGGGTCGCTGATCGCGAAGCCGATCCGCCGCTCCTTCTGCGCCGGAACGCGCGACGCCATGACTTCATCGACATAATCGGGATCGTGCACGGCCTTCAGCCATTCGTCCGGCATCGGTTCGGGTTCGATCCAGTCGATCCGCTCGCCCTCCGCGATAAGCAGATCCCGGATCAGCGCGTTCTTGCTCGGCTGATAAGGCCCGTTCGTCCGCGGCGGCTGCGCGACATAGTCTGGATGGTGGACGACGGTAATCACCGCCCCTAATTAGGGCCCCGCGCCGCCCGGCGCCATCTGGGCGAAAGGGGATAAATGCCAGGTGACCCTTATGGAGCCTTTCGTTCGGCCCGACGTGCGCAGGTTCCTCGACTATCTCAATGCCCTGCCCGGCCCGCGCAGCCACGATGTCGGTCCCGTCGAGGCACGGATCATGATGCACGCCTCCCGCCACGTTGCGGATGCGCCGGTCGGCGAGCTGGCGGTGAACCGCGACCTTGCCGCGCCGGGTCCCGCGGGCGACATCCCGCTCCGCCTCTTCGACGCTCGTGAGAGCCGCGCACCCGGCCCGGTCATGGTCTTCTTCCACGGCGGCGGCTTCGTCCTCGGCGACATCCACACCCATGAGCCCTTCTGCGCCGAGATGGCCCGGCAGCTCGATCTTCCGGTGATCTCCGTCGGCTACCGGCTCGCGCCGGAGCATCCCTGGCCTGCTGGCCTGGAGGATGCGATCGCCGCCGCGCGCTGGGTGGCGGACAGCCCGGAGGCGCTCGGCCGGCAGGCGACCGGCCTCGTGCTCGCCGGCGACAGCGCAGGCGGAAATTTCGCGATCATTGCCAGCCTCGCGCTGCGGGATGAGCCGGCGACCGTTCCGGTGCTGGCGCAATGGCCGATCTATCCGGCCGCGGATCCGGCCAAGGGCTATCCGTCGTTCCACGATTTCGGCGAGGGCTATCTTCTCACCCATGACGGCCTCCGCTGGTTCGAGGATTGCTATCGTCCGGACCGCAAGGACTGGCGCTATTCGCCGATGATGAAGAGCCAGGCCGGCATGCCGCCGACCTTGGTGATCACCGCCAGCCTCGACCCGATCCGCGACCAGGGCCGCGCCTATGCCGCCGCCTGCGTTCAGGCGGGCGTGCCCACCGTGTTCCGCGAAGCCGAGGGAACCATCCATGGCTTCATCAACTTGCGAAAGGCGATCCCCTCGTCCGAGGAGGATATCAGAGGCTGCGTGGAGGTGCTGAAGCTCATGATCCGAGAGGCTGGGGAACGATGATCGATCGAGAGTCGCTGCCCTATCGCCCGGCCGTCGGCGTGATGCTCCTCAACCGCGAGGGCAAGGTGTTCGTCGCCCAGCGGCTCGATAGCACTCTGGAGGCTTGGCAGATGCCCCAGGGCGGGCTCGACGATGGCGAGGACGAGGTCGCCGGCGCGCTCCGCGAGCTGGAGGAAGAGACCGGCATCCGCCCGAACCATGTCGAGATCGTCGCGCGCCACCCGGACGCGCTTTATTACGACCTTCCGGACGACCTTCTCGGCAAGATCTGGAAGGGCAAATGGCGCGGCCAGCGCCAGACCTGGTTCCTCTGCCGCTTCACCGGCAGCGACGCGGATGTGGACATCGACACGCCCGAGCCCGAATTCCGCGCCTGGAAATGGGCCGATCCGCAAGAGCTTCCGGCGATGATCGTGCCCTTCAAGCGCAAGCTCTACGAGGACCTGCTCACCGCCTTCTCGGCCAGGCTATAGGCAAGGGAGGGTCCACTGCCCGCTTTCCGGCTGTTGCGACCCAGCTACGGAGTTGCGTGGCCGACAAAGCGTCGTGGAGGCACCATGTTGCTTGTTGACACGCTCTTTCTCATGACGACCTATTTCAACAAGATCCACCGGACATGTAGCGCGCCCTGAGGCTTGGTGGGGCGGCCATCATCCGCATCCACGATGTTCGCGACTGGCCCAGCGGCAGGCCCGCTGTCACGACTCCGACCAACTTCTTTGCCGATGGATCTGCTCTGGCAGGACAATCAAATGAGAGTTCTACTCACCGTGACTGCTTTGATTGGGGCCGTGTCGCGCGGGTGTTCGTCATTACCGTCACCTATTTCTGCCACAGCCCCGGCCTGGCATGTGTCAGGCGCGTCCCGTCCAATCCTCGCTGACAATTCAGTCCTGAGCCGCTTCGGCTTAGACCATGGCCAGCTTGATCCCGTGGTGGCTCATCGCAGGTCGAAGCGGCATCGCCTGGAATGGGGAAGGCCCGCGCGCCTTGTGATCGCAGGATCTGATCGAGGCTTTCTCCGGAATGCCGTCAAGCCGTTGGCGGACGGCAAGTTGCAATGGTCGCTGTGCGAGATCTTATTGCATGGTCATTGTGGCTTCGGGAGGAATTGCCGACGAGCGAAATGCGGGGGACAATCAATGCCGGACTGCTCACCAGGCTGCGGCGGTGGGCGGCACGCATGCATTTGGCGGAGGAGCCGGGCGGCTGTCACCACTGCGGCGGTGGGGCGCACGGCCGCAGCGGTGGCTGGTGGATGGACCGGTGTGGCGGTTGCGTCGGCGACCGTGGTCCTCCTTCCCTTCGCAGCGGTTGCGGGGGCCTGGCGGATGGCGAAATCCAAGAAGAACAAGAAAGAGCAAGCCATTCAGCAGGCAGTGGCGGGATGCCTTACCGAACGAGGCTATCCGGTCGTGGGCTGGGAACCTGTCTCGAAGAAGATATCTCGCGCTGTGGGAGAGACGACGCGGCGCGACTGACGGAGCAGCGTTCCTCGGACATCCTCCGATAGCACAGGAGGAAGCTGGCAAGGCAAATTGAAATAAATGGCTGGCTGAGCTTGGCAAGCTCCACCTTGGCAGGCGGTGTGGCGCTCGCCCAGATCCTTGGCTAAGGCGGCCGGCATGCGGGGTGTGTCCGGGGAAGAACAGGCGGTGCTGGAGCGTGCGGCGGCTGCGCCGATGCTCGATCAGGTCCAGGCCTGGGCGGCGGTGAACAGCGGCTCGCGCAACCTTGCGGGGCTTGGGCAGATGGCAGCCATCTACGCCGACGCCTTCGCCGCTCTTCCCGGAGAAATCCGATTGCTGGAGCCTTCGCCCGTCGAGGCGATGGAGCCGAGCGGAGCGCTGAAGCCGCTCGCCCACGGCCGCAACCTTCACCTGCGCGTGCGGCCGGAAGCGCCGGCGCAGCTGCTCTTCACCGGGCATATGGATACGGTCTACGGCGCCGATCACCCCTTCCAGCGGGTGAGCTGGCGGGAAGAAGGCGTGCTCGGCGGCCCCGGTGTGGCCGACATGAAAGGCGGCATCGCGGTACTGCTCGCAGCCCTCGAGGCGATCGAGACTTCGGGCGGCGGACAGGGCTTCGGCTACGAGGTGGTGATCAACAGCGACGAGGAGGTCGGCTCGCCGGGATCGGCGGCGCTGATCGCGGAGGCGGCGCGGGGCAAGAAAGCCGCTCTCACCTACGAGCCTGCCGCCCTCCCCGACGGCACGCTCGCAGGCGCGCGGCCGGGAAGCGGCAACTTCTCGATCAGGATCGAAGGGCGGAGCGCTCATGCCGGCCGCAACCCCGAGGAGGGCCGCAACGCCGTCGTCGCCGCCGCGGACCTGACGCTGCGCCTCGCGCGCTCCAGAACGCCCTCGCTCTCCGTCAATCCTGCGCGCATCGAGGGCGGCGGGCCCAACAATGTGGTGCCGGACCATGCCATCCTGCGCATCAACATGCGCCCGCAGACGGTGGACGAGCAACGGCGGGCCCAGCAAGTCCTGGAGGATGCCGTTTCGCTGGTTGCGGCAGAGCACGAGGTGGGCATCACCATGCATGGAGGCTTCGCGCGGCCGCCCAAGCCGCTCGACGCGCGGGCCAGCTGTTCTCACTCGTGCGCCGATGCGGTGCCGATCTCGGCCAGGAGATCGGATGGCGCGCCACCGGCGGCGTCTGCGACGGCAACAACATCGCCGCCTGCGGCGTGCCCATTGTGGACACGATGGGCGTCCGCGGCGGCGCCATCCATTCGCCGCAAGAATATCTGATCGTGGACAGTCTCGTTGAGCGTGCGCAGCTTTCCGCCCTCGTCATTCTGCGTCTCGCATCAGGAGCAGCGTCGTGACCTTTCGCGTGCGCCCCGCCGACAACGAGGACTTCCAGGCGATCTACGAGATGGCGAAGCTCACCGGCGGCGGCTTCACCAACCTGCCGGCCGACCGGGGCACGCTCGTCAACAAGCTGATCCGATCCGAAAAGGCTTTCGAGGACGACATCGCCGAGCAGCGCGACGACATGTTCATGATGGTCCTCGAAAACAGCGAGGCGGGCCAGGTCCGCGGCACCTGCCAGATCTTCGGAATGGTCGGCTCCGAATGGCCCTTCTACAGCTATCGCCTGTCGACGCTCACCCAGACGTCCAAGGCGCTCGGCAAGACATTCCGCGCCGAGCAACTGATGCTTTGCACCGATCATGAGGGCTCGTCGGAGGTGGGCGGTCTGTTCCTCCATCCCGGCGAGCGCGCCGGCGGGCTCGGACTCCTGCTGGCCCGCAGCCGCTATCTGTTCATCAGGCAGCATAGGGTAAGGTTCGGCGACCGCGTCATCGCCGAATTGAGGGGCGTGATCGACGAGATCCGGAGGCTCGCCCTTCTGGGATGCGATCGCCGGCAAGTTCTTCAACATGGACTTCCGGGAAGCCGACGAATTCAACGCAATGCACGGCACCCAGTTCATCGCCGATCTCATGCCGAAAACGCCGATCTACACGGCGATGCTGCCCGAGAGCGCGCGTCATGTGATGGAATCCCCCACCCGACCGGGCGCGCGGCGATGAAGATGCTGGAGCGCGAGGGCTTCCGCTACGATTGCTATGTCGACATCTTCGATGGCGGGCCGACGATGGTTGCCGCTACCGACTCGATCCGGACAGTGAGGGATGCCCGCGAACTGGTCCTGGACCGGATCAGCGAGGAGCCCGACGGCGAGCCGATGATGCTGGCGGCCGGCAGGCTGCGCGATTTCGTCGCCTGCTACGGCCATGTCGGCGTCGATCCGGACGGCAGCGCGACACTGGATGCGCCCGCCGCCCGGCTGCTCGGTATCCGCCCCGGCGACACTTTCCTGGCGATGGGACGCTGACATGCTTCTCACCGAGATCAACTTCGACGGCATCATCGGCCCCAGCCACAATTATTCCGGCCTCAGCCTCGGCAATCTCGCCTCCTCCAGCAACAAGGGCAACGTCTCGCATCCCAAAGCGGCGGCGCTGCAGGGCGTCGAGAAGATGCGGCACAATCTGCGGCTCGGCCTCGCCCAGGGCGTGCTCCTCCCCCATCCACGTCCCGATCGCCTCGCCCAGGGCGTGCTCCTCCCCCATCCACGTCGCCGATCGTCGCTCCCCATCGAAACTGGCTCGCCGAGCTGCGCGACGGTGGAGGACGTCCCCGCCTCGCTCCGCCCCGCCGCATTCTCCGCCTCCGCCATGTGGGCGGCCAATGCGGCGACGGTCTCTCCGGCCCCCGACACCGCGGACGGCCGCTGCCACCTCACCGCCGCGAACCTTCGCACCATGTCCCACCGGAGCCATGAATGGCCCGCGACGCTCGCCCAGCTCCGGATCGCCTTCGCCGACGATCGGGTTTTCGCGGTCCATCCGCCGATCCCCGCCACATTCGGTGACGAGGGTGCGGCCAACCACATGCGCCTCGGCGCATCGCACGACTCTCCGGGCGTGGAGGTGTTCGTCTACGGTCAGCGCGGGGGCGCCTTTCCGACGCGCCAGCATGTCGAAGCTTCGCGCGCGATCGCCCGCTTCCACCGGCTCGATCCCGACCGCACCCTGTTCGTCGCTCAATCCGAGGACGCGATCGCCGCGGGCGCGTTTCACAACGACGTGGTCGCCGTCGCCAACGAGAATGTTCTTCTCGCCCATGAGTTGGCGTTCGAGGACCGGGCAGATTTCTACACATCGCTCCGCCGGCTGCTCCCCGATCTCCACATCCTCGAAGTGCCGGCCGGCGCCGTCAGCCTCGACGACGCGATCCGCAGCTACCTCTTCAATGCGCAGCTGGTGACCCTGCCGGGCGGAGGCATGGGGCTGATCGTCCCTGAGGAAGCACGCGAGACGCCGAGCGTCTGGACATGGCTGGAGGAGATGGTGGCAGGGAACGGGCCGATCCGGAAGCTGTTCGTGGTCGATGTCCGCCAGTCGATGGCCAATGGCGGCGGGCCCGCCTGCCTGAGGCTGCGCGTGGTGGCGGAGCCCTCGCGGGTCGATCCCCGCTTCATGGCCGATGAAGCCAAGCTGGACGGCATCGCCTCGGTGATCGAACGACACTGGCCGGATCGGATCGAGCCGGAGGACCTGCTGAGGCCGGAGCTGTGGCAGCAGATGGAGGCGGCGCGCTTTGCGCTGCTGGCGCGGCTGGACCTTGCGGAATTAGGCTGAAAAGGTTTCTTCCAGGAACAGGAGCGCGGCCGCCCAGCTTTGGCGGTCGGCGGAGGGATCATAGTCCATGCGCGGGTCCGCCCCGCCGGCGACATTGCGATTGGTGAAGCTGTGGAGCGCCCGGCCGTAGACGATCAGCTGCCAGTCGGCCGCGGCCGCATCCATCTCCTCCTGGAACGCGGTCACGTCCTCCAGCGGCACGAGCGGGTCCTTGGCGCCGGTGCAGGCGAGGATCCGGGCTCTGACCTCCCCTTTTTTCGCCGGCGCGCTGCTTCGGAGAAGGCCATGGAAGCTCACGATTCCAGCGACCGGCGCGCCGCCGCGGGCGAGCTCGAGAACGGCCAGGCCGCCGAAGCAATAGCCAACCGCGGCGCACTGCTCCGGCGGGACGCCGGCAAGCTCCGTCAGAGCATCCAGGCCGGCGCTCACCCGCCGGCGCAGCACGGCGGGATCGGCACGAAGGGCGTCCATCTGCTGCGTGGCTTCGCTGCCGCCATAGGTCCTGCCGCCGCCATAAAGGTCGGCGGCGAGCGCGACATAGCCGAGTTCGGCAAGCAGGGAGGTGCGGCGGCGCGCATTGTCGCCGAGCCCGGGCGCCTCGTGCACGACGAGGATGGCGCGGCCGTTCGGCTCGCGTGGCCGCTCGACGATGCCGCGAAGCTCCAGATCGCCGTCTTTGTAGATAGTGGCTTCGCCCATCTTCCAGCCTCCGTCACCCGGAACGGCTTCTCGAGCAGGCGGGTTCCACGAGTTCACTCCATGGAGACGATGATGCCAGCAAAGTCCAAGGCTCAGCAACGCGCCGCCGGCGCCGCTCTATCGGCCAAGCGCGGCGATACGCCCAAGTCGAAGCTCAAGGGGCCCGCGAAATCGATGGCGGAATCGATGAGCGCGAAAGAGCTCGAAGAGCTTGCCGCGACAAAGCGCAAGGGCAAGCCCGACCACGCCGGAGATTAGAGCTTAGACCAGGGCCTAATCCGGCGGAAGCATGGTTCCGGCCAGCGGGTTCGGGCCGTCTCTACCCATCTCCGCCGCGTCGCGATCGCGATCCTCCTCGCTCGGGGATGCACCGTCGCCGCGCCACTCATCCCGCTTCAGCGCCTCTGAGGAAAGCGGCTTGTCCTGCTGCTCGTCCTTGCGATCGTCCATCGCGAGCTCCCGACATGGTTTCGCGGTAAAACAGGCGACGGACAGGCTCCGTTCCGTCTCGGTGAACCGACTTCATTTCGGACCGGCTCGGGCAAACGGGGCATCGATGGTGCAGACCAGGCCTTCAGGCTGGAATTCGATCCCCACCCGCCCTCCGAGTTCGTGAGCGAGGGCGCGCTCGATCATGGTCGTGCCGAAGCCGCGCTCGGGTGACGGCGACACAAGCGGGCCGCCGCTCTCCCGCCAGCTGAGGCGAAGCTGAGAACCCTCCCGTCCTTCCTCGACCGACCAGCGGATCGTCACCTGCCCCGTATCAGTGGAGAGCGCGCCATATTTCACGGCGTTGGTGCACAATTCGTGGAGAGCCATGGCGAGGGAAACCGCCGTTTGCGGCGCGATCCGAAGATCGGGGCCTTCCGCATCCACGCGCGCCGTGTCCGCCCCACAGCCAGGCCCCGCGGTCTCCTCGACGATCTGCCGCAAGGATGCCGCTTCCCAATTTTCGCGCGTCAGAATGTCATGCGCACTCGAAAGCGCAATGATCCGGCCCTCGAAGGCGCGCTTTGCGCTGGGATCGGCGCTGTCTCCGCGGAACGTGCGGGCGGCAGTGCTCTGAACCACGGCGAGCGTGTTCTTCACCCGGTGATTGAGCTCGTTGATCAGCAGCCGCTGATGCTGCTCACCGCGCTTCTCTGCGGAGATGTCGCGCGCCTCGATGATCGTCCCGATCGTCTTCGATCGCTCGTCGCGGATCGGGCTGGCGGTGAAAGCCACGGGATAGAAATGCCCATCCTTGTGGACGAAGACTTCCTCTCCCTGCTGCTGATTGTTCTCGGGAAAAGCTCGGTCGATCGCGCATTCCTCGAGCGGATGCGCTATTCCATTGGGAGCGGTCAAAGCGGCCGAGGTGATCGGCCGATCCCTCTCGCCTATTTCGCTCTAACGCAAGAGGCTTCGGGTGGCCCAGAGCTTATGTTACTTGCTCATCACGCCTGATCTGGGACGACGGTGAACGAACCGTCCGCATTTTCTTGGCAACGGACGTTGAAGTGCCGGTTGAACTCACCGGGGTTGCGTTCCCGCTCTTTGGCAGCGGCTCGGCCCTCATTCCGAGACTGAGCTACGAACCTCTCGCACTGGCCGCGAGCATCGGGTCCTGTAAAGGTCTTACCAACAACATGATCGGCGGATGCGATTGTCGGAATGCTGAGTCCGCCGCTCACCAGCATAGCAATCATGAGCTTCTTCATCACGTTTCTCCAATTGGTTAGGAGTCTCGAATGCCTAACAAGAAGTAAACGAACCGGGAGTGGGGCCGTTCCTGCCGGCGTCGCTAATCTTCGCCTTTGCGGGGATCTGGCGGCCGACGGCGGAGGGGAAAGCGTTTGCATTCCTCACATGCGAGCCAAACCCGCTGGTGGCGCCAATCCACCCGAAGGCCATGCCCGTCGTGCTCCACGACGACGATTAACTCCAGCTCTCTGGTCGCGGCCAAACGCCGCGACCAGGGACCGCCTTGGACGATTGCCAAAGAGCGCCTCATCAACTCGATGGAGGTCTACAATGAAAATTGGATGCAATGCCGGCAATGGCCGATTCACCAAGGTTTCCACTGCAAAGGCTAAGCCGAAGACGCATGTCGTGGAGACGGTGAAGCGCAGCACTTCGAAGAAACCGAAGCGCTAACCGGCAAAGGGGCAACGGTGCCCTTAATCACAGAGGCCAGTCCCCGCAGCGGGACTGGCCTCTTCTTCTCCGATCGCCCTCACGCAGAGGAGTGATCCGGCCTCAGAAGGGAAGACGGATGACGAAGTTGTCGGGCGATGAAGCCACGATCCTCGCGCAAGTGCAGGCGATCGTTCGGGAAACGGTACCCGAAGCGAATTGCGAGCTTCAGGATTATCAGCACCAGATCGGCTGCGGCGCACTGGATCAATGGGGTGATGTTCAGGCGGTGAAGTTTAGGCGCCAGGAGTGGGATGATGAGATAGTGCGCCACAAGGCGAAGGTTCTGGCAACGCTGATCCGTACGGGCGGCTCGTCCGCCGGCTGATCGTGGGATCTCCGGCCGAACTCAGCCTCCCACTTCAATAGCAACATCTCGATCGCCACCAGCACAGAAACAGGGGAAGCGCAGCCGCTACAGCAGGTTGTGCTGCTTGCTCGTGTCCTCACGCCCCGGCCGTCTGAACGTCGTCGGGTCCACGAGTGGAATGTCGGGTCGCTTACCCTGGAACAGCTGATCTAGGGTGATGATCTGTAGATGGTGGGCGGGTAGCGCATCAGCAACCGCCAGAAGGTCAATCGCAGCCCGGTCGATCATCCGGCGCCCTCTCATTCGGCTTCAGCTCCTCGGCCAATCAACCTCCTCAAAACGCTCCCGGTGCGTACCCGGTGAGTGCCTGCCGGTTAGAGCCTGGCCCGGATCCGAGCCGCGACGAGGCTAAGTCCTTGAAGAGAATGGCGCGCCCGGAAGGATTCGAACCTCCGGCCCCCAGATTCGTAGTCTGGTGCTCTATCCAGCTGAGCTACGGGCGCGTGGGAGACGGCGACATAGGGCCAAGGTTCGGGGCGTGCAAGCCCGTTGCTCGCAAAAGCGGACATCCATAGGGAGGGAGGATGACATGCTCCCCCCGCCTGCCGCTGACTCTTGCCTCCGCCGCCTTGATCTCGGCCTGCGCCGCGCAGGGACCCTTCCCGTCCTTGTCGCCCAGGGCGGCCGAATATGAGCTTGCCGGAAGGCCGGTGCCGCCTTGCATCGGCAGCGGGACCGCAGCGGGGGGGGCCCAGGCGGCGAGCGGACCGGCCCAGACCGCGCCCGACGCCCAGCTTCGTGCGGAGCTGACCCGGCTGCTCGATCAGGCCCGGCGCGGCCAGGCCGAGTTCGACGAGATCCTGCCCGGCGCCCGGACCCGCGTCGCCCGCGCCGGCGCATCGGGCTCCGATGGCTGGGTGACGGCGCAGCAGGACGTCTCGAGGCTGGAGGCGGCCCGCGCCCCGACGGTCGATGCCCTCGCCGCGCTGGAGGCTCTGGTCCTTGCCCGGTCCAACCCCGACGCCAACGAGGCGGATCGGATGAGCGCGATTGCCGCGGCAGAACAGGTGCGCCGGCTCGCCGAAGGCCAGCAGGCCGAAATCGACCGGCTGAGCGCCTCGCTCAGCGGAGGCTCAGCGCGGCGGAATGAGCCTTTGCCAGCGCCACGTAATGCGCAACGCCCGCTTGGCTCCCGGCAAGCTCTTGCGGCGTCAGATCGCGGACATATTTCGCCGGCCGCCCCGCCCAAAGCTGTCCCGACGGGATCCGCTTGCCGGGGGTGAGCATCGCGCCCGCCGCGAGCATCGCATCGCTCTCGATCACGCAGCCGTCCATCACGATCGAGCCCAGCCCCACGAAGGCGCGGTCGTGAAGGATGCAGCCATGGACCATCGCGAGGTGGCCGATCAGCACGTCCTCTCCGATCAGCGTGGGCAGCCCTTCCTGATTGCCGGGTTTGGGCGAATCGACGTGGATGACGCTCCCGTCCTGGATGTTGCTGCGCGCGCCGATGCGGATGCGGTTCACGTCGCCGCGCAGCACGCAATTATACCAGATGCTGGCCTCGGGCCCGATCTCGACGTCGCCGATCAGCCGGGCGCCCGGGGCGATGAAGGCGGCGGGATCGACGAGCGGCGTCTTTCCGCCGAAGCTCAGGATGTGCGGGCCTGCCATTCTTCCCTTCCAATCACGTAGACGATGACGGTGCCTTCGGCCCAGTCCGGGCCGACAAAATCGAGGTCCGCGCGGCGGACCATGCCGAGCCGCTCCATCAGGCGCCAGCTCGGGATGTTGCCGCTGACGGTCAGCGCCACCACCCGCTCCGCGCCCAGCGACGCGAAAGCGAAGCCCAATGAGGCGGTCGCGGCTTCCTTGGCATAGCCCTGCCCCCAGGCATCCTCGCGAAGGCGCCAGGCGGCCTCATATTCACCGGCGACTGGGCACCCCACATCGTCCGCGAACTTGAGGCCGCAAAAACCGAGCAGCTCCCCGTCCGCCTTGCGCTCGACCGCCCAGAAGGTGAAGCCGCGTTCCTCCTGCCATGCGATAAATCGGCTGGCGAGGCGTTCCCGGAGCACCGCCGGCTCCTGCACCCCGGCCAGCCAACGCATCACCCCCGGAGTGTTGGTCAGCGCCACGAACGCGTCGAAATCCTCGCTCCTCCAGTTGCGGAGCAGCAACCGTTCGGTCTCGATCATTTGAAGCTCAGCTCCTCCAGCAGCGGGAGGATGCTGGCATGGTCGTCGCTCCAGCCGGCAAAGCCGGGCTGCGTCCTCAGCTTCTTCCAGGCCTTGGGCTGGCCGCTTACGGAAATCATGTCCTCCATCGTCTGGCGCTGCCGAGTCATGGCGATCCAGTGAGACGGATGATCGTTCAGATATTTATCGCTTTGGCTGTGATCCAGGGCGGCAGCGTGCCAGCCGCCCCTCCGCGCGCCTTCCGCCAGGACCGGTTCCAGATCGAGATAGCGATTGGAGATGTGCATCATCAGGATGCCGTCCGGCTTCAGCGCGCGCGCATAGACGTCGAGCGCCTCGTTGGTGAGAAGGTGCATCGGCACGGCGTCCGACGAAAAGGCATCAATGGCGAGAATGTCGAAGCTTTGCGGCGGCTGCGCGGCCAGGCGGAGCCGGGCGTCGCCGAGGGTGATCCGCGCGTTCGGCGTGCACCGCGAGATGAAGCTGAAACGGCGCGGATCGGTCGCGATCTTCACCATCTCCGGATCGATCTCGAAGAAGGTCCAGCTCTGGCCCGGCCGCGAGTAGCAGGCCAAGGTGCCGGTCCCGAGGCCGACCACGCCGATGCTCGCGCCCGGCCCGTACAGAAGCTCCGCCGAGGACATCACCCGGCCGACCCCCGAGCCGCGGGTATAATAGCTGGTCGGCTCCTCCTCCATTCCGGGGAGGATGTTCTGGAGGCCGTGGACGGTGGTGCCGTGGGTAAGCATCCGCGCCGTCCCGCTCAAGTTGGTGCCGATCGTGTAGATGCCGAAATAGCTGCGCGTGCGCACATCCTGGAACGAGTAACGAAGCGTCGACCAGCCCCCGTAGCTCATCATCAAGGCCGCAAGGCAGGCGGCGAACACCGCGCGCCGGCCGATGCTGAACAGAGCCATGAGAGCGATGACGATACCGGCGGCGGCCGAGACGGGCGGCGGCACTTCAGGGAAAAAACGCCTGTCGCCCGCCAGCGAGAGGAGGATCGCGACGGCCGGCAGGAAAAGCGCGAGCCTGGGTCCCCAGGCCGGGTGCTCCCAAACCCGTTCGATCTTCCGCAAATAGCTGCGCTGGGGGATCAGCAGGGCAGCGCCGAGGATCAGCAGCGGATGCTCGTAGGCCCAATCGAAGATGACCGGTGCGGCGATGGCGCAAAAAGCACCGCCGAGCATTCCGCCCACCGACATGACGAGGTAGAAACCGGTCAGCCGATCCGGCTGAGGGCGCAGCCGGTACATCTCCGAATGGAGCGTCACCGCGACCACGAACAACAGGCTGAGCCCGAGCGTCGCCGCCGTCAGCGGCCGGTTCGATCCGGCCGCAAAGGCAAGGCCGCCGGCGATGAGGATGATGAGCGGCGCCACTTGCGTGATGAAGGTCGCGGCGCCGCGTCCGTTGGCAAAGGCGATGACGAAGCTCAACAGATAAAGACCGAGCGGCAGCGCCCAGAGCAGCGGCATCGCCACGATATCGGTGGTGAGGTGCGTCGTGGTCGAGAGCATCAGCCCCGAGGGGACTGCCGCGAGCACCACCCAGTGCAGAACCCGCTTTCGGCTCGGCGGCGGTGATGCCTCCACTGGAGCCGCTTCGACCGACCGTGCCGGAATGGTGAGCGCGCAGCCGACCACCAGCAGCACGAGCAGGGCAAAGCCCCCCGTCCACAGCGCGCTTTGCTGCTCCAGGGTCAGCATCGGCTCGACCAGGAGCGGATAGGAGATGAGGCCCGCGAAACTGCCGAGGTTGGACGCGGCATAGAGAGCATAAGGCTCGCCGCGGCTGCTCTCCAGCGCGAACCAGCGCTGCATGAGCGGCGCCTGCGAAGAGATCACGAAGAAGAGCGGCCCGATCGAGCTCGCAAGGAACCAGGGCACCCACAGAACCGGCGAGAAATCGGTCGGCGGCGTCATCGCCCTGAGGCCGATCGGCAGCCACAAAGCGGCGACGGCGAACAGTGCGATGTGCAGCCCCGCCTGCAGCCGCGGGCGGAGCCGCGACACCCAATGGGCATAGGCATAGCCGCCGAGCAGCAGCGCCTGATAGACCAGCATCGCGCTGTTCCAGACGGCGGGCGCGCCGCCGATCCTGGGCAGCGCCATGCGTCCGATCATCGGCTGGGTGAGGAAGAGCAGGAAAGAGCCGGTGACGATGGTCGCAACGAAAAGCGGCTTCGCGAGCCGCTCCCGTGCGATCGGCGGCGTCCCCGCCTCAGCCGTCACTGAGCAGCCGCGCGGCGTGGGCCGCATGATAGGTGAGAATACCGGCGCAGCCCGCCCGCTTGAAGGCGATCAGAGTCTCCAGCACGAGCGCGTCCCGGTTCCCTGCCCCCGCCGCGGCCGCCGCCTCGATCATCGCATATTCGCCCGACACCTGATAGGCGAAGAGCGGCACTTCGAAGCGCTCCTTCACCCGCCTGATGATGTCGAGATACGGAAGGCCGGGTTTCACCATCACGAAGTCCGCGCCCTCGGCAATGTCGAGCGCCACCTCGCGCAGCGCCTCGACGGCATTGGCAGGATCCATCTGATAGCATTTCTTGTCGCCCTTCAGGAGGCCGCGCGAGCCGACGGCGTCGCGGAACGGGCCGTAGAAGGCGCTCGCATATTTGGCGGCATAGGCCATGATGAGGACGTTCGGATGCCCTTCGCGCTCGAGCGCCTTGCGGATCTCGCCGACGCGCCCGTCCATCATGTCGGATGGGGCCACGATGTCCGCGCCCGCCGACGCCTGGACGAGGGCCTGCTCGACCAGGACCCGGCTGGTCTCGTCGTTCAGCACATAGCCTTGCTCGTCGAGAAGCCCGTCATGGCCGTGCGCCGTGTAGGGATCGAGCGCGACATCGGTAAGGATGCCGACCTCCGGCACCGCGTCCTTCACCGCGCCGATCGCCCGGCAGATGAGATTGTCGGGATTGAGCGCTTCGAGCGCATCGTCCGTGCGGAGCTCGTGGGGGGTGTTGGGGAACAAGGCGATGCAGGGAATGCCGAGCCCCGCGCCTCGCGCGCCCGCTCCACCAGCCGGTCGATCGACCAGCGGGAGACGCCGGGCAGGGTCGCGATCGGCTCCTCCACGTCCTCGCCCTCGGTCACGAACAGCGGCCAGATGAGGTCGGAGGGGGCGAGCGCATGTTCGGCAACCATCGCCCGGCACCAGGAGCTGGCGCGTGCGCGGCGCATGCGGATCGAGGGAAAGGTGGGAATGCTCATTCGGGAGCGGCTTAGAGCACTTCCCGAAAAAGTGGGAACCATTAAATGCCCCCCGGGCATGGCTGCGCAGTCCGGGGACTGCGCACCTACTTAATTTTCGGCCGGGAATGATTCCGTAGCCATGCCGGGGGCATGGCGACCTGATCATCTCCAGACATAAATCAGGAGCCTTTCTGGTCCGACAAGGATCAGCAGGTCGCCATGTCCCCCCGGACATGGCTGCGGCCTGCGGGGCAGGCCGCACCTGCTGATACCGCCTTGTCGGAAAGGCTCGCGCCGCTGGACGGCGCTGCAAAGGCGGTAGGGCACTCTCGCCTCGCTCGCGTGTTGTTCTGGCGTGGAAACGAACAACCCCCTCCCGCGCGAAGCGGTCCTCGTCGTCAACGCCAAGTCGCGCCGCGGGCAAGACCTGTTCGAGCAGGCGAAGGCGAAGCTCACGGAGAAGGGCATCAAGCTCATCGCCGCGCACGGCCTCAAGGATCCGAAGCGGCTCGTTCCGACGGTGACGGAGGCCGTGCGGAACGGTGCGCCGATGGTGATCGTCGGCGGCGGCGACGGCTCGCTGTCCTATACCGTCGACGAAGTGGTGGGCCGCGACTGCGTCTTCGCGCTGCTCCCGCTCGGCACCGCCAACAGCTTTGCCCGCACGCTGGGCATTCCGCTCGACCTCGATGGCGCGATCGACGTGATCGTGACCGGCAAGAGGCGGCGGATCGATCTTGGCGTGGTCAACGGCGACTTCTTCGCCAATGCCGCCTCCATGGGCGTTTCGCCGATTATCGGGGAGACGGTGCCGCACAACCTCAAGCGCTATCTCGGCCGCGTGGGCTATCTGGGATGGGCCTTATGGTGCCTGATGCGCTTCCGGCCTTTCAAGCTGTCCGTCGACGACGGCAACGAGAAGAAGACGGTCTGGACGACCGAGGTGAGGATCGCCAACGGCCGCTTCCACGGCGGGGTCGAGCTGGTGGGAATCGGCCGACGTGCGCAGCGGCGACATCGTCATTCAGGCGGTGACCGGCCAAAGCATGTTCCGTCTCCTGTGGGACTGGTTCGCGAAATTCTTCAAGCTCCCGGCTCGCGAAGCCGCGCACCAGGAGTTTCGCGGCAAAAGGCTGCTGATCGACACCAAGCCGCGCCTGCCCATCTCGATCGACGGCGAGGTGCTGGCCAGGACGCCGGCAACGGTCGAAGTCGCGGAAGCGGCGATCGAGATCGTCGTGCCCGCGGAGCATGCCTAGCCGAGGCGGCTCAGCGCCGCCTTGTACTTCTCCGCGTCCGAAGCCTTTTCGGCATGGTCCGACCGCGCTTTTTCAACCGCTTCCGGCTTCGCCCGCTCAATGAAGCTGGGGTTGGACAGCCGTCCGGCCAGCCCATCGCGCTCCTTCTCCGCCGCGGCGATTACCTTGGTAAGGCGAATACGCTCCGCATCAAGGTCGATGATGCCCTCCAACGGGAGCATGTAGGTCACGTCATCGAGCACGAGCTGTATGCCAGGCGTTTTGGCCGTCGTATCGCCAATTGTGCGATCGATTAACTCGCCTGTGGCGAGGTTTACGCGAGTGCCGGTGTTGAAAACCGTGATGTAATCAAGACGGGCCAGACGATGGAGGTAGTGGCGGTTCCTCAGGAGCCGATCCTGAAAACTTCCGTTTGACGATTGAAGGGCGACAGCTTCGGCGTTCGCGAGGACCAAAAGCTCCGTACGCGCGCTTGGCGGCACATTGAGTTCGGATCGAGCCGCTCGAACTTCCGAGATCAGGCGGATCAGCCAGTCAATCTCCGGCCCCGCCTCCGGATCGAGCGCCCGTGCGTCCGGCATCGGCCATTTGGCGAGGATGAGGTCGTAAGGACGATCCCCCATCGCATGCCACAGCTCTTCGGTGATGAACGGCATGAACGGGTGGAGCATGACCAGGATCTGGTCGAGCACCCAGGCGGCGACCTCGCGGGTCTCGCCGGCGCCTTCGCCGCCCGCCCCTTCGGCTGGGCTCAGCACAGGCTTGATGAGCTCCAGATACCAGTCGCAGAAGCTCGCCCAGACGAACTGGTAGATGGTGTTGGCGCTCTCGTCGAAGCGAAACTCGGCCATTGCGAGATCGAGCGCCTGCACCGTCTTCACGGTCTCGCCGACGATCCAGCGGTTGACGGGGAGCGTCGCGGCCGGCGGCTCGATGGCGCCGGAGGCGCCGATGCCGTTCGATTGGCAGAAGCGCGCCGCGTTCCAGAGCTTGGTCGCGAAGTTGCGATAGCCCTCGATCCGCTTCTCATCCAATTTGATGTCGCGGCCCTGGCTTTCCATCGCGGCAAGCGTGAAGCGGAGCGCATCGGCGCCGTAGCGGTCGATGAGGCCGAGAGGATCGACCGTGTTGCCCTTCGACTTGGACATCTTCTGGCCCTTGGCGTCGCGGACCAAGCCGTGGAGGTAGAGCGTCTTCCAGGGCTTCTCGCCCATGAAGTGGAAGCCCTGCATCGCCATCCGGGCATCCCAGAAGAAGATGATGTCGAAGCCCGAGATGAGCACGTCGTTCGGATAATGGCGCCGAAGGGTTTCGGTCTCCTCCGGCCAGCCCAAAGTGCCGAACGGCCACAGCGCCGAGGAGAACCAGGTGTCGAGCACGTCATTGTCGCGGCGAAGCAGT
Source organism: Allosphingosinicella sp. (assembly GCA_030447665.1). Taxonomy (GTDB): domain Bacteria; phylum Pseudomonadota; class Alphaproteobacteria; order Sphingomonadales; family Sphingomonadaceae; genus Allosphingosinicella. Next base: position 128,916 of record JAUJOJ010000003.1, on the reverse strand, counting down.
CGGTTGCCGGCTTCGCGCTGGGCCTCCTCCTCGGTCTCGGCGACGAAGACGTCGCCCTGTTCGTCATACCATGCCGGGATCTGGTGGCCCCACCAGAGCTGGCGCGACACGCACCAGGGCTGGATGTTCTCCAGCCAGTTGAACCAGGTCTTCTCCCAGGTTTTCGGCACGACGCGGATGTCGTTCTCGCGCACGGCTGCGATCGCCGGCTTGGCGAGCGTCGCCGCGTCCACATACCATTGGTCGGTCAGCCACGGCTCGATCACCACGCCCGAGCGGTCGCCATAGGGGATCTGGATCGTGCGGTCCTCGGCCTTCTCCAGGAAGCCGCCCTCCTCCAGCATCTCGACCACGCGTTTGCGCGCATCGAAGCGGTCGAGGCCGAGCAGATGATCCGGAACGAGGCCGTCCTGCGTCTGCGCAACCCGCGCCTGCGCATCGAGCATGTTGAGCATCTCGGCCGCCTTGATCCCGGCCCGGCGGCCCACCTCGAAATCGTTGAAGTCGTGGCCCGGCGTGATCTTCACCGCGCCGGAGCCGAGCTCCGGATCGGCATGTTCGTCGGAGACGATCGGGATCAGGCGCTCGGTGATCGGGAGCTTGATCTTCTTGCCGACGAAGGCGGCATAACGCTCGTCCTCCGGATGGACGGCAACCGCCATGTCGGCGAGCATCGTCTCCGGCCGGGTGGTGGCGACATGGATGAATCCCGAGCCGTCCTCCAGCGGATAGCGCAGGTGCCAGAACTTGCCCTGGACCTCCTTGGTCTCGACCTCGAGGTCCGAAATGGCAGTGGCGAATTTGGGGTCCCAATTGACCAGCCGCTTATCGCGGTAGAGCAGCCCGTCCCGGTAAAGCTGCACGAACACCTTGAGGACCGCGCGGCTGAAGCCCTCGTCCATGGTGAAGCGCTCGTTGGCCCAGTCGCAGGACGCGCCGAGGCGGCGGAGCTGGCGCGTGATGGCGCCGCCGGATTGCGCCTTCCATTCCCAGACATGCTCGACGAACGCGCCGCGGCTCATATCCGTGCGCTTGACGCCCTGGCTCTCCAGGTTGCGCTCGACCACCATCTGAGTGGCGATGCCGGCATGATCCATCCCCACCACCCAGAGCGCATCCTTCCCCTGGAGGCGCGCATGCCTGATCAGGATGTCCTGCAACGTGTTGTCCAGCGCATGGCCGATATGGAGCGAGCCCGTCACGTTGGGCGGCGGGATGACGATCGTGAACGGCTCCGCCTCGGGCCGCTCCGGCCGGAAAAGTCCCCGCTCCTCCCAATGCTGGTACCAGCGAGCCTCGATCTCGGCGGGCTCGAACGTCTTCGGCAATTCGCTCATAGGCTGGCGAATTAGCGGCCGCGCCGCCGAATGGAAGCCTCCACCTTCAGTCCAGAGCCTGATTCAGCCCGGATCGATCGAGGTCCGGGCGCTGGCGTCCGTGCCGGATGCCGGTATGAACACCTCGTCTCCCTCCACCCTGTACCGGATCACGTAGGGCGGAATGATCGCCAGCTCTCGGTGCCCGCGCAAAGCTGGCCTACCCCGGTTCGGGAAGTCAGCGAGACTTTCTCCCGCGCCGATGAGCCGATTGGTCATGCGGTCGGCCGCTGCCGGATTGAACTGCGCGATGTACGTCCGAACCGCTTCGACAGTGCGAAGCGCCTCCGGCATCCATGTCATTCCAGCCATTCGGGCGGCGGCGGCCCCTCTTCCGGCGTGCCCCAGGTCCTGAGCCAGGCGGCCACCTTCTCGTGCGGGATGCCTTTGCCCGCCGCAATCTCTGCATCGGCCCGTGCATCCGAGGCAGCGATTGCTTCCTCGTCATCCTCTTCGAAGATTGGCCGTTCCATGTTCACGGTGCGATCCCATCACAATCAATCGCCGGGTGAACAGAGCCTGCGCTAGGGCGTATCGACATTCAGCTGTCAAAGCCCTCCCCCTTGAGGGGGAGGGTTGGGTGAGCGGCTGTCTGAGATTATTCTCCGATCATCGAGCCCCCTCGGCCGGGGCGCGGAGACCTGAATGTCGATATAGCCTAGCTACCCTGTCCGATGATCGGCCCGGCGCCCGGCCGCAGCCACTTGTCCAGCCAGCCATGGACCTCGCGATACCATTGGATGCTGTTCTGCGGCTTCAGGATCCAGTGATTTTCGTCGGGGTACATCACCAGGCGCGAGGGGACGTCGCGGCGCTGGAGCGCGTTGAACATGCCGAGCGACTGGCTGTAGGGGATGCGGAAATCCTTCTCGCCGTGAAGGACGAGCATCGGCGTCCGCCAGTTCTGAACGAAGCGCACCGGGTTCCAGCGCTCGGTCACCTCGATCGCGGCAGGATCGAAAGCAGCGCCGCCGAATTCCCATTCGGTGAACCACAATTCCTCGGTCTCGTAGGACATGGCCCGCGTGTCGAACACGCCGGCATGGCTGACCAGGCACTTGAAGCCGTCCGGCCAATTACCGGCGATCCAATTCACCATGTAGCCGCCGTAGGAGCCGCCAAGCGCGCAGGCGTTGGCGGTGTCGACCTGCCGGTCGGCCTTTCCGGCGGCAGCGAGGCCGAGGCGCAGATCCTCAAGCGGCGCGCCGCCCCAATCGCGCTGGATAGCGTCGGTGAACGCCTGGCCGTAACCGGTCGAGCCGTGGAAATCGACGGAGACGGCGGCATAGCCGGGCGCCGAGAACAGGCGCGGGTTCCAACGATAGGACCAGCTGTTGCCGAACGAACCTTGCGGCCCGCCATGAATCAGCAAGGCCACGGCGAGCGGGCCGCGTGCGCTCCGCGGCTTCACGATCTGGCCCCAGACCTTGTCGCCGCCGGCGCCGGCGAAGCTGAAGCGCTCGACGGACACCGGATCGAGCTCGGCAAGCTTGTCGGCATTCACCGACGTCAGCCGCTCGGAACGCCCACGGCTGCCGAGCCGGTAAAGGTCGTCCGGCTTCTCGATGCTGCTGAGCGTGTAGACCGCTCCCCCGCCGCGCAGCGGGATGAGATTGTTGGCCGTCCCCGCCTGCGTCAGGCGCGTCACCTTGCCGGTCCGCGCGTCGACCCGATAGGCGGGATGATCGAGCACGTCCTGCGCCGTCACGAGCAGGCTGCGGCCGTCGGGCGTCCAGACGATCGAGCCGACCGACCGGTCCCATTGCTCGGTCAGCGCACGGATTTCGCCGGTGCGGAGGTCGCGAAGATGGAGCACCTGGCGATCCGCCTCGTATCCCGGCCGGCGCATCGCCGCATAAGCGAGCCAGCGCCCGTCGGGCGAGGCGGCCGGGAGCGTGTCCGTCGCCCGGTTGGCCGCGGTCAGGTTCGTCGGCGGCGCGCTCCCGTCGGCGGGCACGGCGAAGATATCGAGGTTGGTCGAGGTCGGTTCGATCCGCCCCGCCTCCCGCAACGTGAAGTAGAGCGTGCGCCCGTCCGGGCTCCAGCTGGTCTCCTCCACGCCTCCGTAAGGCTTGGAGGGAGCGTCGCCGACCAGATTGCGCGCGACGGGAATGCCGGATCCCTGCGGGCGGCCGTTCGCCATCGGGAAGATGAAGATCCGGGATCGGATGCCGGGCTCCACCCACGCATCCCAGTGGCGCACGAAGGTCTCGTCATAAACGCGCGCGCTGCCGCGTCCCTGCTGGGGGGCGGGCACGTTGGCGCAGTTGAAGTCGGCGCAGGCGAGGTTGCGGTCCGCCCAGAT
>JAUJOJ010000003.1:65334-125135 GCA_030447665.1 Allosphingosinicella sp. | reverse complement strand
CGGGCACGTTGGCGCAGTTGAAGTCGGCGCAGGCGAGGTTGCGGTCCGCCCAGATCGCGATGCGGTCGCCCGATAGCGCGATCGAATAGCCGGCAATGTCGGTCGCCAGCCTCGTCACCTGCTCGGGATTCCCCCCGGGCACGGCAACGCGCCAGAGCTGATCGCTTCCGGACGCGTTGCTCAGATAGTAGATCCACCTGCCGTCGCTCGAAAAGCGTGGATCATGCTCGTTCTTGTCGGCCGCGGAGGCGATCTTCACGGCACGCGCATCCTTCGCCCGAAGGTCGAGCAGCCACAGATCGGTCCGGCCGCGATTTGCCTCGAGGTCCGTTTCGCGCAGCTGATAAACGACCCAGCGCCCGTCCGGAGATACGCTCGGGGCGGCGAGCCTTCGCATCGTCGCGAGATCGGTCGCCGTCATCGGCCGGGAAAGGGCGGCGGAGCCCTGGATGGCCGCAAAGGCGGCGATGCTGACGAGCAGGAGCTTTTTCATGAGCAGCGGGGTAGCATCGCAAACGCGATGCGGCCAAGTCTCGTCACATGCGAAATGAGGCAAGCCGCATGACGAGCGGATTACCGAATACGGACTATAAGCTCTTGCCGGTGATCCGCGCGATCTCGCGGGCGACCATTTCTTCGACCATTTCCGGCAGCCGCTGGTCGAGCCAGTCCTTCAGCATCGGCCGGAGCATCTCGCGGACGACCGCTTCAAGCGGCCCCTCATTGACCGCGAACGAAGACGAAGAGGATGGATCCCCGTGCTGCCGCATCGCCGCGAGCGCGGCCAGCGACTGCCGGCTGGCCGCTGCCCGTTCCTGCGACATCAATGCATCCTGCTCGGATACGGGGTCGCTGAGCTCGAGGACGTCGTCTTCCTCCACCGGCGGCTCGGGTTCGGGCTCGACACGCGCGTTTCCACGCGGCCCGCGCGGGCCAGCCATGGCCGCGCGGCCGTCCTCGGCGATGACTCGCTTGATGGAAGCAAGGATCTCTTCCATCGACGGATCTTGGTTAAAATCCCCCATGACGGGGGCCTTATTGCCTATTGCCGCGGCTCTGTCACGGGGATGTTTTGCGGAATATTCGGCGGCCCGATCACGGTCCGGGTCGCCGCCGGCGCGGGGGCCGCGTCCTGGCCCCAATCCGAGGTTCGCCGGATCGTGCGATTGTAGTTGAGCGTCGGATCGTAGAGCGGTCCTGCGTCGAGATTGAGGTCCTCGGCCTCGGCTTGGCCCATCGCATTGAGGAGCGCGAAACCGGCCACATAATTGTCGCGCCGCGCCGTCACCAGTGCCACCTGACTGTTCAAGAGCTCCTGCTCGGCGTTCAGCACGTCGAGCACGTTGCGGGTGCCGACGCTCTGTTCGGCCCGAGTGCCTTCGAGCGCCAGGTTGTTCGCCGCCACCGCCACCTCGTTGGAGCGGATCGCATCGAGCGAGGCACGATAACTGGCAAAGGCTGCGCGGGTGTTCGCCACCACGCTGCGTTCGACGGCGATGCCCTGCTCCAGAAACTGGCTTTGCAGCGCCTGCGCCTGACGCACCCGCGCTCCGACCACCCCGCCCTGGTAGAGCGGAATTCGGGCCTCGACCCCGACGCCGGCCGTCGTGGTGCTGTTCGGCAGATTGATGCCGCTTCCCGGATCGATGCCCTGCTGCTCGTTCGCCGTGCCGAGTGCGTTGATGTAGCGGCTGGTGCCGAGCGCGTTGATCGTCGGAAGGCGATCCGCCCTGGCGACCGAGATGTCGAATCCGGCGGCTCGCGCCTGCGCCGTGATCGCCACCAGATCGGCGTTGTTGGCGAGCGCGATATCCACCGCCTGATCGGGCGTCGCGGGCAGCGGCGGCAGATTGGGGGGCGGCTGAAGATCGCCGGGCAGCAGGCCGACGACACGGCGGTAATTCTCCTCGCTACCACGCAGGCGCCCCTGCGCGGTGGCAAGATTGCTTCGGGCAAGCGACAGACGCGCTTCCGATTGGGCGACGTCCGTCCGGGTGAGATCGCCGACCTCGAACCGGTCGCGGCTCGCCTGCAGGTTGGTTTCGAGCACCCGCACCTGACTCTCGTTGAGCGTCACGATCGAGCGGTCGCGGATCACATCCATGTAGGCGCCGACGCCTTCGGTGAAGACGTCGCCTTCGGTGGCGCGAAGATTGGCCCTGCCCGCCTCGACGCGAACATCGGCCGCCCTGATCTGGTTGCGCACCCGGCCCGCGTTGAACAAAGGATAGCTGACGTTCAGCCCGCCGGTGAGGTTTCGCCCCGTCCCTGCCCGGCCGGTGGCAAGCACGTCCTGGTTCACGCCCACCGTCGCCGACACTTGCGGCCGCAGGCCGGAGCGTACGATCGATGCCTGCTCATCCAGGCTGCGAAGCTGAGCACGCTGCCCGGTGATGGTCGGATTGCTGTTATATGTCTGGACGAGCGCATCACGCAGCGTCTCCGCCCCCGCCGCGCCTCCCCCAAGCAGCGCACCGATGGCCGCTGCAGCTAGGGTCGCAGGCCGTGATGGTGCCAAGGAGGATGAGCCCGCAAGGAGAGCGCGCGAAGGCGCCTCCCGCGCTCGACGCTGCGGATCGCAGGCGCCACCGATGGCGCATGGCTGCGTTGCTCGATTGGCAGATAGTAACCGCTATCTGCCCCGCATCAACCTTGCCCTGCGCCAAATCTCCCCTTGTCACGGCCTCATAAAGTACAGGTCTACCCTGATAACCCACCCCGCATCAACCTACCCGCCTCTCTAAAAGCTGAACGTCTTGGGCTTGAGGAAGCCCGGAAGAATGGCCGACGCCGAATCCGCCATCGGCGCGATCCCGAAGGCGTCGCCTGCCCGCCGCCCGATGGCTATCCGGGTCACCCCCCGATCGAGCAAGGCGGCAGCGAGCCGGCCGCCGTCGACGAGCTGGTCGATGATCGCCTGCGGCACGAACTCGACCGCACCGTCGATCAGGATCAGGTCGTAAGGCGCGCCCTCCCGATAGCCCTCGGTGAGCGGCCCTTCCACCAGCTTCACCCGGGAGCCGGACAGCGCCCCGCGTGCCGCCTCGATCAGCTGTTTGTCCTCCTCGACCGCGACGACCGTCCCGACCATCCGCTCGAGGACGGCGGCGGCATAGCCGGTGGCCGCGCCGATCACCAGCGCGCGCTCTCCCTCTTGCGGGCTCACCTCGTTCAGCATGCGCCCGAGGGACATCGGCGAGTTGAGCTCGCGCCCGTCCACGAGCGGCACCAGGGTATCGGCATAGGCCGCCGGCGCCCGGCCCTCCGGCACGAACCGCTCGCGCGGCACGGCCCCGATCGCGGCCAGAACGCGCGGGTCGTTGACGCCCGTCGTCCGGAGCGTGCTCGCCACCATCGCACGGCGCATATGCTCGTAATTATGTTCGGTCATTCCGGGCCCCGTTTGGCACAACTGTCTTACGTGCGCAATACACCAATTTCTCTTCGTCTTCTATCGCCTGGCCACAAGCCCGCCAAGCGGATAGTCCGCGCCGGTCCGGCGAGCGGGAGCTGGACCTCCCCCCGGCGAGCGCGGGAGCAAGAGCTATGCCAGCGCCCCGCCTCTCCGCGGCGGCAGGCCGAGGCCGCCGGCATCTGTCCGTTTCCGGACAGCGGCGTGCGCATACGGACATCTGCACCTTTTCTTCAAGCTCCCGTTCATCTGCCGAAGCGGGTCAGCCGCGCTCCGATGGCGAGAAGAAAGGGCGCCCAGCGGAGCAGGCGCATCAACGACCGCCTGGTCCTTCCATTCTCCGCTGCGCCGCGGAGCTTGGAGGCGATGGCGAGCGGGCGACGGGCACGACCGGCGAACCCGGCCTGGAAAGCCTGGGCGCCCTGTGGGCCGTGTCGAAGCAGCGCAGCGGCAGCCTCGATACCGCTGGCCAGCGCGATCGCGATGCCGTCGCCGGCCAGCGAGGCGATCACCGCGCCCTGATCGCCGAGCCGGAACAATCCCGGCTCCGTGCCCTTCGCGCGCCAGCCGTAGGGGATTCCGGCGACGGCCTGCCACTCGCCGGCGCCGCCGCCGTGTATGCGCTGCCCGAGGTGGGGCAATTCCTTGGAAAGCCGCGCGATCAGCTCCGCGATCCCGCCGGCCTGGCTGATCCGATCGCGGGCGACCGAGACGCATAGATTCGCGCTGCCATCCTCCTGCAGCAGAAGCCCCGCATAGCCGCCGTCGAAAAGGTGGAGCTCGATCACGCCTTGGAGCGCCTGCTCAAGTGAAACGGAAGGTGCCAGAGCAGTGCGGAATCCAACCACCGGATCGGCGGCGATCGCCTCCCGCGGACGAGCGAGGCCGCGCAATTCGTGCTTGCCGGTGGCCAGGAGCAGGGCCTCGGCCTCGATCGTCTCACCCGTATCGAGGCGAACGCGATGCGCTCCCTCCGCCGCCCTGACGGCAACGCCTCGTCTGACGAGAGCGCCCGCCCGCGCGGCTGCGTCCATCAGCGCCTCGTCGAGAATGCGCCGCGAAAGACCGGCGGCGCGATGAGGGAGCGTGGCCTCGACGAGCCGCTCGCCACCGACCAGCCGGACCCGTCCGATCGCCCGGGCGCCAAGCACCCAGGCATCGATACCGAGCCGGTCGAGCGCCGCGAGCGCATCCCAGCCGAGGAAGCCGCCGCAGACCACGTCGCGCGGCCCAATCGTTCGCTCGATCAGCTCGGCGGCAAGTCCGGCCCGGCCCAGCATGATCGCCGCAGCCGAGCCCGCCGGCCCGCCGCCGACGATCAGCGCAGCCGTTCGACGCACAGCCGAAACGGGAAGCGGCGGATCACCTGTGCCGCGCCGGGCGCTATCCCCGCTTCGGCAAGGATCGCGCGCCATTCGGCGGGCCGGAACGACCGTGCGATCGACAGCTGCCCGTCCTCCCGGACGATCCGATGCCAGCCCATCAGCCGGCAGAGCAAAGGATATCCCGCAAGAGCAAGACGATGGCGGTGAAGATCATTGACGATCCAGCCGCTGCGGGCTTCCGCCTCCATATAGCCGAGGAAATCCTGCAGCTGCCGGTCGGTCATATGATGCGCGACGAGGTTGCTGACGACGAAATCGAAGCCGCCGCCAAGCGCCCGATAATCGCCGGTCCGATATTCGATCCCGAGTTCGGCAGGCGTCGCCGCCTTCGCCACGGCCGCGCTCCCGGGGTTGAGATCCACGCCCACGAGCTCGGCCGAAAGCCCTCGCCGCCTCGCCCAGCGGGCGATGGCGCGCAGCATGTCGCCCTGCCCGAAGCCGACGTCGAGCAGCCGGAAATGCCGGAGATCGCCCACGGCCCGTTCGAGAAAGCCGAGCGTCGGCCGCCTTGCCAGGGTCCAGCTGTTCACCCGGTCGAGATCGGTGAGGATCCCGGCGTAGACGGCGGGATCCAGCGCGAGGGAATCCATCTGCTCTTCCTCGCGCGAGCGCGTCCGCAGGCTCCTCATGGCGCGCGTTCGAAGCGGAAGCCTTCCGCCGCCAGCCCCGGCCCGAAGGCGAGCGCGACCCCGGTCCGCCGCTCGGCCTTGTCGAGCAAATCGGCAAGCACGAACATAAGGGTCGAGGAAGACATGTTGCCGAAGCGGGCGAGCACGCCGCGCGATTCGTCGAGCGCGTCCGGAGCGAGGTCGAGAGCCGTCTCGATCGCGTCCAGGATCGACCTTCCGCCGGCGTGAACGGCCCAGGCATCGACCGCCCGGGCGGGAAGATCGCCGAGCATCCGGGCGCTGAGCTCGCCCTCGACAAGCGCCTGCGCGATCTGCGCGGGCACCTGCCCCGACAGATGCATGGCAAAGCCGGTGTCTCCGATCGTCCAGCGGATGAGATCGGCGCTGTCGGCGAGCGAGGCGGCGAACTGGTTGAGAACGGCAAAACCTCGCGGCTCCGCGGTCACCAGGGCGGCGGCGGCCCCGTCGCCGAACTGGAGCATGGCGAGCAGCGGCTCGATCTCGCGCGTGAGCTGAAGATGGAGCGTCGACAGTTCCACGGTGACGACGAGCACCCGCGCGGAAGGTTCGGAGCGAATGATGTGATAAGCCACGCGAAGCGCCGCGACGGCGGCATAGCATCCCATGAAGCCGACCAGCGTCCGTTCGACGCCCGGATCGAGGCCGAGCTCCGCGGCGATGATCTGATCGATTCCCGGCGCGATGAAGCCCGTGCAGCTTGCCACCACGAGATGAGTGATGCCGCCGGTGTCGCTTCTTTTTGAAAGGTTCGCGATCGCCTCGAGCGCGAGCGGCGGTGCGGCTTCGGCGTAGATGTGCATCCGCGCAGCGGTCGAGGGCGGCCCTTCGCCTCCGTAAAAGCCGCCGAACGCAACCGGCGATCCGCCCTGTTCGGTCGGCGGCAGGACGGACCAGCGATGCCCGATCCCCGCACGGTCCGCCATCCGCCGGAACAGGGCTTTGTCGCGCGTCTCGAAAAGCTGACGCCCCGCCCAGTCAACGAAGCTTTGATGCACATCATGACCTGGAACGGCCGTGCCGATCGCGTTGATGTGGGCAGTGGAAGGATTCAATCGTTCGGCTTTCCAGGAGCGGCGGAGCAAATGCGCTCTGCTGATAAATCCAGTCTAGGCAGATGGTTGCTTCCGGCATGCCGGGACTGCGTTGCGCGCCGCCGCGACCGTCCGTTCACGCTCGGATAAAGGCGGTTCAGCCTGCAACCCTGCTCCAGACGGCCTTGAGGCGGGCGTCGCGGCCGCAATTCCAGCGATAGAAGCGATACTTCGCCGGGTTCTTCTTGTAATAATCCTGGTGATAGGCTTCCGCCGGATAGAAGGTCGCCCCCGGCAGGATCAAGGTTGCGATCGGCTTCTTGAGCGCGGCCGCGGCCTTCGCCTTGGCGGCAGCGGCGATCTGGCGCTGCCCGGCATCGGCGACGAAGATGGCCGAGCGGTATTGATCGCCGCGGTCGCAGAATTGACCGCCGCCGTCGAGCGGATCGACGGTGCGGAAGAAGCGGTTCGCGAGGGCCGCATAGCTCACCTTCTTCGGATCGTAGACGACGCGGACCGCCTCGATATGGCCGGTCCCGCCGGCGGAGACCTGCTCGTAGGTCGGCTTGGCCACCCTCCCGCCGATATAGCCGGACGTGGTCGACAGGACGCCCGGGATCTTGTCGAAATCGGATTCGGTGCACCAGAAGCAGCCGCCGGCAAACACCGCCTGCGCATGCTGACTGGGGGCTTGTGCCGCCGCCGGGGCGGCAAGAGTGGAAGCGGCGATCAGGACGAACAGGTTACGCATCGAAGTTTTTCCTCGGTCGAAGAGCAGGGGTTCAAGCGGCGACGAACTTCATCGCCGCGCCGTTCATGCAGTAACGCTGGCCGGTCGGCGGCGGACCGTCGTCGAAGACGTGGCCGAGATGGCCCCCGCAGCGGCGGCAATGCACCTCGGTGCGGGGGCCGAAGAAGCCGGGATCCTCCTTCGTCCGCACCGCACCCTGAATAGGCGCGGTGAAGCTGGGCCAGCCGGTCCCGCTCTCGAACTTCGCCGCCGAGCTGTAGACCGGAAGCGCGCAGCCGGCGCACGCATAGGTGCCGCGGCGATGCTCCGCATTGAGCGGCGAGGTGCCCGCACGTTCCGTGCTTTCTTCCCGAAGCACCGCATATTGCCGGGGGGTGAGGATCCGGCGCCATTCGTCCGCAGACTTGGTCACTTCGAAACTTTCCGCCGGGGCCGCCTCGCCCCTGCGGGTGCAGCCGCCGACCACGAAAGCACCGAGCGCGGCAGCGGCGCTTCCGATGAAGGTCCGCTTCGTCACTTCGCTCTCCATGATGTTGGCCTCTCTTCATGATCGTTCAGACCCTATTTCGCCGGGGCGGGTCCTCGGGTTACAGAGGCCCCGGAGGACGGCCTGACGAACGAGAGCGGCATTGCGGCGGAGAGCCGGTGGGGCGAACTGCTCGCCGCGGCGCAACACGGCGACGCCAGGGCCTATCGCCTGTTCCTCGCCTCGATCGCGCCCTTCGTCCACGGCATGGCGCGCAGGCGCACCGGGTCGGAAGACATGGCGGCGGACATCGTCCAGGACGTGCTGCTGACGGTGCACCGCGTGCGGCACACCTATGAACCCGGACGGCCCGTAAAGCCCTGGCTCGCCGCCATCGCTGTGCGGCGGTCGATCGATGCGATGCGAAGGCGCGGCCGCATCGGCGCGCGCGAAGTGCATCATGAATCAGCCTATGAAACCTTTGCCGATCCGCAAGCGAACAGGGAGGAGGCCGGCGATCCGGCGCGGACGCTGGCGCAAATGACCGGCGGCCTGTCGAAGGGCCAGAAGGAGGCGCTGGAATTGGTGAAGCTCAGGGAAATGTCGCTCGCCGAAGCCTCCGCCGCGTCGGGCCAGTCGGTGGCATCGCTCAAGGTCAACATCCACCGTGCCATCAAGAAGATGCGGCTCATGCTGCCTAAGGACCCGCACGGATGACCCGGGGGCGGACGGACGATCTGATCGACGAGCTCGCGGCCGACGCGCGTCCCGTTCGGCCGCTCGCCTCGCCATTGAGGCGCGCGGCGGCGATGCTCGGCCTGCTTGCGCTGGCCACGGGGCTTGCCCTCTTTCTGCTTGGCGACTGGAGCCAGCTTCGCGCCCGATATGCAGGCCGCGAGGGAATGCTCGCCCTCGAAATGAGCGCGATGGCGGCTACCGCGGTGCTTGCCATCGTCGGCGCATTCTTCCTCTCGATTCCCGGTCGATCGAGATGGTGGCGGCTTGCCCCCATTCCGCCCTTCCTCCTGTGGCTGCTGCTGAGCGGCGCCGGCTGCTACGGCGACCTCGTTCGCAGCGGCCCCTTCGGCTCGGACATCGGCCACAGCATCGACTGCCTGATCTTCATCCTCGCCGTGAGCCTGTGCGTCGGTGCGCCGCTGATCTGGCGGCTGTCGCGCGCATCCCCGATCGATCCGGTTCCCGTGGCGCTGCTCGGCGGCCTCGGCACCGCGGCCGCGGCGGCGTTCATGCTGCAATTCTTCCATCCCTTTGCGGTGACCTTCCTCGATCTCGCCGTGCATGTCGCCGCAATCGGGCTGGTGATCGGAGCCACGGCGCTCATCAACCGCCGCGCGCTGTCGCCGGCGTAACCTTCGCCGGTCCGGCCGCGAATTCAAAGGATCACAATTCGGAGACCATCGTGGCGCTCTCTCGCTCACCCCGGCTGCACATCCTCGCGGCCCTCGCCGCCTCTTCGTTGCCCGGCTCAGCTTTGGCGGCCGACGCGAGCCATCCCACCGTCGTCGAGCTGTTCCAGAGCCAGGGCTGCTCCTCCTGCCCACCGGCAAACGCCGTCCTCAATTCCATCGCCGACCGGCCCGACATCCTGGCCCTGAGCTTTGCCGTCACCTATTGGGACCGGCTCGGCTGGAAGGATATCTTCGCCCACCCCGCCTTTACCGCGCGCCAGTGGGAATATTCGAAAGCCGGCGGGCGAACGCACGTGTCGACGCCGCAGATGATCGTCAACGGCCGCGGCGTGCTGGTCGGGAGCAACAGGGGCCAGGCCGAGGCCTTCATCAAGCGCTTCGACCGCGGCGCCTCCGGGCCTCCCATCGCAGTTTCCGGCGGCCGGATCGGCATCGGCAAAGGGCGCGCGGCCGGGCCCGCCAATGTCTGGCTGGTCCGCTACGATCCCCGCGTCCATCAGGTGCCGATCCGTGCCGGCGAGAATGGCGGGCGCACCCTCCCTCACAAGAACATCGTCCGCGAGGTTTATCTACTCGGCAAATGGACCGGCGAGGCCGCCTCCTTCGCCATCCCCGCCTCAGCAAGCGGCTCTTACAAATCGGCGGTGCTGGTGCAGGACGGCCCCGGCGGCGCGGATCCTCGCAGCGCGGAGAATAAATATCTAAACGGGCATGAACGGCGGCCAGCGCCTCCAGAGATGGGTTGATGCCCTGATCGACTTCACGAACAATCGATGCTGGTCGTTGGATGCGGACTACAGATGGCGCGCCCTTATGGAGAAAGCGGATCTCGGCAGAGCGCTGCATCGCCATTATGGCGTGAGCCGCTCCATCTCATTGATGCTCAAGCGCGATATCGCTATTGCTCTTCTATGGCGAGCGTGGATCAGCGAATTAGCCGGCTGACGGAACGTCAGAAGGACTGATCCCGACGGCTATACGGCCAAGGAAATCCCGGATGCTCGGCATCTCCTAGGACACTGTCAACACCTGCCGTCGTGCTCGATGCGGCGGACGCAAGGAAGCGCGCGTCTCTACGCCAAGCAACGAGGAACCGATAAGGTGCCTAGTGAGCCGCCGCAGCTTGCCGCCGCGGACACCTCCTCGATCATGAGCCTGCAACGTGGGAGCCGCTATAGGTCCGATCGGGCGCGATTGGACGATCCATTCTGGAGGCATTCCCATCCGCCTCGCCTTTCTAGCGGCACTCGCCTTTATGGCGAAAAACTCTTCGACGCACTCACCTGACGGCGCGCTGCGTGTCACTATCACTATTTTGCTGTCGGGAAGGAGAGAAGGACGATGGGTCTCATTGCTCATATGATCACTGTCTTCAAGTCCACCGACGAGGCGCCGCTCAGCGTTCCGGCTTACTTTTCGACGCCGGCTGGAAGGCCGCAAAGAAATGGTTCAGGCGCACGGGCAAATGGTCTGCCGATGGTGACCGGCATCATGCTGGATCGGACGCGCCGGGATACCGAAGCCGAGCCGCCCAGGAAGTCACTTGCCGATGAGCGGCCACAGCCCCATGTGAAGGTGATCTTCTCCTCGGCCCGGAGAGGATCACCGACGAGTCAATCGATGCGCTCGTTGCGGATGAGCATGCCGGCTTCCCACCTGGATTACGGCTGGCGCGCGTGCAGCTGCCGGTGCTCGGATTTATGCTCGCGGTGCAGGCGGCTGCGGGAGAAGTGGGTGACGGCTTCCACTTGCTCAGCATCAGCATCTTCGGCTTCGAGCCGGCTTGCCGGACATCCTGCTCGATCTTTACGGTGGCGGCACATCGGCGCGCCGGAGGAAAGATCCATCTGTCACCATTCATGAGCGCGACAGCTGCGTCCGCAGTGCCGACCACCACGGCCCTCTCGCTGGCGAGGCAATCGATGCTCGCCGAATGAGCCTCATCGAACGATAGAATCGACAGCGGTGCGACGCGCGTCAGGCCAATGTCCGCATTACCGGAGAGCCGGGACTGCAGGCCGTCTTTACGCCGCTGGGTCGACATCGCACTCCTCCGCCAAACCGCCGTGCTGGCTGAGCTCGAATGCGGTCTCGTCGAACGAAACATCGACGCGTCCGACGCGCGCCGGGCTCATCCGCATTACCGAGGACGAATCCGTCACCCGCTGGGTCGACATCGCTCTCCTCGCCAAACCGCCGGGCTACCGCCGCCCGTAGTCATTGGACGGGCTGCAAGCCGTCACCCGCTGGGTCGACATCCCTGCCAAACCGGTCACCGCCGCGCCGCAAGTACCACTTGTGGCCGCACCCCCTTCCTTTATATGCGGCCCGTCCAGCGGGCGGTAAGCGCCTGCGGAGGCTCAGCATAAGCGCTTCTGGATTGGTGGCGACAAGCGCCCGATCCGGACGCGCTCTTTTTGCTTATCCGCTCCGGCGCCTTCGCATCGCACCCGCCCGTATGGACACCGCGATCGGCATGGGGCCGCCGCGGCAGTCGGGCTAAAAGACCAGGGGAGACAACCCCGGCCGGCAAAACAAACACGAAGGAAAGAACAGTTTATGGCGACAGCGGCAATGCCGACCCGCGACGATTTCGCGGCAATGCTCAATCAATCCCTCGGCGGCGAGAATGAAGGCTTCGAAGGCCGCGTCGTCAAGGGCACCGTCACCGCGATCGAGAATGATCTTGCGGTGATCGACGTCGGCCTCAAGTCCGAAGGCCGCGTGCCGCTGCGCGAATTCGCCGCGCCGGGCCAGAAGGCCGAGATCAAGGTCGGCGACGAGGTCGAAGTCTATGTCGACCGCGTCGAGAACCACCAGGGCGAAGCGATGCTCAGCCGCGACCGCGCGCGCCGCGAAGCCGCCTGGGACAAGCTCGAGGCCGAATATGCGGCCGGCAATCGCGTCGAGGGCGTGATCTTCGGCCGCGTCAAGGGCGGCTTCACGGTCGACCTCAACGGCGCCGTCGCCTTCCTGCCCGGTTCGCAGGTCGACATCCGCCCGGTCCGCGACGTCACGCCGCTGATGGACATTCCGCAGCCCTTCCAGATCCTGAAGATGGACCGCCGCCGCGGCAATATCGTCGTCTCGCGCCGCGCCATCCTCGAAGAAACTCGCGCCGAGCAGCGTTCCGGCCTCATCCTGTCGCTTGCCGAGGGCCAGGTCGTCGACGGCGTCGTCAAGAACATCACCGATTACGGCGCCTTCGTGGACTTGGGCGGCATCGACGGCCTGCTCCACGTCACCGACATCAGCTACAAGCGGGTCAATCACCCGTCCGAGATGATCAACATCGGCGACACGGTCCGCGTCCAGATCGTCCGCATCAACCGCGAGACGCAGCGTATCTCGCTCGGCATGAAGCAGCTCGAGACCGATCCGTGGGAGGGCGCCGGCGCCAAATATCCGGTCGACGGCGTGTTCCGCGGCCGCGTCACCAACATCACCGAATATGGTGCCTTCGTCGAGCTCGAGCCGGGTATCGAGGGCCTGGTCCACGTCTCCGAGATGAGCTGGACCAAGAAGAACGTCCATCCGGGCAAGATCGTCTCCACCAGCCAGGAAGTGGACGTGGCGGTGATCGAGGTGGACGAGGAGAAGCGCCGCATCTCGCTCGGCTTGAAGCAGGCGCAGGCCAATCCCTGGGCCGCCTTCGCCGAGAAGCACCCGATCGGCTCGACGGTCGAAGGCGAGGTCAAGAACGCGACCGAGTTCGGCCTGTTCATCGGCCTCGAGGGCGATGTCGACGGCATGGTCCACATGTCGGACATTGCCTGGGGCGTGTCGGGCGAAGAGGCTCTGAACCTTCATCACAAGGGCGAGACGGTCCAGGCCCAGGTGCTCGACGTCGATGTCGAGAAGGAGCGCATCTCGCTCGGCATGAAGCAGCTCGAGCGCGGCGGCGTCGCGGCGGGCGGCGGCGGTGCCGGCGCGGGCAGCGGCGTCTCCAAGAACGAGGTCGTCACCGTGACGGTGCTCGAGGTTCGCGACGGCGGGCTCGAGGTGCAGGTCGGCGACGACGGCGCCACCGGCTTCATCAAGCGCGCCGACCTGGGCCGCGACCGCGACGAGCAGCGCCCCGAGCGCTACCAGGTCGGCCAGAAGTTCGACGCGATGGTGATCGGCTTCGATCGTTCGAAGAAGCCCAACTTCTCGGTGAAGGCGATGCAGATCGCCGAGGAGAAGCAGGCGGTCGCCCAGTATGGCAGCTCCGATTCGGGCGCCAGCCTCGGCGACATCCTCGGCGAAGCCCTCAAGCAAAAAAACAGCTAAACAACTCGAGAAAAGCGGGTGCCTTCACGGCACCCGCTTCTTTCCCGATGCGCCGAAACGAGGCGTTTGCGCTGGCCGTTTTTGGCTCACATGTTGATTTCACTTCAATTTGGTGCAATCAACCTGCGATAGCGGCTTGGGGCAGCCGCTGTTTGCGCTTTGCATCATCATCTGGTGGGGGACTTACCTTGATCCGTTCCGAGCTTGTGCAGAAATTGTGCGAAGATCACCCTGATCTGACGGTCAAGGAGATCGAGCGCGTGGTCACCGCCTTCTTCGACTCCATCATCGATCAGCTGCAGCGCGGCGGCCGGGTGGAGCTTCGCGGCTTCGGTGCCTTTTCGAGCCGTGATCGCGATGCCCGCAAGGGCCGCAATCCGCGCACCGGCGATGCCGTCGACGTCGCCGCCAAGCGCGTCCCTTATTTCAAGCCGGGCAAGGAAATGCGCGAGCGGCTGAACCTGCAGGATGTTCAGGCGGCGGAATAATCCGCCTCCACCTGCTCCCGATTTCCCGCTTCCAACCCGATGCCGGTTCCCGCTATCGCATGCGCTCGAGACCTTATGAAAAGACGTGGCGAAATCGGTAGACGCAGCAGACTTAAAATCTGTTTCCAGACCCTGGAGTGCGGGTTCAAGTCCCGCCGTCCGCACCACCGGCCGCGCCTCGGCCGTCAACCCCCTGCGGCTGCAGCCGAGCCCGGTCTAAAGCGGCTCAAGCCGGTTCCAGGGGCGAGTCCGTTTTCACCGCGGTCCACTCGCAGCGATTGAGGCTGATCGGATCGACGAACATGCCGCCCATCCGGCGGCCGATCTGCCAACGCACCTGTGCGTTGACCGACCCGATACCCGGAACATCGAGCGAGACATAGCTGCCGATCTGCAGCGGCTCGCCGCATTCGGCCATGAACCCGCATTGCGAGACGTCGCAGATCGTCACCTCGACACTGTAATAATGCGGGTGATGCAGACTGGCGGACGAATCCACCTGCCTGCGGTCCGACCGGCGCTGCTTGAAATGCTCGGGCTTTTCGTGGTCGGATTTCATTGCGGACGGGATCCTCATCCAAGTTTGTTTAGCTACAGCCAGATTGATGAAGGACCGGTAAACAGAAGGGGTGCGACGGCCGCCCCGGCTGCGGTATCGGACGAACGGATGAGGATTCGAAAACAGCTTCTGGCCGCGATCCTGGCGAGCCTCGCTTTGTGCGGCTGCCGCCAGAGCGCGAGTGGCCCCATCGTGGTGAGCGCGGTCGGCGGCCCTCCCAGCTTGCCAATCCCAATCTGGCGCCGCTCGATCCGCCAGCCGCCTTCCTCGTCGAAGCCGTCGCGCAGGGCCTGGTCCGCTTCGATGCCGCCGGACAAATCGAGCCTGCGCTCGCCCAAAGCTGGATCGTCTCGGACGACGGGCTCCGCTACACGTTCCGCCTGGCGCGAACGGAATGGGCGAACGGCGATCCCGTTACCGCCGAGCAGGTGGAGGCGCGGCTTCGGGCAACGCTCAGCCGATCGAGCAAGAACCCGCTGAAGCCGCTGCTCGGTGCAGTGATCGACGTTGAGGCGATGACCGAAAGCGTGCTCGAGATCGCATTAAGGGCGCCGCGTCCGAATTTCCTCCAACTCCTGGCCCAGCCCGAGATGGCGATCATCCGTCGCGGCCAGGGCACTGGACCGTATCGCCCCGAAAAGCAGGGCGACGGATCCATCCTCCTCAGCCTGCCGCAAGATGAGGATGAGGAGGCCGAGACCAGTCCCGAGCAGATCATCATCCTCAGGGGAGAGCCGGCCGCGATGGCCGTCGCGCGGTTCAGGAACCGGATGGCCGACCTGGTGACCGGGGAACCGCCGGAGAGCTGCCGATCGTGCGCGCAGCGGAGCTTCCCGGGGGCGCATTGCGCTTCGATCCCGCTTCAGGCCTGTTCGGGCTTGCCTTCGCCCAGAATAGCGGACCGGCCGCGGATCCCGAGGTGCGACGCGCGCTCAGCATGGCGATCGATCGACCCGCTCTCGTGGCGGCGCTCGGCGTGCCCGATCTCCTCCCGCGTGAGTCGGTCCTGCCGACCGGGATCGAGGAGCTTCCCAATCCCTCCCTCCCCGCCTGGTCCGCGGACCTGTTGCCAATGCGACGCGAGGCTGCGGCGCGCATCATCGGTGCGATGGCGGGCGAGGCGCCGGTGAGACTTCGGGTCGCCGTGCCCGATGCACCCGGCTACAAGCTCGTCTTCGCGCATTTGAGGCGGGATTGGCGGCTTATCGGCGTCACGGCCGAAGCTGTCCCGCTTACGGCCGCGGCCGATCTGCGCCTCGTCGATGCGGTTGCCGCCGCAAACCTCGCGACCTGGTATCTTCGCCGTTTCTCCTGCGGCGCAAGCATTGTGTGCAGCCCGGAGGCGGACCGGATGCTCGAAGGCGCGCGCAACGCCCAAAGACCGGCGCCGAGCGCCAGGCGCGGCTCGCCGCCTGCTCTCGGAGCCGACCGTTCTGCTCCGTTCGGAGTCTGACGCCGTTCATTCCGCTGACAGCGCCCGTTCGCTGGTCGCCATCGTCTCGCCGCGCCTGACCGGTTATCAGGCGGATTGCCCCCGGCAATCCGCCATGCCGCCGACCTCGATCATCGGCAATGTCTGCTTGCCGACAAGCGGCGCTGAATCCTAGCTCTAAGACCTTAGCTTAGAGGGGAGACCAGATCATGCCGACGCCGCAGGAACAGTTCAGCAGGATGGCCGATCAGCTGCCGATGGGGCGCGATCCGGCCTCGGTCCGGCGGCGGCTCGAGGCGGTCGAGGGCATGCTCGAGCGGATGTTCGTGGTGCCTGGCATCAACCGGCCGGTCGGGCTCGATTCCATCCTCGGTCTCGTGCCGGTGCTGGGCGACGTGATCACCGCTTCGATGGGCGCATGGCTGGTTTGGGGAGGCGCGCAATCTCGGAATGTCGAAATTCCAGCTGACGCGGATGGCCGCCAATGTCGGGATCGACGCCGCGCTGGGCGCCGTCCCGCTGGTGGGCGATCTGTTCGACTTCGCCTTCCGATCGAACAGCAGGAACCTGCGGATCGTGAAGCGCTACCTCGACAAGCATCATCCCTCGAC
Source organism: Allosphingosinicella sp. (assembly GCA_030447665.1). Classification (GTDB taxonomy): domain Bacteria; phylum Pseudomonadota; class Alphaproteobacteria; order Sphingomonadales; family Sphingomonadaceae; genus Allosphingosinicella. The sequence continues at coordinate 108,648 of JAUJOJ010000003.1, read as the reverse complement.
GATGACGCTGGAGGGCGAAGTCGTCGCGCGGGGCGGCGGCTGAGCCGCTGCCCGCCACCTCCTCGCTCAGCCCCGCTCAGCGGAAAGTGTCGCTATCCACTCCGCCGCGGCCATCACTGAACCAGGCCTTCGAGTCCGGCCGGAACAGCAGCCAGATCGTGACCAGGATCAGCACATATTGTGCGATGGCGAGGATCAGCGGCAGCGTCCCCAGTGAAATCGTCTGCTGGATTCCGAGCAACCCGAGGACCAGCGTCAGCCCCCCTAGAACCACATAGATCCACTTGGCGACAGGGCTCGCCTTGCGCGAGATGAACCAGACCAGCAGCAGGTAAATCGCGACCGTAATCGCGTAGATAGTGATGATTGTGCCGGACCCCAGGGCTGCACCCTGAGCTTGCAACGATGCCATCGTTTCATCCTGGGTAACGTATGCGTAGAGCAGGTACACTGCGAGGTAGAGCAGCACGAGCCACTCGAAGGTGACGATCGATTTGGGACGCATTTTTCCCCCTTTTCTTGTTCGGCCTTGCCCCGATCGCAAGCTCAAGGGTCAGCCGGCCGAGAAATCGAGCCCGATATCGGCGGCCGGCGCGGATTGGGTGAGACGCCCGACCGAAATGTAAGTGACACCCGCCTCCGCCTTTGCGCGGATGGTGTCTAGCGTCACGCCGCCGCTCGCCTCGGTGGGCGCCCGCCCGCCGACCAGCCGGACCGCATCGCGAAGGGTGGCGGCGTCCATATTGTCGAGGAGCAAGTGGGTCGCGCCGGCCGCGAGCGCCGGATCGATCTGATCGATCCGGTCCACCTCGACGATGATGCGCTCGATGCCGGCGGCAGCCGCGCGGCGGACCGCCTCCTCGACCGATCCCGCCACCGCGACATGATTGTCCTTGATCATCGCCGCGTCCCACAGGCCCATGCGGTGGTTCTGCGCGCCGCCCATTCGCGTGGCATATTTCTCGAGGAGGCGAAGGCCCGGAATGGTCTTGCGCGTGTCGAGCAGGATCGCGCCGGTGCCGGCGATCGCATCGACGTAAACGCGGGTGAGCGTCGCAATGCCGGAGAGATGCTGGACGGTGTTGAGGGCGGAACGCTCGGCGGTGAGGAGCGCCCTCGCCTTTCCTTCGATCCGCATGAGGTCGGTACCGGCAGCGACACCGTCCCCATCCCGCACCAGCATCTCGATTCGAACGTCGGGGTCGAGCGCGCGGAAGAAGGCTTCGGCAATTTCGAGCCCCGCGACGGTGATGGCGTCGCGGCTGTCCATCATGCCCCGGAAGCGGGTATCGGCGGGGATCACCGCTTGGGATGTGATGTCGCCGCTTTGCCCTAGATCCTCGGCCAATGTGGCGGCGACGAACGCGTCCAGGTCGAAGCCTTCGAGACGAAAGCTCATCGGCGCGTGCCGCCCAGCTCCCGATTGAGATAGGCGTTGAGCAAGGCCGCCCGATAGGCGTCCTCGGCATGGTCCGCTCCCACCGAATGGCCGCCTTCCAGATATTCGTGGAAATAGAAGCGATTGCCATATTCGCCGAGCCGAGCGGCCATCTTCCGGGCGTGGCCGGGATGGACACGATCGTCCTTGGTCGAAAGGTAGAAGAAGACCGCCGGGTATTTCACGCCCGGCCTCACGTTCTGGTACGGCGAATAGCGGGAGATATAGGCCCAGTCCTCCGGCTTGGATGGATCGCCATATTCGCCCATCCACGACGCGCCGGCGCTGAGCTGCGAATAGCGCTTCATGTCGTGGAGCGGCGAGCCCGAGATGACGGCGCCGTAGAGGTCGGGCCGCTGCGTGAGCGCCGCGCCGACGAGCACGCCGCCGTTCGAACGCCCGGAGATGCCGATCCTGCCCTTGGAGCTGACGCGCGTCCGGATCAGGTCCTCGGCGACGGCATGGAGATCGTCGAAGCTGCGCTGCCGGTTCTCCTTCAGCGCCGCCTCATGCCAGGCCGGGCCATATTCGCCGCCGCCGCGGATGTTCGCCAGCACATAGGCATTGCCGCTCTCCACCCAGAACAGGCCGAGCGGGCCGGCGCGGTAAGGCTGGCCGGTCAGGTAGGTCGGCGTCTGCGCGGCGCGGAAGCCGCCATAAGCATGGATCAGCGCCGGGACCGGCCCTGTCGCCCCTTTCTTCCGCACGAGGAAGTAGGGCACGCGGGTGCCGTCCTTGGAGGTGGCGAAGCGCTGCTCGACCGAAAAGGCCTTCGCGTCGAACTTTGCGGGCAGGCTCTGCACGAGCGCCGGCCTGGCCGCCCCCGTGACGGCGTAGAGCGCGGGCGGAGCGAGCATGCTCTCGACGGTGACAAGCGCCATGTTCCGTTTACCGGAGGCGCCGAGCAGACGGATGGTGCTGTTGGCGGCGAGCGGCATCGCCCTTGGCGACCATTTTCCGTCGGTGCCGCGGGTCAGCGCGAAGAGCTTGCCCGACACGTCGTCGAGCGCCTTCACCCACAGGATGGTGTCGGACGCGGCGACCTCCTCGATCGCCTGGCTCTTTGCCGGCGCCATCACCAGCTCCGGTGCGGCGTTGCGGCCGGAGGCGATCTCGGCGAGCGAATAAGCGACGAGGGCGCCGGCGGGGAATTGCCCCAGCGGTGCATTCAACTTGGCGATCATTCGGCCGCCGATCACGTCCTGGTAGCTCGCCGTCTCGGGAAGCGGCGTCTTCACCAGCTTGCCGTCGGAGGTCAACAGCGACAGATCGGTGGTCCAGAAGGTCTTGCCGCGGGTGAGGAAGGACCAGCGGGTGTCGCCGTCCTGCGCGGCGAAAGGCGACACCTGGACGTCCTGCCTTTCGCCGGTGAAGACCGTCTGTGCCGTTTGAAGCTGCGTTCCCCGCCGCCAGACCTTGGCCACGCGCCCATAACCGGACGTCGTCAGCGACTCCGGTCCGTAATTGGTGACCACGAGAAGCCGGTTCGCGTCGATCCAGGAGACATTGCTCTTGGCCTCCGGAAGGCTGAAGCCGCCCTCGACGAACCGGCCGGTGCCGATATCGAATTCGCGGACCACGTCCGCGTCGGTCCCGCCGGGGCTGAGCGACACCAGACAGCGCCGATAGTCGGGCGCCAGGCAATCGGCGCCGTGCCAGACCCAGCTCTTGCCCTCCGCCTTGCCGAGCGCGTCGACATCGATCAGCGTCCGCCACTGCGGCTTGCCCGAAGCGTAGGCCGACAGCGGCGAGATCCGCCAGATGCCGCGCGGATTCCCGGCGTCGCGCCAGAGGTTGGTGACATTCTCGCCAAGCACGGCCTCCGGGACGGCGATCTGCTGCTCGTCATCGAGAATGGAACGGGCGCGGGCGCGATACTCTTCGAAGCGCGGCGACCTCGTGAGCAGCTCCCCGGTCGCCTTGTTCCACTGCTTGACCTGGGCAAGAGCGCGCTCGCCTTCGATCTCCTCGAGCCAGAGATAGGGATCGTCAGGGGCGGGCGCAGCGGCCGCAGCAAGAAGGAGAGCGGCAGCGGGAAGAGCGAAGCGGAACAAAGCATTCTCCTGGAAAATCAACGGCAACCTAGACCAAGATCGCTTCAGGTTGAAAAACCTGAAGATCCGTCAACCGAATAGAGCCAGATTGGGACCCCATCGACGTAATGACAGCGGCGCGCTGGCCCCCGGAACCGCTTTGCACCGGGTCATTTCGATGGGAACCCTTTCACGCTCTCGGCGGAAGCGAAGCGCTTCCGCCTCAAACGATCTGGCTCTAGGCAGGATTCCCTTGTCTGTCACACAAGTTATCCTGCCAGATGGCGCGAGGATGTGATGATGCCATCATGCGCCATCTTGCCATCTTGCCATCTTGCCCGCGAAGGCCGGCATCTCCGGGCCAGATCGCACCGGGCTTTCCTCAGACCCCGGCCTTCCCCGGGGTGAGCTCAGGCGGCGAGGACGGGCCTTCCAACATCCCCCTGCCCCACCGTGCGGCCCGCCATGTCGAGCATGCGGTCGAGCGAGGTCTTGGCCTGCAGACGGAGATCCTCGTCCATCTCGATCCGCGGCTGGAGGTCGCGGAGCGCGACGTAGAGCTTCTCCATCGTGTTGAGCGCCATGTAGGGGCACATGTTGCAATTGCAGTTTCCGTCGGCGCCGGGCGCGCCGATGAATGTCTTGTGCGGCGCCGCTTTCTCCATCTGGTGGATGATGTGCGGCTCGGTCGCGACGATCATCACGTCCGAGGGTGAATTGAGCGCATAGTCCAGGATCGCCTTGGTCGAACCGACATGATCGGCATGATCTAGGATGTGCGGCGGGCATTCGGGATGCGCGAGCACGGGCGCGCCCGGATGCCGGGCCTTCAATTTCAGGAGCTCGGTTTCGGAGAAGGCCTCGTGGACGATGCACACGCCCGGCCAGAGCAGCATGTCGCGGCCGGTCTTGCGCTTGAGGTAGCCGCCCAGATTCTTGTCCGGCCCGAAGATGATCTTCTGGTGGGCGGGGATCTGGTCGAGGATGGTCTGGGCGGACGAGCTTGTGACGATGATGTCGGAAAGCGCTTTCACCTCGGTCGAACAATTGATGTAGGTGAGCGCGATATGGTCCGGATGCTTCTCCCGGAACGCCTTGAACTGGTCGGGCGGGCAGCTGTCCTCGAGGCTGCAGCCGGCATTCATGTCCGGCAGCACGACGATCTTCTCGGGCGACAGGATCTTGGCGGTCTCGGCCATGAAGCGCACGCCGCAAAAGGCGATCACTTCCGCATCGGTCGCCGCCGCCTTGCGGCTGAGGTCGAGGCTGTCGCCGACAAAGTCGGCGATGTCCTGAAGCTCCGGCGCCTGGTAATAATGGGCGAGGATGACGGCGTTGCGTGTCCGGCGCAGCCGGTCGATCTCGACGCGCAGGTCCATGCCGCGCAGGCTCAAATTGGGTGCGTTCATCTGTCTCCCCTCACGCGCGGCGCTCCCTAACCGCGCTGCGCCTGTCCGACAAGGCGACTCCGCCTTGTCCTTCAGCACATCCTCGATCCGGCGCGACCGGTCGAGGTAAGAAGGCTGCCCGCCCGGCTCGTCCGCGTACCGCACGACGACCTTGGCGTCGATCCCGGCGGCGCGGAGCGGCATGGCAAAGCTGCGCTCCACTACCCGTACCGCTGCCTCGCGTGCGAGCCGCATCGGTAGAGCATCCCAGGCCTGGCGGAGCAATTCACGCTGCGCCCGTTCTCTGTTCGCGGCATCCAGCCTGTTCTCGGCGTTCGAGATCGCCATGAGCACACCGCCGTCCGCATATTCGCGAAGTTCGCTCAAATTAATCTCGGGACTGGAAATTTCAAGTGGCGGCAAAGAGATGGACAGGGTCTTTGACCCCTCGTCCCAGCGGAGATCCCGCTGCTGGATCCGTGACAAGTCAAGCTCGTAGCGGACGGTGCCGGGCATGATCAGCGTCTTGCGGGCGGTGAGGCCGAAACGCTGCTGCGATGAGGTAACCACCGCCACGAACCGGGCCGAGAAGGGCGTCAGCCGCGCCTGCTCGCGCATCGACTGCAGGCTCGCGGTCGCGACCGTCCGCGGGTCCGGGCCGCCGCCGAACCAGCTCGACACACGCACCGCAGCCATGACCACCGCGCCGAGGATCAGGCCGGCGACAAGCGCGGTGAGGACGAGGCCCGTTCTCCTCACGCCGTAAGGCTCCACCGATCGCCGGCGCCGGTCACCACGCCCCGCGCCTCGAGATCCAGGAGATGGGCGAGCACCGAGCGGCCGGCGGCAGGGTGAAGGCGGGGATCGATGCTCTTGTACATGCGAGCGACCATCTCCGGGATATGCCCCTTCCCTCGTTTCAGCTCGGCCATGATCTGCCCTCCCGCTGCCGGCGGTGGAGGACGAGCCCGCGGAGCAATTTCCGGGGTGCTTCGACGGCGGGGCCATGCGCGGGATAGTAGATGCGGTCGCCGCGCGCCTGGAGCTTCGACAGGCTTGCCATGTAGGCGGTCATGTCGCCGTCCGGCGGCGAGACGATGGTCGTCGACCAGCCCATCACATGGTCGCCGCTGAAGAGCGCGCGCTCCTCGCGCAGAAAATAGCAGAGATGGTTGGACGTATGGCCGGGCGTCGCGACCGCCTCGAGGGTCCAGCCATCACCGCTCAGCTCCTCACCGTCGGCAAGAATGCGGTCGGGCCGATAATTCGCGTCGAAGGCATCGTCGGCGCGGGGGCCTCCATCCTCCAGCGAGAGCGGAGCGCAGCCGATGATCGGCGCGCCCGTGGCATCCTTGAGCGCACGGGCCGCCGGGCTGTGGTCACGGTGCGTGTGGGTGCAGACGATCGCGGCAATGCGCTCGCCCCGCACCGCGGCGAGCAGCGCCTCGACATGCTCGGCAAGATCGGGGCCGGGGTCGATGATGGCGACCTCGCCCCGTCCGACGATGAAGCTCTGGGTTCCGGTGAAGGTGAAAGGAGACGGATTGTTCGCCAGCACGCGCCTGATCAGCGGGCTCAGCTGCTCGGTCCGTTCTTCCATGCGGTGCATGTGGCATCGCATGGCCTGAAAACCAAGCGACGCGGCCGAAGCCGTGCCGTTCGGACGATCACCGCGCGGGCGGAGGCGGAGGCGGCGGAACGCGGCGTGGCTGGGCGGCACGGGCGGCGCTGGCGGTCTGCGGCCAAGTTCCCGTTCGAGTTCCCGATCCAGCTCGCGCATCTCCCGCGCCATCTCCCGCCGCGCTTGGGCAGCTTCGTCGCGCTTCGCCTCCCGACGCGCCTCGGCTGCTTCCCGCCGGGCCTCCCGGCGCTCCGCGTCGCTTCGCGGCGAGCCTCGGCTTCGCGCAATGCTCTCGGCGGCGCTCCTCGTCAGCCTCGCGCCGGGCCTCCGCAATCTCCCGCCGCACCTCCGCCATTTCTCGGGCGAGAGCCTCACCCGCGCAACGCGCAGGCCGGCCTCGGCCGAGCGGAGCGCATCGCGCGTGATCGCCGCCACATCGATGCTCGCCACCTGCCGATGCGCGATCTCCAGAGCGCGGCGGATCTGCGCCTCATGCTTGCCGCTGTCGAGACGGGCAAGCTGCTCGCGCGCCCGGTCGAGGGACTGACGCATATGCTCCCGGTGCCCGGCGGCGTCGGACCGCACCATCTGGTCGCGTGCATGCTCAACCGCCCGCTGGGCGATCTCGGCATGGCCTTCGTGATCCATTCCTGCGACCTCGGCCCTCGCTTTTTCGGCCTGCGCCCGGATCTTGGCCGCGTCGATCGCCTTACGGGTCACCTTTTCCACGCGTCGTTCGACGCGCTTCATCGTCCGGTCCATGATTGCGCGAACCTCGGGATCGCGGGCTTCCTCGTCGCTGCAGACGACCGAGCCGCGCCCGCTCTCCTCGTCGCGCCCGCATTTCTCCCGCAGCCGGGCGACGTCGGCCTTGCTGATGACCGGATCCTGGCCGCCGCGATCGACCACGATCTGGCCGCTCTCGCCCCGCTCCTCCTGCGCCAGGACCGGCGTCGCCAGCGCCAGCCCGCCGACGCCGAGGATGGCGACGGACGCGACCCCGCCCAATGTGCGCGCCCAGCTGGCGCGGTGCTGCTTCATCATCTTCAATCTCCGTTTCAGGAAATCGGCATGATTGCGGGACCCCATCAAAGTACTACTTTGATGGGCACCCAGCGAGCAGGCTGCAATGAGGCCAGGCTGGCTCGCGGATTTCACCAGCGCGAGGGCATAATCGTGGCGCTCGGTGGGAGAGCGGCGCGTGACGGCTGCGTCGCAGGCAAGCTCCTGGTCCGCCCGAAAGGCGCGGAAGGCGATATGCGCGATCGGGTTGAACCAGTTCAGGGTGAGCATGCCGAGCGCGACCCAATTCCAAGCGAGGTCGAGCCGGCGGTGGTGGATCAGCTCATGCTCGAGCGCGAGCCGCTGCTCGGCGGCGCTGTAGCGGGTGGCGAAATCCACCGGCACGACGATACGGCGATTCAGGATGCCGAGCGCCACCGGCCCCTCGACGGCATCGCTCTCCACCACCTTGATCCCGCCATAGCTGGGCGGAACCGCGCTCCGGCCCTGCTGCCCAAGATGCAGCATGAAGGCGCTGTAGGTGGACTGCTGCCAGATCGCGAAGAAGGCGGCCCCGCCGCCCCAGAGGGCGAGCAGCAGCAGGAGCCATTCGCCCGAGCCGGTGAGGGCCTCGGCAGGCGCAGCGCCGCCGCCGACGGGCGGGAGCAGCACGGTGAAGACCGGGGCGGGCGTGAGCGACGGCAGCGGCGGAAGCAGCGGCACGAGCACCGGCAGCAGCCACAAGGCATAAGCCCATTCGGCGCCGAACAGCGAAGCGACCGGCTTGCGGACGGCAAGCACCAGCAGCATCAGCAGGCTGGCGCTGAGGACGAGTTCGAGCGCCCAGGCGATCATGACTTGAGCGCCTTTAAGAGGGCCTCGATCTCTTCGATGTCTTTCGCGCTGAGCTGGTCGCGCTCGGCGAGGTGCGCGACGAGCGGCGTGACCCGCCCCCCGAACATGCGGTCGAGCAGCTTGGTCGATTCGCGGGCGACGAAATCGTCGCGGGAGAGCGTTGGCCGGTAGAGGTAGCGGCGTCCCTCCTCTTCGTGCACGAGCGCTCCCTTGGCGAGCAGGCGCGAGAGCAGGGTCTTGACCGTACGAACGCTCCAGCCGCGCTCCGGCCGGACTCGTTCGGCCACCTCGGACGCGGCAAGCGGAGCTTCGTCCCAGAGCACTTCCATCACCGCATGCTCGGCATCTGAAATCCGTTCGCTCATCATCCTCATCCTTCCCGCATCGCCAAGCGGGAGCGCCGGAGCGCCCCCGCCCTCGCGTAACCTTATCGACCCTGCGACCGAAGCCGCGCTATCTCCCGCTCAAGCGCTTCGATCGCTTGCGAACGGCCTTTTTCCGAGAGCGCCTCATGCTCGCCGATGCGACCGCGCGCCTTGTCGAGTGCCTTCGCCAGCGCCTCCCGCGTCGCGGCGTTGTTGGCGTCCTTGTCGCCGCCGCAGATGATGACACGCGTCCGGAACTTGTCCCCGCCCTCGCCGCTGGCGACGTCGCTTTCCCCCTCGGTTCCGGGCTGGCACTTCGCCATCAGCTCGGCGAGACTCTTTCCGTCGACAGCCACGCCTTTGCCGTCCTTGCCGACGCGTTTGATGATCACGTCGTGGATGGCGCTCTCCTCACCTTTCTGCTCCTGCTCCTGAGCGAAGCCGGGTGCGCTGAAGCCGAGGCCGGTCACCAGCAGAGCGGCCAGAGTGGCGGCCCCGCTGAGGCTGCGGATCTTGCTCGTACGATGCGTCTTCATCATCTTCAGTCTCCGTTTCAATTGGTCGGCCGAACTGAGGGAACCCGTCAAACTACTGCTTTGACGCGCTCCCAGCGGGCAGGCTGCGATCTGGCCAGGTCGGCTCGCGGATTTGACGAGTGCGCTCGCATAATCGTGCCGTCGGTCGGGCGAGCGGCGCGCGATCGCCGCATCGCAGGCCAGCTCCTGGTCGGCACGGAAGGCGCGGAATGCGAAATAGGCGATCGGGTTGAACCAGTTGAGCGCAAGGACGAACAGCCCGGCGCAGTTCCAGACGAGATCGCCGCGCCGATGGTGGACAAGCTCATGGCTGAGCGCCAGCTCCCCAGAGCACTTCCATCACCGCATGCTCGGCATCGGAAATCCGTTCGCTCATCGTCCTCATCCTCTCGCATTAAACAAGCGGGAGCGCCGGAGCGCCCCGCCCTCGCGTAACCTTATCGACCCTGCGACCGAAGCCGCGCAATCTCTCGCTCCAGCGCTTCGATCGCCTGCGAACGGCCTTTTTCCGAGAGCGCCTCATGCTCGCCGATGCGACCGCGCGCCTTGTCGAGTGCCTTCGCCAGCGCCTCGCGCGTCGCGGCGTTGTTGGCGTGCTTGTCGCCGCCGCAGATGATGACGCGCGTCCGGAACTTGTCCTCGCCCTCGCCGCTGGCGACGTCACTTTCTCCTTGGTTTCGGGCCGGCACTTCGCCATCAGCTCGGCCAGTCTCTTCCCGTCGATCGCCACGCCTTTGCCGTCCTTGCCGACGCGTTTGATGATCACTTCCTGGAGATCTTTCTGGAGAGCGGCCTCGTCCTTTCTGCTCCTGCTCCTGAGCGAAGCCGGGAGCGCTGAAGCCGAGGCCGGTCACCAGCAAAGCGGCCAGAGTGGCGGCCCCACTCAGGCTGCGGATCTTGCTCGTACGATGCGTCTTCATCATCTTCAGTCTCCGTTTCAGTTGATCGGCCGAATTGAGTGGGCACGCGCTGCAATCTGGCCAGGTCGGCTCGCGGATTTGATGAGTGCGCTTGCATAATCGTGCCAGTCGGTCGGGCGAGCGGCGCGCGATGCGCCGCGTCGCAGGCCAGCTCCTGGTCGGCACGGAATGCGCGGAATGCGAAATAAGCGATCGGGTTGAACCAGTTGAGCGCAAGCACGACCAGCCCTGCGCTGTTCCAGAGGAGATCGCCGCGCCGATGGTGGACAAGCTCATGGCTGAGCGCCAGCTCCTGCTCGACGGGCGTGTAGCGATATTCGAACAAGGGCGGCACCACGATCCGCCGGTCGAGGATGCCGACGGCAAGCGGCCCCACCGCAGCTTCGCTCTCGATCACCGGAATGCCGCCGAAGCTGGGAAGAGCAGCCGGCCGCATGCCGCTTCCGAGCGCCGCCAGAAAGTTGCGGTAGCTCACCAGCTGCCAGATGATGAAGGCGGCCGCGCCCCCGGCCCACAGCGCGAGCAAGGGCACCCACTGCCCGGGTCCGTCCGGAGACGGCGTGGTCGCGGCCGATTCCCCTGCCGCCGGGATGAAAGCGGCATCGGGGGGAATGACGAAAAGGATCCCGCCGCCTGCAAGGGGAGCGGCGGCAAGATCAGTCGAAGCAAGGGAAGCAACCACAGGGCATAGGCCCATTCGGCCCCGAAGAGCCGCGCGACCGGGCGGCGAACGGTGAGCACGAGCAGCATCAGCAGCGTGACTGCGATCAGCGACTCGACGGCCCATGCTATCATGCGCTCAAACCCCTTGGCTGCTTCTGGAGACGCGCCTTACATTCCCCTTCTGCCTCAATGGCTTCCTGGGAATGCGTGGGCCATCCATCTGGCTACCGCTGAGCTGTCTCTGCAGCTTCTTGATTACAAATGTAATCGACTGGCTGAACGGCAAATGAACGTTCCGGACTTCAATCTGTGGCTGAACCGAGAATGCCTCAAGCTGGGCAGTCTGAAACCGGGATCTTTTACCTGCCTGCGGTCGAGGCGGCGCGATTGCTGTCGGCAGACTTTACAAAGGCGGCAATCGACGATCGGCCATTTACCATCGATAGCCGCGCTTTTCCGCCATTCCGTCGCTTTGGCACGCCACGTGTATCTTATCTGGTGTCCACATTGTTCCACTGTTGGGGCGGATGGCGCTCTTTCCGGTCGCGCCTCCGCCCCTCAATTTTTCAGCTTCCCTGCAGTGAGTTCGCCCTTGCCTCTATGGCAGGGTGAACGCTCCCGTCAGCATGGCGCGGCATTCGCCGATCGGCATTGTCGGAATGCAGCGTCCGATCCGCCAAGCCTTAGTCAGCCTTGGCGACCTGCTTTTCGTCGAGCAGCTGCTGGAGCTCGCCTGCCTCGAACATCTCCATCATGATGTCCGATCCGCCGAGGAACTCGCCCTTGACGTAAAGCTGCGGGATCGTGGGCCAATCCGAATAGGCCTTGATCCCCTGGCGGATCTCCGGATCCTGGAGCACGTCCACGGTTTCGAACTGAACGCCGAGATGGTCGAGGATCGCCACGGCGCGGCTGGAAAAACCGCATTGCGGAAAAAGCGCCGTGCCTTTCATGAACAGGACGACGTCGTTCGAATTGACGATCTCGCCGATGCGGCTGGTGGTGTCGGTCATGTCTTTGGTCCTCAATCGGGAGTCGCGGTGGTAAGCTGGAGCGCGTGAAGCGCGCCGCCCATCCGCCCGCCCAGCGCCTCGTAAACGCGCTGATGCTGCTTGACGCGCGGCTGGCCCCTGAAGCTTTCGGAAACCACCCGCGCGGAATAATGGTCGCCGTCGCCGGCAAGGTCGGTGATCTCCACGCGCGCATCGGGGATGCCCTCGCGGATCAGCCTCTCGATCTCGTGCGATTCCATCGCCATCGGATCAGCCCTGCGATTCCATCAGCTGGCGCCGGGCCTCGACCGTCTTGTGCTCGAGCGCCTCGCGAATTCGCGCTTCGTTGCACTCGACGCCTGCCGAGGTGAGATCGCCGAGGAGCTTGCGGATCACGTCCTCGTCGCCCGCTTCCTCGAAATCCGCGCGGACCACGTCCTTGGCGTAGGAGTCGGCCTCGACTTCGGTCAGCCCCATGAGGTTCGCCGCCCATGCGCCGAGCAGCCGGTTACGCCGCGCAACGATCCTGAACTGCATCTCCTGATCGCGGGCATACATGTTCTCGAATGCGCGTTCGCGGTCGTCGAAGGTGGTCATGGGGCTCCCTTGGCTCATGGATCTGTTTTCAGATAGGCCCGGACGTGCGCGGGCGCAATGAAGGGTTCGGGAGCCGTCGCGGAACCAGCCCGGCGACCACTCTGTTCAATCCGGCGCCAGAGCCTTTCCCGACAAGGCGGATCAGCAGGTGCGACCTGCTGATTCTTGTCGGATGAGAAAGGCTCCAGATCTACGTCTTGAGGTCCGTCATGAAGCTCATCCACGTCATCCTCGCCCTCGGGCTGGTCGGCCTCACCGCCTGCGACGGTCCTCGCGAACAGGCCGGCGAGAAGGCGGACGTCGCATCCGGCGCGATGAACAGCGAGGACAGCATCGAAAGCGGCCCCGCCGAGAGCCTGGGAGAGAAGCAGGACCAGGCCGTCGACAGCATCGAGGATGCGAAGGAGGCTCAGGCGGACGCTCTCGAGGACAAGGCCGAGGAGCAAAGGGAAGCGGCCGAGCAGAAGGCCGAGGCCCTGGAGAAGCAAGCCGAGCAGGTACGCGGCCGCTAATCGGGGCCGGCCTCACTGGAAAGGCGCTACGACCTGATCGGTTGAGGTGGAAGCGCTATGCGCTTCCACCGATGGCGTGAATCAGGCCCTTTTCATAGTGTTAAGAAGCTCAAGTGCACAAAGCGAGATAGGCGATCTGCATCACGGTGCCGGATTCCACCGCTGCCGCGCCCTCCCCGCCTGGTCCGAAGTCCCGCTCCTCGGTGATCGCCGCGTTCGGGCCGTACTTCCGCACCGCCATCGAGTTGATGGTCCTGGCGGCACAATCGACCTGAAGCTTATAAGCGGAGGCGCTGCGGGCCGTCGCTTCCGGATTGGTCAGCCGGAACCAGCCGCTGCGGTAGCTTCCTTCCTCACTGAGGCTCGATGCGTCGACGGCGATCGACTGGCCGGTCGCGGCTGCGCCGAGATTGACCCAGGTCGCAGCCGCCGGCCGTGCCGCCGGCGCAGCGGGTGGCAAGGCCGGCGAGGCGGCTTCCGCCGCTTGTGCTTGCGGCGCGGCGGCCGCGGGAGGCAGGGCGGCGGCCGGAGGCACGGCGGCGGCGGCGACCGCTGCAGCAGCCCCAAGGCCGCACGCTTGCGCCGCACCGGAGGCTTCGATCCCGACCTTCGGATCCTTGACGTTCTTCGCGACCCAAAGGAGATCGCTGGCCACCAGGCGGCTGGGGTCGGAATAGCCCCTCGTCAGCGAGGCAGCCGACAGCTGAAGCTGCCGGAGCTGCCAGACCGAGAGACTGGTCGCGAGCCGATCGCCAACGCACTGCGCCTGGCGCGCATCGAGTCCGTAGCGCGTCAGCTCGGGCTCAAGGATGCTGGTCTTGGGCTTTGTATAGTCGATCGCATAGCCGGCACATCCGGCGAGCAGAGCGAGCGAGGACAGGGCGAATAGACAGATACGCATGCACATCTCCAGCGCGGCTGGTCAAAGGCCAAGAATGTACCGAGCCCGGCTTCGTTCCACTGCGGGGGCGGTCACTCCATCGTCACCACGAGCTTGCCGATCGCCTTGCGGGCGGCCATGTGGGCGATCGCCTCGCCGCCCTCGGCAAGCGGCCAGGTGCGGCTGACCTTCGGCGCGATCTTCCCCTCCGACCATAGCCGGAAGAGCGTCCGGATATGCGCGGCGTTGGCGCTTGCATCGCGGGCCGCGAAGGCACCCCAGAAGACGCCGCAAATGTCGCAGCTCTTCAGCAAAGCGAGGTTCAGCGGCAGCTTCGGGATCCCGGCCGGGAAGCCGACCACCAGATAGCGTCCCTCCCAGCCGATCGATCGGAGCGCAGGCTCGGCATAGTCGCCGCCGACCGGATCGTAGATCAAGTCCGCTCCGCCCGGGCCGGCCGCAGTCTTGAACGCTGCCGCGAGCGCCCTGGCCTCCTCCTTGTCGAACGGCCCGCGCGGGTAGACGAGCACGTCGTCCGCGCCCGCGGCGCGCGCAGCCTCGGCCTTTTCCGTCGAGGAGACGGCTGCGATCACGCGCGCGCCGAACGCCTTGCCGAGCTCGACGGCGGCAATGCCCACGCCTCCGGCGGCGCCGAGCACCAGCAAAGTCTGCCCCTCCTTCAATTTCCCCCGGTCGAGCAACGCGTGGATCGAGGTTGCATAAGTGAGGATCAGCGCCGCCCCCTCCTCGAAGCTTCGCTCGGGGGGCAGCGGCAGCGCCATGCGTGCATCGACTGCCACTTTTCCAGCGAGGCCGCCGTGGCCGACCATCGAGATCAGCCGGTCGCCCTCCGCCCACCCATCGACGCCCTCGCCCACCGCCTCGACGATACCGGCGATCTCGCCTCCCGGCGCGAACGGCCGCGGCGGCTTGAACTGGTACTTGTCCTCGATGATGAGCACGTCGGGATAGTTGATCGCGCAGGCTTTGACCCGGACGAGGAGCTGCCCCTGTCCGGGCAGGGGTTCCGGCAACTCTATGAGCTCCAGGGTCTCCGGTCCGCCCGGAGCCCTAGACAGCAACACCTTCATAGTCACCGTCCCTCTGCTCCAATCACTTCAATGCCGAGCGATCGTGCGGCCAATGGCCACCTCCCTCAGCTATCGTAACGCGCGCTCGTCTTCGCAGCGACGTCGTCGGCCGTGATCCCAGGCGCCACTTCGATCAGCTTGAACGGGCTGCCATGATCGGGCCGCTGGAACACGGCGAGATCGGTGATGATCATGTCGACCACGTTCTTGCCGGTGAGCGGAAGCGTGCATTCGGGGATGAACTTGGGGTCGCCGTTCTTCGAAACATGCTCCATCACGACGATGATCTTCTTGACGCCCGCGACGAGATCCATCGCGCCGCCCATGCCCTTGATCATCTTGCCCGGGATCATCCAATTGGCGATGTCGCCTTTCTCCGACACCTCCATCGCGCCCAATACGGTGAGATCGATGTGGCCGCCGCGGATCATCGCGAAGCTGTCGGCCGAGGAGAAATAGCTAGACGAAGGCAGCTGCGAGATCGTCTGCTTGCCAGCGTTGATGAGATCGGGGTCGACCTCGTCTTCATAAGGGAAAGGCCCGATGCCGAGCATCCCGTTCTCCGACTGGAGCGTGACCGTCATCCCTTCGGGGATGTTGTTGGCCACGAGCGTCGGAATGCCGATGCCGAGGTTCACGTAATAGCCGTCGCGAAGCTCCCGCGCGGCGCGCGCGGCCATCTGGTTGCGGTCCCAGCCCTTGGTCATCGTCGTTGCCATCACGCCGCCTCCCTCTGCCGCACCGTGCGGAATTCGATCTTCTTCTCGTAAGGCGCGCCGAGGATCATTCGCTTCACATAGATGCTCGGCAGGTGGACCGAATCCGGATCGAGGCTTCCCACCGGCACGATCTCCTCGACTTCGGCGACGCAGACCTTGCCGGACGTGGCGGCGGGCTGGTTGAAGTTGCGCGCTGTCTTACGAAAGACGAGGTTGCCCGCCTCGTCCGCCTTCCAGCCCTTGATGATCGACAGGTCGGCGCGGATGCCGCGCTCGAGGATGTAGGTCTCCCCTTCAAACTCCTTATGCTCCTTGCCCTCGGCGACCTGCGTGCCGACCCCGGTCTTGGTATAGAAGCCCGGTATGCCGGCCCCGCCGGCACGCATCCGCTCGGCGAGCGTCCCCTGCGGGCAGAATTCCACCTCGAGCTCGCCGGCCAGGAATTGCCGCTCGAACTCCTTGTTCTCACCGACATAGGAGGAGATCATCTTCCTGACCTGCCGCGTCCGCAGCAGCTTTCCGAGGCCCTCATTGTCGATGCCGGCATTGTTGGACGCGACAACGAGATCCTTGACGCCGCTCGCCTGGATCGCCTGGATCAGCCGCTCGGGGATGCCGCACAGCCCGAACCCACCCGCGCAGATCGTCATTCCATCGAACAGGAGGCCGTCGAGCGCCGCCTCCGCACTTGGGTGCATCTTCTGCATTCACCGCTCCTCCGGACCGAGCGGCGATAAGCGCCGCGGCCGCCTCCGGTCAAGCCAACCTGAACGACGTTTCAACTTTGCCGAGACATCATTGCGGCGCGCGCAACGGCGGCGCTCGTGCGGCACAGCATTGCTTCGCCACGTCCCCAATGACGGCGGCTTACTGACGAAGCTTCGCGAGCACGCCCTGGAGCTGCATTGCGGAGGACATGTCCCCCTCCACCTTCAATTTGCCCTGCATAAAGGCGGTCATGCCGTCGAGCTGCCCCGAGGACAGCGCCTCCCAATCGGCCCAGCTGACCCGGATAATGGTGTCGGCGGCGCCGTCTTCCTCGGTGACCTGATTGGCATTGCCGTCGAGCATCACGGCGCCTTCCGCGCCGCCGAAATCGATCTTGACGCGCTTGCCCGGCAGCCAGGCATTGGCGGAATTGAGCTTGGCGGCCATTTCACTCTTGGTCATTTGATGCTCCGTCAGGACGTTTCCGGCCCCACCTACTTTACGTCAACGTCAAGTCAAGCCGCGCTACCGCTGCTCGCCTGAGCTTGTGGAAGACCTCTACTTCTCTCTAAGGGAGCGAAGGAAAAGCAGGGCTCCCACAGGCTCAGCCCGAACGGGATCTTTCTAGATGACGCATCGCACCGGCGGCCGCATCCTTGTCGACAACCTGCTGGCGCAGGGCTGCGACCGCATCTTCACGGTGCCGGGGGAAAGCTTCCTCGCCGTGCTCGACGCGCTCCACGACAGCCCCGAGATCGACCTCGTCGTCTGCCGGCAGGAGGGCGGGGTCGCCTATATGGCCGAAGCCGACGGCAAGATGGCCGGCCGGCCTGGAATCGCCTTCGTCACCCGCGGCCCCGGCGCCACCAACGCATCGGTCGGCGTGCATGTCGCGCTGCAGGATTCGACCCCCATGATCCTGTTCGTCGGCGACGTCGCCCGCGGCGATCGCGACCGCGAAGGCTTCCAGGAGGTCGATTTCCCTACGTTCTTCGCACCGCTCGCCAAATGGGTCGGCCGCATCGAGGATGCCCGCCGTATCCCCGAATATGTCGCGCGCGCTTATTCGACCGCAATGGCCGGCCGGCCCGGCCCGGTGGTGCTCGTCTTGCCCGAAGACATGCTCCGCGACGAGGTCGAGGCAGTGGACCGGCCCAAGGTCCATCCGCCCGTCCAGCCCGCCTGCGCCATGGCGATGACCACCCTGATGGGCCTTCTCCGCGACGCCGCAGCGCCGGTGGCGATCGTCGGCGGCGCCGGCTGGGACAGAGCGGCCGCGCACCATTTCGCCGAATTCGCAGAGCGCACGGGGCTGCCTGTCGCCGCGGCCTTCCGGCGCCAGGACGCGATCGCCAACACCAGCCCGGTCTATGCCGGCAATCTCGGCTATGGCCCCAATCCCAAGCTCGTCCAGCGGGTCAGGCAAGCCGATCTCCTCCTGGTGGTCGGCGCCCGCCTCGGCGAAGCGACGACCGACGGCTACACGCTCGTGACGCCCGATCACCCGGACCAGATCCTGGTCCATGTCCACCCGGACCCGAACGAGCTCGGCCGCGTCTACCGCACCGACTTCCCGATCTGCGCCGACATGCGCGAATTCGCCGAGCTCGCCGCGAACTGGGGGGACGAGCTCATTGATTTCTCCTCGGGCGCCGAGGCGCACCGCGAGTGGCTCGACTGGAGCAGCGCCAAGCCGCGCGAGGCCGCGCTCGATCTGGGGCGGATCGTCATGCACATGCGCGAGACGCTCCCCGCAGACACCGTCATCTGCAACGGCGCCGGCAATTTCTCGGGCTGGTGGCACCGCTACTGGCATTATGCGGCGCTGCCGAGCCAGCTCGCCCCCACCAACGGCTCGATGGGTTATGGCATGCCGGCCGCCGTCGCTGCCGCGCTCCGCTTCCCCGATCGCCAGATCGTCTGCGTCGCCGGCGACGGAGATTTCCTGATGAACGGGCAGGAACTCGCCACCGCCGTCCGCTACGGCTGCAGCCTCCTCGTCCTGGTGATCGACAATCAGAGCTACGGCACCATCCGCATGCACCAGGAACGCGAATATCCCGCGCGCCTCTCCGGCACCGATCTCGTCAACCCCGATTTCGCCGCCCTCGCCCGCGCCTACGGCGCTTGGTCCGAGACGGTGGAGCGCACCGAAGACTTCGCCGCGGCCCTCGGCCGGGCTCAGGCGGCACAGGGCGTCAAGCTCCTCCACCTCAAGACGGATATCGAGATCATCTCCAACGCCACCACGATCTCGAAACTGCGGGAACGGGCGCGGAGCTGACGTCCGTCCGCTCGGCCAAACGAACCCGTTCGCCCTGAGCTTGTCGAAGGGCACTCTTTTTCTTCTGTCGACGGGGAGAAAAAGCCGGCCTTCGACAAGCTCAGGCCGAACGGTTTTAGACTATCGGTGCTTGCCTATCGCTTAGAGCAAGGTGCGTTAGATGTGAATCGTCACCCCGGACTTGATCCGGGGTCCACCTTTTCTCCACCGGGGATACCTACAGAAGAACAGGTGGATGCCGGATCAAGTCCGGCATGACGAAGTGGATGGAGCTGAACCCATCATGCTCTAAACGCTCACTCGCCCATATGATGCTTCGCCGCCGCGGTCTCGCGGCGGCGGATGACGAGGTTTCGGATCTCGGTCATGTCCTCCATCGCGAAGCGCACGCCCTCCCGGCCAAGGCCGGAGTCCTTGACGCCGCCATAAGGCATGTTGTCCACGCGGTAGCTCGGCACGTCGTTGATCACGACGCCGCCGACTTCGAGCCGGTCCCAGGCGTCCAAGGTCTTGAACAGGTCGTGCGTGAAGATGCCGGCCTGGAGGCCGAACTTGCTGTCGTTCACCTCGTCGAGCGCCGCATCGAAGTCGGTGAAGCGCGACAGGATCGCAACCGGCCCGAACGCCTCCTCGCGCACCAATGTGGCCGAGCGGTCGACATTCTCGAGCAAGGTCGCCGCAAGCATCGCTCCTTCCCTCTTGCCGCCGCAGAGCAAGGTGGCGCCGCCCTGCACCGCCTCCTGGATCCAGCCGTCCAGGCGCTTGGCTTCCTTGACGTCGATCATCGGGCCGATGAAGGTCTCGCGGTCGTGCGGATTGCCGGCGACGAGCTTGCCGGCGCGTGCGACCAGCCGGCCCTGCAGGTCGTCGTAGATATCGGCATGGATGATGATCCGCTGCACTCCGATG
Source organism: Allosphingosinicella sp. (assembly GCA_030447665.1). GTDB lineage: Bacteria > Pseudomonadota > Alphaproteobacteria > Sphingomonadales > Sphingomonadaceae > Allosphingosinicella. The sequence goes on along the minus strand of JAUJOJ010000003.1, from coordinate 89,135 downwards.
CAGCTTTGGCCGGACTGGTAGAAGGCGCCGAAGATGATCCGTTCCACCGCGTCATCGAGATCGGCGTCGCGATCGACGATCACCGCCGCATTGCCGCCAAGCTCCAGCACCACCTTCTTCTTGCCGGCCTTTGCCTTGAGCTCCCAGCCCACGCCCGGCGAGCCGGTGAAGGAGAGCAGCTTCAGCCGCTCGTCCTCAGTGAAGAGATCGGCCCCGTCGCGGCTCGCCGGAAGGATCGAAAAGGCGCCCTTGGGAAGATCGGTCTCCGCCAGCACCTCTCCCATGATGATGGCGCCCAATGGCGTGCGGCTCGCGGGCTTCATCACGAACGGGCAACCGACGGCGATCGCCGGCGCGATCTTGTGCGCGGCCAGGTTGAGCGGGAAGTTGAACGGCGAGATGAAGCTGCACGGCCCGATCGGCACGCGCTTCCAGATGCCCTGATAGCCCCGCGCCCGCTTCGAGATGTCGAGCGGCTGGACCTCGCCCGTCATCCTGACGGATTCCTCGGCGGCGATGCGGAACGTGTCGATGAGGCGCGTCACCTCCCCCTCGGCATCGTTGATCGGCTTTCCGGCCTCGACGCAAAGCGCATGAGCCAGCTCGTCGAACCGCTCCTTGAAGCGATCCACGCAATGCTGGAGGACGTTCTGCCGCTCGTAGCTCGCCATCCGCGCCATCGGCTCGGCCGCTTCGACCGTCGCGGCGATCCCGGCTTCGATCGTCTTCGAGTCGGCGAGCGCGCAGCGGAAGGCGACTTCGCCGGTATATTTGTCCGTTACCTCGAGATCGCTGTTCGGCTGCTGCGCCTCGTTGGCAAGGTAGAGCGGGTAGACATGCTTCAGCTTGACCATGTTCAGTTCCTGTTTGCGGATCCACCCGCGAGCCCTCCCCCTCGATGGGGGAGGGATGGGTGGGGGTGGTGCCGGGGCAAAGTGGAGGCAATCGCTGCTACGACGCCGTCCGGATTGCCAAGCACTTCATGATTCCAGAATCGAATGACGCGATACCCTGCGTCTTCGATGACCGCAGTTCGTTCGGCATCTACCTCCGGAGTGTGCTGGCCGCCATCACCCTCGATAACGATCCGGGTCCGGTGGCTAGCAAAATCAACGATGAAGTGGCGCACCGGAACTTGTCTTCGGAATCGAGCAACAAGAAAGTTCTCGCGTAGCAGGCGCCAAAGGCGTTTCTCGGCATCGGTCGAGTTACTCCGAAGAAACTGAGCGCGCGATACTGCACCTGCGGGTGGATGGTGCTTCACCGTCGGAGCCCTAGGTCGAACATCACCCCTCCCCCTGCCCCTCTCCATCAAGGGGAGGGGTTATGGTTCACTGCCTGTCTACGCTTCAGCCCTGGGTCGATACCACCGCGCTCAGCTCCTTGATCTCCTTGTTGAGGATACGGTCGTTGTCGGCATAGTCGACGGGGCAATCGATGAGATGAACTCCCCCCGTGCCGAGGCACTCCTGCAGCAGGCCCGGCAGCATCTCGGCGCCGGTCACGCGATGTCCGCTCGCGCCGTAGCTTTCCGCATATTTGACGAAGTCCGGATTGCCGTAGGTGAGGCCCCAATCCTTAAAGCCCATATTCGCCTGCTTCCAGCGGATCATGCCGTAGCTGTTGTCGTTGAGGATGAGGATCGTGATGTTGAGCCCCAGGCGGATCGCGGTCTCCATTTCCTGGCTGTTCATCATGAAGCCGCCGTCGCCGCAGATCGCCATCACTTTCCGGCTAGGATAGACCATCGCCGAGGCCATGGCCGAGGGAAGCCCCGCGCCCATCGTCGCGAGCGCATTGCCGAGCAGCACCGTGTTCGGCTGGCGCGCCGGATAATTGCGCGCGAACCAGATCTTGTAGATGCCGTTGTCGAGGCAGATGATGCCGTCGGCGGGCATCGCCTCACGGACCTGCTTGACGAGGCACGGGAGAAAATCGGGAAACGCATGTCGTCGCACATGCTGTGCATATGCTCGACCTCGGCCGCGCGGGTGCGGACCATCCTATCGAAGCTCCAGGTGCCGGGCGGCACGATGTCTTCCTTGATCTGCCAGATCGCGTTGGCGATGTCGCCGATCACTTCGATCTGCGGGAAGTAGACGGGATCGACCTCGGCGGTCTTGGTGCTGATGTGGATCACCTCGGTGCCCCCCTGCTTCATGAAGAAAGGAGGCTTCTCGATCACGTCGTGGCCGACATTGAGGATGAGGTCGGCCGATTCCAGCGCCCGGTGGACGAAGTCGCCGGCCGAAAGCGCCGCGCAACCGAGGAATTTGGGCGCGGTCTCGTCGAGAACGCCCTTGCCGAGCTGGTGGTGACGAAGGGGATGCCGGTCTTCTCCACGAATTGGTGCAGCATGCGGCTGGTCATCTTGCGGTTGGCCCCGGCGCCGATCACGAGCACCGGCGAACGGGCCTGCTCGATCCGCTCCACCGCCGCGCGCACCGCTTTCTCGTCCGCGGCCGGGCGGCGGTGCAGGCTCGCTTTCAGCGGCAGCGAATCCGTATGCTCGTCGGCTATGTCTTCGGGAAGCTCGAGATGAACCGCGCCGGGCTTCTCTTCCTCGGCGAGCCGGAAGGCTTCGCGGACGCGGCTCGGGATATTGTCGGCAGAGGCGAGCTGGTGGGTATATTTGGTGATCGGCCGCATCATGTCGACCACGTCGAGGATCTGGAAGCGGCCCTGCTTGGATGTCTTGATCGGCTTCTGCCCGGTGATCATCATCATCGGCATGCCGCCAAGCTGCGCATAGGCCGCGGCGGTCACGAGGTTGGTCGCCCCCGGCCCCAGGGTTGCGAGGCAGACGCCGGCCTTTCCGGTGTGGCGGCCGTAAGTCGAAGCCATGAAGCCGGCGCCCTGCTCGTGCCGGGTCAGGATCAGCCTGATCTTACTGGAGCGGGACAGACTATCGAGAAAGTCGAGATTTTCTTCACCCGGAACGCCGAAGATATATTCGACGCCCTCCTCTTCCAGGCACTGGATGAACAGGTCCGAAGCTTTCATCGTTTCGCCGTCTCCGCTGACGGATGGCCTGCCGCCTCGCGCGCTCTCCTCGCGGGCTCATCCCTCCTCGCCGCCATCACGGCCTCATAAAGTACAGGTCTGGACCCTAAAGCCTATGGCTTACTTCTTCTCTTCTCGCGGTACGCGGCAGTGAGCGCCGCAACCAGACGCTCGTCAACGAGGCCGGGTGGGTTTCCTGGGTAGTTCAGCCCCTTGTCCTGGCGAAACTTGTCGACCGCGGCGATGGCCTCGGCGTCATAGTGTCCGAAGTCGCGCTGGTAGTCGGCGGCCAGCCGCCGCGCCTCCGTTTGCGCCTTGTCGAAGGCGGCGGGGTCTGTCTTGCGCAGTTCCTGGTTGCGCAGCGCGTTCACGGCCGGCGCCGCGGGGAATGCGGTAAGCGCCGGGCGCCAATAGCCCAGCGTGTGGAGCATGCGCTTCAACTCGACGACGTCGGGACCTTCGATCCGCGAGAAGGTGCGGTAACCCAGCCTGCGGCCCGTGGTGTAGTAGATCCGCTTCATCTCGCCCACGGGCTCGGCGTGTTCGCCGACCTCGATCGCAAGCGTGATGTGATCGCCGCCGCGACCTGGGTCATTGGGGTCGGCCACCTTTATCGCTGCCGACTGCAGGTTCCCCCAGCGCCGGTCACCGCCCTTTGCCTGCCCCGCTTCAAGCGCCAGGATCATGCGCTCGGCCAGCGGCATGCCGATGCCCTCGGTGGACTCGAAGCTCTTCGCTACTGCCTCCACCACTTCAGGGCCGACCATGATGTTGGCCTGCACCGTGTAGTTGAGGCCTTGGCGGCTGCCGGCCCAAGCGCCGTTCCCCTTACCGGTATGGGCCGCGGAGCGGCCTTTCATGTCGATCATGCCGAGTTGTCGCGATTCGCGCGCATCGTCTGCCGCCAGCAGCTGCGCAATCGCGTCGCGCGGTGCCACGCCCTCGGCCATCAAATCCAGGCCCCGCCTCCCGTACTCGACCATCGTCGATGCTTGAGTGCAGACGGCGCCGACGCCGGCGCGCACCCAGGGAACCGCGCGGCCGACGAAAGGGACGCGCGTCGTGACGGCGGCGCCGGATTGCCCAGTGACCGGGTCCACCGCGCAGAGTGAAAACGTCGAATATTGGGGCCGGCCTTCTTCATCGACGGTCACACCGTCTGGTGCGCGATACTGTGCCTCCGCCGCGCCGGCCGGGAGTGCCAGAGCGATCGCTAAAGCGGCGAGAACGCGAACCAGGTGCTCGAGGATCTGCATGCTGTCCCTCTAGAGCCAGATCGTTTGAGGTGGAAGCGCTTCGCGCTTCCGCCGAAAGCGTGAAAGGGTTCCCATCGAAGTAGTAGCGGCTTCGATGGATGGGGTCCCAATCTGGCTCTATTCAGATGGTTGAGACCAAGATCGCTTCAGGTTGATTCAACCTGAAGCGATCTTGGTCTAGCTTTTGTCCCGGCCCGAGGGAAGCGACGCAGCTTTCTTCGCCCCGCATCGAGTACCGACAAGGCCCTGCAACCCTGGCTGGGGCCTGGCGTTGTTTCCGCCGAACAGTTTAGGAAAGAAGCCCCGCATGAAGCTCGCACCCACCCTCGCCGCCGCCGCCGCTTTTGCCGCGCTGACCGCCTGCGGAGGCGCGGGGCAGAGCCAGGCGGAGAATGCGGCCGAAACGCTCGAGCAAGCGGCCGAGCAGAGCGATCCCGCTGCGGCGCAGGTGCTGGAGAATGCGGCCGACACTGTCGAGGATTTGGAAGGCCCGGCGGCCGCGAATGCCGCCCAGGAGGCGCTGCAGCAGGCCGGCAACGCGCAGGCCGCCACAATTCCCGCGCCCCAGGCGGCGCCTCCGTCGCTGCAGGCGCAGCCCAACCGCACCGGCCAGCAGACCCCGCCGCCCAAGACGCGGGCGGAGGTCCCGGGCGGCAACAGCCAGTAACCCTGCGGCCCCTCGGCCGGGCCCTGACCCGGCATGAGCTTGACAGCCCGGCCCGCTCCCCCATATGCGCCCGGTCTGTCCCGTCTCAGGCGGGCATGTGCACGGCCCCTTCGTCTAGCGGTTAGGACGTCGCCCTCTCACGGCGAAAACACGGGTTCGATTCCGTAGGGGTCACCAAAGAGAAGGGCTGCGGGGCAGCGCTTCTCTTTGGTGACAGCGAGCGCAGCGGGGACTGCGGCCCACCATAGTCGAGCGTTGAGTGCAGCATATCTGCCACCGATCTGACCCGTCACGCTCAAACTCCTGCGAGCCGGGAACGAGCATGCCCGCTATAGTCGCGCCTCTTGGGTTCTGCCCTATTTGCCGGCCTGATCTCATGCTCCGGCTACTGGAGCGAAGCGACCGCTCCGACGCTAGTTCGCTGCGGTCCCGCTCTTCAAGTAGCGCTCGAACCAAGCCACCGTTCTGCGCATGGAGTCGATCTGGTTTTCGCGCTTTTGGAAGCCGTGACCTTCTGCGGGATAGAAGACTGTCTCGATGGTGTTCCCCTTCGCCTCGAGGACGCTCGCCACTTCCTGAGCTTGACCGCGGGGAACGCGGATGTCGTTCTCGCCCTGAAGCGAAAGCAATGGAGCCTTGGTTGCCGCGATATATGTCATCGGGGATGCGGCGTCGTAGACAGTCTTCACCTTGGCCGGATCGCCCATCAGCGAGAAAAGATACTCGCGGAGCAGCGGATCGGCAGTTTGCCACATCGTGTGCCAGTTGATGATGCCATAGGCCTGGACGCCGGCCGCAAATGCGTCAGGGCTTTGGCCAGCGCCATCAGCGTCATGAACCCGCCATAGGACCCGCCGGTGATCCCGACCTTCTTGGGATCCACATATCCCGACTTCACCAGGAAATCCTTGGCGGCGAGGGTGTCCTTGAGGTCTCCGCCGCCGAGATCCCGGTAGTTGGCCGTCTGGAACACTTTTCCGTAACCGGTGGAGCCGCGGAAATTCGGCTGGATCACCACGAAGCCACGGGAAGCAAAGGCGGTCGCGTTGCGGTTGAAGGCGTCCTGGCTCTGCCCCGTGGGGCCGCCATGCGGAATCACGATCGCAGGATTGGTGCCGTCGCGACGAAGGTTGAACGGCATCGTCACGATCGCGCTGACCGGAGTGCCGTCAAAGCTCTTGTAAGTGACGATCTGCGACTTCGGCAGGATCGCGGGGTCGAGGCTTGCCATCGCCATCCGGGTCAGGGGCTGCGCGGCCCAGCTGCCCGTATCGACCACATGAATGTCGGCGGGAGTATCGGCACCCGAGTGGAGCACGAGAAGGCGCCGGGAATCCGGTGAGAAGGCCGGATCCCCAACAACGGAGTTCGCCGGGCGCTAAATCGAGACGACGCTCGGATGCGGTCCTGACATCAACCGCCGAGAGCGCAGATCTGCCGTCCTCCACGGTCCGCGCAATCATCGTCTTGCCGTCGGGCGACAATTCTGCCGCGGTTTGCTCCCAAGGCGTCGGCTTCAGCCAGCGCCATTTGCCGGTCGGGACATCGAGGACCCCGGCCCTAAGCTGCGAGCTGTTCTCATTGGAACTGACGGCAATCGTGCGGCCGTCCGGCGACACATCGGCGGCAATGAACCGGGTGTCGGGCTTTCCTGCCAACATGCGGGCGCTACCCGAGGCTGCATCGACCGACCAAATCTCGCTGGCCGTTTGGTTGGCGTTGGTGCGGTTGGCGATGATCGTCCTGCCGCCGTCGCCCCAGCCGACAGCGCTCCAGCGGCGCTGCGGGTCCTTCTCCGCGGTGAGCCAGCGCACCTGGCGGGTGGCGAGATCCAGAACCGCAAGATTCACCTGCCCATCCACTTTCCTCTTCGTGGAAATGGCAAGGCTGCGCCCATCGGGTGAAATGACCGCACCGTTCTCGCGCATGTCTGGCGTGTCGGTGAGCTTCGTGACCGGGCCTCCTGCGGTGGGCACGGCGTAGAGGTCATGAAATTCGTTTCCGCCCTTGTCCTGCGCGAAAATCAGCGTCTTTCCGTCCGGGGAAACCACAAGGTCGGATTGGACATCGTCGGACTGGGTCAGCTGAACCGGCCAGCTCCCGCTGGACTCCATCCGCCAGATGTTCATCCGCCCGGTGAGATTGGTCACCAGGAAGATCTGCCTGCCGTCCGCGCTCCACGCGACCGAACCGACGTTCCTCGAATAGACCAGATCCTCCAAGGGTACCGGACGGGCGGAAGGATTGGTTGGCGAGCTGAGCGCGGTGGGGCTGGTGATCGGCCGCGAAGGCGTCGGTAAGGGCGCGGCAATCGCGGCAGAGCAGAGCAGGAGCATCGGAAGGGAGAAAGGCGCGCGCATCTTGGGTTCCTCTCGGGTTGGCGAACGCTTTCATGACCAAAGGCCAAGCGCAACCGGAAACTTCGCAGCTGGTCGAAGCCGCAGGACCGTTGAAACGCTTCATTCTCGCGTCACTGGCGGTCGGAAGTCTCGACTCCTATGTGCTGGTGAAGGCTGATGGAGCTGACGAATGCATCGCTCGCTGATCATTGTAGACGAATTCCTGGACAACGCTGCTGCCCTGCGGGAGGCGGCATTGCGGCTCGATTATCCCGATAACGAGGCCCCGTTTCCGGGCCGCAACTCCCTTCAGCGCGTGAACATCCCGGGGCTTGCCGAGGAGGTCTCACACATTGTTGATGAGCCTTTGAGGCCCCTCTCCCCGCCTCAATCACATGGCAAGTTTCGGATCACGCTCGGCACCGACGTTGGAAAGGCGAGAGTGCATGCGGATGCCGCACATTGGTCCGGGATCCTCTATTTGAGCAGGCCCGAGGATTGCCAGGGAGGTACCGAATTTTTCCGTCACATTCGAACCGGGACGGACCGGGCGCTGACCGCCCCGGAGCAATGGCGCGCTCACGGCTATTCCTCTTTCGAAGACATGCATCGAGACATCGTGGAGCAGGACACGCTCGACCCTTCAAAATGGGAGATGATCATGCAGGTCCCGATGCGGTTCAACCGCCTCGTCCTGCTGCGCCCGTGGCTCTGGCACACGGCCGGTCCGGGCTTTGGCGACAGCCTGAAAAATGGCCGGCTCATCTATGTCCTGTTTTTCGAATCCGCTGTCTGATCGTTTGATCCGGACAGCCAAGGAGCGGATGTTGGCTGAGACGTGCCCGTTGGGTGCGAAGCCGACATTTTCTTTGTCGAGAGATCATCAAGCAGAGCTTAGGAATGGGTCTGTGTCTGGCGGTGGGGGTGCTTTCAGCTTGTGCGGCGTCGCGAGCTTGGGAAAAGGTCGGCAGACCGCCGCGACCCGCCACTTCGACCGCCACCAGCCGCAGCCCCGCTCGATGTCACGTCGGTACGGGTACGCCTCAAGGCTGGCGAGACCGCAAATCGCGCGTTGTTCAGCGTTACAACTTTGATCACAACGGCGCTTCTGGTGGACGCCTCGGCCTGTCGGCAGCAATGCTGGCGAGACGCGTGCAAATCGCCTCAGGCCGCATCGTTGTCCGTCAGCGTTACAACTTTTGCCGGTCCGCGGATCACTGGAGCGGCGCTTCCATGCGAAGCGCGAGAGACTTCGGTCGTCGCAGACTGTTCGAAATGGGGATCGAGGAGATTTTTGAAGATGGAACGCACTGGCCCCTCGGCCTTGTGGCGGCGAGCGGGCATCGTGGCCCGACCGTGGTGATGGCACCTTGATTCGATGCTTTCCGCGCTGCAGCAGGAAGCGAACGTCTACAAGACCGGTGGCGACTCTTTGCAAATCTACGTCTTCACAGCGGCGCGATCCACTGGCGCCGGTTCCTCGCCATCCTGGTGTTCGGCGTGTTCCTGCCGGCGATAAGCCTCTACTGGCATCGGATCATCGATGAGCAGGAAGCGGACGTCTACAAGACCGGTGCACTCTTCGCCCTACGTCTTCGGGTTCGGAGCGCCCGTCTGGTGGCTTGCATGGCGCGGTGGCTTCGTCCCCCGCCTAACGGCATCATCATCTACATCGCCACCATGGCGGTCGCGAGCGCAATCTTTCTTTGGAAAAAGTATCGCTGATCCGCAGACCTCTGAGAGTTGACGTTGAGATTTAGTTTTAAGCAACTCACAAAAGGAGAGACTGACAATGAAGAAGACCATCCTGGCAGCCCTGTTCGCGGCTGTTGCCTTTCCCGCTATGGCCCAGGTGCCTGCCGCACTGCCCGATGCCGACCCCGCCCTGTGGGTGGTGAAGGACGAGGACACGACGATCTACCTGTTCGGCACCGTCCACGCATTTCACGGGAAGAAGGAGTGGTTCAACGACGAGGTGAAGGCAGCCTACGACCAGTCCAAGGAAGTGGTGTTCGAGGCCAAGATGCCGGATCCTGCCAAGGTGCAGGCGCTGGTGATGGACAAGGCGGTCGACAAGAGCGGCAAGACCCTGACCGCGAAGCTGGCGCCCGAGAAGGCCAGGAAGCTGGCCGCCGAGCTGGGCGCGGTGGGTGCGCCGGCCAATGCACTCGATCGGTTCGAGCCCTGGTTCGCGTCCAACCAGCTCGCCATGATCCGCTTCGCGAGGAAGGGGATAACGCCGGACAAGGGCTCCGAGATGATCCTGAAGGCCGCCGCGGAGAAGGACGGCAAGACGGTTGGCGAGGTCGAGAGCATCGAGTGGCAGCTCGATCTGTTCGACTCGCTTCCCGCCGATCTCCAGCTCAAGATGCTCGGCGAGTATCTCGACGAGGGCGACAAGGCGGACACAGTTATCGCGACCATGATGGATAGCTGGGCGTCCGGCGATGTCGACAGGCTCGCCGCCGTGATGAACGAGGGAATGTTGAAAACGCCTGAGCTTCGCAAGGCCCTGTTCACCGATCGCAACGCCCGCTGGGCCGAGTGGATCGATGCGCGGCTCGACAAGCCCGGCACCGTGTTCATGGCGGTGGGCGCCGGCCATCTCGGCGGCAAGGACAGCGTTCAGCAGCTCCTCGCCAAGAAGGGCATCAAGGCGGAGCGAGTGAAGAGCTGAGCTCCGCCGAGAGCTGAGCCCGCCGGCGGCGTAACTTGCCAGAGGGGGCGGTCTCACCTATAGGCCGCCCCTTCCCCGTTCATGGTCATCCCTGGAGGCGTGAGCGCGGAACCGTTGATCAATCAGGTTTGAAAGGCATGCGAAATGAGCGAACAGCTTACGCTGTCGGCCGAGACGCGCGAACGGGCTGGCAAGGAGCCTCCCGTGCAATGCGTCGCGAAGGCCGCGTCCCCGCCGTGGTTTACGGCAACAAGGAAGAGGCCCTCGCCATCCACGTCGAGGAAAAGGCGCTGATGAAGGCGCTGAACAGCGGCCACTTCATGAATTCGGTGGTGATGATCGACGTCGGCGGCACCCCGGCTCGCACGCTGCCCAAGGACGTCCAATTCCATCCGGTCACGGACCGCCCGCTGCATGTCGATTTCCTGCGCATCTCCGAGCACAGCCAGGTTCATGTCGCGGTGCCGATCCGCTTCACTGGTGAGGAGGAATCGCGCGGCCTGAAGCGCGGCGGCGTGCTCAACGCCGTCCGCCACGAGCTCGAGCTCGTCTGCGACGCGGCCGAGATCCCGGACGAGATCGAGATCAGCCTCGCCGGCCTCGACATCGGCGATTCGCTCCACATCTCCGCCGTCACCCTGCCGCAGGGCTCCAGCTCGGCGATCACCGACCGCGACTTCACGATCGCGACGATCGTGCCGTCATCCGGCATGACCGCCAGCGCCGACGGCGACGTTCCGGCCGACGAGGTCCCCGCAACCGACGCGGCCCGCGGCGACGAGGACAAGGACGAGCCTGCGCAGACGCAGGAATAAGCTTGTCCTTCCTTTCCTGGCTCGGCTCCTTCCTCGGCTCGAAGCCGGTGGAGGTGCCGGGCCAGCCTAGCGGGCTCCGTTCCGCTGAATCCGCCGAGCATTGGGAGTTCGAGCCGGTGCAGATCTGGGTCGGCCTCGGCAATCCGGGCGCGCAATATGCGATGCACCGGCACAATGTCGGCTTCATGGCGGTGGATGCCATCGCCGAGATCCACGGCTTCGAGCCGCCCAGGAAGAGCTTCCAGGGCTGGGCCCAGCAGGGCCGGATCGGATCCTGCCGCATCCTGCTCCTCAAACCCGCCACCTTCATGAACGACAGCGGGCGCGCCGTCCGCGCCGCGATGGACTTCTTCAAGAAGGAGGCCGGCGACGTCACCGTCTTCCACGACGAGCTCGACCTTGCGCCGCTCAAGGTGAAGGTGAAGGTCGGCGGCGGCACGGCGGGGCATAACGGCCTGCGCTCGACCGAAGCCCATATCGGCGATCCGTTCAGACGCGTCCGCATCGGCATCGGCCATCCGGGACACAAGGATCGTGTCACCGGCCATGTGCTCGGCAATTATGCGAAGGCGGAGACGGACCCGCTCGCGAGCATGCTCGGCGCCATCGCCGCCGAAGCCGAATGGCTGGCCAAGGGCGACGATGCCCGCTTCATGAACGAGGTCGCGCTGCGGCTGCAGGATTAGCGGCGGCAAAGACCCTTCAGCGAAAGCGACCCAGCCTCACTCCTGCGGGGGCGTGACGCAGAGGATGTCGGCCGGTTGCGTCTGGGCGTTCGCGGCGGCCTGCTGCTGCTTCTTGGCCTTTTCTTTCTTCTTGTCGCCCTTCTTGAAAAGGCCGCCCACGGCCTCTCCCAAGCGGCCGAGCAGCACGCCGCCGGCTGCGGCGCCGACCGGACCCGCGACCACCGCGCCTGCCGTCTGCCCAACCGTGCCGCCAACCGCACCGCCGACCTCTTTTCCGACCGGGGGCCGCTGCGCGCCCTCCTGCTGCTTGTCTTGGGTCTGCGCAGAAGCGGCCTGCTGCGCCTCGCCGCCGCCAGGCTGGGCCTGCTGCTGCTCGATCGGGCGCGCCGCGATGGTTCCCTCGGGACAGGGCCCTTGCTGTGCGGCGGGCTGCGCTTCGCCTGCAGGCGGCGTTTGACCGGCCGGTTGCTGCTGCGCGACGGCGGCGGCGGGGACCAGCATGGCCATCACCAGGGCAGTGGCGGAATAGCGGCTTTTCATCTCTTTCCTCCAATCGCGGGGAACGCTCCGCGGGCTCTCAACTGCTCGCCTCGAGGTCCGGAAGCATGCTTAACCGGCTGAAAGGCCTCTGAGTTCCTGAAAGCAGTCATGTGCGGGGTTAAGCTCCGCCCCGAATTCATCTATCCCGGCATCACCGCCGATCGATTGCGAGGACAGGTCGATGAAAAGACTGCTTATTCTCCTGCTGCTTTCGGGGTGCGACTCGCAGCGGGACGAGAATGGGGGCGGCACGGTCCCGGCCAGTACCGGTGCGGGGATGGAGGATCCGATGGTCAATGCCGGCGGCGCCGATCCGGCGGCGCTTCAGGCGCGGGCGCAGACGGCCGTGGGCGCGGCCATCCTGGACCCGGCAAGCGCGCGCTACGCCAACGTGCGGGCAGGCTCGGGCGAGTCGATCTGCGGAGACGTCAACGCCAAGGGAGAGGATGGCCGGCTCCAAGGCTTCCGGCCGTTCGTGGTCTCGCCCGAAGGCGTCGCCGTGGTGAGCAGCGCCGCAACGATCATGTTCGACAATCCGGCCGACATGTTCCCCGATTTCTACGTGCGTTACTGCGCGCCGCTGGAGGAGCTGCCGATGCTCCACCGCAAGATGATGGCGCGGACCACCGATCTGCCGTCGGCCCCGGATGGAAGCCTGGGCCCCGCCGCGCCCAGTGATTTGCCGCCCCCCGACCTTGCGATTGGTGCGCCGCCTCCCCCGCCGCCGGTGCCCGCGCCGCCGCCGAGCCTGCGCCGGCCGGTAGCGCCCAAGGGCCAGGCAAAAGCACAAGGAGGCGACGAGGACAGCTTCTTCAACGCCGTCATACGGCCGCAGGAGGAACCAAAGCAGGGGAAATGATCAAATGGGGTCCGCCGGCGCTCATACGTGCAGGAGAGCCGGTCATGGCCCCTCATTAGCTTTTCGTCTTGAAGTGTTGGAACAGGTGATTGGTCAGCTCGCCTGTAACGTCCGTCTCCGATCCCGTGTTTAAAAGCACCACGATCGCAATGTTGCGGCCGGCCAGCATGTACATCGAACTTTCGAAGCCGTTGATCGATCCGCTGTGGCCAATGGTCGCCATCCCGCCGATCTTGTGGATGCGGAACCCCATTCCGTAATGCCCGGTGTCGGCCGCTTGCTTTGCGCGGCCAGTGTCGGCGAGGCGGCCATCCTTCAGCCGCGCCGGGGTCCTCATCAGGCCATAGCTCCGGGGGGACAGGATTCTACCGCGGATCAGCGCGAGCTGCCATCGGGCGAGACTCGATCCCCAACCGGAGTTGAGCTAGCAGCAGTCGATGACGACCCGAGCGCTTTTCGCCACCCATTTCTATGAATCCGACCTCGGCGCCTCCGCGCTGGTCGAGGAATTGGACGAGGCCTGCCGGGCGCTGGCCGAGGAGGACCAAGCCGGCCGGCGCTGGTCCCGCAGCCACGGCTATCGCGGCTACACCTCCTATGCCTCACTCAATGATCTGCCGAGCCGCGACCCGCGCTTCGGGGAGCTGGTGCGGCTCCTCAAGCCGCACGTCGCCGCCTTTGCCGCGGACTGCGCGATGGACCTTGGCGGCCGGCGGCTGAAGCTCGACAGCCTCTGGGTCAACCTCCTGAAGCCGGGCGGCGCGCATTCGGCGCACATCCATCCGCACAGCGTCGTTTCCGGCACAGTCTATGTCGCCGTGCCGCCGGGATCGGGGGCGCTGAAGCTCGAGGATCCGCGCCTGCCGATGATGATGGCGGCCCCTCCCCGCCTTGCCCAAGCGCCGGAGAGCCTGCGCAGCTTCGTCTATGCCGAGCCGGCGCCCGGCCGCGTCTTCCTGTGGGAAAGCTGGCTGAGGCATGAAGTGGTGCCCGGCACCGGCCCAAAAGCGGCTCGGGGCGATCGGATCAGCATCAGCTTCAATTACAGGCTTTGAGCTTGACAAGGATCGCCTCGCCGACAGGTTCACGCGAATGATTCCGTCGCTCCTCCTGATTGCTCTTTTTGCGTCAGCACCTGGCCAGCCCTGCGCCTATGACGCGGAGAAGATGATGTCCCTCAGCTTGCGGGACTTCGATCAGGACTTGAACGGAGGATGGCGGTCCCTTGCGCATACTCCAGGTTGCCGGAAGGCTGCGGCCAGCCTGATCAGGCGCTATCGAAAGAAACATGGCTCGAGCTCCAGCCTTTATTGGCACGAGGGGCAGCTGCGGGCACAGGTTGGGCAGACTGGTCGCGCCATTCGCCTGTTCGATCGGTCGCGCAAGCCGGCCGCTAGCGATCTCATCGGCTGGAACCACTACGTCGATGCGACCATAGCCTTTCTGAAGCGGGACCGACCAGCGCTCCTGGAGGCCCGCAGCCAGCTCGCCGCACTTCCCAAGCCGAAGGACTTCAACCCGACTGCCTCTGGTCCTTCCGGAATTGCTTATCACCATGGCATGGCCGCCGAACCTCAACGTGGTGGACGGGCTGATCGCCTGCTTCGGCAAAAGTTATGAGCAGGCCTACGGGCGCCCTTGCGTCAAGCCGATCCTGGTCGTGGACGACACAGGCGCAGAGGTCGAACGCCGCCCGTAACAATGACTTTGCTTGAGAACTGTCCCCTACGCCGGAACCGAAGACGATCAGGCTTTAGAGCACCGCCCGAAAAACCGGGTCCCACTTTTTCGGGAAGTGCTCTAGAGGGGCGCCCGCGGGAGCGAGCCGGCTTGGCCGGCCCGGACATCCAAATCATCGGCGGGAAAGTTAGAAGCGCATGGGTTTTCGTTGCGGGATCGTGGGGCTGCCGAATGTCGGCAAGTCGACCTTGTTCAATGCGCTCACCGAGACGGCGGCGGCGCAGGCGGCGAATTACCCGTTTTGCACGATCGAGCCCAATGTCGGGCGGGTGGCGGTGCCCGATCCCCGGCTGCAAGAGATTGCCAAAATCGCCAAATCCGCCAACATCATCGAGACTCAGCTCGAATTCGTCGACATTGCAGGTCTCGTCCGCGGCGCATCCAAGGGCGAAGGGCTCGGCAACCAGTTCCTCGCCAATATTCGCGAGGTGGACGCGATCGTGCACGTGCTGCGCTGCTTCGAGGGCGGCGACGTAACCCATGTCGAGGGGCGTGTGGATCCGATCGCGGATGCGGAGACGGTCGAAACCGAGCTGATGCTGGCCGACCTCGAAAGCCTCGAGAAGCGGGTGCCGAACCTCGCCAAGCGCGCTGGCCAAGGCGACAAGGAAGCCAAAGTGCAGGCCTCCGTCCTCGGCCAGGCGCTGGAGCTGCTGCGGGATTCCAAGCCCGCGCGCCTCACCCAGCCCAGGGACGAGGAGGAGCGGATCGCGCTGGAGCGCGCCCAGCTGCTCACCGCCAAGCCGATCCTCTACGTCTGCAATGTCGATGAGGGCGATGCGGCAAGGGGCAATGCGCACAGCGCGCGCGTGTTCGAGAAAGCGGCGGCGGAAGGCGCCAAGGCTGTCATCATCTCGGCCGCGATCGAGGCGGAGATCGCCACCATGCCAGGGAGGACCGGGCCGAGTTCCTGAGCGATTTGGGGCTCGAGGAGACGGGCCTCAGCCGCATCATCCGCGCCGGCTACGAGCTTCTCGACCTCATCACCTTCTTCACGGCGGGCCCCAAGGAGGCCCGCGCCTGGACCGTCGAGAAAGGCGCGAAGGCGCCGCAGGCGGCGGGCGTGATCCACACCGATTTCCAGCGCGGCTTCATCCGCGCGGAGACCATCGCCTATGATGATTATGTGGCGCTCGGCGGTGAAAGCGGCGCGCGCGACGCGGGCAAGCTCCGCTCGGAAGGCAAGGACTATGTGACGAAGGACGGCGACGTGATGCTGTTCCGCTTCAACGTGTAGCGCGGGGGCTTGCTCGAAGCCTGACCGGCGCTAGTCTGTGAGCGATGTTCGGGACGCTCGCCGTTTCGCTTGCCGTAGCCGCCGTTGGCGGCGCGAAGCATGCTCCCTCGAACCTGCATCGGCTCGATGCGTGCGCCAGCCCCACCGCGGTCATCGCCTCGCCCTGCGTCATTCCTACCCGCTTCTCGCCCGAAGCGACGACTGCGCTGATCGGCATGCGCAACAGCGTCTGGTGGCTGGCCGGGGATCATCTCACTTTCATCACGCGGCCGGAAGAGGAGCGTTGGTCGAAATTGTGCTGCGCCATCCAGACGCCGCTTGAGCCGATCGCAGGCACGGAGCTTGCCGCGATCACCGTACGAGTGCCTCAAGTGCGCGAGGCAATCATCGACGTCACCGACTCTAACGCGCGGGTGATCAGCCCGCCGGAAGTCATCCGCGGCCCGGATGCCCCGCCCGCGCCAGCACGTTCAATGCCGCTCAAGAGCCGGTTGATCCGGTTCGCGTTTGAATCCAAGGCTATGGGCGAGACGCGGCGGGGGACCATCTATGTGCCCGCCGCGTCGCCTGATGCACTCCGACTGCCGGTCATATACCTCGCCGACGGCGCAACCTTCCAATTCGCGCCGATCCTGGAGGCGGCAGTTCGCGATGGGCGCGCGTCGCCCGCGATCATCGTCGGCATCGACAGCGCCGACGGATACGTACCTGATTGCGGCAAGCCACATTGCGATCGGCGCAATCTCGACTACCAATCCAACCAGGAAGCGGGCGAGACCCGACCCGACCCGCAATTCACCCGGCACTTGAACTTCGTCGCCGATGAACTCGTGCCCTGGATAGAAGCGAACTACCCGGCTTCATCGCGACGGCAGGATCGAATTGTCGCCGGCTATTCCAGCGGTGCGGCCTGGGCATTTGCCACTGCCGCATTGCGCCCCGACCTGTTCGGCAACGTGCTCGGCATGTCGGCCGGCTCGGCGGCGACGATGCACCACGCTGAGGCGCTGGGAAAAGCACGGATCTACACCGGCGCGGGAATCTTCGAGCCTACGTTTTTAGCCCTAACACGAGAACGCGCGAGGCGTGCCAAAGCTGCTGGCGCAGAGGTCCGCTTTCGGGAGGTCGTTGCCGGACACAGCATGGCAATGTGGGATATCCTCTTCGCGGAAGGCATCAGCTGGCTGCTGCCGGCGGCGCGGTGAGTGAGCGGATGTGACGGCTTCATCCGCTCCGAGACCATCGCCTATGACGATCATATAGCCTTGGGCGGTGAAAGCGGCGCGCGCGACGCGGGCAAGCTCCGCTCGGAAGGCAAGGACTATGTGACGAGGGACGGCGACGTGATGCTGTTCCGCTTCAACGTCTGATTCAGGCAGTGTTTGTGTTCGAATAACCGCGATCACCTGCTAAGTCTGACCGATGATCAGCCTCGCTCTTCAGCTTTTTCTCGCGATCACATCAACCGGCACCAAATCACCCCCACCTTATGTGAATCGCCTCGACAGGTGCGCCGGCGCGAGTGCGGCGATCCAGACACCCTGTACGCTGCCCGTCCGTTTCTCGCCTGACGCAAGCAAGGCACTGATCGGCGAGCGCGACTCGGTGTGGTGGGTGGTGGGTGACCGCTTGAGCCTCATCGCGCGGGTTGGAGAGGAGGGTTGGACGGCGCTTTGCTGTGCCATACAGACGCCCCTGGAGCCTATCGGTGAGACCGAGCTGGCGGGAATCACCGTTCGCGTGCCGCACATGCGCCGGGCCATCCTCGATGTTACCCATCTTGCAGAAAGGATGCCGCCCCCCACCGATATTCGCGGCCCCGATGCGCCCCCTCCTCCGCCCAAGGCTGATCCGCTGCGCGGTGTCATCACTTCCGTTTCGGTCGATTCCACAATGCTGGGGGAGAAGAGGCGCATCAATATCTACGTTCCCCCTGACGTCGTCGCGGGACAGCAACTCCCGGTAATCTATCTTGCAGATGGTAACACGGCGAGTTTCGCGCCCATCGCGGAGGCGGCAATGGTGGCCGGACGCGCGGCTCCTGCGATGATCGTAGGCATCGAGAGCGGGCAAGGCCCGGTGGAAGGTTGCCCCCAGAAACCTTGCGACCGGCGCATGGTGGAATATCTGCTGGACGCCAATCCTGCCGGCCCCCAGACCGACACTCCATTCGGGCGGCACCTGCGTTTCGTGACGGACGAGCTCATCCCGTACATCGAGAAAGATTACCCTGCCTCCCCTCGACGCGAGGACCGGGTAACGGCGGGCTACTCGAACGGAGGCGCTTGGGCTTTGGCTGCGGCGGAGGCTCGTCCGGACCTATTCGGCAAGGTGCTTGCCATGTCGTCCGGCTCGAAAGCTGCGGCCGAATATGCCGGCCAGCTGAAAGACGCGCAGCTTTATGCCGGCGCCGGCCTCTTCGAACCCGGCTTCCTCAGAAGGACCGAGCGGGCGGTAGAAGTCGCGCGGGCTGCGGGTGCAAAGGCGGTCATGCGGACCATGATAGCCGGCCACAGCCGGAGCATGTGGCACATCCTGTTCGTGGACGGGGTCGCGTGGCTGCTACCGCCTGGAACCTGATGCAGCTCGATAGCTAAGGCGAGCTACTCCTAGAGCAAGGTTCGTTAACTGTGAATCGTCACCCCGGACTTGATCCGGGGTCCACCTTTTTTCCACCGCGGCTACCTCATAGAAGAACAGGTGGATGCCATGATTGGGTCCCCTAATGACCTGTCCGGGGGACAGGTCATCTCAATCATCAAGTCCGGCATGACAAAGTGCGTCCGATTTCGCGCAGCTTGCTTCTAGGCTTAAGAATTGTTGACCGCAGCAAGCTCCTTGGTGAGGAACCAGCCTTCAGGCCTGCGCTTCAGCCGGTCGTTCCCGGCCAGCTTCGAGCCTTGAACGGTTCGGCCTACGTGACGACGGAGTCTTACGCTGTAACGGCGGCGGTCGCGGCGATGGCGTCGCGATCGAGCGCGTTCAGCCAGCTGGCGTGCAGCGCCGCCGTCGCGAGGATCGCGAACACGGCCGCAAGGATCCGGGTCGGGGCTGTATTGATGGTCATGGCAATTGCTCCTTCGGGAGCCGCCACTAACCAAAAATGGTTACCGGCCCGTAAAGCATCTATCGCATTCATTTCGCGGCTGGAGCGCGGCGTCTTGGAACCGCAACCGAAGCCTTGTAGCGCCAGGTGATGCTGACTCGCCGCACTTTCATCGCCGGCACAGCGGCGAGCGCGCTTGCCGCCCCTGCCAT
The DNA here is from genome assembly GCA_030447665.1 of Allosphingosinicella sp. Classification (GTDB taxonomy): domain Bacteria; phylum Pseudomonadota; class Alphaproteobacteria; order Sphingomonadales; family Sphingomonadaceae; genus Allosphingosinicella. The sequence continues at coordinate 70,058 of JAUJOJ010000003.1, read as the reverse complement.
CCTCCGCGCGCAGACGATGTGGCGGACCTTATCCGTTCAGCCTTGGCATCGCATCGGGCGATCCCGCCGCGGATGGGTTCGTGATCTGGACCCGGCTTGCGCCCGAGCCGCTCGAGCCGCACGGCGGCATGCCGATGGGCAACGTTCCGGTGAAGTGGGAGGTGGCCTCCGACGAACGTTTCGCCACTGTCGTCGCGAGCGGCGAAGCGCAGGCACGGCCGGAGCTTGCCCATGCGGTTCATGTCGAAGTGACGGGACTGCAGCCCGATCGGCCTTATTGGTACCGTTTCGAGCAGGGCGGCGAGCGGAGCCTCACCGGCCGCGCGCGGACGCTGCCGACGGCGGGCGCCGATGTCGGGTCGCTGCGCTTCGGCGTCGCGGGCTGCCAGCATTATGAGGACGGGCTGTTCACCGCTTTCGGCCATCTGGCGCGCGAAGAGCTCGCCTTCGTCTACCATTATGGCGACTATATCTACGAATATCGCGGCGACATGCTGCGTCCCGGGCGCGGCCAGGGCGGTCTGTACGTGCCGGTGCGGCGGCATGAAGGGCAGCTCATCTACAGTCTCGACGATTATCGCCGCCGCTATGCCCAGTACAAGTCCGACCCGGATCTCCAGCGTGCGCACGCCGCTCATCCCTTCTTCATGACGTTCGACGACCATGAGGTCGATAATAATTGGGCGGGCGACATCGAGCAGGAAGGCGCGCCGCCCGAAGTCTTCCGCCTGCGCCGCGCTGCCGCTTTCCAGGCCTGGTACGAGCATATGCCGGTGCGGCGCCGCTCCTTCCCGAACGGGGCGGCGCTCCAGGCCTATCGCAGCGCTCGGATCGGCAACCTCGTTGAGATGAACTTCCTCGACACCCGCCAATACCGCAGCGACCAGCCGTGCGGCGACCGCTGGGGCGCCACCTGCCCGGAAATCCGCGCGCAAACCGCCGCCATGCTCGGGGCGGAGCAGGAGGCCTGGCTTACCCGCAACCTGCAGAGCCGCGATGCTCGCTGGAACGTCTTGGCCCAGCAGGTGATGATGATGTCGCTCGACCGGCGGCGCACGCCCGACGAGGCGCCCCACAAGATGGTGAACCTCGACAGCTGGGCTGGCTACGAAGTGCCGCGCCAGCGCCTGCTCTCGCGGCTCAAGGGGCTCGACAACGTCGTGGTCCTGACCGGTGACGAGCATCAGAACTGGGCCGGGCTGCTGCACGACGAACGCGAGCGGCCGGTGGCGGCGGAGTTCGTCTCGACCTCGATCTCGAGCGGCGGCGACGGGCAGGACCAGCGGTCCGGAAGCGATCTCATCCTGCGGAACAACCCGCAGCTGAAGTTCGTCAACGATCAGCGCGGCTACCTCACCTGCGAGGTCACGCCCGACGAGTGGCGGACGAACTTCATGGTGATGGACCGCGTGACGACCCCCAGGGGCGCCCTGTCGAAGCGGGCGACGGCGACCGTCGGCGGGGACGTCCGGACCTCGCCGTCGGCTGACGCCTATTCGCCTCTCGAGGCTGGCAATCCGGTTTCGCGCTGCTACCGTTCCCGGACGAAAGGAGCCGCGGCTTGATCTACCTGGAAGATCTCGAAATCGGACAGGAAACCTATTTCGGCAGCTACGAAGTGACGCGCGAGGAGGTGATCGATTTCGCGCGCAAATACGACCCGCAGCCCTTCCACCTTTCCGATGAGGCGGCTGCGAAAACCCATTTCGGCCGGCTGGCGGCGAGCGGCTGGCACAGCTGCGCGATGACGATGGCGGTGATCGCGCGGCATGTGGTGAATACGGAGCAGGCCGGGCTCGGCTCTCCCGGGGTCGACGAATTGAGGTGGCTCAAGCCCGTCTATCCGGGCGATACGCTGCACGTTTCGAGCACGATCGTCGAGGTGCGCCCGTCGCGCAGCAAGCCGAAGATCGGCTCGTTCCGATCGGCGACCACGGTCACCAATCAGAACGGCGAGCCGGTGCTCAGCTTCACCTCGATCGTGCTGATGCAGCGGCGACCGGAAGACGAAGCGCAGCCCGAAGCTTAGAGTGCTTTCTAGTCAGGTGGGATCACCTGACGGCTCGGAAAGCACGCCATCAAAGGGAAAATAGACTCGTTCCCGGTTCAGCATAACCGGGAACGGGCTAGCGATCGGCCTCAGTTGCGGCGAAGATGCTCGCGCCGGTGCTGCCGGAAGGCACGACGTTCCTCGCGGCGATGCGCGCGGAACTGATCGCGGGTTACCTCGCCGTGGCGGAAAGCTTCCCGCTCATGGCCGCGATGCTGTCGGAACTGCCGTTCTTCCTGGCGAAAGTGCCGGCCTAAACCGCTCCAATTCGTGTGGCGGTCGCCGCGCCAGTAGCGGCCGCGGTCAGTCCAATAGCGCTGCTGATGATCGTTCCAGCGAAATGGGCGGCGATAGCGATCATAGACATAATAACCGGTGCCGGGATAATAATAATCATTATACCAGCCCCAATAAGGATCGTAGCTGCCGTAGCTGCTCCGACCATATCCATAGCTGCCGTAATAAGGGTCGTAATAATCGTCATAATAGCCGCCGGAGCTAATGCCGACGGACAGACCGCCATAGCCATAGCCATCGTCATAGGCCGTGCAGGCGCTGAGGCCGAGCGCAGCGGTAAGTGCAAGGGCGGCGGAACGGATGCGGGGCACGAACATAAGCGACTCTCCCGAAACCAGATTGACGTGAAGAGACTCCGCCCAGGGGCTTGAACGGCGTCTGAACCGTTAACCTGCTCTTAACGTTTTCCGCTTCTTCTAAGTTCCTGGAGCGCCGAGCGTGCCCGTGGCCAAATGGGACACGGGCGCCCGTGCCGGGCACCGTCGTCAATGTCCCGGAAAGCTCAGCAGGGCGCGGATCTCGACCCCTTCGCTCCTCACCCGCTCGGCGCCGCCAAGACTGGGAAGGTCGATGACGAAGGAGGCGCCGGCGAGCTCGGCCCCTGCCCTCCGGATCAACCTGACCGCGGCGAGCGCCGATCCGCCGGTCGCGATGAGATCGTCGACGAGGTGGACCGTGGCACCCGGCGCGCAGGCGTCGACATGCATGGCGAGCCGGTCGGTGCCATATTCGAGCGCATAATCCTCGGCGATCGTCGCGCCGGGAAGCTTGCCCCCCTTGCGGATGAGGAGGAGCCCGGTGCCCAGCCGCTGGGCCAGCGCGGCGGCGAAGACGAAGCCCCTCGCCTCGATGCCGGCGATCAGATCGGGGGTCGTGCCGAGCCCAGACGCCAGCCGCTCGACGCTCGAGGCGAAGCCCCTCGCGTCGAGGAGCAAGGTGGTGATGTCCCGGAACTGGATACCCGGCTTGGGAAAATCCGGGATGGTGCGGATGAGGGCGCGAAGATCGGCATTGCGGGCCTCCACGCCCTCCTCAGGCTCGCTCAGCCTTCTACTCCGCGCCCCGAGGCTGCGGCGTCAGCCTTGGTCATCTCGCGCCGCGCCATATTTTCGGGATCGAGCGGTCCGGCGATACGGACCTCCCGCTTCGAGGTCGCCCAGATCTGCTTGTACGACAGATAGGCAAGCACGGTCGCGATCAGCAGGAAGAGAAGCACCGCAAGGCCCGTGCGGTGACGGTTCTCGAGGAACGGCTCGGCCGTCCAAGTGAGGAACGCGGAGACGTCCTTCGCCATCTGGTCGCGAGTCGCCGGGGTCCCGTCGCCATAAGTCACTTGTCCGTCCGCCGCGATGGGCGGCGGCATGGCGAGGTTGAGGTTTGGGAAATAGGGATTGTAGTGCAGCCCCTGCCCCGGACGCGCTTCCTTGGGCAGATTGGCCGGCGGCTGCTGATATCCCGTCAGCAGCGAATAGACATAGGCCGGGCCGTGGTGCCGCGCCTTGGTGATCAGCGAAAGATCGGGCGGCATCGCATTCTGGTTGGCGGCGCGGGCGGCGACCTCGTTCGGATAAGGATTTGGGAACTGGTCGGCCGGGAGCGGCTTGCGGGTGGCCGACTCGCCGGTGTCCGGATTGATGTCGGGAACCTCGATCTGCCATTGGTTGGCGATCGCCTTCACTTCGGCTTCGGAATAACCGAGATCCGCGAGGTTGCGGAACGCCACCAGGTTGAGGCCGTGGCAGGCCGCGCAGACTTCCTTGTACACCTGGAAACCGCGCTGGAGCTGCTGGCGGTCGAAATGCCCGAACGGGCCATCGCTGGCGAAATGCACTTCCTTGGGCTTCAAGCGGAATTTGTGCTCCACGCTCTCCACCGGCGGCTCCTTGATGAAGCCGACCGCGCCGGTGAACAGCGAAACCACCAGAACCAGGATGAAGCCGAGACCGGTGAGGGCGCCAATCAAACGAACCACTTCAAATACCCCTTATTCGGCCGGAACGACCCGGGAACCTTCACGAGACGGGGTTCCAAACGGGGCAGATTCGGCCTTTTCGCCGTGCAGCACGGACTCGGAGATGGAGTTGGGCAGCGGCAGCGTCTTCTCCAGCGCGGAAACGAGCGGCACGATGATCAGGAAGTGCGCGAAATAGTAGATCGTCGCGACTTGGCTGATCATGACGTACGGCTCTTCCGCGGGAAGTCCGCCGCAATAACCCAGGACCAGCACGTCAAGGACGAGGATCCAGAAAAACTGCTTGTAGCGCGGCCGGTAGCTGCCGGAACGGACCGGCGAACGATCGAGCCAGGGCAGGAAGAAGAGCAGCAGGATCGAGGCGAACATCGCCAGCACGCCCCAGAGCTTCGCCGGAAGGATGAA
>JAUJOJ010000003.1:46273-65234 GCA_030447665.1 Allosphingosinicella sp. | reverse complement strand
GCCGAGCAGCCAGGTCTGGATCGGCTCGCCCACCAGCGGGATCGCGCCGAACAGGCCGGTGATCACCTTGGCGCCCCAGAAGCTCATCTGTCCCCAGGGAAGCACGTAGCCCATGAAGGCCGTCGCCATCATCAGGAGGAAGATGACGAGGCCGAGCATCCACACCATCTCGCGCGGCGCCTTGTAGGAGCCGTAATAGAGGCCGCGGAAGATGTGGATGTAGACGACGATGAAGAAGAAGCTCGCGCCGTTGGCATGAGCATAGCGCAGCAGCCAGCCCTGGTTGACGTTGCGCATGATGTGCTCGACCGACTGGAACGCCGTCGCGCCCGCAGGCGCATAATGCATGGCGAGGATGATGCCGGTGATGATCTGGACGACCAGGGCAAAGCCGGAAAGAACGCCGAAATTCCAGAAATAATTGAGGTTGCGCGGAACCGGGTAGCCGCCGCCGATCGCACCGTACATCAGGCGCGGAAGCGGAAGCCGCTCGTCGATCCAGCGCATGACCGGATGCTTGGGATCGTACTTTTGTGCCCAGGGGAAGGACATTTGCTCTACCTCAGCCGATGCGGACGATGGTGTCGGAAACGAACGAATATTCCGGCACTTCGAGATTCGTTGGCGCGGGGCCTTTGCGGATGCGCGCGGCAGTATCGTAGTGGGAGCCGTGGCAGGGGCAGAAATAGCCGCCATATTCGCCGCGGTTTTCGCCCTGGGCAGTGCCGAGCGGCACGCAGCCCAGATGGGTGCAGACGCCCATCGTGACGAGCCAATTCACCTTGCCGTCGCGGGTACGCTCGGCCAGCGTCTGCGGATCGCGAAGATCGCCCAACGGAACGGCATTGGCCTGGCTCACCTCGGCGGGGGTGAGGTTGCGGATGAAAACGGGCTGCTTGCGCCAGATCGTCTTGATCGCCTGACCCGGCTGGATGCGCGAGATATCGACCTCGGTCGAAGCAAGCGCGAGCACGTCGGCCGACGGGTTCATCTGGTTGACCAGCGGATAGAGGACGGCGACGCCGCCGACGCCGGCGAAGCTCACGGCCGCGATGTTGATGAAGTCCCGGCGACGATGGCCTTCGCCCTCCGCCTCGCCCGCGTGGACCGTTCCATCGGTATGTTCAACCGTCGCCATATTTTGCCTTCGAGCGATTCATCCGGATGTGCAAAAACGCCGGCCGCCGAAGGACGCTGGCGGAGGCGATGCTTGCACAGTGCCGCGTGAGGGCGGCTTCGCGGCGCCTGATAGCCGCCGAAGCGGCGCTTTGCCAACACGCAATTTGACGCGCCTGTGACACGGCATGTCCTCCCCTGCCTTTGCAGGGAGGACACCCCTCCACCATGCCGCGCCCCCGCGGCTGCTATGCAGCCGAGCTGCGGCTTACGGCATCCCGCGGCATGCCGCGCACCTACGCTCCCCCTCCCCCGCAAATGCGGGGGAGGATAAGGAGCGCCATGCGCATCGCCCTTCACGAGCCCGATCAGGCGGGGAATGTCGGCACGATCCTGAGGCTCGCCGCCTGCCTTGGCGTGCCGGTCGATATCATCGAGCCGTGCGGCTTCCCCTGGAGCGACCGGGCGCTGAAGCGCGCAGGCATGGATTATGCCGAGATCGCGCATGTGACGCGCTACGAAAGCTGGGCGGCGTTCGAAGCGCGCCTTTCCGGGCGCCTGGTGCTCCTGACCACGAAAGCGGCGCTGCCCCTGCCCTCCGCCATATTCCAGCCGGACGACACCCTGCTTATGGGCTCCGAGAGCCGCGGGGCGCCCGAGGGGGTCCACGCCCGGGCGGACATGAGGGTGCGAATCCCACAGGCGGCCGGCACGCGGTCGCTCAATCTCGCCGTAGCGGCGGGGATCGGGATTGCGGAGGCGCTGAGGCAGACGGGGCTGTGGCCGGGGTGACGCCGAAGACATCGAACGGGCTCGGAAAAGATCAGGGCTCGCGCAGAGGCGCAGAGGCGCAGACGGGGCCGGCGCAGGCCATGACTTCCCTTCCTCCGACGCCAGGATACCAAGGCGGACGCCGAGCGCGCGCAGCTTCTGTCGAGCGCCTCGATCGAGTCCTCGAAGCTCCAGCGCTGCTGGTGGCCGTGCTGGACCTGACGCGGCCCGGTGCGGCCGTCGCCCGGCCCACCGCGTCAGCAGCTTCATCACCGCTCGAACTCGGCGGCGATCTCGCCGGCGGGCAGCGGGGCAGCGCCTGCCTGCGCGCCCTAATTAGGTTCGCAGTGAGCCTCACAAACAACTGGAACGATAGAGGCTGGTCGCTATTATAGAGTCCATGGCAAAGGCCCAGGAAACAACTGGCGATAAGGTTGTCCGCGATTCCAAATCGGGACGATTTATCACGGTGCGCGGTGCCGGTGCGCTGAAGGGCCATTTGACGATCAAGAAGGGCCTCGACCTGACGAAGCCCATCGCGTCGCAAGCGATAAAGGGTTCTAGGCGGGCGAAGTCCGATCCTGATCGTGCCAAGCCCTGATCCTTGCCCGGTATCCTGCTCGACACGCACGCGCTCTACTGGCTCGTGAGCGGTGAGGCAGAACTGACGGAAGAGGCGCTGGTCGCGATTGGTGAAAATCAGGAGTCCGGGACATTGTTCGTCTCCCCGGTCACGGCGTGGGAACTGTCTGTCGCCTCGCAGAAGAGTCGCGTGGCTGATAGACCGCACCTGGGCGGCGATCCGCCTGCCCGGTGGTTCCGGGACGCTGTGCGCGCAACCGCTGCACGGATCATTCCAATTCAGCAGCGAATTTCGTTTGAGGCCGCGAAGGTGGTGACGGACACGGGGCATAAGGATCCGGGCGATTGCTTCCTCATCGCATCGGCTAGGATCCGCCGGGTACCGATCGTCACCCGAGACCGGATCATCCATTCAATCTCTGCGGACAAACCTGGCTATGTCACTGTCATCGGATGTTAGTCGGGATCGGAAACAGGCACAGTGATGGCCGCCATCGATCCCCATCTGCTTGCAAGCGGCGCCCCTGCGCGGCATCGGCGGAGGCACGATGATCGAATTGGACGACCAGCAACAGGCGGCGCGGATGTGGTTCGAGTCGCTCCGCGACCGGATCTGCGCGGAATTCGAAGCGATCGAGCGCAAGGCGGGAAGCGAAGCGGCTTTCGGCTACACGTCCTGGGACCGGCTGGACCCGGACGGCTCGCCAGGGGGCGGCGGCGTACGCGGTCTCATGAAGGGCGAGGTGTTCGAAAAAGTCGGAGTCAACGTCTCTACCGTTGGCGGGCGCTTCAGCCCGGAATTCGCCAAGACCATTCACGGTGCCGGCGAGGATCCCAGCTTTTTCGCGACGGGCATCAGCCTCGTCGCTCACATGGCCAATCCGCATGTGCCCGCGGTGCACATGAACACCCGCTTCCTGGTCACCACCAGGCGCTGGTTCGGCGGCGGCGCGGATCTCAACCCGCCCCTCCCCTACGAGGAGGATACGGCCGATTTCCACGCCCGCCTCAGAGCGGCCTGCGCCGCGCATGACCCCACTTTCTATCCGCGTTTCAGCAAATGGGCCGAGGATTACTTCTTCATCCCGCACCGGGGCGTGCACAGGGGCGTCGGCGGCATCTTCTACGATCATCTGGAGGGCCCGTTCGAAGCGAGCTTCGCCTTCACGCGCGATGTCGGCGAGGCATTCCTCGACGTCTTCCCGAAGCTGGTTCGGCGGCGAATGAACACGCCCTACGGCGATGCCGACAAGGCCCGGCAGCTCGAATGGCGCGGGCGCTATGCCGAGTTCAACCTGATCTACGATCGGGGAACGCTGTTCGGCCTCAAGACGGGCGGCAATGTCGATGCCATCCTGATGAGCCTGCCGCCGCTCGCCACCTGGAGCTGACGATGGCCGGGCTGATCGAATTGCCGCCGGATGAGCTGGGGACGGTCGTCACCTTTCTTGAGATGCTGGAACCGCCGCGACCGCGGCCGCTGCCCGAATCGCCGCTGCGGATGGTGCGCTGGCAAAACGTCGATCCCGCTAAATACAGGCTGCTTTTCCGAAGGGTCGGCGAGTCCTGGCTCTGGTATTCGCGCCTGCTGATGGAGGATGCGGCCTTGCTAGCCAACGTGGCGGAGGTGCATGCGGTCGTCGACCGATCCGGCATTGAAGTGGGGATGCTGGAGCTCGACTTCCGCAACGAAGGCGAATGCCTGATCCGCTTCCTCGGGCTGATACCGGAGCTTGCCGGCAAGGGCCATGGCAAGTGGCTGTTCGCCCAGATGCTGGCGCTTGCCTGGCGCGGCGGCGTCAGCCGCATCCACGTCAACACCTGCTCGCTCGATCATCCGGCGGCCTTGCCTTCCTATCTGAGGGCGGGCTTCAGGGCCTATAAGCGTGCGTTCGAAAGCTTTCCCGATCCGCGCCTGTCGGGGCTCCTCCCCCGCGACGCGGCGCCTCAGATCCCGCTGGTGGGTGCCGGCGCCCGCTGAGCGCCGTTCGTCAGCCGCTGGTAGATCGAGGCGAACAGCACCATCAGCACGGTATTGAAGGCGGCGCCGATCGCCGAGTTCAGAATCAAAAGCAGGAAGGCCCCCACGCTCCCTCCGGTGGATCGATCGACGATCAACTGGATCGATCCGAACACCAGGGTGACAGCCAGCATCAAGATCAAGAATGCGACGACGACAAGCAGGATGAGGCCGACGACCGCCCAGCCATTTCCTCTGGAGATTTCGAACGAGCGCCTGATGATGTCGAACGGGTTGCGCCTGCCCTCTGCGACCAAGATCGGGCCGGCGGCAACCAACCGTCCCATCAGGTGGAAGAGGGGAAGGAGGAGAAGGAAGAAGCCGATGGCGAGCATGACACCCGGGAGGACGGGGGCCAGCAGATAGAGCGGCAGCGTCGCCAGAACTGCACCGGCGAAAAGCATAACCGCCGACACGATGGTGACCAGCAGGTAGGCGGGCAGCATCGCAAGCGCTGTCCGGATCGAGCCTGCGACGGTCGGGTGCCGATCGTCGAGCACGAGGGTCAGCAGCACGAGATTGCCGACGAACGCGATGAGCTGAGCAATCAGGATGATCCCGAAATTCTCCGAATAATAGTCCATGATCGCAGCACTGCCCTGCTCCTGGGGCGGAGGCGCGACGTAGCTGGCGATGAGCGGGGGCAGGAACAGGAAGACGCCTGCGACGGCGATCAGGAGCGTTGAATGGGCTCTTAGGGTCCGGACCGTCTCATCCCAAACCGCGCTATACGAAAAAGTCATCGCCTCGCCTCCTGACGCCGCCGCCATAGAGCTTGGCCGACCCGAGTCGAAGCGTTTTGCGCCTCGTGCTGGAGTGCTTTCCAGTCAGGTGGACTCACCTGACGTCTCGTCAAGGCACGGCGACCGAAGGGAAAATAGACTCGTCCCCGATTCGGGGACGAGTCTATTGGCGTGAACGGGCGCTCTGCCAATGTGCCGCCGCCGCTGAAGCGGTCGGAAGGCTTGAACGGGCAGCCCGGTTGCGGGAGAGGCACGCCATGTCCGAGCAGGAAATCGAGTGGCGCACCTCTCCCGGCCTCGTCGACTATCCGGATGCGCTGGCGGAGATGCAGCGGCGGGTGGAGGCGATCCAGGCGGGCGCCGCGCCTGAGCTGGTCTGGCTGCTGGAGCATCCGCCCTCTACACCGCCGGGACCAGCGCCGACCCTGCCGAGCTGTTCAACCCGCAAGGCTTTCCCGTGTACGATGCGGGCCGCGGCGGCCGCTACACCTATCACGGGCCGGGCCAGCGGGTCGGCTATCTGATGCTGGACCTGGGCAGGCGCGGCAAGGACGTGCGCCGATTCGTCCACGCGCTCGAGGGCTGGGTGATCGATGCGCTGGCCGAGCTCGGCGTCGCCGCGTACCGTGTCCCGGAGCGGATCGGCATCTGGGTCGACCGTGGCGGGAGGCAGGCGAAGGTCGGAGCAATCGGCGTTCGAGTCCGGCGCTGGGTCACCATGCACGGATTTTCGATCAACGTGACTCCGGAACTTTCTCACTTCTCAGGGATAGTCCCGTGCGGTATTGCCGAGTTTCCAGTGACCAGCCTCGGCGAAATGGGAGTGCATGACGCGCAGGAACGTTTCGATCTGGCACTGATGCGGGGGCTCAACCGTTTCCTGTTCTCTCTCGAGGGGAGAATCGAGAAGGCTTGAGGGTCCCCTTCTTTCTGTTTATGTGCACAAACTGATTTGGTAGAAAATGGGGCCAACCCGACCAAATCATCAATCTAGGAGTTTTCTAAATGCGTGACCTCTTCAAGAAAGCAATGACCGGTTCGATGGTTGCCGGTGCGGCCCTGCTCGTCGCAGCCTGTGGCGGCGGCGGTTCCGAAGCCAACAACACCGCCGCAACCGAAATGGATGCCGGCGACATGGGCACCACCAACGACGTGACCGCCATCGACGGCGCGAACGCGATGGACGCCAACATGACCATGGACGCCAACATGGCGATGGACGCCAACATGACGGGCGGCGGCAACACGACCGGCGGCGGCAACATGACCACCGGCGGCAACACCACCGGCGGGGACACCGGCGGCAACATGACCAACGGAATGTAATTTCCGAAGCTCTGTTTCGAGGGAAGGCCGTCCGGGCGACCGGGCGGCCTTTTCTTTTGTGATTCGCGCGAGTGTGCCGCACGATTCGCACAGGGCAGGCCCAAAGCCGCCGAACATGGTTGCGAAAGACCCGGCGTTAAGCATAGGGACAGAGCCGAAAACCCATATCGGCCCGGTATCTTGAAGGGGTTACAATAATGCGTCGTGAGTGGAAGAAGGCCGTGCGCGTGCTCGCGCTTACAGGTGCGGTCGTGGCGGGGCTTGGGGCTCAGCAAATGGCGGGCGCGCAGCTCTTCGTGAACGATCCGGATTTCAAGCGCGGCCCCATCGATCCGAGCGATGCCCTGGTCGGCATTCCGGTCCCTGGCGCCACCCCGGCGGAGCAGCGCGCCGCTTTGCTCTGGAACCTGCGCGCCGGGCTCAACGTCGCCGCGCTCCAGTGCCAGTTCTCGCCCTATCTGCGCGCCGTCGACAATTACAACGCGATCCTTGCCCACCATTCGGAGGAGCTCGCCGGCGCCTACACGACGACTACGACCCTCAACAACTATTTCAAGCGCGTGCAGGGCAGTCCCGCCAAGGGCCAGAAGGGCTTCGACGACTACACGACCATGACCTACAATAATTTCGACCCTGCAGGCGCAGCTCGGCTTCTGCCAGACCGCCTCGACCGTCGCCAAGGAAGCGCTGACCCGGCCGAAAGGCCAGCTCCACCTGCTCGCGGTCGATCGATGCGCGAGCTCCGCAACAGCCTCGTGCCCGCTTATGAGAGGGGGAGCCTCACCTACAACCCCTCCATCATCCGGATGCCCGCGCTGCCGGAGCTCAGGGAAGAATGCTACGATAAGAAGAACCGGCTTCGGAAACGTTGCGGCGGCCGCGCCTAGAGCCAGATCGTTTGAGGCGGAAGCGCTTCGCGCGACTTCCGCCGAGAGCGTGAAAGGGTTCCCATCGAAATGACAGCGGATCCAAAGCGGCTTCCGGGGGAAGCCGCGCCGCTGTCATTACTTCGATGGGGTCCCAATCTGGCTCTATTACACGGCTTTGCGATGTCAGCCTATTCAGATGGTTGAGACCAAGATTCACGCTTCAGGTTGATTTAACCTGATGCGATCTTGGTCTAGACCTTCAGAGACCCTTCCTCCTTTTTTTGGGCAAGCCACGGCGCGGGATGACGGCGGTGGACAAAGCCGATCGCTTGATCCAAGCCGGCGCCTTCGAAGGAGATTCCCATGAGCTGGCTCAACCGGGTCCGCCAGAAAATACCCTTTCTTCCGAAGCGCGAGACGCCTGACAATCTCTGGCACAAATGCCGGAGCTGCGAGGCGATGGTGTTCACCAAGGAGTGGGAGGATAATCTCAGCGTCTGCCCGCGCTGCGATCATCACAGCCGCATCGGCCCGCGCAAGCGCTTCGAGCAGATATTCGACCCGGGCTACACCCTGCTCCCCCGCCCAAGGTGCCGGAAGATCCGCTGAAATTCCGCGACGGCAAGCGCTATGCGGATCGCCTCAAGGCGGCGCGCCAGGAAACCGGCGAGCCTGACGCGCTGATCAACGGCCGGGGGATGATCGAAAGCCAGCGCGCCGTCGTGGGCGTCCAGGATTTCGCCTTCATGGGCGGCTCGATGGGACTCCAGGAGTCGGCGCGGCCTTCGTCGCCGGCGCGCGCGCCGCGATCGAGGACCGCTGCCCCTACATCATCTTCACCGCCGCCGGGGGCGCGCGCATGCAGGAGGGCATCCTCTCGCTGATGCAGATGCCCAAGACGACGGTGGCGATCGCCGAACTTCGCGAGGCGAAGCTTCCTATATCGTCGTGCTGACCGATCCGACCACCGGCGGCGTCACCGCCTCCTACGCCATGCTCGGCGACGTCCAGATCGCGGAGCCCGGCGCGCTCATCGGCTTTGCCGGCCAGCGGGTGATCGAATCGACCATCCGCGAGAAGCTCCCCGAAGGCTTCCAGCGCGCCGAATATCTGCTCGAACATGGCATGGTCGACATGGTGGTCGAGCGCCGCGAATTGCGGGAACGCCTCGCGCAGCTCATCGCCTACCTGACGCCGCAGAAGGCCGCAGCGTGACCACTCCCCCTCCCCCTCAGGGGAGGGGCTAGATGCTCGATCATGCCGTTTCCGATTCCCCCTCGTTCAGCGCCAGCTCGACCGTCTGGCAACGCTTTCGCCGGGCGCGGACGTGCTTGGCCTGGAGCGCATCTCCGCCCTCCTCGCCCGGCTCGGCAATCCGGAGCGCCACTTGCCGCCGGTCTTCCACGTCGCCGGGACCAACGGCAAGGGCTCGACCTGCGCCTTCCTCCGCGCCGCGGTCGAGGCGGCGGGGCTCAAGGCGCATGTTTATACGAGCCCGCATCTGGTGCGCTTCAACGAGCGGATCCGCCTTGCCGGCACGCTGATCGAGGACGTTCCGCTGGCGGAGCTGCTCGCCGAGGTGCTGGATGCATCGGGCGGCATCGATCCCAGCTTCTTCGAGGTCACCACGGCTGCGGCGTTGCTCGCTTTCATCCGCGAGCCCGCCGACGCGGCAATCGTCGAGGTCGGCCTTGGCGGCCGGCTCGACGCCACCAACGTGATCCCTGCGCCGGCAATCTGCGGCATCGCTCAGCTCGGGCTCGATCACCAGTTTTCCTCGGAGACAGGATCGAGGCCATCGCCGCCGAAAAGGCGGGCATCGCCAAAGCGGGCGTGCCGCTCGTCACCCAGCATTATCCGGACCGCATCGCCAACCGCATCGGCGAAGCGGCGGCGGCGGCGGGCGCGGCCTGGCTGCCGCGCGGCAGCCAATGGGACGCGGCCGCTTATCAACAGAAGCTCCATTATCGCGACGAGCAAGGAAGGCTCGATTTGCCTCTCCCGCGCCTCCACGGTGCCCACCAGGCGATGAACGCGGGCCTCGCAATCGCGATGCTGCGCCATCAGCGCTCGATCCAGATCCGCGAGTCGGCGTTGCGGGCTGCGATGGGGTGGGCGGAATGGCCGGCGCGGCTGCAGCGGCTCGCGCCGGGACCGCTGCACGATCTGCTTCCGGCAGGTTCGGAGCTCTGGCTCGACGGCGGCCACAACCCCGCGGCGGCGCGGGCGATCGCGGACCATTTCCGGGCTCATGTGCCCGCCGGCCGCCCGTTCCACATCGTCTTCGGCCTGCTCCAGAACAAGGATGCGGCCGGTGTGCTGAAGCCGTTCCGCAACCGCGCCATCACGCTCCACGCGATCCCGATCGAACACCATGCCCATCATGAACCGGCCGTCTTGGCCAAGGCGGGGCAGGAGGCGGGGCTAAGCGCCCTGCAGGCCGAAAATGTGGAATCCGCCCTCGGCTGGATCGCCCGCCACGCCGACCGCGGCCAGCCGCCGATCGTGCTGATCCTCGGCTCGCTCTACCTTGCCGGCGAGGTCCTCAGGAAGAACGGTCAGGCGCCGGGCTGAAGGGCTCGCCCGGGCCACCAAACGAGCTGGTTAGGGTTCAGCGGCCCGGAACGGGATCGCCCTCGGGACCGTCCTGCCGTGCGTCGCCTTCGCCAACGGTACCGGCAGTGCCGATAGAGGAGTCGATCAGCCCTGCGCGCATCATAAGCCAGAACAGGACGATTCCCGGCAAGGCAACTACGGTCGTCATTAGGTAGAAGTTCACATAGCCGAACGTTTCCACCAGGCCACCCGCGGTCGTGCCGGTGAGGAAGCGCCCGACCACGCTCGCCGCGGCCGAGATGAGCGCATATTGCGAGGCGGTGAAGCGCAGGTCGCAAAGGGCGGAGAAATAAGCGACCACGGTCACGCCGCCGATGCCGCTGGCGAAATTCTCGAACCCGATCGCGCCTGCAAGGCCAAGGTTGGTTTTGCCGGCTCCCGCCAGCAGAGCGAAGCTGAAGTTGGAGATGCCCATCAGGATCAGGCTGATCAGCACGGAGCGCTTCATCCCGACCTTGGAATAAAGGATGCCACCCACGAAGATGCCGATCAGGAACGCCCAGAACCCAACGCCCACGTCCCAGATTGCGATTTCGTCGTTGGTGTAGCCCATGTCGTCAAGCAGCAGCCGGAGGGTCAGCTGACCGAGCGTGTCACCGATCTTGTGCAGGAGGATGAAGAGGAGGACCAGGAAAGCGCCCTGGCGCTGGAAGAATTCCGTGAAGGGGCCGTAGACTGAACGGACCGCTTCTCCGATTCCTCGTCTCTGGACAGGCTCCCGGTGACGCTTCGGTTCCCGGCAATGAGAGCGGTCAGCATGGCGGGAAGCGCGAAGGCAGCACAAGCGAGATAGGCCATCTCCCAGCCGACTCGCGCTGCGAGAACGAGCGCGAGCGCACCGGCCGCAACTGAGCCGATCCGCCAGCCATATTGCGACATCCCAGCGCCAACGCCGAGCTGCTCCGGCTTCAACAGCTCGATGCGATAGGCGTCGATAACGATGTCGAAGGTGGCGCCGGCGACGCCTACCAGCACCGCAGCGTAGGCCGTTCGGAGGAGGCTTGCCGACGGATCGACCAACGCAAGGTTCGCAACGGCGGCTATGACGAAGACGCCCGCGACCAACATCCATGAGACGCGCTGCCCGAGCCTGCCAAGAACCGGAATGCGCACTCCATCGACGATCCAAGCCCACAGGAATTTGAGATTGTAGACCAGAAAGGCGAGGCTGAAGGCGGTGACGCTCTTCTTGTCGATCCCGTCTTGGGCAAGTCGGGTGGTCAGCGTCGCGCCGATCATCGCATAGGGAAAGCCGGAGGACACGCCCACGAAGAAAGCGGCGATCGGCGCGCCTTCAGTATAGGGTCGGATGGCCTCGGGAAGGTGGCGGCGCCAGTCACTGGGCGCGCTGATCGTCGCTTCGTTCATGCCCCTTTGTAACGCCTGATTCGTGGTGGCATAGCCTCTTTGCGGTGCGATCGGCGCTTGCCTAATCCGCTTCCTCCAAGCACCTCGCCCGCCATGGACATCCAGACGAGCCGGCGCCCCACCGAAGGGCAGCTCGCCCTCGCCAGGGCGATCGCGGAGGGACTCAATTCCGTAGGGGAGGAGGTCACCTCCTTGCCGCCGCCGCATACACCGACTCGGCGCGATATGGAGAGGAGCAAAGCCGGCTGTTCGGCAGGCTTCCGCTGGTGATCGCCCCATCGGCGCTGCTTCCACGCACCAACATGGCCGTGCCGCATGACGGGTTCGGCATTCTGCTCCTGATCAGCCGCGACAAAGCGGGCGAGCCGCACGTCTTCTACAATGTCTGCAAGCATCGCGGCACGCGGCTCGTCGAAGGCGGCGAAACGCAATGCGCGCCGCGGCTCGTCTGTCCTTATCATGCCTGGTCCTATTCGCTCGACGCCGCGCTCAAGGGCGTGCCGAGGGCCGACAGCTTTCCCGGGCTCGATCGGCAACAGCACCATCTCACCGAACTCCCAAGCCATGAAGCCGGCGGCCTCATCTGGTTCGCGCGGGGTGCCGAGGCGGATTTCAGCGCCGCCTCCACGCTGGCGCCCGAGTTCGACGCCTTCGCCCTTTCCGGCCACCATCTCTACCGCCGCCGCACCCACGACGTGGCTTCCAACTGGAAGCTGATCATGGACGCCTTCCTCGAAAGCTATCACGTCCAGCGGCTCCACGCCGCGACGATCGGAAAGTTCTTTGCCGACGGCGTCACCGCGGCGGACCGGATCGGCACTCATCAGCGCTCCGCCGTCGGACGCGCCGAATATCTCGCCCGGATCGAGGATGGGGATTGGCCGGCCCTCCGAAGCGCGATCACCTTCGCCTATCAGCTCTTCCCGGCCACCATCGTCGTGGTCAGCCCCGATTATGTGAACCTGATGGTGCTGATGCCGCGCGCCGTCGATCGCACGCTGGTCGAGAATTTCATGCTGATCCCGGAGCCGCCGGGCAATGAAGAGGCCGAGCTCCACTGGCAGAAAAGCTGGGCACTGCTCGACGAGGGCACGTTCGGGGCCGAGGACTTCCGCGCCACCGCGCTCGGGCAGGAGGGCCTCGCCTCCGGCGCGATCGACCGGCTCACGCTCGGCACGCTCGAAACCGGCATCCGCCATTTTCACGACGAGATCGAGCGGGCGCTCTCCCATACCTCGTCATTGCGAGGAGCGTAGCGACGAAGCAATCCAGCAATGTCGACGAGATCTCTGGATTGCTTCGCTGCGCTCGCAATGACGGCTGAAGGGTCAGACCCGTTCGTAAGCCCCGCCGGAAGCTTCTTCAGCGATGCGCCCTGCAGCTTGCGGTCGAGCGCATCGAGCGCGGCCTTCATCATCTTGTCGGTATAAGGCTTGGACAAGCAGCCGACCCCGAGCGTCTGGGCCTCGGGCGGGCAGCTGCCGGTGACGAACAGCACCGGAATGCCCTTGGCGGCGGCCGCCACAGCGACGTCCATCCCGTCACCGTCGCCGCTCAGCGTCACGTCGGTAAGGACGAGGTCGAGCCCTCCTCCTCCTGGATTACGCGCGCGGCGTCGGCGAGACTGTCGACCGTCGCCACCACCTCGTAGCCCGCTTCGCTCAGCAGATGTTCGTTGTCGAACGCGACCAGGGGCTCGTCCTCGACGACGACGATCCGCCGGATTGTTCTTTGACGCCTGCCGAACAACATCTAGAGCGACGAGCCTTCTCTAAATTCGATGTAGCTGCGTAACGAACGATATGGACGCAGTGTCCGGGAGCCTGCGTCGTTCCGGCGCATTTACTTATCCGGCTGTCCGAATGGACATGAGATCGAGGATCGAGCGTGCCAAGACCCTTCCCGCGCGGACCCCGCCGCCCCGGTTCCCGCCCCCGCCGCACAGGCCCGGCGCGGCCCGCGAGGAGCGGAGCGGCGGCGGCGGCAGCGGGGCCAAGCCTCAGCGCCCACCGCGGAAGCAGGGGCCTGACCGGAAAACGGAAGGTGCTCCCGCCCGGGCCGCCGATGGCAAGCCGCATGCCGGTCGCAAGCCCCGGCCTGAGCGCAAGGCCCGTGCCCCCGGATGCGCGCCGACGGCACCGC
Organism: Allosphingosinicella sp.; assembly: GCA_030447665.1. Taxonomy (GTDB): domain Bacteria; phylum Pseudomonadota; class Alphaproteobacteria; order Sphingomonadales; family Sphingomonadaceae; genus Allosphingosinicella. Next base: position 51,681 of record JAUJOJ010000003.1, on the reverse strand, counting down.
CGCAGGCGAGCCGCGCGAGACCTATCGCGAGGGCGAGCCGCAGCGCATCGCCAAGCTGCTCGCCCGCGCCGGCATTGCCTCGCGCCGGGAGATCGAGCGGATGATCGCCGATCGGCGGATCGCGATCGACGGTGCGGCCGTCGAGACGCCGGCGACGATCCTCACCTCATTGAAAGGGGTGACCGTGGACGGCAAGGCGGTCCGGCCGGCCGCGGAGACGCGCGCCTGTTCCTGTATCACAAGCCGGCCGGGCTTCTCACGGCCGAACGCGATTTCGGGCCGTCCGACCATCTACGACCGGCTGAAGCCTGCCCTGAGCGCCGCCGCAGGCGGTGGCGAAGGCGACCTGCCGCGGCTGATGCCGGTCGGGCGGCTCGACCTCAACACCGAAGGCCTGCTGCTCCTCACCAACGACGGCGAGCTCAAGCGGCAGCTCGAGCTGCCGGCGACCGGCATCGAGCGCACCTACCGCGCGCGCGTGTTCGGCGAGGTGACGCAGGACCAGCTCGAGGGGCTGATCCAGGGCATCGAGATCGACGGCATTCGCTACGGGCCGATCGACGCCAACATGGAGCGCCGCACCGGCCGCAACTTCTGGGTCGAGATGCGCCTCAAGGAGGGCAAGAATCGCGAGGTACGGCGCGTGCTCGAGCATTTCGAGCTGCAGGTCTCCCGCCTGATCCGCGTCGCCTACGGCCCGTTCGTGCTTGGCGATCTGCGCGCCGGCGAGGTTGCCGAGGTCCGGCAGCACGATCTGGTCGAATTTAGAAAGACCATGAAGTGAGGCGCCGAATTGGCCCTTCTCCCTTGAGGGAGTTCGAGGCCGGATCGTCCCCGGACGATCCCAAACATGCCGGGGGCATGTTTACCTCGAACTGGATACGGAGCCTTGGCGACGAAGGAGGCTAGGCGAAGTTGGATGAGGGTGAGCGCTCGTGAAACGAGCGCGCGAGCCGCTTCGCTTACCCTCACTCAGCTTCGACTAGGCAGCAAGCTGCCAAGTCTTCGCAACCGTGGGCGCCGGCCCGTCCGCCGGACGAGCCTTAGCTGCGCTCCACCCCCAAGGGAGAGGGAAGGAATGAGGATCATCGCCGGCGAGTGGCGCGGGCGGCCGCTGGCTGCGCCAGAAGGCCGCGCCACCCGCCCGACCAGCGACCGTGCCCGCGAGGGGCTGTTCTCGATGCTGCAAAGCCGGCTCGGCAGCTTGGAGGGCCTGCGCGTCGCCGATCTCTTTGCCGGATCGGGCGCGCTTGGGCTGGAGGCGCTGTCCCGGGGCGCGGCCCACTGCCTGTTCCTCGACAGCGATCGCGATGCGGTCGCTGCCATCCGGCGCAATCTTGCCGCCTTCGGCTCGGAGCAACGCGCCGAAATCCGCACCCAGTCGCTGGAATATGCCGTGCCGCCGCCTGCCCCATGCGACATTCTCTTCCTCGATCCGCCTTACGCCTCCGGCCTCGCCGAGATGGCGCTGATCCGCGTCTGCAACGCAGGCTGGGTCTCACCCGGCGGGCTCGTCAGCCTGGAGACGGAGCGGGATCGTCCGCCGCCGCCGCCGGGCTTCTCGATCGAGGCGGAACGGCGCTTCGGCAAGGCGCATATCCTGCTGCTCCGCCGGGAGAGCTAGGCGGTATCGACATTCAGGGGCTCCGCTCCTCTCCCCGGGCGGGGAGAGGGTTGGGGGGACGATCCTGAGGGGGGTGAGGGGGCTCGATGATCGGAGAATAATCTCAGACGTCCGACACCCTCACCCAACCCTCCCCCTTGAGGGGGAGGGCTATGATAGCTGGATGTCGATACGCTCTAGGCCTTCGCGAACGGCTTGTGGCTTCCCCTCCCGTTCCCTAATCGTTCAACGGTGAATCACCCCGTCCCGACCCAGACCGAACCGGGCTATTTGCGCGGCCTCAACAATCCTCAGCGCGACGCCGTGCTGACCACCGAAGGGCCGGTGCTGGTGCTCGCCGGTGCCGGCACGGGCAAGACCGCGGCGCTGACCGCCCGGCTTGCGCACCTCATCGCCACCCGCCGCGCCTGGCCGTCCGAAATCCTCTCGGTCACCTTCACCAACAAGGCCGCGCGCGAGATGAAGGAGCGGGTCGGCCGCATCGTCGGCGACGCGGTCGAGGGCATGCCCTGGCTCGGGACCTTCCACGCGGTGGGCGCGAAGATGCTGCGCCGGCATGCCGAGCTCGTTGGCTTGAAGTCCAACTTCACCATCCTCGATACCGACGATCAGCTTCGCCTCCTCAGGCAGCTCATCACCGCCGCCGACCTCGACGAGAAACGCTGGCCGGCGCGCCAGCTCGGCGGGCTCATCGACCGCTGGAAGAATCGCGGCTGGGAGCCGCGCCAGGTGGATGCCGCCGAGAGCGAGGTCTATGCAAACGGCAAGGGCGCCGAGCTCTACACACGTTATCAGGAGCGGTTGAAGGCGCTGAACGCCTGCGATTTCGGCGATCTTCTGCTCCACATGCTGACGATCCTGCGCACCCACCGGGACGTGCTGGAGCTCTATCAGCAGCGCTTCAAATATATCCTGGTGGACGAATATCAGGACACCAACCAGGCGCAGTATCTCTGGCTCCGGCTGCTCGCGCAGGAACGCAAGAACATCTGCTGCGTCGGCGACGACGACCAGTCCATCTATTCATGGCGCGGCGCAGAAGTGGCGAACATCCTCCGGTTCGAAAAGGATTTTCCCGGCGCCAAGATCATCCGGCTCGAACAGAATTACCGCTCGACGCCGCACATCCTGGGCGCCGCTTCCGGCGTGATCGCGCACAATGGCGGGCGGCTCGGCAAGACGCTCTGGACCGAACATGACAAGGGCGAGAAGGTCAGCGTCATCGGCGTCTGGGACGGGCCCGAGGAGGCGCGGCGGATCGGCGAGGAGATCGAGTCGCTGCAGCGCCGCGGCACCCGGCTCGATGCCGTCGCGATCCTCGTCCGCGCCCAGTTCCAGACCCGCGAGCTTGAAGACAGGTTCATCGCCATCGGCCTCCCTTACCGGATCGTCGGGGGCTTCCGCTTCTACGAACGGGCCGAGATCAGGGACGCGCTGGCATATCTTCGTGTGATCGCGCAGCCGGCGGACGACCTGGCCTTCGAGCGGATCGTCAACACCCCCAAGCGCGGGCTCGGCGACAAGGCGGTGGCGAAGATCCACGGCTTTGCGCGGGCGGCCGGCATGTCGCTCTTTTCCGCGGCCGCCCAGATCCTCGATACGGACGAGCTGGCCGGGGCCGCGCGCAAGTCGCTCGGCAATCTGGTCGGCGATTTCGCCCGCTGGCGCTCGCGCCTCGACGAGCTTCCCCATTCCGAGCTGGCCCGGCTCGTCCTCGACGAATCCGGCTACACGGCCATGCTCCAGGCCGAACGCTCGGCTGAAAGCGCCGGCCGGCTCGAGAACCTCACCGAGCTCACCCGCGCAATGGAGGAATATGAAACGCTCGGCGCGTTCCTCGAGCACGTCAGCCTCGTCATGGAAAATGACGCCGAGCGCGACGTGGAGAAGGTCACGATCATGACCATCCATGCCGCCAAGGGGCTGGAATTCGACACCGTCTTCCTCGCCGGCTGGGAGGAAGGGGTCTTCCCCTCCCAGCGGTCGCTTGACGAAGGCGGCAATGCCCGCCTCGAGGAGGAGCGCCGGCTTGCTTATGTCGCCATCACAAGAGCGCGGCGTAAGTGCTTCATCGTGCACGCCGCGAACCGCCGCATCTACGGCCAGTGGACCTCGTCCATCCCGTCCCGCTTCGTCGCCGAGCTGCCGGCCGACCATGTCGATCAAGAGACCACCATGAGCGGCGGCGAGAGCCTCTGGCGCGCCAACTGGTCCGAGCGCGCCGACCCCTTCGCCGACATCGCCCGCGGCAGCGGCCGCGGCCCCGGCTGGCAGCGCGCCGCGACGGGCGGCGGCTTCGAGCGTACCCCCACCCGCATCGTCGAAGCGCGCGCCAGCGCCGTCAGCCTCGGAAATCCCGGCCGCACCGACATCAGCCTGGGGCAGCGCGTTTTCCACTCCAAATTCGGCTACGGCAACGTCGCCGGGATCGAGGGCAACAAGCTCGAAATCGACTTCGAGCATGCCGGCCGCAAGCGAGTCTTGGACAGCTTCGTCAGCATCGCCTGAGCGAGCGGACGCTCAGCCGCTGAAGCTGAAGCTCCTCGAGCTGGCGCTTGAGCTCGCGCTGCTGCTCGCGATCGACCGGCTGACGCTGCTGCTCGAGCTGAAGCTGACACTGCTGCTGGAGCTCGAACTGTTGCTGACGCTGCTACTGCTGCTTCGGCTGCTGCTGAAGGACGTCGACACGGCTCGTGATCCCTGCGAACGGCACGGGTTCCGTCCGGCTCCGGTCACATGGGTCAGCTCTTCTGCTCTGAGTTGGCGCACCTCTGCTTCTCCTTTTCACTTGTCGGTGGCAGGCTATCTGTTAGCCGGCCGCGACTTCGTTACCACGCCGCGCGGGGCCATTCGAGCGCGAAGGAGAGTCATCACCTTTGCCGCCGCTCGCCTCGCCGGTGGAGCGACCCTGGCCCGAATGCGGTATCGGGAACCCCCGCCCCAGGCGGGCGCTTGTCAGCCGCAAGACACACCGAGGAAGCGACCAGATGCCCTTTATCGAAACCCGCGACGGCAACGATCTCTACGTCAAGGACTGGGGCGAAGGCGAGCGTGCCGTGATCCTGATCCACGGCTGGCCGCTCTCCGCCGACAGCTGGGACGATCAGGCGCTGGCGCTCGCCCAGGCCGGCTATCGCGTGCTCGCTTACGACCGGCGCGGCTTCGGCCGATCGGACCAGCCTTGGGAGGGCTATGATTACGACACCTTCGCCGACGATCTGGCGGACGTCATGGAAGCCGCCGAAATCGAATCCGGCGCGGCGATCGTCGGCTTCTCCATGGGCGGCGGAGAGGTTGCCCGCTACATGTCGCGGCATGGCAGCCAAAGCGTGTCCCAGGCGGCGCTGATCGGCTCGGTGGTCCCCTACATGCTGAAGACGGAGGACAATCCCGACGGCGTCGGCCAGTCCATCTTCGATCAGATCGCGGAGGGCATCGCCAAGGACCGGCCGGCTTTCTTCCGCAGCTTCTTCAAGGATTTCTTTGGAGTGGGGGTGATTTCCCACCCGGTGAGCGATGCCACGCTCGATTGGGCATGGCGCCTTTCGATGCAGGCCGGGTTGTGGCCGACGCTCGCCGCCGCCGAAGCATTCGGCACCACCGACTTCCGGCCGGACCTGCCGGCGTTCAACGTCCCCACCCTGATCATCCACGGCACCAGCGATGCCACCGTTCCGATCGACGCGACCGCGCGGCAGGCGGCGAAGGCGATCGCCGCCGCCAGGCTGATCGAATATGACGGCGCACCCCACGGCCTGTTCGCGACGCACAAGGACCGGCTCAC
>JAUJOJ010000003.1:0-46173 GCA_030447665.1 Allosphingosinicella sp. | reverse complement strand
ATGAGCGGTTGAAGCGCCTTGCCGGCCCGCTTACTTGGCTCCTTCATGCCTGCCGCCGCTTCACCCTTCCACTATCGCGACTATCGGGCCTTTTGGGCGGCGCGGCTGGCGAGCACGATCGGCAGCACCATGCTGGTCGTGGTGATCGGCATCCACGTCTACGACATCGCCCGCGCCTCCGGGATGAGCATCGAACGGGCGTCCTTCTGGCTCGGCATGGTCGGCCTCGCCCAATTCCTGCCGCTCTTCCTGCTGACGCTCGTCGCCGGCTATGTCGCCGACCGGATCGACCGGCGCTGGATCGTACGGGCGAGCCTTACGCTGGAGCTTGCCTGCGCCGCGATCCTGGCGGCTCTGGTCTGGTTCGACGCCATGTCGCTCGGGCCGCTCTTCGCCGTTGCGGTGGCGCTTGGCATTGGCCGTGCCTTTGCCGGCCCCGCCCTCGCCTCCTTCGCGCCGAACCTTGTGCCGAAGGAGCTGCTGCCGAGCGCGATCGCGCTTAATTCGATCGCCTGGCAGAGCGGGGCCGTGGCCGGGCCGCTGCTGGGCGGCGGCGCCTATGCGATCAGCGTCGCCCTTCCCTACGAGCTGTCGGCGGTCCTGTTCGCGATCGCGGTCGGCGCGATGCTGATCATCCGGCCGATCCCGCGCGGCAATGCGGGCGATTCACACCCGCTCCGCGCCGTGATCGAAGGGCTGGCCTATGTCCGCGACAACAAGATCGTGCTCGGCGCCATCACGCTCGATCTGTTCGCGGTGCTGCTCGGCGGAGCGACGGCGATGCTGCCGGTTTATGCCCGCGACATCCTTCATGTCGGCTCCGAAGGCCTCGGCGCGCTTCGGGCGGCGCCCTCGGTCGGTGCGGCGCTGACGGCTTTGGTGCTCGCGCGGCGGCCGCTGAAGCGCCGAGTCGGCAGCAAGATGTTCGCCTGCGTCGCCATCTTCGGGCTCGCCACGATCGTATTCGGCGAGAGCCGGGTGATGTGGCTGTCGCTCGCCAGCCTGTTCGTGCTCGGCGCCGCCGACATGATCAGCGTCTATGTACGTTCCTCGCTGATCCAGCTCCACACGCCCGATGCGATGCGCGGCCGGGTGTCGGCCGTTTCGGGCCTCTTCATCTCCGCCTCCAACGAGCTTGGCGAATTTCGCGCCGGTCTTGCCGGAGCGGCCTTCGGCCCGGTGGTGGCCGTGGTCGGCGGCGGCGCGCTGGCGGTGGCGGTCACCGGCATCTGCGCCTTCGTATTCCCGAGCCTCCGCCGCGCCGACCGGTTCGTCGCTCCCGACGAAGCGATTCTCTCCGAGCAGCCGGGCAAGCACGTTCCCGAAGTTGAAATTCCTGCGATGGTCGCAGGCCTCAATCCCAAAGCCGAGAAAGGGTAGCTCATGAAAGCCGCAAACATCCTGGAGACGATCGGCAACACTCCGCACATCCGCGTGAACCGCCTGTTCGGGAATGCCGAGGTGTGGATCAAGTCCGAACGAGCCAATCCCGGCGCCTCGATCAAGGACCGGATCGCGCTTGCCATGGTCGAGGATGCCGAGCGTTCGGGCGCGCTCCAGCCGGGCGGCACGATCATCGAACCGACCTCCGGCAACACCGGGATCGGCCTTGCCATGGTCGCGGCGGTGAAGGGCTACAAGCTCATCCTGGTCATGCCCGAGAGCATGAGCCTGGAGCGGCGGCGGCTGATGCTCGCTTACGGGGCGAGCTTCGATCTCACTCCCAAGGAAAAAGGCATGAAGGGCGCCATCGCCCGTGCCCAGGAGCTGATCGAGCAGACGCCCGGCGCCTGGATGCCCCAGCAGTTCGAGAACGGGGCCAATATCGAAGTGCACGTCCGCACGACCGCCCGTGAGATCCTGAACGATTTCCGCGACGATCCGATCGACGTGATCATCACCGGCGTCGGCACCGGCGGCCACATCACCGCCTGCGCCGAAGTGCTGAAGAGGGAGTGGCCGAACCTCAAGGTGTTCGCGGTCGAGCCGACCCTCTCACCGGTCATCTCCGGCGGTCAGCCCGGCCCGCATCCGATCCAGGGCATCGGCGCAGGCTTTGTTCCGGGGAATCTGCACACCGACGCGATCGATGGCGTGATCCAGGTCGATCCCGCCGACGCCAAGGAATGGGCCCGCCGCTCCGCCCGCGAGGAAGGCACGCTGGTCGGGATCAGCTCGGGCGCAAGCCTCGCCGCGATCGCCCAGAAGCTCAAGGAGCTGCCCGAGGGCGTGCGCGTGCTCGGCTTCAACTACGATACGGGCGAGCGCTACCTCTCCGTGCCGGATTTCCTGCCCGAGTCCTGATCGTCTCCCATCGATACGATTGCGCACCATCCTGGACGCATTCGCTCTTGGCAATCGGACCTTCTTGGTAGCATGATGAACTATGGTCGATCCGCAGCTCCTGAACGAACAGCTCTCGGCACAGCGTACGATGCTGGACGAGCTCCACCATATCTTGTCCCGACTGGACCAGCTCCACCTCCTTCAGGAAGGCGCTCACGTCGCGATGGCGATCGACGCTCTCGAACGGCGACTCGCTTTGCCTGCGGCAGCGGAGAAGCCGAGTCGGCCCGCAGACCCCGGCCAGTAACTAATCGGACATCCAGGCAATAAGCAGCCGGCGAAGCTGGTCCGCAGCCGCAGGCGTAAGCTCGACGCGCCATTGATGCCTGCCGGTCGGCCCCGGGACCAGAAGCACCTTGCCGGCCTCCTCCAGCACCGCGAGCCACCTGAGCGCTGTCGCGATCGGCATACCTGACGCGAGACACAATGATGGGACCGAAACGGCGCTTCCGTCCTCGCGCTCGGCCAGCAGGTGGAGGAGCATCTCCCACGTAGGTTCACCGCCCGCGAGATCGCCCATCAACCGGTCCCGCTCACGAGATTGCTGGAGGAGCCGGCGTGCAAAGGCTCCGACCGACACCTTGCCGGGTGCCAGCGTGGCTCTTCCGGGGATCATGCCGGCGACGCTCATAGCAGCCCCAGCGCGCGGAAGCTTACCGTCCCGCCCCTTGCGACGACCAGATGGTCATGCAGCCTCACGCCAAGCTCCCGGCCCGCATCGATTACGCGGCGGGTCACTGCAATGTCAGTGTCACTTGGCTGAGGATCTCCTGAGGGATGATTGTGAACGAGGATGAGAGCTGTCGCGCCAACCTCAAGCGCCCGCCGCATGATCTCACGAGGGTAGACTGGTGCTTCGTTGATGGTGCCGATGCTGATTACCTCCTCCGCAAGGAGATGATTGCGGCTGTCCAAGAGCAGAACCCACAGCTGCTCCGCGGGCGCGTGCGCGATCGCTATATGCAGATAGTCATGCAGCGCCTGCAGGTGAGATAATACCGGGCGCGCCGAGATTTCCCGCCGGAGCGAATGCAGCATTGCCGCGCGGAGGGTGCCGAGAAACGCGACAGCCGACGTGTTGGGCAGAATGCGAGCCTGGAGCTCAGGCTTTGCCGCCAGGAGCGCGGCGAGCGATCCGAACCTGTCGATCAGCAAGTCGCTCCAGAGCCGCGCAGCTTCGCCGCCCAACGGGCCTAGAAGCCCAGCTAGAAGTTCTCGGCACTGGTTTTCAGCTGCCGCTTCTGCTGAGCCCGGATTCCCAAAGCCATCACCAGCAACTGCATGTAGCTCCACACTGCGAGGATAAAGCCGTAGCCGTGTCGGAACATCTCCGGATCGGCCCATCTTGCGAGATGCGCAAGCACGACGAGCAACTGAAGCGCTGTTGTCCATAAAGGCCAGTACCGATCCGTGATTAGCGCGAGGGCGAGAAATGCGAAGAGCACCCCGACATCCACAATGAGAATGCCGGTCTCAACAGAGGCGAAGCGTTGCTGAAGCGACGAGCCGACAGCTAAGGTGAGGAAAGATCCGACGATCAGAACGAGGGAACCGATCCGCTCAGGCCAGCCTCCCTTCGCGAGCGCATAGAAGAAGCACGCGAAGAGGAGGGCGGCAAAGAGGAGCATGCGCATCGGCTGCTATCGACCACCACACCCAGCGGCAGTCAATTGGGTCGATGCACACCTCGGCCTAGGCGACCTTCCTTCCGGCCGCCGGGGGAACCACGCTCAATTTTGCCGAACCGAACCCCTCCTCCGGGCACTCCAGAAGATCGCCCGTGGCCAGTTCACGCAGGTTCAGCCCGGCAAGCTCCCGATGCATGTCGAGCAGGGATTCCCGAGCCTTCGCTCCATGAGAAATCGCCTCCAAAGCACGGTTTAGCGCGCCGCGGCCGACACTCGCGGGAAGACCGGCTTCGCGCCGGGCATCGAGAAGGCTCGCCACGAGCCGAGCATTGTTGGCAAGCGCAAGGTCAAAGCCATCTTCAGAGCTGCGAACCTCTCCGGAGATTTGGCGAGCGGCACTTATGATTGCACGAGACATAGACGTTCCTTTCCGCGGGCAAAGGCGCGCAGGGATGTTGCGGGAAAAGGTAGGTTTAGGACGATGTTCAGAAGAGCTGGCGTGCTATCCGAACTGAGCCCCAGGCAATCGCGATGAGAGCGCTGGCAACAGCTACGATGCCAAGCGAGATCACTCCGATCCAGAGCAAACGTGCTCTCAGCGTTAGGTCATTGCGATCCCCTCCATGCCGAGGGATTGGCAGCTTGACGCCGCCGGCGAGGACCATATGCGCCACGTAAGGCACTTGCTCTTCGCGAACCGCCTCTCTCGATCTTGAGACCGGCGACCAACCCCTGTCCGTATCGGACGCTCGCATGATGGCAGCCTTCACATGCTGCTCAAGGTCTGGCGGTTGGGGTGCCAATTTCTGGCCCTGTTCCGCATCGGCCAGCATTCGGGCGGCTGTGCGCCGGGAGGAGGTCCCGAGCTTCGCCATGGCGGACTTGAGCGCCTTATCGACGGTGCCGGGCTCCACTCGGTACCGGAGCGCAATCTCCTTGGACGACATGGCGTTGTAGACCAGGCGGAGGTACGCCCGTTCGCGCTCGGTCAGCCTCTCAAGCCTCGTCGGCTCCATGAATCATCCCTCTGCAGAACGCGGAAATTGCCACGATTTGAGCAGAAAAGCGACCGTTTCTGTGAGCCGGTCGATTCGCGACCCACCTGATCATCGTCCCTGTCGAGGTGCCCGGCACCCCCTGGCCTAAACTCCCGTGCCCGCTCCTAGGGTCTTTTTCCCGCCGCGGGCAGGCTCAAATAGTGCAGCCGCCGCACCTCCCGCCTTCCCCGCACCACCGTGTCGAGGATAAGACCGACCGCGAAGCTCATCGAAGCCAGGATCATCAGTCCGGTGACCAGGATCGCAGTCGGGAAACGTGGGACCAGTCCCGTTTGCGCGAAGGTGATCGCCAGCGGAATCGCGAGCACGACCGCCAGCGCCGCCAGCGCCATTCCAATGCCGCCGTAGAAGAGCACCGGCCGCTCGATCCGGAACAGGTGGAGGATGGTGGACAGGATCCGCCAGCCGTCCCGCCAGGTGGAGAGCTTGGATTCCGACCCTGCGGGCCGGGCCGCGTAAGCTGTCACGATTTCGGCCACCGGCACGGCGAGCTCAAGTGCATGGACGCTGATCTCGGTCTCCGTCTCGAAGCCGCGGGCAAGCGCGGGGAAGGACTTGACGAAGCGCCGGGAAAAGACGCGGTAGCCCGACAGGATGTCGGTGAAGGTGCGGCCGAAGATGCGGGCGAGCATGCCGGTCAGCAGCCGGTTGCCGAAGCGGTGCCCGCGGCGATAGGCCTGTTCGACTTCCGATTTGCGGGCTCCGACGACCATGTCGAGCTGCTCCTCGATTAGGCAGCGCACAAGCTCCGGCGCGGCGGCGGCGTCATAGGTCGCATCGCCATCGGCCATCACATAGACGTCGGCTTCGATATCGGCGAACATGCGGCGGACGACGTGGCCCTTGCCCTGCATCCGTTCGGTCCGGACGACGGCGCCCGCCGCCGCGGCGACGTCGCGGGTGCGGTCGGCGCTGTTGTTGTCGTAGACGTGGATGGTCGCGTCCGGCAGCGAAGCACGGAAACCGGCGATCGTCTGCGCGATGGCCGCTTCCTCGTTGTAGCAGGGGAGAAGCACGGCGATGCGGAGCCGATGAGAGCCGCTGTCCACGCCTTTACCCCTTCCGCCGCCCTTAGACCTTGATCGGATCAGGCTGAATCAGCCTGATCCGTGAATCAAGGTCTTATTATATGAAAAGGGCCGGATTCACGGCTTCGGTGGAGGCGCCTTGCGCTTCCACCTCAACCGATCAGGCCCTGAAGCGAACGGATCATTCGGCCGATTTCTTGGCGCGGCTCTTCTTGGGCTTGGGTGCCTCTTCGACAGCAGCGGCAGGCGCGGCAGCCGCGGCTTGCGGTCCATCGGCCTTCTTGGCGCGAGCCTTCTTCTTCGGAGCCTCGGCCGCGTCCACGGGCGCCGTTTCAGCCTGAGCGGCCTCGGCCGGCGCCCCGCTCGCCTTGGCTTTCTTGCCGCCGGCCTTCTTGGCCTTGGGTGCGGGTGCATGATCGTGGTGATCATGGCCGCAGTTGGGGCCGTGGACGTGCCCGCCATCCTCGGACTCGATCTCGGCCTGGAGCTCCTCGCGGCTCACGTTGCGATCGGTGATCTCGGCGCGCGAGAAGAGGAAGTCGACGACCTTGTCCTCGAACAAGGGTGCCCTGAGCTGCGCCGCAGCCATCGGCTCCTGGCGCACATATTGTACGAACTTCTCGCGATCGGCCGGGCGGTATTGCTGGGCCGCCTGCATGATCAGCTGGTTCATTTCCTGGGGCGTGACCTCGATGCCGTTCGACTGGCCGATTTCCGACAGGAGCAGGCCCAGGCGCACGCGCCGCTCGGCAATGGCGCGGTAATCCTCGCGCTCCGCTTCCATCTCGGCGCGGGCGGCGGCCGGATCTGCCTCGTGGCTCGCTTCATGCTCGAGCTGCTGCCAGATCTGGTCGAACTCGGCTTCGACCATCGACGGGGGAACCGGGAAATCGTGGGAGGCGGCGAGCTGATCGAGCAGCTTGCGCTTCATGTGCGTGCGGGTGAGGCCGTTCATTTCCTGCTCGACCTGCCCCTTGAGGAGGCCGCGCAGCTGATCGATGCCTTCGAGACCCATCGCCTTGGCGAAATCGTCGTCAGCCCTCGCCTCGCGCGGCTGCTGGACCTCGCCCACCGTCACCTCGAAGACGGCATCGCGGCCTTTCAGAAAGTCGACATTATAATCCCCGGGGAACGTGACGTTGAGCGTGCGTTGCTCGTTCGCCTTCACTCCCACCAGCTGGTCCTCGAAGCCCGGGATCAGCCGGCCGGAGCCGAGCTCGACCGACATGCCCTCGCCCTTACCGCCCTCGAACGGCTCGCCGCCGACGCTGCCTTCATAATCCACGATCACGAGATCGCCCATCTTGGCGGCGTAATCCGCGGGCGCGGGATCGTAGCTTTTCTGCCCCTGCGCCAGCTGCTGCAGGCGCTCCTCGACGACGGCTTCGTCGGCCTCGACCGTCAGCCGCTCGAGCTTCAGGCCGGCAATCTGCGGCGCGGGAACTTCGGGAGCGTTTCCAGCTCCACCGTGACGATGGCATCCTTGCCCGCTTCGCCGCCCTCTTCGAGGTTCACCGCCGGCTGCATGGCCGGGCGGAGGCGGTTGTCCGCCATCAGCTTCTGGACGCCGTCCTGAACGGCACTTTCAAGCGCCTGCTGCTGGAGTGCGGGGCCGTGCATCTTGCGGACGAGATTGGCGGGAACCTTGCCGGGCCGGAAGCCGGGCATCTGGATCTGCGGGGCGATCTTCTTGATCTCGCCGTCAACCCGCGCGTCGATATCCTTGGCCGGAATGGTGATCTTGAAGGCGCGCTTCAGGCCCTCGTTCAACGTCTCGACAGTCTGCATCTCACACGCTCTCGTTCCAGGATGTCCATTGTCGGCACTTCGCACCCTTGGGCGGAAGCTGGTGCGGGCGAAGGGACTCGAACCCCCACATCTTTCGATACTGGAACCTAAATCCAGCGCGTCTACCAGTTCCGCCACGCCCGCTTAGGCCGCCGGTCGGCGGCGTCTATAGCAGGGATGGCGGCAGGGGCAAGGTGAACATGCCCGCGGGAATCCGCCTCTGCGGCTGAGCAGGTCCTCATGGCCTCGCTTATCGCGCCGGAGGTGCACCGTAAGCCCAGCGGGTGTTTCACTTGGTTATCATCGAACGAAGCTCCGCGTTCTCAGCGCGGAGTTCCTTGATGGCTTCGATAAGGTATCCGAGGGCATTGCCGTAAGCGACGGCCTTGGTCCCGTCCGGGATCTGCGAGACGAGTTCCGGCGCGACCTCTTCCATCTCCTGGGCTATCACGCCAGAGGATTGGTCCCCCGTCTGCTTACGGGTGTAGGTCACGCCGCGCATCCGGCAAACCTTGTCCAACGCGCCTTCGATCGAGCGGACATTCTCCTTCAGGCGAGCGTCGGACAATTGCTTCGGGGCGGCTGCAGTATAGAAGTCCCCATTGGCAGGATTGATGGCAACATAGTCCGTGCCGAAGCCGCCGAAACGAGGCCCGGCCTGCTTCTTGATCTTGAACCAATCGTCTTCGAACATGCCCACGGAAAAACCAAAATTACCGGGAGCGTGGTAGAAGCCGACGCTTGGCCTGTCCTTGCCCTTTTCGACGGCAAGCTCCGCGACCTGGCCCCAGCTGTGATTGCCGTGCTCGTTAGCGACGTAGAGCGCCTTGCCGGCTGGAAGCGCAGAGCCCGTGCGGCGGATGGTTCCACTAGAGGAGGGGAACGGTATCTCCTCAAAATCGGAAGGACCAGCAACGCAACGCCAGCCAAGCGGCGGCGCCTCGCCTGCTTGCGCCGCTGTCCTCGCCTGGTTCCAAACGATGTCGCCGGCCTCCCAGCTATGGTCCATATAAGGCTTGGAGACGTAAAGACCGCCAGCCACTGGAATTGCGGAAGCGGCAGACATTTTCATGCCAACGGCATCGTTGCTGCCGCGATGCCTCGTCTGCCCAAGATAGAGGCCCTTCACGCGGAGGTTCGTACCAGTCGTCAATTCGCCGTTATGCGCGTCAAGCCGGGCTGCCTGCCCCGTCCCTAAATTGTTGGTGGCGTAAACGCCCGAGCCGTGATCGCCGCCGATGACGATCGCCTTGTAGCCGAATTGGGAGCCGCCCTGATTCCCCTCCGAATAGCAGCCGGTCCAGACCGACCATGCTGTGTCGCCTGAGGTGAGGAATGGTCCGCCGGGCCGGATGCGAATGCCGTTGAACCAGGCCGCAGGCGTGTAGCTCAACGCTTCTCTGTATTCCGTCCAGACATTCTCATTGGTGCCGGGTTCGGTGGTGCTGCCGCCTCCCGCATTGTTGTTTCGGATCAGCCAGCTCTTACCCTTGTGCCGGACAATATGGTGCTGAGTGCCGCCACGGAATCCCGAGTTCGGCTGTGCATTCTGCATCGCGTGCACACCGGTAAAAGTGCAGCCGAGGAAGCTGAGATCGCAAATGCCCCAATCGCCATTGCCTGTGAAGTCACCGCCGACAACCTGAATGATGTTTGCGTCACCCCCTTCGATCACCAGCCCTGAGCCTGCATTCTCCCAACCGCCGCAGCCAATGAGCAGGCAATTCGATGCCTGTCCTCCGCTGCGAGGGTTGCCGGAGTTGGCCAAGATGTAGATGCCGTGGCCGCCGAACCCCCTAACCTCGACGTTATCGAGAACCGCGACGCAGCGGACAAGAACACCGTGGGCATCGTTACGGCTAGTGGCCGATCCCTGAAACATGATGCCGTCGAGGGTCGTACCGGCGGCGGTGAATGTCCTGGGTGATTGCGAGGAGAGGTTATCGGTATCCTCGTTGTCGAGGATGATGCCTTGCGTGTCGGCCGGAAAGGTGAAGATGGTATTGTAGCTTGCACGTGTCCCGATGGAGGAGCCAATGAGGTAGCAAGCCTTCCGCAAACGGATTGGGCCACTGAAATGATAGTTGCCCGGTGGAAAGTAGATGCGTGGACCGCCCCGATTGGCCCCGCTGGCGTTGACCGTGGTATCGGCGATCAGCCTGTGGATGAGGCTAAGATTGGCCGTTCCCGCGGATTTGTCGTTTACCCTACCACCTGCATCCACAAAGTTGATCGCTGACAGACCTTCACGGCCTCCTGACCCGTGGAGCTGCGGTAGGTTATTGTGTTGGGCGTTAGCATCGCCGCCACGTGCCAAACGTCGTCCTTCACTCCACCCGAGGGTCAGAGTTGAAAGGAGCGCTTGTAGCGTCTGTCTTCTGTCGTTGAGCATGTTTGTGGTGTGGCGGAACTCCTCACCTGCCGTCTCGCTCATCGCAAGAGAAGGTGCCGAGACGCGCGCTCCTATGTCCTCAGTTGGGCGCTCTGCACGATCCGCTCGAATTCGGGAAGGCCCGACGGGAAATAGTGCATCTTCGCCGCATCGAAGAGGGCGAGATAGAAGCGACCGCCAATGATCGCGCCGACCGCCCTTCCGCGCCGTTGCACCTCGTCGCCGCCGAGATAGTCATAGTCGAACTGGAAGCCGGGCTGGCCAAGGAACTGGCGCGGCGAGAGATTGGTCATCGTGAACGTGCTCGCGCCGCCGCGAATGCGGTAGAAGCTTTCAATCATCGCCGCGATCTCCGGCGGGCTCATGTCGGCGCGGAAGTTCGGCACCTTGCGGTCCGCCTTGCGGCGCTGGACCACGATGCGTTTGTCGTTCTCCAGCCGGCCGATGAAGGAGAGGCTGTCGAGCAAGGGTCCGTTGAGGGTCCAATTCTCCTCGCGCGAGATATCGTGGAGGCCGCGCGGGACCCTGTTCCAGGGGACGCTCGGCGTCACGATCATGCTGCCCCGCGCGACGGTCTCGGGGCCGGGCCGGATCAGGCTGTACGTTCCAAAGCCGCCGCCGCCGCCAGCGCATCCGGCGAGCAGCGCAAGCGCGGCCAGCGGAGCGAACAGTCTCTTCGAGCGCATCCTCCGCCTCCTATTGCGCCAGCGAGTAGCGGACCATTGCCGCATCGCTCGCTTTGGGTGCCATTGCCAGATAGCGGCCGAGCGCGGCCTTGCCCTCGTCGCGGCGGCCGGTCTTGAGCAGCGCATAACCGTGGTTGCGCCACGCTTCGGGCGGAGCATCGCCGTAGCCGATCGCCGCGGCATAGCCTTGAGCGGCCCGCGCATCGTCACCCTTCTCGCCGCGCAGCCGCCACACCTCCGCCTCGTAGAAGCGGAGAAGCCCGTTCCAGCCATCCTTGGCGAGGTTCTCGACGATGTAGAGGCTCGCTCCGGGATCGTTGAGCTTCACCTGGTCGTCGAGCAGCATCGTGCGATGCTTGCCGATCGCCGCAAGGTAGCGGTCGCGCCCGCGGGCGGCCTCGCCGGTCGCAGCCCTCACTTCCTGCGCCGAGACGCGAAGGTCCACCATTCGCGATTCCGGAGCGGGATGCGTCTCGAACAGCGACAGGCGCCGCCGCGGCCGCTTCCTGCGCATGCGCGCGCTCGCCTCGACCTCCTCGATGAGCTGCTGCCAGGTATTCGGCATGGCAATGGGATCGTAGCCCGCCTCCGCGATCAGCCTCAGCCCCATCGCGTCCGCTTCGGCTTCCAGCTCGCGGCTGTAGGCGAGCAGCGAAAGGATCGTCCCCATCTGGGCAAGCTGGACGGCATCGCCCAGATAAACGCCTCCCGCCGCCCCGCCGACGCCCGCACCCATCGCAAGCACGCTGAAGGCGTCGCTCTTGCGACGCAGGTCCCGCCAGCCGCGGATATGATGGCGGCGGAGGAAATGGCCCGCTTCGTGCGCGATAACGCCCGAAAGCTGCGCCTCGTCGCGCATCCGGGTGAGGAGGCCCGAGAAGACGACCATGAAGCCGGTCGGCGCCATGAACGCGTTGAACTCGGGCACATGCGCCAGATAAACGCGCATATCTTTCGCCGCCGGGCCGCCCACCCGTTCGACAAGGCCGCCAAGATATTTGGTGAGTGCCTGATCCTTGATGAGCAGATTCGAGCCGGCAATCTCCTGCTCGACGCGCTCCATCTGCTGCCACATCCCCTTCTCGTCCGTCTCGGTGGGGCGGTAGCCGGGCTGGATGAGGGGCTTCATCGAAGCCGGCGGGATCCGGGCCTCGGCGGTGCCGACGAGGCCGGCGCAGCAGGCACAACCAAGGCCGCCGAGCAGCGCCCGCCGATTGAGTGCGTTCATCGTCATCGCCTGTTCCGTACGTCCCTGCCCGCCTTCATCCGGCCGAGCAGCCGCTCCACCATCTGCGCCGAGCCTTCCGGAGTGCGGATGTCGCCGAACCTAAGGCCGGGCAGCTGGCTCGACGTCTGCAGCACGTTGAACCAGACGACGTCGCCGCTCCTGAGATCCACGAGCGAGGCGTAGGCCACCTGCCCGCCGCCGCCCTGCGGCGCACAGAAGCCGATGAAGCAGCCGGCGATGCCGAGGACCTGCAGCGCCACCCGCCCCGTCGAGGCGAAGCTGTCCTGGGCATAGAGGAACAGCGCATAGTCCATGCCCGTGGTCCGGCCGAGCTTCACCGCATCCTCGCCCAGCGTCCAGTCGATCCCCCGCCGCTTGGTGGGAAGCTCATTGCCCGGATAATATTTGTGGAGCGCGATCGAGTTGCCGACCGCGTTGTGGAGCCGCTCGAGATCCGCGATCGTTTCCGGATCGACGCCGCGCACGGAGCCGCGCGTCTCCGCGATCATCGTGCGCCCGCCCCGGCCCGCCTGCTGCTGGCTAAGGGCCCTCAGAAGATTAGCCCGCGCCTGCTCGGTCCACTCCGCCCGCGGCTCGACCAGTCCGCCCGTGGTGACCGAGCCGACCTGAACGTCGGGACGCATCACGATCAGGCTGTAATTGCCCTGTGGAGGTTCGAACTGCACGTCGGCCACCTGGCGCGTCGAGACGCAGCCGCCCAGCGCCAGCGATGCGGCCGGAATCAGAAGAAAGCGACGCCTACCCACGCTCTTACTCCTCGAGGTACGAGGCTCATATGCCCGAGACGGGAGGATCATACAAGGTTTCTAAGGGCTTAGCCCAAGACCTCGGGTTCCCGCGTGACGGGCGGCTCAGCCGGCACGAGGGGCTCGGACGGAGTTCGCGGCTCGGCGAGCAATTCCGTGCGGGCTGCCGGCCGCAACGGAGCCGGCGGGCTCTTGACGACCGGCTGTTCCGCCCATCGCGGGGGCTGAGCCGGGCGACTTTGCGGCGGCGACGGTTGCTCTTGCGCGGGCGTCTGCGGCCTGGCGCCGAAGTGCAGCAATCCTCGAAGAAAGTTCCTCATCAGGCTCCCGCCTCCACACGGTCGGAGAACGTTCCCGGCTCCGACTTGCTCCGGCAAGCCCAGACCAAGATGAATGGAGCCAGATTAAGCCTGATCCGATCAAAGCCTAGGCAGCCTGAGGGAAATGGCGGCGGAGCAGTCCCGTGCCGGTCATGCCGGTGTCGATCAGCGCGAGCGCTGCCCCGCAGAAGCCGCATTCAGCCGAAAGGCGTCCGACATACCAGTGCGTGCGGCCGCAGCCCGGGCAATGGTTCACCTCGCCGCGGCGATATACGACGTGGAACCCGCGCGACGCGGGATCGAAATGAAAGGCGCTCTTGTCCGGCTCCGCGGGGTTCAACATTTTCCTTGCTCCTCGTCCAACTCCCTACCAAAGCGCAGAGCTGCGACGAAGCGTTCTATGGCATCGGTGAGTTGAATAAGTAGTGAACGTTGCCGCGGTGCAACATACACGCACCACGCAAGCGCTTCAGGCGGCGAGCGGGGCTTCATCCTCCCTCGCCCGCAGGTTGCGGCGGAACAGGCCTGTTCCACTCATCCCGCCGTCCACCAGCGGAAGAGCGGTTGCGCAGAAGCCGCATTCGGCGAGCATTCGCCCCACGACCCAGTGGCTTCGGCCGCAGCCGGGACAATGGTTGATCGGATCCGGGCGGTACACGGCATGGTAGCCGCGAACCGCAGGATCGTGCGGCAAGAAGCCGCTGCCGGTCCGGTCGACTATGTTCAACATGGGTTCGGGCCTCCTCTTTCAAGGCCTTTCTACCCGAGTCCCAAAGGCGCGCCTTTTGTGCTTCGACGAAACGATCAGCTGAGTCGATCAAAGACGAACGCACGCGGAGCGCGACGAGCGGCGGAAGCCCGTGGCGGTGAAGACATCGGCGAGAAGGTAGCGGAGGTCCCGAATCACCGGCCTGCTCCTCCACCCGGTGCTCAGCCCAAGGCCTTCCTCAGCAGATCGTTCACCACGGCCGGATTGCCCTTGCCCTGCATCGCCTTCATCGTCTGGCCGACGAAGAAGCCGACAACATCGGTATATTGCCGCGTCGAAACGCAGCCCCCGAGCGCCAAGGACGCTCCGGCAAGAAGAAGAAAGCTACGCCTGCCCATGCCTGCACTCCCCATGGAATGGTGAACATGCGCATTTCTTGCGAAAATAACAAGGCACGCGAGCAACTTAGGAGAATCGGATATCAATCCCGATGCCAAGGCTCCCGTGGCACCGTCGGCTCCGTCGGAACCGACGGCTCGGCCGCAACGGGCGGTTCTCGCACTTGGGTTGAGGAAGGCTTAGCCGGAGGGCGCAGAGCCGGCCGGGGCGTCGCTGCCCGGGCTGTTGAAGCATCCTCCGAAAGTGAACTCGGGGCCGCTGGCGTACGCTTCGCGTCCCCAAAGAAATCCATCAAGCCTTTGAACAAACGCGCCATGGAATGCCAACGCGGGCGAACCGATCTTGCTCCGCGGCGGGCGACCCGCGCGAGGGGTGCTCGGCACTTGCTTCGTGACGCGCAGACCCTTGCCCCCGCCCCCTCCGGCTCGCTAGCAGTAGGTTTTCCGAGCATCGCGGCAAGGACGCGTTGCGAATTGCGGAGTTAGAAAGCGAATGGCGGCGGCGGCGCAGAGGTTGGTCTGGAACTGGGTGCCCTGGGCGCTCGTGGCGCTGGTGGGCGCCTCTGCACTGGGGGTGGTTGCGCTCCACCGCGGCGAAACGATCAATGCGCTTTGGATCGTGGTCGCGGCCGTCTGCGTCTACCTAACCGCCTACCGCTTCTACGGATTGTTTATCGCCCGCCGCGTGCTCGGTATCGACCCCACCCGGCGAACTCCGGCCGTGCGGCGCAATGACGGGCTCGATTACGTGCCCACCAACCGCTACGTCTTGTTCGGCCACCATTTCGCGGCGATTGCGGGCGCGGGCCCACTGGTGGGCCCAGTGCTGGCCGCGCAGATGGGCTATTTGCCGGGCACGCTCTGGATCCTTGCAGGCGTCGTCTTCGCTGGGGCGGTGCAAGACTTCCTCGTCCTGTTCATCTCGACGCGCCGCGACGGCCGCTCGCTCGGCGAACTCATCCGCACCGAAATGGGAACAGTTCCGGGCGTGATCGCAATGGTCGGCATTCTTGCCATCATGATCATCCTGCTTGCAGTCCTGGCTCTGGTGGTCGTGAAAGCACTGGCGGACAGCCCCTGGGGCACATTCACCGTCTTTGCGACCATGCCCATCGCGGTCTTCATGGGGATCTACAGCCGCTACATTCGGCCCGGCCGGATAGGCGAAGTCTCCCTGATCGGCTTTGTCGGCCTGATGCTTGCGATTGTCCTCGGGGAGGACGTTGCCTCGAGCCCGATCTGGGGCCCTGCCTTCACCTTTTCGGGGGAAGCGCTGGCATTGATGCTGATCGGCTACGGCTTCATCGCCTCGGTGCTTCCCGTTTGGCTGCTGCTCGCGCCGCGCGATTATCTTTCGACATTCCTGAAGATCGGCACGATTGTAGCGCTCGCGATCGGCATCTTGATCGTCCGGCCGGAGCTTCGCATGCCGGCCGTGACGCCGTTCATCGACGGCACTGGTCCCGTCTTTGCCGGCAATCTCTTTCCCTTTCTATTCATCACGATCGCCTGCGGCGCCGTGTCAGGTTTCCACTCGCTCGTGTCCTCCGGGACCACACCAAAGATGGTGGAGAACGAGGCGCACCTTCCGATGATTGGCTACGGCGCGATGCTGATGGAGAGCTTCGTCGCGATCATGGCCTTGGTGGCAGCGAGCGTGCTCGACCCGGGCGTCTATTTCGCGCTGAACAGCCCCGCCGCGCTTATCGGAACAACCACGAGCGAAGCTGCGCTTGCGGTCTCCGGCTGGGGATTCACCATAACACCTGTCATGCTCGACCAGGTCGCCGGCCAAGTCGGGGAGGCGACCATCCTGTCGCGAACCGGCGGCGCGCCTACGCTTGCGGTGGGTATGGCGAACATCCTCTCGAGCGCGATCGGTGGGCCGGCGATGATGGCCTTCTGGTACCATTTCGCGATCCTGTTCGAGGCACTGTTCATCCTGACCACGGTTGATGCCGGCACGCGCGTGGCGCGCTTCATGATCCAGGATCTGCTCGGGACGTTTGTCGCGCCGCTCAAGGATACCAAGAGCTGGACGGCGAACGTTGCAGCGACGGCGCTCGCGGTCAGCGGCTGGGGCTGGTTCCTTTATCAGGGGGTCACCGATCCGCTCGGCGGCATCAACACGCTGTGGCCTTTGTTCGGAATTTCCAACCAGATGCTGGCCGCGATCGCGCTCACCATGGCCACCGTGGTGCTCTTTCGGATGAAGCGGGAGCGATATGCGTGGGTGACGTTGCTGCCGCTCAGCTGGCTTCTGATCTGTACGCTGACTGCGGGTTGGCAGAAGATGTTCCACTCCGACCCCAAGATCGGCTTCCTCGCCCACGCCGCGAAATATTCGGATGCCTTCGCGCGCGGCGAGATCCTTGCTCCGGCAAAGAGCGCCGGGGAGATGCGACAGGTCATCTTCAACGATTATGTCAATGCGGGCCTGTGCGCTCTCTTCATGACGGTGGTGGTGGCGATGGTTTTCTACGGCGCGAAAGCAATCGCGGCGGCGCGCGCCTGACGTGCCGACCACCAGGGAGGTTGCCGATGCGGTTGCGTGAAGCCATTTCCGGGGGCGCAGCCCGCACCGCGAGGCTGATGGTCGGCGTTCCCGATTACGACACCTACGCTGCGCACCGCCAGGCGGCGCACCCAGGCGAGCCGGTGATGAGCCAAGCGGAGTTTCTCGCCGACCGCGCTGAAAAAGGCTTCGGCGGCGGCGCTGAAGGTGGAATCAGCCGCTGCTGTTAGGCCGCCTCAGGCCTACGTCCTGGTCTCACCGTCAGGCAGGCGGCAAACGTTGACCCAGCGTCTGATACTCAGCGACGTGAGCCGCCTGGGCGAGACGCGAACTGAGCTGTTGAGCGACCCGGCAGCCGGAAATACGGTGTCGAACTCTGGAGCGACGTCGCAATAGATGGCAGCGGGATGTGCGAGCCCGAAAGGGCAGACGCCGCCGACGGGATGGCCGGTAAGCGCCCAGGTTTCGTCCGGCCCGAGCATTCGCGGGCGCCCGCCGAACTCAGCCTTGCACTTCCCATTGTCGAGCCGGGCATCGCCGCGCGCAACGAGCAGAAAGTTGCCCTCTCACCCTAACCGCGAGCGTCTTGGCGATTCGTCCAGGCTCGACGCCGAGCGCCTCAGCCGCGAGTTGCACGTGCGGTGCTCTCCTCGACTTCGATGATCGGCAGGTCGGGCGCGTGCTCGGAAAGCCAGGCGCGAACGGACTCAAGGCCATGAGGCTGAAGGTTCATCAGGCGCCGATAAGATGGAGCGCAAGGTTGCGCCGAGGGGCGGCGCCGATGGTCGAACAGGTAGATGCCCTGCCAGGTGCCGAGCGCGAGGCGCGCATCGACCAGCGGAATGGAGATCTGACCTGCGTCAGCGCAGCCCGAAGGTGAGCAGGCATGTCGTCCGGCCCCTCCTCATCGTGCGCATAAGCGGATCGATCCGGGAAGATGCGGGCGAAGAGCCCTCCAGGTCCGCTCTGGCTTCGGGTGCCGCATTTTCTTGGATGAGCAGCGAAGCGGAGGTGTGGCGGCAGAAGACGGTAAGGAGGCCGGCGGTCATGCCTTGAGCAGATCGTCCAGCGGGAAAGCTGCGGGGTTACGTCCAGAAGTCCTTGGCGTCTGCTGTTACTTCAATGAGTCCGGTGGCCTGCCGCATGGCGCCGCCATAGCGGCATCAGCAGGCCGCAGCCAGCGAGTCTGCTTAGGCAGCTTCCTCGAGACGGACGTGCGGCGTGTGCGGAATAAGCCGCGCCAAGCATGCCGGTTTCGGCAAGCGGCAGAGCGGCGGCGCAGAAGCCGCACTCGGCGGAAAGCCGCCCGACGGAACCAGTGCGTTCGCCCGCAAGCTGCGCAGCGGTTCACTTCGCCTGGCTGATAAACGGCGTGATAGCCGCGCGAGCTCGGGTCGTGGGGGAAAGCCCTGCCTGCACTCGCTTCGATGGACCTCAACATCGCCCTTCTCCCCGACTCGCTTCTACTACATGTCGGCACGAGACGTTTTGTGCCGTCGACGAGTTGAATAACTTCCTTAAACGCTGCGGCGCGGACAGGTACAGGTGGGGCAGTTTGTCGCTCAACCTGGAGAAAGCTAAGGTTGCGCCTATCGAGCGGCACGCGCAGAGCCTACGAAGTAGGGCGTCTACTGAAAGCCTCTCCAGCCTGATGGTCGCCGGTGACGCTCGACCACAAGCCCGGCGGTCAGGCCGTGAACGATTGTCGAGACACAGATCGTGAAGGCGATGGTGGCCCAAAGCCGCTGCTCGTTCACCAGTTCGACGTGGTGACCAGCATAAGCCAGATAATATACCGAGCCGATCCCGCGAACGCCGTAGAAGGACACCGCAAGCTGCCCGGCTACCAGCGCGTGCCAGCAAGCGACAGCCAAGCAACAACCGGGCGGATCACGAATATAAGCGCAAGCCCGATCGCCACGTGGGACCAATCGAAATAAGGCCAAAGCGCGGGCAGCGCAGCGCCGATCGCAACCAGATGATTGCGGTGAGCGTGTGCTCGAGCGATTCCGAAAATCGTGCAGCCGCCGGTGAAATCCGTGCCCTGTCTCTGAGCGGCGAAGAGCGTAGCCCGAGACAAAGTGGCGATGAAGCCATAGCCTTCCACCAGTTCGGTTGCTCCCATAAGCAAGCAGCACGCCCGCAAGCGCGACGACGCCGGATCCGGTCTTGGAGAGGGCGTTCTCATGTGGCCAGTCGAACAGAATTTTTCCGAGCAGCCAGCCCACTGACGCGGCCAGCGGCTCCCTACCAAAACGCGATAGATCAGGTCGCGCGCCAGCCATCTGCCGGCCGAGGCCCAGGCTCAGCCCACCCGCTGCTGCAATCGCGATGCCCAGGTGCACGAAGGGAAAGGCCAGGTCATTGGGAGAGACCTGCTTCGGTCGTTAGCGTAGCGGACTGGATGCTCCCCTTTCGTGGGGAGGGCCGACCTGAACGTCGCCTGCCAGTACCGATCCGTCGGAGCAAGGATCGCGCCCAAGAGCAGGCCCCCAGCGAGCGTCATACCGGCGATTGTCCAGCCAACCAGGGCAACAAGCGCGATGCAGAGGCATGGCGATTGCAAGCAGCCGCAGCGTCGGCATCCACTGCTTGCGTTCCGCGATTCGGTCGATCCGAAGGCCGGTGCCGAACAGCCCGACGATGACACAGAGTTCCGCTGGCGATCTCCCAGGGCTGCGGCGCCACTGTCGGGTTCAGCGCATCCGGCATTCCTGAATGAGTGAGAAGCCGACAAGGCCGGCTGGTGGACTGTAGCGCGGATGCGGGCTGGCTCCCGGCCGGAGATAAAGCGCGGCAGCCAGAAGGAGAGGATGATGCTGACGCCGACCGCAGCCAGCAGGATATGGTAGGATTCGAATCCGAACATCACTGGTCCCTGAAGCGGCAACCCCCGGGCTGTTCCAGGCGAACGGTGAACCGGCCACGCCGGAAGACGGTTCCCCCACTCCTCCCCCATTTCTGCTCGATGCTGCTGGGGGTCCGATGGACAACGCCTGCTTGGCCAGCAAGCCGGATCAGGAGCCGCGCCCGCCGCCGCCGCCAGCCGCGGTCAGCGGCGCCTGTGCCGCTAAAGCTTTCAGTTGCCCACTTGTGGCCTCTCAGGAGAGGGCTTTTTCAGCAGATCGTTCACCACGGCCGGATTGCCCTTGCCCTGCATCGCCTTCATCGTCTGGCCGACGAAGAAGCCGAACAATTTGTCCTTGCCGCCGCGAAATTCGGCCACCTTGTCCTGATTGGCCGCGAGTATGTCGGCGATCACGGCTTCGATCGCGCCGGTGTCGCTGGTCTGCTTGAGGCCGCGCTCCTCGACGATCCGCGATGGGTCCTCGCCCGTTTCGAGCATGATCTCGAACACCTGCTTGGCAAGGCTGCCGGAGACGGTGCCGTCGGCAACGAGCCCGAGAAGCTCCGACCCTTGCGCAGGGGTCACCGGGCTTTCCTCGATGCTCCGTCCAAGACGATTGAGCGCCCCGAACAGGTCGCCGATCACCCAATTCGAGGCCTGGCGGGCAAGGTCCGGGCGCGGGAGCACGGCGAGCAGCGCTTCGAACCAGCGTGCGGTCTCGACCTCGGCGGTGAGGACGGCGGCATTATACGCCGGGGAGGCCGAGTTCGTTCTCGTAGCGGCGCGCTTGGCGTCGGGAAGCTCCGGAAGGCGCGCGGCAATCCTCGAGGAAGCGGTCGTCCAGCTCCAGCGGCAGGAGGTCCGGATCGGGAAAGTAGCGATAATCGTGCGCGTCTTCCTTGGACCGGAGCGAGCGCGTCTCGCCCTTGTCCGGGTCGAACAGCCGGGTCTCCTGCACGATGGCGCCGCCGCTTTCGAGGAGATCGACCTGGCGGTTCGCCTCATATTCGATCGCGGCCATGATGAAGCGCACCGAGTTGACGTTCTTGGTCTCAGTGCGAGTGCCGAAAGGCTGCCCGGGCCTCCGCACGCTGACATTGACGTCGGCGCGCATCGAGCCCTGCTCCATGTTGCCGTCGCAGGAGCCGACATAGCGGAGAATCGATCTGAGCTTCCGAACGTAAGCGCCCGCTTCTTCGGGCTGCGCATGTCGGGCTTGGAAACGATCTCCATCAGAGCGACGCCCGAGCGGTTGAGATCGACATAGGAGAAGCTCGGATGCTGATCGTGCATCAGCTTGCCGGCGTCCTGCTCGATATGGATGCGTTCGATGCCCACCGTCTTGGCCGACGCCTCATCCTTCTCGTCGAGCAGGATCTCGATCTGCCCCTCGCCGACGATCGGGTGGTAAAGCTGGCTGATCTGGTATCCTTGCGGAAGATCGGCATAGAAATAGTTCTTCCGGTCGAACCGCGACCAGGAATTGATCCTTGCTTCGAGCGCCACGCCGGTGCGCACGGCCACGCATTCCTTGTTGAGCACCGGTGCCCGGCATCGCCGCGTCGACGAGGCTCACCTGGCTGTTCGGCTTCGGTGAGCACGGGAGCTTCGCTTTCGATGACCCGCGTGGACATCCACTCGCCCGTGGCCGCGATAATCGGATAGAGCGTCAGGGGTTCCTTCCGGCGTAATCACTTCGAGTTCGGGGAAATTCGAAACCGGCGTGGGTCGGCGGTCGCCGACAAGGCCGAAGCCTGCCCAGCTATCGGTCCGCTAAGAGGCGCCTGACGGCGATAACATATGCGCCTGTGGCTTCGAGACATATTCTATGCGCAGTTCGGCGACCATCGCGCCGACCGCCGAGGTGCGTGACCAGTGGACCTCGGTGACAACGGCGTGGCCAGACCAACGACCTCGAACCAGCGCGAATCGCGTTCGCCGATGATAACGTTCGTGTCGCCATGGCTCAATTCTTTCATGATTTCATCGATAAGCGCCCCGCGACCGCTTCGATCTCCGCACGGATCCGTGCAAGTCGCATCCCAAGATCGGCATCGGGCGCCGGCCGGCCCGGATCACTGCTTCGCCTGATCGTTCCAGTCGAATTCAACCGGCTCGCCGGGTTTGAGGCGCGCTCTTCTTTGGAATGGTCCTTGACCTTCACCGTCGGTTGCTCTGCTTCATCCCAAAAGTAATACCCACTCTTAGTAATACTGTCGAGGGTTCACCACCATGCCTCCGGTCGCGCGGTGAGGCGCGCTGTTGGAGCGCGCGAGACCGGCGTTGAGGACGCCCTGTTCGTCCAGCGGCTTGCCGACGATCTGAAGGCCGAGCGGAAGGCCCTGCTCGTTGAGACCCGCGGGTACGGACATGGCCGGGAGGCCGGCAAGGCTCGCGGGCACGGCGAAGACATCGTTCAGATACATCGCGATCGGATCGTCGCTCTTCTCGCCCAGGCCGAACGCCGCCGAGGGGCGGTGGGCGTCAGCAGCAGGTCGCATTCGCTCCACACGTTCAGGAAGTCGCGGGCGATCAGCGCCCTCACCTTCTGCGCCTGGTTGAAATAGGCGTCGTAGAAGCCGGCCGAGAGCACATAGGTGCCGATCATGATGCGGCGCTTCACCTCGGCACCGAAGCCGGCGGCGCGGGTCGCGTCGTACATGTCGGCAAGGCCGCCCCTGCTCCACCCGCCGTAGCGGGCTGCTCGCGAAGGCCGTATTTGACGCCGTCATAACGCGCGAGGTTGGACGAGGCCTCGGCGGGCGCGATGATATAATAAGTGGGAAGCGCGTAGCGCATGCGGGAGCGAGACCTCGACGATCTCGGCCCCGGCGTCGCGCAGCCAGGCGATTCCTTGATCCCATGCGCGGTCGATCTCCGCGGGAACGCCCTCGATCCGGTATTCCTTCGGAATGCCGATGCGCTTGCCGCGTATGTCGGCCGAGAGGTTCGCCTCCCACTGCGGCACGGGAAGATCGAGCGAGGTCAGATCCCGGGGATCGAAGCCGGCCATGGCTTCCAGCATGATCGCGCAGTCGCGGACGTCCTGCGCCATCGGCCCGGCCTGGTCGAGCGAGGAGGCAAAGGCCACCATGCCGTAACGCGAGCAGCGGCCATAGGTCGGCTTGATGCCGGCGATGCCGGTGAAGGCGGCGGGCTGGCGGATCGAGCCGCCGGTGTCGGTTCCGGTGACGCCGGGCGCGATGCGCGCGCAGCCACTGCTGCCGCCGAGCCGCCGGACGAGCCGCCGGGAGTGAGCGGCGCGTTGCCGCGGTCGTTCCTCCGCCACGGTGAGACGACGTTGCCGTAATAGCTGTTCTCGTTGGACGAGCCCATCGCAAACTCGTCCATGTTGAGCTTGCCGAGCATGCCGGCCCCGGCGCGGAAAAGATTGCCGCTGACGGTGGATTCATAGACCGGCTCGAAGCCGCCGAGCATATGGCTGCCGGCGGTGGTCTGATACCCTTTGGTGGCGAACAGGTCCTTGATGCCGAGCGGCACGCCGGACAGCGGCTTCAACGCGCCGGAGGCGCGGGCCTGATCGGCGGCGTCGGCAGCCGCAGCGCATGCTCGGGCGTTTCAAGCGCATGCTCGGGCGTCGATCACGAAGGCATGCTCGGGACGGCGTCGGCCACTTCACGGAAGCCGCTGAGCGGATCGCCGCGACGCCGAGATCGGTCAACTGCGCCATTCGACGGCGGAACGGCGAAGAAGCCGTGCTCGGCGACGGGGGCATTGGCGAGCACCTGATCGCGGATGCCGCGGAGAAATCGCCGCATCCGCAGCGTGTTCGAGCGGTCGCGGATCGACGCCGGTGACGTCCACCTCCTGCAATTGCTCCACCCAGCCCAGGATGTTGTTCAATGCGCCATCACCTCGGCATCGCTCTTGGCGATGCGGGCGGCGATGTGGCGCACGGTGGCGGTGTCGACGGACATGGTTTCTCTGAAATGCAGTCTTCAAGGACCCGAGGGCCGCCTGATCCCGCGGCTTCATCGCGCTATCGAAAGGCACGACGTCGTCGCGCAGACCTGCTGCCTCTGCACATTCGGAATGACCGCCCTGTTCATCGGCTCGATGGAGCGCCGGTCACGTCCACCTCCTGCAATTCCCGTTTCATCCACCAGCAGCCGCGCGGCCGCCGCCTGTTGTTCAACGGCGGGCCGACGGCCACGCGCCTCCACGCCTCGGCAGAAAAGCTCGCCCAAAACCGCGGTCTGCTGCCGCGCGAGTGGCGGCACGGTGGCGGTGTCGACGGACAGGTCTGCTGTTTCTCTGCCGCCAGGGCACCGACATCGCGGCCACCAGCCTCGTGCGCAAGCTCACGGGCATCCTGCCCACCCTCGTCTCCTCGCGAGCCGCCCAGCGGTCTTTCAGCGCCAATGCCTTCGCGCCTGCGCGATCGCTGTCGGGCCGGAGCTGGCGAGACGTTCCAGCGCGCGCCGTCCGGCCGGCCGGAACCACAGCACGATGTTGGTCCAGGCATGAGCATGATCCTCAGAATGGAAGGCGCCCAGCGCCTTCCTGTGGAAGAGCGTGCGCGAAGGCGACGGCAAGCAGGGACGAGAAGATCCGCCATTCATCGCCCGCCCTCGCCCGCTGGGGCTTCCGTTCGAGAAACCAAGGCGACGCTGAGCCGAGCGCGAACAAGGTGCCGACCAGCGGAGGCGTTCGAGCGTGAAGGCGAAGCCAATCCCGCCGACGGCGATGAACGACGCTACGCTCATCGGCGGGTCCACGTGGATGGCCCTTCCCGACGTTCGAGCGCCGCGCCCAATCCGGCGCAACACTGGCTGCCGAAGGGCTCGACGATCCTGTCCGAGATGCGGCAAACTGCGCCATCGCCTCGCCCGGACAATCGCTCTTGCATCCTTCATCCATCGCCGACCTCGTTCCTCGACCGGTCGCACGCCGTTTCCTGGAATGCTTGCCGCTCGATCATCGAGGCGTCGCAGCAGCGCGCGCGGCTGTTCGTCCGGCACCAGGCGAGATTATGCCTCGGCTTCCACGCGTTCAACGGGGTTGGCGAGATCTTCATCCATCCAACCTCGTTCCTCGCGCCGAAAATACCGATCATGCAGGCGCGCGCGGCTGTTCGTCCGGCACCAGCCTTTCTCACTACCAAGGCGGACGCGGAAAAGGCGCTCGCCTTCGCCTATCGCGACGTGCTCGCCGCCTTCGAGGCATTCCTCGATCAGGTGAATGCGGACCGCCCGATCATCGTCGCCGCCCATAGCCAGGGCAGCCTTCACCTGACGCGGCTGCTTCGCGAGCGGATCGCTGCCCGGCCCGTCGCCCGACGCATTGTCGCGGCCTATCTGGTCGGCTGGCCGATTTCGACCACCACCGACCTTCCCCTGCTCGGGCTGCCGGCGTGCGAGCAAGCCGGACGATCGGGCTGCATCCTCTCCTGGCAGAGCTTCGGCGAACCCGCCGACCCCAAGATGATCACCGACGTCTACGACGCATCGGTCGCTCCGAACGGCGAGAAACGCGCCGGCTCCCCGATGCTGTGCGTCAATCCGATCACCGGCGGTCGCGGGGGTGCTGCGGATGCGAAGGCCAATTTGGGAACGCTCCTCCCCAATCCGGGCCTTACCGACGCGGAGATGATCGCCGGCGCGGTTGCCGCGCGCTGCGGAGTCAACGGCTTCCTTCTGATCGGAGACGAAGCCCAGCTCCCGGAGCTTCCGCCCTATGTCCTGCCCGGCAACAATTATCATGTGTTCGACTATGCCTTGTTCTGGGCGAACATCCGCGCCGATGCCGCGGCCCGGCTGAAAGCGCATCTCGGGCGATGATCACGGCCAGCGCAGCCCAGTTTCGCGATGCGCTGCCGATGGGGGGACGGCTCATGGGGCTGGACGTCGGCACCAAGACGATCGGAGCGGCGCTGTGCGACGCCGGCTGGACCATCGCCACCCCGGCCGAGCTCATCAAGCGCTCGAAATTTTCCGCCGACCTCGAGCGGCTGAAAGTGACGGTTGCGGCGCAGCGGGTCGCCGGCCTCGTCGTCGGGCTCCCCCTGAACCTCGACGGCAGCGAGAGCCCGCGCACCCAGTCGACCCGCGCCTTCGCCCGCAACCTGGAGCCGCTCGGCCTGCCGATCCTCCTCTGGGACGAGCGCTGGTCGACACAGGCGGTAACCCGCACCCTTCTCCACGCGGACGCCAGCCGCGCGCGGCGCGCGGAACTCGTCGACAAGATGGCCGCCGCCTACATCCTACAGGGCGCGATCGACGCGCTGACCAT
This sequence comes from Allosphingosinicella sp., assembly GCA_030447665.1. GTDB lineage: Bacteria > Pseudomonadota > Alphaproteobacteria > Sphingomonadales > Sphingomonadaceae > Allosphingosinicella. Next base: position 20,210 of record JAUJOJ010000003.1, on the reverse strand, counting down.
GGGGTGACCGCCTGGGTGTTGCCGATGCAGCAACACCCGAGTTCACGAAACCGGCCTTCCGCAACCGCCGGTCGTCGCTACCTTGGGCTTGGTCCAGAGGAGCCTTCGAAATGTGGAGCCTGCGTCGCGATCCCTCACCCCTGCTGCTGGTTTTCGGCGGTTTCCTTGCGGGAGCCACGTTGTTCCAGTTCGGCTGGTTCTAGACCTCTTTCATATGGTCACACCTCCGACCTTGTGAGCCCGTGGAGGCGCGGTTAAGCGGGCGCCATGCCCCTGCCCCGCCACCTGCTCGGCATCCACGGTCTTTCGGCCTCCGACATCCTCTTCATCCTCGACGAAGCCGAGCAGTGGATCGCGTTCAATCGCGGAGCCCGGAAGCAGGACCAGCGGCTCGCCGGCCTCACTCAAATCAACGCCTTTTTCGAAAATTCGACGCGGACGCTCTTCTCGTTCGAGATTGCAGGCAAGCGGCTCGGCGCCCAGGTCTCCAATTTCCACGTCGCCGCATCGAGCGTGAAGAAAGGCGAGAGCCTCATCGACACGGCGTTGACCCTCAACGCCATGCGTCCGGACATCATGGTGATCCGCCACGAGGCGAACGGCGCGGCGGGCGACGTGGCGGCGGTGATGGACTGTCCGGTCGTCAATGCGGGCGACGGGCAGAACGAGCACCCGACCCAGGCCCTGCTCGACGCGCTCACCATTCGCCGGCGCAAGGGCCGCATCGAGGGGCTGAAGATCGCAATCTGCGGCGACATCCGGCACAGCCGGGTGGCGGGATCGAACCTTCGCTGCCTCATGCTCCTTGGCGCGGACGTGCGGGCGGTGGGCCCCGAAGCCCTGCTCGGACGTGCGGACCTTGCCGATATTCCGTCCTTCACCAGCATGGAGGAGGGAATAAGCGGCGCGGACGTCGTCATGATGCTGCGCATCCAGCGCGAGCGGATGGAGGCGGCGCTGTCAAGCGAGCTTGGCGGTTTTCACAGCCTCTACGGCCTCACGCGCGAGCGGCTGAAGCTCGCCGCGCCGGATGCTATCGTCATGCATCCCGGGCCGATGAATCGCGGCGTCGAGATCGATGGCGAGCTTGCGGACGATCCGGAGCGCTCGGCGATCCTGGGGCAGGTCGAGATGGGAGTCGCGGTGCGCATGGCCGTGCTCGACATCCTCACCCGGGCGCGGCGCGGCGCATAAAAAAGGGCGGCCAGTCGCCCGGCCGCCCCGTCGGAAGATGTGTTCGGCTTCAGGCGCGGCCGGTGTAGCGCGAAGCCCAGCGGACCGGAGCGTCGCCTGCCGTTGCACGGACGAAGCAGGCTCCGCCCTTGCCGCGGATCAGCTGGCAAAGCCGAGCGGCGTCAATCGGCGTCTCGAAGCCCGCCACCGCGAGACGGTGGAAAATGCCCTTGCCGGGGATGCTGACGGTCGTGCTCAGCGGCTGATTGTCGGCGAAACCATAATGGCGATGGGCGCGGGCCCAGGCCTGCTCGACCTGGCGCCCGTTACGGTAGGCGCCGATCTGCACGACATAGCGGCCGGTGCCCTTCACGGGCGGCTTGGCGACCGCCTTCACCGGCGTGAAGGCGAGCAAAGGTGCCTTCGCGACCGGCGCGACCGGCCGTTCAGCCTGCACCGGCGACTCGACCAGCGAGTTGACCGCGGCGGCAAAACGAGCGGGTTCGGCGGGGGCGGCCGCAACTGGCATGTCGGCGGAGACGCTTTCGACCGGTGCGGAGAATGCATCCGAATGCTCCGGCGGCTGATAGGCATAGGCCTCGGTCTTGACCTCCGAGACGGTTTCAACAGGACCGCCGACCGCGACCGGCGCCGCGGCCGCCATCTGAACGGGGGCGTCCTCAACCGGGGCCGTGACCTCCACCTCGGCATAGGCCTGCTGCGAAGCGGCGGGCGCGAGCGCCAAACGCGTCGGCTGGCCGGCATCTTCGATCGGGCTCACACCAAGCACCGCCGCCACCTGGGTGGAGGGAGCAGCCGGATTGGCGAGCGAGGCCCAATGCTGGAGGCGCCTGCCAAGCTCGGCCGGCGAAAGATCCTGCGCGGCAACGATCCTGGCCTTCTGCCAATCGCCCGACAGCGCATAAGCGAGTGCGAGATTCTGACGGATCCGGCCGTTGGCGTCCGGCGCACGAGCGGCAGGCTCGAGCATCTCGATGGCCCGCTGCGGCTGACCCGCAAGCGCGAAAGCAAGCCCGACATCGGCCGGCGCCGCGGTCGCGCTGAGCCGATCGAGCTCGATCATGGCTTCGCCATTCTTGCCCTGACCGATCAAGGTGAGCGCGCGCGTGAGGCCCGCGCGGCTGTTTGCCGGATCGAGGACCAGCACATCGCCATAGGCGGCTTCGGCCGAAACGAAGCGGCCATTCTTGAGGTACAGGTCGGCGAGCAGCATGCGATAACCGGAATCCCGCGGCGCAAGCTCGACCATGCGCTCGGCGAGCGTCAAAGCCTCGGCGAGATCTCCCTGCTGCACCTGGGTCTGGACCTGCGCGTAAAGCCTGGCCGCGCCCTCGTCGCTCTTCGGCGCCACGGCCGAAGCGGAGGACGGACGAACCGCCGCCGGTTTGCAGCTCACCATGGTGACGCCGATGACCAGGGTCGAGGCCGCTACTCTGAGCACGAGATCTTTTTTCATTTGCTCACTCCGCCTTTTAATTTGCTTTGCCGGAAGTGCCCGGAACGTGACTTGCGATCGTGTCGATCTCAGGGATCGACGCCAGGAATTCGTCCAACGCCTCGGTGACGATCTGCTGCGCCGAGCGGTGCGTGACCGCGCAGGCCAGCCGGAGCTTGAGGTGCCGATCGGGATCGAGGCGCAGCGTGAAGGCGGCCTTTGCTTTGTCGCCCGGGGCGCTGCGCTGACGCCCCGCCGGCATCCGCGGCCGCGGGGCACGAACCTGCTCGGGACGCTCGACGCTGGGGGCCGCTGCCGGCTCCTGCTCCGCCGGCTCCTGCTCCGGCTCCGCGAAAGCAGCCTCTACGGCGCGCTGCTGCTCGACGACGGGCGGCGGCGCCGGCTCGGTGACGGGCTGCGGCCGAACCTCGTCCTCCGCTGCCCGCGGCTGCGGCGATTGGCGCGGCGCCGGGGTCAAAGCGGCGATCGAGCTCGGCACATGCTCCGGCAACGGGGCCGGTTCACGCGGCTCGTAGGAATTCGTCGGCGCCTGGTGCGAATGCCCCATGTCGTTCCAGCCGAGATCTTCCAGCCCCATGCCCATCTGGCCGAAGCCCTGCGGACGCATGGCCGGCTTGGCAGCGCCCTTGCGCGCCAGCAGACCGGAGGAGAGGGAAGCGAAAGGCTTGGGTTCAGCCATCTGTCCGTCCCCCGATTACTGGCCGACCACGCGGCGGCCGAAGCCGCCGGCGGGACGCGGCGCGGAGGAATGAAGCGCCGGGGCGCCGGGAGCGGCGAAGACGGTGCGGCGGAAATTCTTTTCGAGGCGGTCCGAAATATAATCCCAGAGCTCCACGACTTCCTTGGCGGACTTGCCGTTCGGATCCACTTCCATGACCGTGCGGCCGTCGATCATCGAGGCGGCGAAATCGGTGCGGTGATGGACGGTGACGGGAGCGACGGTGCCGTGCTGCGAGAGCGCGACCGCGGCTTCGTAGGTGATCTTGGCCTTGGGCGTCGCCGCGTTGACGACGAAGATAAGCGGCTTTCCGGCGCGCTCGCAAAGGTCGACGGTGGCGCCGACGGCGCGAAGGTCGTGCGGGCTCGGCCGGGTCGGGATGACGATCAGCTCGGCGACCTGGATGACGCTCTGGATCGCCATGGTGATGGCGGGCGGCGTGTCGATCACGGCCAGCTTGAACCCCTGCTGGCGGAGCACCTCGAGGTCGGCGGCAAGCCGCGCAACGGTGGTCTGCGCGAAAGCCGGCATTTCCGCCTCGCGCTCGTTCCACCAATCGGCGAGCGAGCCTTGCGGATCGATGTCGATGAGACAGACGGGACCCGCCCCGGCAAGCTGCGCCTGGACGGCCAAATGGCCGGACAGGGTCGTCTTGCCGGAACCACCCTTCTGAGACGACAGTGCCAAAACGCGCATGATTTCCCCTCGGCTCACTCTACCTTTGCGGCTGGATGCACCCGAGGCTGCTAAAATCTGGTTAACTTTGGGACAGTCCCGGAGGCTCGATGGCGGCCGTCCGAAAAAAGGTGCTAGAGTGCTTTCCAGTCAGGTGGAATCGCCTGACGGCTCGGAAAGCACGGTGATCAGGGGACAATAGACTCGTTCCCGGTTCAGCATGAACGGAACGAGCCTAAGAGCGCATTAACCGTCGGACACTATTGACTGGCGGCCAAAGCAATTGAGCCCAGGGAGGGAATATGAAGGTTTCGGCTCGGTATATGATCATCGCTGGAGCGGCGATGTTGGCAGCCGCTGTCGCATCTCCGGCGGCGGCTTTCCTTCAGGATTCGAGGGCGATCGTAGAAGCGGGTGTCGCGGCCTGGCATCGCGGTGACTTCGCCGGTGCCGTGAAGCAATGGCGTCCGCTTGCCGACCAAGGGGATGAAGACGCGCAGTTCAACATGGGCCAGGCTTATCGGCTGGGCCGCGGTGTCCCGGCCGATCTGAGGATTGCCCAAAGCTGGTTCCAGAAGGCCGCCGCGCAAGGCCATGAGATGGCGCAGGGCAATCTCGGCCTTTTGCTTTATGAATCCGGCAAGCGCGCCGAAGCGATGCCCTGGATCCGCAAGGCTGCCGGACGCGGCGATCCCCGCGCCCAATATGTCCTTGGCGTCGAGCTCACCAATGGCGACATCGTTCCGCGCGATTTCCCGCGCGCCTATGCGCTGATGACGCGTGCGGCCTCGAAGGGCCTGCCGCCGGCAGCCAAGAGCCTCGAGCAGATGGAGAAGTTCATCCCGGCTGCCGATCGCCAGAAAGGCATTGCGCTTGCCCGGCAGATGCAGGACGCTCCTGCCCTGGCCGGCGTCGTGACGGTCCCGGCACAGCCTTCCGGCCGCGCCGCTCCGCGGGCCCCGCGCCGCGCTCCGGCCGTCACTCCGGTTGAAATCCCCCCGCAGAGACCGGTGGCAACCGCCGTCGTCACCGCGCCCAGGAACGCTCCGGCTGCTGCCAGGGCCCTGGCCCGTCCGGCCGGTGCCGCGGCCGGGGGACGATGGCGGGCGCAGCTCGGCGCATATGGCAGCCCGGCGGCGGCGGCGGCGCAATGGGCAGCCCTCAGCCGGAGGATCGGCGGCCTGGCGGGCCTTCAGCCTTCTTATGAGAAAGCCGGCGCCTTCACCCGTCTTCGCGTCGGCCCGCTCGGCAGCCGGGCCGCGGCGGACAAGGTCTGCGGCCAGGCCACGGCGGCGGGGCAGCCCTGCTTCCCGGTCGCGCCTTAAAATCTGTTTGGAAATGCGCTCAAGAGCGCATTTCTCGGGCTCGGCGCCGGCCCGCTCCCCCACCCAGCCTCCCGACGAGAGTATGGTTGCATCGGGAGGCTGGCTGGGCGCGCGGGCCGGAACCGCATTCCCCAACAGCCTCTCAGGCGATTTTCCCGGCTCCCCTTAACCATTTTTTCGTTGCTGCCGCTTATCCTTAGAGCCTCGACGGTTCGGCCTTGAAGTGCTCTAGGGGAGCGGCAGATGAAGGCACGGCGGAGGTTCGACGGCGCATCGGCAATGGCATCGCGCTGGCGCAGGCGGCGGATGTGCGTGCTGATCTGCGATGCCCCCGCACCGGCCGGCCTTCGCGAGGTTTCCGCCGCCGGCGCCTTCCTGGAAACCAATGCCCGCCCGTCCGTCGGCACCCAGATCGAGCTCCATCATCCCGAGGCCGGCGCGATCGCCGGTATCGTCCAGGCGATCGCCGGGGACGGCATCGCCGTCAGCTTCGTCTGCTCGGAGCATTCGGTGGCGTTCGCCCTCGCCGCGATCACGTCGGACATGAGCCGCCCTACGGCTTAAGGCCCGGACCTTTAGATCGCCGTGCTTTCCGAGCCGCCAGGTGATTCCACCTGATTGGAAAGCACTTCTAATCCGTCACCCATTCCCGTTTCGAATAGCCCTGCGCGTAGAGCAGGGCGGAAAGATCGCAACGGTCGATCCGTGCCGCAGCGGCGGCCGCGACCCTTGGTTTGGCGCGATAAGCAACTCCGAGCCCCGATGCCTCGATCATCGGGATATCGTTCGCGCCGTCGCCCACCGCCAGGGTTTCGGCGAGCTCTAGATCATATTCGGCCGCTGCATCGAGCAGCACCTCGCGCTTCCGGTCGGCGCCGACGATCGGCTCGGCGACGGTGCCGGTCAGCCGCCCCCCCTCGATGCCGAGCAGGTTCGAAATCGCACGTGAAAAGCCGATCGTCTTCGCCACCCGGTCGGCGAAGACGGTGAAGCCGCCCGAAACGAGGATACACTCGGCGCCATGGGCTCGCATGGTCCGGACGAGGGCCTGCGCGCCGGGCATGATCCGCACGCGCTCCGAATGGCAGCGGTCGATCACGGCCGCGTCGAGACCCTTCAGCACCGCCACCCGTTCGCGAAGCGCCTCGGCGAAGGCAAGCTCCCCGCGCATCGCCCGCTCGGTGACCTCGGCCACCTCCGCCTTGCGGCCGGCATAATCGGCGAGCTCGTCGATGCATTCCACGGTGATCATGGTCGAATCCATGTCGGCCACCAGCAGCCGCTTACGGCGTCCCGCTTCGCCTTGAACGACGACGTCGACCCCCGAGACGAGGCCCTCCAGCGCCTGCCGAACCGGGTCAGGCGGCGAGGAGAAGAGCAGATCGCAGGCTCGGTCCAGCTCGACCCAGCTGCGGCCCATGAAATAGCCTCCGGCCTCGGCAAGCGCGTCCTCGGCCGCCGAAATATCGCCGCTCGACAGCCGATCCGCTGCTATCAGGGTGGCGATGAACATGGGCTCCTCTTCGCTGCCGCCAGGCCAAAGACCTAAGGTGGCGCTTATCGCCGGGCCGACCGCGGGCGGCAAGTCGGCCTTGGCGCTGGCGCTGGCGGAGCGGCAGAACGGCGTCGTGATCAACGCCGACAGCGCCCAGGTCTATCGCGATCTTCGCATCCTCTCGGCGCGGCCGAGCGAGGCCGAGGAAGCGCGGGCGCCGCACCGGCTCTACGGTTATCGGGACGGCGCCGATCCCTGTTCCGCCGCCGATTGGGCGCGGGATGCGAAAGCGGCGATCCGGGCGGCCCATCGGGAACGCCGGCTCCCCATCCTGGTGGGCGGCACCGGGCTTTACGTGAGGACGCTGATCGAGGGCATCGCGCCGGTCCCGGACATCGACCCGGATATCCGGCGGGCCGTGCGCGCCCTCGCGGTCGTCGACGCCTTCGCCGCCCTGGAGCGGGAGGATCCGCCCGCGGCGAAGCGCCTTCGCCCGAGCGACACGACGAGGGTCGCCAGAGCCCTGGAGGTCGCGCGCTCGACCGGACGTCCGTTGCTCGCCTGGCAGCAGGAAAAGGCCGGCGGGATAGGGCAAGAGGTTCACTTGCTTCCGCTCATCCTTCTGCCGCCAAGAGATTGGCTTTACGAGCGGTGCAATCGCCGTTTCGAGGGGATGTTCGGCCCGGCTGCCTTTGCCGAGGTCGAAGCCCTGCTCGCGCGGCGGCTCAATCCGGCCCTTCCCGTGATGAGGGCGATCGGCGTTCCGGAGGTGGCTGCCTTCCTGCGGCAGGAGCTGGGGCGCGAAGACGCGATCGTGGCGGGCCAGACGGCGACGCGGCAATATGCCAAGCGGCAATATACCTGGTTCTCGCGGCAGCCGCCCGCAGATTGGCCGCGCTTCACGCTCGCTCCGGAGGGCGCAGCGATCGACCAGGCGCTGTCGCTCGTCGCGCCCTAGCTCACGTGGCGAGCCGATCAATTGCCGCCCGGAGGCAAATGTCCTAGCGCTTGATCGGATCAGGCTGAATCAGCCTGATCCGTGAATCAAGGTCTCAGCCGACTTATATACGAGGGCCTGATTCACGCCTTCGGCGGAAGCGCGTAGCACTTCCACCTCAACCGATCAGGCCCTACCCCGACGCCATGCAGGTCTATTTCGATGCCGACGCCGATCCCGCTCTCGTGCAAAGCCGGAAAGTCGCGGTGCTGGGCTATGGCAATCAGGGCCGCGCCCAGGCGCTGAACCTTCGCGGCAGCGGCGTTGGGCAGTTGGCCATCGCGCTTCGAGACGCCGCTCCGACCGCTGAGCAAGCGAGGCAGGACGGCTTCGACGTCATGACGCCGGCCCAAGCCGCCGGATGGGCGGACATGCTCGTCATGCTGCTGCCCGATGAAGCGCATGGCCGTGTCTATGCCGAGCATCTCGCGCCGAACCTCAGGCCCGGCGCGGCGCTCGTCTTCGCCCATGGGCTCAGCATCCATTTCAACCTCATCGAGCCGAGGCCGGACCTCGACATCATCCTCGTCTCGCCCAAGGGGCCGGGGACCGCGCTGCGGCAGGAGTTCGATCGCGGAAGCGGGCTCCTTTCGCTGTTCGCGGTGGCGCAGGATGCCAGCGGCGATGCGGAGCGGATCGCGCTCTCCTACGGCGCCGCGATCGGCAGCGGACGGGTCGGCATGCTCCCGACGAGCTTCGCGGAAGAAAGCGAGGCCGACCTGTTCAACGAGCAAGCAGTGCTCTGGGGCGCGATCCCGGAACTGATCCTGGCCGGCTACGAAACGCTGACGGATGCCGGATTTTCGCCGGAAATCGCGTATTTCGAATGCCTCACCGAGGTGAAGCTCATCGCCGATCTGATCGAGGCGCGCGGGATCGCCGGCATGCGGGAGGCGATCTCGAACACGGCGGAGTTCGGCGCGCTCAAGGGCGGCACGCGCATCGTCAACCAGGATAGCAGGACCGAGATGCGGCGGATCCTCCGCGAAGTGCGTAGCGGCGCCTTCGTCAGGGAGCTGATCGCCGATGCCGACGCCGGCTACCCGAAGCTGGAGGCGGCCCGCGCAAGCGCGGCAACGCACCCGATCGAAGCGATCGGAGCGCGTCTGCGGCAGCTGCAGCGGAAATGATCTTCACCGCCACCGAGCGGCTCGTCCTCCGCCGGCCGCGCAACGAGGATCTCGAGCCGCTCATCGCCAGCTGGTCCGAACCTGAAATGACCCGGTACACCGACGTGAAGCCGGACGTCCGCTCGTTCCTGGCGGGAATGATCGCCGACATGCAGGCGAAGGAGCCGGGCGAGCTGGAGCCGAGCGGCCCCTGGTATCAATTCATCGCCGAACGGAAAGAGGACGGCGCTTTGGTGGGGGACCTCGGAATCGGGTTCGGCATACCGGGCCATCGACAGGTGGAGCTCGGCTACCGGGTGCTTCCCGCCTATCACCGCCGAGGATATGGGCGGGAGGCGGTCGCCGGGATCATAAACTTCCTGATCGAGCGGCACGGCATCCACCGCTTCGTCGGGGTCGTGGCCGCGGAAAACGCGGCATCGATCGCCCTGCTCCGCTCGCTTGGCTTCCGCCAGGAAGGCCAGTTCCGCCAGAGCTTCCTCTGCCAGGGCGAGTGGATCGACGACGCCTATTTCGCGCTTCTCGCCGAGGAATGGCCCGCAGCTTAAGCGGCCCGAGCGTTGATCTCGGCGAACCCGATGAACTGGGCGCGCAGGCTTTTGTCCTGAAGGGGTGCGATCAGCGCCTCGACAACGCCCCTGAGATCGTCCGGACCGTCCGCGCCGCCGGCCTCGAAGCCCATCGCCCAATTGCCGAACTCGCGCGTCTCGACATGCTTCATCGACAGGGCAACCACGGCGAAGTGGCGAGCATCGGCCTTGATGCGGTCGAACGCAGCCGCGACCGCCTCGTCGGGACCTTCCAAAGCCTGAAGGAAGCGGCGGCCGCCGGAGATCAGCAGCCCAGTGATCCCGGCCGCTTCATTGTTGCGGCGCGAAACGGCGAGCACCGACCGGAGCTCGGCCTCGGAAAAAGGCTTTCGAGCAGTGCTGATATAGACGATCTGAAGCATCGATTCCCCGCGATAAGTGGGTTCTGCTAAAGCGAAGGCGGAAAAATTCGGTAAATCCCGCGCTTATCGGCGCCCGAACGAGGGATGGAGAAAGACAGTGGAAGGGAAGCGTAGGTTCGAGGTGAGCGGCACTGATGATCTTGGCGATCTTCACACCTTCGCGACCGACAGCCGCCAGCGTGCGGACGAGATTCTCGCGCGAATGCGAGAGGATCTTGAAGACGTGGAATTGCAGGAGAACGACTGGCCAGATGCGATCGCGACGGAGTCTCCCAGACGCTAGAGCCAGATCGTTTGAGGCGGAAGCGCTTCGCGCTTCCGCCGAAAGCGTGAATCTGGCTCTATTCAGATGGTTAAGACCAAAGTTCACGCTTCAGGTTGATTCAACCTGAAGCGATCTTGGTCTAGGATCCGGGGTCCCAGGTCCCGGCTCACTTCTTGGAGCGGGTCGTCACGAACGTGCCGTGGGCCTGGTGCAGCCGGCGCACGAAGCCGGGAGCAAGCGGGTGCGTGAACTTGAGACCGACGTACATCAGGCGTATCCAGCGGACTTCTGCCTCAACCACCTGCTCCTTTGAGAAATGGACGGTGACCAAAGCGCCGACATCCAGCGGCTCGTCACACAAACCGGAAGCTCCGCCGCAAGATAGGTCGCGCATCCGGATCGAGCTGGTCGTCCGGCCCACCCGAAGCTCGAAAGGATAGCCGAGGAACGGAACTCGCGCATCCTCGCGACCATCATCAGGCGACGAGGAGGAGGGCTCGGGCGTTTCCACCCGAGGAGCAGCGCTTAAACTATCTTCATGGCTCGGCATCGACCCTTATTTCCCCGGCAACACTGCCCTTTCACTCGTCATCTTAACGGATGAAGTCGACATTCCTGAAGAGAAAGCGACGCCCCCGGGGTCCAGCGCCGACGGATCGAGCTTGCCCCGGCAGATTGGAATTCCCTAGCAGCGCGAGGTAAAGTCTGGGTTAAACAGGCGGCGCGTCAGGTGAGGCTTTCCAGCCGAATTCCTTCGATGCGGGATTTCTCGTACAAGACTGCTCCCTACCGTAAACCGTGCATGCCCGTGACGGGGAGGAACCGGCCGCCATCGCTGATGCACGGGACCAGTAAGAAAGGGGAAACGCATTTTCAGTAAGAGTCCCCGCCATGAGCCAGCCATTCAATGACGACGTCTCCGAAATTCCGGATGACTCCTGGGAAGACCACACCGCGTCCGTGACGCCAGATCAGATCAAGGTGCTGGTCGTCGACGACAGCGCGATGATGCGCCGTCTGCTCGGGCGCGAGCTCACGGGTCTTGGTTTCACAAAGATAGATGTCGCCGAAGATGGAGCCGCAGGCCTCGTCGCCGCCGAGCGTGAGGCCCCCGATATTATAATCTCAGACTATCATATGCCGGGGATGCACGGCCTTGAGTTTATTGAGGCCGTCCGACGCAACGAGGCGCTGGATCAGACGGCGATCGTTATGCTGAGCACCGCCGGCGACCAGGCTGTAGTCGAGAGCGCGCGCAATCTCGGTGCAGACACATTCATGGTCAAGCCCTTCGAGCGAGCCGACCTCAAACATCTCATCGAGACCCTTTACCAACGCTTCAACTGCGCACAAATCCTATGGCCGGAGTGATCCGGACGGTCGACTTCAAGGGTTCCCATTTGCGCTTTTTTTGAGCCGAAAACAACGTTTCTAAACCGCTCCCAATCGGGCAAGCACTTCGGGCGGGATGGCATAATCTTCGATCGGGCCATCGTGGTTGATCAAGCCGCACAGCTCTCGCTGCACAAAATAAGACTGAACCGCATCGGCAGCCGATTGCACGGCCGCAGGTCGATCGACGTCCTGTCCACCAAGGTCATGTAAGATCTTCAGTGTCTGCTGAACCAGACGACCGGCGCGCCCCAGGGAGGCAGCTTTCTCGCCTATGATCTCTCGCTCAAGAGCTGACGTACCGCTGCTATTAATGAGCTGAGTTGAAACGGTTCGGGGTGGTCGAAAATTCATGCCAGCTCCGTCCCGTCGCTTCGATGGCTGCTGGGGCAAATCAACACGGACCCAGCTCTCGGCAATGGGCGGGAAGCGGACATCAATTGGACTGGTGGGAGCCTGCTATGGGTTCGCTGTCCCTGCTTTCTTACGCCGGGCAGCGATGAACTCAGCCGCGGTCTCCACAGCCATTCCAACCAGCACGATCGCCAGTGTGACCGCACCGAACCCGCTTGCCACGAACCAGATTGGGCTGATGAAGTCACCAAACTGGCGCCTCTGTATTCCTTCAACCCCGGCAATAGCGCCTAAGACGCAAATGCCGATCAGGAAGAGGAGCACGATCATGCCGATCACGTTCGCCTGAAGGCGGCTTCCAATGATCGGTGGCGGGTCTTTCTTCCATGTCATGAGCCAGACCTACTGCAGCTGCACGCACCAGGACATTCGAGCGGAATGTCCGCAATGGGTGACAGGGTGGACGCTGCGAACCGTCTTTCTGCCCTACCCTTGGCGCTCATCATTGGCGGCACCGCCTGCTTCCATAGCGGCACGCAGCTTCTCGCTCTTCGCTCGTGCAGTCTTATGTCGTTCCGACTTCAACCGCCCGGCATCCCTAAGACGCTGACGAGCAGCCGGTGTGAGATCGTCTTGTTCCATATGTGCCTTTTCGCCCGATGCTTGGCTCATGTGCAGCCCTCTTTTTCCGGAGGAAGGTCTCGGTGAGCCATCGATATCAGCTGCTGCCTCAGGTTGGTGACACGTGCGTTTCCGTCCCTTTGCCCGCGGCAACCGCAAGCCGAAGTTGAAGGTCCGCAACGTCGAACGCAGACATTCCGGAACACGGCTGCCGACGTTGAAAGAACACGCTAAGTGCTTCACTTGCGGCCGAAAAGCTTCTCCAGATCGGCGTGAGACAGCTTCACCCAGGTCGGCCGACCATGATTGCACTGGCCCGAATGGGGGGTCACTTCCATCTCCCGCAGGAGCGCGTTCATCTCGGAGACCGAGAGGATCCGCCCTGCCCTCACCGATCCGTGGCAGGCCATGGTGGCGGCGACATGATCGAGCTTTTCCCTGAGCCTCAATGCTTCCTCCAACGCGGCAAGCTCATCGGCAAGATCGGTGACAAGCCCGGCGATGTCGCCATGGCCGAGCAAGGCCGGTGTCGCCCGCACCAGCATCGCGCGGGCGCCGAACCGCTCCAGCTCCAGCCCCATTTCGGCGAGCTCCTCCGCGCGCGCCTCGAGCCGGTCGCAAGCGGTTTCCTCGAGCTCCACCACTTCGGGCAGCAGCATCGCCTGGCGCGCGACGCCGCCATTGGCCATCGCCCTTCGCATACGCTCGAGCACCAGCCGCTCATGTGCGGCATGCTGATCGACGATGACGAGCCCGTCCTCGGCCTCGGCAACGATATAGGTGGCGGCGACCTGGCCGCGGGCCACTCCCAGCGGGAAGGAAGCGGCTTGAGGCGGCGGCTCGACGGCAGCTTCGGCGCGCGCCGCGGGCGGCGGGGCATAGGCGTCCGGACGCTCCCAGACGCTGGCTTGGGCCGGCAGGGGATGGGCCGGCAGGGGAAAAGCGGGCCGCTCAAAGGAGGCGGCGGAGGCCGGCCCCCGCTGCCAGCCTGCGAGCACCGACGCCGGCTGCCGCGCGCTTCGATGACCTGCCTCGTCGAGGGCCTGCCTCAGGCCGCCGACGATGAGGCCGCGAATTGCCGCCGGATCGCGAAAGCGGACCTCGGTCTTGGCCGGATGGACGTTGACGTCGACCTCCTCCCCGGGCAGGTCGATGAACAAAGCGACGATCGGATGACGGTCGCGGGCGAGAAGATCCTGATAGGCGCCGCGGACAGCGCCGATCAGCAGCCGGTCCTTCACCGGGCGGCCGTTGACGAACAGGAATTGATGATCGGCCACGCCCCGATTGAAGGTGGGGAGGCCGGCCACTCCGCCGAGCCGCACCGGCCCCCGGGCATAATCGACTGCAATGCTGTTGCGGGGAAGCTCGCGATCGGTGAGCGATGCCACGCGCGAGGGCCTCTCCTCTCCCGGCTGGACGGCAAGGCTCCGCCTGCCTTCATGTTCCAGGGTGAAGCCGACATCGGGCCGTGCCATGGCCAGCCGCTTCACCACGTCGAGGCAAGCCGCATATTCGGCCCGGGCGGCACGGAGGAATTTCCGCCGGGCGGGAACCCGTGCGAACAGATCTTCGACCAGGATCCGCGTGCCCGGGGGAAGCGCCGCCGGCCCCTCTTCCACCAGTTCGCCATTGTCGACGGCGCGACGCCAGCCATCGGCGGCCGCCTGTCCTGAGCCAGCCAAAGCCCGTCCTGAGCGGCTGGCTGGGCCAGCCAGCCGAAGGGGGCGCGGCCGGCTTTCCAGCGTCAGCCGGGCGACGCTGGCGATCGACGGCAAGGCCTCGCCGCGAAAGCCCAGGGTGGAGACCGCCTCGATCGCATCGCCGGGGAGCTTGGAGGTGGCATGCCGCTCCAGCGCCAGCGCCATTTCGGAAGGCGACATCCCGCAGCCGTCGTCAACCACTTCGATCCGATCGATGCCGCCCCCGCAAAGCGAAATAAGGATCCGCGCCGCGCCCGCGTCGATCGCGTTTTCCACCAATTCTTTCAACGCACTAGCCGGCCGTTCGACGACCTCGCCCGCGGCGATGCGATTAACGAGATGTTCGGGGAGTCGCCTTATTGACATGCCATAGTCTCTAGACCAAGCGGCGCCATCGGGCGAGGCGTTAACTGTAATGTGGACGGCGACCGCGAGGGCATCCTATAGAGACAGAACACGGACGGAACCGGCCAGTTATCCGGATCCGCGGTTTAGGGAAGCGAGACCAGCCATATGTCCCTCATGCGTTTCTTCAAGTTTCCCTCCCACGACATGGCCATCGATCTCGGCACGGCCAATACGGTGGTCTATGTCCGCGGCCGCGGCGTCGTGCTCAACGAGCCTTCGGTGGTGGCGATCGAGACGATCAACGGCGTGAAGCGCGTGAAGGCGGTCGGCGACGACGCCAAGCTGATGATGGGCAAGACCCCCGACCAGATCGAGGCGATCCGCCCGCTTCGCGACGGCGTCATCGCCGACATCGACGTCGCCGAGCAGATGATCAAGCATTTCATCCAGAAGGTGCACGGCAAGCGCCGCTTCCCGCGCTGGCCGGAGATCGTGATCTGCGTTCCCTCCGGTTCGACGTCGGTTGAAAGGCGCGCGATCCGCGACGCGGCCTCCAACGCCGGCGCTCGCCAGGTGTGGCTGATCGAGGAGCCGATGGCGGCCGCGATCGGGGCCGACATGCCGGTCACCGAGCCGATCGGTTCGATGGTCGTCGATATCGGCGGCGGCACGACCGAAGTGGCGGTGCTTTCGCTGCGCGGCCTTGCCTACACCACTTCGGTTCGCGTCGGCGGCGACAAGATGGACGAGGCCATCTCCTCCTACGTCCGCCGCAATCACAACCTGCTGATCGGCGAAGCCACGGCCGAGCGCATCAAGCAGCAGGTCGGCATCGCCAAGCCGCCCGCGGACGGCGACGGCATGACCGTGCACATCAAGGGCCGCGACCTCGTCAACGGAGTTCCCAAGGAAATCACCATCAACCAGCGCCAGATCGCCGAAGCGCTGTCGGAGCCGGTCGGCACCATCGTCGAGGGCGTGCGGATCGCCCTCGAGAACACCGCGCCGGAGCTTGCCGCCGACATCGTGGATCAGGGCATCGTGCTCACCGGCGGCGGCGCGCTTCTGCAGGGGTTGGACGAGGTGCTGCGTGACGAGACGGGGCTTCCGGTCACGGTCGCGGACGATCCGCTGACCTGCGTTGCGCTTGGAACGGGCCGCGCGCTGGAAGAGGAAATCTTCCGCGGCGTTCTCCAGACAGCCTGATCGAGCGAACATGGCGCCGCCATCCCAACGGCGCCCGGGATTTTCCCGCAGGGCGCAATATGGTTTCTTCCTCGGCTATGTCGTGGCGATCGGCGGCGTTCTCGTCTCGCTGCTGCTCGTCATCGCAGCGATCGCCGATCCGCAGGGTTTTTCGGCCCTGCGCGGTGCCGCGCTCGACCTCACCTCGCCGGTCACGTCCGGCGGACGAAGCACCATCGGCTTCTTCACCGGCGGTGCTGACAGCATCGGCAGTTACTTCAACGCCGCCTCCCAGAATACGGAGCTGAAGCGCCAGTTGAAAGCCTCGCGGCAGCGGGTGATCGAGGCGCGCGCCATCGAGTTCGACAACCGCCGTTTAAAGGCGCTCCTCAAGCTCACGCGCGAGACGCCGGACGAAATCGTCACCGCCCGGATCGTCGGATCGACATGGGATGCAAGCCGCAGGCTCGGCACGCTCTCGGCGGGCGGCTCGGACGGGGTTCGCAACGGGCAGCCGGTGCGCGCGCCCGAGGGGCTGATCGGCCGCGTGATCGAGACCGGCCGCCTCGCTTCGCGGGTGCTCCTCATCACCGACGGCGCGAGCAGCGTTCCAGTCCAGCTGGTGCGCGACGGCACCCCTGCGCTCGCCACCGGCCGCGGCGACGGGACCATCGAATTGAAGACGATCGAGGTCGGGGAAAGCCCGTTCAAGAAGGGCGACATCGTCGTCACCTCCGGGGTCGGCGGCATCTATCCGCCGCGCGTGCCCGTGGCGATCGTCATCTCGGCCGGAAGGGACGTGACGATCGCGCGCCCGCTCGCCGATCCGGCGCGGATCGATTACGCGATCGTCCAGCACGTCTATGAGCCCGCCGCCGCGCAGCCGATCAACGCCAGCGAAGCGGCGCGGCTGGGGGACGGCCAGTGAGCCGCATCGCCCTCACCAGCCGCGACATGGCGATGAAGCAGGTGCGCCGGCGCTATGTGCCGGTCGGCTCCACCGTCGCAGCGATCATGATCGTGCTGCTGCCGGTGGTCCTCAACGCGCCGCTGATCCCCGATTTCGGCTATCTGTTCCTGGTTGCATGGCGCCTGCTGCGTCCGGAGATGTGGACGGCAAGGACGGCCTTGCCGCTCGGCTTCCTCAGCGATCTCGTCAGCGGCCACCCGGTCGGCCTTTCGATGGCGCTGTGGACGATGACGTTCCTGATCCTGGATTTCATCGAGAGCCGCGCGGTCTTCCGCGATTATTGGCTGGACTGGCTGCTCGCCTCGCTGCTGATCCTCTTCTATACCGCCGGCAGCTGGTTCGTCGCCCGGCTGATGGGCAGCCAGGCTGCGTTCGGGGTGCTGTGGCCGCAGATCGCGCTTTCGATTCTCTTCTACCCGGTCGTCGCACGGATCGTCGTCGCGCTCGACAGGTGGCGGCTCACCCGATGAAGCGGCGGAACGCTCCTGCCATCACCGAACAATCGCAGGTCTTCACCTTCACGCGGCGCGCCTTCGTGCTTGGGGCCGCCCAAGGCAGCGTCGCCGCCCTGCTGGCGGGCCGTATGGCCTATATCTCGATCGCCGAGAACGAGCGCTACCAGCTCGCATCCGAGAGCAACCGCGTGCAGATGCAATTGCTGCCGCCGCGGCGCGGCTGGATCGTCGATCGCAGCGGCCAGCCGATCGCGATCAACCGCAGCGACTTCCGCGTCGACCTCATTCCCGACCGCCTCAAGGAGCCGGACAGGATCATCGCCGAGCTCGCCCGCCTGCTCGATCTGCCTGCCGACGAGGTCCAGCGGATTGGGCAGGAGCTCGAGCGCGCCGCCGGCTACCAGCCCGTTCCCGTCGCCGAGAACCTCCCCTTCGAGAAATATGCGGCGGTGACGGTGCGGCAGCCCGAAATGCCGGGCGTGACCCCGCTTCGCTCCTTTTCGCGCTTCTATCCGGACGGCGCCGCGGTCGCGCATCTGATCGGCTATGTGGGCACGCCCAACAAGAAGGAATATGAGAAGGAGAACAAGGCCCCGATTCTCATCACTCCCGGCTTCAAGATCGGCAAGGAAGGCCTTGAAAAGACCATGGAGCACCGGCTCCGCGGCAAGCCGGGCGCGCAGCGGACCGAGGTCACCGCCCGGGGCAAGCTGGTGCGCGAGCTCTCCACCCTTCCCGACCAAAGCGGCGGCGTCCTGCCGCTCACCATCGATGCGGGGCTGCAGACCTTCGCCGCCCGTCGTCTCGGCAATGAATCGGGATCCGTCGTCGTGCTCGACTGCCTGACCGGCGACATCCTGGCCCTCGCCTCGATGCCGGCCTACGATCCGAACTCCTTTTCCGACGGCATCAGCCAGACTGAATGGAAGATGCTCGCCGACGATGAGCGCCACCCGCTCATCAACAAGTCGCTGAACGGCCTCTACCCGCCGGGTTCGACATTCAAGCCGATGGTGGCAATGGCGTTGCTGAGCGCCGGCGTCGATCCGGACGAGATCGTCAGCTGCGGCGGCGGGTACCAGCTCGGCAACCGCTTCTTCCGCTGCCTCGGCCGCCACGGCCCGATGAACATGCACCGGGCGATCGCGAAGAGCTGCAACACCTATTTCTATGCGATGGGCCGGCGCGCGGGGATCGACGCGATCACGGCCATGGGCAAGCGCCTCGGCTTCGGCCAGAAATTCGACTTGCCCGTGGTCTCGCAGAATTTCGGGACCATGCCCGGCGACGACTGGAAGCGGATGAAGTTCGAAAAGAGCCCGAAGGCGATCGAACGTCCCGACTGGACGGAATCGGACACGCTCAACACGTCGATCGGCCAAGGCTTCGTGATCGTGAACCCGCTCCAGCTTGCCGTGATGTCGGCGCGGATCGCCTCGGGCCGCGACGTCCAGCCGCGCCTCATCGGCCGCAACCATCCGGCGGCGACGCCGCTCCCCTACCCCAAGGAGCATTTCGATGCCGTCCGCGGCGGAATGTGGGAGGTGGTGAACGGCGCCGGCACGGCCGGCCGCAGCCGGCTCGAGCTTCCGGGCATCGAAATGGGCGGCAAGACCGGCACTGCCCAGGTCCGCCGCATCACCGGCAGCCAGCGCGGCCAGAGCGGCGCCTGGAAATATCGCGACCACGGGCTGTTCGTCTGCTTCGCGCCGACCGCCAATCCGCGCTACGCCGCCTCGGTCGTGATCGAGCACGGCATGGGCGGCGCCCGCGCCGCCGCGCCGGTGGCCAAGGACGTGCTCACCTTCCTGTTCGACAAGCCCAAGGCGATGGAAGCGCTCGCCAAGTTCGAGGAGCAATGGGGCGGCGGCATCAAGGAGCGGATGGAGCGGGACGCTGAGCGCTGGCTCGCCGCCAAGGCCGCAGGCGGGACCGCCTCGATGACGGGTACGCGATCATGATGGGGAATGGGGCATGAGGGGAGGATATGCGGCCCCCGCGCAGCTGATCCGGCTTCCCTGGCGCCTGATCTTCGTCGTGCTCGCCATCGGCATCTTTGGCGCGATGGTGCTTTATTCGGCCGCCGGCGGATCGATGAAACCTTGGGCAGCGCCCCATCTGGTCCGCTTTCTGGCCTTCCTGGGCCTTGCCGTGGGCATGTCCTACATCCGTCCGGAAACCTACCGCGATTTGGCTTGGCCGGCTTATGGCGGGGTGATCCTGCTCCTGATCATAACCCTGATCGTCGGCACGGTCGGCGGCGGCGCCAAGAGCTGGCTTGAGCTTGGCGTGATCCGGATTCAGCCCTCCGAGCTGATGAAGCCTGTTTCCATCCTCCTGCTTGCCGGCTTCTACGGCTCCCTGCCGCCTGGCGAGGTCCGCCGTTTCAATGCCGTCTGGCCCCCCCTTGCGATCCTTGTCGTGCCGATCGCGCTGATCATATTGCAGCCTGATCTCGGCACCACGCTTCTGCTGGTCTTCGGCGTCTTCAGCGTCATGTTCCTGGCTGGCCTGCCGCTTTGGTACTTCATCGGCGGCGGGCTTAGCGTCGCGGCTTTGATCCCGATCGCCTACGCCTTCATGATGCCGCACCAGAAGAAGCGCGTCCTCATCTTCCTCGATCCGGAGCAGGATCCGCTCGGTGCGGGATATCACCTTACCCAGTCCAAGATCGCGATCGGATCGGGCGGCATTTTCGGCAAGGGCTTTCTGAACGGCACCCAGAGCCACCTTCATTATCTGCCGGAGCAGCATACCGACTTCATCTTCTCGGCCATGGCGGAGGAATGGGGGCTGATCGGCGGCCTGTTCCTCATCATCTGCTTCGTGCTGCTGTTCCGCTGGGGGATGCAGGTGTCGGTGGAAAGCAAGGGCCGCTTCGAGCGGCTGGCCGCGGCCGGGCTCACCATGACGATCTTCTTCTACTTCGCGATCAACATGATGATGGTGATGGGCCTCGCCCCCGTCGTCGGCAT
>JAUJOJ010000022.1 GCA_030447665.1 Allosphingosinicella sp. | reverse complement strand
CCGCGATCTTCCTCCCAATTGGGGTTCACCTTGACGTGCAGGAAGAGGTGAACCTTGCGGCCAAGGAGCTGCTGCAGCTCGGTGCGCGCGGCGGCGCCGATCTCCTTGATTCGGGCGCCGCGCTTGCCGAGCACGATCGCCTTTTGGGTGTCGCGGCCGACCAGGATCTGCTGGTGGATCACCACCGATCCGTCCTTCCGCTCCTCATATTTCTCGGTTTCGACGGCGCTCGCATAAGGAAGCTCGGCGTGGAGCTGGAGATAGAGCTGCTCGCGGGTGATCTCGGCCGCCAGCATCCGGTCCGTCGCGTCGGAGACCTGGTCTTCCGGGAAGTGCCACGGCCCTTCCGGCATCCGGGCGGCGAGCGCCGCCTTGAGATCGGGCACTCCGTCGCCGGTGGCCGCGGAGACCATGAAGACCTCCTCGAACGGGATCCGTTCGCCAAGACGCGCCGCGAGCGTCAGCAGCTGCTCCTTGGGCGTAAGATCGACCTTGTTGAGGATCAGCCATTTGGGCTCAGGCCGCCCCTTCAAAGTGTCCAGCATCTCCTCGATCCGGCTCGAGAAGCCGGTCTTGGCGTCGATCACCAGCGCGATCAGGTCTGCGTCCTGCGCGCCGCCCCATGCGGCCGCGACCATCGCGCGGTCGAGCCGGCGCTTGGGCTGGAAGATGCCGGGCGTGTCGAGCAGCAGGATCTGCGCCTCGCCATGAATGGCGACGCCCATCAGCCGGGTTCGCGTGGTCTGCGCCTTGGGGCTGACGATCGCCACCTTCTGCCCGACAAGTCCGTTGACGAGCGTCGACTTGCCCGCATTGGGCGCCCCGACGATCGCCGCCATTCCAAATCGTTCGGTCATCCATCAAAATCCCGGGACGGAAGAGGGGTCACTTGGCCAGCTTCTCCAACAGCGCCTTTGCGGCGGCGGTTTCCGCTTCCTGCTTGGAAAGCCCCTCGGCGCTGGCCGATCCGATCCCCTTGATCTCCACTTCCACGACGAAGCGTGGCGCATGGTGCGGACCGGATCGATCCCTGGTCTGATAAGCCGGCGGCTTGCGATCGTTGGCGGCGGCCCATTCCTGGAGCGCGGACTTGGGATGCTTGGGCGCCTTGTCATGGGTGCTGACCCGGTCGGCCCAGGCCCGGCGGATGAAGGCGGTCGCGGCATCGAGGCCGGCTTCGAGATAAAGCGCCCCGATCAGCGCCTCGACCACGTCGCCAAGGACATTGTCGCTGTCGGCGGCCCCGTCCTCCCGCGCCTGCTTGCCGAGGATCAGGTGAGGACCCAGGCCGAGCTCGCGGGCGATTTCAGCGCAGGTCTCGCCCGAGACCAGCGCATTCAGCCGCCGCGACAGCTTGCCCTCGGGCTCGTCCGGGAAGAGCTCGTAAAGCCATGTCGCGGTGGCAAGGCCCAGCACCCGGTCGCCGAGGAATTCCAGCCGCTCATAATGCTCGTCGCCGCGGCTCGAATGGGTGAGCGCCCGGGTGAAGAGCGCGACATCGCGCGGACGGTGCCCCAGCACCGCCCCGAGCCAGCCGGAAAGGTTGGGAACGTCGTTCAGAACGTCTCTCCGATCCGCTCCCAGCGCGCTGCCGAGAGCCAGGTCCAGGGCTTCGCCCACTGGGCCGAGCCGTCGGTCGAGAAGAAGGTGATGAGCGCGCGGCCGATCAGATACTCGCCGGGCAAGTAGCCGACGCCGCCTTCCTCGCGCGGGAAGCGGCTGTCTTCGCTGTCGTCGCGATTGTCGCCCATCATGAAATAATTGCCTGCGGGCACGGTGAAGACCTGGCTATTGTCGGCGGGGCCTTCGTCCATCTGGTCGAGTATGTTGTAGGACCGCCCGCCGGGCAGCGTCTCCCGGTAGCGCTCATAGGCGCAGAATCTTTTCCCCTCAGGGTCGGTCACCACCCGCGCGGCGCTCGGATCGACATATCGGCACGGGCTGTTGGGCGAGACGGGCATCAGATAGTCGGCGATCCTCACCCGCGGGACCGGCTTGCCGTTGAGCCAGAGCGCGCCTTCGCGCACCTGCAGCCGGTCGCCGGGAAGGCCGATCAGCCGCTTCACATAATCCTCGTCGCCTCCGCCGGGATAGCGGAAGACGACGACATCGCCGCGTTCGGGCGGCGAGGCGAGGATGCGGCCGCCGAACGGCGCGATCCCGAACGGCATCGAATAGCGCGAATAGCCGTACGGCCATTTGGCGACGAACAGGAAATCCCCGATCATCATCCGCGGCAGCATCGATCCCGACGGAATGACGAACGGCGCGACGATGAAGCTTCGAAGGACGATCGCGAAGAGGAAGACGAACAGCAGGAAGCGCGTGGTCTCGCCGAGCCCACCCTTCCTCTTTTTCGGCGGTTTCGCCGCCGCTCCCGCCTCGATCACCGGTTCGCTCGCCATCGCCGCCGCTTTCGCTTGGCCGGCGCGCAGGGTCAAGCGGCGGCGCCAACGCGGCGCTAGGCTTTGCGGCCGCCCCTCCTAGATAGGCCGCGATCCCGATGGAGACGAACCCGATGAACGATGCCTGGAGTGCGGTTGAAGGTGCCGAGACGCGGCCGCTGCTCGACCTGTTCCAGGCCGATCCGGACCGGCTGCAGCGCCTGACCGTCGACGAGGCCGGCATTCGTTTCGATTTTTCCAAGACCCATCTCGATCAGCGCCTCCTCTCGGCCTTCGTTGCGCTCGCCGACGCGCAGGACCTTGCCGGCGCCCGGGAGCGCTTTTTTTCGGCCAGGCAGATCAACGTCACCGAAGGGCGCGCCGCCGAACACACGGCCGAACGGGGGCAGGGGGCGCCGGATTCGGTCGCCCGGGCGCAGGGGCTCCACGCCCGCACGCGCGCGCTCATCGATGCGATCGAGGCGGAGGCGTTCGGCCCCGTCCGCCACATCCTCCACATCGGCATCGGCGGCTCGGCCCTTGGGCCGGACTTCGTCGTCGACGCGCTCGGGCGCGATGCCGCACGGTACGACGTTGCGGTGGTGTCGAACGTGGACGGTGCGGCGCTGGAGGAGGCGGTCGAGGATTTCGACCCCGAGGCGACCTTGCTTGTGATCGCATCCAAAACCTTCACGACGATCGAGACGATGCTCAACGCGCGATCGGCGCTCGCATGGATGGAGGAAGCCGGCGTCGCCGACCCTTACGGGCGTGTCATCGCGCTGACCGCGAGCCCGGAACGCGCAATCGAGTTCGGCGTCGATGAAACCCGCATCCTTCCCTTCTCCGAGACGGTCGGCGGCCGCTATTCGCTGTGGTCCTCGATCGGCTTTCCGGCGGCGCTCGCGCTCGGCTGGAGCGCGTTCGAGGAGCTTCTGGAGGGCGCCGCCGCCATGGACCGCCACTTCCGCCTCGCTCCGCTCGACCGGAACGCGCCCGTTCTCGCCGCCTTCGTCGACCGCTATTACGCCAACGCGCGCGGCGCACAGACGCGGGCCGTCTTCGCCTATGACGAGCGGCTGCGCCTGCTGCCGTCCTATCTCCAGCAGCTCGAGATGGAATCGAACGGCAAGAGCGTGCGCATCGACGGGTCTCCCGTTGGCCGCGCGACGTCGCAGATCACCTGGGGCGGCGTCGGCACCGATGCGCAGCACGCCGTCTTCCAGCTGCTCCACCAGGGGACCCATCTGGCGCCGGTCGAGTTCGTCGCCGCGATCGAGCCCGGCCACGCGCTCGCGCCCGAGCATCACCGGCAGCTGCTGATCAATTGCTTCGCACAGGGCGCGGCCTTGATGGCCGGCAAAGCGGCGGACGATCCGGCGCGCTCCTATCCGGGCGACCGGCCCTCCACGACCATCCTTCTCGACCGCGTCGATCCCGCCACCCTTGGCGCGCTGATCGCCTTTTACGAGCAGCGCACCTTCGCCAACGCCGTCCTGCTCGGCATCAATCCGTTCGATCAATTTGGCGTGGAGCTCGGCAAGCAGATGGCCAAGGCGCTCGGCGGGGAAGGGGACCTGTCGTTCGATCCCTCGACGCAGGCCCTGATCGCGCGCGCATTCGGAGACCAGATTTGAAGCAATATGATTACGATCTCTTCGTCATCGGCGGAGGCTCGGGAGGCGTCCGGGCGGCGCGTGTCTCGGCGGCACATGGCGCGCGCGTCGCTCTTGCCGAGGATCACCGCGTCGGCGGGACCTGCGTGATCCGCGGCTGCGTTCCCAAGAAGCTGCTCGTCTACGGCGCCCATTTTGCGGAAGATCTCGCGGATGCGCGCCGGTTCGGGTGGAACGTTCCGAGATGCGATTTCGACTGGGCGGTGCTGCGCGACAATGTGCTCGACGAGGTGGCGCGGATCGAGGGCGTCTATCAGGGCATTCTCGATAACAACAAGGTCGAGACGATCAAGCAGCGCGCCGTCGTCACCGGGCCGAACGAGGTTGAGCTCGCCGACGGCCGGCGGGTGACGGCGGGCAAGATCCTGGTCGCAGTCGGCGCCTGGCCCTTCATTCCCGACTTCGAGGGCGCCGGGCACGGCGTCACCTCGAACGAGGTCTTCCACCTCGAAAATGTGCCGAAGCGGCTGGTGATCGCGGGCGGCGGCTATATCGCCAACGAATTCGCCGGCATCTTCCACCATTTCGGAAGCGAGGTGACGATCGTCAATCGCGGCGACCGGATCCTGCGCCATTACGACGCGCAGATCCGCGACCGGCTGCTGCAGATCTCGATCATGGCCGGCATCAACTTCCGCTTCAATGCGCCTTTCCAGCGCGTCGAGAAGCAGGGCGACGGTTCGCTCCTCATCCATCTCGGCGACGGCAGCCCGCCGGTCGAGGCGGACTGCCTGATCTATGCGCTCGGGCGCGTGCCGAAGACGCCCGGCCTCGGCCTGGAAACCGCGGGCGTCGAGCTCTCCCGGGGCGGAGCGGTGATCGTGAACGCCGACAACCAGTCGACCTGCCCCAGCATCTACGCGATCGGCGACGTCACCGACCGGGTGCAACTGACGCCGGTGGCGATCCGCGAGGGCCAGGCTTTTGCCGACACGATCTTCGGCGATAAGCCGCACCGGGTCGATTATGAGAACATCCCTTCGGCGGTGTTCAGCCATCCCCCGATCGGCGGCGTCGGCATGACGGAGTCCGAGGCGCGCAACAAGCTCGGCTCGGTGAAATGCTACACGTCCGATTTCCGGCCGATGAAGAACGTGCTCGCCAACCGGAACGAGCGCGCGCTCTACAAGCTGGTGGTGAACGGCGAGACGGAGCAGGTGGTCGGCCTCCACATGATTGGGCCCGATGCCCCGGAGATCCTCCAGGCTGCCGCGATCGCGGTGAAGGCAGGGCTCAACAAGTCGCAGTTTGACGATGTGGTCGCGCTTCATCCAACAATGGCCGAAGAACTGGTGCTGATGCGCTGAGGGGATATGCGGTGACTGAGGGGTACATGACCGGCTTCGGAAGCCACTTCGCCACCGAAGCCGTCGCAGGCGCCCTTCCTGAGGGCCGCAACTCCCCGCAGCGCCCCGCCTTCGGCCTCTATGCCGAGCAGCTTTCCGGCACCGCCTTCACCGCGCCGCGTGCCGAGAACCGGCGCTCCTGGCTCTATCGGATGCGGCCGAGCGCAGAGCACCCGCCTTATGCGCGCTACGAGGGCTCGAAGCTCTTCGCCGCCGGCACGGCGGCAGGCCCGCTCCCGCCCAACCGCCTGCGCTGGAACCCGCTCGCACTTCCGGAGGGGCCGACCGACCTTGTCGACGGCATGGTCACCATGGCCGCGAACCGCAGCCCGGAAGATCTGGAGGGCGTCGCCGTCCACGTCTACCGCGCCACCAAGGACATGCAGCACCGCTGCTTCTTCAACGCCGATGGCGAGATGCTCTTCATACCGCAGCTGGGGCGGCTGACGCTCTACACCGAGATGGGCCGGATCGACGTCGCGCCCGGCGAGGTTGCGCTGGTTCCCCGCGGGGTCCGCTTCCGAGCCGCGTTGCCGGACGGGGAGGCGAGGGGCTATATCGCCGAGAACCATGGCAGCCTCTTTCGTCTGCCCGAGCTCGGCCCCATCGGCTCCAACGGTCTTGCCAATGCCCGCGACTTCGAAACGCCCGTGGCGCAATATGAAGATGCCGAAGGCGAGGTCGAGCTCATCCAGAAGTATCTCGGCCGCCTCTGGATCACGACGCTCGATCACTCCCCGCTCGATGTCGTGGCATGGCACGGAAACCTTGCCCCCTGGCGCTATGATCTCAGCCGCTTCAATACGATCGGGACGGTCAGCTTCGATCATCCCGATCCCTCGATCTTCACCGTCCTTACAAGCCCCAGCGACGTGCCCGGGCGTGCCAACGCCGATTTCGTCATCTTCCCGCCGCGCTGGACGGTCGCCGAGGACACGTTCCGCCCGCCCTGGTTCCACCGCAACGTGATGAGCGAGTGCATGGGCCTCATCCACGGCGCCTACGATGCCAAGGCGGAAGGCTTCGCGCCCGGGGCGCTCAGCGTCCACAATATGATGGCGGGTCACGGACCTGACGTCGCCAGCTGGAAAGGCGCCTCGGAAGCCGAGCTGAAGCCGCACAAGATCGAGGGCACCATGGCCTTCATGGTCGAAAGCTGCTGGCCGTTCCGCCCGACCGAATATGCGCTCGGCTGCGAGGCGCTGCAGAAGGATTATGATGCGGCCTGGGGCGGCTTCCCCAAGGCGCAGCTCCCCACTGGATGAACGATGTCGTCATCATCGGGGCAGGTCATAACGGCCTCGTCTGCGCTTTCTACCTGGCGTCCAAGGGTCTCAAGGTGACGATGCTGGAGCGCCGCCACGTCGTCGGCGGCGCGGCGGTGACGGAGGAATTCCACCCCGGCTTCCGCAACTCCACCGCCAGCTACACAATAAGCCTGCTCAACCCAAAGATCATAGAGGACATGAGTCTTTACGAGCACGGCCTCAAAGTCGTTCTGCGGAAGATCGACAATTTCCTGCCGACCCCTGCCGGCGATTATCTGCTCGCCGGCCGTGACGGACTGACGCGCCGGGAGATCGCGCGCCATTCGCTCGAAGATGCGGCGGCCTATGACGAATATTCCCGCGCGCTCGAAGCGGTTATCGCGGTCCTCCGCCAATGGCTGCTCCGCGCTCCGCCCAATGCGGGCGGCGGCATCGCCGATATCCTCTCGCTCCTGAAGCTCGGCAACAGCGTCCGTACGCTTGCATTAGAAGAGCAGCGCAACCTGTTAGATTTCTTCACGAAAAGCGCGGCAGACATTCTCAACCGCAGCTTCAGGACCGACATCGTGAAGGCGCTGTTCGGGTTCGACGCGGTGGTCGGCAATTATGCCAGCCCGGAGACGCCCGGCTCGGCCTATGTGCTGCTCCACCATCTGTTCGGCGAGGCGGCGGGCGTCGCGGGCGCATGGGGCCACGCGATCGGCGGGATGGGCGCGATCACCCAGGCCATGGCCAAGGCTGCAAGGGAGAAAGGCGTCGAGATCCTGCTCGGCGCGCCGGTCGAGGAGATCATCGTCGAACAAGGAAAAGCGGCGGGCGTGACGGCAGGCGGCAAGACCTACCGCGCCAGGCAGGTCGTCGCCAACGTCCATCCGAAGCTGCTGTTCGATCGGCTGATCCCGAAGGGCGCCGTCGATCCCGTCATCGACCGGCGCATGTCAGGCTGGGCCAGCGAGTCCGCGACCTTCCGCATGAATGTCGCCCTCTCGGAGCTGCCGTGCTTCACGGCGCTCCCTGACGCCGGCGATCATCTGACGGCGGGCATCATCATGGCGCCGTCGCTCGGTCACATGGGCCGGGCCTTCATCGATGCCAAGCGCGACGGCTGGTCCCGCGAGCCGATCATCGAGATGCTGATCCCGTCGACCCTGGACGACAGCCTCGCGCCTTCCGGACAGCATGTCGCCAGCCTCTTCTGCCAGCATTTCCCCTTCGAGGTGCCCGGCGGCTGGGACTCGAACCGCGAGAAGGCGGCCGATCATATCATCGACGCCGTCGATTCCTACGCTCCCGGCTTCAAGGCGTCGGTGCTCGGCCGCCTCTCGCTTGCGCCGACCGATCTCGAGGCGCGCTTCGGTCTCATCGGGGGCGACATATTCCACGGCAAGATGGGCCTCGATCAGCTCTTCTCGGCCCGGCCGATGCTCGGCCACGCCGATTACCGGATGCCGCTGCCGGGGCTTTACCTCTGCGGCTCGGGCGCCCATCCCGGCGGCGGCGTCACCGGAGCGCCGGGCCACAACGCCGCACGAGCGGTCCTCGCCGACCGCAGAAAAATGAGGTTCTGAAAGGTCTTTAGCTTTTCTTCTTCACATTCCGCTCGGACGTTTTCCCGCGGCATCGCTCCGCGGGCACCGGCTCCGGCTCCTGGTCGCCCTCGATGAGATAGAGGAGCGGCCGCTCGACATCGATGACGGCGCGGTGCTCCTTCAGGACATCCTGGCCGATCAGTCCATGGACCGCGCCCCCTGCGAGCGGCGCCAGCGCGTCGCCGAGCGGGCCGAGGTCGGTGAGAACCATTCGGCGCTGTCGGATCGAAACTTTGCCGAGGCTGAGACTCTCGATTCCCACCTGCTTCGCCGCATTGGCCCCGCCGAGCACCACTGCTCCTCCGGCCGACGCTTTCCCTCCGCCAAGACGGAAATGGGCGGCATGGTCGCTGTCGATCACCGAGACGTTCGCGCCTGTGTCGAGGACGAACACTCCCTCGCGCCCGTTGATGCGTGCGGAGACCAGATGGTGCCCGGTCGTTCTCGCGCTTCGAAGCGGGATTGCGGTGAAGCCGAGCAGGCAGAGGGCATGATCGACCGTTCCCGCCTCTTCGGGCCGGTAGTCCGGCGCCGCTCTCTCGTCGATGGGAGCGTCACAGCCTGCGGCGGCGGCGATCAGGACGGCGGCAAGGACGATCTTCATTGCAGGGCCAATGCGGGCTAAGAGCCTGTTTGGGAATGCTGGCGCCGAGCGCGAGAATGCGCTCTTGAGCGAATTTCCAAACAGACTCTAAGGCGCCATGTTCCCGCCGCTTCTTGTTTCACGAAAGAGACGTCCCGTATGAAGACCCGCGCCGCGATTGCCGTCGCTCCCAATCAGCCGCTCGAAATCCACGAGGTCGATCTCGACGGACCCCGCGCAGGCGAGGTGCTTGTCGAAGTGATGGCGACCGGCATCTGCCATACCGATGCCTACACGCTCGAAGGAAAGGACAGCGAAGGCATCTTTCCGTCGATCCTCGGCCATGAGGGCGCCGGGGTCGTGCGCGAGGTGGGGCCCGGCGTCACTTCGGTGAGGCCGGGCGATCACGTCATCCCGCTCTACACGCCCGAATGCCGGCAGTGCAAAAGCTGCCTCAGCCGGAAGACGAACCTCTGCACGGCGATCCGCGGCACGCAGGGCAAGGGCTTGATGCCGGACGGCACCAGCCGCTTCCGCCTCGGCTCCGAGACCATCCACCATTATATGGGCTGCTCGACCTTTTCGAACTTCACGGTGATGCCGGAGATCGCCGTCGCCAAGGTGCGCGAGGACGCGCCGTTCGACAAGATCTGCTATATCGGCTGCGGCGTCACGACCGGCGTCGGCGCGGTCATCTGGACGGCGGGCGTCGAGCCTGGATCGAACGTCGCCGTGTTCGGCCTCGGCGGCATCGGCCTCAACGTCATCCAGGGCGCGCGGCTCGTCGGGGCGGACAAGATCATCGGGATCGACATCAATCCCGCCAAGAGCGCCATGGCGCAAGCCTTTGGAATGACGCACTTCATCAACCCGAGCGAGGTTGGCCGCGACAAGGTGGTCCAGGCGATCCTGGACGCCACCGACGGCGGGGCCGATTACAGCTTCGACTGCACCGGCAACACCGACGTGATGCGACAGGCGCTCGAATGCTGCCACCGCGGCTGGGGCGAGAGCGTCATCATCGGCGTCGCCGAATCCGGCAAGGAGATCTCCACGCGCCCCTTCCAGCTGGTCACCGGCCGCGTCTGGAAAGGCACCGCGTTCGGCGGCGCCCGCGGGCGCACGGACGTGCCCCGCATCGTCGATTGGTACATGGACGGCAAGATCAACATCGACGATCTCATCACCCACAAGATGCCGCTTCAGGATATCAACAAAGCCTTCGACCTCATGCATGCGGGCGAGAGCATCCGAAGCGTGGTCGTCTACTGATGATCGAGACGGTCTCCACCGCCAAAGCGCATGGCGGCACTCAGGGCGTCTATCGCCACCGCAGCCGGGAAACCGGCACCGAGATGGTCTTCAGCCTCTATCTGCCGCCCCAGGCGGAGAGCGGGGCAAGGCTGCCCGTCGTCTGGTATCTGTCCGGGCTCACTTGCACTCATGCCAACGTCACCGAAAAGGGTGAATATCGCCGTGCCTGCGCCGAGCGCGGCTTGATCTTCGTTGCCCCGGACACCTCGCCTCGAGGCGACAATGTGCCTGACGGGGAGGGCTACGATTTTGGCAAAGGAGCCGGCTTCTACGTCGATGCTACGCAGGATCCGTTCGCAAGAAATTATCGTATGTACAGCTACTTGAAGGACGAACTTCCTGAGCTGATCGAGCGGAATTTTCCGGCTGACATGTCGCGCCAGGCGATCACCGGCCATTCCATGGGCGGGCATGGCGCGCTCACCATTGCGCTCAGGAACCCCGCGCGCTTCCGCAGCGTCTCGGCTTTCTCACCGATCGTCGCGCCGTCGCAGGTGCCGTGGGGCGAAAAGGCGCTCGGCTTCTATCTCGGGAGCGACCGCTCGGCCTGGCGCGCCTACGATACCGTGGCGCTGATCGAGGACGGCGCGCGCGTCGCGGAAATCCTCGTCGATCAAGGCACATCGGACACGTTCCTGGAACAGGAATTGAAGCCAGAGCTGCTGGCAAACGCCTGCGCGAAGGCGAGGATCGACCTCACCCTCCGAATGCAGGAGGGCTATGATCACAGCTATTATTTCATCTCCACCTTCATGGAGGATCATCTGCGCTGGCACGCCGAGCGGCTCCACCGGTGAACACGATCCTCCAGCTGATGGTCGACGCCGCGCTCGAGGCGGGGCGGAGATCGAGGCGATCTACGGTGCCGGCTGCGCGACGGAGATCAAGGAGGACGGCTCGCCCGTCACCGAAGCCGATCGGCGCGCCGAGCAGATCATTCTCGGCCGCCTGCGCACCGCTTACCCTGACGTGCCGGTCCTGGCCGAAGAGGAGGCGTGCGAAGGATGCATTCCCGAACTCGGCGTTCGCTTCTTCTGCGTGGATCCGCTCGACGGCACCAAAGGCTTCATCGCGCGCAACGGCGAATTCACGGTGAATATCGCCCTCATCGATGCGGGCGAGCCGATTGCCGGCGTGGTCTACGCGCCCGACCTCCATCTGCTCTATTATGGCGCGAGGGGCGAGGGCGCCCACCGCCGGCGCGACGGCGCCGCGCCCGATCGAATTGCCATACCCGAACGGTCCCGGCCGCGGGTTTAACCGCCATCGGCAGCCGCAACCATCACGCGCAGGGCACGGAGGAGCGGAACCGAAGGCTCGGCATCGCCGAATATCTGCCCTCGGGATCCTCGCTTAAATTCTGCATGCTCGCGGAGGGCGTGGCGGACGTGTATCCCCGCTACGGCCCCACCATGGAATGGGACACTGCCGCCGGCCAGGCGGTGCTGGAGGCGGCCGGGGGCAGGGTCATGGTCCTCGACGGCGATATCGAAGCCGGTCCGCTCCGCTACGGCAAGGTTTGGCACGGCTTCGAAAACCCGCACTTCATCGCCTGGGGACGCTGAGCCTCGATCGAAGTATCACTTCGATCGATCAGATGATCGGGTGCCGCTCCCAGTTCACGCGGTCGACGCGCCTGGTCATCTTCTTGTGGAGCTTGTCCATCGTCCGGCTGCCGGTGTTCACGAACAGGAACGGAAGAACGGCGTGGATCATAACGCACAATCCGCCAATCACCATGGTGGCGCCGAAGCCGGACGCGGCGGCGAGATGCTCGCCATAGCTTTCGCCCACCTCCTCCGGATGCTTCGTGAAAGGATTATCCGCCATCGTCCGTGAAGCCCTTGATGTGCAATGCGGGCGGCCTAAAGCTCCCGCGGCCGTTACAATCGCATAACTCTTGCCGCTCCGCCCCGCCACAGCAAAGAGCATTCCATGTTCGACCGATTTCCGGAACCGGTTCCCGATGCGCTGCACGCGGTGATGGCGCGTTTCCGGGCCGATGAACGGCCGCACAAGATCGATCTCGGCGTCGGCGTGTACCGCGACGACAGCGGCGCCTCGCCGATCATGGCGGCGGTGCGGGAGGCGGAGCTTGCGCTTTTTCGAACTTCACGGTGATGCCGGAGATCGCCGTCGCCAAGGTTCGCGAGGACGCGCCGTTCGACAAGATCTGCTATATCGGCTGCGGCGTCACGACCGGCGTCGGCGCGGTCATCTGGACGGCGGGCGTCGAGCCTGGATCGAACGTCGCCGTGTTCGGCCTCGGCGGCATCGGCCTCAACGTCATCCAGGGAGCGCGGCTCGTCGGGGCGGACAAGATCATCGGGATCGACATCAATCCCGCCAAGAGCGCCATGGCGCAAGCCTTTGGAATGACGCACTTCATAAATCCGAGCGAGGTTGGCCGCGACAAGGTGGTCCAGGCGATCCTGGACGCCACCGACGGCGGGGCCGATTACAGCTTCGACTGCACCGGCAACACCGACGTGATGCGACAGGCGCTCGAATGCTGCCACCGCGGCTGGGGCGAGAGCGTCATCATCGGCGTCGCCGAATCCGGCAAGGAGATCTCCACGCGCCCCTTCCAGCTGGTCACCGGCCGCGTCTGGAAAGGCACCGCGTTCGGCGGCGCCCGCGGGCGCACGGACGTGCCCCGCATCGTCGATTGGTACATGGACGGCAAGATCAACATCGACGATCTCATCACCCACAAGATGCCGCTTCAGGATATCAACAAAGCCTTCGACCTCATGCATGCGGGCGAGAGCATCCGAAGCGTGGTCGTCTACTGATGATCGAGACGGTCTCCACCGCCAAAGCGCATGGCGGCACTCAGGGCGTCTATCGCCACCGCAGCCGGGAAACCGGCACCGAGATGGTCTTCAGCCTCTATCTGCCGCCCCAGGCGGAGAGCGGGGCAAGGCTGCCCGTCGTCTGGTATCTGTCCGGGCTCACTTGCACTCATGCCAACGTCACCGAAAAGGGTGAATATCGCCGTGCCTGCGCCGAGCGCGGCTTGATCTTCGTTGCCCCGGACACCTCGCCTCGAGGCGACAATGTGCCTGACGGGGAGGGCTACGATTTTGGCAAAGGAGCCGGCTTCTACGTCGATGCTACGCAGGATCCGTTCGCAAGAAATTATCGTATGTACAGCTACTTGAAGGACGAACTTCCTGAGCTGATCGAGCGGAATTTTCCGGCTGACATGTCGCGCCAGGCGATCACCGGCCATTCCATGGGCGGGCATGGCGCGCTCACCATTGCGCTCAGGAACCCCGCGCGCTTCCGCAGCGTCTCGGCTTTCTCACCGATCGTCGCGCCGTCGCAGGTGCCGTGGGGCGAAAAGGCGCTCGGCTTCTATCTCGGGAGCGACCGCTCGGCCTGGCGCGCCTACGATACCGTGGCGCTGATCGAGGACGGCGCGCGCGTCGCGGAAATCCTCGTCGATCAAGGCACATCGGACACGTTCCTGGAACAGGAATTGAAGCCAGAGCTGCTGGCAAACGCCTGCGCGAAGGCGAGGATCGACCTCACCCTCCGAATGCAGGAGGGCTATGATCACAGCTATTATTTCATCTCCACCTTCATGGAGGATCATCTGCGCTGGCACGCCGAGCGGCTCCACCGGTGAACACGATCCTCCAGCTGATGGTCGACGCCGCGCTCGAGGCGGGGGCGGAGATCGAGGCGATCTACGGTGCCGGCTGCGCGACGGAGATCAAGGAGGACGGCTCGCCCGTCACCGAAGCCGATCGGCGCGCCGAGCAGATCATTCTCGGCCGCCTGCGCACCGCTTACCCTGACGTGCCGGTCCTGGCCGAAGAGGAGGCGTGCGAAGGATGCATTCCCGAACTCGGCGTTCGCTTCTTCTGCGTGGATCCGCTCGACGGCACCAAAGGCTTCATCGCGCGCAACGGCGAATTCACGGTGAATATCGCCCTCATCGATGCGGGCGAGCCGATTGCCGGCGTGGTCTACGCGCCCGACCTCCATCTGCTCTATTATGGCGCGAGAGGCGAGGGCGCCCACCGCCGGCGCGACGGCGCGTCGCCCGATCCAATTGCCGCCCGCAAGGTCCCGGCCCGGGGTTTAACCGCCATCGGCAGCCGCAATCATCACGCGCAGGGTACGGCGGAGCGGAACCGAAGGCTCGGCATCGCCGAATATCTGCCCTCGGGATCCTCGCTTAAATTCTGCATGCTCGCGGAGGGCGTGGCGGACGTGTATCCCCGCTACGGCCCCACCATGGAATGGGACACTGCCGCCGGCCAGGCGGTGCTGGAGGCGGCCGGGGGCAGGGTCATGGTCCTCGACGGCGATATCGAAGCCGGCCCGCTCCGCTACGGCAAGGTTTGGCACGGCTTCGAAAACCCGCACTTCATCGCCTGGGGACGCTGAGCCTCGATCGAAGTATCACTTCGATCGATCAGATGATCGGGTGCCGCTCCCAATTCACGCGGTCGACGCGCCTGGTCATCTTCTTGTGGAGCTTGTCCATCGTCCGGCTGCCGGTGTTCACGAACAGGAACGGAAGAACGGCGTGGATCATAACGCACAATCCGCCAATCACCATGGTGGCGCCGAAGCCGGACGCGGCGGCGAGATGCTCGCCATAGCTTTCGCCCACCTCCTCCGGATGCTTCGTGAAAGGATTATCCGCCATCGTCCGTGAAGCCCTTGATGTGCAATGCGGGCGGCCTAAAGCTCCCGCGGCCGTTACAATCGCATAACTCTTGCCGCTCCGCCCCGCCACAGCAAAGAGCATTCCATGTTCGACCGATTTCCGGAACCGGTTCCCGATGCGCTGCACGCGGTGATGGCGCGTTTCCGGGCCGATGAACGGCCGCACAAGATCGATCTCGGCGTCGGGGTGTACCGCGACGACAGCGGCGCCTCGCCGATCATGGCGGCGGTGCGGGAGGCGGAGCTTGCGCTCGCGCGGGAGGCGGACACCAAGGCCTATCAGGCGCTTGCGGGAGATCACCAGTTCGTGGGCGCCATGACGTCGCTCATCTTCGGAGAGGAGCATCCCGCCTTGCGCGAGGGCAGGGTCGCCGCGATCCAGGGAACCGGCGGCACCGGCTCGCTGCGGATCGCGATGGACCTCGCGCGCATCGCCGCGCCGGGCGCGAGGCTGCATCTCGGGCTTCCGAGCTGGCCCAACCACGCCGCGATCGCCGCCGCCGCCGGGCTGGAGCTGGTCACCCATCGCTACTTCGATGCGACAAGCGGCGCGCTGGACCTGGCGGCGATCGAAGCCGCGGCCGAGACGGTGGAGGAGGGCGATCTCTTCCTTCTCCACGGCCCCTGCCACAACCCGACAGGCGCCGATCTGCCGCCCGGAGCGCGGAGCCGCCTTCTCGCCGCCGTCGCCGGACGCGGTGCGATCCCCTTGATCGATGCTGCTTATTACGGCCTTGGTGACGGGCTTGCCGAAGACCTCCAGATCCTGCGCGATGCCGCCGCCGCGGTGCCACGCGCCTTTATCGGGGTCGCCTGTTCGAAGAGCTTCGGCCTTTATCGCGAGCGTACCGGTATCCTATTCGCCGTCTGCGCCGGGGCGGACGAGCGTGCCCGCGTCCAGGGGCAGATGGAGCGGACCAGCCGCACCCTCGTCTCGATGCCGCCTGCCCATGGCGCCGCGCTCGTCGCCCGCGTCCTTACGGACCGGCATTTGCGCACCTCCTGGGAGCGGGAGCTGTCCGCGATGCGCCATCGCATGCTCGGGCTCCGCGCGGAGCTGGCGGCGCTTGCCGACAGGGCGCCCTTGCTGCGGGGCGTCGATCGTGAACGCGGCATCTTCAAGATGCTTCCGCTCACCGCGGAGCAGGCCGAGGCTTTGGGCCGCGATCACGCCATCCACATGGCGCCGTCGGGGCGCATCAATATCGCCGGTCTCAAGGCAGGCGACGCACCCCGCCTCGCGCAGGCGCTTGCCGCTTTCTCTGAATAAGGTACCGGCCTAGACCCTAGTTGCGGCAGACCCGCACCGGCACCTTCTGACCCGAACGGCGGTCCCGTGTCCATTCCGTCTCGCAATTGGGCTCGCGGGACGCGGTCTCGTAACCGCCATGCCGCGCGCGCCCTCCCCGATAATAGTCGTAAGGGTAGCCGCGGTCATAGTCATAATCGACCCGGCCGTTCGCCGCCGCCAGCGGCTCGCCTCCGGTCGCGAAATAACCGCGGTCGGGATCCAGATCGCCGCCGAAGCCGATGCCGTAGCCATAATAGCCGAACGAATCGCGGCGCCGCGGCCGGTCCGGCTTGCGGGGTCGGCCGGGGCGGCCGTCATCCCGCCACTCGCGGCCGTCCGAGAATCCCGGCACCACCGGAAGCGGGAAGTCGCCCCGCTCGAACCCTCGCGAGTGCGTGGGTGCGGGCGCTGCGGGAGCCATGAAGGAACCCGATCGGCCTCCCGAAAAAATGCTTCCGCTGGACTGGGCAAGGGCAGGGGGTGCGATGGCGAGTCCGCCCAGCGCGACAAGGGCGGCAGCGGCTCGAAGCGTCTTCATCTTTCGACTCCGGCTAGGTTCGTCCTCCTGCTCTAGCAGAGCGACGAAGCCGGGCGAAGACCGGCGGTCGGCGCCTGCCCCTGAACGGGACATCCTTGCGAAGCCGGGCGGGCTTCTTATGTGCTGCCGCTCCAGTCGCAGAAGGAAACCTATCCGACATGCTCGATGCCGATGCTTATGCCGTCCGCTCGCCCGATACGCCTTTCGAGCCCCTCTCCATCGAGCGCCGCGATCCCCGTTCCAACGATGTGGTGATCTCCATCCTGTTCTGCGGCGTCTGCCATTCGGACCTCCACACCGCGCGCAGCGAATGGGGCGGCACGCGCTATCCTTGCGTTCCCGGCCATGAGATTGTCGGCCGAGTGAGCGCGGTCGGCGGCTCGGTCACCAAGTTCAAGGAGGGCGACCTGGTCGGCGTCGGCTGCATGGTCGACAGCTGCCAACGCTGCGAGCCGTGCCGTGAGGGGCTGGAGCAATTTTGCGACAATGGCTTCACGGGAACATATAACGGCCCGGCCCAGGAAACCGGCGACAATACATATGGCGGCTATTCGAGCACGATCGTCGTCCGCGAGGAGTTCGTGCTCGCCATCCGCCACCCGGAGGCCGACCTCGCCGGCGTCGCGCCCCTGCTCTGCGCCGGCATCACCACCTGGTCGCCGCTCCGCCACTGGAATGCAGGGCCCGGCAAGAAGGTCGGTGTGGTCGGCATTGGCGGCCTCGGCCATATGGGGGTCAAGCTTGCCCGCGCGCTCGGCGCTCACGTCGTTGCCTTCACCACTTCCCCTAACAAGGTGGAAGACGCCAAGGCGCTCGGCGCGCACGAGGTGGTCGTTTCCCGCAACCCGGACGAGATGAAGATCCATAGCGGGAGCTTCGACTTCATCCTCAACACGGTCGCCGCGCCCCATGAGCTCGATCCGTTTCTGGCGCTCCTCAAGCGCGATGGGACCATGACCCTGGTCGGGGTGCCGCCGGAACCGCATCCCTCGCCGTCGGTGGGCCTTCTGGTCATGAAGCGCAAAAGCCTCGCCGGTTCGCTGATCGGCGGCATCCCCGAGACGCAGGAGATGCTCGATTTCTGCGCGGAGCACGGCATCCTCTCCGACATCGAAATGATCCGGATGCAGGAGATAGACGGAGCCTATGACCGGATGGCGCGGAGCGACGTCAAATATCGCTTCGTGATCGACATGGCGTCGCTCGCGCCAGCAGCCGAATAGGCCTCCACTCCGGCCTGCTTCCCCGCTAAGGCACTGCTTGACGTAAACGGAAGGGGAAGAGGCCGGTGGCCGAAGCCTATATCGTCGAGGCCGTTCGCACCGCGGGCGGCAAGCGTGGCGGCGCTCTCAAGGACTGGCACCCGGCCGACATGGCGGCCGAGGTCCTGAACGTGCTCGTCGATCGCTCCGGGCTGGATCCGGCGGCGGTCGAGGACGTGATCATGGGCTGCGTCGGGCAGGCGGGAGAGCAGGCGTTCCACGTTGGGCGCAATGCCGTGCTCGCCTCCAACCTCCCCAGTCGGTCCCCGCCGTCACCATCGACAGGCAATGCGGCTCATCCCAGCAGGCGGTGCAGTTCGCCGCTCAGGCGGTGATGAGCGGCACCCAGGATGTGGTGATCGCCAGCGGCGTGGAATCGATGACGCGCGTTCCCATGGGCCTGCCTTTCACATTGCCGATGCAGCACGGCATCGGCACCGGCCCGTTCTCGAAGCGCATCCGGGATCGGTTCGGCGTGCCCATGTTCAGCCAGTTCATCGGCGCCGAGATGATCGCGGAGAAGTATCAGTTCCGACGCGAGCAGCTCGACCAGTTCGCGCTCGAGAGCCATCGAAAGGCGGCTCGCGCGACGGAACAGGGCGGGTTCAAGGATGAGATCGTCCCGCTTCCCGTCATCAGTGAGGATGGCGAAGTCATGCTTCACGTGTCCGACGAAGGCATCCGCTACGATGCGACGCTGGAAACGATCGCATCGGTCAAGCTGTTGAAGGAGGGCGGCAAGATCAGTGCCGCCAATGCCAGCCAGATCTGCGACGGCGCGTCGGGCGTGCTGGTGGTGAGCGAGCGCGCGCTGAAGGAGCATGGCCTGGTGCCGCTCGCCCGCATCGTCAACCTCACCGTCACCGCCGGCGATCCGGTGATCATGCTGGAGGAAGTGATCCCCGCCACCGCGCGCGCGCTCGGCCGCGCCGGCATGACGATCGACGACATCGATCTCTACGAGGTGAACGAGGCGTTCGCGCCGGTCCCAATGGCCTGGCTGCGCGAAACGGCCGCCGATCCCGCCAGGCTCAACGTCAATGGCGGTGCCATCGCCCTCGGCCACCCGCTCGGCGCCAGCGGCACCAAGCTGATGGCGACCCTGGTTCATGCGCTCAAGCGGCGCGGCAAGCGCTACGGCCTCCAGACGATGTGCGAAGGCGGCGGCATCGCCAACGTGACCATCGTCGAGGCGCTATAAACCGTCGTCGCGGCGCAGGTATAAACCGTCATCCCGGCGAAGGCCGCGCGCAGGATCGGAAACCGCCATTCGATGAGCACAGCGGCACGCTCCAGGAGCCCGCGTCAGCACAGCGGCTAAAACGTCACCGGTCCTGCTCGGCCGGTCCTCCAGGATGTTGATTGCTGCCTCACGCCTCCACTGTGTCCTTGCCCGCTGATAGGCACCGCTCGATGGCGGCGATGTCGATGCGCTTCATCTGCATCATCGCTTCCATCACGCGCTTCGCCCTTGCGGCCTGGGCGCTGTCGAGGATCGGAAACATCCATCCGCTGGATCAGCACCCGCGGCACGATCTGCTGCAAGCCCGAATCGGTCCTTCACCCAGCCGCATTGCTCGTCCGGCACCGCCGACAAGGCGTCAGGAGCCGGTCCGTCTCGGCCTGGTCCGCGGCGGAAATCGGTTCCGTCGGGGAGATCTGGAAGGAGACCGCTTCGTTGAATTTGCCGAGTACGGCAAGCCGTTGAGGCCGACGAATTCCCGGCCTGCATCGCTGAAAGATCATGCGCTTACCGTCAGCACGTCGCCTCTGCTTGCCGGCGGGATAATCGAGCCGCGCGCGAGGGATATTCGACCAGGAGAAGACGACCTCTCGTCATTCGCCTGCCCGGCAGCAACGACACCTAGAAAGTCGCTGGCCCAGGCCTCGACGCCGTCGCCGTCGAACCGTTGAAGAGGGCACGGCATCGGCTTCCGACATCGCGCAAATCGACTTTCGTTTGCGAAAACGATGAGTTCAGGCCGCGACCGAAGTCGCGCATTGCGAGCGAGCTGCGCGGCAATCCAGAAGCCCGTCTCCTGATGCTTCTTCAGCGGCGTCCCAGTGGCTCGGCCGACCGGCGCCGTCGCTATGATCGCGGCAATCAGGTTGCTGAGCCTGGGCTCCCAGCCTGGCTTGACTCCATTCAACCGAGGAACACGCGCTCGCCGCCTTCGCCTTCGCATTCTCCGCCTCGGCATCCGGCCGCCGAGCAGCAGGTCGAAGGGCCGCCGTCCCTTTTGGCCCACCATTCCGCCGTCCGGAACATGCGGATGCCGTCGAACGGCATCGATGTTGTCGATGATCCGGCCTGCATGTCCGGATCCGCGCATCAGCTTCGGCCAGGCCTCGATCACGCGCCGCCTTGCTCCGGCGCGGCATTCGATCCAGGAGAACACCAGATTCTCGCCATCCTGTGCCTTGAGGCGCGCCGGTAGAAAATCGGCCCCATCTCCATCGCCTCAGCCTGCCTTCCATCCGGGACGTCGCCGTCGAGGGCGTATTCGTGCGAGACCATGGCCCGCAGGATCGGCCGGCGGCTGGCCTTCGCCGTCTGGAGCGATCCAAACTCCGCGAACTGCGGGTCGCCATCGCGATCCGCCTGTCGATGCCGCGGCGAGATATGGCGTCCTTGATCGCGCGGCACGGGCAGCGGCGACCCTAGCGTCCGCCTCGCTTCCCGCCGGCAGCGCCGCTCGATCATCGCCGCGGCTCCGCCGAAGAGCGCTTGCCGTCGAACGGCAGATGAATGACGCGCGCCATCTCCTTCATCGGCGGATCGCTCATCTTCTCTGCGGCGGGGCGCCGATGCCTTCACGCCAACGTCCACATCCATCCAGAACGGCTCCCAGATATGGCCGTGGCGAACCTCAATGGGATCGCCCGTGCTGACGCCAGATCCTCGGCCGGACGAGGCTTGCGGCGGCCGGCGGCGTTCGCCTGCTCCCGCTGCCGCCGCCCGCCTCCGTTCCGGTCTACGAGCCGACGCCCTGGGCATGATCGCCGGTCCGATCTTCCAGTCGAGCCCCATCTGAACGGTTGTTCGATGCCGGCTACGATCCGCGGGCAGGAAACGGTCGTCGACGAACATCAGCTCGCCATGGACATAGATGTCGACGCCGATATCGATCGCGGCCACGCATGCGATGGACATCGTCGGCGACGCTGATGCTGCCCGTTGCGCGATGGCCAATCCTGGGGCGCGCCGCGGACCGGAGAGCTGATCGGCTTCCGCATCGGCCGCAGGATCGAAGCGGCCTGCGCATCGACCAGCGCCGCCGCCCGCCTCCGTCAGGTCTAGCCGGCGCGCGGGGCCGGGGCGGTGCGATCCCGACCTCGTCTTCACCGGCCGTCCACCGCGGCGATCGGCGCCGCCGCCTTTGACGGGCTGATCCGGTGGAGAGCCTGGAAGGGGACGGCCAGCGCGCGGATCGAGGGCGACCGCGTCTTGGCCGCGCATTTCGTCACGCCTGTTCCCGCTTCCGGAAGCCGAGGGCGCTGATGCACCGTCTCCAATTCGACAGCCTGATTGCCGCCCTCCGCCGAAGCGCAAAGCAGGCCCAAAGGCGATCAGCCTCTAGCTCGGGGATTGCGGCGGCTCCCCAGCCTTGAGAGCAGCCCCGGCCGCGCCCGCCGTTCGAACAATTCGTCCGGCCCTTCAGGATCGAAGATCTCGCTCCTCGCCATCCGGCCTTCGAGCGCGTTCGGCTCCTCGGGCACGAGCGGCACCAGCGTCCGCCCGCTTCCCCGCAGCCGCTCGATACAGGCGATGAGCGACTTCGTTTCGGCAAAGCAGTCCGCGACTTTCTCCGGTTCGAACCCTAGGTGCTCGGCGAGGAGATCGGTGCGGAGCGAGGCGATCGTCTCCCGCACCTCCAGCTTTTCCGTTCCGT
This sequence comes from Allosphingosinicella sp., assembly GCA_030447665.1. GTDB lineage: Bacteria > Pseudomonadota > Alphaproteobacteria > Sphingomonadales > Sphingomonadaceae > Allosphingosinicella. The sequence goes on along the minus strand of JAUJOJ010000022.1, from coordinate 7,626 downwards.
CGACCAGCAGATCGCACTCGCTGTCGAGCCCCATCGAACGGTTGTTCATGTTCGCCGATCCCACGCGCAGGAAACGGTCGTCGACGAACATCAGCTTGGCATGGACATAGATGTCGACGCCGCCTTCCGTCACGGGGCCGTAGATACGCAAGCGGCCATATCGATCCCTCTCGCGAAGCGCCTTCATCAGCTCGGCGCGCGCCGGGCTCATCACCGTCTCGTCGAGCCAGCCATAAGCGGTCCTGGGATTGACGATCACGAATTCGGGGCCGAGCGGCTCGTAGGCGCTCGGCGATCGCCTCGGCGATCACGCGCGAGGCGAAATATTGAGAGTCTCCACATAAACATGTTGCTTCGCGCAGGCGATCAGATCCGCGAACAGGGCCTCGATCTCGCGCACCTCCTCCACCGGCCCTTCGGCGCCCCTGGTCCTGGCGATGGCGACGTTCACGTCGCGGAAGGTGGGCTTAAGCTCCTTGGGCCAAGGGTCGCTCCCAGTGGCCGGTACCGGCAGAGTCTTGCCTGTCGCGATGTCCCACCTGATCCGCGCGAGGTCGCCGAGCGCACTCGCCCCATCCCCGTCCACCGCCATGATGGCGTCGTGCCACGGCTCGTAGGCCCGGCCCGTAAAGGGCCGCTTCCGCCCCGGCTCATGATCGCGATGGTCGCGCGTGTCCCAGCGGTCGCCCGTGATGTCGATGCCGCCGCAAAAGGCGATCGCATCGTCGATCACCAGGATCTTCTGGTGATGGCTGGCGTCGAGCGGGTGCGAGCTGTCCCATTTGATGCTGATCCGCGGGTCGAGCGCCCATCGCAGCATCCGGAAGAATGTCGTCCCGCGCCCAAGGACGCTGATCATCCCCTCGTCCCAGCACAGGATGTAGATGTTGAGCTCCGGCCGGTGCTTGGAAACCCAGGAAAGGAGCGGCCCCAACGTGGCGGGTGCCCCTGGGGCGGGTCCTCGTCGTCGAGCGACACGCGCGTATCGACGTCCCAACCGATCAGGATGATCTGCGATTTGGCCTCGAGCATCGCCCGCAGCGCCATCCGGTAATAATCGGCGGCGTCGACGATCAGCGAGGCGCGGCCGGCTTTCTCGATCCGCCAGCAATTGCGCCCCGGCTTCAGAAGCGAGGAATGATCTTGCTGCGGCGGTGCGTCACTCACCCCGCCGCGAACGCATCACCCAAAAGGAAGTTCGATGCCGTAATGGCTGCCCTACCAAGGCTGGGCCGCCGAAAGGAAGCGTGCTGCCGCCCAACATTGCCGGCCCTTATGCGCGACGCTGGCCCAGGCGCGATCGCGGGCTAGGATCTGCACCTGGGCCCCCCGCACCAGCTTTCGGACCGCAGGCGACTGATCGACCGGCGCCGATCGGCATTGCAGGACGCTGGCGGTGACAAAGGCCTGCTCCCGCGCGGGGAGGGCAGGCAGCGCCATTGGAACGGGCCGGCCGGGCCTGACGAATGCCGGCTCCTGCTTCGCGAACGGCATCTTCGCCGCCGGGGCCGGGGCGCCGCGGCCGACCATGACCGGCTCGTTCGGCGCGGGCGCAGCCGTTGGTGCGGGAGCGGCCTCGGGCTGCGGAACCTGGGTTGGGCTGCTATCCGGCCGCCCGGCAAGGGCAGCGGCAAGCGCCAGCACGCCGATCGACACGACAGCAGTGACGGCAAATCTCGACGATCGCGAGCCGGTCCCGTCCGAATCGGCTTCTTCGTCGGTCGCATCCACCCAAGGGGGACATCGTCGGGCTCAGGAGCCTTTCGAGCGGCTTGGGAAGGTTCAGCGGCACTGGGCTGCGCGGGAGCTTCCACCTGCGCGTGGTCCGGGGCGGCAGGCTCCTCCGGGCGCCGGGCGGCACCGGTCGCTTCGGCGGGTTCCGACGTAGCGGTCTCCGTATCGGCATCCATCCATCGCGGCCAGGTTGCCGTACGCACCGGCTCCGTCCGCTCCGGCGGAGGCGGGCGGCGATCGGCTCAGTCCGCTCCGGCGGAGGCCGCGCAGCGATCGGCTCAGTCCGCTCCACCGGATGCGGCGGGGCAACAGGCTCGGCCAGTGTCTCCGGCAGCGGCGCAGGAACGCCGTCGGGTTCCTCCGGCTGCTCCGGCGCCCCACGCGCTTTCCGGCTGCTCGTCGGGAACCGGTTCGCCGGTTGCTTGCTCCGGCTCCGGCACTGGTTCCGGGCCGTCTTGGGCGGAAGCCTCCGGCGCTGGTGCCGCCAATGGCGCAGGAGCAGGGTGGTCCCAGAAGCTGCCGATCGGATCCTCTTCCTCCTCGGCCATGAAGTCCCAGCCGGATGACGGATCCTGAACGGGTGAGGGAGTCTCGCGCGGCGGCAGGGCAGGCTCGAACGGCAACTCGGCGGCGTCCGGTTCGGGCGGGTCGTCCGGTTGCTCGGCCGGCTCGCTGAAGGCTTCGGGCGCCTCGGTTGCATCATCGGCTGAAGCGACTTCGGCCGGCTCGCCCGCACCAGGAGGGACTTCCGGGATGGAGTCCTGCGGCTGTTCGACGGGCCCTGCGGCCTCCTGGGCGATCGCCGGGCCGGCCTCTTCGGCTATAGAGGCGTCCGGGTCGGTGACGGCCTCGTGTCCGACTTCCGGCTCCGGCAGGGGTGTGGCGTTGAGGTGGCGCAGGACCTCCGCAATCGGGAGCTCCTTCCGGCCGTCCCGCCCGGCAGGCGGCATATCCTCCACGATCGAGGCCGGCTCATCCTGGCCGATCGAGAGATGCTGCTCGATCGTATGTGCGGTCCCGTTTGGCTGCTGCAGGAGCTCCTCGACCGGAAATTCTGTCCTTGGCTGATCCACGGCTAAAGGCTGATCCCCGGCCGAAGGCGGCTCGGCCGTTTCGACGAGGGCCGGCTCGCCCGCGGCATCATCCTGCGCAGGGGCGGGATCGCTAAGCTGCGGAAGCGGCTCGTCGGCCGCAGTCTGGGCAGGTTCGTCCGCGAGCTCGGGCGCTGGAGCCGCCGCTTCCTGCAGCTCGGGGAGCGGGGCGGGCTCCTCGGAAGGCTGTGGCTCCTCGGAAAGCTGTGGCTCCTGGGAAGGCTGTGGCTCCTCGGAAGGCTGTGGCTCCTCGAAAATCCGCACGCCTTCCGCCACCGGCGCAAAGGCCGCGGTCGGAGCTCCCGTTTCGCGGGGTTCGATCTGCACGGGCTTGCTGGGCGTTATCTCCGCCACCGGGAAGTCGAAACCATCGCCGGGCGCGCCTGCAACCTCCACATCCCCGCTCGGGATCAGCGCGATCTGCTCACGCGTCTCCGGCGGCTTGGGTTGCCAGACGACGCGGTAACCCTTCGGGAGCTGCCAGCTCCCATAAGCCGTGCGCACCAGATCGCGCCCGCAGCGCGAGCATTTCGAGAAATAATAGCCGTCGTTCCACCGCGCCAGCTGATCGGGCCGGTGCCAGCCGAGCTCGCACAACAAAGGCATCGCATCCTGTGAGGTCGCGCTCATATTATGGTGGCATGCCTCAGTCTGGCGGAGGGGGTGAAACAGGCAGGCATTGGCTCCTCGAACATCTCCAGGTGCGCAGCTTCAGAAATCGTCCTTGAAAACATCGTACACACGCTTCGAGTCGAGCAGCGCCCGGCACTTACTGAAGGCAGTCTCGACAAACGCCAAACGGGCGTCTGCTTTAGGGTCGTAGAGGTTGATGAAGTCATGGAACTTGTAGATCGAAACGCACTGGATCAAGAAGCCCGGCACCGCCGGTCTGAACTCGCTGCGCAGCAGGGCCTCGCGGCAGTGCGTGTATCGAACCGCCGAAAGCCGGTGCGGGGTGGTGGAAGACGCCACTGCGCGCAGGAGCTCCTCCATCTCCTGCAGCGCGTCCTCCGCCATCGCCCGCATGTCAGTCACGATCATCACACGCCTTCACGCTCACGCATCGAATCACGCCGGGAACGCCCGGCGCTCTTTCGCCCTACTCAATGAAAACCCGTGCCGGCTCCGCGCTCGGGCCGACCAGCTTGAGCTTGCCGCCGTCCGCGGCGCCTTCCTCGGCGGGCCGGCGCCGCATGTTTCCTTCGATGACGCCGCCATTGGCGACACGAAGCCGATCGTAGACCACGTCGCCGGTGACCCGGGCCGTGGCTTCGACCGCCAGATCCTTGGTCTCGACCGCGCCTTCGACCGAGCCGGAGACGCGCACGCGGTCCGCATAGATGCTGCCGTTGACCGAGCTGTTCTCACCCAGGATCAGGGTGGCGCAGCGCACGTCGCCATGGACGCGGCCCTCGATATGCAGATCGACCTTCGCCTCGATATTGCCGGTGACGACAATGTCGGCGCCGATCATCGACATCGGGTTCTTCTCGTTCCTGTCTCGCTCAGGAGTATCCATCGTTCGTGCCCTTTTCTGCTTCGATCCGCGCCGCACGGATCGCCTGTGGTTCCGGGGGAGCTTACACCAAATCCTCCCACTCGTCCCGCGGCTCCGTTAGGGAAGGTGGGCAACTCGCCTGATCGACCGGAGCATACATGACCGACCTAGGTCCCTCAAAACATTTCTCCTTTTCAATATACCTGGCCCGATACGGGACATCCGCCGAAAACTTAACTTTAGAAACATGCACATTCGGGCCGACTTTGAGGCGGTGGAATGCCGTTGCGCTTGTCCCCACCGCTTGCTTCGCTCTAGACCTTGATCGGATCAGGCTGGATCCCTTGATCCGTGAATCAGGTCTGCAACTATATGAAAGGGCCTGATTCCCGCCTTCGGTGGAAGCGCGTAGCGCTTCCACCTCAGCCGATCAGGCCCTAGGAGCGGCTTCGAAATGCCGGGCCGCAGCATCGCATCGGGCAGGGAAAGGGAGAGCATGAAACTCGACAAGAGCATCGCCGCAATCGTCACCGGCGCCGCCTCCGGCCTCGGGGAAGCCACCGCGCGAGCCCTTGCCGCACGCGGCGTTCGCGTCGCCGTCTTCGATCGCGATGCCGAGAAGGGCGAGAGGGTAGCCTCGGAGATCGGCGGGGTCTTCGCCCAGGTGGACGTGACCTCGAACGAAGCCGTGGATGCCGGCTTCGCCCGGGCGCGCGAGGCGCACGGCCAGGAGCGGATCTGCGTCAATTGCGCCGGCGTCGCCAATGCGGTGAAGACGGTCGGCCGCGACAAGGCGACCGGCGAGATCAAGCGCTACCCGATCCACCAGTTCGAGCTCGCCATCCAGATCAACCTCATCGGCACCTTTCGCGTGCTCGCCGCCTCCGCCGCCGGCATGGCCACGCTCGACCCGCTCGACGATGGCGAACGGGGCCTCATCGTCAACACCGCTTCGGTGGCCGCCCAGGACGGCCAGATCGGGCAGGCGGCCTATAGCGCGTCCAAGGCGGGCGTGCTCGGAATGGCGCTCCCGATCGCCCGCGACCTGATGGGCGAGGGCATCCGCGTCAACACCATCCTGCCGGGCGTGTTCGAGACTCCCATGGTCGCAATGATGCCCCAGAACGTGAAGGACGCGCTCGCCGCCCAGGTCCCGTTCCCCAAGCGGCTCGGCCAGCCCGAGGAATATGCCCGCCTCGCCGTCTTCATGGCCGAGAACCCGTATCTCAACGGCGAATATGTCCGGCTCGACGGTGCCATTCGCATGGCGTCGCGCTAAAAGCATGCTGCGCCCGCTCGAGGGTGTTCGGATCATCGAGCTGGCCGGCCTTGCGCCGGCGCCGTTCGCGGCGATGATGCTGGCCGATCATGGCGCCCGGGTGATCCGCATCGAGCGGGCGGGGCATCCGCACCCGATCCCGCCCGACAAGGACATCCTCCGCCGGGGCCGAGCCGAGATCCTGACGCTCGATCTCAAGAGCGAAGAAGGCGCTGCCCGGGTACGCGATCTCACGCGCACCGCCGACGGCCTGATCGAGGGCTTCCGCCCCGGCGTGATGGAGCGGCTGGGGCTCGGGCCGGACCTGCTGCTCCAGGACAATCCGCGGCTCGTCTATGGCCGCATGACCGGCTGGGGACAGGAGGGGCCGCTTGCTTCGGCCGCCGGCCACGACATCAACTATATCGCGCTCACCGGAAACCTGCACGGCTATGGCAGGGCAGGGGAGAAGCCCACCCCGCCCGCGAACGCGGTCGGCGATTTCGGCGGCGGGGGGATGCTGCTCGCCTTCGGGATGCTGGCGGGCATCCTCTCGGCCCGGACCACCGGCAAGGGAACGGTGATCGATTGCGCGATGGTTGACGGGGCGGCGCTGCTGGCGGCGCAGACCTGGTCGCTCCTCGCCGCGGGCATGTGGCGCGACGAGCGCGGCGCGAACCTGCTCGACGGCGGCTGCGCCTTTTACGACAGTTACGAATGTGCCGACGGCAAGTTCGTCGCGGTGGGCGCGATCGAGCCGCACTTCTTCGCGGCCCTGAAGGAAAAGCTCGGCCTCGCCTCGTCCCAGCTCGATCCGTGCCTCGACGACGAGCTCGCCGCCACTTTCCGCCGACATCCCCGCCGGCATTGGTGCGAATTGCTGGAAGGCTCCGAGGCCTGTTTCGCCCCGGTCCTGAGCATGGCCGAGGCCCCCCGCCACCCGCATCTCGCGTTTCGCGGCACGTTCGCCGACATCGATGATCAAATCCAGCCCATGCCCGCGCCGCGCTTCAAGGATCCATGATGCTCGAAACCTCCCGCCGCACCTGCTTCACCGAAGACCACCAGCTGTTCCGGAGCCAGGTCCGCAAATTCTTCGACCGCGAGCTCAGCCCGCCTCTCGAGCGCTGGGAGCAGGCCGGGATCGTCGACCGCGATTTCTGGAGCAAGTGCGGGGAGGCGGGCCTGCTCTGCCCCACGGTGCCCGAGGGCTATGGCGGGCTTGGCCTCGACTTCGGCTACAATGCCGTTATCGACGAGGAGCTTGCTTATGCCGGCTCCACGGCGGGCATCACGCTCCATTCCGACATCGTCGCCGATTACATCGTCGCTTACGGCAGCGACGAGCAGAAGCGGCGCTGGCTGCCGCGCATGATCTCGGGCGAGACGCCGACGGCGATCGCCATGACGGAGCCGGGCGCCGGGTCCGACCTTCAGGGGGTCCGCACGACGGCGGTGAAGGAGGGCGAAGATTATGTCGTCAACGGCTCGAAGACGTACATCACCAACGGCCAGCATGCCGAGCTTACCATCGTCGTCGCCAAAACCGATCCGCGGCAGGGCGCGCGCGGCACCTCGCTGATCCTCGTCGAAGCCGAGCGCCCCGGCTACGCCCGCGGGCGCAACCTCGACAAGATCGGCCTCCACAGCCAGGACACCTCCGAACTCTTCTTCAACGACTTGCGCGTGCCTCGGACGAACCTGCTCGGGGCCGAGGGGATGGGCTTCGCCTACCTCATGAACCAGCTCCCGCAGGAGCGGCTGTCGATCGCCTGCTCCGCCCAGGGCGCTGCCCAGCGTGCCTTCGACGAGGCGGTGAAATTCACCAAGGAGCGAAAGGCGTTCGGCAAGACGGTGTTCGAATTCCAGAACACCAAATTCACCCTCGCGGACATGGCGGCCAAGCTCCAGGTCGGCTGGGCGCATCTCGACTGGGCGATCCGCCGCCACGTTGCCGGCGAGCTCAGCGCCGCCGAGGCCTCCGCCGCCAAGCTGTGGCACACCGAGCTCCAATGGGAGCTGTGCGATGCCTCGCTCCAGCTCCA
>JAUJOJ010000035.1 GCA_030447665.1 Allosphingosinicella sp. | reverse complement strand
GCTAATCCGGACCTTTCATCTTGCGCATCGAGCCTATCGGCGCGCTTGTCGAGCTCCACTGCCAGCTCCGTCAGCGAGGTGCCAACGTCGCTCGCATATTCACGAGCGAAGTCACGGCAGCGGGCGGCGCGGTTGCGAAGGCCCGCGGCCTCGTTCGGCATCGGCCGCGTCAAGCGGTGCGCTCCTCGCGGATCCGCGCCTCCCTGCTGCGTCTGCGGGAGCGTTGCGCGCTCTTCTGACTGCGACGCACGGAGCGCCCGGCACGGGTCGCGTAGAAAAGAGCTCCTCCCACCAAGAGGGTGAGAAGGAGGATAAGCGCGTAAGCGACAACAAGACGAGTTTCCATGGAGGTCAAACCCCTGCCGCTCTGATTATATCCCGCGGCCCTTCGAAAAGACGCGGAACGTCGCCCTGATTGCCCGCACTCCGCTCGGACTTTCGCCGCTCGATCATCCCTGAATAAAGCTGCGCCAGCCCTTCATGCGCGGCACGGCTGGGGCCGCAGGAGGCAAGGTCGGCGCGCATCAGCGAGACCTGCTGACGATGATAGAGATAATTGAAATCCACGAATAACGCTCCTGTCGGTAAGCGGGAGCGCATCGTCGTCTCTCAGCCAGGCGGTGCTTACGAGCAATAGCGCGCCTGATAGCAGGACCATACCATAATAGTCTCGGATCGCCTAACTCGGGCCGGCCGGGGCTCCGGAGCAGACACCCGCGACCAGTGGGGCCCGGAACGGTTGGCAGCCGAAACGCGTCTCCTCCGAGAATGCAGAAGCCCCGAAAAAGGAGAGATTCATGACCCTGACGGCAGTGGCAATCAATTGCAGCCTCAAGCCAAGCTCCGGGGAGGATTCCTCCACCGACCAGATGATCGGTCTCCTCGTCTCCGAACTCAAGAAAAAGGGGGTGGCGTTCAACGAGACGATCCGCATCGCCGATCATGAGGTGAAGCCAGGCGTGACCTCCGATGAAGGCCCCGGCGACGACTGGCCCAGCCTCCGCCAGCGCATCCTCGCCGCCGACATCCTCATCTTCGGCACGCCGATCTGGCTTGGGCAGATGTGCAGCATAGCCCAGCGCGTGGTCGAGCGGATGGACGCCTTCCTGTCCGAAACCGACGATGCCGGGCGCATGCCGAGCTACGGCAAGATCGCGGTGCTGGCGATCGTCGGCAACGAGGACGGCGCCCATCACGTGACCGCGCAGCTCTGCCAGACGCTCAACGACACCGGCTGGACGATCCCGGCCGCCGCGGCCTGCTATTGGGTGGGTGAGGCGATGGGGAAGACGGACTTCAAGGACCTTCCTCAAATTCCCGACAAGGTGCAGCAGACCGCCGCAATGGTCGCCTCCAACGCCGCGCATCTGGCGGCGCTCCTCAAGGAACGGCCCTATCCGGGCAGCTGAGCGTCGGGCGGAGGAACCCGGGCGGCGCGCCAAGCGCTGTCCCTCCAAAGGAGACTATCATGAGCAATCTGCTTGGCGCCCTGATCGGCGCCTGGATCGACCGGCAAGACGGCGACAGCGGCATCAAGGGCGCCATCATCGGCACCGTTGCCGAGACCACCATCCGCGCCGCGGCGCCGATCGTCGCCACCTATGCCCTTGGCTGGGCCGTTCAGTACGGCATCCGAAAGGCCTGGCACGCCGTGTCCGGAAGCGACCCGGTCGATGCGCGCACCGGCACCCTCCAGACGCGCTAGACCCAGATCGTTTCAGGCCGGACCCGCCTGAAACGATCTGGCCCTGCTGGAAATCGTGAGCTTGATTCACGCCTTTAGCAAGGCGCGAAGTGGCATCGTTATAGGTCACGTACCCCAGCCGGTTCGGCGGTGCTAAGTGATGCACTCTGAACGAGTCAGGAGCCTTTGGAATATGTTAGAAATTGAGGCTTTCCACCTGATGAGCGCCGCGTCGCACCTGGAGCGGATTGAGGCGCTTGCTGCGGCTTGGAAAGAGCCTGAAATCAAAGCGAACATCCATGATCCCATAGGAATGTCACTTCGTCACAACGTCGCCAGCACCTACAGGACTATAGTGAAGGCCACCGCCGCGTTGAACGCACCGGTCACCAAGAAAGCGGCTGAGCGCGCCATCAAACAGCTGTTGGCGCGTAAGAAAGAAATCACGTTTGAAGAGCTTCGAATCATCAACCAGGAGGTGCAAAGCCGCCTGGTGGATGAGACGGCATCCATCAGCTTTTACTGTCTCCCATCCACCTCGGCTGCTTTCTATGCGCCAGAGGAGCCGTTGTTCGGGCCGGAGGTTGACGCGCGCATTCCGGAGGCGAGCGGTGATATTTCGGAGGCTGGCAAATGCTTTGCGGTCGCCCGCTACACCGCTTCGGTCTTTCACCTCATGCGCGCTATGGAGGCGGCAGTTAAGGAGCTGTCCCGCGAGCTAGGCATACAAAACGTAGAGCGCGAATGGGGCAAGCTCCTGAGCGACATCGATGAGAAGAACCGCGCTATGCCTAACG
>JAUJOJ010000021.1:1433-51833 GCA_030447665.1 Allosphingosinicella sp. | reverse complement strand
TTTCCAGCGCCTTGCCGGTGATGCCGATGCGCCAGTCGATCTTCTTGCGGACCTCCGGCGGGTAAGCGTTCGGGTCCTTCGCGATGCGCTCGAGATAGCCGTTCACCGTTGAAAGGGTGGGGACGTAAAAAGCGCCCGTTTGCTTGAAGAGCCGGATATTCTCCTCGTCGATCAAGGTCCCATGCTCGATCGAATCGGCGCCGGCGCGGAGCGCCACCGTAATGCCGTCGGCCCCGTGGGCGTGGACGGCGACCTTCTTGCCGTAAAGGTGCGCCGTATCGACGATCGCCTTGGCTTCGTCGTCGAACATCTGCTTGCCGAGGCCCGCGCCGATGCGGCTGTTGACGCCGCCGGTGGTGGCGATCTTGATCACGTCGGCCCCGCGGCCGATCTGGCGGCGCACCACCTTGCGGCACTCGTCCGGGCCGTCGCAGAGATTGTCGGCGGGGATCGCGGCGTGCAGCTCCTCATCGACCCCAAGGTGCGGATCCATATGCCCCGACGTCGTGGAGATGGCATTGCCGGCATCAAGGATCCGGGGCCCTTGCACCCAGCCGCGTGCGATCGCGTCGCGGAGCGCCAGCGCGCCGCCCGGATCGCCGAGGTTGCGCACCGTGGTGAAGCCGGCACTGAGCGTCTTGTGCGCGTTCCACAGCGTCTCGTAGGCGCCCAGCTGCCTGCTTTCGGTGAAGCCCGCCAGCAGCCCTTCATTGCCGGCCCGGTCCGAATCGAGATGGACATGGCTGTCGATCAGGCCCGGAAGCACGAAGCGGTCGCGAAGGTCGATCACACGGGCGCCCGCCGGCGCATCGATGAAGCCGTCCTGCACCGACACCACCTTGCCGCCGCGGACCACCAGGCTGGCGCCCCGCCGCGGCTCTCGCCCGGGGCGGTCGAGCAGCGCTCCGGCATGGATGACGGCAAAGCCTTGTTCGGCCTGCGCCTGGGCGGCGGCGGGAGCGGCCGGCGAGGCGGTCGCGGCAAGCAGGAGTGCGGCAAGGGCGGTGGATCGCATCGAAGTCTCTCCCCAGGATATGTTTTGCCGAGGCATAGCGGCGGCGCCTGCCAATGTCAGCCGTCCTCGAACGGCGGGGCGGTGCTGCGCCGGCCCGATAGATAGGCGTCGGCGACCAGGCGGAGCGGGCGGATGTCGACATGGCTCCGCCGCTCGTCGATGAGGTCGACGAATTCGGCGTAGATGGAGGGATATTCCCCGTGCCCGCCCGACGCCTGAAGCTCGTCCCCCACGAACAGGCGCGAGCCGCCTTCGATCAGCTTCAGCTCAGTGCCGTCGGAGAGGCGGATGTGGAAGTTCCATTCCTCCTTGCCTTGATGGTTCCAGTTGAAATCGGCGCTGAGCTCGCCCCCCGATGAGGAGCTTGCGAAGCGCAGCCGCGCCGCGATCGGCGCCTGCTTGTTCTCGGGGAAGATGAGCTCGGCCTCGCGCACGAACAGCTCGCCGGGAAAGATGCGGGCGGCGATCGAAAGCGCATTTATGCCGGGATCGAAGACGCCGAAGCCGCCCGGCTCCCAGATCCATTGCTGGCCGGGATGCCACTTGCGGACGTCTTCGTGCCAGACGATCTCCATCGATGCGATGCTCTGCCCCGCCAGCCGCTCGGCGGCCGCCGTGACCGCCGGATTGTGCTGCGCGTGCCAAGTGGTGAAGAGCGATATCTCGCGGCCCGCGGCGAGGCAGGCGAGATGCTCGACCTCGGCCAGCGTCACGCCCGGCGGCTTTTCCAGCAAAATATGGAGCCCCGCTTCGATGCAGTCGCGGGCGATGTCGTAACGGACGGACGGGGGCGTGCAGATCGCGACCGCCTCGAGATCCTCCATCTGGTCGAGCATCTCGTGGTGACTGGCAAAGCTGCGGATACCGGGCGCGCCTTTGCCTTGGCGGCTGACGGTCGCCGCCAGCTCGAAGCGGCCATTGTTCCGGATCGAGGGGACATGCTGGTCCTCCGCGATCTTGCCATAACCGATGATCCCGATCCGGATCGGTCGCATCAGCCGAGGCCTTGCACGTAGGCGCGTGCCTGCGCGGCGACGTCGCCGGGGGTCTGGCCCGGCTTGTAGAGCCCTGAGCCGAGGCCGAAGCCGTCGGCGCCGGCATCGAGCCAAGCCTGCATGGTGTCGGGCTTCACGCCGCCGACGACGAGCAGTGGAACGTCTTTCGGAAGCACCGCCCGCTGCGCCTTCACGAAGGCGGGCGTGACCGCTTCGGCCGGGAAGAGCTTCAACGCGGTGGCGCCGGCCTTCAGCGCCTGGAAAGCCTCGGACGGCGTGAAGAAGCCGGGAGCGGAGACCATCCCCGCCTGCGCGGTTGCGGCGATCACCTCCGTGTCGGTGCTCGGCGAGACGATCAGTCCGCCGCCGACATCACGGATACGCGACACGTCCGCGGGATCGAGCACGGTGCCGGCGCCGATCAGCGCCCGATCTCCGAGGCACTTCGCCAGCCTGCCGATGCTGTCGAGCGGCTGCGGCGAATTGAGTGGAACCTCGATGATGCGGATGCCGGCCTGGTACATCGCTTCGCCGATCGCTTCGACCTCGTCCGGTGTCACGCCCCTGATGATCGCGACCAGCGGACATTCGTGGAGACGCTGCAGCAATTCCTCTTTCGGCTTCATTGAATCAGCTCCGACAGATGCTTGACGCCGGCAAGGAACGCCTCCTCGCCGTCCACCTCGCGCGCCGTCCTGCCGCCGATGCGGAGCGCGGCCGCGAACAGGCTGGTGAGCTCGGGCCGTCCCATCACAACGATCTCTTCCTGCGGCGCGGCGCGGGCGCCGATCCGGATATCGGTGCCGATCAGTAGCCCGCTTGTGTAGGAGGCCGCGCTTTCCCGCGGCGCTTTGCCGAGCAGGACCCGTGCCCGCACGGAGAACAATTCGGCCATGAGCTCGTCGCTTTCCAGCCCCTTGCGCACGCCCGCTTCGAAGGCATCGTCGACCTCGGCTGGCGCCGAGAGCAGATCGGCGAGGATGCTGTGCTCGCGCAGCAGGTTGAACAGCTCGCCGGTCATCACCGTCCGGAACGCGGTGATCCGCCCGTCCTCGAGCCTGATCCATTTGTTGTGCGTGCCGGGGTGGCAGATCAGCGCATCGGCCGCCACCATCCCTTCGGCAAAGGCGCCGAGGATCTGCATCTCCTCGCCGCGCATCACGTCGGCCGCATCGCCGTCGCTGTAGGAGACGCCCGGAACGATCGCGATCCGGTCCCGGACGACCCATTTCAGATTGGCGGCGAGCTCGGGCAGGCCGGCGGGGCAGGGCACGTAGGGGGCCTCTACCCAGCCGCGGTTCGATCCGACCATGCCGGCCATCAGCAGCGGCCGGTCGCCGAGGCGGCCCTTCAGGTCCGCCACGGCGCGATCGAAGCCCTCGCGGCCGACCGCGAGGATACCGCGGTCATCCTCCATCTCGTCGGTCATACGGCCGCCGTCGGCGATCAGGTAGCCGCGGCGATTGGTGGTGCCCCAATCGACTGCAATGAAGCCTTCCGCCCAGCGCATGCCTATCCTCTTCGTCTCGTGCGGCTAAGAGCCTGTTTGGGGATTCGGTTCCGGCCCGCTCCCCCACCCAGCCCCCCGATGCAATCATACTGACGTCGGGAGGCTGGGTGGGGGAGCGGGCTGGCGCGGAGCCCAAGAAATGCGCTCTTGTGCGCATTTCCCAACAGACTTCAACGCGCGGGCCGCTAATCGGTCCCAATTTCCTTGCCCGCCGCCGCAGGCAGGCTATTCGGGCGCGGATGTCGGATAGCAACACCCCGATCTGTGTCGCCGATATAAAGGCGGTGCTCGGCGAAGGCCCCGTCTGGTCGGCGCGCGAGGACGCGCTCTACTGGGTCGACATCAAGGGCCGCCGCATTTTCCGCCGCGCCTTCGACAGCGGCAAGATCGCCGTCTGGCAAACGCCATTCCGCGTCTGCTCGCTGGCGCCCCGCGAAAGCGGCGGTTTCGTGGCAGGGAGCGAGAACGGCTTCGCGTTCGTCGACCCGGCCGCGGGGCGCTACGATCTTCACGCCAATCCGGAGCCAGAGCGGCCCACCAACCGCTTCAACGACGGCAAGCTCGACCGCGAGGGCCGCTTCTGGGCCGGGACGATGGACGATGAGGAGGTTCTCGCAACGGGCGCCCTCTACCGCCTCGATCGGGATCTCAGCTGGCGCCGTATGGATGATGAATATCGTGTCACCAACGGCCCCGCCTTCAGCCCGGGCGGCCGGCTCATGTACCACAATGATTCGGGCCGGCAGGTCACCTACGCGTTCGATCTGGACGAGGATGGGAACGCATCGAAGCGTCGAGTCTTCGCCGAATATGGCGAGCGGGACGGCTATCCGGACGGGATGACGGTCGATGCCGAAGGCTGCCTCTGGATCGCCTTTTGGGACGGCTGGTGCGTCAGGCGCTACTCGCCCGCGGGCGAGCTCCTGGAAACACTCGAAGTGCCGGTGCAGCGCCCGACCAGCTGCGCCTTCGGCGGGCCCGCCCTCGACCATCTCTTCATCACGTCGGCCAGCATCGGCCTCGACGAAGAGGCGCTGGCAAAGCAGCCCCAGGCCGGCGGCCTGTTCATGGTGAAGCCCGGGGTTTCAGGTCTGCCGGACGCGCTCTTCTCGGGCTAGCACAGTGCCTTTATATCGAGGCGGAGGCGGCGATCGGCTTCTTCGCCCAGCTTCGTTCCTTGAATGCGTTCTTCGCCTGCCGCGCGACCACCGTGTCGAAGCCGATCTGCACGGCGATCAGCATCCACACGACGGGTTGATAGGCGATGCCGACGAACAGCGAACCGACGAGATAGATGATCTGCGCGCTTTGCAGCGCGGTGGCGAGCGGCGAAATCCAGGCTTTGTCGCCCTCCTCGCGGAAATAGCGCCGCCGCAGCACCTCCATGCGCAAAAGGCCGATGCCGTGGATAAGCAGGAACAGGATGAGGCCCGGGAAGCCCTGCTCGCCGAGCATCTCGAAATAGCTCGAATGATAAGCGCGGCCCTGGTCCTCCAGCAGCTGCGCATCGACGATCTGGACGGGCCCTTCCCCGCTTTCGGAGACCGTCTGCACCCTCAATTTGTTCTGACGATAAGCCTCGAAGCCGCCGCCGAGCGGATGCTCCTTTGCATAGTTCCACGTCCACGCCCAGATGACGAGGCGGGTGCTGGCGGATTGGTCGGCCTGATATTTACCGATTGTCTCCATCCGGCTGGTGAAGCTGCTCGGTAGCATCGGGATCGCGGCGAGGCTGAGGGTGCCGATCAGCGCGATATAGACGAGCCGTCGCTTCGCATCCCGCAGCATCAGGATGGCCAGCACCGCGATGCAGACGAGACCGGTGCGCGCCTCGGTTCCGACCGGGATGAGGAGGCAGGCGAAAATCAGGCCGCAGGCGAAGAGCTGCACGCGCCAGTCGCGCGGGAACACCGTCCCGAACCGTGCCAGCCACAGGATTATTGGCACCAGCGCGACCGCCACCGTCGCAATTTGGCTGCTTTCGTAAAGGCCGGAATTGTTGTCAACCATGAGGTTGAGCGCACCGTAGCCGCCGCCTGCCAGCAAGGTCTTGATGCCGCCGCCGATGATGATCGCCGCGGCGGAGAAGACGATCACCAGCAGATAGGCCTCGACCCGCAGCCGAGTGCGAAGCGTCAGCGGCAGGAAGGTCGCCCAGAAAACCGCCTTCCAAACCCAATTCCATTTTTCAGGAGCGTCCAACGGAAAGTCGGCATGGACGGTGGTGAAGTAGCAATAGCCGAGCAGGATCATCATCAGACCCTGCCGGGGTGCAACGTTGAAATTCTTCTTGTCGAAGATGAGCCAGCCGCCGATCGCCGCGCTTGCGACGATCATCGACACCTGCACCCCGTTCAGCAGGTGATAAGCCAGCCGGTGAGGCGCGAGAATGTCGACATAGGCATAGGCCAGGACGAGCAGGAACGGCCGCCGGAGCCCAAGCCCGAGCATCGCCATCAGAAATGCGACGAGAGCGAGATCACGCACTCCGACGTCCCTTCAGGAATGAGCGAAAGCGGCGCTCGGGCCTCGGCGAAGGAGCGGGCGCGGCTGCCTTGTCATCGTCGAGATCCGGACGGGAAAGCAGGCGCCACATGATGAGGAGGATCAAGCCGTGGCTGATCGCAAGCGAGAAGTTGTCGATCATGCCTGCCGTCCCGAACCGCGCTTCATCCGTGCTCGATAGACCAAGCCGGTTGATGGCCCGTTAAGGCTCCTTCGAACTCCTTGAGGTCGCCCTCGCCAGTTAGCAGGGCGCGAATACGCGCTGCAGCGATTTGTCGAGCATCAGGAGCTGCCACAGCAGCCGACCGTGATCGGCCTTGCCAGCCTGGTGCTCGGAAGCGACCCGCGCAATTGCGATATCGTCGAACCAGCCGGTTTGGACGAGCGTGGATTGGCGGCCGATCGAAGCTGCAGCATGGGCGAGCGGGCCGCGGAACCAGCCGCTGATCGGGGTGACGAAGCCCATCTTCCGACGGTGCAGGATCTCGTGAGGGAGGTGCCGCTCCAGTGCCCGTCGCATCAGCCATTTGCCCTCGCCGCGCCGCAGCCGCGATGCGGACGGAAGGCGGGCGGCGAACTCCACGAGCCGGTGGTCCAGCAAGGGCTCTCGCGCCTCGAGGCTCACAGCCATGCTGGTGCGGTCGACCTTGGTCAGGATGTCGCCGGGGAGCCAGATCTTGAGGTCCGCATATTGCGCCCGGGAGAGCGCGTCGTCGGCTGGAGCGTCCCGCATCGTATCGATGTAGCGGTTCTCGGCGCGGTGGCCCTGCAGAAGGGATGCAAAGTCAGGGCGGTAAAGCAGTGCCCGCGTTTGCGCATTCGTCACGGCCACGGCGTCGGCATAGGCTTCCCCGCTGCTGCGACCGAGCGCCTGGAGCGTGGTCTTGGCGCGCAGGAAACGGGGCGCTCGATGGAGCTTCGGGTAAATCGCCCCGAGCGCGCCAAGGGCGCGGAGCGCCGGTGCCGGAAGAAGGTGGCGCGCACGTTCTTCGGCCGCGAACAAGCGGTATCGGCGATAGCCGGCAAAGGCCTCGTCGGCGCCGTCGCCCGAAAGCGCGACCTTCACCGTCTCGCGGGCCAGCTCCGAGACTCGGTAGGTTCCAATCGCGGATGCGTCGGCGAACGGCTCGTCGAAGGCATCGGCGAGCGTGTCGATCAGCTCGAAATCGTCGGCGGCAACGATGCGGCTGCGGTGGCGGGTGGAGAAGCGCTCGGCGACCAGCGCGGCGTAGCGGGTCTCGTCATGGTCTGCTTCGACAAAGCCGATCGAGCAGGTTTCCACCGCGCTGCGGCTCGCTTCGGCCATGAACGCGACCACGGCCGAGCTGTCGAGCCCTCCGGAAAGGAAGGCGCCGAGGGGCACGTCTGCGATCATGCGCGAGCGAACCGCCCGGCGCATCAGCTCGGCAAGCTCTTCCGGGGAGGAGTTCACATCGGGCTTGAAGTCCAGGTCCCACCAGCGGGTGGGGGCGGGAATGGAATGGCCGCGCCGAACCAGAAGATAATGGCCCGCGGCAAGCTTCTTCACCCCCGCGACGATCGATGCATCGTCGGGCACGTAGCCGAAGGCGAGATAGTCCTCGACCGCCTGCGGGCTGGGTGCGCGGCGGAGGAGTGGGTGGGCAAGGAGGCCCTTCAATTCGGATGCGAAGATGAGAGCGCCGTCGGAAAGCTCCGCGAGGAAGAGAGGCTTCACGCCCATCCGGTCGCGGGCCAGGAAGAGCGTGTCGGCGGCGCGGTCGTAAAGCGCGAAGGCGAACATGCCGTTCAGGCGAGCAAGGCAATCGGGGCCCCATTGCCGCCAGGCGGCAAGGATCACTTCGGTGTCGCTCTCCGTGTGGAACGCGTGGCCGCGCTCTTCAAGCTCCGCCCGAACCTCACGGAAATTGTAGATCTCGCCATTGTACGTGATCGCAACGCCGCCGTCGGCATTCAGCATCGGCTGCGCCCCGCCCTCCAAATCTATGATGGAGAGGCGGCGGTGTCCGAGACCGATCCCGGGTGCCGTCCAGACACCAGACCCGTCCGGCCCGCGATGGGCAAGCGCATCCGCCATCGCACGGACGCGGGCCTCGTCCACGGGCCTTGGAACAGCCGGATAGAAGATTCCCGAAATGCCGCACATGATCAGCGCTCCGGGAGGGCGGTAGCCTTGCCGGCGGGCGCGCCGACCTGGCCGAGCGCGCGGAGGAATCGGCGCGGAGAGGCAAGGTTCGCCGCGATCTTCCTCCTAATCATGTCCGGAGGCGCCTAAGGACGTGCTCAGAAGATGATCTCTGAGTTCCATTGCATTCTTCTTCCAGCTGAACCTGGAGGCAATTGCCCGTGGGATCTGCGGATCGACGGGATCGCGAAGCAGCGACATTATGGCCCCGGCGATCGCGGCAGGTTCGCGTGGGACGATGCGTCCCACCCTATCGTCCTGAACCACTTCACGCGCTCCACCGACGTCACTGATCACGATCGGAGTTCCGCTCGCAAGCGCCTCCACCCATACGTTCGCCAACCCCTCTGAACGCGATGGAAGCACCATCACATCCGCAGCCGCGAGGAGCTGTGCCACCTGCTCGGTAGGCAGGTCGCCCAGAATGCGGACCCGGTCTGCGAGCCCCAGCTGTTGTACCATCACGCCAAGTTTGTTCCGATCCGGTCCCTCGCCGGCAAGTAGCAATGTGACATCTGGAAGATGGCTCAGAGCCTCTAACACGAGAGCTTGGCCCTTCAATGGGATCAATGCTCCCACGGTGGCGAGAAGAGGACCAGACACACCGAGGTTCTTTTTTGCCAGCCCGCGGTCGATTGGCTGGAAACGCTCGAGGTCCACGCCCGTATAGTGGGTGCTGATCTTCCCCGCGGGCATGCCAAGCGCCACAAGGTCGTTTTTCATGGCGGTACTGATGGTCAGCAGCTTGGACGCCGAACCACCCGCTTCCAGGATCTGATCCTTAACACCGGCCCGGCGAGTCCAGTAATGGATGTCCGAGCCCCTCGCCTTGATCAAAAAAGGGACTTGGAGCGCACGGGAGAGTCGCATTGCTGCAACCCCGTCCGGCCAGAAGAACTCTGCGTCGATGACATCGAAAGGGAAGTGTTTTCGTATATTTTTCAGGTAGGGCAGCAGCGCCGCACTTAGAAAACGGGCCGCCAGCGGATCGCCGAACCATGGACATACTCGAAAACGCGGACGGTGAACTTTAAGTCCGTTTCGCTCTTCGACCAACGGCAGCTTGGCGCGCCGCGCATAATGGTGATGAAGACCAAGCGGCCAGACCGGCAGCCCTACGCCAGCGACCACTTCGACCTGGGTGCCAGGAAGCTGAGCGAGGCCGCGCGTCTGCTGCTCCACGAACGTGCCAAATCGCGGACTGACCGCAGAGGGGAACAAAGTGGAAAGGGTGAGCACGCGCAACATGGGTCAGGTCCTTCAGCGCTGCCCAAACGTGGTTATGCGGTCTGCGAGTGCGTTGCTGCGAACGACCAGCGGTTCGTCCGTCCAACTTCCTACAAAGGTGGTGGTCCAAGGGAAGCGCGGAACAAGCCAAGCTCGATTGTTCTCGATTACGAGGCCTGCGGAGGGCTGGCGGCGCTCCTCGGCGGCGACCGCGATCATCGTCCCATAATTGTCCTTGTCGCTCCCATTGACGAAGCTGTTGCCGATGATGCGCCCCACTGCTCCTTCGGGCAAATCGATCATGTAGTTGGTGGCGCGGCCGTGGCTGTCGTCGAAGCTGCTGTTCAGCACCTCGATCCGCGGCGCGCGGCTCTTCACATAATGTCCGCCCGTTCCCCGTTCGAAGCGACTGTTCGTCACCCTGAGGCCGCCGTAGCGGCCGACGTAGATCGAGTGCGAGGCGGCATTGACGTCGGGATTCAAGCCAAGCCTCTCGAAGGTGGATTTGTCGATGGTGATGGTGCTCGCCGGATCGTTCGCCGACAAGATGCCGCTTTGTGCGTCGACGAATTTTGCCGAGACGACGATGAGGTTGCCTTTTTCCATGCGGATCCCGGCACCGTTGCCGTCGGCCACGAAGATGCGGGTGAATGTGATCCCTTCGACGTGCGATGCGCGGCCGCGGAGGACGAGCGTGGCCTTGTCCTCGCAGATGCCGCCGTCGAACACGACCGTGCCCGGCACCCTGGCGACGAACGCGACCCGTCCCTCCTCCTGAACGGCGCAATCCTTGTACCTGCCGGGCGCGATCTCGATGGTGCCGTCGCCGCCGTCCAGTGAATTCACGGCATCCTGCAGGCTTTCGAAGCTCTGGCCCGATTCCGCCACGGTGAAGGGTGCGCGCGACTGGGCGGAGGCCGGGCCGGCGAGGAGCGCGGCGATGAGGAGCAAAGGGGACGCATGGGTGATGATCCAATCAGGGCTGCATCGGTTCACAATAAACGGCGAGCGATAAGCACCGGTAAATTTAACCTATGGGCACCTTTCGAGCCAGGCAGCAGGAAACTTTATCCCCCTCGATCCTTTTTTCCCGGCACGGGACAGCATCAGGCATGGCGCCGAGGCTCCCGGGCCGCTAGTTGAGGCGCGCGCGAGTATCAGGGGAGGACCCCATCGCTAATTTCATGTTCGCTACCGGGATCGAGAACAGCGTCCCGACGATCAATAACGGCCGCACCCGCGTCGATCAGATGGACGTGTGCGGCCATTACGAGCGCTGGCGCGAGGATTTCGACCTTGTCGACGACATGGGCATCCAGTTCCTCCGCTACGGCCCGCCCATCTACCGGACCCTCCTGGGGCCAGGGAAATATGATTGGGAATTTGCCGATCTCAGTTTCGCCGAGCTGAAGCGGCGCGACATCACACCCATCGTCGACCTTTGTCACTTCGGCGTGCCCGACTGGCTCGGCAATTTCCAGAACCCGGACTTCGCGCCGCAATTCGCCAATTATGCCGCCGCCTTTGCCGACCGCTTCCCTTGGGTGCAGCTCTATACGCCGGTGAACGAGATGTTCATCTGCGCGGCCTTCTCGGCCAAATATGGCTGGTGGAACGAGCAGATGAAGACCGATCGCGGCTTCGTCACGGCCTTGAAGAATATCGTCAAGGCGAACGTCCTTTTGCCATGATGGAGATCTTGAAGCGGCGCCCGGACGCCATCTTCATCCAGTCGGAATCCTCCGAATATTTTCATGCCGACAGCCCGGCGGCGATCGGCCCGGCCGAGATCATGAACGCCCGCCGCTTCCTCTCGCTCGATCTCAACTACGGCCGCCGCGTCGACAGCGAGATGTACGAATATCTGATGGATAACGGGATGACGAAGGAGGAATATCATTTCTTCCTTCACAACCGGCTGAAGCAGCACTGCATCCTCGGCAACGATTATTACATGACCAACGAGCACCGGGTGCACGCGGACGGGCTCACCGACTCCTCCGGCGAGGTGTTCGGCTACACCGAGATCACGCGCCAATATTATGACCGCTACCGGCTGCCGGTCATGCATACCGAGACCAACATGAAGGAGGGGCCGCTCGGCACCGAAGCCGTCCAGTGGCTCTGGAAAGAATGGGCGAGCGTTCTTCGGCTTAGGAACGACGGCATCCCGACGGTCGGCTTCACCTGGTATTCGCTGACCGACCAGGTCGATTGGGACACCGCCCTTCGCGAGCAGAACGGCAACGTGAACCCGCTCGGCCTCTACGACCTGGATCGTAACATCCGCGCGGTCGGCCAGGCCTATAAGAAGCTCATCCAGGACTGGCGGGAGGTGCTCCCCGCGTCCAGCGTCTGCCTGTCGGTGCCGATCGTACGAAGCCCTCGCAAGCCGATCGGATGCACTCGCTGAGGCAACAGGCGCTGGCCGCCGCGGCCAACGACCAGCTTTCCGCCCAGCCTGCCAATCCCGAAGTCGGCTAGAGCACTTCCCGAAAAGCGGGAACCATTGAGTAGGTCGCCATGCCCCCCGGGCATGGCTGCGCAGTCCGGGGGACTGCGCACCTACTCAATTATCGGCCGGGAATGATCAGGTACGGATTGCCCCGGCAATCCGTAGCCATGCCATTGCATGGCGACCTGATCATCTCCAGACATTGATCTGAAGCCTTTCTGATCCGACAAGGCGATTCCGCCGTGTCGGGAAAGGCTCTAGGGCCTGATCGGTTGAGGTGGAAGCGCTACGCGCTTCCGCCGAAGGCGTGAATCAGGCCCTTTTCATAAGGTCTAGGAGAACAAGGATGAAGATCGGCCGCATCGAGACCTTCTACGTACCGCCGCGCTGGCTGTTCGTGCGCGTGGAGACGGAGGACGGCGCCGTCGGCTGGGGCGAGGCGAGTCTGGAAGCTGGGCGGAAGCGGTGGACGGCGCCTTCGAAGCGCTCGCGACCGCTTCATCGGCCACGATGCGCGGCGGATCGAGGATATCTGGCAGGTCTCCTATCGCGGCGGTTTCTATCGCGGCGGTCCGGTGCTGATGTCGGCGCTCGCCGGCCTAGAGCAGGCGCTGTGGGATCTGAAGGGCAAGGCCGTCGGTCTTCCCGCCTGGGAGATGCTCGGCGGAAAGGTGAGGACCGCATCCGCGCTTATGCCTGGATCGGCGGCGATCGCCCCAACGAGATCGGCGACGCCGCGAGGGCGCGAAAGGATCAGGGCTTCTCGGCAGTCAAGATGAACGCCACCGGCGAGCTCGACTGGATCGGCACGCCCAAGCTGTTCGACGAGGTGGTGGAGCGCGTCCAGGCTGCGCAGGCGGCGGGAATGGACGTCGGCCTCGACTTCCATGGCCGCGTCCACAAGCCGATGGCCAAGCAGCTCGCTAAGGTGTTGGAGCCGCTAGGGCTGCTGTTCATCGAAGAGCCGCTTCTGTCCGAGAATGTCGAGGGCCTCGCGCAGATCGCGCAGCTCACCTCGACACCGATCGCACTCGGCGAACGGCTCTATACGCGGTGGGACTTCAAGCCCTTCTTCGAATCCCGCTCGGTCGACATCATCCAGCCGGACCTCAGCCACGCCGGCGGCATCCTCGAATGCCGCAAGATCGCCGCCATGGCGGAGGCCTATGACATCGCCGTCGCGCCGCATTGTCCGCTCGGGCCGCTCGCGCTCGCCGCGTGCCTGCAGCTTGCCGCCTGCACGCCGAATGTGGCGATTCAGGAGATGAGCCTCGGCATCCACTATAATGTGGGCCACGACCTTCTGAATTTCATCAGCGACAAGGAGGCGCTGTCACCCGTCGACGGCTATCTGCCGATCCCGGAAAAAACCTGGCCTCGGCATCACCATCGACGAGGACGCCGTGCGCGAGGCGCACAAGGCGCGCCATCGCTGGCGCAACCCCATCTGGCGGCAAAAGGATGGAAGCTTCGCCGAGTGGTAGAGGCTTCTGCCTCTCCCACTCGGGGCGCTTCAACCGTCAGACGTTGCGCGAGCGCAGCGTTCGGCGTGTCAGGCGCCGACCACCCGCAGGCGGCGCTGGCGCTGGCCTGCAGCCGAGACCACCCCAAGCTCTTCCTCGAGCCGGTCGAGCTCGCGCTGACGCGACTCCCGATAGGCGGTGGCGTAGCGCGCATCGCATTCCGCTTCCTCGGCGGTCTGCGCGCGGAAATAAGAAATTGAGATCTGGCGGCCGAATACGTCGTCACCGCGCATCCTGACTTCCGCCTGGGAACCTGCAGGAAGGCTCTCCCGAGCCGCCACCAGGCTTTCGATCAATGCATCGAGGGATCCGCAATCGCGAATTTCGATATAGTCTTTTACCATTCTACTCATAACGGAACCCCTCCCGTACCCCGGGGGATTAATAAACCACGCACGAATCCGCGCGCAACCACTAATCTACGTTTATCCACAGACGGGTTTCCGGCTGGTGAATATTAAATAGGTAAAGGCCACAGATAATGGTGGACGACGATCTCATCCGTCTCGCGAGCGGCCCGCTCGAGCTCGTGCTCGCCCCCAGTGCCGGCGGCAGCATCGCCCGTTTCGATTTCAATGCCGGGGATGAAAAGCTCAGCATTTTCCGTGGGTCAGACGGTTTTCCTGAGAGTGTTCTCGATGCCGCGAGCTTCCCCTCATCCCTATTGCAATCGCATCCGGGGCGGCCGCTTCACCTTCCGTGGCCGGGAAGTCACGCTGCCGAGGAATATGGAAAGCGACCCGAGCCCGCTCCACGGCGATGGCTGGCTGGCCGCTTGGCAGCCGGACCACGTCTCGGAAACCGCCTGCGAGCTCCTTTTTCGCCACGCGCCGGGCGAGTGGCCCTGGACTTATGAAGCGCGCCAGCGTTTCGATCTCGACCCGCACGGCTTCACCGTCCGGCTCCTTTGCCGCAACCTTTCATCCGATCCGATGCCGTGCGGGCTGGGGCAGCATCCTTACTTTCCCTGCACCTCCGAGACGGTGCTCGACACTGAGGTCGCGCATGCCTGGACCATCGACGAAAGCGTGCTGCCCGTGGAGAAGATCCCGGCGACCGGCCGCTATGACCTCAAGGATCGGAAGGTTTGCGGCCAGGATCTCGACAACGGCTTCGGCGGCTGGGGCCAGGTCTGCAGGATACACACGCAAGGATCGCCGTTCCGGATCGAGTTCTCGTCGCCCGACGCGCGCTTCTTCCAGCTTTATTCTCCGTCGGAAGGCGGGCTGTTCGTGGCCGAGCCGGTCAGCCACGCCAATGCGGCGCTGAACGAGCCCGAGGAAAGTTGGCCCGAGCTTGGCCTTCGCGTGCTTGATCTAGGCGAGGAGATGGTGCTGACCGCGCGTTTCGACGTGATCGCCGCCTGAGAATCTGTTTGGAAATGCGCTTAAGCGCGCATTTCTGTGGCGCGCCAGCAGGCCGGAACCGCATTTTTAAAGAGGCTCTACGCGATTTTGCGTCGAACGACCGTCGCCCTCGTTCGTTGGCGTGAAAACGAGAAGCGATCGATGGAGAAGTTCATGGCCCTCAAGCTGAAGCCCGTATCAAGCCAAGTGATCGTCATCACCGGCGCCTCCAGCGGCATCGGTCTCGCCACCGCCAAGCTCGCAGCCGAACGCGCGCGCCAAGGTGGTGCTCGCCGCCCGCACGCGTGAGGCGCTGGCCGAGGCGGTCGACGGGATCAAATATGCGGGCGGCGATGCCGTGTTCGTCGAGGCGGACGTCACCAAGCAGGAGGATCTCGAGAGGGTCGCCGCGGCCGCGCTCGAGCGCTTCGGCCGCATCGATTCCTGGGTCAACAATGCCGGCGTCGGCATCTGGGGCATGATCGACGAGGTCAGCGAAGCCGATATGCGGCAGCTCTTCGAAATCAATTTCTGGGGCGTCGTCCACGGTTCGCAGATCGCGGTGAAGCATCTGCGCGCTCATGGCGGCGCGATCATCAATGTCGGCAGCGTCACTTCCGATCGCGCCTTGCCTGTCCAGGGCATCTATTCGGCCAGCAAGCACGCGATGAAGGGCTTCACGGATGCCCTTCGCATGGAGCTGGAGCATGAAGGCGCGCCCATTTCGGTCACGCTCATCAAGCCGGCCTCGATCGGCACGCCGATGCCGCAGCACGTGAAGGATTATCATCGCGAGGAGCCCAAATTCCCGCCGCCCGTCTATGCGCCGGAGGAGGTTGCCAAGACGATCCTCCACGCCGCCGAATATCCGGTGCGCGACGCCTTTATCGGCAGCGGCGCACGAACGATGAGCGTGCTCGGCAGCCTCGCTCCGCGCCTGATGGACTGGATCAGCGCCAAATTCCTCGTCCCCGCCCAGTTCGGCACCAGGCAGGCGACCGCCACCGACAACCTTCATTATGGCCAGGCTGAGGCCCGGGTGCGGGGGGACCATCAGGGCAGCACCATTCGTCCCAGCCTCTACACCAAGGCCGCCCGTCACCCGGCGATGACGCTCACCGCCGCCGGGGCCGCGGCCGCCGGCGTGGGCTTGTTCCTGTGGAGCCGCAGTGGGCGGGGCGGGGAGGGGAGCGCCAATCCCGAGCGGTCGACCGAAGCCGAAGTGGAGGCGCATCCGTCCTGAGCACGGCATGTCTGCTTTCGGCTATGTCGGACATTCGGTGATTGGCAGCTATGCGCCGATTGCGTTGAAAAAGTCCGGGTTGAAGTCGTGACCGGTAGCTGATTCAGTGTTCCTGCAGATGCGGGAGACGGGCCGATGATGGGCGAGCGGACGGTGGCACAGGAGGCGCTGTTCTACAGCTTCAGCCTGGAGCGGCATGTGCCGGCGGATCACCTGCTGCGCTCGATCGACCGCTTTGTAGACTTGTCGGGCATTCGGGAGCACCTGCGGCCTTTCTACAGCGAGACGGGCCGGCCATCGATCGATCCCGAGTTGATGATCCGGATGCTCATCATCGGCTACTGCATGGGCGTTCGATCCGAGCGCCGGCTGTGCGAGGAGGTTCATCTCAACCTCGCCTATCGCTGGTTCTGCCGGCTCGGGCTGGAGGGCGATGTGCCCGACCACTCGACCTTCTCGAAGAACCGCCATGGCCGCTTTCGCGACAGCGACCTTTGCGCGAACTGTTCGAGGCGACGGTCGCGCGCTGCATGGCCGAGGGACTGGTTGGAGGCGAGGGCTTCGCGACCGACGCCAGCCTGATCAAGGCGGATGCCAACAAGCAGCGTTCGGCAGATGGCAAGGAGGAGGTCGATTGGGAGGCGATGGCCAGGACGCGCCGCTCGGTTCGGGAGTATCTCGACACGCTCGACGATGCGGCCTGGGGCGCTGCCAGCGAGGTGAAGCCGAGCTCGTGTCCAAGTCGGACCCGGCAGCCCAATGGACGGGCGCGCACAAGGGGCACGCCTTCTTCGCCTATGCCACCAACTACCTGATCGACCTCGACCATGCCGTCATCGTCGATGTCGAGCCAAGCCGCGCCATCCGTCAGGCGGAGGTCGGTGCCTCGCGCACCATGATCGAGCGCACCCAAGACCGCTTCGGCCTCTATCCAAAGCGGCTGGCGGCCGACAGCGCCTACGGCCCAGCCGAGAACCTCGCTTGGCTGGTGCATGAGAAAGGCATCGAGCCGCACATCCCCGTGTTCGAGAAATCGGCTCGGGAGGGATGGCATCTTCTCCCGCTCCGACTTCACCTTCGATCACAAGCGGGATGCGTATATCTGTCCCGGCGGCAAGGAGCTGAAGCGCTATCGACGATCGTTCGTCACGCCGCGCGACAGCGTCGGGGCGGACGGGATGGTGCGCTACCGCGCTATCAGGTCAGAATGCGGCACTTGCTCTCTCAAAGAACGATGCTGCCCGACCCAGCCGCAGCGCAAGGTGCTCCGGTCGATCCACGAAGGCGCACGGGATCTTGCGCGCGATCTGTCGCTGACAGACGCCTATCTGACCTCACGGCGCGAGCGGAAGAAGGTCGAGATGCTGTTTGCGCACCTCAAGCGAATCCTGAAGCTGGACCGCCTGCGTCTCCGGGGTCCGAACGGAGCAAAAGACGAGCTCCACCTCGCCGCCACCGCCCAGAACCTCCGCAAGCTCGCCAAGCTAGTCCCGATGCCGCAACCGGCACTCGCCTGAGGGGCGATCGCCTCGGCGCGACATCACCAAATCCGCGCCCGCCTCGAGCCAAAAGCCGACTTGTTCAACACAATCCGCCAATCTCGGTCATTGAACCGAAAGACGCACCTGCCCGAGCCCTGCCGCCGGGATACCTGCCTCAAATTGACCGAGATCGGGTGGAAAGGCGGATTGACCGCATTCTAGTCTCGAATGAAAAAAAGCAGACATCCTTAAGGAAGCGACATGCCGCGCGAGATCAAGAGAGTAGCTCAGAATTGGTGGTCGATGTCAGCTCCGAGCACTCCGACCCAATCGTGTTTGCGTTCTTCATAAACCGAAACCTGAGGCGGTGGAAAAGTGGGATCCGCAAACGCGCCAACGGCAATAGCAATAACGTCGGGCATTGCCTCACTCGCGTAGCCTACTGTGGACCCGCATTGTGGGCAGAAAAAGAATGTCGCACGAGCGCCACTATCGCTCACCGTTGCCCATTCGTTCGATCGTCCAGTGAACTCGACTTGCTGGTTGGGCCATCGGGCCTGAAACGCAAATGCACTGCCGCTTCGCTTCTGGCAGTTGAGGCAATGACAAACTGAAATGCGAACGGGATCGCCCGTGCATCGAGCCTCCAATTGGCCACAGCGACAGATTGCAATGCGTTCAGCCATCATGTCTGCTTCTAGCGCAGAGCGTGCAAGCCCGCAAAATCAAAGAAGAAGCGGACTGCCTCAAGGCCGGACACTATGAACGTCATCTATAGCGCCCGGTCCGGCCAAAAGCTGACTGTCCGCTGACGGCCCAGAAGCAGGCGCTACAACAGAACCGCGAATGTCCCCTTCCACCCTTAGCCGACGTCCAAAAGCGAAGGATCCGAATGCCAAGCGAGCCCTGAAACAGCTCCGCTGCCGGGGCTCAGCCCACCGTCTCCTTAAGGTCGAAATAATCCCTCAGCGCCTCGATCGACTCCGCCGCCGATCGATGATGCACGAAGATCCCGCCCGCCTGCTCCCACAAATGCCGGTACTTCTCCATGTCGTCGACGAGCACGTCACCCTCTCTGGCGTGGTTGCGCTTGTCCCGGGCCATGCAGGTGATCATCCGAACCCCCGGGAAATGCTCGGCCGCCCAGCGCATTTTCTGGTCGGCCGCCCAATTGCCGCGCGGCAGTCCCGTGAGGATGATCGGATCCAGATGCTTCACCGCATCGAAGAGCTGCATCGCACCGGGAAGCAGCGGCAGGCTGAAGTAGAAATCGGGTGCCTGCGCCAATTTCTGCCAGAAACGCCCGAGCCCATGCCGATGCTCGAATGCTTTGGGTTTCATGCCGAGGATCGCCGTCGCGCCCTTGTCGAAGTCGGCGAGCACGCCGTCGCAATCGAGGTAGAGCTGCCTCATCGAAGCGCCGCCGGCTCCAGCTTCACCGGCATCGGCAGTTCGAGCGGCTCCCAGCCGAACTTGCGGATCACGTCGTTGCTCTCCTTCGCCCGCCGCCCTTTGGCGAGCGACCAGGTGATGTGATAGGTGCTGCCGTCCGGCCGGTCGGTGGTGCCGCCGATGCTGACCACCATCGCCTCGACGCCTTCGCCATCCTCGGACCGTCCGACGATCTCGCCATGGGTCTCGCTCGGCAGCTCCGACTTGCGGTCCACGCGCGCGGAGAGGGTCACATGATCCGCGACCAGTTCGCTGAATTTGGGCGGGAACTGGAGCAGCAATTCGCGCCGCTGATCGCGGTCGAGCTTCCATCCGATCACCGTGTCGCCGGGCTTTGCCCGCTGGTGCGCCTGCCGTGCGTTCAGAGCCATATTCCGTTCAACCGCCCTCTGCCGGAGCCGTTCCCGTGAGCGGGCGTTGTCGACGGAGGTAAAGGAGCCTCCAATGGACCATCAAGGCGACGATCAGGACAAGGACCGGCACATCCCCCGCGACGATGAGGAGGCCAAGCGGCACGGCGAGCAGAACCGCAAGGAGATGGACGAAGTCCCGCCGCACGGAACCGATCCCCTTCACGAAGGGCCATGAAGAGTTCGTCATGCCAGCCCCGCCGCCTCGCCCGCTGGCAGGAGGCGGTGGGCGCAGTGCTTTCCGCCTCGCGGATCACCAGATCCTGACGCGGTTCTCCGGTGCGATGTAGAGGGCGTCGCCCGGCTTGACGTTGAACGCCTCGTACCAGGCATCGACGTTGCGAAGCGGCGCGAAGGCGCGGATCTGGCCGGGCGAATGCGGCCCGTTCACGATCTGCTGCCGCAGCGCTTCGTCCCGCCACAGGGTCCGCCAGACCTGCCCCCAGCCCATGAACACACGCTGGTCCCCGGTAAAGCCGTCGAGCATCGGCGCGGCCGTTCCGCCGAGCGAGGTGCGATAGGCTTCGAGCCCAAGCAGCACGCCGCCGAGGTCCGCGATATTCTCACCCATCGCGACCCGCGGATTGATCCGCATGCCGGGCAGGTTGGCGAAGTCATAGGCTTCATATTGGGCGCCGAGACGCGTCGCCTGGGTCTCGAACTTGGCGGCGTCTTCCGGCTTCCACCAATCCCTCAGCACGCCCGCCCAGTCCGACTTGCGGCCCTGGTCGTCGAAGCCGTGGGTGAGCTCGTGGCCGATCACGCCGCCGATCGCCCCGTAATTGACCGCGGGGTCGGCCTGTGGATCGAAGAATGGCGGCTGCAGGATCGCCGCCGGGAAGACGATTTCGTTCTTCACCGAAGAATAATAGGCATTCACCGTCTGCGGGGTCATGCCCCATTCGGCCTTGTCGACCGGCTGGTCGATCCGGTTGCGGCGATAATCCCACTCGAAGCGTCCCGCCCGCTCGGCATTGCCGACAAGGTCGCCGGGCACCACCTGGAGAGCGGAATAATCCCGCCACTTCTCCGGATAGCCGATCTTCAGCCCGAAACTGGCGAGCTTCTTGAGCGCCTCCTGCCTGGTTTCGGGCCCCATCCAGTCCAGCCGCTCGATCCGGCCGCGCATCGCCGTGCGCAGGTTCGTCACGAGCTGGTCCATCTTCGCCTTGGATTCGGGCGGGAAATAGAGCGCGACAAAATCGCGGCCGATCGCCTCGCCCATCGCATTCTCGGCGAAGGTCACGCCGCGCTTCCAGCGCTCGCGCTGCTGCGGCTGCCCCTGCAAGAACTTCGAGCGGAATTCGAAGTTGGCGTCGACGAACCGCTTTGAGAGCAGGGGCGACATGTCGTCGCCGGTGTGGAATATCTGCCAGGCCTTCAAGGTCTGCAGATCCGCGTCGGCGAAGAGCTTCGCCAGCTTGGGTACGGCCGTGTTCTGCGACACCACCGCGCGCTGCGCCCGGTCGACGCCGGCAGCCTGCCAATAGGCGCGCCAGGGGAAGCCGGGCGCCTGCGCCTCGAGCTCCGCCAAAGTCATCGGATTATAGGTCTTGTCCCGGTTGCGGCTCTCCGCGCGGGTCCAGTGCGCTTCTGCGATTTGGGTTTCGAGCGCGACCACCTTCGCTGCAGACTCCTGCGGCGTCGGCCAGCCGGCCATTTCGAGCATCTGCGCGACATATTGCCGATAGCGCATCTTTTGCGGTGCGAACTTCTCCTGGAGGTAGAGCTCGCGGTCGCCGAGGCCGAGCCCCGACTGGCCCATGTAGAGCGCATATTGCTCGGGATTCTTGGCATCGTCGTTGACGCCGGGGCCGAAGAACGTGCTTCCGAACGCGCCGATCGAACCACCCATCAGCCGGGCCATGTCGTCCTTGCTCTTCGCCTGGTAGATGGGCGCGAGCCGGGTGAGCAGCGGGATGGCGTCGATCCGCTCGGCAGCGGCTTCATCCATGAAGTTGCGGTAAAGCGCGCTGACCTTGGGCTGGTCGCCGCCAGCCGTCGGGTCGCCGGCGGGGTAGCTTTCGACGAGCTGGCGGACGCGGGCTTCGGACAGGTCGCGAAGCACCGCGAAGCCGCCATAAGAGGAGCGGTCCGCCGGGATTTGCGTGGTCTTCGCCCAATTGCCGTTCACATAAGCGAAGAAGTCGTCGCCGGGCTTCACATTCTTGTCCATGCCGGCCGTGTCGACGCCCCATTGGCCCATCCGCGCGGCCTCCACCTTGGCAGAGCTGCTCCCGGATTGGGCGGCCTCGGCGAAGAGCGACACCATCGTGCAGGTCTCGTCGATGCACGGATGATCCTCCGCGGCGAAGGCAGGCGCGGCGATCGAAAGCGCAAGGGCGGAAACCGTCAGGCGAAGCAACTTCATCGAAAACCTCAATGCTAGGGGATTGCGGCAACGCCGGCAGACAGCCGGCCTTTGCCAGAAAGGGGCTGAACCTTCAATGACTTGCCGTGAATCTCGGTCTCACCGAGAGTCGAGAGCTGGCGGCGCCCAGCTGTCGTCGATCATCTTGATGATGCCGGAAAAGTCCTTGCCCGAGCCGCCGAGCTTCTCGGCAAAGCGCGTGTAGAGCTCCTCGGCATGGGCTCCCATGGGCGTGTAGGAGTCGACGCTCTGCGCGGCCTCCATCGCGAGGCGGAGGTCCTTCAGCATCAAAGCCGCCGCGAACCCCCCTTCATAGTCGCGATCGGCAGGCGTGGCGGGGCCGACGCCGGGGACCGGACAGTAACTCGTCATCGACCAGCACTGGCCGGAGGCTTGGCTCGAGATGTCGAAGAAGGTCTGCGGGTCGAGCCCAAGCTTCATCGCCAGCACGAACGTCTCGCATGTCGCGATCATCGAAGCGCCGAGCAGCATGTTGTTGCAGATCTTGGCGGCCTGGCCTGCGCCCGGCCCGCCGGCGTGGATCACCGCCTTGCCCATGATCTTGAGGAACGGCTTGGCACGCTCGAAAGCCTCATCGGTGCCGCCGACCATGAAGGTGAGGGAGCCCGCCTCCGCCGCAGCGATGCCGCCCGACACGGGCGCATCGACCATCTTATAGCCCTGGCCCTCCGCCTTTTCGATCTCCTCCCGGGCGGTGGCGACGTCGATGGTGGAACAGTCGATCAGGATCGCGCTGGCCGGGGCCTGCCCAAGCACGCTGCTCTCATAGACCTCCCGCACGTGCTTGCCGGCCGGAAGCATCGTCACCACGGCCTCGGCATCCTGCAAGGCGTCGGCGGCGGAAGCGGCCCGCTTGCACCCGCGCTCCTCCGCCTTGGCGAGCGCCGCTTCCGAAAGATCGAAGGCGCGCAAATCGTGGCCCGCCTTTGCCAGGTTCGCGGCCATCCCTCCGCCCATATTGCCGAGCCCGATAAACGCGATCCGTGCCATGCTCAGCGTCCCTTCCAATCGGCCTTACGCTTGTCGACGAAGGCGCTCATCCCTTCCTTCTGGTCCTGGGTTCCGAACAGGCCGTGGAACAGCCGCCGCTCGAAGACGATGCCCTGGGCAAGGCTCATCTCGTAGGCGGCGTTGACCTGCTCCTTGGTCGCGATCGCGGCGAGCGGCGCCATGCCCGCAATCTGCTCGGCGGTTTTCAGCGCTTCCTCGAGCAGGTTCGCCACCGGCACCACGCGCGCCACCAGGCCCGACCGCTCCGCTTCCTCGGCACCCATCATCCGGCCGGTAAGGCACATCTCCATCGCCTTGGCCTTGCCGACGGCATGGGTAAGCCGCTGCGATCCGCCCATGCCCGGCGTGACGCCGAGCTTGATCTCGGGCTGGCCGAACTGGGCATTGTCGCCGGCGACGATGAAGTCCGCCATCATCGCCACTTCGCAGCCGCCGCCGAGCGCATAGCCGGCCACCGCCGCGATCCACGGCTTGCGCGTCGCCGTCACCTTCTCCCAGCCCTGGAAGAAGTTGGAGGCGTACATGCTGGCAAAGCCTTGCTCCGCCATCTCCTTGATGTCGGCGCCCGCGGCGAACGCCTTTTCGCTTCCGGTCAGCACCGCGCAAAGCTGGCTTTCGTCGCCGTCATAGGCGGCGAAGGCGGCGATCAGCTCGCGCAATACCGCGCTGTTCAGCGCATTCAGCGCCTTAGGCCGGTTCAATGTGATGAGCGTCACCGCCCCGCGCTGTTCGACCAGGATGTTCTCATAAGTCATGGCTTGGCCCCATCGGTGGAAAGCGGCGACCATTCCTGCCCTTCAGGCATGGGCGCGAAGATCGTGTCGATCATGTGGTCGGTGACCTTGCTCGGCGTTTCCGGGTCCCAGTTCGGCTGATTGTCCTTGTCGACCAGCACGGAACGAACGCCCTCGGCGAAATCGTGGCGTTGCACCACGTGCGCCGCGACCGCATATTCCTGCCGCATCTCATCGGCAAAATCTTGCATCTTCGCGCCGTCCGAGAGCAGCCGGAGCGAGACCTTGCAGGCTTGCGGGCTCTTGCAGCTCAACGTCTCGAGCTCGGTCCTCGCCCAGTCGGAGCCGTCCGCCTCCAGGGCCGCAAGCACGTCCTCCAATTGGTTGGATGCGAAGGCAGCGTTGATCCGGTCCATGTTGGCAGCGATGCGGGCAGGCGGCGGCTTTATGCTTGCTTCGGCAAGAATGCTTTCCAGACGCTCGGGCTCGGCGCCGATCCGCTCCTTGACGCCGTCGAGTGCCTCGCTTGGGATATAATGGGTGGCAAGGCCGAGATGGTGGCACTCGGCGCCGTCCAGGCGGGCGCCCGTCAGCGCCAGGAAGTGCCCGACGCGCCCGGGAAGGCGGGACAGGTACCACCCGCCGCCGACATCCGGGAACAGGCCGAGCGCCGTCTCGGGCATGGCGAAGCGCGTAGTCTCGGTGGCGATGCGGTGCCGGCACGGCTGCGAAATGCCGACGCCGCCGCCCATCGTGATCCCGTCCATGAAGGCGATCGTCGGCTTGGCATAGGTGAAGAGCAGGTGATTGAGCCGGTATTCGACGAAGAAGAAGGCGCGCGCCTCGGCTCCGTCCGTCGCCCCGCTCTCCGCCAGCATCCGCACGTCCCCCCCGGCGCAAAAGCCGCGGCCCTCCGCATGATCGATCGTCACCGCCTCGACGGCGAGATCGGAACGCCAGGCGACCAGCGCCTCGGTCATGGCGCTGCACATCTCCTTGGTGAGCGCATGCAGCGCCTTGGGCCGATTGAGCCTGATGCGCCCGACCTTGCCTTCGACGGCCGTGAGGAGGTCGGTCACTGGCGCAGCATGTCCCGGCCGACGATCACGCGCATGATCTGGTTGGTGCCTTCCAGGATCGAGTGCACGCGCAGGTCGCGCCAGAAGCGCTCGACCGGATAATCCTGAAGATAGCCGTAGCCGCCGTGGAGCTGGAGCGCGCGGTCGACGACGGAGCTGCCGGTGTCGGTCGCGAGACGCTTGGCCATCGCCGCGAAGCGGGTTTTGTCGGGAGCGTTCTCGGTCACCTTCACGGCGGCGGCGTAGAGCAGCATGCGGGCCGCCTGGAGTTCGGTTTCCATGTCCGCCAGCGTGAACTGCGTCGCCTGGAAATCGGCGATCACCTGTCCGAACGCCTTGCGATCCTTGGTGTAGCGCACTGCCTCGTCGAGGCAGCGCTGCGCACCGCCCAGCGAGCAGGCGCCGATGTTGAGCCGGCCGCCGTCGAGGCCCATCATGGCGATGCGGAAGCCCTCGCCCTCGGCGCCGACGAGATTCTCCGCCGGCACGCGCACGTCGTCGAAATTGACCTGGCAGGTCGGCTGCGAATGCCAGCCGAGCTTCCTTTCCTGCGCGCCGAAGCTGACGCCCGGCATATCCTTTTCGACAACGAGCGCACTGATCCCCTTCGGGCCTTCAGCGCCGGTGCGAGCCATGGTGACGTAGATCTCATTCTCGCCGCCGCCGGAAATGAACGCCTTCGAGCCATTGACGACATAATGATCGCCTTGCCTGACCGCCCGCGTCTTCAGCGCCGCGGCGTCGGATCCGGAGCCGGGCTCGGTAAGGCAGTAGCTGCCGAGCTGTTCCATGGTCACCATCTGCGGCAGATACTTCTGCTTCACCGTCGCCGAACCGAAGCGATCGATCATCCAGGCAGCCATGTTGTGGATCGAGATGAAGGCCGAGGTCGAAGGATCGCCATAAGCCATGGCTTCCATGATCAGCGCGGATTCGAGGCGGCCGAGCCCGATGCCGCCGCTTTCTTCGGACACGTAGATCGCGCCGAAGCCGAGTTCGGCTGCCTGCCGGATCGTGTCGCGCGGGAAGATATGCTTCTCGTCCCACTCGCCCGCGAACGGCGTCAGCGCATCGGCGGTGAATTGCTGCGCCAATTCCTGGATCTGGCGCTGTTCGTCGTTAAGATCGAACTGGCTGGTCATTGTGCGGGCTTTTCCTTCAACACGCGCTCGGCGAAAAGTGCGCTGGCGAGGCGGACATCGTTGCGTTCGTACCAACGCGGGACGGGAAGGCCTTTCTCCCACGCCAGCGCTTCAGTGAGCGTTCCTTGAGCGGTGGGAACATCGGGCGCGGCGGCGGCGATCGGGTCTCGAAAAGCCTCATCGGCAGTCACGATCTGCCAGCCCGCCCGGCGAAGCGCAGCAACGAGGTCGGGGACAAAAAGGGCCGCGAGGTCGTTCTCGTGCAGCAGCAGGACATGGGCGGGCGAACGGCCAAGCGTCCGGCGCGCGAGGCCATCGTAGAATTCCGCAGCCTCGACATGGCTTTCAACGTAAAGGTCGCGAAGCGCGGCCATGTCGATCTGCTTGCCTGCCTTGCGCGCGTTGCTCGCCAATTGCTCCATGTTCCAGTCGGATGCCTCGACGGTGACATAACCGTTCTGAAGGCCGCGCGCCTTGAGACCCGCTCGGACGGCGTCGCGCTTTGCCTTGTCCCGTCCGCCCTCGTCAAGGAACGGGAAACGGAACCAGGGGCGCCGGCTTGGGCGACCCTTCAGCCATGCCTCGGCCTTGTCGATGTCGGCGAGATAGTCGGCGGCGGGAGTGGCCTTGA
The DNA here is from genome assembly GCA_030447665.1 of Allosphingosinicella sp. Classification (GTDB taxonomy): domain Bacteria; phylum Pseudomonadota; class Alphaproteobacteria; order Sphingomonadales; family Sphingomonadaceae; genus Allosphingosinicella. The sequence goes on along the minus strand of JAUJOJ010000021.1, from coordinate 25,518 downwards.
GGCGCGGGTGGCTGAATGAGTGGTTCGCGAGCACGTGGCCCGCTTTGCCATAGGCTGAGATCCTCGCTTCTCCGCCGGCACTTTCAGGATCGGCGAGACGCCCCGGATTGACGAAGAACGCCGCCTGTTTGACGCGGGCGTCCTTCAGAGCAGCGAGGAGCCGCTTGGTCCGCTCCTCCAGCGTCAGGAACGCGCCCGGCCCGCGCGGCACATCGTCGAAGGTGACGGCAATCCGCTTTTCCGCACTGGCCGGCGCTTCGGCGGCCACCGTGCTGCACGCGCCGAGCAGTAGGAGGGTCAATAGCCTCAACAAGGGATCACCCCATCGTCGGGATGACGAAGGCGTTCTCGCCGGTCACGGAGCCGTCCGGCCAGCGCTGCGTGATCGTCTTCGTCTTGGTGTAGAAGCGGACGCCTTCCATGCCGTGCTGGTTGATGTCGCCAAAGCCCGAGCGCTTCCAGCCGCCGAATGTGTGGTAGGCGACCGGCACCGGGATCGGCACGTTGACGCCGACCATGCCGACCTGGACGCGATTGGCGAACTCGCGGGCGGCATGGCCGTTGCGGGTGAAGATCGCGACGCCGTTGCCATATTGATGATCGGAGGGGAGGCGGACCGCCTCATCGAAGCTGCTTGCGCGGACCATCTGGAGGACGGGCCCGAAAATCTCCTCCTGGTAGGAGCGGAAATCGGGCTTCACCCGATCGAAGAAGGTCGGGCCGATGAAGAAGCCTTCCTCGTGACCCTGGAGCGAGAAGCCGCGGCCGTCCACGACGAGCTCGCCGCCCTCGTCGACGCACATCTGGATATGCCAGCTTTCGATCCGCTGCTTGTGCACGGCGGTGACGACCGGGCCGTAATGCGCTTCGCCATCGGTCGAGACGCCGACGCGCAAGGCATTGATCGCCGGGATCAGCTTCTCGCGCAGATTGTCAGCGGTCTTATCCCCGACGGGCACGACCACCGGCAGCGCCATGCAGCGCTCCCCGGCCGAGCCGAACGCGGCGCCGGCAAGGTCGTTCACCACCTGATCGAGATCGGCGTCGGGCATGACGATGCCGTGATTCTTGGCACCGCCGAAGGCCTGTACGCGCTTGCCGTTCTGAGTGCCGCGGCTGTAGATATATTGGGCGATGTCGGACGAACCGACGAAGCTCACCGCCTTGATGTCCTCCTCGTCGAGGATGGCATCGACCATCTCCTTGTCGCCGTGAACGACCTGGAGGATGCCGTCAGGAAGCCCGGCTTCCTGCATCAGTTCAGCCAGGCGCACCGGCACCGACGGGTCGCGCTCCGACGGCTTCAGGATGAACGCGTTGCCGCAGGCGATCGCGACGCCGAACATCCACATCGGGATCATCGCCGGGAAGTTGAACGGGGTGATGCCGGCGACGATGCCGAGCGGCTGGCGCATCGAATAAACATCGATGCCGGGGCCGGCGCCTTGAGTATATTCCCCCTTCAGCGCATGCGGGATGCCGCAGGCGAATTCGATCACCTCGAGGCCGCGCTGCACGTCGCCCTTGGCGTCGGCGATCACCTTGCCGTGCTCGGAGGACAAGAGGTGCGCGAGCGAATCCATGTTCGCTTCGACCAGCTCCTTGAACTTGAACATCACGCGGGCGCGGCGCTGCGGATTGGTCGCGGCCCAGGCGGGTTGCGCGGCGCGGGCATTGTCCATCGCGCGGGCGAGATCGGCCGCGGTGCCGAGGCCGACGCGGGCCTGCACGCCGCCATTGTTCGGGTCGAACACGTCTCCTTGCCGCTCGCCGGACGCATAGGAGGCGCCGCCGATGAAATGATCGATCTTCCGCATGGATGGTCCCTGGATCTGCAAAATGGATGTGGGCGAGCCCTAGCCAAGCCGCGCGGCAAATGCCAGCGGCCCAAGAACCGTCATGCCGGACTTGATCCGGCATCCACCTTTCCTTCAAGGCGGCACGACAAGAAGGTGGGCCCCGGATCAAGTCCGGGGTGACGGGAGAGCGGAAATGAAGCTAGGTTCCCTGAAATCGGGCCGTGACGGCCGACTGGTCGTGGTAAGCCGCGACCTCGCCTGGTGCGCCGACGCCGCCCACATCGCCCCCACGCTTCAGGCCGCCCTGGACAATTGGACCTATGTCGCGCCTCAGCTCCAGCTCCTGGCGACCGATCTTGCGCATGAAGCCATTCCCATGATGCGCTTTCACGAACGGCAGGCGGCGGCGCCGCTGCCGCGCGCCTATCAATGGGCGGACGGCTCGGCTTATGTGAACCATGTCCAGCTCGTCCGGCAGGCGAGGGGAGCGGAAATGCCCGAGAGCTTCTGGACCGATCCGCTCATGTACCAGGGCGCGTCGGACGAGATGCTGGGCCCTCGCGATCCCATTCCGCTGGCGGACGAGAGCTGGGGCTGCGACTTCGAGGCCGAGGTGGTCGTCGTCACGGGAGACGTGCCTCGCGGCGTGACTCGCGAGCAGGCGCTCCAGCACATCCTCCTCGTCGGGCTGGTCAACGACGTATCGCTTCGAAATCTCATCCCGGCCGAGCTCGCCAAGGGCTTCGGCTTCCTGCAGTCCAAGCCCGCTTCCGCGCTGTCGCCGGTGCTCGTCACGCCCGACGAACTCGGCGACCGCTGGCGGGGCGGCAAGCTCCACGGCCCGCTGAAAGTCGATCTGAACGGCCAGCCGTTCGGACGCGCCGATGCGGGCGTCGACATGACCTTCGATTTCGGCACGCTCGTCGCGCACTTGGCCAAAACCAGGAACCTTGCTGCCGGATCGATCGTCGGCTCCGGCACCGTCTCCAACCGAGGCGCCGATGGCGGTCCCGGCAAGCCGATCGCGCAAGGCGGCCTCGGCTATAGCTGCATCGCTGAAGTGAGGACCGTCGAGACCATCATCGAGGGCCAGCCCTCGACCGGCTTCCTCGCCCGGGGCGACATCGTCCGCATTTCGATGGACGACGATCACGGCCACCCGATCTTCGGCACCATCGAGCAGACGGTCGTCGCCGGCTGAACGAAGCATCTCGATCGGGAAGTCGGCGCCTCGCCACATCACCCGACCACCGCTCAGGCCACCGGCACCACATTGTCGGCTGAGTCGCGATCGATGTAGAAATTATAGGGATCGACACCGGCGTGGGTCGGCTTCCTGTCGGTCACGAATTTCAGCACCTGCCGGCCGGAGCGGATCGGCTGCCGTTCCATCCGGATCACGTCCTGTCTGTTAAAGGCGCCGCGGCCGGGTTCGGCGGTGAAGAGGCCGACCTCGATGCGTTCGGCCAGTCGCGTCTCCGTTTCCTTGCCCGGCCGTTCGCGTAGAACTTCTTCGCCTCCACCGGCACCGTCACCTCCCACTTGCCGTCCGCTCGCCTCACTGCGGTGGGTTCGGCAACCTTGAGGTCATAGATCGTGATCCGCTCCAACAGGTCGGTGATCAGTGCCTGGTCTTCCCGGAGTCTTGGCCTCAGCCCTCAAAGCATGAATGACGTCGAGGGACCGGGGGTAGGGCGCACCCTTGAACTTGTACTTCCCGAGCACGGTCCGGAGCGCGCGGTTCACCGCATCCTCGCCGAGCCGCTCCTGAAGCAGGTACATGGCCAGCGAGCCCTTGCGGTAGTGGATATATTGCTGGTTCTCCACCCGGCCGAGCGGAAGCTCCTCGATCACCTCATTGACGCGGTTGCGCAGATAATCGTCGAGCTCGAATTTCAGGAAGCGCCGGATCGCATCCTCTCCGTAAAGCTTCTTCATCACCATCAGCGCGGAATATTGCGACAAGGTCTCGACGAGCAGGGTGCCACCCTGCATTTCGGCGCCGGCGATCTGGTGGCCCCAATATTGGTGGGCCAGCTCATGGGCGGTGACATAGGTCGCATAGTCGATCTTCTCCGGATCCCGGAAATCTCCCGCGAACCCGAAGGTCTCTGAATAAGGGATCGTGTTGGCGAAAGCCTGGGCGAAGGTCGAATAGCCCGGGAACTCGATGATCCGGGCCTGGTCGAATTGATAGGGTCCGAAATTCACCTGATAATAATCGAGCGCGGCGGTCAGCGCGTTCAGCATCCGGTCGACGTTTCGCCCGTGCGTCGGATGATAATAGACGGCAAGGTCCACCCCGCATGCTGGCGGTGGCGTTCGGCATAGCGCGCCGACTGGATCGAGAAGAAATTGAGAATTGGTGCGTCGGATACGAAGCGAGCAACCCGGCGGCCGTCCCCGTCTCGTCGGAAACCTTCTTGCCCGGTGCGATCGGCGTCTGATCAGCGCCGGTTGAAACGGTGATATCCGCCGTTGTCCAACTGCCGATATAATTCTTGTTGGTCGCCGACAGGTCTTCGAGCTTGGGAGTGCGGAGTTCGGCGGGAAGGCCGTATTTGCGGCGCTTGGCGCGATCCTGAAGCAGGATGCTCCTGTCCATTCCGATGACCGGCGCGAGCTGCTGATGGGCAAGGAAGGTGCCGTTCCGAACTAGGCGGGTGTCATAGCCGCTGTTGCGGAAGCCGCGCTGCCAGCGCTGGGCGCGGAAATCGAGGCCGCGCGTCTCGCCCGGCATCATCGGGCGCTCAAGCTTGAAGACACGGTATTTGAATTCCTCGTCGTAGCTCGCCTGCCGCGCGCCTCCCAGGGCGACGCTCTTGATCTTCAGAGTCTCGTCCAGATTGCGGATGTGGACCTCGGAGATCGGCGTCTGCGTCAGGTTCTGCAGTCGATAGCGGCCGGCAATCTCCGCCCGCGTCTCCTGCGGGAACAGATCGACCTTGAGCTGGACGTCGGTCACCGACGGTTGGGGCAGCTTCTCGTACTTGAGATACTTCTTCTCATACGCCGCCTGGAACTGCTCGCGCTCATTCGTGGTCTGATATTCGTTGAGAACATTGGTGTTGTGGTAGATGTACGCGCCCGCGCCGGTCGCGGTAACGAAACCGCCAAGCGCGATTGCGCCGGGCAGGCCCGCCAGCCGCTTCGGCAACCGCCTCAGCTTCGGCTTCAGCCGCTGCTCGGTTCCGCGTCGCCAGAGCAGGTGGCCCAACACCAGCATGATGAGCGCCACGCCGGCCCAATAGAGCCGCAGCCACCAGCCGACTGCCATGAAGCCGCCGCTGCCGTTGATGTCCGAGAGCGGGGCGAGGGGGGCGCTGCCATAATCGTAGAGATGGTGCTCGAAGCCGATCGTCTCCATCACGACGTCGATCACGATGTAGAGCACCATGATGCCCCAGCCGGCATATTTGTTCGGGCTGAGCACCTGCACCAGCACGGCGAGCACCGCGACGAAGGTCATGTTCACCCCAATCGGGAGGACAAACCAGAGCAGATATTGCATGATTGAAATATCGGTGAAGCCGCGCATGAGCTGCAGGGAAATGGCGACCAACGCGCCGATCGCGACCGTCGACAGCAGCACGAGGACAACGCCGAGCGTCTTTGGAACCACATACACCCAGCTTGGCATCGGGGTGGCATCGATGATCTCGTGGATCTTCCGATCGCGTTCACGCCAAACGACCTCGCCCGCATAATAAATGGCGATGATGATCGAGATGAGCCCGAACGAGCCGGTCAGGATCGGAAGGATCGCAACCGTGCGGGGAAGGGACGGGGTGCCGTAAATCTCGTTCCCGGACCACAGATTGCTGAACACCAGCAAGGTCGCCAGCAGCAGCAGCACGACATAGGCCGGGCTCCTGAAGATCTGCCGCATCTCGAACTTGGTTCGTATGGCCAGCTGCGCCAGCACCGGCAGCCGCGAACGCGGCCGCGGCAGCGCTCCGGCGGGAGCCGAGGGAGGCGCGTCCGCCAGTGCCTTTGCCTCCTGCCGCTTCTGCTTTCGCTCCCTGCGCGCCGACATTCCCGGTTCGGCGAAGCGATAGAGTTTTTGCCCAAGCGCCAAAAATGCGATACCGATGCCGATCCAGAGCAGCCGGTTCCACAGCAAGACGCCGGCAAAGTCGGGATTGGCCGAATTGCGCTCGGCTGAAGTCCAATATTTCGTCACCAAGCTATAGGCACCGAGGCCGAAAGGCTCCCCATAGGCAATAGCCGTTTCGAGCTCGGGCCGCCTGCCCAGAATGCTGCTCGCAACCGTGTTGAAGATGAAGAAGGCGACGATGCCGATATAGGTCCACATCATCGACCGTGTCGCCGTGGCGAGCGCGAAGAAAATGGCGGACATGGTGAAGATGGTCGGCAACGCCAGCAGGAAGAAGGCGTAGAGATAATCGCCGATGCGGTTCGGCCCCAGCGTCTCTTTGTCCAGCCACGGCATTGTGGAGCCAAGGAAAATCGCGAGCGGCACCGCAGCATAGACTATCACTATGGCAGCAAGCGCGCCTGAAAAGCGCCCCATCAGATAGTCGAATTTGGTGATGCGTGTGGATCGCAGGATCGGCCCAAAGCGCGTCTCGTCGTCGCGTACGACGACGTTCGCGACGAACGCCGTCGAGGCGAACATGAAGAAGAGCGTCCAGATCAGATGCTGCTGCGAAATCGCGAACGGGCTGTTCGCATGAACGTTGCCGCCCGAGCCGACCTGGATCTGGTCGATCGTCATTCCGGCAAAGGTCAGCAGGAAGAAGATGATCCCAGTCACCCAGAAGACGGGGCTGGAGCGCTGGTATGCGAATTCGAATTTCGCGACCTGCAGGAACATGCAATTTTCCTCAGGCCGCGCGGCGCGATTGCGCCAGGGTCGAGAAATAGACGTCCTCGAGGCCGCCTTCGACCAAGGTGAAGCCGTTGCCCGGATCGCTGTCCGAAAGGACGTGCACTACCGTCCGGCCGGAGAACAAGCGGGTCGAGATCACCTCGTAACGCTCGCGGTAGCTGTCGAGCTCGGCCCGCTCGATGAGCTTCATCCAGATTCGGCTCCGCGTGCTTTGGATAAGCTCGAGCGGGGCGCCTTCGAGCTGGATGCGGCCGCCCGCGAGCACTGCCATGCGCGGGCAAAGATCGGAGACGTCCTCGACGATATGGGTGGAAAGGATGACCACCACGTTCTCGCCGATCTCGGCGAGGAGGTTGAGGAACCGGTTGCGCTCCTCGGGGTCGAGGCCGGCGGTGGGCTCGTCGACGATGATCAGCTCGGGGTTGCCGATCAGCGCCTGGGCGATGCCGAAGCGCTGCCGCATGCCGCCCGAAAAGCCAGCCAGCGCCTTCTTGCGGACGTTCCAGAGATTGACCTGCTGGAGCAGGGTCTCGACGGTCTGCTTGCGGTCGCTCGCCGATGCGATGCCTTTCAGCACCGCCATATGGTCGAGCATGTCGTAAGCCGAGACGCGGGGATAAACCCCAAAATCCTGGGGGAGGTAGCCGAGCGTCCGCCGCAGCCGCTCCGGCTCGGCGATGATGTCGATATCGCCGAAGCGGATGCTGCCCTCGGTCGGGGTCTGGAGCGTCGCCACCGTGCGCATCAAAGTCGACTTGCCCGCGCCGTTGGGCCCCAAGAGGCCGTACATGCCGCGGGGAATGCTGAGCGTCACATGGTCGAGCGCGCGCGTGCCATTGGCGTAGACATGGCTGACGTCGTTCAGTTCGAGCATTCGAATCCCCCCAGCTCATGTCGAGCGGGACAGGTCTTGCAAACCGCCGGAAGGCTGTAAAGCACCGTCCGATTCCGGACGAAAAAAGCAATTTCGAACAACTTGCGCGTGGCTTGCTTGCGCAACGGTCCGCCGAGGTTCAGAGGCCAGAGCCATGAAAAAGCTGATCTTCCTCCTCGCCGCCCTCCCCGCAATCATCGCGGCCAAGCCCGCCGCCGCGCCGACCCCCGACGCCATCGCCGAGAATGTGCAGGCGCAGAGCCTGCGCGCGATCGTGGAGCGTCTCGTCAGCTTCGGAACACGCCACACCCTCTCGTCGCAAACCGATCCCCGGCGCGGCATCGGCGCGTCGCTCCGTTGGACGGAGGCGGAATTCCGCCGCTATTCGCGTGCTTGCGGCGGATGCCTGACGATCGCCACGCCTTCTGACGTGGTGACCGGCCGGCGCGTGCCGACCCCCACCAAGGTGACCAACGTCTTCGCCATCCAGCGCGGTACGACCGATCCAAACCGCGTCGTCATCATTTCCGGCCATATCGACAGCCGCGTCAGCGACGTGATGGATGCGACCAAGGACGCGCCGGGGCCAATGACGACGGCTCCGGCACCGCTGCGGTGATCGAAGCGGCGCGCGTTCTTTCCCGGCACAAATTCCCGAACACGATCGTCTATGCCGCCTTGTCGGGGGAGGAGCAGGGCTGCTCGGCGGCAAGATCATGGCCGATTACGCGCGGGCGCAGGGCTGGGACGTGATCGCCAATCTCAACAACGACATCATCGGCAACAGCTGCGGCTCCGACGGATATTGCGATGCTGCGCATGTCCGAGTCTTTTCCGAAGGTCCGCGATGGCAGGGCCGCGAGGATCTCGCCGCCCGCCAGAGGAGCCTCGGCGGCGAGAACGACAGCCCGTCGCGGAACCTCTCCCGCTACGTCGCCGATCTTGCCGAGGATCTCAGCCTTGGTCTCGACGTGCGCCAGATCTGGCGCAACGACCGCTTCGGCCGGGGCGGCGATCATACCGAGATGCTGAACGCGGGCTATCCTGCCGTCCGCTTCACGGTGGCGGTCGAGAACTACAATCACCAGCACCAGGATCTCAGGGTCGAGAACGGGATCGAATATGGCGATACCGTCGACAAGATGGACTTCCCCTATCTGCGCAAGGTGACGCAGCTCAACGTCGCCGCGCTTGCGGCGCTTGCCCGCACGCCCCTGTTCCCGCTCCCCAGGTCGAAGGTGCGGTGTCGACCGACACCAGTTTGAAATGGGAGCCGGTAAGGGCGCGGCAGCCTATATCGTGCGCTGGCGCCCGACCAACGCGTCCGATTGGGAGCATAGTGTTCGCGTGCCGGGAAATGCCGCGGGCCACATCCTGAGGGGGCGTCCGCGTCGACGATTTTGTGTTCGGCGTCTCGGCCGTGGCGGAGAACGGCTATGAATCGCCGGTTGCATCCGCAGTGCCGGGCGGTGCGTTCCGGCCCTACACGCCGCCGCCGGCAAAACAGGCAATAGCTTGTTCTCGGCGGCACGAGCCCCGAGATGGAGTGAATGGCAAGACAACAAAGCAGCGGGCTTCCGAGCCGCGAACAGATAATCGAGTTCATCGAAGGCTCGGACCAGCCGGCGGGAAGCGGGAGATCGCAAAGGCGTTCGGCCTTTCCGGCAACGACAAGATCGCGCTGAAGTCGCTGCTCCGCGACATGGGCGACGAAGGCCTGATCGACAGCGCCCCCGGCCGCGCCTTCACAAGATGGGCGGCGTACCCAAGGTGACGGTGCTCCGCGTGGTCGATGTCGACGACGGCGGCAATGCCTGGGCGGTGCCGGAGCGCTGGGAAGCGGACGGGCCGGAGCCGCGGGTGAGGCTGCAGGAAAAGGGCCGCAGATCGGCTTTGGCGGTCGGCGATCGCATCCTCGCCCGCACCGAAACCAAGGGCAACGGCATCATTGCACATCCGATGAAGAAGCTGCTCAAGGGGAGCGAGCTTGTCTTGGGTGTCGTCCACAAGGAAGGCGAAAATCTCTGGCTGCGCCCGGTCGAGAAGAAGGAGCGGCGTGAGCTTCCCATCTCAGACGTCGGCAATGCGGAAGTGGGCGATCTCGTTCTCGCCGAGAAGACCGGCCGCCCGCCGCGCCTCAGCGCCCGTGTGTCGGAGGTGCTCGGCGATCCCTTCGCACCGCGCAGCTTCAGCCTGATCGCCATCCACAAGCATGGCATCCCGCACGAATTTACGGACCGGGTGCTGGAGGAGGCCGAACGCGTCTCCACGCTCGATCTCGGCCCGCGCGAGGATCTGACGCACATCCCCATCGTCGCCATCGATCCTCGCCGACGCCCGCGACCATGACGACGCGGTATGGGCGACGGCGGACGAGGATCCGGCCAATGCCGGCGGCTGGAAGGCGATCGTCGCCATTGCCGACGTGAGCTTCTACGTCCGTCCCGGGTCGGCGATCGACAAGGAGGCGCGGAAGCGCGGCAACAGCGTATATTTTCCGGACCGCGTCGTGCCGATGCTGCCGGAGACGCTTTCGGCCCATGTCTGCTCCCTCAAGGAGGGGGAGGATCGCGCCGCGCTTGTCTGCCACCTCCAGGTTTCGAAGGACGGGCAGCTGAAAAGCTGGCGCTTCACCCGTGCCCGCGTTCGGATCGCGGCCAACATCGCTTATGAAGATGCCCAGGCGGCGATCGACGAATACAATGTCCGTTCGCCGGGGCGCGATCGAGGGGCGCCGATCGAAGTCGCCTCACCGGCTTGCTCGATGCCTGAAATCGACGCGGGCGAGCCTCCGGTCGCGCGCGAGATCGTCGAGGGCACGCTGAAGCCGCTCTGGGACTGCTGGAACGCGCTCTACCGGGCCCGGGAAAAACGCGAGCCGCTCGATCTCGACCTTCCCGAGCGGCGCGTGATGCTGGACGAGAAGGGGCGGATCCTCTCCGTCGCCCCGCGCGAGCGGCTCGACGCGCACAAGCTCATCGAAGATTATATGATCGCCGCCAACGTTGCCGCCGCCAAGGCGCTGGAAGCGAAGAAGGCGCCCGTCATGTACCGCGACCATGAGCCGCCGAGCCGCGAGAAGCTGGCGGCGTTGAAGGACTATCTCGAGACCTTCGACATTCCCTTCGCTCTCGGCCAGGTGATCCGGCCGTCCACCTTCAACCGCATCATCGCACAAGTGGGGGAGGCGGATCACAAGCCCGAGATCATGGAGCAGATCCTCCGCACCCAGACCCAGGCTTATTACGGCCCCGAGAATCACGGCCATTTCGGCCTTGCGCTCGGCTCCTACGCCCACTTCACCAGCCCCATCCGCCGCTACGCCGATCTCCTCGTCCACCGTTCGCTGGTGCGCAGCTACGGGCTCGGCGAGGGCGGCCTCGCCGACGGCGAAGCCGAGGCGATGGACATTATCGGTGAGAGCATCAGCCAGTTCGAACGCCGGGCGATGGAGGCGGAGCGCGAGACGATCGACCGCTATGTCGCCGCGTTCCTGGCCGAGCGGGTGGGCGAGCTGGTCGACTGCCGCATCACCGGCGTGCAGCCGTTCGGCTTCTTCGCGACGGTGCTGGGCCTGGGCGGCGACGGACTGGTGCCGGTCTCCACCCTCGGCACCGAATATTTCCGCTATGACGAGGCGAGCCAGACCCTGGTCGGCGAGGAAACCCAGCTGACCTTTGCGCCGGGGCAGCGCCTGAAGCTCCGGCTGGCCGAGGCGAACCGGTGTCCGGCGGTCTCCGCTTCGAGCTTCCCGACGCGCCGGCGGCAGCCCCGCAGCGCCGCGGCATCCGCAGGGACGGCAGAAGGAACGAGGAGAAGCGGGGCAGGGTGCAGGGCAAGCGCGGCCGCCCGTCGAACATCCGTCACAAGGGCGGGAAACGCTGAGCCGTCTTATATATGGATAAGCGCGTTCAGCCGCGGCCGATCTCGCGCCAGCTCTTCTCATTGACCTCCACGTCGAATTTCTTGGCTGCTTTCAGGATGCGCTCCCAAGCCTCGTCACGCTCCTTGTCGGTGACGCCCTGCACCTGATTGAAGCGGGCAATGGCCGCTCGCACATGCGCTGCGTCCTCGATCGGTGCCTTCCGCTGCGTTGGAAATGCAAACTTGTCCTTGGACAGCGCGTCCCGCTCCTCCTGGCTCAAATCCGTCATGCAGGCCTCCTTCCAGGGAGGATACGCGCCACGGGGCGCGAACGCTCCGGCATCGAAACGATGTCGCTGCTTCGGCTTTTCAATGTTACGGATTTTGCCGGGTCTCCCCTCTTCGTCGATCAGCGGGAGCGCGGGAAGGCCTGAGGCCACCCCTTGCCTGCCGCCTTCTCCGGCGGGCTCTTGAACTTCGCCGCTGCCGCCGATGGATCGAGCTGCTATCGTGGCCGCTCAATCCTTTCGGCGGTGCATATGCGGTTTCTCCTGTTCTTCCTCGTGATCCTCATGGCTGCGCCTTCTGCAGCCCAGCAGCCGGCGCCGATTCTTCTTCGCCCGGCACGCGTGTTCGACGGAGTCGATCCGCGGCCGCATGCCGGCTGGACGGTGCTGGTACGCGGCGACAGGATCGAGGCGGCGGGCCCGAACCTCGCCGTCCCGGCCGGCGCCCGCGTAATCGAACTGCCGAACACCACGCTCATGCCGGGCATGATCGAGGGCACTCGCACCTCTTCCTCCACCCTTATAACGAGACGAGCTGGGACGATCAGGTGCTGAAGGAGCCGGAATCGCTCCGCACCGCGCGCGCGGTGAACCATGCGCGTGCGACCTTGATGGCCGGCTTCACCACGGTGCGGGATCTGGGCACGGAAGGCGCCGGCTATGCCGATGTCGGATTGAAGCAGGCGATCGAGCAGGGCCTCATTCCCGGCCCCCGCATGCAGATTGCCACCCGCGCGCTGGTTGCGACCGGCAGTTACGGCCCGAAGAGCGCCGATCCCTTGTTTGCCGCCAAAGGCGCCGAGGAGGCGGACGGGCCGGACCTGGTCAGTGCGGCGCGGCGGCAGATGGGTGCCGGCGCGGACGTGGTGAAGCTCTATGGCGACTATCGCTGGCGAGCGGGCGAAGAAAGCCGGCCGACCTACACGGAGGCGGAATTGCGCGCGGTTGTCGAAGCGGCGCACGCCGCCGGCCGCACGGTGTCGGTGCACGCCAGCACGCCCGAAGGCATGCGGCGGGCAGTAATGGCGGGCGCGGACACGATCGAGCATGGCAACGGCGGCACGCCCGAAATCTTCCGGCTGATGCGGGAGCGCAATGTCGCATTGTGTCCGACCCTTGCTGCGACCGACTCGATCTCCCGCTATCGCGGCTGGAACGGCCAGGCTCCCGAACCGGCCGCCGTGACCGAGAAGCGGACGAGCTTCGCGGCGGCGCTCGCGGCGAGGGTGCCGATGTGCATGGGCGGCGACGTGGGCGTTTACGCCCATGGCGACAATGCGCGCGAGATGGAGCTGATGGCCGCCTATGGCATGCGGCCCGCGGACGTGCTGATCGCCGCGACGTCCGGCAATGCGCGCCTTTTCCGCCTCTCCGACAGGCTGGGCGCCGTGAAGCCGGGCCATCTCGCAGACCTCGTCGCGGTCGAGGGCGATCCCACCGCCGATCTTTCCGCCGTTCGGGCAGTCAGGCTGGTGATGAAGAACGGCGAGATCGTGCGGGAGCGCTGAGGCTCCAGCAGCTCGCTACAGCCGGGTTCACTTCATCGTCATCACGGCCGCGAGCGCCGAGATGGCGGTCCAGAGGTTCTGGAGACGCAGGTTCTCGTCCTCCGCATGCTGGTTGTTGTCGTGGTTCCAGAAGCCGGTGACGAGCGTAGGCGCGCCAAGCTCCTGACGGATCAGGTAAAGCGGCAGGCTGCCGCCGAGGCTCGGCAGCACGACGAGCGGACCGTTCTTGCGAAGCGCGGCGGTGAGATCGCGCACCAGCGGGTGCTCGAGCTTCGTGCGCTCGGCCGGATAGCCGGTTTCGCTCGTGAGCATGGCAACCTTGGGAAAGCGGAGCCGCTCCTCCATCGTCGGCTCGCGGTCGAACAGTTCATAGCCTTGCGCGCGGATATGCTGTCGCAGCTTCTCGACCTGGCGTGCGGGGTCGTTGCCGAGGACGAGCCTGAGATCGAGCGCGGCCGTCGCGGCGGTGGGGATGACGTTGCGGGATCGCTCGCCGACATCGGCGCTGCGCAGGCCGTTGATGTTCAACGAGGGGAGCTGGATGAGTTCGGTGAGTGTCGCACCGCCGCCTTCGGCCCAGCCGAGGCCGAGTTCCCGCCGAAGCGCGGCGTCGGGCGCAGGGACGGCGGCGATGGCGGCGCGCTCCGCTTCCGACAGCGGCACGACATCGTCGTAGAAGCCGGCGATGGTGACGCGTCCCGTCTCGTCCTTCATCGAGGCGAGCAGCTCGGACAGCATCATGCCGGGATTGGGCGCCCAATTGCCATAATGGCCGCTGTGGAGCGGGCGGACCGGGCCGTAGACAATAAGCTCGGCATTGACGTCGCCGCGCACGCCGAGCGTCAATTGCGTCGGCCCCGTCTGGTGGGCCGGACCGTCGACGATGATCCAGCCGTCCGAAGCGAGCGTCTCCTTGTGGCGGCGGAGGAGCCCCGTGAGATTGGGCGAACCTGCTTCCTCTTCGCCTTCGAAGACGATCTTGAGGTTGAAGGCGGGTCGGCGCTTCTCGGCCTTGAGCGCATCCACCGCGGCGAGGATTGCCATCACGCCTGCTTTGTCGTCCGAGGCGGCCCGGCCGTAGACCCGCCAATCGGGATCGATCGGCTGGCCGGCGGCGGGGAAGGGCAGGGGCTTGCCGCCCTTGTCGTGGCGGCCCGAGAGAAAGACGGGCTTGAACGGCTCCGTCACCTTCCACTGTTCGGGCGTGACCGGCTGGCCGTCATAATGCGCATAGAGGATCAGCGTCCGCTTCGCCCCCGGCACGCGCCACTCGCCGTAGATGAGCGGCGGCGCCTTGCCGTCCCCGCTTTCCAGAAGCCGGGGCGAGAGGCCGCGGCGCGCCATCATCGCCGAGATATGCTCCGCGTTGCGCCGGATGTCGGCAAGATTGGTCGCCACATTGGGAAGGGCGAGCAGATCGACATATTCGCGGAGGATTGCGTGCCGATTTTGTTCGACCCAGCTTTGCGGGCTCGCCGCGACGGGTGCGGCCCAAGCCAGAGCGAGCATCGTCATCCACCGTCGCATCATTGTCGGCCTTTCATTGCCCATCCGGCAGCGAGCAGGCTAAGCGCCGGGCAACCCGCTTCGCAAGGACTCGATCACATGAAATTCTTCGTCGACACCGCGAATATCGAAGACATTCGAGAGCTTGCCGAAACGGGGCTGCTCGACGGGGTGACCACCAACCCGTCGCTGATCCACAAATCTGGCGGGCACTTCCTCGAGGTGGTCGCCGACATCTGCCGGGTGGTCAGCGGCCCGGTCTCCGCCGAGGTGGTCGCGACCGATCATGCCGAAATGATGCGCGAGGCCGAGATCCTGCGGAAGATCGCCGAGAATGTCGCGATCAAGGTGCCGCTCACCATCGACGGCCTCAAGACCTGCAAGGCGCTGACGAGCGAGGGCGCGATGGTGAACGTCACGCTCTGCTTCACCGCCAACCAGGCGCTGCTCGCGGCCAAGGCGGGCGCGACGTTCATCTCGCCCTTCGTCGGCCGGCACGACGATATCGGCTTCGACGGCATGGAGATCATATCCGACATCCGGCTCATCTACGACAATTACGATTTCGAGACGCAGATCCTGGTCGCCAGCATCCGCCATCCGGTGCACGTGCTCCAATCGGCCAAGATCGGCGCGGACGTGATCACCGCGCCGCCGGCCGTGATCCGGCAGCTGGTCAAGCACCCGCTCACCGACCGCGGCCTCGAAGGCTTCGCGGCCGATTGGGCCAAGACCGGGCAGACGATCGCCTGAGAATTCCGTTAACCTTTCGTGGCCTGACGCACACACCTGTCCGACACGCGAACGTGCGCGATCGCCAAACAGGCTTGACAGTCGCATCTTAACCCTATTCGGGTTAGGCTCCTTGTCGAGATGGGGAAAGTCATCAACTTCGAGGACCGGGCGGTCGCGACCTTGCGCGCCAGGGTCGCAGCGGCGGAGGAGGCCAATCAGGACCTCATCGCCTTTGCGCGCGGCCATTCCGGCGCGGTGGCGTCGATCCACGAGGCGGTGCTGGCGGCGGTGGAAGCCGAGGGCTTCGATCACCTCATCCACATCGTGACGCAGGATTGGCCGCAGATACTCGGCCTCGATGCGGTGGCCGTGGCGCTCTACGTCGGCGGGAAGGGCATGCGCGCCGATGCGTCCGGGCTGCAGTTCGTCGATCCGCGGGTTATCGAGCGTTCGATTTCCGGCTTCGAAGGCGTGGTGCTCCGCGGCGTCGAGCGTGGCCATCCCTTGTTCGGCCCGGCCTGCGATCTCATCCGCGCCGAGGCGCTCGTGCGGCTCGACAGCGAAACGCCGCTTCCCAAGGGCCTGCTCGCCCTCGGCCAGCGCGGTGAGCAGGGCTTCGAGACCCGCCACGGCTCCGAGCTTCTCGTCTTCCTCGGGCGAGTCCTCACGCGCTGCATGGGCCGGTGGCTGATCCCCTAGCGTGCATCGGGTGAATGATGCCCCGCATCATCCAGCCCTGTCCGGGGGACAGGGCGATCCGATGCACCACCCGGCGACCGCGATCGCGGTGCGCTGGCAGGACCATCTGACGCACGATCGGCGCCGTTCGGTGCATACCGTGCGTGCCTACGGCGCCACCGCGCACCGGCTGATCGGCTTCCTTGGGCAGCATCTTGGGCAGAAGGTGGACAGCGCCGCCTTGGGGGATCTCACGTCCGCGGACCTGCGTGCCTTCCTCGCCAGCCGGCGTGCCGAGGGGCTCGGCAACAACAGCGCGGCGCGCGAGCTTTCGGCGGTGCGCGGCTTCCTCGGCTTCGCCGCGCGTGAAGAGGCTAGAGCCACGAACATCCCGCGGATGAAAGGACCGAAGAAGCCGCGAAGCGTGCCGCGCCCGATATCTCCCGCCGAGGCGGTTTCGCTCGCGCAGGATGTGTCGGAGGATGCATCGCAGCCCTGGATCGCGGCCCGCGATTTCGCGGTGCTGATGCTGCTCTACGGAGCGGGCCTGCGCATCTCGGAGGCGCTCGGCATCACCGGCGCGGCCTTGCCGCTCGGCGAGGCGATGAGCGTCACCGGCAAGCGCAGCAAGACCCGCATCGTGCCGCTCCTGCCGCAGGTGCGGATCGCGATCGAGGATTATGTCGAGCTCTGCCCCTACGGCGTGGCCAAGACCCAGCCAATCTTCCGCGGTGCCCGCGGAGGGCCGCTCAATCCCGAGCTGGTGCGCCGCGCCGTTCGCGGCGCCCGGGTGCGGCTCGGCCTTTCCGAACGAACCACGCCGCACGCGCTTCGCCACAGCTTTGCGACCCATCTTCTCGGCCGGGGGGCGGACCTTCGATCGCTCCAGGAGCTGCTCGGCCATGCCAGCCTGTCGTCGACGCAGATCTACACCGCGGTCGACATGGCGCACCTGATGGACGTCTACCGAAACGCGCACCCGCGGGCGTAAACCAAGGCTTTAATGCTCCGCCCGCCAGCGGATGACGCGGAACACATAGTAAAGCGCCATGAGCACCATCACACCAGTGGAGAGCGGCCCGAGATAGGCGCCGATCGCCTCGTAATTCTCGCCGAGCTTCTGGCCGAGCAGGGCGAGAAGGGTCGTCCAGCCGAGCGTGCCCACGGTCGAGGCGATGAGGAAGGTCTTGAGCGGCATTTCGAAAATCCCCGCCGGCACCGACACCAGCGAACGGATCGACGGCGTCATCCGACCGATCATGATGAACAGCCAGCCTTTGCGATCGAACCATTTGTCCGCGCGCTGCACGTCGCGCCAGGTGACCGTCAGCCAGCGTCCCCATTTGCGGACAAAGGGCCGCAACCGATCGACTCCCAGCGCGCGCGCGAGGAAATACCAGGCGGTGTTGCCCAGCATGGCGCCGGTGGTACCGGAGGCGATCACGCCCCAGATCGACATCGGCCCGCGCGCGGCCTCGATGCCGGCCAGCGGCATGATCACCTCGGAGGGGATCGGCGGAAAGATCGTCTCTATAAACATCAGGAGCGCGACCCCGAGATAGCCGCCCTCGGCGATGAGCCTGCCGATCCACTCCGTCATAAGGGTCCAGACCTGTACTTTATGAGGCCGTGACAAGGGGAGATTTGGCGCAGGGCAAGGCGCGAGTGCGGCAGATAGCGGTCACTATCTGCCAATCGAGCAACGCAGCCATGCGCCAAATGTCCCCCGGCAGTTGCAGCCATGTCCGGGGACATAGCAACCTGCTGTCCCCTTGCCCCTCCGGGTGGTGCCAAGGACGGCGATCCGCGGCGTCGAGCGCGCTCGACGTGGTGCCCGCCACGCCTTCGCGCGCTCTCCTTGCGGGCTCATCCCTCCTTGGCACCATCACGACCTCATAAAGTACAGGTCTGGACCCTCATCAGCTCAGCTTCCCTTCGATGCGGTCCCAAATAAGCCCAGGCGTGTCGGTGCCGTTGAAGCGGTCGATGGCGACGATGCCGGTGGGTGAGGTGACGTTGATCTCGGTGAGCCATTCGCCGCCGATTACGTCGATGCCGACGAAGAACAGGCCGCGCTTCTTGAGCTCCGGCCCGATCGCCGCGCAGATCGTCCGCTCCGTCTGCGTGAGCTCGGTCTTGGCGGCGGTGCCGCCGACGGCGAGGTTTGAGCGGATCTCGCCCTCTCCCGGGATGCGGTTGACGGCGCCCACCACTTCCCCGTCCACGAACACGATCCTTTTGTCGCCTTCGGCCACGCCGGGGAGGAAGGCCTGCACCATGTGCGGCTCGCGATAGGCGGTGTTGAAGACTTCCATCAGCGAGGAAAGATTGGCGCCGTCGCCGCCGATCTTGAAGATCGCCTTGCCGCCATTGCCGTGGAGCGGCTTGACCACGATCTCGTCATGCTCGGCGAGGAAAGCGCGTGCTTCGTCGATCGAGCGGGTGATCAGGGTCGGCGGCATGAAGCGTGCGAAATCGAGCACCCAGACCTTCTCGGGCGCGTTCCTGACACTGGCCGGGTCGTTGATGACCAGCGTCCGGCCTTGAATTCGCTCCAGCAGGTGCGTGGCGGTGATATAGCCGAGGTCGAAAGGCGGATCCTGGCGCATCAGCACGACGTCGGCATCGGAGCCGAGATCGAACTTCACCGGGGCATCGAAGCGGAAATGATTGCCGACAACCGGCTGCACGGTCACCGGACGAGCCTCGACCCAGACGCGGCGGTCCGCATAGTTCAGCGCCTCGGGCGAATAATGGAACAGCCTGTGGCCCCGCTTCTGCGCACCGAGCAGGATCGCGAAGGTGGAATCGCCCGCGATGTTGATGCTCTCCATCGGGTCCATCTGGACGGCAATTCTCAGTGTCATTCGCGCCTCCGTCGGCGGCGCTTAGGCGAGGCCCGACTGCTTGTCACCCGTGCCAGACGTTCGGCAGGTGTCGGGGGAGCCGCCCCGGCACAATGAAGATGGCGTCGATCCTGATGTCGTCTCCCGGTCCGGCGAAGCGGGGCGCAAGCGCCTCGGCGGCGGCGGCGACCCGGCCGAGGCGGAAATGATCGAGCGACAGGCTCGCTTCGGCGGCGGTCGCCCTTGCTTTCACCTCGACAAACGCGATCATACGCCCACGTTTCGCCACGAGATCGACCTCTCCCACGGGCGTTCGCGCGCGCCTCGCAAGGATCCGCCAGCCGTGGAGGCGCAGCCACCAGGAGGCGATGATCTCGGCGCGCCGGCCGCCGCGCTCCGCCCGCTGCCGCTTCATCTGAGCGCGAGCGCGCGTTCGTAGACGTCGCGGCGGGGAAGCCCGAGCGACCGCGCGACCTCCGCCGCGGCGCGAGAAGTGGAGAGCCGCGTCATCGCCTCGCGCAGTGCCGCGTCCACGTTCGCTTCGGCGGGTGCCTCCGCTTCGCCGGGAGGGCCGACAACGATCACGATCTCGCCCCTCGGCGGCGCATCGGCGTAGCGGTCGGCAAGCTCCCCGAGAGTGCCGGTCACCGTCTCCTCGAATTTCTTGCTGATTTCCCGCACGACCGCGGCTTCACGATCGCCGAGCCCATCCCGAAGCGCGGCCAAGGCAGCCGCGAGGCGGGGGCCGCTCTCGTAGAATATGAGGCTCGCCTTGATTGGAGCCACCTCGGCGATCGCGGAGGCGCGGGCGCCGCTTTTGGCCGGCAGGAAGCCGAGGAAGAGGAAGCGGTCGGTGGGAAGGCCGGCAAGCGTCAGCGCGGCGATCGCGGCGCAGGGGCCGGCGACCGTATGCACCGTGCGCCCGGCCGCGCGCGCGTCGCGGACGAGCTTGTAGCCTGGGTCGGAGATGAGCGGCGTTCCCGCGTCGGACACCAAGGCCACCGCCTTTTCGGCCATCTGCGCAATCAGCTCCGGCCGCACGCGATCGGCATTATGATCATGATAGGGTGTCATCGGGCGCTTGACTCCGATGTGGCTGAGGAGCTTTGCAGTGACGCGGCTATCCTCCACCGCGATCAGATCCGCCGCCGAAAGCACGGCGGCGGCATGCGGACTCAGATCGGAAAGATTGCCGATCGGAGTCGCGACGATATAGAGGCCGGGGGGCAGTCGTTCGCTCATGGGATAGGGTCATGGCAGAGCATTTGCACCGGCCGCAAGCGCGGCGCTCCTTCCTCAAGCTTGCGGGCGGCGCGGCCATTGCCGCAGCGCTGGCAGGCTGCCAGATCGTTCCGACCGGCTCTCAACGTGCCGAGCGCTTGCCGCCGCCCGAGCCGGTCAGTGAAGAGCCCGTCCAGACCCCCACCGCCGAGACGCGCCACCGTGTGGCCGTGCTGGTGCCGCTGACCGGGCCGAATGCCGGCGTCGGCACCTCGATCTCGAACGCGGCCAACCTCGCAATGCTCGATACCAGGAGCACGAACGTCCAGCTGAGCGTCTACGACACCGGCAAGGGCGCCGCCGCCGCCGCCCAGCAGGCGCTGGCCGAGGGAAATCGCCTGTTCCTCGGGCCGCTGCTCGCAGACGACGCCCTCGCCGTCGCGCCGATTGCGAGGCGCGCCGGGGTGCCCGTCATTTCCTTTTCGAACGACATCAGCGTTGCCGGCAGCGGCGTCTACATCATGGGCTTCAACCCAGGCCAGTCGATCGAGCGGGTGGTGAGCTATGCGCGCACCCAAGGCCTCCAGCGCTTCGCCGGCCTCATCCCGGAAGGGGATTATGGCGGCCGCTCCTACGAAGCGCTGATGCGTGCGGTGCAGCGATCGGGCGGCCGGCTGGTCGGATCCCAGACGTTCGGGCGCGACCCGCAGTCGCTGCGGTCTGCCGCGATCCGCCTCAACGCCGAGGCGCCCTATGATGCGGTGCTGATCGCCGACAACGGCAGGATCGGCATCTCGGCGGCGGCGACGCTTCCGGACCGGCCCATCGCGTCAGGCGCGCATTCTCGGCACCGAGCTCTGGCGGTCGGAGACGGCGCTCACCGCGTCGCCGACGATGCGGGGTGCCTGGTTCGCGAGCGCCCCCGAGGCGATGTTCAACCAGCTCAAGACGCGTTACCGCACGCGCTACGGGAAGACGCCCTATCGGCTCGGGAGCCTCGGCTACGACGCGGTGCTGCTGACGGTCCGGATCGCGCGGGGCTGGCGGCCCGGCCGGGCGTTCCCCGAAGCCGAGCTCCTCAACCAGGAAGGCTTCAGCGGCGTCGACGGCGCCTTCCGCTTCGGCCGCGACGGCATCGCCGAGCGGCAGCTCGAGGTGGTGCAGGTCGATCCCGGCGGCTTCACCACCGTCTCCCCCCGCGGCAACGGGGTTCGGGCGTTGAGGATATCGTCACCCCGGACCTGATCCGGGGTCCAACTCACCTTCTCTTGCTCGCAAAAGAAGGTGGATGCCATGATCGGGTCCCCTAACGACCTGTCGGGGGACAGGCCGTCCCGATCATCAGGGAGTCCGGCATGACGAACGGGTGTCTAGTTGCGGACGATCTGCGCCAGGATCGCGTCGAGGAGGAGCATTCCTGCCGGCGTGACGCGGAGGCGGTTGGCTTGGCTGACCATCAGACCCTGTTCCGAGAGCCGGTTCACCGCGTCCGAATCGACGAGCGATCGAGGCTCGGTTTCCGCCGTTTCGGCAATTCGATCGAGGTCGACGCCCTCCCGGAGCCTGAGCCCCATCAGCAGCGCTTCGACGCCTCGGTCGGCGGGGCTGATCAGGCTTTCCTCGGCGATGCCGTGGCCGTTGCGGGCGAGGGCGGCCAGCCAGTTCTCGGGCTTCTTGTGGCGCTGGGTGACGGCCCCGCGGCGGCGGCCGTGCGCGCCGGGGCCGACACCGAGATAGGGCCGGTAGCGCCAATAAGCGAGATTGTGCCGGCTCTCCTCGCCGGGCCGGGCATGGTTCGAGATCTCATAGGCCGGAAGCCCGGCCGCTTCGGTCATCGCCTGCGTGATCTCGTAGAGACACGCTGCATGATCGGGATCGGTTTCGGGAAGCTCTCCCTTGGCTGCGAGCGCGGCGAAGCGGGTGCCTGGCTCGATCGTCAGCTGGTAAAGCGACAAATGACCGGTTCCCAAAGAGAGGGCGCGGGCAAGTTCTTCCCGCCAGTCCGCTTCGCTTTGCCCGGGAAGCGCGTAGATGAGGTCGAAGCTCACCCGGTCGAAGCTGCGCCGAGCTGTCTCGAGCGCGGCCAGCCCCTCCGATGCGTCATGTGCTCGGCCGAGGAAGCGAAGCGCCTGGTCGTCGAGCGACTGGAGGCCGAGCGACACTCGATTGACGCCGGCGGCGGCTAGATCGGCAAAGCGCGACGCTTCGACGGAGGATGGGTTCGCCTCCAGACTGATCTCGATGCCGGGCGCGAAGCCCCAATGTCGCTCCGCCGCCGCTATGATGGCGGCGACGGTTTCAGGCGGCATCAGCGACGGCGTTCCTCCACCGAAGAAAATGGATCCAACCACCCCCTCCGGCACCTCCGCAGCCTCGTGAGCGAGGTCGCGCAGCAATGCTGCCCGCCACTCTTCCTGGTCCACCGAGCCGCGGACATGGCTGTTGAAGTCGCAATAGGGACATTTGGAGACGCAGAACGGCCAATGGACGTAAAGCGCCAGCGCTTCCGCCCCGTCATCAACCCTCTCCACGACGGGAGAGAGAGCGTTCATGCGATCAGCGCCGCCACCAGCTTCCGGAAAGCGTCGGCGCGGTGGCTCATGGCGTGCTTGGCGGCAGGATTCATCTCTCCGAAGGTGAGCTCATGGCCGATCGGCTGGAACATGGCATCGTAGCCAAAGCCATTCTGCCCGCGCGGCGGCCAGACGAGCGTCCCGTCAACGCGGCCTTCGAACACCTCGCATTGCCCGTCTTCGGGCCAGCAGACCGCCAGGGCGCAGATGAAGTGCGCGTTCCGGCCGGCCTCCGGCGGCTGGGCGAGAAGCTCCTCATGAACGCGCTGCATCGCATAGTCGAAGTCGCGCTCGGCCTTTGCCTCGCCCGGTTCGGCGTCCGGCGGGACCTCGATCGAGCGTTCCGCCCACCGCGCCGAGTAGATGCCGGGCCTGCCTTCGAGCGCATCGACGCAAACGCCGCTGTCGTCGGCAATGGCAACGAGGCCGCTGAGATCAGCCGCCATCCGCGCCTTCAGTTGCGCATTATCGATGAACGTGGTGCCGATCTCCTCAGGTTCGGGAAGATCGAGGTCGAGCGCCGAGACCGGCTCGATCCCGTGCGGCCCGAGCAGCTCGGCGATTTCGGGGATCTTGCCGCGATTGTGGCTCGCGATGACGATCCGCCCCGGTTCGAGCCTGCGCATCATCGCCCCGTCGTCCTGTCCTGAGCCGCGAAAATCTCGGCGCAGCCGATGCGGGCGAGGCGGAGGAGGCGGAGGAGGGCTTCCTCGTCATAGGTCTCGCCTTCGGCCGTGACTTGCGCTTCGACGATGTTGCCGTCGCCGGTCAGCACGAAATTGCCGTCCGCGCCCGCGGCGCTGTCCTCGGCATAGTCGAGGTCGAGGACGGCGGCATTGTTGTGGATGCCGCAGCTCACCGCCGCCACTTTCTGGCGGATCGGGTCGGCGGTGACGAGGCCGTTCGCCATCAGCTTGTCGACGGCGATCCTCAGCGCCACCCAGGCGCCGGAAATTGCCGCGGTCCGGGTGCCTCCATCTGCCTGGATCACGTCGCAGTCGAGCGTCAATTGCCGCTCGCCGAGCTTTTCCAGGTCCACCACGGCGCGGAGGCTCCGGCCGATCAGCCGCTGGATCTCCTGGGTGCGGCCCGATTGCTTTCCCTTGGCGGCCTCACGCGCGCCGCG
Source organism: Allosphingosinicella sp. (assembly GCA_030447665.1). Lineage (GTDB taxonomy): Bacteria > Pseudomonadota > Alphaproteobacteria > Sphingomonadales > Sphingomonadaceae > Allosphingosinicella. The sequence goes on along the minus strand of JAUJOJ010000021.1, from coordinate 1,649 downwards.
GGTGTGGGTCGCGCGCGGGAGCATGCCATATTCGGCCGTCACCCAGCCCTTGCCCTTGCCGCGAAGCCAGGGCGGCACCGATCCTTCGACGGTGGCGGTGCAGAGCACGCGCGTGTCGCCGAAGCCGACGAGGCAGCTTCCTTCGGCGTGGCGCGTGAAGCCTGGCTCCATCAGAATCGCCCGCATCTGATCGGGCGCTCGGCCGGATGGGCGCAT
>JAUJOJ010000021.1:0-1333 GCA_030447665.1 Allosphingosinicella sp. | reverse complement strand
CGCCTGTTCGTCGACGGCATGATGCAGGCGGCGGAGCCGAGCGCCGAGGAGCGCGCGGTGATCGAAGGGCGGCTCGGGCGCAACGGCCCGATCGAGGACGCGCTGGCGTCCGCGACCGCCGCCTTGTCCGGGCTATCCGCCTGCGCCGGCATCGTGCTCGTTCCCAAGCGGGAGCCGGTGCTTCGGCAGCTGGGCTTCGTCCAGCTCTCGCCTTCCCAAGCGCTCGTGGTGATGGTGGGGAATGACGGCAGCGTGGAGAATCGCGTCGTCGATCTGCCTGTCGGCATCACGCAATCTGCCCTCACCGAAGTTGGCAATTACGTAAGCGCACGGCTTTCCGGGCTGACGCTGCCGGACGCGCAGGCGCGGCTCACCGAAGAGATCATTGCCGGCGAGGCTGCGCTCGACCAGGCGGCGGGCGAGCTCGTCTCGCGCGGCCTGGCCGTTTGGTCGCAGGACGGTTCGCGCCGGCCGGTCCTCATCGTGCGCGGCCAGGCGAACCTTATCGACGAAGGGGCTGCGGCCGATCTGGAGAGGGTGCGCCAGCTGCTCGACGAGCTCGAGGGCAAGGAGGAGATCGCCCGCCTGCTCGACCGCGCAAGGGCCGGCAAGGGCATGAAGATTTTCATAGGATCGGAGACCAAGCTCTTCGCGCTGTCCGGCTCGTCCGTGATCGCAGCGCCCTATCGCGGCGGGGACGGCAAGGTGGTCGGCGTGGTCGGGGTCATCGGCCCGACGCGGTTGAACTATGCGCGCGTTGTGCCCATGGTTGATTTTACGGCACAGGCACTTTCGAGATTGATGGCATGAACGAAGACCAGAATTTGCAGGACGTTGAAACGACGGACGAGGGCACCGGCGACGCTGCCGGAAATGCTGCCGACGGCGGCGACATCGAGCGCCTGGCCCGTCTCGAGAAGGAACTGGAGGAGGTGCGGCAGCATGTTCTCTATGCGCAGGCCGAGACGCAGAATGTCCGCCGCCGCCTCGAGCAGGAGAAATTGAGCGCCGCCGCTTATGCGGCGACCGGCTTTGCCCGGGACATGCTGTCGGTGAAGGACAATCTGGAGCGGGCTTTGGCCGCGGTTCCGGAGGACGTGCGGAGTGATGAGCGCCTGAAGGGGCTGATCATCGGGATCGAAGCGACCGGGCGTGAGCTCGAAAACGTCTTCCAGCGCAACGGCATCACCCGCATCGAGGCGATGGGGCAGAAGCTTGATCCCAATCGCCACCAGGCAATGGTCGAGATCCCCGATCCGGAAGCGGAACCAGGCATCATCGTCCAGGAGATGCAATCCGGCTACATGATCAAGGACCGGCTGCTTCGACCCGC
>JAUJOJ010000002.1:214359-224573 GCA_030447665.1 Allosphingosinicella sp. | reverse complement strand
GGGTGGACCAGCTTCCCGATTCTTACCTGCGCTACCTCGTCAACGGAATCCGCAAGGAGCTCGGCTTCGGCGCGGTTCCCGTCCGGCTCCAGGCGCGGGCCTCGCGCAACCCGTTCGACACGTGAGCGCGCCGCCACGGATCGTCGATGCCCGGGGCATGCTCTGTCCTTGGCCGGTCCTGAGGCTCAGCCGCGCCGCCCGCGAGCTCGGCGCCGCCGGCACGATCCGGATCCTCGCCGACGATCCCGCCGCGCCGCGCGGAGCTCGCCCTGCTCTGCGCCGAGCGCGGCTGGGAATTCGGCACCGTTTCGGACCAAGATGCCGCCTTCGATGTGCTGATCGGCTCTCATCCATAGCTCGAGACCTTGATGAATCACGTCCACCATAGATCGAGACCTTGATTCACGTCCTGAAGCCCACGACGATCAAGGTCGAGACCGTATACCCGCTGTTTACTCGGCGCGCTAAGAGTGGCGGTTGGAACAGTGGACATTGAAGGGATCGGACCTTGGATAATGGATCCGACGGCATCGTAGATTGGGGCATCTTTGCACGGACCCGCAGCGAGTTGGGGCCGGGCTTCGTGCGCATTCTCGGTTACTTCCGGGAGGACGGCGAAAAATCGATCGCGAAGATCGAGGACGCGATGCACCGCCGCGATGCCGCGGCCCTGGTGGTGCCCTCGCACACGCTGAAGTCAGAGGCGCGCCAGTTCGGCGCCGAACCGCTCGGCGAGCTTGCGGAGGAGATCGAGTTCACCGCCCGCCGCTCGCTGGAGGCGCGGATGTTCCCCGATGACCTCATCCCGCAGGTTGCGAAGCTGCGTCCGCTTTACCTGCAAACGATGGAGCTGTTCGACAAGGAAACCAATCCGCTCGCGCAGCGCCGCCCCGTTTTCGGCCGCGCCGCCGGCAACCAGGAATTCGGCCGCCTCTGATCAGGCGGCCGGAAGCGGCCGCCGCATCGGCTGGGCGCCGCCACGCGCAAGCGTCCGCCAGAGCCACTCCAACGGCCCGTAGCGATAGCGCTCCAGCCAGGGTTTCGACCAGAGCAGCATCAGCGCCCACATCGCCACCACCACCAGCCACAGCTCGGCGCGCCCGCATCGTGCCGAACAAGCCGCCGCCATAACCGTAGAACAGGGTCGTCATCAGGATGCTGGTGCCGAGATAGTTGCTGAACGCCGCGCGGCCCGCCGCCGCGATCCGCTCGACAAGCGCGCCGCCTTGCCGCGTCAGGAGGATGATGAGCGCCGCCGTCGCGATCACCATCAGGGGCCGGAACGGAACGGTGGCGGCCATGACGATTGCAAACACCATCGGCACGCTGAAGCCATCCTTGGCGTAGATCCATGCCAAAGCGGCATAAACGGGGATGCCGATGCCGTACCCGATCATCGCCGCTTGCGATAGGCGGCGTCGCCCCATTCGCCCGCGATGAAGCCGCTCTTCAGCGCGACCATGCCGAACAGCATGTAGGCGAGCGTCTCCCATCCGAACATGAACAGCCCCTGGATCGGCTCGGTGCCGTGCTTCAGCACCGGTGATCCTTGAGAATGCCGAGATAGCCGCCGCGGAAACGGGAGAGGGTCTCGGAAAGGCTTTGCCCGGTGAGAGCGCCGAAATCTTCCTGTAGCCTTTGCCACTGAGCGACAAGCTCGGCCGGTGCACCCGGCGCCGAGGCTGCTTGCCGAAGCAAAAAGACTCGCTGCAGCGAGGCCGGCGAAGATGAGCAGCTGAACGACCAGAAGAGCCCTGCCCCAGATCACCAGCTTCGGGAAGAGAGATTCGAAAGAACCAAGCGATCATCACGATCGGCGTATAGCCGATGAGAATGTCGCCGAACCAGATGAAGTAGAAGTGGAGGGCGCCGAAGACGAGCAGCCAGACCATTCGACGATAGTGGATGGAGGCGGAATTTTCGCCTTTAGCTCGGCGCGTTCGATGACGAGCAGAATGCCGGCGCCGAACAGGAAGGAGAAAAGAGCCCGCGCATCTTGCCGTCGATGAAGATGAAGCTGAAAACCCAGGAAAGCAGGTCTGCGGTGCCCGGTGAGCCGAAGGCCACCGGGTTCATATAGGCCTGGAACGGCATGGCGAAGGCCACGATGTTCATCGCCAATATGCCCATCACGGCAATCCCCCGGACGATGTCGAGCGTGGCGATGCGCGGCGGCGCTTGGTCGACTTCGTTCATTCCGGCCCCCCCAAACGAGAAGGGCCGGCAACCTACCCTATCGCGAGGAGGACAAAAGCGGCCGGCGAGGCCGGATCATTCCTCCGAGGGCTTCGACTGGATCTGGATGTAATTCTCGATCCCCATCCGGCTGATCATCTCGAACTGCCGTTCGAGCGTGTCGACATGCTCCTCCTCGTTCTGGAGAATCTCGGCGAACAGATCCCGGCTGACATAGTCGCGCACGGTTTCGCAATGCTGGATGGCGCCGCGAAGCTGGACGAGAGCCTCCATCTCGAGCTCGAGATCGGCGCGGAGGATCTCCTCCACCGTCTCGCCGATGCGCAGCCGCCCCAGCATCTGGAAATTGGGAATGCCGTTGAAGAAGAGGATGCGTTCCGACAGCCGATCGGCATGCTTCATCTCGTCAATGGATTCGTGGCGCTCGAACTGGGCGAGGCGGTGCACGCCCCAATTGTCGAGCATGCGGTAGTGGAGCCAATATTGATTGACCGCGGTAAGCTCGTTCCTGAGCGCCTCGTTCAACAGCTCTATGACGCGGTCGTCGCCCTTCATCTCGGGTCCTCCTGTGGAGGCTAGATAACCGATATCGGTGGCGAATAGAACCAAAAACGGCGGAAATCTGCGGAAAATCGGCTGCTCTTGCTAGGCAGTCGCACGCTCGGCGGCGATGATGTCGCGTGCGAATGAGAAGCATTGGCCGCAGCGCGGTTTCTTGCCGAAGCAGCGATAGGCGCTGGTGGGGCAGGAGGCGCCGTCGCGCGCCGCTTTGCGCACCTCAGTCTCTCGAATCGCGTTACAGATGCAGACGATCATGATGATCGGATATATCGCTAATGCGATTAAGTCGCAATAGCCAATCAGCAGAGGGATGCCCGATTTTCAGCGGGAACGCCGCATCAGGCGATCGACGGCACAGACCTTCCCATCGACGAGCACGGAAGAATCGCTCATGGGCGCGGCGAAGATCTTCTAGGGGTCATCGGCCATGACGCTCTCCGGATCGAAGATCCTCCACCATTCCGACTGCCCGTCCTTCAACGACAGCTCCTTGGCGCTGAGCATCGCTGCCGTTATCACATATCGGCCTTGATCCTCGCCAAAAGCGGTTGCCGCGTCGGTGAGATCCTCGAGCGGATAAGCGGCACCGATCCCGCCGGCCAGCGCCATCTCCGCGAGGCGGGCGAAGCCTTCATGGGCGCGGCAAGCCCAGCGTCTGCCACCGTCGTGGACGGCCGTCGCCTTTCCACTGGCGATCGCGCGCCGAACGAGCTCGCCCGCGGCCCTTTCCTGCTGGAGATCGACAGGCGGATCCCGCCGGCCAGCGCCGTCCTCGCGTCCGGCGATCTCGCGCAGCCAGAGCGATTGGCCGAGATGGCCTTGGCTGGCCCCGAACACGAAAATCGCCTCGTCTTCGGCCTTGAACGCAATCGTCGCCGATTTCCGCCAGTCCGCCGATTTCCGCCAGTCCGCGAAGCAGGCCGATGCCGCCGATCGCAGGGGTGGAGGATGGCGCTGCCGGTGCCGTCCTCATTCTTTCGTTTCATTGTAGAGGCTGACATTGCCGGACACGATCGGGAAGTCGAGCGCCTTGCACGCTTCGGCCATCCCTTGGATGCAGCCGACGAACTGCCCCATGATCTCCGGACGTTGCGGGTTGCCGAAATTCATGCAGTCGGTGGTGGCAAGCGGAAGCGCCCCCACCGCCGAGAGGTTGCGGTAGCATTCGGCGATCGCCTGCTTCCCGCCCTCATAAGGATCGGCATAGCAATAGCGGGCGGTGACATCGGTCGAGATGGCGAGCGCCTTTTCGGTGCCGTGGATGCGCACCACGGCGGCGTCGCCGCCGGGGCGCTGCACCGTGTCGGCGCCGACCATGTGATCATATTGCTCCCAGATCCAGCGCCGGCTGGCGAGATCGGGAGAGGCCATCAGCTTGAGGAGATCGGCGGCGATGCCCGTGCTTTCCGGCACGTCCGTCAGCGGCGCCGGCTTCGGCGTCTGCACCCAGGGTCGGTCGTAGCAGGGCGCGTCATCGGCGAGCGGAGCAAGCGGGATGTCGGCGGCCACTTCGCCGATGAACGTCAGGACCATGTGCCCGGTATCGGTGACCCGGCCGATGACGGCGAAGTCCAACTCCCATTTGCGGAAGATCGCCTCGGCCTCGGCTTCACGGCCGGGCTTCAGCACCATCAGCATCCGTTCCTGCGATTCTGAGAGCATCATCTCGTAGGGCATCCCTTCTTCGCGGCAGGGGACGGCGTTCATGTCGAGCTCGATGCCGACGCCGCCCTTGGACGCCATCTCGACCGAGGAGGAGGTGAGGCCGGCCGCGCCCATGTCCTGGATGGCGACAATCGCGTCGGAGGCCATCAGCTCGAGGCAGGCCTCGATCAGCAGCTTCTCGGTGAACGGGTCGCCGACCTGGACGGTGGGGCGCTTCTCTTCGCTGTCCTCGGAGAAATCAGCCGACGCCATGGTCGCGCCGTGAATGCCGTCGCGCCCGGTCTTGGAGCCGACATAGACGATGGGATTGCCGACGCCGGAGGCGGCCGAATAGAAGATCTTGCTTGCTCGGCGATGCCGACCGTCATCGCATTGACGAGGATGTTGCCATCATAGGCGCGGTGGAAATTCACCTCGCCGCCGACCGTCGGGACGCCGACGCAATTTCCGTAGCCGCCGATGCCGGAGACTACGCCGGCGATGAGGTGCTTCATCTTCGGATGATCGGGGCGGCCGAAGCGCAACGCGTTCATGTTCGCGATCGGACGCGCGCCCATGGTGAAGACGTCGCGCAATATGCCGCCGACGCCGGTCGCCGCGCCCTGATAGGGCTCGATGTAACTGGGGTGGTTGTGGCTTTCCATCTTGAAGATGGCGGCCTGATTGTCGCCGATATCGACAACGCCCGCATTTTCGCCGGGACCGCAGATTACTTGCGGGCCGCTTGTCGGCAGTTTCTTCAGGTGGATGCGCGAGCTTTTGTAGCTGCAATGCTCAGACCACATGACCGAGAAGATGCCGAGTTCGGTGAGGTTCGGCTCGCGCCCCATGGCGTGGAGGACGCGCTCATATTCTTCCGGAGAAAGGCCGTGCTCGGCGACGACGTCGGGCGTGATGCGGGTGGACATGAGCGGCCTCTATTCGATCGATTTCACTTTGTCGAAGGGGCGCCGATTGTGTATGGATGATCATGCTTTGTTCTCACTCGAAGGAGGCAGATCATGGCCCGAGGGCAATTCCGGAAGGCTATCATAGCGTTACCCCCTATCTGATCGTCGATGGCGCGGAGGAGGCGATTCGCTTTTACGAGCGGGCATTCGGCGCAACCGAAATGCTGAGGCTGGCCATGCCTGCCCCGAACGACGCCGCAGGCGGGGAGGGGGCGGCAAGATCGCTCATGCCGAGGTGAAAATCGGCGACAGCATCGTCATGCTTTCCGATGAATGGCCGGACTATGGCAAGCTCGGACCCAACTCACGGGGCGGGGCGACCAGCAGCCTGATGATCTATCTCGAGGATGTCGACGCGGCATTCGAGCGGGCGGTCGCCGCCGGCGCCGCGGTCGAGCGGCCGGTCGAGGACCAATTCTACGGCGATCGGTCCGGGTCGGTCACCGATCCGTTCGGCCATAGCTGGACCCTCTCGACCCACGTCGAGGACGTGGCCGAGGAAGAGATGCAGCGGCGGATGGCGGAATTTTCGAACCACGCCCAGGCTGAGCCCGCCTGATCTTGAAAAGGCCGGCCGGAGCCAGTTTCCGGCCGGCCTTTGAAGAGGCTTACGAGCTGGAGGAGCGGCTCAGGCTTTGCAGCTCTGCGTGCCGGCGTCCGGCGAGTTGTAGGTGATGCTGTTGCCGGTGACGGTGAGCGAGAAGCCTTCGGAAACGAACGGCTGGCCCGGCGCCGGCGCCTTCAGCGTGGCGACCGGCGGCTCTTCCTGCTTGTCGCGCACCATGGCAGTCACGTTGTCCGTCAGATAGGTGACGTGGACGAGGCTGTTGTCCTTGCAGCGATAGCTTTTCGCTTCCTTGATCGCCGGCGGAAGTTCCACGGGCGCAGCCTTGGCGAGCTCGTCCTTCATGGGATCGGGATTGGTGTCGACAACCTCCGGCTCATTGCTGCAGGCCGAGAGGAGGAGGGAGGCCGCAACGGAGGCGGCGGCGAAAAATCTGATGTTTTGCATGTTCGCCCATTTGCGAGTGTGCGCGGCGCCGTCAAGGAATTTGTCAACGAGTGCGCGGGGCGCGACGCGCGCGCTTCAAGGACGCTCGCTTGGAGGTTCGACAAAAGTCACGCACCCCGTTACCCTTGCCCGTTCTGAACGCGGGATTGCGGGGATTTTTGGCGGGATGCAGCGTGTTCGCATCGGCTTGACCGGACTGGCTTTCGTGTTCGTGCTCGTCCTGCTGGCGGCGATCTTCACCAGCCCGAGCGAGGAGCAGCCGATCACCGCCAACATGATCGAGCAGCAGCTGAGGCCCGGCGCGGTGCCGCTGAACCAGTCCGCGGCCGAGCCCAAGGAACCCCTTGCCGAACTGGGCGTAGCGCCCGGCAATGCCGATTCCAACACAGGCGCCGGAGCGGCCTCTCAGCCAACCACCAGCCGCTGAGCCGCAAACCGTCTCGTACGCTACGGCCGCAGCGACGGGCGCGGCTTATGCCTGCGCCGAGCTCGTCGCCGGCTTGGCTGTAGGCCGTTTCTTCAACCTCGGCCGCGCCGAGGCTCTCCTCTTCTTCGCGCTGCGGCCGTGGCTGCTGCTCGCCGCCGCATCGCTCGCCGCGCATCTGGCTCTGCGTGAGCGGATCGCCCTTTACGGGGCCGCTATGCTCCTGGCCATGATCAGTCAGACGCTGTTTCTCGCGGCTCTCGGCGCGTCGAACCCGCTGCCGGATGCGGCAAGGGGGCTGCTCGCCGGTGCGTTGCTGATCCTGGCGATCGACCTCATCATCCAGCTCGGGCGCCGCTTTCTCCGCCGGTTTGGCCGGGCGCTGGGGCGGCAGCGGTGGTGATGCTGTTCGTCCTGCCCGGCGGCTTGCGGCCTTATGAAGCCGTCGTCATGGCGGGCGCCGGGGGCCCCGAGGCCGCGGAGAAGCCCGATCTGATGCTTCTGACTGCGCTGCCGCTCGTCTGGGGCGAACTCGGACCGCTGGACGCGAGTTCCAGGCCCGCGGCGGCCTTCAGGTCCTTGGAGCGGGAATTCGCGTCCGGCCGCTGGACGTGCTCGACCGCACCAGCCTCGGCTCCGGAACGCTCCTTCTTCTGGCGCAGCCGCGCGCGCTCGCGCCGGCCGAATTCGTGGCTCTGGACGATTGGGTGCGAAACGGCGGACGCGCTCTTATCCTCACCGACCCTGCGCTGATCTGGCCGTCCGAGCTGCCGCTGGGCGATATCCGCCGTCCGCCCGCGATCGGCCTGCTGGGGCCGGTGCTTGAACATTGGGGGCTTCGGCTTGACCCTCCCGCCGAGCCTCGGCCAGAGATCGAGCAGATCGGCTCCCGGCGGCAACCGGCGCCTCGTCATGTTCGCTCCAGGCCGCCTGTCCTCGGACACCAAGTCCTGCACGGTGGCTCTCCATCGTGCGCTGGCCGATTGCCGGATCGGGAAGGAAGGGCGATCGTCCTCGCGGACGCCGACATGCTGCACGACCGCTTGTGGGTCGGCGCCGTTGGCTCGGGGACGGAGCGCCACACCCGCCTGGCGGACAACCCGCTCGTCGTTGCAGACCAGCTCGACGCTCTTGCCGGCGTGAAGCGTGAACGGCTCGCCGGCAATGTCCAATGGCTCGACCCGGCGGCCGATCGCCGACTCGCCATCGCTCTCGGCTCGTCCCGCTGCTGCTTGCGGCAACTCCGGCGATCGCCCGCACCGTCCGTCGCCGCCGGTGAACCGTTCGTCTCTCCCCCGACTTATCCACAGGTTTGTCCGCCAGGAACAGGCGCCGAACGGACCCGTGAACAAACCACGAAAGTGCAGGAGATTCCCAGTCGATGGCATGAAATCCCCATCTACGGCATGAAAACCCCTTCCAACCGAATGGTGTCTCTGTTATCCACTGCGCTCTAGAGTTTCGGGGCACTTCCTAGCTGACATGTCTGTCACACGGACGCGAAGAGGCGCGCGTCCGTGAAGGGGGAAGGTCCGTGTACCCAGGGGGCGGATCACAGGTGGAGTTGGAACACCTCTTCAACGGGAGCGCGCTGACCGCGGTGGACGCCAAGGGGCGTCTGTCCGTGCCGGCGTTCATCCGTGGGGTGATCGAGCGCCGCTCGGATGCCAAGGCGGTCGTCATCGGCATGCACGAGGTCTCCCCCTGCCTCAACGCCTACGACCGCGGCTTCGCCCGCAACCTCTTCGCCGAGAATGAGCGCCGCCGCCTCGCCGAGGAGGCCGCCGGCGGCGACATCGCCTCCCATCACGCCCGCGCTCGCCGCACCTTCGGCCTCACCGAGGACGTCCCCTACGACACCAGCGGCCGCATCATCCTGCCCCCGATGATGCGCCGCCGCGGCAAGATCGAGGATCTTGCGCTGTTCGTCGGCGTCGGCGGCACGTTCGAGATCTGGAATCCACGGCTCGCGATGGAGAGCGATGACGAGGATCTCAAGGATCTCGCCGCCTATCGGCTGGAAGAGAAGGGGATCGAGCTGTGACCGCTTCGGCTGCGCCCCACATCCCCGTACTTCTCGACGAAGTGATCGCCGGCCTCTCACCCAAAGCAGGCGAAATCCATGTCGACGGCACCTTCGGCGCCGGCGGCTATTCGAAGGCCATTCTCGATACCGGTGCGCGGGTCATTGCGTTCGACCGCGATCCGGATGCCATCCGCGAGGGATGTAGTCTCGCGGATGAGAGCGGGGGGCGCCTCACCCTAGTTCCGGAGCGTTTTTCCCGGATGGGTGAGGCGCTTGCCCAGCGCGGCATCGACGCGGTCGACGGGGTGACGCTCGATATCGGCGTCTCCTCGATGCAGCTCGACCGGGCCGAGCGCGGCTTCTCCTTTCAGGCTGACGGCCCGCTCGACATGCGCATGAGCCAGGAAGGGCAAAGCGCCGCCGACTTTCTCAACGGGGCATCCGAAGAGAGGATCGCCGACGTCCTCTACCATTATGGCGAGGAGCCCAAGTCTCGCCGCGTCGCCCGCGCGATCGTCGCCGCCCGCCCGATCGAGCGGACCGGCCAGCTTGCCGAGATCGTGCGCAAGGCGCTCGGCCACCATGCGGGCATGAAGAAGGACCCGGCGACGCGGACCTTCCAGGCGATCCGCATCTATTTGAATGAAGAGCTTCAGGAGTTGGAAGGTGGGCTGGAAGCCGCCGAGTTGGTGTTGCGTTCGGGCGGCCGCCTCGCTGTTGTCACCTTCCACAGCCTAGAGGACCGTGTTGTAAAGCGTTTCCTGCGCGAGCGTAGCGGTGCGGTCCCCGCTGCCTCGCGCCATCTTCCGGTTCAGGCCAATGACGGCCCGGCGCCCAGCTTCGAGGCGGTCGCCAAGCCCGTCCGCCCCGGCGAGGCCGAGCTTCGCTCCAATCCCCGCGCGCGTTCCGCGACGCTTCGCGTCGCGCGCCGCACCTCCGCTTCTCCATGGTCTCTTGCGTACAAAGGAATGCCCTCATGATGGCTCGCGGTTTCAAGCCCGTCGGTTGGGTCGCGGGCGTCGCCGCGGCGGCGCTCGGCTGCTACATGCTCTCGCTGAACGTCGCTTCGGAGCGAGCCGAGCTCGCCAGGCTCGAGCGCAGCATCATCACGGCCAAGCAAGACATCCGCACGCTCCAGACCGAGCTCGGCACGCGCGGCCGCCTGCAGCAGCTCGAAAGCTGGAACGCGAACGTGCTCGCGCTTTCCGCGCCGACTTCGGCCCAGTTCCTGGACAACGAGCTGACCCTCGCCCGGTTCGACCAGCGCGAACAGTCGATCGAGGAGCGCTCGGTGGTGCACATGGCCTCAGCTCCCGCCCTGGCCCCGGCCGCGCCGCAGGTCCGGGCGAAGATCGAGGCGCCGGTGCGCTACGCTGCCGC
>JAUJOJ010000002.1:212276-214259 GCA_030447665.1 Allosphingosinicella sp. | reverse complement strand
GCCCTCGCGCCGAAAAGGGCTGCGGAAAAGCCGGGCGTGCCCGCTCCAGCCAAGCCGGTTGCCGCCGAGAAGGTTCCTGCACCGACCAAGGTCGCATCGGCTGAGAAGAAATCGGCTGAGAAGAAGGCCGCCGAGCCCACGAAGAAGAAGCCCGTTCGCATCAGCAGCAAGCTGGTGAGGGACATCGGCGAGGCCGCCAAGTCGGAGAAGAACGGAAGCGCCGGCGGTCAATGACGGCGATGACGATCAATCCGGGGCGGATCAGGGCTCCCGCCGAGCGCCAGCAGGCGCTCGCGCTCACCTATCATCGCTTGATGCTGATGATGCTGGTCTTCGCCGGTGTCACCTTCCTGATCGTCTTTCGTTTGCTCTACCTTCAGGTCTCTACCGACCGGTCGGTGGCGACACTCGGCGATCCGCTGATCCCCGAACGCGGCGACATCGTTGATCGCAACGGCGTTCCGCTCGCCAGGACGATCGATGCCTGGGCCATTGCGGTCCACCCGAACAAGCTGGTGAGCGATCCCAACGAGCTGGCCGTGAAGCTCGCGGAGCTCATGCCGGAACGCAGCGCGGCGGACTATTTGCAGATCCTGAAATCGGGCAAGACCTTCGCCTATCTGAGCCGCCGCGCCATGCCTGAGCTGATCGGAGCGGTAAACGCTCTCGGCGAGCCCGGGATCGTGTTCGATCGCGAGCCCGACCGACTCTATCCCAATCTCGGCCTTGCCGCCCACGTGCTCGGCTATACCGACCTCGACGGCCATGGCGCAGCAGGGATCGAGCGAGCCTTCGACCAGCGTCTGAGGCAGCGCGACATGCGCGGCACTCCGGTCCAGCTTTCCATGGACGCCCGCGTCCAGCAGGCGCTCGAAGCCGAGCTTGGCGCCGCCATGGCCAAGTTCAGCGCCATCGGCGCCGCCGGCGTGGTGATGGACATCAAGACCGGCGAAGTGCTTGCCATGACCTCGCTCCCAGAGCTCAATCCGAACGCACCGGGCCGCGGCTCGATGGAGGCGCGCTTCAATCGCGCGACGCTGGGCGTTTACGAGCTCGGCTCCACCTTCAAACCTTTCACTGTGGCAATGGCGATGGACGACGGCCACGTGAAGAGCCTTGGGCAGATGTACGACTGCCCGAAAGGAGTTAAAGTCGGCAATCACACGATCGGCGACACCCATCCTTTCGGCCGCCCCTGCTCGGTTGCCGAGATCATGAAGGAAAGCTCGAACGTCGGCACAGCGAAGATTGCCGCCCAGCTCGGCTCCGCGCGGCAGCAGGCCTATCTTCGCAAGATGGGCTTCCTCGAGAAGGTCTCGATCGAGCTCATGGAGCGCGGCCGCACGCTGACGCCGGGCGCGAACTGGGGAGAGGCTGCGACGATGACAGTGGGCTTCGGCCACGGCATCGCCGTAACCCCACTCCACCTCGCAAGTGGCTACGCGACCCTGCTCAATGGCGGCATCTGGCGGCCGGCGACCATGCTGAAGCGGGGTCCAGGCAACCCGGTCCCGCAGGGCCGTCGCGTGTTCAGCGAGGACACGTCCTACAAGATGCGGGCTCTGCTCCGCCTCGTCGTCACCCACGGCACCGGCAAGAAGGCCGATGCGCCGGGCTACCGGATCGGCGGCAAAACGGGCTCGGCAGAAAAATATCACAATCGCTCGCTGCTCGTGACGACCTTCGCGGGTGTTTTTCCAATCGATGACCCTCGCTATGTGGTCGTCGCTATGCTCGACGAGCCGAAGGGCATTGCCGAAACTCACGGGTTTCGCACCGCCGCCTGGAATGTCGGCCCTGTCATTTCCAAAGTGGTGAGCCGCATCGGCCCGGTGCTCGGCGTCCAGCCGGACGATCGCCGCGAAGCCAATCTTTCGGAGGTTCTTTCCTTCGTCCGCGATGCGAAGGAACATTGATCGATGCGCCTTGGGGACCTGGCAGGGATCGCCTCCGAGTCTCAGGTCACCGGCTTCGCCATCGATC
>JAUJOJ010000002.1:92546-212176 GCA_030447665.1 Allosphingosinicella sp. | reverse complement strand
GCATTCGAGGCATCGAGCCATGGCCTCTCGCAATATCGCACCGAGGGCCTGCCGGTGCGGGCCGCCGCCTTCACCAACTTCACGCGCGACCATCTCGATTATCACGGCACGATGGAGGCTTATTTCAAGGCCAAGATGCGGCTGTTCACCGAAGTCGTCGAGCCTGACGGGGCGGCGGTGCTGTGGATGGACGACCCAAAGTCGGCCGAGGTCGCCCGCCTTTGCGAGGCGCGGGGGCTGAGGCTGATCACGGTCGGCGCAAAGGGTGAGACGCTCCGCCTCCTCGATCGGACGCCAAGCCAGCTCGGCCAGGCGCTCACCGTCGAAGCCGAGGGCGCGCGGCACCGCCTCGTCCTGCCGCTGATCGGCGCCTACCAGGCGGCGAACGCACTGACGGCGGCGGGGCTGGTCCTCGCCACCGGAGGGGAGCTCGGGCAGGTGTTGGGGCACCTTGCGCGGGTCCAGCCGGTGCGGGGGCGCCTCGAGCGGGCGGTGATCACCCGCGCGGGAGCCCCGCTCTATGTGGACTATGCCCACACGCCGGATGCGATCGAAGCGGCGATCGCGGCGCTGCGGCCGCACGTCGCGGCGCGACTGATCATCGTCTTCGGCGCTGGCGGGGACCGCGACGTCGGCAAGCGCGCCGAAATGGGCCGGGTCGCGGCCGAGAGGGCAGATTACGTCATCGTCACCGACGACAACCCGCGGAGCGAGGATCCGGTTGGGATCCGCCGGGACATCCTGGCAGGCGCCCCCGAGGCGCGCGAGATCGGCGGGCGCCGCGAAGCGATCGCCGCTGCCATTGCGGAAGCGGGGGGCGAGGACATCATCCTCTTGGCCGGAAAGGGTCACGAGCAGGGGCAGATCATCGGCAGCAGGGTGTTGCCGTTCGACGACGTCACCGTTGCCCGGGAGTGCGCCGCATGAGCCCGCTCTGGACCGCCGGGGAGATCGCGGAGGCGACGCAGGGCGCCGTGCACGGCGCGTTCCAGGCGAACGGCGTCGCGTTCGACTCGCGCGAGATCACCTCTGGTGACCTCTTCATCGCGATGAAGGGCGAAGCGACCGACGGCCACCTTTTCCTTGAGAAAGCTTTCGCCTCCGGTGCCGCCGGAGCCCTGGTCAGCCAGGAGATAAGCCGCCCGCACGTCCATGTCGCCGATACGACGCAGGCGCTCGACGATCTCGGCCGCGCGTCCCGTGCCCGAAGTCGGGCTCGGATCTGCGGGGTCACCGGTTCGGTGGGCAAGACCGGCACGAAGGAGGCGCTGTTTGCGGCGCTCGAGCGCTCCGCTCCGGGGCGGGCGCACCGTTCGGTCAAAAGCTACAACAACCATACCGGCGTGCCGCTTTCGCTCTCCCGGATGCCGCGCGAGGCGCGCTACGGCGTGTTCGAGATGGGGATGAACCATGCCGGCGAGCTCGCCGCGCTGACCCGCCTCGTCCGCCCGCACGTCGCCATCGTCACCGCGATCGCCTCGGCGCACCGCGAATTCTTCGACAGCGACGAAGCCATTGCCGATGCCAAGGGCGAGATCTTCGAGGGGCTGGAGCCGGGCGGCACGGCGATCGTGCCATTCGACAGTCCGCACCGGAACCGGCTGCTCGCCGCCGCCAGGCCCCATGCCGCCAAGGTCCTGACCTTCGGCCTGGGCGACGGAGCGGATGTCCGTGCACGCGAGTCGATCGCCACGCCGGGCGGCACCCTGGTCAGCGCCGCGCTCCCCGGCGGAGAGCTCACCTACACCATTTCGCAGCCGGGCGAGCATTGGGTGTCGAATTCGCTCGCGGTGATCGCCGCGGTCGAGGCGCTCGGCGGCGACCTTGCGCAGGCGGGCCTCGCGCTCGCCGACATGCCGGGCCTCAAGGGCAGGGGGGAGCGTCATCGCATCGCCGCCGCCGGCGGCGAAGCGCTGCTGATCGACGAAAGCTACAACGCCAACCCCTCTTCGATGCGCGCCACCTTGAAGACGCTCGCCGCTCAGAAGATCGCCGGGCGCCGCATCGCCGTACTCGGCGCGATGCGCGAACTCGGCCCCGGATCCGGCGACTTCCACGCCGGCCTGGCCGAGCCGATCGAGACCGCCTGTGTCGATTATGCCATCCTGGTCGGCGAAGAGATGAGCCCGCTTGCAAAAGCGCTTGGCCAAAAGGTTAATTTCGCGCATGTGCCGGACGTGGCTTCGGCGATCGCCGCCGTGCGCGAGCGCGTCGCGCCGGGCGACGCCATACTCGTCAAGGGATCGAATTCGGTGGGCTTGTCGGCCCTGGTCGATGCTTTGGCGGGCGGGAAGGACTGATGTTTCGTTACATTGCCGAACAGCTTGGGTTTCCGGGGATCCTGAATCTCCTGAGCTACATCACATTTCGTGCTGGCGCAGCGACGGCGACGGCTTTGATCATTGGCCTCATCATCGGCCCGAAGTTCATCGGCTGGCTAAGGGTGCGGCAAGGCAAGGGCCAGCCGATCCGGCTTGACGGACCTCAAACGCACCTTTCCAAGCGCGGCACGCCCACCATGGGCGGGCTGATGATACTGACCTCGCTCTCCGTCTCGATGCTGCTCTGGATGGATTTTCCAACCGTTACGTTGGGCCTGCCTCTTCATCACGGTGGGTTTCGGCCTGATCGGTTTCCTCGACGATTACGACAAGGTCACCAAGCGCAGCCATAAGGGCGTGTCCGGCCGGACACGGCTGCTCGCCGAATTCGTGGTCGCGTCGATCGGCAGCTACATCATCCTCAGCGGTACCGGCACCGATCTCTACATCCCCTTCTATACCGGGCCCGTCGTTGATCTGGGGCTCTTCTACGTCGCCTTTGCCGCGTTCGTGATCGTTGCGTTCGGCAATGCGGTGAACCTGACCGACGGGCTCGATGGCCTCGCGACCATGCCGGTGATCATCGCCAGCCTGGCCTTCCTCTTCATCTCTTATCTCGTCGGCAACGTCATCTATTCCGAATATCTCGGCATTCCCTTCGTGCTCGGGGCGGGCGAGCTCACCTTGCTCTGCTCGGCGATCGTCGGAGCGGGGGCTCGCCTTTCTCTGGTTCAATGCGCCCCCGGCCGCGGTCTTCATGGGCGATACGGGCAGCCTCGCGCTCGGCGGCGCGCTGGGCGCCATCGCCGTCTCGACCCAGCACGAGATCGTCCTCGGGATCATCGGCGGCCTGTTCGTGGTCGAGGCGATGTCGGTGATCATCCAGGTCTTCTTCTACAAGCGCACCGGCAAGCGGGTGTTCAAGATGGCCCCGATCCACCACCATTTCGAGCAGATGGGCTGGTCCGAGCCGACCGTCGTCATCCGCTTCTGGATCATCAGCTTCGTGCTCGCGCTCGCCGGTCTTTCCACGCTGAAGCTCAGATGATCACCAGCCCCGCCTTTTCGGACAAAAGCTACGCCGTCCTCGGCCTCGCCCGCTCCGGCCTGGCGGTGGTCGAGGCGCTGAGCGCGAGCGGCGCCCGCATCATGGCCTTGGGACACGCGCGAGGAAGCGCGGGCCGCCGTCGCCGGCAAGGCTCGGATCGCCGATCCGCTGACCACCTCGCTCTACGGTTTTGCCGGGATCGTCGTTTCTCCGGGCGTTCCCCTGAACCGCCACCCGATCGCGGCGCGCGGACGCGCGGCGAAGGTGCCGGTGATCGGAGACATCGAGCTTTCGCCCAGGCCCGTCCGACGCTGCCGCCCCACAAGGTGGTCGGCATCACCGGCACCAACGGCAAGTCGACCACCACCGCGCTCGTCCACCACATCCTCAAGTCGGCCGGCATTCCAACCACGATGGGCGGGAATATCGGGCTCCCGATCCTGTCCCAGGACCCGCTCCCGGAGGGGGGCGTCTACGTGCTCGAGCTTTCATCCTACCAGATCGACCTCACCCAGAGCCTCGACTGCGAGGTTTCGGTTCTTCTCAACGTCACGCCCGATCATCTCGACCGCTATGACGGCATCGATGATTACGCCGCCTCGAAGGCACGCCTCTTCGCGATGCAATCGCCCGAGCATGTGGCGGTGATTGCCGCCGAGGACGATCATACGGGCGCCATTGCCGGGCAGATCGGCGGCAAGCTCGTTCTCGTCTCCTCCGCCGATGTGAAGGACCAGTCGCGCTGGCCCTCGCTCCAGGGGCCGCACAACGCCCAGAATGTGGCGGCGGCCGTGGCGGTGGCGCGCTCGCTCGGCGTCTCCGACGAGGTGACGGCCAAGGCGCTCGTCACCTATCCCGGCCTTCCTCACCGGATGGAGCGGATCGGAGAGCGGAACGGCGTCCTCTTCGTCAACGACAGCAAGGCGACCAATCCGACCTCGGCCGCGCCTGCGCTGGCGGCCTATCCGCCGGCCCCCCGGAAAAGGCTGCACTGGATCCTCGGCGGCCTGCCGAAATCGGACGGCCTCGACGCGTGCGAGCCGTTCCTGGATCATGTCAAGGCGGCCTATACGATCGGCGAAGCGGGGCCGATGTTCGCGCGCTTGCTGTCCGAGAAGCTCCCGGTGCGGGAATGCGAGATGCTCGTCGCAGCGGTGGGCGAGGCGGCGGAGGCCGCACATCCGGGCGAGGTGGTGCTGTTGTCGCCCGCCTGCGCCTCGTTCGACCAGTTCAAGGATTACGAGGCTCGGGGGGATGCGTTCCGGGCCGCAGTGGAGGCGCTCAGATGAACGTGTGGCAGGGGGAAGCCGCGACGGTCGCGAAGAAAAGGGCGTCGGCCAAGTTCGGCCGGTCCGATCGCAGCGCCGTCGGCCGTTGGTTCTGGGAAATCGATCGGGTCCTCCTGCTTCTCGTCGCCGTGCTGATCTCGATCGGCCTCATCGCGGTCGCGGCCGCTTCGCCTGCCGCGGCGACGCGTTATTCGGGCGCAACCGCCAGCTTCGCGCCGCTCCATTATTTCTACCGCCAGATGGTGTGGATCGTTGTCGCCCTGCCGGTGATGATCGGCGTTTCGATGCTGTCCAAATCGACCGCCCGGCGGCTCTGCCTCGGCGGCGCGGCCTTTTTCACGGTGCTGCTCGTCTTCGTGCCGATCATCGGCGCCGAAGTGAACGGCGCCAAGCGCTGGATCGGGGTCGGCTTCGCCCAGTTCCAGCCCTCCGAATTCTTGAAGCCGCTCTTCATCGTGAGCGTCGCCTGGCTGCTCTCGCTGCGTGAAAAGGACAAGAGCCTGCCGGTGGTGCCGCTCACCGGCCTCCTCCTCGCGACCATCGCCGTGCTCCTGATGCAGCAGCCGAATTTCGGCGAGACCATCATCTTCGCCGCGGCCTGGGTGATGCTCCTCACTTTGTCGGGCGCGTCGATGCGCGTGCTCTCCTTCCTCGGCCTCGGCGCCGTGGCAAGCGTGGTCGCGGCCTATCTCTTCTACCCGGTGGCGACGATCCGCATCAATTCGTTCCTGTTCGGCGGCTCCGGCGACACCGACACCTATCAGGTCGACAGCGCGCTTCGGACTTTGACCTCCGGCGGCCTCTTCGGCACCGGCCCGGGCGGCGGCACTCGCAAATTCCAGCTGCCCGAGCCGCACACCGACTACATCTTCTCGGTGATCGGGGAGGAATTCGGCCTCATCGCGTGCCTCGCCATCGCCATCATCTATCTCGCTATCGTCGCGCGCGTCCTGATCAAGCTCCTCCACGAGGAGGACATGTTCGTCGTCCTCGCAACCGCCGGCCTGGTCGGCCAGTTCGGGTTCCAAGCGCTCATCAACATGGCGGTCAACGTCAACATCGCGCCGTCCAAGGGCATGACCCTGCCGTTCATCAGCTATGGCGGCTCGTCGATGGTGGCGCTGTCGATCGGGGTTGGATTGCTGCTCGCGCTCACCCGGCGAAACCCGTATCTGCACCGCTCGCCTTATGTGGTGAAATGGAGCGGCCGCTGATGACCAGGCTTGGAATTTCCCGCCACTATGTCCTCGCCGCCGGGGGAACCGGCGGCCATATGATCCCGGCCCATGCGCTGGCCGAGGAGCTGCGCCTGCGCGGCCACCATGTGGCGCTCATCACCGACGAGCGCGGCGCCCGCATCCCTGGCCTGTTCGAGAATGTCCCCGTCCATGTGCTTCCCGCCGGACGCCTCAGCGGCGGCCCGATCGGCTGGATGAAAGCGCTGAAGAACATCGTCGCCGGCCGCGCGATGGCCTCGCGCATGTACGAGACCTTCCGGCCGTCCGCCGTGATCGGCTTTGGCGGCTATCCGGCGCTTCCGGCTCTGCTCGCCGCGCGAAAGGACGATATTCCGACATTGGTGCACGAACAGAACGCCGTGCTCGGCCGGGTCAACCGGCTGATGGCGAGCCGCGTCGATGCGATCGCCACCTCCTACCCGCAGATCGACCGGCTCCCTGCCAAGCAAAAGGGCAAGGTCCACCTCGTCGGCAATCCGGTTCGCGACGAAGTGCTCGCGCTTCGCGAGCAGCCTTACCCGGCGCTCAGCGAGGATGGCATCTTCCGCGTGCTCGTGATCGGCGGCAGCCAGGGCGCGACGATTCTTTCGGACGTCGTCCCCGACGGCCTCGCCATGCTCCCCGAGCATTTCCGCCGCCGCCTGCAGGTGACGCAGCAATGCCGTCCCGAGGATATCGAGCAGGTCCGCGCCAAATATGCGGCCCACGGCATTCCCGCCGATCTCGCCACCTATTTCGCCGATGTCCCGCAGCGGCTCGCCTGGTCGCATCTCGTGATCGCCCGCGCAGGCGCTTCGAGCATTGCCGAGCTCACCGCCGCGGGCCGGCCTGCGATCCTGATCCCGCTCCCGACCGCCACCGACAACCACCAGGTCGCCAATACCCGCGAGATGGTGAAGGCGGGCGGCGCCCGCATGATCCTCCAGTCGAAATTCACTGCGGTCGAACTCGCCAAGCAGATGCAGAAGCTCGGCATCGAGCCGGAAGCGCTTTCCAACGCCGCCGAGCGGGCCAAGTCGGTCGGCAAGCCGAACGCGACGCGCGACCTTGCCGATCTCGTCGAGCGCATCGGCCGCGATCCCGCCTCCGATGCGCTGTCGGCGGACGAGATGGTTTTAAGACCGATCCCGCAAGGCGCATACGCTTGAATGGTCATCCGGCATGAGGGGCGTCGGCACTGAAATCGGCACGATCCACTTCATCGGGATCGGCGGGATAGGAATGTCCGGCATTGCCGAAGTGATGCACATCCTCGGCTACAAGGTGCAGGGTTCGGACGTTTCGGAAAGCTATGTGGTCGAGGGGCTGCGTCAGGCCGGCATCGCGATCACGATCGGCCAGCATGCCGACAATCTCGGCGATGCGGCAGTGGTCGTCGTCTCGACCGCGATCCGCAAGGACAATCCCGAGCTCGTCTGTGCCTATGAGCGGCGCATTCCCGTCGTCCGCCGCGCGGAGATGCTGGCCGAGCTGATGCGCCTGAAGTCCACCGTCGCGGTGGCCGGCACGCATGGGAAGACCACCACCACTTCGATGGTCGCGGCTCTGCTCGATGCCGGGGGGATCGATCCCACCGTGATCAATGGCGGCATCATCAACGCCTATGGCTCCAATGCGCGCTTGGGCTCGAGCGACTGGATGGTGGTGGAAGCCGACGAGAGCGACGGCAGCTTCCTGCGTCTCGACGGGACGATCGCGGTCGTCACCAACATCGATCCCGAGCATCTCGACCATTATGGCAGCTTCGAGAATGTTAAGGACGCCTTTGTCGAGTTCGTCGAGAATGTGCCCTTTTACGGCGCGGCCTTGCTCTGCGTCGACCATTCCGAAGTGCAGACCATCATTCCGCGCCTGCGCGACCGGCGGGTGGTGACCTACGGCTTTGCCGCTCAGGCCGATATTCGCGGCGACGACGTGAAGCCGTTTGCGGGCGGCAACCGCTTCGACGTGACGATCCGCGATCGGGCGGGGCATGTCCGCACCATCGGCGGCGTCGAGCTGCCGATGCCGGGCCGCCACAATGTCCAGAACGCGCTGGCCGCGATCGGCGTCGCGCTCGAGCTCGGTATCCCGGACGATGTCGTGGCGCGCGGCTTCGAGCGGTTCGGCGGCGTCAAACGCCGCTTCACCAAGGTCGGCGAGGTCGAGGGCGTCACCATCATCGACGATTACGGCCACCATCCGGTCGAGATCCGCGCCGTCCTCGCCGCCGCCCGCGAGGGCGCGCAGGGACGGGTGATAGCCGTGGTTCAGCCCCACCGCTACACCCGCCTCGCCAATTTGATGGAGGACTTCCAGGGCGCCTTCAACGATGCCGACATCGTCTATGTGGCGCCGGTCTATGCCGCGGGCGAGGAGCCGATCGAGGGTGTCGACGCGGCCGCTCTGGTTGAAGGCCTGAAGCAGCGCGGCCACCGCATGGTGAGCGAGGTTTCGGACGAGCAGGATCTCTGCCGCCAGCTTCGTGACATTGCCGCGCGCGGCGACATCGTCATCTGTCTCGGCGCCGGCGATATCACGAAATGGGCGGCAGGGCTGGCCGAGGGCATTCGCCAGGCGAGGCTCGACAAATGAACGCAGCTGTCCTGGATTTGCCCAAGATCGAGGGAAGCGCCGAACGCAACGGTTCGCTTGCCGACTTCATCTGGTTCCGCACCGGCGGCCCCGCCGAATGGCTGGCCAAACCGCGCGACGTCGCCGATCTTTCCGGGTTCCTCCGCGCGCTGGATCCGGCCGTTCCGGTCATGCCCGTCGGGGTCGGCTCGAACCTCATCGTCCGCGACGGCGGCGTTCCCGGAATTGTCGTTCGCCTCCCTAAGAGTTTCTCGGCTGTGACCGTGGAGCCGGGCAACCGCGTTCGCGCGGGCGCCGGGGCGATGGGCATCACCGTCGCCAGCAAGGCGCGGGATGCCGGCATAGCCGGGCTCGAATTCCTGCGCGGCATTCCCGGCACGACCGGCGGCGCCGTCCGCATGAACGCGGGCGCTTATGGTCGGGACGTGTCAGACATCCTCGTAGAGGCAGTGCTCGTTCTTCGCGACGGCACGATCGAGACCTGGCCCGCCGCGCGCTTCGGCTACACCTACCGCCACAGCGAGACTCCCGAAGGGGCCGTCGTGGTTGAAGCACTGTTCGAAGGGGTCGCGGGTGATCCTCGCGCGATCGGCGCCGAGATGGACCGGATCGCCGAGGAGCGCGAGGCAAGCCAGCCGCTCCGCAGCCGAACCGGCGGCTCGACTTTCAAGAATCCTCCCGGAACCAAGGCCTGGAAGCTGATCGACGAGGCCGGTTGCCGCGGCTTGTGCGTGGGCGATGCACAAGTCTCTGAAAAGCATTGCAACTTCCTCCTGAATTTGGGCAATGCTAGCGCGGCCGACATCGAGGCCCTGGGGGAGGAAGTCAGGCGACGCGTGCGCGAGGCGAGCGGCGTCAGCCTCGAATGGGAAATCCAGCGCGTCGGCAGATTCGCCGGCGATTCCGGCCGGCAAAATGTGGGGGTTGAACAAGGCAATGCGTAAGCTTCACGTCGCGGTGCTGATGGGCGGCTGGTCGGCCGAGCGCGAGGTCTCGCTTTCGAGCGGCGCGGGCGTTGCCGACGCATTGGAGAGCCTCGGGCACCGGGTGAGCCGCATCGACATGGACCGGAACCTCGCCCGGCTCCTTGAGGAGCTTCGGCCGGACTTGGTCTTCAACGCGCTGCACGGCACGCCCGGCGAGGACGGCACCGTCCAGGGCCTGATGGACCTGATGGGCATCAAATACACGCATAGCGGCCTCACCACCTCCGTGATCGCGATCGACAAGGAACTCACCAAGCAGCATCTCGTCGCCCGCGGCATCCGCATGCCGGGCGGCGAGGTGGTGAAGAGTGAGAGCCTGCATGACGGCGATCCGATGGCTCGGCCCTACGTGCTGAAGCCGGTGAACGAAGGCTCCTCGGTCGGCGTCGCAATCGTGACCGACGACGGCAATTACGGCAATCCGATCGGACGCGACGTTGCCGGGCCATGGCAGGAATTCGACGAATTGCTGGCCGAGCCCTTCATCAAGGGGCATGAGCTCACCGTCGCGGTACTTGGCGGCGAAGCGCTGGCGGTCACCGAGCTGAAGCCGACGCAGGGCTTCTACGATTACGACGCCAAATATACCGATGGGCTGACGCAGCATGTCTGCCCGGCGCAGATCCCGGACGACGTGCGCGACGCCGCCATGGACATGGCTTTGAAGGCCCACCAGCTGCTCGGCTGCAAGGGCACGTCCCGGTCCGATTTCCGCTGGGATGACGAGCAGGGCGCCGACGGCCTCTATCTGCTCGAAGTGAACACCCAGCCCGGCATGACGCCGTTGAGCCTGGTGCCCGAGCAGGCGAACTATCGCGGCCTGAGCTATCCGGAGCTCGTCCAGCGGATCGTCGAGGAGGCCTTATGAGCGCGAAGATCGCCCGCGGCACTCAGGTTCGTTCCAAATCGAGGGCGAAGGGAAGCTCGCGCGGCTCCTCCAGGAAGGCGCCCCCGCCCGGGCTGCTCGAAGGGCTGCCGATCGGTGCCGAGACGATCCGCCGCGTCAGCGCCTGGATCCTGACGGGGATGCTGCTTGCACTCGCTCTCGCGCTCGCGGCCGTGTTCCAGGTCCCCCAGCTGATTGGAACGGCGGCGGGCGAGGCGATCGGCCAGGCCGGCTTTGCTGTGAAGCAGGTCGAGATCAAGGGGCTCAATCGCATGCCCAGGCTGCCGGTCTACAATGTCGCCTACGATCAGAATTCGATGGCCATGCCGCTCGTCGATCTTGAGGGCACGCGCGAGCGCCTGCTCCGCTTCGGCTGGATCGAGGATGCCCGCGTCTACCGCCGTCTTCCGGACACGCTTGTGGTCGATATCGTCGAGCGCACGCCGTCCGCCATCTGGCAGCACAAGCAGCAGCTCAGCCTCATCGACCGCACCGGCGTGGTGCTCGAGCCGGTGAAGCTGGATCAGATGCCGGATCTCCCGCTTGTCATCGGCCCCGCCGCAAACCGCCATGCGACCGAGCTTGGCCGGCTCCTCGCCGGAACCCCCGAATTGAAGCCGATGATCGAGGGGGCAACCTGGGTCGGCGGAAGGCGTTGGGATTTGCGGTTCCAGTCGGGAGAGGTGCTCGCGTTGCCGGAAGGGCAGGATACCGCGCAAAAGGCGCTGGCGAAGTTCGCGCGGATGGACAAATCGGTGCAGCTTCTCGGCCGCGGCCTCGTTCGCTTCGACATGCGCATTCCCGGCAAGTTCATCGTCCGCGTCTCCAAGGAGCCCGGCAGCACGGTTCCCGACGTCGAGGCGCAGCCGCCCACGTCCGCCCCCGTCGATGGGGTGAAGACGATTTGAGCAGGAGGCTTCCCCCGCCGCCGGCGCGCAAGCTCGTCACGGCGCTCGACATCGGCTCTGCCAAGGTCTGTGCGTTGATTGCCGAGCCGAGCGAGGACGGCACATTGAAGATCCTCGGCACCGGCCAGCGCGAAAGCCACGGCGTGCGCCGCGGCTTCGTCGCCGACATGGAGCGGACGGAAGCGACGATCCGCGAGGCGGTCGAGCAGGCCGAACGCATCGCCGGCACCAATATCGAAGACGTTTTCGTCGGCTTCTCCGGCGGCGGCCTCGCCAGCAACGTGGCGAGCGTCGAGGTCGAGATCGGCGGCGCGCGGATCGAGGAGCATGACATCGATCAGCTGCTCGCCGTCGGCCGCGAGTCGATCGATCCGCAAGGCAAGATGATCCTTCACGCGATGCCGGCGCTCTACACGTTGGACGGGCTTCAGGGCGTGAAGAAGCCGCTCGGCCTCCACGCCGACACGCTGGCCGTCGACATCCATGTCGTGGCGGCCGAGCCGTCGCCGATCCGCAACCTCGATCTGTGCGTCCGCTCCGCCCATCTCGGCGTGTCGGCGATCGTCGCTTCGCCGGTCGCTGCCGGCAAGTCCTGCCTCAGCGAAGAAGAGCGGGAGCTTGGCGTCGCGCTTGTCGAACTTGGCGGCGGCGTCACCAACGTCTCCGTCTTTGCCGGCGGCATGCTCGTGGGGCTCGCCTCGCTCCCGATCGGCGGCGTCGACATCACGGACGACATTGCCTCCGCCTTCGGCACGCGCCGCATGGAGGCCGAGCGGATGAAATGCTTCTACGGATCGGCCATGACCAGCCCGCGCGACAATCACGACATGATCGAGCTCCTCCCGATTGCGGGCGCCGAGGACGGGACGGAATCCACGCGCATCACTCGCGCCCAGCTGATCGCCGTCATCCGCCAGCGGCTCGAGCATCTCACCGGGGAGATCGCCGGGGCGTTGAAGGATCTCGGCTTCACCGGCCCGTTCGGACGCCAGGTGGTGCTGACCGGCGGCGGATCGGAGTTGAAGGGAATGGCCGATTACGCGCAGGGCGTGCTCGGCCGCGCCGTCCGCATCGGACGTCCCAAGATGCCCGGCCTTCCGGACGCGCATAGCGGCCCCGCATTCGCGACGCTCGCAGGCCTCGCACAATTCGCCGCATCGAAGGAACTGGACCTTCGCCAGCTCGTCAATCCCGGCCAGCCCACGCAGAAAACGGAGAGCGGGAGCATCGTTCAGCGCCTGATCGCGGCTTTTCGGACTCAGTATTAAGAAAATTACCGACCAGTTAACTTTTCGCTCGCACGGCGGAATCCGTCGTGCAAAAGAATCTGAAGAAGCGCGTCGTTAGCGCTTGAGCACAGGGGAGAATGTCGCATGAGCATCGATTTCATCCGGCCGGAAGTGGACGAGCTTCGGCCCCGGATCAGCGTGATCGGCGTGGGCGGTGCAGGCGGCAACGCCATCGCCAACATGATCAACAGCGATGTTCAGGGCGTTGATTTCGTCGTCGCCAACACCGACGCTCAGGCGCTGAATGCGAGCGAAGCGGATCGCCGCATCCAGCTCGGCCTCAAGATCACCCAAGGACTCGGCGCCGGCTCCCGTCCGGAGATCGGCAAGGCCGCCGCCGAAGAGACGATCCAGGAGATCGAAAAGGCGCTCGAAGGCTCCCACATGTGCTTCATCGCGGCCGGCATGGGCGGCGGCACCGGCACCGGCGCGGCCCCCGTCATCGCCAAGACTGCGCGCGACAAGGGCATCCTCACCGTCGGCGTCGTCACCAAGCCGTTCAGCTTCGAAGGCAATCGCCGCATGCGCTCGGCCGAAGCCGGCATCGAGGAGCTGCAGCAGCATGTCGACACCCTGATCGTCATCCCGAACCAGAATCTGTTCCGCATCGCCAACCCGAACACGACCTTCAAGGAAGCCTTTTCGATGGCCGACGAGGTCCTCCAGCAGGGCGTTCGCGGCATCACCGACCTGATGGTCATGCCGGGCCTCATCAACCTCGATTTCGCCGACGTCCGCTCGGTGATGGGCGAGATGGGCAAGGCGATGATGGGCACCGGCGAAGCCGCCGGCGACAATCGCGCGATCGAGGCCGCCGAGCAGGCGATCGCCAACCCGCTGCTCGACGGCGTGTCGATGAAGGGCGCCAAGGGCGTGATCATCTCGATCACCGGCGGCGAGGACATGCGCCTGATGGAGGTCGACGAGGCCGCCAGCCACATCAAGGAGCTGGTCGATCCCGACGCCAACATCATCTGGGGCTCGGCCTTCAACAACGATCTTCAGGGCAAGATCCGCGTTTCCGTGGTGGCCACCGGCATCGGCGCCGAGGCGACGGCGATCCCGGCCGCGCCCGCCAAGGTGTTCGCTTTCCCTCGTCCGGCCGCGGTGCCGAAACGCCGAAGCCGCAGCCGGCTACCGCTGCAGCCGCGACGACGGCCCACTCCGCGCGCGCAGCGGCTCCGATCGTTCCGATGCAGGAGCAGCCCGCGCCGCCGGCTCCCGAAATGGCGGTGGAAGAGCAGGCGCCGGCCGATGAGCTGACGCTCGATCAGCTCGCCGACACCGGCACCGACGATGGCGAGCTGCTGCTCGACAGCGGCAACATGCTCGGCGATGAGGATCAGGCCACGGCCGGCGAGGGCGCCGGCCATCCGACCCGCAGCTGGCTCAACGGCGAGACCGCTGCTCCGGCCGCGCCGCGCCGTGAGAGCGGCACCCTGTTCGAGCGCATGTCGAACATCGCCCGCGGCGCCGCCAAGGCGCAGGTGGACGAGGAGCCGGCGCCGGCCCGCGGCACCCGCGATCCGCTCGACATTCCGCGCTTCCTCAATCGGCAGAATAACCAGTAAATCCAAACAGCTCCGCCGCCGGGGCGGAGTTTCGGACGACATATAGGGCGTCGGGAGGGCGATGAGCCGCTCCCGACGCTCTTTCTCTGCGCGCGCCGCATTCGGTTCCAGCAGCCGGCGCCGATTCATCGCCGCCCGGCACCAGCTTGGCGCGGAAAGGGCCAGTCAGACATTGCCGGTACAGCTTGGATCAGGCTTATCAGGGGCATGACTTTCAAGAAGATGATGAGCGTTCGGCTGGGCCTCGCCCTGCTGATGGGGACTGCGCTCGGCGCGGCGGCCGAGGCGCAAACCACCTCCTTCCGCGAAAGCGCAGGCACGGCGCTGACGCGCCATCTTCGGACCATCGCCGACCAGCCCCGCAACGTCAGCGCGCTGATTGGCGCCGGCAAGGCCGCGCTCGAGCTTGGCGATCCGCAGGCGGCTTTGACCTTTTTCGCCCGCGCCGAGGAGATCGCCCCCGCGACGGCCGCATCAAGGCGGGGATGGGCGCGGCGTTCGTCCAGATGGAGCAGGTCCATGCCGGCCTCAAATTCTTCCAGGATGCGGCCAGCCTCGGCGTGCCTGAGGCGGAGTTCGCTGGCGACCGCGGCCTCGCGCATGACCTGAACGGCGATCCCCGCCGCGCCCAGGCGGATTACGCTCTGTCGCTGCGCCGGCAGGAGGATCCCGAGGTGCGCCGCCGGCTCGCCCTGTCGCTCGCGATCAGCGGCGATCGCGACAAGGCCATCGCCACGATCGACGGGCAGCTTCGAAGCCAGGATCGGGCGGCATGGCGCGTCCGCAGCTTCATCCTCGCGCTGACCGGCGACGCCGCCGAGGCGACCCGCTCGGCCGAGGCCGTCATGCCGGCGCAGGCCGCCCAGATGCGCCCGTTCTTCGCCGCGCTGCCCGCATTGAAGCCGTCCGAACGCGCGATGGCGGTCCATTTCGGCCATTTCCCGAACGACGGCCGGTCGCTTCAGGTGGCGAGCGCCGGAACTCAATATGCGAGCGCCGCGCCGGCGACGGCCAATGCCGGCCGTCCGGCCAGCAAGCCGCGCCTTCGCGCCGCGGCAAGGCACCGGAGACGGTTTCGACCGCGCCGCGACGCCGCCCGGGCAGCGAGGAGACCAAGGCGGAAGAGCCGCGCCAGCGCCGCACGTCGTCCTTCATGGCCGATCGCTATGGCTATTATGAGCGCAGAGCCGCGGCGAGGAAGAAGGCGGAGCAGCCCAAACCCACCGCGCTCGCCGACGCCCGCATCACCGCGCGCGCTCCTTCCGTGGCGGCATCGCCCCAGGACCAACCAAAGACGCAGCAGCCGGAGACGCAGCAGCCGACCACCGCTGCCGTGGAGCAGCCCCCGCAACAGATTGGAACGCAGCCGATTGCCAATGCGCAAGCCCAGCTCACGGCGCCTTCGCTCCAGACGGCGCCGGTCCAGGCGCCTCCGGCCGCAGGATCAACGCCGGCTCCGCTTGTTTCGGCGCAGACGCAGCCGGTCACACCGGGCTTCGATCTTGGCGCCTCCCGGGCGGCTCCGGCTCAGGGCCAGCCATCTGCAACATCCGGCATCCAGCTGGCCGAAATCGCCCCGTCCCAGGCGAGCGGACCGGCTGTCGGCCCGCCCGCCGGGACATCGCCCGCGCCGGGTGCATCGCAGCAGACGCTCACGACGTCCTCCCCGTCCCAGACGCAGCAGGCGCCCGTCCGAGCCACCGGCCTTGCCGCCATCGCCGCCGCGATCGAGAGCCTGCCGGGCGACGCGCGCTCCAGCCAAGGCCGCGAAAGCGGACCCGGCTCCGGCAGTGCGGATCGCCTCCAACAATGCCGCCAAACCCGCTTACGGCCCCAAGTTCGAAGCAGCGAAACCCGAGGCGGCCAACGCCGCCTCCGTCGACAGGAAAGGCCCGGCCGGCAAGGCGGCATCGACGGCGCAAAGACCGAGCCTGCCAAGAAGGACGACGCAAAGCCGCTGCTGCGAAGAAGGACGACGCCAAGACGGCGGCCGCGAAGAAGGACGAGGCCAAGGCCGCGGCTGCGAAGAAGGGCGAAGAGGCCAAGACCGCAGCCACCAAGAAAGAGGCGGCGGCCAAGCTGGCCCTCGCCAAGAAGGAGGAGCTCGCCAAGAAGGAGGAAGCGGCCAAGCCCAAGGAAACGAGCCGCCACTGGGTCCAGATTGCGGGCGGTGCCAACGAAGCGGCGATGACCCGCGAATTCCTCCGCCTCAAGGCCAAGGCGCCGAAGCTGCTCGCGGCCCGCACCGCCTGGACCACCCCGCTCCGCGCCACCAACCGGCTGCTCGTCGGCCCGTTCAAGACCAGCGCGGAAGCGCAGGAGTTCGTGAACGAGCTTTCCAAGCTGGACCTTCCGGCCTTCAGCTGGACCAGTCCCGCCGGCCAGGAGATCGTGAAGCTCGCCGGCCGGACCAAGATCGTCTCAGGCCAATTAAGCGCCGGACGTGGATCCTGGCCTCGACATGGCTAAGAGCCTGATCCACGCCATCGGCCCGAACGCGGCAGCGCTTCGATCTCAGACGATCAGGCTCTGGTGAGAGCTCGCGCCGTACGCCTGCGATCCGGCCCAGTCGCGCGGGCGGCTCCACGGCAGCCGCTCGGATGAAACGCGCGGGCCCCGCGATGCCTTCCAGCGCGATCGCGACCGCATCATCCATTCGGTGCCGTTCCGGCGGCTCCGGCAGAAGACGCAGGTCTTCGTCGCGCCCGACGGCGATCATTTCCGCGTCCGCCTCACCCACAGCCTCGAAGTCGCGCAGATCGGCCGCACCATCGCGCGCGCGCTCGGCCTCAACGAGGATCTCACCGAAGCGCTCTGCCTTGCCCACGATATCGGCCACCCGCCCTTCGGCCATGCCGGCGAGGACGCGCTCCAGGAGGCGATGCGCGAGGCCGGCGGTTTCGATCACAACGCGCACACGTTGCGGCTGCTGACCAGGCTCGAAACGCCCTATCCGCGCCATGCCGGCCTCAATCTCAGCTGGGAGACGCTGGAGGGCCTCGCCAAGCATAATGGCCCGGTGCCAAGCCCGACCTGGGCGCTCGCCGAGGCGGATTCGAGTTCCTGCTCGATCTCCAGACCTGGCCGAGCCTCGAGGCACAGGTTGCCGCGATCGCGGACGACATCGCCTATGACAATCACGACATCGACGATGGCCTGCGGGCCGGCCTCCTGACGCTCGATGAGCTTCTGGCTGTCCCTCTGGTCGCTCGCGCCTGGGGCGCCGTCGTGGCCCGCTATCCCGACGTGCCCGAGGCGCGCCTCCACCCGGAGCTGGTGCGCGAGCAGATCGGCTGGATGGTCAACGACGTGATCGCCGAAACCCGCCGCCGCATCGCGGAAGCAGCGGTCGGGAGCGCCGACGAGGTGCGCGCCGCCGGCCGGGCTCTGGCCGGCTTTTCGAGGAAATGGCGGCCGCCGAACGGCAGCTCAAAGCATATCTCTACAAGAACATGTATCAATCCGCGCCGCTCACCGCCGTGCAGGAAAAGGCGAAGACGGTGCTCGCCGGCCTGTTCGCCGCCTACCGCGCCGATCCGTCGCTGATCCCGATCCAGCGCCGTCCCGCCGACGGCGCCCTGGTTCCGACCTTGCGGGCGATCTGCGACTTCGTCGCGGGGATGACCGACCGCTACGCCATCACTCAACATCGCCAACTGATCGGCCCTGTGGAATTGCCGGAAGCCTTTTAGGCTCGTCAGGTGAAATCACCTGACGGCTCGGCACGGCGATCAAAGACCGGCTGCAGTCTCGGCCCTCGAGACCAGCCGCTTCAAATCGCGCGGGGCATCGGCTACAGCCCCCACTTCCCTTCATGGAAGACGTGATTTGACACTCTACGCCCGCTTTGCCGCGCATATCGATGCCGTTCTCAACGAGCTGGAAGGGGAGGGGCAGCTTGCCCCCGGCGTCGATCGCAACGCGGTGGCCGTCGAGCCGCCGCGCGATCCCTCGCACGGCGATCTTGCCACCAATGCGGCGATGGTGCTCGCCAAGCGCGCCGGCACCAATCCGCGCGCGCTGGCCGGCCTGATCGCGCCCAAGCTCGCCGCGCTGGACGAGGTCGAAAGCGCCGATGTCGCCGGCCCCGGCTTCATCAACATCCGGTTGCGGCCCTCCGTCTGGCGGGAGGAGCTTCGCGCGATCCTCTCCGGCGGCTCCGATTACGGCCGATCCGACCTGGGGCAGGGCTCCCGGATCAACGTCGAATATGTTTCGGCCAACCCGACCGGCCCGATGCACATGGGCCATTGCCGCGGCGCCGTGGTCGGCGATGCCCTTGCCAGCTTGCTCGAACATGCCGGCTATGCCGTCACTCGCGAATATTATGTGAACGATGCCGGCGGGCAGGTGGACACGCTCGCCCGCTCCGCCTGGCTCCGCTACCGTGAAGCGCTGGGCGAGGAGATCGGCGACATCCCCGACGGCCTCTATCCCGGCGACTATCTGAAGCCGGTCGGAGCGCGCCTCGCCGCGGAATTCGGCGACCGCTATGCGGCCGCGCCGAAAGCGAGTGGCTGCAGCTCTTCCGGCGCAGCACGGTGGATGCGATGCTGGATCTGATCCGGGCTGATCTCGCCTCTGCTCGGCATCCACCACGATCTCTTCGCGTCGGAAGCCGAGGTGCAGTCCTCGGGCGCTGCCGATCGCGTGCTGGAGACGCTTCGCGCCAAGGGGCTCATCTATCAGGGCACGCTCGAGGCTCCGAAGGGCGAGACATCGGAAGATTGGGAGCCGGTCGAGCTCACCTTGTTCCGATCGACCCAGTTCGGCGACGACCAGGACCGGCCGATGAAGAAATCGGACGGCAGCTGGACCTATTTCGGCGCCGACGCCGCCTATCACCTGCAAAAGGCCGAAAAAGCCGACGGCCTCATCAACATCTGGGGCGCCGATCATGCCGGCACGGTGAAGCGGATCCAGGCCGCGGTCTCGGCGCTCACCGACGGCCGCGTCGAGCTCGACGTCAAGCTCGTCCAGATGGTTCGCTTGTTCCGCGCCGGCGAGCCGGTGAAGATGTCGAAGCGCTCCGGCTCCTTCGTCACCCTCGCCGATGTCGTGAATGAGGTCGGCAAGGACGTCGTCCGTTTCATGATGCTGACCCGGCGCGCCGACGCGCCGCTCGATTTCGACTTTGCCAAGGTGGTCGAGGCGTCCAAGGACAATCCGGTCTTCTACGTCCAATATGCCCATGCCCGCATCTCCTCGCTGCACCGCAAGGCCAAAGCGGAGGGGATCGATCTCGGCATCGCGCCGAACCTCGATCTGCTCGACGAGGAGGAGCTCGCGCTGGTTAAACTGGCGGCTCAATTCCCGCGCGTCGTGGAAGCTGCGGCGCTCGCGCACGAGCCGCACCGCATCGCCTTTTACCTGGGCGACCTCGCCGCCGCGTTCCACCAGCAGTGGAACAAGGGTAATGACGATCCCATTAGGCGTTTCTTATTGATACAAAATGTAGAGTTGACCCGCGCCCGGCTGGAACTCGCTTCCGCAATCGGGCAGATTGTTCGAAACGGGCTCGGCATCATGGGGTTGCCGCGGCCGAGGAGATGCAGTGATGACCGATATCCGCGCCAACGATCCGGCTCTCGACGACGACGACCGCCTCCCTTGGCTGGAAGCCGTCGAGGAGGACGATGCCAAGGACGGCCCCGGCGCCGCCAAGCTCATTGCCTTTGTGGTGATCGGCCTGCTCGTCATCGGCCTGGTCGTCGGCGGCGTCTTCTGGATGCGCAGCCCAGACAGCGGCGGCACCGCTCCGGCGGCGAGCCCGAGATGATCGCGGCGCCGGAGGGCGATTACAAGGTGAAGCCCGATGAACCGGGCGGCATGAAGGTCGAAGGCAAGGGCGATACCGCTTATGCCGCGAGCGAGGGCGCGGATCCCAAGGGCGTGATCAACGTCGATGCGGCCCCTGAAGCCCCGGTCACCGCCGCGCCCAAGCAGCAGCCCGCACCCACTCCGGCTCCCGCCGCTCCGAAGCAGCAGGCTCCGCTCCGGCTCCGGCGCCCGCACCCGTTCCGGCACGTCCGGCCGCTCCGGCGGCAGGCGGTGCCACCGTCCAGCTCGGCGCTTTCTCGAGCCAGGCCGGCGCCAACAATGCCTGGAAGGCGCTGTCCGGCCGCTGGAAATATCTTGCGCCGCTGACGCACAGCGTTGTCCCGGCCACGGTCGGCGGCAAGACCCTCTACCGCCTCCGCGCCAGCGGCCCCGACGCCAAGGGCCTGTGCGGCCGCCTGCGCGTCGCCGGGGAGAGCTGCGTCGTCGTTGACTGAGGAAGTTCTCCGGGCCCGGAGAGCCACCATCCAACCCTCCGGGCAGCGGGGCCGGAGCTGTGCGCGGGCGTCGTCCGGCTAGCTTTGCTCGGTCTTGAGGTGGCGGAAATCGGGATCTCAGAGCCTGATCGTCTTCGGCTGAAGCGCTCGGCGGTTCGGCTAGGCCTAATGAGCGGCGGCGGAATGGCTCGGCCGAGCCGCTCCTGCCCAGGAGCCGGATCGAAGATCGGCGGCCTCTTGCCGGTTCCCGCCCCGCGGCGGCCATTCTCGACATGTCGATCGAGGTGCCCACCATGCGCGTCGCCCAACCGGTCACCGGATCTCTTTCGATCACCCGTCCCCGGGTCGTGCACCAGCGCCACTCACCGTTGCTCGCGCGCATCCGGAATTCGCAACAATAGCTTTTGGAGCGGCCGGCCAGATGCTTGGTGAGCTCCTTGGTCATGTGCCCGACATCATCCGGGTGGATGATCGCGCTCAATTTGCCGATCGAGCCGTCGAAGCGCATGGCACCGTAGCCAAGCGATTTCACGTGCCAGCCTGAAATGGATATTTTCTCCGCCTTCCGATCCCAGTCCCAGGCAGCGTCCCCTACTGCTTCCAGCGCAAGCCGGCAGCGCCTCTTCGCGCTTGGCGAGAGCCGCCTCCGCGTCGCGCCCGGCGGTCACGTCCCCGAAGTAGATCTGAAGTCCCGAAGGGATTGGTGATATGGACCTCGAACCAGGCCTTGAGGTGCGAGGCGAAGAATTCGAACTGCGTCGACTCTTGCGGTCCTTGGCGGCCGACTGGGTGAGCTTCCATTCCTTGGGTCCCCCTTTCGGAGGCGAAGACTTCGTGGAGCTCGCGCCCAGCAGGTGACGTCCCTGCCAGCACCGCCTGAGCGTTGTGGTTGAGATAACGAAAACGCCAATTCGGGAATCGAGCAGACCACGCAGTCCGTCTGGATATTCCAGGACGTCCAGGATGGGCGGGAGGTCGACCGTAGCTGGGGCGCGCAGGCACGCCGCCCAGCCTCCTCCAGGTCGGGAGGCGAAGAGAGCGAAGCTTGCACCTGGTCCATTGACCTCTTCCGTCGCGCCGTGGAGCCACGGCTTCAACTCGCCTGGATGGATCGGCCACGTCTATGGCGCGATCGATCGACGCCCCGTTTACCGGCGGGCTGCTCGAACGCGTGACTCAACACGCGGCCGATGATCGTCTGTTCGTGGTGGCTTACGCCGACGCTCCCGCATGAGGTCCACATAGAACGCCGCGCCCGGCATTGTGAGCTTGATCCTGCCCCATTCGGCCGGCCGCAACAGGCTCGCCAGCCCATTGAGCCAGCAGATCCCGCCTGACTTACGCGATGAAATCCTCTCAGTCTCGAGTTGAACGATATCCTGCGAAGGTAAACAGATGATTAGCAGCCAGTGCGGATTACGCAGGGCGAAAGGAGGCATGAGGTCGGAATTCTGTCTGTTCCTTGGTGAGGGAAGTGCTCTAGTAGGAGGTATGCTTGCACCGATCTTCGGCTTGGCGAACGGCTCACCGCGGACGAGCGGGATTAAGGACGTCGATCCCGCCGGCTGCATCCTGTTCAGACGCAATTGCTGCCGAAGGCTGAGGTCCGGGCGCTCACCGATGATCTGCGCGCCCTCCACGGCCGCGACGTTCCGATCCTGATCGATCAGGAAGGCGGCCGCGTCGCCCGAATGCAGCTCGCCGGTCTGGCCCGAATTCCCGCGCCCAGCGCGCTTCGCCGATCTTTACCGGGTCTCGCCGATCAGCGCGATCGAGGCCGCCCGTGCCAATGCCGGGGCGACCGCGGCTGGTGTTCGGCGAATGCGGCATCAACGTGGATTGCATGCCGCTGCTCGATGTCCGACATCCCAGCGCACGACATCATCGGCGACCGCGCATTGGGCGCGAGCCGATGCAGGCGGCGGCGCGCTCGGTCAGCCATGATCGAAGGGCTGCGCGACGGGGGCGTGGTTGGCGTCGTCACACATGCCGGGCCATGGGCGCCTCGATGGGCGACAGCCGTCGAGTTGCCGGTGGTAAGCGCATCGGAGGAGGATTTGAGGCGATCTGGAGCCTTTCTCGACCTCAATCGGGCGCTGATGGGCATGGCCGCCCACGTCGTCTACACCGCCTGGGACACTGCCCGACCCGGCAGCCAGTCGCCGAAAGTGATCGGAGATATCGTCAGAGGCCGGATCGGCTTCGACGGCTGGCTGATGTCCGACGATATCGGCATGCAGGCGCTGACCTGCGGCTTCGACGAGCGGGCGCGGCGTGATCGAGGCGGTTGCGATGTCGCCCTCCACTGCTCCGGAGACGTGGCCGAAATGGTCGCTGGGCGAGCGGGGCGAGGAGATGACGCCGGAGGCGGCGAGCGGCTGGAGCGGGCCTTGGCGACGGTGTCGTCGGCCGGCGATGCTCCCCATGAGGAACTGGCCGCCAGACGCGACGCCTTGTCGGCCCAGAGCCTGAGTGGGAACCATCGAGTAGGTCGCCATGTCACCCGGACATGGCTGCGGCCTGCGGGGCAGGCCGCACCCGCGATTCCGCTCGTCGGGAAAGGCATCAGTGACCAGGGCGACCTTCGTTGTTTGCCGAACGCCACCGCGGTGCCGACGCAAAGCTGAAACGGGAAGGCCAGCGACTTCCAGGACGGCGGGGAGCCAGCACGTCGACCATAGCTTTGCTGAGCGCGATCGCCGTAGCCGGTGGCGAGTGCCCATATCACCGAGCGGGAAGAGCCGCGGCTGGTGAACAGGATGGAAACAGACGCCGAGCAGGCCCGAATAAGCGAAGGTCATCACCGACAACGCGAAGCCAGCAGCGGCGCCTCGGTGTAGCGCCGCCGCCAGTAGAAGCAGAGCAGCGACATTGCCAGTACGCCAGCGCCAACAGAACCATGCCCACCCGGCCCGCCCACACGAAATGCGTTTCCGGCATGTCTCGGGCGCCGCTCGATCCAGGGCGGTAGAAATCCTGGATCAGCACCGAGGCCATGGAGATGAGCCCCGAATTGACCGCAGCCGCGGCAAGCACGCCGACCGCGACGAACCTCACGCCGGGGGGGATCGAGTGAGGATATAGTGCATGAAGATGGTGATCTTCTCGCCCCGGAACTCGTCCGCGGCACCGCTGCCCGCGCTTGCCGCATGAGATCGGGCCGGTCGTAGACACGAGGAGCGATCCGATCGCCAGGAACAGGAGGACGACGGAACGGGAAGCCAGCACCGAGGCATAGAGCGCCCGGCTTCCTCCGCGATCGGCAGGCGAGGAAACGCTGGGTGATGTCCTGGTCGAGGCCCATGCTGGCGAAGAAGAGCAAGGTGATCCCGCGACGGTCGCGAGCAGCGGGAGAGGCGCGGAGAGATCGAGCGATAGGTCGATCAGCCGCGGCTTGTTCGCCCTCGGGCGGGTGGAGAGGTCTCGATGATTTCCATGTCGGCGCGGGGATGCTGGCCCAGTGGAGGCAGAGCACCGCGGACCGCCGCTCCGACATAGAGCAGGACTTCGACTAGGTTTCCACCAGATGATCGCCCGCAGCCCCCGATGGACGTGAACACCAGTCCGAGCACGACCAGAACGGTGGACGCGAGGAGGACGTTGGATGGCTCGATATCGGCGAAGATGATCATCGAGACCGCGATCGCGGCAAGGTAGAGCCGGGCGCTGCTCGTGAAGATGCGTCCGATCAGGTACATGCCCTCCGCCGCCCGCATCGCCCGCGCGTCGAACCGGCGCAGAGCAGCTCATAGACGGTCGTCACCCGCTCGGCATAGAAGCGCGGATGAGTGAACTTCCGCGACGAGTAATCGGGCGGCCAGCAGCGGCCCCAAATACCGCTTCGTGAGATAGGTATAATCGCCGCGCTGCTTCGCGTCGCCAGGATCGGGCGCACCAGCAGGGAACGCGACGATGCCCCAATCGAGGAGCTGGGTGCGCTTGAAAGCACCGACACCACCAGCCAGAGCGCACCCGGTGCCTTGCCAGAAATAGTCGGCGGCGTCCCGCTGCCTCCGCGTCGCCAGGATGCCGGCAAGCGCCAGCAGCAGGATGTAGCTCGCGACGATGCCCCAATCGAGTAGCGTGAAATGCGCCGTCATTCGATCCTGCCCCATCGGCGCAGACCGCGCCGCCTTCCTGATTGTGGCGGTTGTGCTCAGCCCGCCAACCGCGCGAAGGGCAGGTCGACACGGGTTTTTCCGAGTCGCTGCCGGTGCCGCCTTCGTCGCGCGCCGAATGTCCTGTCGATCCACATCGTCGCAGGCTGGGCGGCATGGTCCAATGCACTTATTCGATGAGATGAGCATGGGACGAGGGAGCATGAACACGTAAATCGATCAAATTGCGGACGGCATCTACCGTATCTCGACCTACGTTGCGGAGATCGCCCCGCCCGGCGGCTTCACCTTCAATCAATTCTCCTCCTTGCCGATGAGCTGCTGCTGTACTATTGCGGCCCCGGGCGCTGTTCTCCGTTGCGGCGATGGTGGCGCGGATCATGCCCGTCGAGCGCCTGCGCTGGATCACTTCGCCATGTCGAGGCGGACGAATGCGGCGCGATGAACCTGTGGCTCGAGGCGGCGCCGCGGGCGGAGGTGGTCTATTCGCCGCTCGGCTGCGACGTTTCCCGTGCGATTTTGCCGATCGGGCGCCGAGAAGCCTCTCCCGAGACCGAGGTGCTGACCTGGCGGCAAACGCGTCCGTTCGATCCCGACGCCGCACGTGCCGCACGATTGAAGCCCAGCTCTACGAGGAGGTCACCCGCACGGCTCTTTTGCGGCGACCTTTTCAGCCATGTCGGCAAAACGCCCGCGTCACGGCCGAGAGCATCTCCGCCGCCATCGCCGCTGAGGACATGTTCGGCGCGACCAGCGTGGACGCCAACGGCGCCCACGATCCGGCGACTGGCGGACCTTGCCCCGCTGACCCCGGCGGTGATGCACGGCGCCTGTTCAGAGGCGACGGCAGGCCGCGCTCCATGCCTGGCGATCATTACGAACAACGGGTCGGCGCTCGTTGGCGGCGGTGGCGGAAGAGATGCGGAAGAGGCGCCGCCGCCGCCGGAGCCCTCCCGCGAATGCCCTCAACGACGGAGGCCTCGGCGCGCCTCGAGCAAGGCCAGAGGAAAGCTCGCCGGGCGAGATTTCTGTTCGCATCGGCCGCCGCGGCTAGTCTCGAACGGTGGATTCAACCGAACTTTCGACGAACCGCCCCCCGTCGCGGCATCGGAGCGGCTGACGCTCGATATTGATGGGTGGGAGGGGCCGCTCGACCTGCTGCTGACGCTGGCGCGGACGCAAAAGGTTGATCTGGCGAAGATCTCGGTCCTGGCGCTGGTCGAGCAATATCTCGCCTTTATCGCCGATGCGAAGAAGCTGAAGCTGGAGATCGCCGCCGATTATCTGGTGATGGCGGCCTGGCTTGCTTATCTCAAATCGTGCCTGCTGCTGCCAAGGAAGCCGGGCAGGACCCAAGCCCGGAAGAGTTGGCGCTACGCCCTCCAGCTTCGGCTCCAGCGGCTGAGCGCGATGCGGAGGTGGGCGGCGCGCCTGCTCGCGCGGACCGGCTGGGGCGCGACGTTTTCGCCCGCGGTGCGCCGGAAGGCCTGCGCGTCGTCCGCAAATCGGCCTGGCAGGTGGAGCTGTACGACCTCATCTCCGCTTACGGCATCGTTCGCGCGCGGGGCGAGCCCGCCGTCCACATCGTCAGCCGCCGGCCCGTGATGACGCTGGAGGAGGCGCTGCTGCGGGTGGAGCGCTTGCTGCACGCGACGGTCGACTGGTCGGACATCCGCTCCTTCCTTCCCGACACGCAGGATCCGCAATTCCGGCAGATCGGCGCTCGCTTCGAGCTTCGTCGCAACGCTCGAGCTGGCGCGGAAGGGCAAGCTCCAGCTGGGGCAGGAGAGCCCCTTCGCGCCGCTCTATATCCGCGCCGCATGAGGGAGGTGCCGGACGAGATCCGGGCCGTGGAGGCGACCCTGTTTGCCGCCGAAGAGCCGATGACGGTGGACGAGATCCGCGCCTATGTGGGAATTCATGCGGATGTCGCCGGGGCGCTCGCGGAGCTTGCCGAGCATTATGGCGGCCGCGGCATCGAGCTGGTCGAGCGCGGAAAGCGCTGGCACTTCCAGACCGCGCCCGATCTCGCCCACCTTCTCCGCCGCGAACGGCACGAGGCGCGCAAGCTTTCCCGCGCGGCTGTCGAGACATTGGCATTATCGCCTATCACGAGCCCGTCAGCCGCGCGCGAGATCGAGGCGATCCGCGGGTCCAAATATCGAAGGGCACATTGACGTGCTGATGGAGGCGGGCTGGGTCGCCCTGCCGGCCGCCGCGAGGTTCCCGGTCGGCCGCTCACCTATGCGACGACGACCGGCTTCCTCGCCCATTTCGGCCTTCAGAGCCGCCGCGACCTGCCGGGCATCGACGATCTCAAGGCCGCCGGCTTGCTCGACCCG
The DNA here is from genome assembly GCA_030447665.1 of Allosphingosinicella sp. GTDB lineage: Bacteria > Pseudomonadota > Alphaproteobacteria > Sphingomonadales > Sphingomonadaceae > Allosphingosinicella. The sequence continues at coordinate 185,331 of JAUJOJ010000002.1, read as the reverse complement.
ATCGATGCCGCGCTCGAACAATTAACCGGTGAGCAGCTAGAGCTGGAAACGGAGGCCGAGGAGGACTAGGTAAGGCGGAATCTTCATCAGGCCGAGGAGGACTTCGGAGAATTCCGGGTACTCTCCAACCTTCGGAGAATTCAAATGGGTAGCATGAGCCTGGTTCACTGGCTGATCGTCGGCATCGTCATCTTGCTCTTGTTCGGCAAGGGCGCTTCTCGGCGATGATGGGCGATGTCGCCAAGGGGCTGAAAAGCTTCAAGAAGGGCATGGCGGAGGATGACGAGATCCCCGCCGCGCGCCGCCGCATCGAGGGCGACCGCACCGTCGATGCCCCGGCCGAGCGTACCCGCAGCGCGGATCCGGGTCGAGCGGCACGAACCCTAATCCAGGCGCCTGCGAGGGCGGGCGCATGTTCGACATAGCACCAACGGAATTGCTGATCGTCGCCCTGGTCGCGCTCGTCGTGATCGGGCCCAAGGACCTGCCGCGCGTGATGCGCACGGTGGGCCAGTGGGTCGGGCGCGCGCGCGGCATGGCGCGCCACTTCCCGCTCCGGAATCGACACCATGATCCGCGAGGCCGAGCTCGAGGAGATGGAAAAGAAATGGAAGGAGGAGAATGAGCGCATCATGCGCGACTATCCCCCGCTTCCCGCGGATCCGCCCGCTGAGCTGCCCAGCCCGACCGAGGCGGTACCGCCTTCGCCCGGCGAGCAGCGCGAACTTCCATGACCGACGAGCTGGACGATAGCCGCGCTCCATTGATGGAGCATCTCGTCGAGCTGCGGCGGCGCCTGATCTGGTCGTTCGCGGCACTGGGCGTGGCATTCGCCGTCTGCTTTTACTTCGCGGGCCAGATTTTCGGCTTCCTGGTGCAGCCGCTCATCGCTGGCTTCGGCGGGCCGGGCGAGGGCCGGATCGTCTACACCAAGCTCTACGAGGCCTTCTTCACCGAGATACGGGTCGCTTTCTTCGCCGCCTTCCTGCTCGCCTTTCCGGTGATCGCCAACCAGATCTGGGCCTTCGTTGCGCCCGGGCTCTATGCCAAGGAAAAAAGGGCTTTCCTCCCCTTCCTGATCGCAACGCCCATTCTTTTCACGCTTGGCGCGGCGCTGGCTTATTATGTGGTGATGCCGACGGCGATCCGCTTCTTCCTCGGCTATCAGGGCAGATCCCGGCATCCAGCAGGAAGCGCTGCCCGCCATGGGGGAATATCTCTCCTTCGTGATGCATTTCATCCTCGCCTTCGGCATCGCTTTCCCTGCTGCCCGTCCTCCTCATGCTGCTGGAGCGGGCCGGGATCGTGACGCGGGCGCAGCTCCGCTGGCCGGCGCTACGCGATCCTCATCGCCTTCGTGGTCGCGGCGGTCGCGACGCCGCCGGATGTTATCTCCCAGTTCATGCTCGCCGTGCCATTGATCTTCCTTATGAAGTGTCGCTTATCGCTATCTGGTTCACCGAACGCCGCCGCGCGCAGGACGCCGGGACAGAAATCGCCTGATGGCTGAGGCCGATCCGGTCTTCATCAACCGGCGAACGGCGATGTTGGCGGTGGAGGACGGTCCCGACTGGACCCTCCCGACGCCGCCCCGACGGGCTGTCGCGTGGTTCCGTTGATCGAAGCGCCCACATGTTTCCGACGTTGGAACATCTCGTGCTCGATGCGACGAGCAGCGTCTGGCTGTCCTTCAGGATCTTCGACCCGGAGACCGCCACCCGCTTTCCGAGCGCGCCAAGGCATTGGGACTGCCGGATTGGGCGAGCCTTATCCACCATGCCGTGCAGCGCGGTGTCGAGGTGCGCATCATGCTGGCCGATTTCGAGCCTGTGCTCGCCGACTATCTCCACGCCGGCTCGTGGCACAGCTTCCGGCGCCTCCGCGAAATCGTCGCCAGCTTGCCGAGAGAAACCGCGAGCGCCTCCAGCTCATCGTCATCCAGCATGAGGGCGAGATCGGCTGGTGCTGGCGGCAGCTGCTGCGGCCGCTGCTTCGGAAGCGGATCCGCAAGCTCGTCGAAAAGCTCGTTCGCCGCGGCAACAACGACGATGGCGGCCTCGACGCCCGCCCGGGCCTCTGGCGCCACCTTGCGTGGGAGGAGGGCAAGCCGACCGGCTGGAAGCCCGGACCGCCGCCGCGGCTCTGGCCCGCCACTTATCACCAGAAATTCGCGATCGTGGATGGGCAAAAGGCGATTATCGGCGGCCTCGACCTGGACGAGCGGCGCTGGGACGACCGGCGCCATCGCCAGCGGGCCAATCAGACCTGGCACGACATTTCAGCGCTGATCGAAGGATCGGCCGCGGAGGATGCGGCGCGCCATTTCGGCCGCCTGTGGAACCGCGAGCTGCCGCGCTACCGGCAGATCGTCGCCGAATGGACCGGGCCGTGCGGACGCGAGCGATGCTCGATCCGCTGAATGACATCCCGCTGATCGGAAAGGTGTCGGAGGTGGAGGGCGGCAACGCCACCGTCCAGCTTGTCCGCACCCTATCGCGGAAGTCCAACTCGCCTTTCGCGCTCGGCCCGCGCCACGGCGTTCGCGAGCTCGAGGCGGCGCACCGCAGCGTCATCACGTCCGCCAAGCGGCTGCTTTACATCGAAGCGCAATTCTTCCGCTCGAAAGCCGCGGCCGGCTGGGTCGAGAGGGCGCTGAAGGCGAATCCCGAGCTCGAGGTCATCATCCTCATCGCCAACGTGCCGGAGGAGATTGCGTTCGACGGACAGAGCGACAATCTCGCCCATCGTCACGGCGAGCATCTCCAGGCACGCGCGCTCGGCCGGCTGCTGCGCCAAGGCGGGGCCCCAACGCCTCGGATTGTTCACGCTGGCAAAGCAGGAAGCCGTGAAGCCGAACGAGCGGCAGTTCGAGGAAAGTCGCGGCACCGCCTTCGGATCCGGCGTCATCCACATCCATGCCAAGCTGCTGATCGCCGACGACGATGTCTGCCTGCTGTCTTCGGCCAACATCAATGGGCGCAGCTTCGAGTGGGACACCGAGCTCGGCTTCATCTGGCACGAGCGAGGGGAAGCGATTGCCGAGTTCCGCCGCCGGCTTTGGTGGCAGCTCTTCGGCGGCGAGCTTCCCAGCCGGATGAACCTTGCCGGCTGGCGCGACGCCGCACGCGCCAATAGCCTCGCCGATCCGCAGGATCGGAAGGGCTTCGTGCTACCCTATCAGCTCGGCCGCGCCCGGCGGTTTGCCCGGCCTTACTGGTTCATTCCCGACGACCTCGTCTGAAGACCGGCGGATCAAGCTGCGCGGTCTCCAACGTCCACAAAGAAAAGGCGCCACCCAAGGTGACGCCCTTTCATGTCCCAAAGAGCAGCCTGGATCAGGTCTTGTTGTCGACGGCGTTTGCGGCGGACTGCACGTCCTCGCCGGCGCCGCGGACCGTGTTGCAGGCGACGAGCGAAACGATCGCGCCTGATATCAAAGCATGTTCACGGTTTTCTTGAGCATCATGAATCTCCCGATGCGGTTGTTCCAGCTGTCATGGTAAATGCCCGCGCCGGTAAATGGGTTCCACGCCGTAACGAATTACAGTGCTGGAAATCGCAGGAGGAAAAGGGGGGCGGAAAAAATGTTGGGCCCGGAGGCGCTACCGGGGGAGGTTAGCGCGTCCGGGCCCATGTTCTGGATAGCGAGAGCGGGGGGCAAAAGGTCACTATCCGAAATGCTGAACGTGGAAATCGGGCACGGGTTCCGTCTCCACGAAAAAAACATTCAAATGAAGAAAATGGACGCAGTGCCGCCTGTCATCCGCAACCGGCGGGGGATGATGCCGGTTATGAAGCATAAGAGGAGCAATCGATGGCCAAACCGCCCAAATCAACCCCGCATTCCGACATAGACGGCGTCCACCAGGACGAGAAACGCAACGTGGATACCGCCGTGGAGGTGGGGCAGGCGCGGCCAGCCTTGCTCGGGCGAAGAAGGAGACGAAGGCTCGCCCCGGCTATGTCGGCACCCCGAACGGCAAGGACGACCGCACCGGATGATGCCTTTCGCGCTTCGCCCGCCGGCGTGATCAGTCGGTCCCTTGATCTGATCGCCTTTGTCGACCACCGCGATATCGAGCGCGTAGCGGCCCCGCATCGGTGTCGCGGACGATCGTGGATCGAAGTTGCCGCGACAAGCCGGTCACGATCCTGTCGAAGCGGTCGAACAGTTTCTCGTCGCAATCCGCGCCGGCCTGGAGGCTGTCCGACTCGATCGAGAGCGAGGCGGTTTTCGGCGTGTTTCCCTCGAGACTTATGGTGACGGACGCGCCGCCGCAGAACATCGCGAATTCGACCAGCTCGGTGATCAGGAAAGCAACCGAGACGGCGACATCCTGAGTGACGTAAAAAGGGCTCGATATGGACCCTGATCTGCATCTGGCCCGCCGAAGCCGGCGCAGTCGCCCTTAAATTCGCGCCAAGCTCCGAAATGAGCGGCTTCAGCGCCACGCCGCGATTTTCTTCGAGTTCCGCATAATGGTTGCGGTGGACGACGGCGAGCGCGTCCACCCGCCGCTGGATCGACGCATAGGCCGCGGCGACATCCTCGCTGGTCGCGCCCCGCGCGTGCAGATTGAGCAGCGAGGCGACCACCTGGAGGTTGTTCTTCACCCGGTGGTGAACCTCGCGCACGAGCCGCGTCTGCCGCTCGACCGCCGCTTCGAGCTCCGCCTCGTGCCGAGCGACGGTTCGCGTGACCCGATCGAATGCCAGCCCGAGCGCCGCGATTTCGTGCGCCGGCGTGGAGAGGCTGGGCAGGTCGAGGTTGCGGTCGCCCGGCTGATAGGCCGAAATCGCGCGGTGCATGGTGCCGAGCGGCCGCAGCAGGAAGCGATCCAGGATCACCCAGCCGATGATGGACGCGGCAAGCCACATGATGATCGGCAGCAAGATCATCAGCGCCTCGGCGGCGCTGATCGGCACCGCGCCCGTCTGAATGGTGAGTTGGAGCCGTCCCCCGCCACCGGCCCCGCGGACTCCACCGTCTGCACCAAAGCGCGACGCTTATAGCCATCGCGGAGCACCATCCGTCTGCCCGGCTGCGACAAGACAAGGTCGAAATCCACGTGGGTGCCGGGCAGGTCCGCAATGGCGGCCAGGGTCTCGCGCTCGAAAGTTCGCCGTAACCCTGGAGGATCCGCCCTCATCGAACAATCCCAGCCGAAGCGTGCTTCCGTCCGGACTGATCTCAACCGTGGTGGCGCCGGCGGCCGGCCGCGCGATCAGGGCAGGGGGCGCAAAGCCGGCCGTCGCGCAAACCGGCTGGACACCGCCGGCATAAAGCGCATAGCGGCCCCGCCCGAGCCTGCGCAGCGTGCTCTCGCATATCGCCGATCCGCTCGGGCTCAGCCCGATCGCGGCGCTCGCCGCGCGGATCGTGAGCACGCTGCGAGACAGAGCGGAATCGATCCGCTGGGACTTCAGCTGGACACGGGTGTGGATGTCCTCGCGCCGCTCGGCGCGATTGTCGCGCGCGCTCTGCACCGAGGCGAGGATCGCGATCAGTCCAAGCGGAAGCAGCCCGAGCGACAGGATGAGGAACATCTTTCGCGCGGTCGAGAGCCGCGCGAACCCGGACACGAGCCAGCCTTGATTGTCTTGGGCCACGCGTTCCCGAACGTCTGTCGGAGCGCCTTTATCCAAGCTTTCCAAGCAAATCGAGCAGATCGGGCGGAATGTCTTCGTTGATCGTGCGCTGATAGACCGAGCGAAGCGCGCTGCCGAGCTCCGTGCCGCCGGCGCTCTTCTTTTTTCGAATTCTGCTCTCTGGCGGTGCGGGTGTCGGACGCTTGTACGGACTTGCGTCTGCGCTCGATATGCTTGTCGTTCTCGAAGCTCAAAATCGGTACCCCTCGCGGCGTGGCCGCGCCCGCGCTCTTCCACAACGGGCTTTCTTCAGGTGACCGGCAGCCGCACCTAGCGGCTGTCACTGAATAGAAATGCCCCTGATCACGGCAGGCGGTAGGCGTGCCGTGTCGGCTTGGAAACAAAAAACTCGCCCGTTTGTTCCACCTCGACAACAGTAGCGGATCGGGCATTTTTCAATCGACCAGTCACCTGCTTCGCAGGCTCGATGCGCGGGCTTGCAATGCCGGGATCGGCCAATCACAAGGCCCGCAGTCAATAGGAGTCGTAACGAACATGTCGCTTGGTCAGGAACTCGCGCCCCACCTTCCCTTCCTGCGCCGCTATGCCCGCGCCCTGACCGGCACCCAGGCCCATGGCGACGCCTTCGTTCGCGCGACGCTGGAGGCGATTGTGGCCTCCCCGAGCGACTTCCCGCGGGACGTCGATTCCCGGCTTGGCCTCTACCGGACGTTCCACGCCATCTGGTCGTCCGCCAATATCGAGGAAGATCCCGGCCATGACAGCACCGATGGCGCGGAGGGCATCGCGCAGGCACGGCTCGCCCGCATCACGCCGCTTTCGCGCCAGGCGCTGCTCCTCACGGCCATGGAGGGTTTCACACCTGAGGATACCGGCTATCTGATCGGCGCGGATCCTTCGGAGGTCGAGAGCCTGGTGGCGGAGGCGCTTGCCGAAATCGAGCGGCAAACCCGCGCCGAGGTGCTGATCATCGAAGACGAACCGATCATCGCGATGGACATCGAGACCATCGTGCGCGACCTCGGCCATATGTGACGGGCGTTGCCGTAACGCGCGACGAGGCGGTTTCGCAGGCGATGGCCCGCCGCCCCGGGCTTGTCCTGGCCGACATCCAGCTGGCCGACGACAGCTCGGGCATCGACGCCGTCAAGGATATCCTCCAGGAGTTCAACGTGCCGGTGATCTTCATCACCGCCTTCCCCGAGCGGCTGCTCACCGGCGAGCGGCCGGAGCCGACCTTCCTCATCACCAAGCCGTTCCAGCGCTCCACCGTCAAGGCCGCGATCGCACAGGCCTTGTTCTTCGACACCGCGACGGTTCCCGCCTGAACAGGCCAAGGGAACCGCCGCCACCGAGCAGGCGTTGCTCCGGTAGGTTTCGAAACGAAATAGGATCGGCTGCACTTTATGGACGACAACGGGCATATCGGGAAAACCGAGGCGCGCGCGGGACGACGCCGCACATGACGCGCTACATCCTTCCCATCTCGACGGGCCTGGTCGTCATCATCTTCGCCATTCTCTTGTTTGTCTGGCGCTAAGCGCTTACATCGCCGAAACAAAATTCACGGTCATCCCGCGTCGGGCTTTGTTTACGGCCTTTCATGTGAAGCTTTTCTGGGGTTTGATGGCGGGCGAGCAGCCAGCAGTCGTTGAAGATGAGGTCGGCCGCGACGCGCCCGTCCCTCTTTCGGACAAGGAATTCAAGGAACAGCTGGCCCAGGTGATCCCCCACCTGCGCGCGTTCGGCCGCTCGCTTTCCGGCAGCCGCGACCTTGCCGACGATCTTGTCCAGGAGACGCTCCTCAAGGCGTGGGCGGCGCGCAAGCGCTTCCAGGCCGGCACCAACATGCGCGCCTGGACCTTCATCATCTTGCGCAACCTGTTCCTGAGCCAGATGCGCCGCGCGCGCTTCAAGGGCGAATGGGACGAGATCACCGCATCGAAGCTTCTCGCCGCGCCCGCGAGCCAGGATCGCCACGTCGAGCTTGGCGACATGCAGCGCGCGCTGATGCACCTGCCGCAGCCGCAACGCGAGGCGCTGATCCTCGTCGGCGCGGGCGGCTTCGCTTATGAAGAAGCGGCCGAGATTTGCGGATGCGCGGTCGGAACGATCAAGAGCCGGGTGGCGCGCGGCCGGGTCGCGCTCGAGGCGCTGCTCACCGAAGGCAAGCTGCCTTCGCGCCGCGACCATGAGACCGACGCCAGCAAGTCGGCGTTGCAGTCGATCATGAGTGAGGTGGACGATCTCAGCCGGGATCGCGACCCGGGCGGCACCCCTGATCAGTCGAGCCTGGGCGAGCAGATCGTCGAACATCTTGAGGCAGCGCATCTCGCCGTCGACCGAGAAGGCTTCGCGCAACGCGCTGCCTACGCCAGCGTGAACGGTGGGCGGGGCCACCTTCACGAACCGCCTGGAGGAAGCATTGACCATGGCTTCTCTTCTCGGATTGAGCATATTCACGCAGGTTAGAACGTCCGGCAACGCACTGGGTTGCAACTGTTGCGCACCTCAAACGGAACTGATCTGTTTTGTGGCATGACAGATACATATAGTGACCGAAATGTTAACGCCGCCCTGGAGCGCGCGGAGAAACACTCGCCTTTTCTGAGAGTTGCGCTTGCCGGCCATCCGGAGATCGCCGCAGCATCACGGTCCGGCCGCATCGGCGACGCCATCCGGGCGGTAAGGAATAAGGCTGGCGATGTACCGGAATTGAGCACTGCTCTCCGGCAACAACGAAGCGCGCTCGCGCTCGCTTTGGCCATCGGCGATCTGGCCGGGCTGCTGCCCCTGGAGCGGCTGGTTCGGGAGCTTTCCGACTTTGCCGACGATGCGATCGAGCGGGCGCTCGATGCGGCGATCCGCGCCCGGACTCCGGAAGCGGATCCGAAAGGCTTCGCCGTCATCGCGCTCGGCAAACATGGCAGCCGCGAGCTCAATTACTCCTCCGATGTCGATCTTCTCTTCCTGTTCGATCCCGCGACGCTCCCGCTGAAGCCGCGCGAGGAGCCGCAGCAGGCGGCGGTCCGGATCGGCCAGCGGATCGTCGAGCTCATTCAGAAGCGGGACGCGGACGGCTATGTCTTCCGCATCGACCTTCGCCTTCGTCCATCGCCGGAAGTCACGCCGATCGCGCTACCCGTCGAGGCCGCGATCTCCTACTATGAATCGAGCGCGCTTCCCTGGGAGCGCGCCGCGTTCATCCGGGCACGAACGGTAGCCGGCGACAAAGCGCTCGGAAGCTACTTTCTCGAGGCGATCCATCCGTTCGTGTGGCGCCGCTCAATCGATTTCGGCGCGATCGGGGAGCTCCAGTCGATCACCCGCCGGATCCGCGATCATTATGCTCAAGGCCAGTCTTTCGGCCCGGGCTTCGATTTGAAGCGGGGGCGGGGCGGGATCCGCGAAATCGAATTCTTCGCGCAGATGCATCAGCTCATCCATGGCGGCCGGGAGCCGCGCCTGCGCGCGCCGGCCACTCTCGATGCGCTCGCCGCGCTGGCCGCGGATGGGCGCATCGCCGAGGCGGATGCCGTTTTCTGGGCTCCGCTTACCGGCTCCTGCGCACGATCGAGCACCGGCTCCAGATGGTCGACGACAAGCAGACCCACAGCCTGCCGGCAGACGGCGCGGCCCTCGACAATGTCGCGCGGCTCCACGGCCTTTCCGGACGGCGGTGCCTTGCTCGAGCTCCTCGAGCCGGCGGTGAGCCGCGTCGCCGGCATCTATGGCGGCCTTGCCCAGGACGAGGAGGAACGGCTCCCTCACGACGCGCAAGCGCTCGAAGGCCGCCTCGAAGTGCCGGCTTCGAGGATCCAGGTGCGGGGCGCCAGCGGATCGAGGGCTGGCGCACCGGCCATGCCCGTTCGCTCCGCACCGCGCCCGCGCGGGAGGCGTTCGAGGCGATGCTGCCTGCGCTGATCGACGCCTTCGGTGCTTCCCCCGACAGCATGCGTGCGATGAACCGCTTCGACGATATCGTCGCCAAGCTCCCGAGCGGCGTTAATTTCTATCGCCTGCTGGAGGCGCGGCCGGGGCTCACGCAGCTGCTCGCCACGATCCTCAGCCATGCGCCGGCCCTCGCCGAACAGCTTGGCCGCCGCCCCGAGCTTCTCGACGGCCTCATCGATGCAAGCGCGCTCGCGCCCGCTCCCTCGGTCGAAGAGCTGATCGGAGGCTTCGCCCGGTCGGAACGGTCCGATGAGGATTATCAGCTGGTGCTCGACCGCGTTCGCCGCCGCGTCAACGAGCGCCGGTTCGCGCTTGGGGTTCAGCTGGTCGTGGCGCACAGCGATCCGCTGGAGATCGCGGCCGGCTATGCCCGGGTCGCCGAAGCCGCAGTGAACGTGCTTGCGGGCGCCGCGGTCGCGGAGTTCGAAAAGGTGCACGGGCGTGTGCCCGGCTCGGAGCTCCTGATCCTGGGGCTCGGCCGGCTCGGCGGAAGCGCGCTGACCTACGCCTCCGATCTGGATCTCATCTATCTCTTCACCGGCACGCATGAGGGGCAATCGGACGGGCCGAGGCCGCTCCGCGCCACCGATTATTTCAACCGGCTGGCGCCGCGCGTGACCGCCGCTCTCAGCGTTCCCACCGCGGCGGGCCCCCTTTACGATGTCGACACTCGCCTGCGCCCGTCAGGCAAGGACGGCCTCCTCGCCATCTCGCTGCCGAGCTTCGCCGACTATCAGCGCGACCGTGCCTGGACGTGGGAGCATATGGCGCTCACGCGCGCGCGTCCCGTCTTCGGGTCGGACGAGGGCCGTGCGTCTCTCAGCCGCATCGTCGAGGGCACGCTCCTCATGCCCCGCGATCCGGCGAAGCTGATCGCGGACGCAGCGAAGATGCGGAGCGACATCGCCGCGCACAAGCCGGCCAAGGGCCCGTTCGACATCAAGCTCGGCGACGGAGGACTCGTGGATCTTGAATTCGCGGTCCATACGCTTCAGCTGCGCCACCACGTCGCGCTTCACCCGCAGCTGGAGCGCGCCATCGAGGCACTGGTGAAGGAGGATCTCGTGCCCGCGAAGATCGCGGATGCGCACCGCCTCCTCACGCGCATGCTGGTGACGCTCCGCCTCGTCTCGCCAAACTCGGCCGAGCCGCCTGCGGCCTCCCGGCCGCTCGTGGCGAAGGCCTGCGGCAGGGATGATTGGAACAGCCTGCTTGCAGCGCACGATGCGGCGCGGCACAGGATCCTCGAACTTTGGCGAGACGTCGCCGCCCACCATGGAGACTGAACGATGCTGAGCGAAGGCGATCCCGCACCGGATGTGACGCTGGAAGGGGTGGACGGGCAGCCGATCAGCCTCGCCGACTATCGCGGGCAGAAGCTCGTCCTCTATTTTTATCCGAAGGACGACACGTCCGGCTGCACGCGCGAGGCGCAGGATTTCACCGCGCTGGCCGGCGAGTTCGAGAATGCAGGGGCCTGGATCCTCGGCGTCTCCAAGGATGACGCCAAGAAGCACCGCAAGTTCACCGACAAATATGAGCTCAAGATCCCGCTCGGTACCGATCGCGACGGCTCCGTTTGCGAGGCGTTCGGCACCTGGGTTCAGAAGAGCATGTACGGCCGCAAATATATGGGCATCGACCGCGCGACCTTCCTGATCGACGGCGACGGCGTCGTCCAGCGCATCTGGCGCGGCGTCAAGGTGCCCGGCCATGCCGAGGAGGTTCTGACCGCCGCCCGCGATCTCAAAAGCCGCGGGAGCTAGAGTGCGTTCCAGGCAGGTGGAATCACCTGACGGCTCGGGAAGCACGGCGATCAAAAGGAAAATAGACCCGTTTCCCGGTTCGGCATGACCGGAAACGGGTCTAAGAGCCCAGGTCCAGGATCGCACCTCTTCCTGCCGCGCCGAGCGGGTCAGAGGCGTCTGATATTCGTCGGCCGGCGGCGCTTGGGGTGAACCGACGGGGAGGGTTCGCTTCTCTCTTCCGCGTCGAGATAGTTCGGCCGCAGGACCTTGACGTTGCTCGGAGGGCTACGGGTCGGGGCGAGCCTCGTCACGTCGAAATCCTCGTCGAAGCGGAGGCCGAGCCGGCCCGCCTGCGACCAGCGGACTTCGGCGCGGAGCAGCCCGCAGCCGGCGAGGTCGAGCTCGACAAGTGCGCCCGGCGCCAAGCCGCGCTCACTCTCGAGGAGAGCGCCGCCCGAGGAAATGTTGCGCAGGCGGACCGGGAAGACTTGTCCCTCCCAGTTGAGGCTCGCAAGACGGATAAGGCCGTGGCGCACGGCCCGCGCCTGCGTGGCCGGTTCCGTCGATTTCGCCTTGGACGCGATCTCTCGCGCCTGCTCCGCGTTCATTGGCCGCCCGAAGATATAGCCTTGGATCTGGGAGCAGCCCAGCTGCCGGATCAGCGCCAGCTCGTCCGCGGTCTCTGCGCCTTCAGCGGTCGTTTCCATGCCGAGTCCCTCGGCCATGGCAACGATCGCCCGCACGATTGCGGCGTTGCGGCTGCCTTCTTCGGCAGCGCCGCGGACAAAGGACTGGTCGATCTTGATCTTGTCGAACGGGGCCTTCCTCAAATAGCCCAATGAGGAATAGCCGGTTCCGAAATCATCGAGGACGAGGCGCACGCCGACCGCCTTCAATTTTGCGAACGTCTCGTCGGTGGCCGGGCTGTCCTCGAGGAAGACGCTCTCGGTAATCTCCAGCTCCAGCCGGCCGGGATCGAGATGTGCCGACGCCAGCGCGTTCATGAGCACGCCCGGCAGCCCGGAATTGGTGAATTGCAGCGGCGAGAGGTTGACCGCGATGCTGACATGGTCGGGCCATTTGGCCGCTTCCGCGCAGGCGGTGCGGAGTACCCGGGCGCCGATCCCGCCGATAAGCCCACGTTCTTCGGCGAGCGGCACGAAATCTTCCGGCATGATCCGGCCGCGCGTCGGATGCTCCCAGCGCAGCAGCGCCTCGAAGCAAGCGGTGACCGAATTTACCTGGCTGGAACAGCAACTCTCGCGCGTGATCTCGAAGAGCGCCGCTGCTCGGTGGCGCGAGGTCGGTGCCGATGCCCCGGACGAAAGCCCAGGAAGCGACCGTCGATCATGTAGGGCTCGAAATTCCGAGCCGGCTTCGTCGTCGACAGCGACCGCCTCCCAGATGTCCTTGTGTGTGGGCCACCTGGCGGAGCAGTTGGCCCGGACCGTCACGTCGGAGAAGATCGGAAAGCGTGCGGAAAGGTGGAAGCCCAGCGTCGGTTCCGCGAGTTTCGCCCCCACGAAAGCCCAGGAAGCGACCGTAAGTTGATTCTCTTTCGGGCACGGACAGCGACCACCAGATGTCCTTGACCCGGAGCAAGTCGGCAAACTGGCGGCCAAGCAGCGCCGATGCCGGCTCGTTGAAATCTTCGGCAAGCTGGTCCGACACGTAGGACAGAGCGCCGTCGGCATTGGTTTCCCAAAACCAGCCTCTGCCGCTCTGCTCGAACTCGACGACGAAGCGCCGGGCCTTTTCGGCCTGCCATTCGGTGGCGAGCCGGCGGTTCGATGAAAGGACGGCGTCGCGAGCGCTGTAAAGGCTGAACAAGCTCAAGCAGGCGCCGAGCGCCGCCACGATCCCCAGAAACATCGGATGGGGATAGAAAGCGGCGGTGGCGGCGATCGCAACCAGCGTCGTTCCCGAGACGATGGACGGGATCGGCAGGAAGGCAACGATGGGCAGCGCAAAGCCTGCGGAAAGCGCGATGCGTATCGCGGGCCCATTTTCCGCCGTGACGCAATCGAGCGCGGAGAATGCGAGCAGGCTCCAAAGCGCGCCCGCCATCCCGACATAGAGCGCGGCGAGGCGGATCACCAGGTGCGGCTTCAGCATCCTGGTCCGTTCTCGCCTGGTGGCGAACCAGAAGATGACGTCGAACAGCAGGACCCCCGTCAGGGGAAGCATGAGGCCGGGCAGATTCGGGGTTGCGGCGCCGCAGGCAAGCAGCGCGATGCCGCAGGCGAGATGCGCGACCATCAGAAAGACTGCGCTGTGCGTCAGCGACCGCACCCGCTCGATGCCGATGCGTTCGTCATCTTGGTCGCCTGCGGGAAGCAGGTCGACCAGCAGCAGATCGACAAGGCCCAGAGGCTCGACGGCATCGGGCCTGCCGCCCAAGCCCGCGAAGCGACCTTTCCTCATCCTCGTGCAATCCTCCAGCGCACGCGAATAGCGCGTCAAGCTTAAGGTTTGGTCACCAGCCCGATCCCCGCGCGTTCAGCGGCCATGGACCAAGCATCGGAAAAGGCCGATCTGCCGCCGGCCTGGAGCAAGGCCATCATCGACGCCTGCGCCGGCCGGCGGATCGTGGTGCTCGGCGCGACCGACATGGGCAAATCCACGTTCATCCGCGCCTTTCTTGACGCCACCGGCCAAGCGGCCATGCTGATCGATCTCGATCCAGGCCAGAAGATGATCGGCCCGCCCGGAACGGTGGCGCTCGGCCGTGTGGAGCCGGCAAGGGTGGAGCGCTTCATCTTCATCGGGAGCACGAGCTCCAACAGCATTTCGAAGATCGCCCGGGCGGCGGCGGACCTCGCCCGGATCGCTGACCGTTCGGGCCCGTTCATTGCCAATAGTTCGGGCTTCGTGACCGGGCTCGGTGCCCGGCTGCAGGCCGCAACCATCGCCGCGCTGAAGCCGGACCTCATCGTCCAGATAGGAACCGTTTCCGATGCTCCGTCACTGGCTCCCGCGCAGTTTGCCGACGTCCCCGTCCTGCGTTTGGAGAGGTCACCCGCGGCGCGGCGCAAGTCCCCCGCCGCCCGAGCCCGTCTCCGGCAGCAGGCATTGGAGGAAGCGTTGCGGGATGCGCGGATGCTGACCTTTCCCGGGCTGGATTTCCATCCGGGCTTCCCAGCACCCTTGCTGGGCGTGGCCAGGCCGATTTGCGCGCTCGCCAATGAGGCCGGCATCGACCGGAGCTACGGCATTCTCGAGGCGGTGGAGGAGGGGCTCCTCAGGATCCGAGCCGTCGCTCCGGAAGGGCCGGTCGAGAGGATTCGCCTCGGTATGATGTGGGCCGAACCAAAGGCGGGGGGATGGCGCCTGCTGGAAAAGCTCAGCCCGAGCTGGGTGGCGCGGGAATAGCCTGAAGTGCGTCCCTCCTTCCACCCCTCGCTGCTCAACGGCCGTTTCGGCGACCCCGCGCTTTTTGTCGAAACGCTTCATCAGCGCGGCGGGACCGGGCGCATCTCACCACCGAAGCGGCGGGCGAGATCGCCCGCAAGGCGAAGGTGAGGAAAGTTGAGCCCTTCCATTTCTCGCCGCGTTACGAGGACGAGGAGGAGCGCATGCTGGCGGAGGTCGCCGCCGCCTTCCAGAGATAGTCCGGAGAAAGCCCAATCCGCAGCGAAGCCCGTGCCGCCGGGCTGCTGTCCAGCCGGAGCCGGTCGGCAGTGATGCCGGCCTGCCGCACGACCGCGCCTTCCCAAGGCCTGAGGTTCCAGGGCTGCCCGATGCCGAGCAGGTGGCGCACTCGCAGAGGGACGAGGCTTACCGCCGCGCGGATCATCAGAGTCTGCGCCGGCCTCATCAGCGGCGGCAGGATGGTTGCGGCGCGCATGATCTCGAGGAACTCGAAGATGACGGGGGACGATCCCAGCCTTGGCTGCATCGCCGCAAGCTTCGCTTCCATCTCCGCCTCGCTCGTCGGCGGCGCCCGGCACCCGTAGAGCCGGGCGCCCGGCTCGCACTCCAAGTAGAACAGGTCTCGCTGTGCGCGCTCGAGCGGCCGGACGAAGGCGAGATAGGCTTGCAGGAACCCGTAGCTTGCCGTCGCCTGTACCCAGTCGAGCAGCTCGGGATCGTCGGCCCGGTAAAGCTCGCCGCCCGCGGTTCGTCCCGCGATCCTGCCGTGCACGTCCCGAATCGCCGCGATCATGCCCTCCGCAACGCTTCGGGCACCGTAGACCGTGACCATGGCGGCAAGGCCGGTGCGGCGGAGCCGCTCCACCGGGTCCGTCCTGAATTTGCTATGATCCCACACCCCCGCCCGGACGCGCGGCTCGGCCAGTTCGAGCAGCACCGCCGCCACGCCGCCGATGAACAGTGAAACGGGGTTCCTGAACACCTGCCAGGCGACGGACGTGGGCGGGACGAGCGCCGGCTCGCCGGCCGGCTGCGTGAAATCGATCGGAGGCGCATTGGAAGGACGGAGGAACTGGTCCGCCTGCGCTTCGATCCAGCCTTGCAGGCCGAAGGGCAGGGTGAATGGTTCCAGGCGGCGCATCTCTCCCCAAAGCAGGAAAGGGCGGCTTGTTTCACTCAGGCGATTGGCGAGCGCTCATTTTGGCGGCTTCAATGGCTGACGCCTTGCCCGGCCTCCTTGGTGGCCGGCAGCGCCTTTTGCTCGTTCCGCTTCTGGTTATCAGAGCTCGTGCTGCCCCGCTTGCCGCCGCCATCATAGGCGTCGAGCAGCAGGCGTCCGGCTTCGACGGCAGCGGCGGTGAGGGCCGGCCCCACCCAGCCCGCGGCTCGGCCGGCATTTGCGGCGGCCTCGCCGGTTTCGCCGATCGCCTTGCGGGCCAACTTGCGCGAATCCTTGCGGGCGGCAAGCGCGGCGGTGAGGGCGGCCAGCGCCACTTCCCGGGCGGCCGGATCGCGCGCAAGCTTCGCCAGTATGCCGCCGGCGTCCCGCAGCTCCTTGGGGACCTTCACTCCCGCAATCGTCTTGCGGAGCTTGCCTGTTTTGCTTTTCTTGTTCTTTTTGCCCATGCCGCGAACCTCCTAGAGCCTTTCCCGTCAAGGCGGAAGCGCCTTGTCGGATCAGAAAGGCTCCCGATCATATGTTGAGATGATCAGGTACGGATTGCCGAGGGCAATCCGTACCTGATCATTCCCGACCGAAAAACCGGTTCCCACTTTTTCGGGAAGTGCTCTAGGGTCAAGGTCCCTTAGGACGAAGAGCTTGTCGAACCGTTCCGTCGCCGGCGGCAGCGGCGTGCGCCTACTCGACGACGATCCTGGCGCTCATGCCCATGACGCGGTGGAAGAGGTTGGCGCAGCGCGCGCCATAGCGGCCCGCTTTGGGCACGATCAGGATTTCGCGCGTGTCGCCCGGCCCGACATCGACCTTGCCGCCCGAGACCAGCTTTTTGTCCCGCGGGCGGACCTCGCCGGACGAGAAGAAGTCGCCCGCGCTGAAGCTGTGAGAAATGCTGCTGTTGTTGATGAGGCGGAGGCGGACCGGCTCGCCTGCCTTGAAGGCGATGCTCTGCGGCTGGATGTCGAAGCTTGAAAGCAGCACGTCAAATTCCCGCGCGTCCCGCCAGTCCGGCGCGGCCTGCGCGGGGGCGGCAAGAGGGAGCAACGAGAGCGATAATAAAAAGCTGCGCATGGCCGGCTCCCAAGCGAGGAACTTCTCTCTAGCCCTTCTTCCAGGGCTGCGCCAAGGCTTAGAGCCTTTCCCGACAAGGCGGAACCGCCTTGTCGGATCCGAAAGGCTCCAGATTGATGTCTGGAGATGATCAGGTCGCCATGCCCCCGGCATGGCTACGGATTGCCGGGGGCAATCCGTACCTGAATCATTCCCGGCCGAAAAACCGGTTCCCACTTTTTCGGGAAGTGCTCTAGCCGAGGCTGGCGAGCAGCTCCGCGGCGAAGATCGAGAGCGTGTCGTCGCGCGCGCCCATGATGATGATCCGGTCGCCGGGCTGCGCGAGCTCGCGCAGCCGCTCCTTGCACGCGGCGCGCTCGGGAACGTGCTCGGCCTTGCGTCCGCCCTTGCGGATTCCGGCGACGATGTCCTCGCTGCCGACGGTCCGCTCGACGGTGCCGCCATAATAAACCGGATCCGGCATGATGAGGATGTCGTCCCGCCCGAGCTTGTCGGCGAAGCAATCGATCAGCTCTGGGCCCATCGCGCGCAGCGGCCCGTAGCCGTGCGGCTGGAACATCACCAGAACGCGGCCCGGGAAGGCATGCAGCGTGTCGAGCGTGGCGCCGATCTTATCGGGATTGTGTCCGAAATCGTCGATCACGCTGATGCCGCTGCTGGAGGTGCCGACCACCTCGAAGCGGCGGCGCAGGCCAGTAAAGCCGGCAAGAGCCTCGGCGGCCTGCCGAAGCCCCAAGCCCGCCGCGCGCGCTGCCGCGAGCGCGGCGAGCGCGTTGGCGGCATTATGGCGGCCGGGCACCTGCAGGCGGACCCGCACCGTCTCGCCGCTTTTCCGTTCTGTCGCGTCGAACGAGATGGCGAGCGGCTCCTCCTTCAGCGCGCTTCCGAAGAGGTCCGCGCCGGGCTTGTTGAGGCTGAACGTGATGCGCTGCTCGGGCGCCAGGCGAGAGGCGAGGAGGTTCGTCTCCTCGTCGTCGAGGTTGAGGACCGTCGTCTGCGCCTTAAGCACGAAGTCCAGGAAGAGCGCCCGGAGCTCGTCCATCGACTTGTGATCGAGCGTGACGTTGTTGAGAACGGCGATGCGCGGCTCGTAGAGCGCGATCGAACCGTCGCTTTCGTCGACTTCGCTAACGAAGAAATCGCCGCCGCCAACCAAGGCGCTTGCGAACGGCGTCTCCTCCGTCATGAAATTCTTCATCACGGCGCCGTTCATCACGGTCGGATCCCGCCCCACCTCCTTCAGGATCCAGCCGATCATCCCGGTGACGGTCGATTTGCCGCTGGTCCCGCCGACCGCGATCGCCGTCGGCGCGGCGTTGAACAAGCGGGCCAGAAGCTGCGGCCGGGTGAGGTGCTCGGCGCCGAGGCGGCGGGCGGACTGGACGTCCGGCACGCTCTCCTCGACGGCCGCCGAGGTGACGAGGATCTGCTCGGCGCTGGTGACGCCGCTGCCGTCCTGAGGAAAGAGGCGGATGCCGCGCCGCTCGAGGAACGCGAACTTGTCGCCGATGCGGCCCTGGTCGAGCGAACGGTCCGAACCGGCCACCTCGAAGCCGTGACCCTGCACGATGCAGGCGAGCGGAAGCATGCCGCTGCCGCCGATTCCGCAGAAGAAATAGGATTTGGCCTGTGTCATGGGGCCGCCCTAGAGCACTTCCCGAAAAAGTGGGAACCGGTTTTTCGGCCGGGAAGTGCTCAAGACATTGATCTGGAGCCTTTCTGATCCGACAAGGCGATTCCGCCTTGTCGGGAAAGGCTCTATTGAGGTGCGCGATTGATTTCAAACGGCATGAGAGGCAAGGATGCGGATCGGAGTGGTGGCGCCCAGCACGCCGATAGCCAGAGAGGCCGCCGAGCAGGTGACTGCGATCGCCGCCGCCGAGTTCGGCGAGGTGGAGCTGGTCTTCCATCCGCAATGCTTTGTTCGCCACAATCACTTCGCCGGTCCGGACGATGTTCGTGCAGAGGCTTTCCTCGATGTGGCGAATGATCCCGCCTTCGACGCGCTCTGGTTCGCGCGGGGCGGCTACGGCTCCTGCCGCATCGCGGAGCAGGTGCTCGGGCGCCTCGGCCGAGCGGCTCGGGACAAGACCTATCTCGGCTACAGCGACGCGGGTTACATGCTGGCGGGCCTCTACGCCGCGGGGTTCGGCAAGGTCGCGCATGGGCCGATGCCCGCGGACGTGCGGCGCAAGGGCGGGCAGGATGCGGCCCGGCGCGGGCTCGCATGGCTGACCACGAGCGAGGTTTCCGCCCTCGATGCCACGCTCCGCCGCGCCGACAAGGCCGCGGCGTTCAACATCACCGTGCTCAGCCAGCTGCTCGGCACTCCGCTGCAGCCGGACCTGTCCGACCATGTGCTGCTGCTTGAGGATGTTGCCGAATATACGTACCGGACCGATCGCGCCATGTTCCACATCACGAGCAATCCAGGAGTGCGGAAGGTCGCCGGGATCCGGCTCGGGCGCTGCACGGAGGTGCCGCAGAACGACCCCGATTTCGGCGAGACGGAGGAGGAAGTGGTCCGCCACTGGTGCGAGCGATCGGGCATCCCTTTTTTGGGACGCTGCGACATCGGGCATGATGCTGACAACAAAGTGGTGCCGTTCGGAACCATCTGAGCGGCTTCGCGCTACGCCCCTCCGGTGCTGGCGTGCGACGAGCCGATGATTCCGTCTCCGAATCCATTGCGCTCCGGAGCATTTGCGCTCTATCGAGAGGAATCACAGGAGGGCCAAAAATGGCAAAGGGCACAGGTACAGGTGGGAAGTCGGGCGCGCAGGGCGGTCTTGCGCGTCCAGTGAAGCCGTCGAACGAGCTTGCGGCGATCACGGGATCGGATTCGCTGCCGCGCAGCGAGGTCGTCAGCAAGATGTGGGATTATATCAAGAAGAACAATCTTCAGAATCCCGAGAACAAGCGCGAGATCCTCGCCGATGACAAGCTCGAGAAAGTTTTCGGCACGAAGAAGGTGACGATGTTCGAAATGAACAAGCACCTGTCGCGTCACCTGAGCTAAGCTCCGGCGGCAATCCTAAGGCGCCCGCGGGCGTCGGCGAAAGCACGCGCGGGCGGGATGCCGCCGCGCGTGTTTTCTTTCGCGAGCAAGGTTTGGAGTCTAGCGACACCCCCGCCAGCCGAACGAGCCTCGGTCAGCCTGGTCGAGATGCAGATGATCGCGGTGCGCGGCGTTATAGTCGGGCGAGAGGACGGTGGCGAAGACCTCGCAGGAGCCGTCGCGCACCTCCCTCAGGAATGACGCCTTCGCACCGCTATCGCTCCAGTCGCCCACCACGGTGATGCGAGTGCCGCCCTCCAGCCGAAAGGCGGCGATGTCGATGGCGTTGGCAGTGGAATGCTCGCTCCAGGATCCTTCGGAGCGGCCGTAGATGCGGCGGCAGCTATAGCTTCCGAAATGATCGATCGCGGCGACCTTCCTGCCGAAATGCCGGATCGCCGCGGGCTGAACCACATTCCATTCCCATAGCGCCAGGGCCGCGGCGACAGGGCAGCTCGTGCCAAGATCGCGTGGCCGGTAGCCGATGTCGAGCGCGCCGCCGGCCGTGAACCGCACCGCATCGGAGTAGCCGCATCGTTCGCGGCCGGAGCGGGGCGGCAGCGCATTGAAGCGGACGCCCGCCCGCCGAAGCAAAGCGGGGCAGCTTGCGCCTTCGCGCTCGAGCCCCGCAAGCTTGCGCCCCGTGAAAGCGCCGATCGGCTGCGCAAGATCGAGCTCGGTCCAGGGCATGTCCTCGGGATGGGTGCGGGAATAGCCGTAAAGCAGCATCGCTCCGAAGCCGAGCAGGGCGAGCAGGAGCGCCGTCTTGACGATTCGAAGGTAGTTCACCTTGGCCGGACGCCCGGAGCTCGGATCGGGTTGCACTTGCCGGAGAGCTTAAGTCCTGCGCGCTGTCTCCAGCAGCTCGGACGTGACGGGATAGCCCGCGTCTTGCGGGATGCAGAGCCATTGGGCGCCGCTCCTTTCCTCGATCCAGGGCACGATTTTGCGCACCGGGTGCCGCTCCGCATCCGCGCGCGCTTCCTCGATCGAGGCGAAGCGGGCAAGCCGCTCGAGGTTGCGGCGGGTCGGGAAGATGATCCGGGCGCGGCCGGAATTCGCCTCTTCCAGCACGTCCGCCGCGGTCGCCCAGAGGGTCCGCACCGCCTCCGCCTCGCACGCGCTCGGCGCCGCCGCACCTTCCGGCGCTTCGGCGATGAAGAAGAGGGTGTCGAACCGCCGCGCCTCCTTGAAGGTCGGACACCAGCGTGCGAACGGCGTTAGCGCGCCGAGATCGAGCACGAGGCCTGATCGATCCAGCAGGCTCGAGAAAAGCGTGCCCCGAACGAGTTCGGCGCGGAGTTCGGTCACCTGCTCGGGCGAAGGCGGCGGCGAGATGGCGGGCGCGATCCCCGTCTCCTCGATCGTCTCCCGGATCGCGGCAATCCGCGCGGCCGCATGGCCGGCGCCACCCCCGAGTCTTTCGCCAAGCGCCGCGTCGTCGGGATCGATCCGCCCGCCCGGGAAAACGAGCGCGCCCGCTGCGAACGCCATGCTCTTCGAGCGCTCCATCACCAGCAGCTCGGGCCGGCCGCTCGGGCCGGGCCGCATCAGAATCAGGGTGGCGGCGGGGATCGGGGCCGGGAGATCGTTCATCACTGCTCGAACGGTTTAAGGAGTCGTGGGAGCCGGGGGAATACAACCCGGAACCTCAAGGGGATCGAAGCAGCCCGTCGGCGAGGACATTTCACAGGTTCCTGGCGCCGGGCTGGACGCTCACGTCCACCTCGGCACGTTCCGCTAAGCAAGATTACTGAGGCAACGTGGCAGTCGTCGGCACGCGAAACATTATGCGAGACTTGCCCGGATTTCCTGCGACCAGCGATCCTTCCGGGGCAACTCCGGACCAGACCGCGCCTGCCGCCATTTTGCTGAAAGCACCCAATTTGGCACCGGGGGTCATGAGCGCAAGGCTGCCGAGAAACGCTCCCTCACCAATCTCACCCCGTCCGCTTACCTTCGCGCCAGGACTAAGCACAGCCGCTGTCCCAAGCCGAGCATCATGGCCGAGCGAGGCTTGGACGTTTATCACCGCGTGAGGGCCCACGCGCGCATGGGGACCGACAAAGGAAAGGGGGCAAACCATCGCGCCCAAGCCGATCTCCGCGGTGTCTGCGATGTAGGCAGATGGATGGATCAGGCTAAAAAAGCGGGCGCTTCGCGCGCCGAGAAGAGCTGCAACTTTCCAGCGGGCGTGCGCATCGCCGATTGCGATGATGTGGTCAAAGTCCCTCGGATCCCAGCTCGTCAGGTCACCAATTTTCTGAACTCCCCCGGGGAAGTCCGAAACGTCAGGTGACGAATCATCGATTACCCCACTGACTTCCAGCTCGACCCCGGATCTGGCGAGATCATGAAGATAAGTCGCGGCCTCTAGACCGAAGCGTCCCCCGCCCACGATAATGATCTGTTTCACACGAGCATTCCGCCGTCGACGCCAATGACCTGCCCTGTGACATAGCGGGACAAATCCGAAGCGAGAAACAGAGCGGTTTCGGCAATGTCCTGCGGATCTCCGATACGGCCCATCGCGATGCTTTCGAGGCGTTTCTGGTGGATTTCGGGCGGTATCGATCTGATCATATCGGTGTCGATGTATCCCGGCGCGATGGCATTCACTCGAATGCCCTTCGGGGCGAGTTCCTTCGCTGCTGACAGAGTCGCTGCTATGACCGCACCCTTCGATGCGCTGTAGACCAGCTGCCCGGCATTTCCGCGCACTCCGATGATCGAGGACATGTTGATGATGCTCCCGCCCGTGCGCTGCATGAGGCGGGCCCCGGACTGGATACAATTCAGGGTGCCGATGGTGTTGATTGCGATCGTGCTGTTCAGATCGTCGGACCGGATCATGCCTATGAGCCCGTCCTTGAGGATGCCCGCATTGTTCACCAGCACATCCAGACGGCCGAAGGTCTTGAAAATATTCTGCACCATCGCAGCAACTGCATCCGCATTCGCCACGTCGGCCGCGATGGCCGCGACATTGCCGCCGTGTCGTTCCTTGATCTCGTCGGCGGCCGCGGACAACCGGTCGCCGCGTCCGTTCAGAATCACGGTGGCCCCGGCTTGGGCGAGGTTTTCCGCGACTGCGCGCCCAATGCCGCGGGTCGAACCCGTTACAAGGGCTACGCGTCCCGACAAGTCGATGCTGATCATACCCTGTGTCCGCTCAGGCAGCTTGCCGGCTGGGCGCGATTATGCGGCGCGTCAATAGATCGAGAAGGTTGGTGCCGTCCCAGGTGATATCGAAATCGGTGGCCTGCCCGACACCAACGATCCGATCGAGGGAGCGATTGGGCAATTGCTCCACCAGTTCCGCAACTGCCCCGGGAGCGATGCCATGCACGACCAGCGTCTGATCCTTATCAGAAAGGAACGGGACGACCTGGGTGATGCTGTCGATCTGATACTCCACGAATAATCCGAAGCCGGAATGGAGGTCACGAACGGCATCCTCGGGTCCAACTGCACGAGCCCGGGCTGGAAGCTGGGCCAGTGGACTGCTGACGCCGTCGATAACGCCCTCGGCCGCCATTGTGAAGAGATCGGAGACACGCGACATCATAGCGGCTGGCTCATCGTCGAATCGCTGACTGGCGATTGCAAACTGCCGCCAAAAACGGTCTTTGGCGGCATCGCATTGCGTTTCCGAGCCGATCCAGAACAGGATACGCGGAGATGAGCAGGCCTGCTGACCCAACCACATGGTGTCGTTGGCAAACCTGCGTGCCAGGTCCGCCAGCTCACGATCGCTGGACTCAAGGATCCTTGCAGCATCGAAGGCCGCCATCGAGAAACGGTCGGCGAAGGCAGCCTCCACTGCTGTCGGCTTCAAAGGAACGGTCCTTATCGTCGACACCGTTGCATCGCCGCCCCAGACCAGCCGCAGATCGCACCATTTGGAAAGGGTTGCAGTTGCGGAATGGTCATGCGGATAGCTGATGATCGCCGAGCTGCGCAGAGCCTCCTTATGAGCCGCGTCTTCCGCCAGACTCCTAACCAGCTGGAGGAAAGCGTCCCGGGGCGGGCTCGGCTTTTGCGAAACTCGGACGACCGTAGCGTTGCCGGACAGCAGGGACAGAAGCCAACCGTAAATGAACAACACGTCCACGTTCGCAGGCGCGATGATGAAGACCGAGCCGCGCGGACGCAGCCTGTATGCGCTGCTGGCGCCGAGCAACTCGTGCCGCACTCGAGCGAGTCTGGTTGGTCGGAACCAGTGGGCTAAGGCGGCCAGTTCGGGAAACTCGCGCCCGGCATGAGAAGCGAGCAGTCTGCCTGAGAGAGCGCCTACGAAGTTCAGCGCGGGCGGGTCGAACGGGCCCGGGCGACCATCGCCGCCCAGGCTGGCTAGAAGCTCTGGCCACTGCACAGACGGTTCCACGGCGAAAAGCGTTTGGATCATACAGCCGGCACCGGCCTCGTGTCGCTGCACCCACGCATCTCCACATTCCTGAGACGGCCGTGGATTCGGAACGACTTGCCGTTTCGGCCACATGGGCAGTCGTCCTCGCCGACGATCGTACCGAGATCCTCGGTAAGGAGACTGTGGCCGGGATAGCTTCTGGGAAGCACACTGAGGACCTGAACCAACCCGGCCTCCCCCACGCCCAACGGCTCCAAGCTGACCGGATCACGAATGAGAATGTCCGAATATGCCGGGGTGTGCAGGCGCCCGTGCTCGCATTCGAAATAGATCGATCCAACCTGTTCCACCATGCCATAATAATTGTGGACGCGCTCGATACCGAATCGCTCCGCCAAAGCCGCCTTGAACGACTCCTCCGATACCTTGCGGTCCTCCAAACGCTTCCATCCGCCGCCGTGGATAAGCGCACTCCCGGGGGGAAAGTGAAATGACCGCTCCTCCGCTAGCGCCGCCTCGACAAAGTTCTGCCAGACGATGAACGTGAACCCAAACAGGAGAATTGGGGTGTCCCTGTGGGCCTCCAGATAGCTTGAAAGCGCATTCCAATCTGGCAGCAATTGCTCATCCAGCAAGTAAAGATGATCACGTCCTAGGCTGGAGAAGCCCAAGATCGCGGCGGCGCGGGCGTTGAAGCGGGTCCGGTCACGGAGGAATGAGGCGTCGTCGATGATCAGCATCGGCATGCGCGCCTTGCCAAGGAAATCACCGGCAATGGTGGCCAGAATCCTGGCCTGGCTGCTGGCGGTTTCACGATCGAGGAATATGCGTGATGGAAGCTGGCCGGTCGTGCCGCTGGAAACGAGGGTCTTGACGATCTTCTCGTGCGGCACGCTGACGAGATCCGTACGCTTAAACAGCCGTACTGGAAGCCAGGGCAGCGCACTCAGCTCATCGACCGTGTCTGCGCCGTTGAAGAGCGCCTTGACTATCCGGTCATAAGGAACACAGTTCCTTCGATGATGTACGGTCAGCTCATTGAGGCCGTCGAGGAGCATCGCCCTTTTTTCGGGCGCAGACGGAGCATAGGGCCTGCTTTTCAGAAGCTCCGCGGCCGTCACTGGCGAGTTCCTCCCTCTGACCGCAAATCACTCAAGGCGCGGTAGTTGATTTTGCCGTTAGACGTAAGCGGGTAGGCGTCGATCCGGATGATACCGGACATTCCCGGATTGATTCCAAAGAGATCGCGCAGCAGGTCCCGAACGCGCTCTTCAGTGGTTGGATCATCCGACAGCATCCAAACGCACAGCCTATCGTCCACTCCCGTGCAAACGAGCTGAGTAGCGAGTGCTTCCGACGATCGCGCCTCGACCGCGTCAAGGTTCACACGCGCCCCCGAAAGCTTGATGAAGCGCTTCAGCCGCCCGGTTATATAAAAGAAGCCATCCTCATCGACGCGGCCCAGGTCGCCGGTGCGCAGCTCTCCCTCGCCTTCATCGCCGCGAGCGAGATCGTCCCAGTTTTCCGCATATCCCATCATCACGTTCGGCCCTCGATAGACGAGCTCCGACGAAGCTGGATCGAGGGAAAGGCTCCCGCCCGGAATCGGAACACCGATGCTTCCGATCTTCTCCGAGAGGCGTTCCGGCGGGACATAGCTGATGCGCGGCGCCGCCTCTGTCTGGCCGTACATGACGATCATGCGCCAGCCATGGGCCCGCGCAAGTTCATCGAAATAGCGGATCATCTCCGGACGAAGCGCACCCCCCGCCTGGGTGAGAGTCGTCAGGCGATCGAGCCCACGCTTCTCGAGCCCGACCCTGCGCAGCATTTCAAACGTGCTCGGCACGCCCGAGAGCGAGGTGATGCCGCTATCCTGTGCGAGCGACCAGAATTGGCGGCTCATTACACTCTCTTCGGTTAGCACCAAAGATGCGCCGGCGCCGAGGAAGCTATTGAGGACAGAAAGCCCGAACGAATAGGCCATCGGCAATGTCGTGATGGTCCGATCGCCAGGGCCAATATCCAGATAATCGATAATCGAGCGGGCATTGGCCGCGACCGCGGAATAGGAAAGGCGCACGAGCTTCTCCGATCCAGTCGATCCTGACGTGGACAGCAAAAGAGCCAGATCAGGGTGCGGTTCCGGTCCACGTCGTTGCTTCGTGGCATGGTCCAGCCGGACACCATGTCCTTCCCATGCAGGCGCAAACCCATTTTGAACGGACGCGTCAGCGGCGCCAAGGACCCAATCAGGCCGATAGACTTCCAGCAAATTTCGCAGCAGCTCAGGGTGAATGTTCGGCTGCACCAACAGGGGAGCGGACCGACGCGAGCGTAGGCACGAAAGGTAAGCAGCAATCCCCCCGAAGCTTGCTCCCAGCAGCAGAAAGCCTAGCGTCCTGCCATGTCCGCCTGGAAGATGAGCAGCAATTTTGTCAGCTGCGGACAATAATTCGAAATAGGTCCGAGCGCCACTGGGATCAAGCAACGCCGGTTCCGCGCTGGCCCTGATCTGCCAAAATGGAAAGCTTTCTGCACTCTCTTCATCAAGCGATGAGTTAGGGGCAATCAAACTTGGACTCCATACTTACGTAGTATCTCCTTGGCTTTGCCGACAGAGCTCATGTCAATAACGTCGTCTGTCTCCAGCATTACATTATATTCTTGCTCTAGCGCGGACACCAATCCCATGTGTGCCACGGAATCCCACTCTTTTATAGCACCATACTCCAAGTCATCGTGAACGACGTCTGCACTGATCCCAAGCGAAGATACAAATACTTTCTCTACAGTCATTCTTACCACCAATTAATGAGGAACGGCACAGCGGCGACGAACGCGAGCCGCGCCGTGACGACAGCCCATATCCCCTCGCAACCCCCAAAGCGATGAAGCGCAACAGCTCTAGCCAGAACGCTTTGGCAGGCCAAGCAGAGAGTCTCCCCGATAGTTTGGTTCGGATTGGGTGGAAGAGAAAGAGCCATGCCAAGGCTCCTCCCCCTTCAAGCCGACGGCAGACAGAGACTGTCCGTCAGCAAGGCAAGAATTTCTGCGGCTGATGTATTGCGCCGGGCTCTGGGACGCTCACGTCCACCTCGACGACCTCCACCTAATCGTGAACCTCTTGAAGCATGCGAACGCGAAGCACGGCATCGAACTGGTGGCGAGGCGCCCTCAGTGGTTCCGCCGGGCGTTCGCCCCCGCCAAGCCTAGAATTGAATGCTATGAAGAAGTGAGGCTTGGAGACAAAGATGTAGACGAGCTTTTCGGGATCGTCGCAGCATCAGGGCCGGATGATCGGACCGGAGTCTGAGCTATCGAGCTTCGCCGTGTAGTGAACATTTAGCGGGTGAGCACATGCCTCCAGCCGGAGCGTCTGCTCTCTACGATCGTCAGTTCCGTCTGCTGGCGATGCATTTGTCACGCGCAACCCTCACTGGTGCGAGTTAACTGACTAGGCGCTTGCGACAGAATCGGAGGTGAACGAGAGCGGGGTGGTAAGCAGCGCACGGAAGGTATTGTAGCCTCCGCTGCCGGGGAAAAGGCGTGGAAGAACAGCTGTGGCTTCCCGTCCAGTCCCGGTGCGACCGAGGCGTGGCCGGGGGCCCACCAGCTGCGGGTGGACTTTAGGAGCGGTTCGGGCTGCTTTACGTAGGGGCCCAGAGGATGGTCGGCCACCGCGACGCCGATGCCGTAGGCGCGTGTCCCGAAGTCGTTCCCAGCGTAGAAGATCCAGTAGCGGCCCTCCGGGCAGGTGACCCACGGAAGCTCAATCAAATGGCCTTCCCATTCCTGATCGTTGGTCAGCACGATCGTTTCCTGCCCGATCAGTTCTCCGTCCTCGGAAAGGCGCTGCGCGTGGATCGGGGTGCTCATCGCATCAACGATCATCTCAGCGCCCGCGACCGTCGCGAGTACCTCCTTCACATGCGCCCAGTTGTCGAGCACCGCCTCGATCAGCGGCTGCATTAGGGAAAACCGTTCCATCGGGCGGCGGCTGTTAGCCCAAGGTCTGATTGCTGCCGCAAAGGCGGCCGTGCGCCGGGTAGCTTCCTCCGCGAACAAACGTTCGATCAGTTCCGGCTGCTGCCCCAACAACCTTGCCAGCGGCTGCGGCCAGACTCCATTCGTGTCGCGCTTCCAAAACAGATAACGCTCGCCATTGGGGTCGATGAAAATGTGCGAATCGATAACTCCGCCGCTCAGCACCGGCTGGGTGGGATCGTAAGGGAGGTCCGACGTGTTCACCGCATGCGCATTGATCAGCGGGTGGCCGAGATCGCGCCAGGGGCCGGTCGGATGGGGCGCCTTGGCGGGACCGATGGCGAGCGCATTAGAGCGCTGCCGGGCCGTATAGACGAGCCAATATTCGTCGCCGCATTTGGCCATTTCCGGCGCCCAGAAGTCGCTTACCCGGCGCCCATGGGCAGTCCACTCCGGGGTCTCTCCTTCAGGGAAGACAAAGCCGCGGTGACTCCACGATTCAAGGTCGTCCGAGTGGAGGATCGGAAAGGCGTCCAGCGCATCGTTGGAAGTCGCGACAAGGTAATAGCCTTCCTCCGTCTTCAGAACCGCGGGATCGCCATAGCCGGCGGTCGTGCGCGGGCTCAGATTTTCGAGGATCAACGGTCGCCAGTCCGGCTCCGGCTCGTCGATCAACGGCGGGCTCTTGTGCATCTCCAGCCTGCTCGTCCCGAAGTCGCGCGCAAGCTCGCTGAAGAAGATCGCATAATGCCCGAGCTGTCCGGTTGGTTTGCGATATTGCTTCGATTGCCCCGCGCGGCACACGGTAAGGCGGGTCGCGATCCCTTCCGCGACTGGTTCGACTTGGAACGACTCGATGGCTGTCATGCGGCGCGCGATAGACGAAGGCGACCGCCTTGCGGCGCTTCACCATTTTCTAGCCTGCGCTTTCATCCAGCCGCAGGACATCGCGGCCTGGGGCAACGCCGCGATCTGCGCGATGGGTCTTGGGGACGAGGCGCTGCTCCTGCGCATCATGAGCACCGCGATTCATCATATGGGAGCCAATGCTTATGATCATTTCCGTGCCGACATCGCAGCTCAGGGCGCAGTGCCGGAGAGCCTCGCGCTGCTCGACGAAATGGCGATGCAGCTCCTCGAAGAAAGCGAAGCTCCTGGGAGCGACGGCGTGACGCTGCGCATGCTCGACGGCGATGGCTATCAATCCATGACCACCCTCGGGCTCGGCGAAACCTGACGTTTGCTAATCGCGCGCGTTACCCCCAGCTCGCTGCTCCCACTCGCTCCTTGGAGACGAGTGCGTTAGCTTCTGCCATGAATGACCATGTGCGGATCGCAAGACTAGCAATCAGGCTAGTCATGCATCGACGCGCTATGCGCGGGACGATCGGAGGCTGCCGACGCCTAGCGGTTACAGGGAGGAGAAAGCTAGGCTGCTATATACTCGCCTTTAGTCTGCAGCGTGAGTGAACGCCCACGCGGATGTGTAACATTTGCTGCAACGAAGGTTGCACTAGATGTGACAGCAGCGTAGGGTGAGACGAAAGGGGAGGAGTCATGGCTCCCAAGCCGAAGCACTACGTGGCCTACTATCGTGTCTCAACTGCCCGTCAGGGGCGTTCCGGACTTGGCCTAGAGGCTCAGCGGCAGGCTGTTGCCGCCTTCATCGGTAAGGCGCCGGATCACGAGTTCACCGAGGTGGAGTCTGGGAAAGTTGCCGGTAGGCCCGAACTCCTGAAGGCGCTAGATCTGGCGGATCTAACCGGCGCGACACTCGTGGTCGCGAAGCTCGATCGTCTCTCTCGCGACCCTGCCTTCCTGCTTACGCTCACTCGTTCCGGTGCGCCCATCGTGTTCGCCGACATGCCGCAGGCGGACAAGCTTATCATTGGCGTCATGGCTATGCTGGCTGAATGGGAACGCGAGCAGATCAGCAAGCGCACCAAGGCCGCTCTCACGGTCGCTAAGGCGCGTGGGCGGAATGTTGGGGGCGATCGAGGCAATCTTAGCGCCGTGCGGTCTCTCGGGCTTGAGAACAGTGCTGCGAGACGTTCGGAGACTGCCAAGCTCCGTGCTGCCAAAATGAAGCCGCATGTGGAGGCTGCTCGAGCTGCCGGCCTCACCTCAACACGCGCCATAGCCGCATATCTCAACGGCAAGGGCATTCAGACGAGCCGTGGCGGGCAATGGCACGCTGGCTCGGTGCAGCGGCTGTTGGCTTACTGAGCCTCGCTTATAGCAGCCCGACCGCATCGTGGTCGACTTGGCCGAGCCGATGGAATGAAGGTCCACTAGCGACGCTTATAAACCAAGTGCCTCCGCCCGCGCCCCTTGCACCATTAGCCCTTGCTCCCCCTTCCGCTCCGTTGCACGAAGGCGGCACATGACCGACCAATACAAGCCGCTGCTCGACCGCGATTTCCTACGAAGCGAGCTCCATGGCGAATACCTCAACTACCGGGACGCGCTCGACACCGCCTTGCTCGAGCGGCTAACGCGCTGGCATGCGAGCGGGGAAAAGCGCGAAACGCAGGCCGAGGACTCGTTCACGCAACGCTTCTTCGTCGAAACCTGGGGCTACCGCCAAACGGGCACGGGCGGTGAGTTCGAGCTCCTGCCCAAGTTCATGATTCCGGGAGCAGGTGCTGGCGGTCAGGCGGGCGAGGCCGACCTGGTCGTCGGTCTGTTTGGCTCCAACCGTCCCCCGATCCCGCAAGTCGTCTGCGAATATAAAGGCGTTGGCACCGATCTCGACGCACCGCAGCCGCGCAAAGGGAACACCCGCTCGCCCGTGCAACAGGCGGCTGACTATCTCCGCGGCGCCGCCCGCGGCGTCTTTCCCGGTGCGCCGGTCCAGCCCCGCTGGGCACTAGTCACCGACATGAACGCGTTCCGTCTCTATTGGGGCAGTGGCGAGCCCGACCGTTTCCTGCGCTTCACCCTCACCCAGACCGACTTGTTCAGCGGCACTACGCTTCTCGGCACCGATGAGCGGGCGCGATTCGATCGCTTCCTGTTCTGGCGGCTGTTCCGACCCGACATGCTGCTCGCAGACGGCGGCCGCCCGCGGCTCGAGCGGCTGATTGAGAAACAGGGCAGCGTCAGCAAGAAGCTCGAAGGTCGGTTCTACGAAGATTACCGCCGTTTCCGCAAACTCCTGCGCCACTGCCTGCCATTGTGCGAGAAGGAGGGTCTCTGCCGGGGCGTTTTCTATTCCGACGTCTCCACCGGGTTTTGCTTCGCCACCTTCCGTAGCCGCTCATCCCAGCGGGCTTCGCGGCTGAACGAGCGAGCCCGACTGAAGTGTCCGCTTCCGACCCCGTTGCGGACAAAGTTCGGTGACATTGCGTTGGGTCAGCGATGCGCCAATCCGTTACGTGCATCGCGTACGGCCTCATCTGCGTTGATGTCCGCTTTCCACTGATACTGTTGAAAAAGTCCGCGCGCTTCACCGGGCAGGCAGAGATTGACGAGCTACAGCGGCAAGTGCATGCGCTGGAAGCGGTCCTCACTGCCGAGGCTGCCGCCAAAACACAGGGAGCGGCGACACCGCCGGCTGATCGGGTGGAGGCATCGCGGGCAGTGTTCGGTGCGCGCGTTGAACAGGGAGCGGATCGGGAGTATATCGGGAATGATGAGCCAGAAGGAACAGCCCGACTACCTGTGCGGAGGGATACCGACGCCGTTCCTGCACGGCGGGGAGGGACCGTCCGAGCGCTTGGCATTGCAGACGATCTGCGTCGAGAGCGGACGGCAGCCTTCATCGGCCGAACGATCGAAGATCCGAGCCAGCTTGCGGAAATAGCCCAAGCCTATCGCGACCCCCGGAGCTCCGGCCGCGCAGCCGCTTCGCCGCAACCGGACGTAGAAGGAAATTCTACCCGCGCCCGCATCGGCCTGGCTGAACCCGCAGCAACGGCGCAGTCAAAGAAGAAACTTTTACAATCGCGCCGCTCGTTGCGGAGGAAAGT
Organism: Allosphingosinicella sp.; assembly: GCA_030447665.1. Classification (GTDB taxonomy): domain Bacteria; phylum Pseudomonadota; class Alphaproteobacteria; order Sphingomonadales; family Sphingomonadaceae; genus Allosphingosinicella. The sequence goes on along the minus strand of JAUJOJ010000002.1, from coordinate 153,014 downwards.
TCACCGCCGGACTTTTTCAACACAATCCGCCAATGCCGGTCATCCAGAGACAGCAAACGGCTTCCCGAGAGCGGACGTTCAGCGCATCTATAATGGCAAGAGCAACCTCCTTCGTCGCTCCGGCCACCCCAAAATCGTCTCCTACGTGTCGTGCGCTGAGCGCACGACATCAAGCCAGGCTTGGGGAAGGTGTCCGAGCCGTCGGATTTCTTCAGCCATCGGGAGCGTCAGCAGCTTTGAGAACATGACGCCGCATTTGGCGCCGCACGTCCAGCGTATGTTGCCCCCGATAGGCAGCAGTTCTGGGAACTCAATCATCAGTGCTTGACCTTGGCGGAAGAGCTTTCTCTCCCCTCTTCTTACAGGCCCCTGAGCCATCATCATGAGCCCACCGACGGATATGTTGCTCGCAAGGACATCGTGCGCCACGCCGTCGAAATGAACCCTGATGGGAAGGTCGACTTCAGCACGTAAGGCTCGAGGGCTGCGCACGCGGCGTTTGAGCCGGCTCCCCAGGGCAATTACGTCTGACGATAAAGGTCGTGCGAAGCGAACGCCAAACGCTTCATCTCGGATTGCGCAAACGATGCCGTGCAGATCGGGGAGATCCTGGGTGATCACAGCCACTTGCTCCCCAACACAAACGACTGCACCCGGTGCTACGACTTCCATCTCCTCTGATGACAAGTCGAAAACCTGGCAGTCGCGCTCCAGCGCAGGCAGGCGGAGTCGGCCAGTGATGCCTACCTCGTGATCCGGTGCGGGAGGTTGTTCTTGGTGATATTCCTCGTTAACCGGGTCGAATTCCTTCTGAGATTCGGCAGGATAGTGGCTCAATGACCTGCCGAACACGCGCGCCAGTGAAGGAAACCGCGACATTACCATTCTCCACTCAATGGCCCCCCGACGTGACGCAATTCTGTTTTACGGCAAGCTTCAGGCGAGCATGATCTAACCGATTTCAATTAAGCGATCATTGGCTCACTCGTGGTATTTGCCACAACATGTCTCCTTGTGGCGCTAAGCCCTACCTTTTCGTGCTGAGGCGACGCAGACTACCGGCCGGGCGGACCCGACCCCATAGTCTCCCTCGACTGCTTGCGCCTATCTACCCGCACTCACCGGGCGGAATCGCTCCCTGAGAGCTAGGGTCCGGGCTTCCGCTGAGTAAGAACCGTACGCACGGCCTCCTCAAGCGATGCCTGCTTGATTGGCTTCTCCACGATCACGGCACCTGGAACCTTGTCCCGGATGTCGGCCGCGTATCCGGAGACGAATACGACCGGCATGTCCCGCCTCGCGCAAATCGTCTGAACGGCCTTGATGCCGTCGCCGGGCAAGAGGTGAGCATCGGCCGTGATCAAATCAAAGTTCTCGCCGTTCGCGCCTGCAACCGCGGCGTCCTCAGAGCGCGCAAAGCTGAACGATGTGAACCCCAGCTCCCCGAGCATGTCCTGAATGGAGCGGCTGATCAGATAATCATCTTCGATGATGAACGCGTGCACAGGTCCTGACTTTCAACAGCGAAACCGGGAATGCCCTCTGTCATCGCGAAGCGGTGCTGACGATGGAGCGCGTCGAGCCCGGCTACGGAGCGGCTGTTTCCTGCCATCGTAACGAAGAGTAAGATGGGCGGTTGCGGCACTCGAAATGGGGCCTAGCATGTGTGTCTTATTGGCACTGGCGGGCAGAACCCAGCGCGCCGCCATTTACTTTTTGGCCTGATCGGCTCCGCTTGGGCTGAAGCGTTCCAGCTCCCGGATCATGCTCATCAGCGCGTGAGCGGTGTAGGGCTTGGGAAGGAACCTACCGCCGGGTGGGATTTCCTCGGCGGGAGGCTCGACGCGGCCCGATGTGATGAGGAGCCCGATGCCGGGATGCTTCGCGCGAACCCGCTGTGCCAAGCTGATGCCGTCCAACTCGCCTGGCATGCTGATGTCGGTGAACAGGAGCGAGATGTCGTCATTTCGGTCCAGCACCTCCAATCCTTCCGCGGCGTCTGCCGCTTCGAGGACGGTGAACCCCTCGTCCAGGAGGATCTGGAGTGCGAACAGACGCGCAAAAACTTCGTCATCGACAACGAGTGCAACCCTTTTTTCGCGTGAATTCATCAACAAAGCTCCTCAACATGAATGCACGCCATCTCAGATCGCGAAAAAGTGCGGCATAGTGCTGCGACTGCCTCTGAACTTCCTTCTTTACACCGGATCAGCCGCGCACCCGGCAGGAGCATCAGCGGCAACGAACCGGCCGCCATAGGCTCCCGTCATCGTCCTCAGGAGGCCATCGACCGCAGAGGAACAACAAGGATCGGTCTATGCTCCTCGTCTTCAACCTCAATCCATCCCGCTTCCGGGGCGTCGCCCCTTCCGAGTGTTTCGCGAATGATTTCACGGGCAGTCCGACAAGCCTCGGCTCGGGCCGCAGCGGTGTTCGGACAGCACTCGCCGACGAGGTCGGTGGCCTCGTAGCTATCACAATGAATATTGAAGAAGAACTTGGGCACCTTAGGATGAAGCTGTTGCGCGGATATCGATTTTACGAGCCTTCAGTTCCTCGGGAATTTCCCGCTCCAAGTCGAGCGTCAACAAGCCGTCCTCCAAGCTGGCGTTCCGCACCTGCACATGATCACCCACCATGAAGCGCCGCTCGAAAGGCTGAGCTGCTATCCCCTTGTGCACATAGCTGGCGCCGCCAGCTTCCTTGGACCCGGAGACGGTCAGCACGTTCTGCTTGGCAATGATTTCGATCTCCTCAGCCGAGAAGCCGGGCACCGCCAAAGTGATCCTGTACTTGTCGGGCGCCTGCTGTTCGATATCTAAGGGCGGAAATCCGGCGTTCGGATCGGCTTTCGTGCCAGCCTCCAGGATGTCGAACAAACTGTCGAGGCCCACCGCTGATCGACGGAGAGGCGAGAAATCCAAAGACGTTCTCATAGGGCACCTCTGACAAGCACATGGAGAAGCAAACCTAGAACGATCCTAACCTAGGTTTGTGCCAGCAAAGCCTTCCTTCGATTGTGTTCCTGTCCAAGTTAAAGGCTCGCGCGAGGGCGGCTCAGACGTCTTTTCCGACGGTCGCGGCTGCCCTCTGCTCGTGATCCTCCTCGTCCAGAAGCGCCAAAGCCTTGGCTGAGTAACGCACTGACATTGTCTCGTGCGCTTCCGCCGCCTCCGGTGCTTCCGAGGTCAGCGCCCGCCGCGACTCTTCGCTTGCACGCTTGAGGAAGTATTCGGTCTCGGATCTCATTCCAGGTCTCCAAAAGCTCCGAGTCTTCATTGAACTCCTCTTCTGCCTCAAAGTCCTCAGTTTAGCGGTCGGTCGTGCGACCGCCGGGGCAGGCAGGTTTGGAGAGGGGGTAGCTGGCGGCGCTGACGCACCCCACGACCGCTCCCGTGAGGTTTACACCACCATCCCGCTAGTCCGCTTCCGCCCAGATCCGGCCATTCTCGGGTCACAGCATCCCTCCTGACACTTTATTGGGCATTCACGCTTCGCGCCTTGAGAGCAAGCGAGGTTTGCCGCAGGAAGTGAGGCAGCGAAGACAAAGATCATCGCGACTGGTGCTTTGCAGGATCGAGCGACAGGCGCTCGGCGACGGCCTTCTTCACGATCGCCGCGCGTGTGCGCCCCATCTTGAATGCAATGGCCGTGGCAGTCAGACCTTCGTCGGCAAGCCTTCTAAGCTGGACGACTTCTTCTGGCGTCCAGGGCAATCCGCTGCGACTGTCATTGGTCATACCGCGCGCCCTCGTCCTCGCCTTATCCCCAACGGCCGAGTTGGTATGGCGACAATCTATTACAGCAAGTCGCAAGCGATAGCCGCCAACGTCAGCCTCAAGTGGGCTCGGGTATTGGCAGCGGGCTGCCTAATCGTACGGAAGCTCGGTTCCCTCGGGAGCGCTCTCTGTGATCCTTAGCACCAGTTCGGCCAGGTCCTCTATGGATCCTTTTTGCGGACGACGGCACCTCAGCGTACCAATGCACCCGGCCGCTCAGCATCTATGCCCCCGCCAGTAGCGATCCCACTTGCGCGCAATCCGCCGTGAGCCACTGGGCAGCTTAGTGCGCAGGAAACCTGATCTCTTAGTGCGGTTCTTCAGCCCTTGGGCAGGCTAGCGTCAGTGAGGAGTCTGGAAACGAGAACCTGAACGCTATCTAACGTTCGCTGTCGCGCAACGATAAAGCGGACACATCTCACCTTCCAGATGACGCTTTCCCCGTCTTGTTCAAACACGATTGTCTCGCCTTCGCGCGGAAGGACCGGCCAGCTAGTATCGATCTGAACGTCGAAATTATTGAACGAACCGGTGCCGATTTAGACTTTGACCGTCATTGTCCCGATCCTCTGTGCTGCGCCCTAGCGAGCTATCATCATCGTGTGCTCAGAGTCGCCGCAACGGAGGCGCATTGCTCTTGCGGGAAGGGGCACAGTGATGTTGTTTCGAGTATCGATCGCACTTCAGTGCATAGCCGCCCTGTACCATCGAGCAGGACACATCCCTGCCGCTGGGCAGCGACACCAAGCACAAACGCGATCACGGCCGGCAGAACCGTTCGACACGCACCGCAGAGCAGGCCCGCGGACGAGCAGATGCCCGTGAGCCCCAACCCGATGGAGCCGCCGAATAGCCCCGCCAGAGCGTTCCTGGCGGCTATACCGCTGGTTCTGGGGCAAGGATGGCCTGAGCGGCACCCAGCGTCCACTACGGCGCCACCGCGGACGGAGCGGACTTCCCGAGCCGCGATGCCGGCCACGCGAATCTGCGTGCCGCTGGAGCAGGTGAAGCTATCGCCGTCCCAGACCTGATTGGAAGTGCAGGAGAAGGACGGACCGGCAGCGAGCTTATTAGTGACGGCACGGTCAGTATTTTCCGCAGCGCCCGCATCACAGCCAGCAAGGGCAAGCGCAGCCAGAGCGATGGGGATGCGCATCAGTCCGTAGCTCTCGCATCCCACAGCTTTCGTGCCTCCTGCTGCGATGACCTTCGTGGACCTTGCGCGCCACAGACGGTGCAAGCGGCTGCGAAGTCCTTGACGTAGACATACTCATAGAACCCGATGGCGAGCGATCCACAGAAGGGGCACTGCTTCTCTGGCTTGACTGAGGCGTCAGCTTGAGTCGGCTTCCACGCCGGATCAGTCATGGAGTGCCTTCGATCATCAGCCTCGCTCCCGCAACCGAACGCCAGTGCCGCAGGTATTAAGCTCAGTGCTCTAAAGCTTTCCCAGCAGCAACGTGAGGTCGGCGATACATGCCTCAAGGTGAGTGCGCATAGCCAACTTCTCACTTTCGCTAAGCTGCTTCGATGCAACTTCCTGCCAGTTGAACTTGATGCTCTCCCGAAGGGTCGCCAGGTCGTGGTAGAGCCTTTCCTTCTCAGGCATCGATGTTCCTCCGAGTAGCTAATGTTCCTACGGGTAGTGCCTTAGTTTGATTTAAACGCTGAATCGTTCGCATCCGCCCGCGCCCGCTCAGAACTAGGAGCCAAGCTTTTCAACACAATCGGTCGTAAGCAGCCATAGAGGGCGGCCTACGTAAACGTCCGCTTTCCCGCTGCCGCCACTTCACAGCGGAAGGTCTGCTTCGGCCAAAGTCACGCGTTTGAGGTGGAGGCGGCGGCAACGCTCCCCATACTCATCCGGTGATGTTCATCCCCAAGGTGCTAAATCGCTGCGTCGTAACCACAGGCGCTCCGCACACATCGGACGGCGCGGGAATGGACCGTCCCTCCAGCACGTAACCGCCGAGCACGGTTTCCAGGACGGCGGGCGCACGGCCGAAAGCATCATCTTCGTCGGCGGCGACGACGACAGCCTCCGGTACGTCGTGGAACGTCAGCATAACCAGGTGCTTGTCTACGGGCGTAACCCGGACGGGGTACGCGATCATTAGCCGCGGCCTAGTGACGCGCTCGCTATCGCCAGGCGGCGCTTGCTGGTCTCGTCCTCCATCCTCAGCGCGAGGAGTTTGGCCCGATACTGCGCAACCAAGCCCTTGCGGCTTTCGATCCCGTGGCGCAGCCGCCGCTTGGCCTCTTGTGCCTTGACGTTCAGCGATGCTTCTTCGTCGCGGGACATGCCACGCTCCTGCTAGATCTCCGTCGAAGACGCAGACGCGACTAACCTACGTTAGGTGCAAAACGATAAGGTGCTGAATAAGTTTCGGTAATTTTCGCCGCCGTTATGGCGGCAGAGGTAGGCGACGCAGGCTACCCGGCCGTTTGTCGGCCAGATGCATAGCGATTTGCGGAAGGTGGCTAGGCAGAAGTCGGTAGTGGATCAGGGTTTGCGTAAGGCTTGAACTCGCACAAACTCTTCTAAAGCGCGCCGCCGCCGCCGCTCGTCCGCTTCTGCCTGACTCCAGTCCGGGTCGAGTGTGTAACGGTGAAGAGCGAACGGAACCTGCGGCGTTTGACGATCCTGTTTCATGGGCTATTCCGCGTCGAGGCGAACGGTTCCCCCGTCCTTCGGGAGCCAAGCAAGTCCCGCTTGTACCAGTGTGGACGCGCTAACGACCGCGCTGGGCAGTAACTCAGCAGAGGTTAGGCCGCGAGTTGAATGCTCGGCAATCCCTGCTCTACGTTGAGTGCTTCGAGCTTCTTCGAATATGCTTCAGCCAGTTTTCTATGGCAGTGCTCCGCCGCCGCAGAAGGGGAGTTGTCAGCAGCGAGCATTTCTTCCGCCATTCTGTAGCGGTAGTATTCGACATCGGCTGCCATCGTTGTGCCCCCCTTCTGCGACGTGCGTGTGACTGGACGCTACGCTCACCCTTGGAATACATTTCCCCGCCGACAAGTGCCCTTGCCGCCGAACGTATGGATAAGCGGCGGATCAGCTCTAGGGAATCGCACGCTATAGGCAGTTGCGGCAGACGATTCCAAAAACACGATAAGCTGAATGGAGGTGCCGCCGTGTATCCTGCGCGCTGAGCCCGCGATGGTACACGGCGGCTATGCGCTGAAGTGGGAGCGGTACTGGCGGGATCATCAGTGCTGATCAAGAGTCGTGTATACTGGAGATGTGTGTTAGGCGCGGGCAATCTATGTTAGTCCCTACCCGACTCGGGGATGACACGAGTTAGGCCCCGCTGCGGCTGCCTCCCTTGTCGTAGCGGGGCCTCTAATTCCGGCTTCTCGGGCTTCTGCTTCGCCACGTTCAGGGCCATGGGCGTCTGTGGGTCATGTGTGACATGAGGGCAAGCTTACGTTGCTCCGCTTCCGACTGACTCGTTTATCGCGCGGGGCATCGCTGCCTTGGCCATTCGTCTAAGCTCGACCGCGATGGCCACGGCGTTGGTTGCCAGTAGTGGAAAGGCAGAAACAGGGCGGGCCGGAGAGAGCTCCCTTCATCTCCGGCCCTGGCTACCCGAACGACTAGGGGGAAGCGGGGGAGCCTTAGTCCTGTCTAAGCCAGCTCGTTTGAATGCACTCTCAAGAAGAAGTGCCGCATCGTCGCCACTTGGTGCCGAGAACCTTTGATTACGACTGTTATAAGGGAAGCGCAGGTAACATCGCATTCTCGGCTTCGGCGGCCTCCCATTCGCACTCTTGGGCTAACTCTAGCAGCGCCTCTGCAATGTACCGCACATCAGCCTTGCTTGCGACGTAGCGGCAATTTCTGGCGATCTCTCTCAGGCGCTCGCCATCTAACATTCGGCTCAGGTGACCTCTGATCCGTCGCCGGTCATCGCGTCTCTGATCTGGGCAGCCAGGCGGAGGCAGCGATCCCTCCTTTTGAGGCAACTCTCCGTCTTACTCTGCATTTTCTCACGCGTCGCCTGCCGCTCCCAATAGGCTGCGTTCCGTTCCAGATCCCGCAGCAATAGCTCCGGTTCCGACAAGTCCGTCTTCGGAGTCGAGTGCGCGCTTGCCACCTGCATCTCTCCTGCAACCGGTCGCTTGTCGCAAGCTATCCATATAGCCGTGCGAACTCTCGGAGGGGCAGCGTATCGCCACTGGGGAGCTCTATCATCAATCCCTTGCAGCCGTTTCGCTTTGCCTCTTCCGCCATCCCGAGCGCCGAGATGGGCGAGCGCGCACGAAGGGGACTCTCCAGCCCGCAACCATCGAATGAGATCACGTAATACATACCGCCCCGGCTAGTTCCCCGCTGAAGCTTATAGGAAATGTTCGCAAGAGGCGAGTGGCTTAGAGGTAATCATGCTGCTTACGGAAAGCCGCAGACAAGAGCTCACCTTCTGCCGGCCCGTGGCACTTCCGCCGTTGCGAACTGTTTTATGCTGGCGCGGGGCGGATGGAGAAGCCGCCATGAAAAAATACCAACTGATACAACCTCCCGGGGAAGGATGGCGCGGTCGGCTTTCGGTGATAGCGCAGATCCTGCGGAATGTGTTTCGCCCTCCCGAGCCTGGGGCGCCGGAGCTTCAGCCGTTTGTCGAACAAATCGACGAGTTGGTTCCACCGAAGAGTAGCCGCCCTCTGGAACGATCTAAATAGAGGTAAATGAAAATAAGCGCCCTAACCTCAAGTAAGGGAGCTTCAATGCTCCTGACGGCGGGAGCCTAGATGCCTTCGTCCACCCTTCCGTGACGTCGTCTTCAACCGCTACTGTCTGGATCAGCTATCGGGAAGCCTGGGCCGGTTGCTGCCGTGGCTCACGAGGTCATCCCTGTACCCACCGGAGATCTGGAAAGAGCAATGCAATTTCGTCGTCCACTGAAACGCTAATCGTCACGACCCGTTTGTCGTGGGCACTAGGTTGAGCGCTCCGCATCGGCAGCGAAATAGCAGCCGGTGAATGACAATGAACATCTCGCGCACAGTTTCGCTGGAGAGGTTCCAGGCGAGAACGGCCTCACAAGCGCCGTAAGCAAGGTAATCGGACATTCGCATCTGCGGCCACTTGCGTCACTCATCATAATTTGGTGCCGGCTGGCATTGCCGGTAGCTTTAGCGCAAGCGAGTCGGGACCCGGGTTTGGGGTCCGAGACCCACGCTGAAGCCCAGCTAGAATTCACGCCGGCTAACTTGCCTTGACCGTGAGAAGGAGGAAGACGTGCTTCTCGGGAGTTGTCTCTGCCAGGGCATAGTGTTCGAGATCGATGGCACGGTCATCGACCTACTGTACTGCCATTGCACCATGTGTCGCAAAGCCCACGGGTCGGCCTTTCGCGCGCGAGGCAAGGTCAAGGCGTCAGAGTTTCGTTGGACCAAGGGTGAAGAGCTGGTCCGCTACTTTGAATCCTCCCCGGGTACCCACAGAGGCTTCTGCTCGGTTTGCGGCTCCAACCTCGTGAGTAGGTTCGACCACAATCCGAAGGTACTCGGCCTTGCGCTCGGTGTGCTCGACGATGACCCGATCAATCGCCCCATCTGTCATGTTTACGTGGCTTCAAAGGCTCCGTGGCATGAGGTCACTGACGCTCTTCCACAGTTCAACGAGCTACCGTTCGGTCCTGTAGAGCCTCGAAAACCCGACTGACGTCTAGCTGGTCGCCGAGTCAGTCGAACGGGTCTAGATTGCCGCCGTCCGCGGATGTCCGCTACGGGTCGGAAACGGACCTTCGCTCGAATGGCTGAAACGGGTGGAAAAAGGACATTCGCGCTGGCTCCTCAGACGTCGCTATCTGGCCGTGAGCGGCTGGTCCGGTTTGAGCGGCGGGAGCAGGAAAGCGGACCTTCAGCCCGACGCGTGCAGTTGTCGGGAAAGGCTCGGGACTGTGGTCGCCTGGCTGCCAACGTCGGCTATTCCATTCGCAGCTATTTATCGAAGGCCCTCAAGGCGCCTATGGAGTGGATCCAACGGCTTTTCGGGCGAAGCTAGGCGGGGCATAGCTCTCGGCCTCAGAAGCGAGGGACGGAGCGGCTCCGAGAATGACTGCGGCGAGGATTAGGGCGGCAGCGGTGCACGAGACCAACCGTCCTTTCCGTGCCGGCTTCATCGGCGTCACTCCAGCCGGCAGCTCCGCGCGACCCGTAAACATCGGCCGGACAAGAGAGCGGCCACGCACGAGATGGTAGTAGGTGATCGCGATAGCGTGCAGCGCGATCAGCCCGAGCAAAATGTTGAAGTTGATCTCGTGCACATCGTGCGCGAGCAGCGCCATCTCATAGCTCACCAGCCCCGATAACGGCCCTTCAACGAAGTCGTCGTCGTCGATCTGAATGAGGCCGGTGGTGATTTGGACAACCAGCGCCAGCAGCATCGCGACCACACTGAGGGCGCCGAGGGGCGTGTGGCCAGCCTGCTGCTGTTGTCCGTTCCGGAGATAGGTGGCCACAGCCCGAGGGCCTCGCACGAAGCTTGCGAAGCGAGCCGTTGAACTGCCGGCGAAGCCCCACAGGATGCGGAAGAGGAGCAGGAACAGAAGGGTGTAACCACACCAAAAATGCACGCCGTCGGCGCTTTGCTCGGCAGACCACCAGCTCAGTCCAAAAAGAACGACGACTGACCAGTGGAACAGCCGAATTGGGAGGTCCCAAACCGGCGCTCCCTGTCCTGGATTACTCCTCCTCACGGTAGAGGTCGTGGCAGCCCTTGCAGCTTTTGCCGAGGTTTGCGTGGGCCGAGCGGATGGAGGCGAGATCGGCGCCCTGAGCGGCCGTGTTGAAGGCCGTAGCGGCTTCCCGGAAGGCCTGAGCCTTGGCTGCGAAGTCCTCCGGCTTCTGCCAGATCTCGGCGCGCGCCTCGGTCTTGCCGATGTCCGGGCCGGTGCCCGCAGGGAACCAGCTCGGGACCTGCGGCGCAAGCTCGGTAATGGTGGCTGCGGCGGTCCGCACCTGCCCAAGGCCCGGGTTCTCAGCCTTGAGCTGCCGGCTGATCACCGTCATCGCATCGCCTATCTTCTCATAACTTTCGTGCCGCTGCTCCATCAGCGCGAGCGCCTGCTCTTTCTGCAACGGTGTAGCATCACTTTGCTGAACCCTGTTCTCCAGAGTGGCGCTGGCAGCATTCCCACTGGCGTTCGCCTGCGCCAATGTCTCGTTCCCATCACCGGTGGAATCGCAGGCGACAAGGAGCACTACAGAAATACCGGCAATCATCTTTCTCAACGCTGTTCTCCCAGAGGAATCGGTCGGGGCAAACTCAAAGTAACACCGTTCTCCAAGACCGCTCGGCCGCAGGGGTTTCAATTCGATCCCGCAATCGATGCAAAGCCTAGGACCCAGCGCGTGGTAGGACGAGCACCGAGCCCTGCATCGTCGGCTCCTTGCCAACCGAAACAAACCTGACGATACCCGGCTGATCCGCCACGAAGCGGACGCTCTTCATCTCTCCCCGCTTAAGGGCGAGCTGGTCCCGCTGACCGTCAACAGCGATCTTGTGCGAGGGACCCTGCACACCCATGAAGTTCAGCACGACGGTATCGCCTTGCCGCACCACCACCTGGCTCGGGTGGAACGCGAACGCACGGACTGACCACTCACCCTTCTGGTCCGGTGCCTTGACGATGAAGCCTCCGCTGCTTTTCGGCGCGGTTGCGGGAAACGGCTCTGGGCTGTGGTCACCTGCGCCGTTGATGTTCGTCTTGCCGTCTACGTGGAGAGTAGCAATGTGGAACACCTGCTCGGCGCCGGCCCCCGCTTCATCGACCGCCCCCGCCGCACGGCTCGTGCTTTCGGAACCGCACGCGGACACGGCTGCAGCCAATGTCGCAAGCATGGCCGGGAGCACGACCACTCGGCCTTTGGCTCTGCGGGAACGAGAGAGTATTACAGTCATAAGAACTCCTTCTTGCGAGCCATCTTCATCAGAGCGGCCGTGGGCAGTGACACGTGGGGCAAAGAAGCAATTCACGTCACTCGCAAACAAGACTCGGACGCGACCCGATTTATTCCCGCCGCTCGAGAAAATTTGCTATCGATGAGCTGGGCGCGACGCCAACGTGTCGTCCCTATGTCGTATCGGCGACTGGGCACGGGTTGGATGTAGTGGCCAAGGGAAAAGACTGGTTCCGGCCTCATCTGGTTTTCACCGCCGGCAGAGGAAACGTGGCGCCAGTGCAGGCAAGCGGGACGCTCAGCGGTCCCGAGACCGGCGGTCCCTTCCTTTCGCGAGATCAGGCCCAATGTTTCCGGCAGGAGATACTGCCGCACATGGACGCCGCCTATAATCTAGCCCGTTATCTTTCGCGCGATCCCATCGCTGCCGAGGATGTCGTGCAGGAGGCGTTCCTGCGCGCTCTCCGGGCGTTTCGAACCTACCGTGGCGAGGCCGCCAAGCCGTGGCTTCTGGCCATTGTCCGCAACTGTTTCCACGATTGGGGGAAGGCCAATCGTGACAGGCGTGGAATCTCGGAGGAGGAGGAGGATGGGCGCTACGGCGCTCCTGGGCGCCCCATCGATGACATTCACCTGGACCATGACACCCCCGAGGTGATCCTCCTGCGCCGGCGGGAGGTGGAGATGGTGCGCACCACCCTGGAGAATCTGCCCGAACCCTTCCGCGAGGCGCTGGTGCTCCGCGAACTCGAGGATCTCTCATACAAGGAGATCGCCCTCCTCACCGAAGTGCCGATCGGCACCGTGATGTCGCGGCTGGCGCGTGCGCGCCAGATGCTGGGAGAGATGCTCCTCCCCCGCGTTGAATCCGGCCGGAAGGCGCAGCCATGACGGGATGCGCAGACCGGATGGTGCTGCTCCACGGCCTGATCGACGGCGAACTGGACGCCGCCAACAGTGTGTCGGTCGAGGCGCACGCAAAAACGTGCCTGGGGTGCGCGGAGGAGCTGCGGCGGCTGAAGACGATCCACGGCCTTGTCTCGGCTGCTGACATCCGGCATCACGCACCGCATGAACTCCGCGATAGGATCGCGGAGTTCATGGAGAAGGCCACTGCCCCCGCGTCTGCGCGGATGACCATGCCGTCTCGGTGGCCGGGCGCCTCCAGGCTCCCTTGGGTGGCAGGCGGCGCCGGCGCGATGATGGGCGCCAGCTTGGCGCTGCTATTCGCAGCTCCGCAGTTCACCAACACCGGCGTGCAGGACCAGATCGTGGCCAGCCACGTGCGCTCGCTGCTCGAGAGCCATCTGACGGACGTGGCGACTTCAAACCAGCATACGTTGAAGCCGTGGTTCAACGGCCGCATCGATTTCGCACCCCCGGTCGTCGAGCTTGCCGACCGAGGGTTTCCCTTGATAGGCGGGCGGCTCGACTACATCGGCGGTCGCGTGGTGCCCGTTCTGGTCTACCAGCGGCGTCGGCATACCATAAACCTGTTTATCCGACCTGCGGGGAAGCCGTCGCCGGTCACGGTCACGACACGGCGCGAGGGCTACAGCCTGGCTCGATGGACCGATGACGGCCTCGAGTTCTGGGCCATCTCGGACGTCAACCCTGACGATCTCCGGCTCTTTCATCGCGCATTTGCGCTCCGGCTGAAGCGTGAGCTCTGATGATCAGGCGGCGAACCTGACCGCGCGTCTGTATCGGCGGTCTACCTCCTCCCAGTCGACGTTCTTCATAAAGGCATCAATGTACCGGGCCGCCGCGGCTCCGTAATCCATATGGTAGCTATGCTCGTACATATCGAGCGCGAGGAGAGGGATGCCCGCTGCCGGGGCGTGCATGTGATCCCACATCCAGTAATTGTGTAGTTGACCAGTATGCCCATTCAGCGCGAGCATCGCCCAGCCCGAGCCGCCAGCAAGCGCCATTCCCGTGCGCCGAAACTCAGCTTCCCAAGCATCATAGGATCCGAAGGCCCTGGCGAGCGCCGCTTGAATTTCCCCGCCCACCTTTCCGTTGCCACCGAGACCACCGAAATAGATCTCATGCAGCACCACAGAGCCTGTGCGGTGCAGCTCCTCGCGCTTGAGGTCCCCGTAAACAACCGCTGGAAGGTCCTTGTCGGTCAGCGCGGCTTGCAGCCGAGTCTCGATCATGTTCAGGGCTTTCACGGACCCGCCGTAGTTATTTTCCCAGTGGGAGGTGATCAGACGCTCCGAGAGACCGTCGAGCCGTGCCGGGTTGAACTTCAGGGGCTTGGGTGTGTGAGCCGCCGAGAATGCAGGCCGCGCCGATTTGGGAGGCGGAGCTGCAAGGCTGATCTCGCTCGGCGCTCCGAGGGCCAGACTTAATCCTAAACCAGACAGCGCCGTTCGACGATCAATCTCCACGTCCGATCTCCCTCTGACCAACCTAAGGAGCATAGAAGCACCTCCATGAAAACCAACTCGAATATCCGCTATGGTCCGAATCGAACCTAGCTCCCCTCCCTGAAGGAGCGTCTGCTTTCGGGATAAACTCAACGAGCCCTGTGCGTCCGGCTTGGCGCTTAGCGGAATGCCCGCAGCTGGCCGGTAGCGGACCGTCTGCTTTTCGGCGGATGGAGCGGAAAGCAGACCGTCAGCCGGTGGAGGCTACTCGCGTAAAAAGGGCATAGGAGAAGGCTCGGCTGAGGCCCGCGGTCGCCGACATGTACCGGATCCCGGAGCGCGGCTATCTCCGCCCCGGTTTCTAACCCGATGTGGTGGTGCTCGATCCGGAGCGACACGCACCGCGGGCGACCTATGTGAACCACCGCATGCCTGCCGCCGCGTCTACGCGCTGTTCGTCAACGGCGTACTCGCTTTGGAGGGCGGCAAGGCGACGGGCGCAAGGCCGGGCCGCGCGCTGCTCCGGCCCCGTCCAGCGGCTGCCCGAGCGGAAAGCTCATTCCTATTTCCGGCCGCGACAGCAACCCTGTTGACTGACGCGCTTGCCGAGTCGAGGCTGGCGACATGATGCGGTCCCCCGCGAACTCCCTTTGCCGTGTCCGCCAGCGCGGTCGCTGAGCCGGCCGGCGCCGCGCCGGCGGCCGTACCGAAGGGGCTGAGGCGGCAGGCGCTTTATCTGCTGCTCGGCTTTTCGGCGGGCCTTCCCTTCTACATGTTCTCGACCGTGCTTGCGCTGCGGCTGCAGGCGCACGAGGTGGGCCTGGCGGTGATCGGCTTCTTCGCCTGGGTGCAGCTGCTGCCGACCTTCAAGTTCCTTTGGGCGCCTTTGCTCGACCGCTTCGAAGTGCCCGGCTTCGGCCGCTTCTGGGGTAAAAGGCGCGGCTGGATCATGCTCGCCCAGCTCGGCATCTTCACCTCGATGATCGTGATGGGGCTGACCTCGTCGGACGCGAGCCTCGGCATCACGGCCTTGTTCGCGGTGCTACTCGCATTCTGGACCACGACCCTCGAGATCGCAGCCGACGCCTGGCGGATCGAGCTGGCGCCGACCCAGGAGGAGCAGGGTCCGCTCGCCGCGGCTAACCTGTGGGGCTACCGCACGGCGATGGTGGCCGCGGGCAGCGGCGCCCTGCTAATCGCGGACCAGCCCGGTTGGGGCTGGACCGGGGCCTATCTCGCGATCGGCGCGACGGCCTGCCTCCCCTTTCCTATCCTCGCCGCCATGCGTCCCGACCCAGGCCATGGCGGCCGCCGCAGCGCGGCGCTGGTCACCGGCCTCGCCGCAAGCGCCGTGATCCTGCTCGGCGCGGCCGCCGTCACCGCTGCGGTCGGCTGGCTGCTGCTCGGCGCCGCGTCCGGCATTGGCATGAGCGGCCAGACCAACGTCACGCCCTATGTGCTGGCGATCTGCACGGTGCCGTTCCTGCTGATGGCGGCGGCACTGCCCAAGATCCGCAAGCTGCCGCGGAGCGCTCCGGCGCGGCGATCGGCGGCGATCGGCCCTTATGTCGACTTCTTCTGGCGCTACGGCTTCACCGCGCTCGCGCTGATGGCGTTCGTGTCGATCTACCGGATGGGCGACGTGCTGGCGCTGAACATGTCCAAGCCGATGATCAAGGAGCTGGGCTACAGCCTCACCCAGATCGGCCGCGCCGACAGCTATGTGGCGCTGATCGCGAGCATCGCCGGCGTCGGGCTCGGCGGCTTGATGGCGGCGCGCTGGCCGCTGGCCTGGGCATTGACGGTAGGCGCGATCTTCGCGGCGATCGGCAATTTCGGGTTCGTGTGGCTCGCCAACCAGCCGACTGACGAGCTGCTGCTTTACATCGCGACCGCAGCCGACCAGTTCGGCAACGGCATGGCCGGGGCCGTGTTCGTCGTCTACCTCTCGATGCTGGTGAACCCGCGCTATCCGGGCGCGCAATATGCGTTCCTCTCCGGCTTCGCCTTCCTGCTGCCGCGTCTGCTGTCGGGCGCGGGCGGCGCGATCGTCGAGACCCTCGACAAAGCCGGCTACCGGGGATTCGACCTCTTCTTCATCCTCTCGGGCGTACTGAGCCTGGCGGCCTTGCTGTTTGTTCCCCTGATCGCGCGGGCCCGGCCGCGCCCGCCGGACGACGAGCCGGCATGATCGAGGAGATCGCCGACCGCGCCTTCGCGCCCGCGCGCGCGGCGGTCCGATTGGGCGCGATTCCGGGCGCCGCGCTGGGCATCGTCGCCGCGGACGGGTCGCGGGCGACCCGCTGCGCCGGGATGGCCGCGCTGGTGCCGGAGCCCGAGTCGCTCAGCGAGGAGCATTGGTTCGATCTCGCTTCGCTCTCTAAGGTGATCGCGACGACGACCATGATCCTTACGCTCGCCGAGCAGGGCCGGATCGATCTCGATCGGCCGCTCACCGACGCGATTCCGGACCTCAGGCAATATGACGTTGCGAACGCGGCTGAGCGGCGGATCACCTTCCGCGACTGCCTCGCCCACCGCACCTTCCTGCCCGCGGTCGAGCCGGTTTATACTTATGGCGCCGATCCGGCGCGGCTGCGCGCGTTCGTGCTGCAGCGCGAATGGCGCCGCGGGCCGCCGGTGTACTCGGACATTAACTTCATCCTGCTCGGCATCGCGATCGAGCGGCTTACCGGTCGGCCGCTGACGGAGTGGCCGCTCGGGCCGGACCTTCGCTACGCCCCGCCCCCGGGGCCGGCGGTCGCGACGGAAGCCTGCACCTGGCGCGGACGGGTAATGAAGGGGGAGGTGCATGACGAGAATGCCTGGGCGCTTGGCGGAGCCGCAGGCCATGCCGGGTTGTTCGGTACCATTGCGGGCGTGCTCGGCTTTGCGCGCGGGCTCCTCGACGGCACCCGCTCCCCGGCGACACTGGCCGCGGTCCGCACGCTCGTGCACCAGCACCGCACCTGTGGGTGGGAAAGACGCTTCAACGGCTGGCACGGCGGCGACACCTGCTCGTCGGAAACGATTGGCCATACCGGCTTCACCGGCACCGGCCTCTGGATCGACTTCGACCGGGACCTCGCCTGGACCCTCCTCACCAACCGAGTGCACCCCACCCGGCATCGCGAGACGGGCATTGCCGACCTGCGCCGCGCGACCGGCGACGCGGTGATCGCCGCTTGGGACGCTAATTCTCCGCCGCGATGACATGATCTACGGCTGCTTTCGGGCGACAGCGCCCGGAGACGGAATGGCTGCATTTGGCGCTAAGCAGACGCCCCTGCCCCAATTTCGCTTGCTGCTGTTAGCTGACTTTCTGCTTCCGGCTTGAGATGCCTAGAAGCGGACCTTAGGCAGGGCTCGGTGGTGGTTACCGCCTTCTGGATCAGATCCGATACCACACCTTAAAATGCGACATCAGGCTGCCGGCTGCCGAGCCGCCGCGCATACAGGTTGGCGAGCTCTAGGTGCTTGCATGCTGCCAGTACACCGGCGCTCCGTTCCGCGGCGTTAATTTCCGAGAACAGGCGTTCGGCGAAATAGCCAGCCGCGCTCGGCCAGATAGTGCTTGCCTCGTGTGCGCCTTCTACGCTCAACCCCTCGATCGATGACGCTGTGAGGGCAGACACATCGATCTCGAGCTTCCGCAGGTCCGATACCCTTTCAAACGGCGAGCAGAAGCCACGGTCGCTGAGCGAGAAACTCTCTTGCAGCCAGAGCGGGCTCGATGCCGGCATGGCTGAGGTTACTTCAACCAGTAAAAGATCATATTCGTACGACCTGCTTCCCCCGCGCAAATGATGACTCGCGATCCTGCGCAATCGAATGGCTGAGGGTGCGGCGCCGCGATCCAGATGCACGCTGATCTCAACAGTGCTCCTGTCTGGCGTTAGGGAAAGCATCGCTCTTCCGGTAAGGCCGCTCGTGCCCAGAGACATGATTGGCTGGCTCTGATTTACCGTCGCGCCACTCGGGCGTGACGGCGCTAGGTTGAGCAGTGGCGACACGATCACTGCCGCAGCGACAGCGAAGTCTCCCCCCTCGGCTATATCTCTGTACGAATTTCCGTCGGCCACGAACGCGCTCCTAAGACAAAGCTTTCTGAAGATACGACCGAGCGCGATGGACGGATGCCCGCTCGGGCTGACGGCAAGCTTAGGCTCTTGGCGCCGACACTCGCGTAACGGGCGGCAATAGGACGTTGAGCTGGGCTGCAGCTATTTGAAAGCAGAGGATCAGGTCCTAGGTGATGCCTGCCCTACCGGCGCGACTGCTCCAACAGGAAGGCGCTGCTTTCGTCGAGGACCGGGAGGCGCGAGCGGAATATGCGGGAGACGGCGATGATCAGGTCGTTGTGGCTGGAGCCTGGATATTCGCGCAGGGCGACCGGGGCGCCAGCCGCCTTCAGTGCAGCGGCGAGATTGCGGCTGTTGCGGACGCGGACGACGGTGTCGGCGGTGCCGTGACCGAGCCAGAGCGGCGGCGCATCGGTGCGGACGAAGCGGATCGGCTGGGTTTCGAGCGGCCGGGGATAGCGGCTCATTGCGTTGATCGAGCTGGCTTTGGTGAACGGGTAGAAATCGTAGGGGCCCGCGAGGCCCGCCGCGGCATTTATGACATTGTCGGGCAGTCCTTCCGCGGCCAGCCACTTCCGGTCGAGCGCGGGCATGACCGCGTTATAGGCACCGGCCGAATGGCCGGCGGTGACGATCCGGTTTGGATCGCCGCCGAAGCGCGCAGCGTTACGCCAAGCCCAGGCGATGGCGGCGGCGCTGTCCTGGAGGAAGGCCGGGAAATGCACGTCCGGAACCAGGCGGTAATCGGGGAGAATGACGAGGAAGCCTTTGGCGGCATAGGCCCTGGCGGCGAAGCCGTAATGGTCCTTGTCGCCGCCGTGCCAACCGCCCCCGTAGAAGAAGACCAGCACGGGCTTGGGGTGAGTGCCCGCCCTAGCATTGTCGTAGATGTCGAGCTTCTGCCGGGGCGCCTCGCCATAGCGGAGATCATGCGCCAGCCGCCGGGTGCCGGCATTCCCGGCCCAAAGCCAGTCAAGCAGATCAAGCTGCCGGGGCGGGGCGACGACCGCATAGAAGGCGCCGAGCACGGAGGCGAAAATAAAGACGGTGCCTAGGAGCCACTTCACCCTCTCGAAGTGGCAGCAGCCGGGCCAAGCGGCAAGCGGTTTGAAGGCGCACCGGACGGCGGGGAAGTTGTGTTTGAACCAGCACATCGTAGAGAATGCGCTAGTAGCTCGCGCCGTCGATATGGCTAGAGCGCCGGTCGGAGGCTGCGAAGCTGGATCAGGCAGCGGCCGGCAGGCGCGGCTATGAGGCACAGGACAACTATGACGTGGCAGCCGCCGAGGAACGGGTCTGCCGCGCGCTGAAAGCTGCGGACTGCACAACCGAGCAGGCCATGTTTTGTCGGCCCGGTCGATCGCCACGTACTCAGCGAACGATCCCCAATGGGTGAACCCCGGTTGAGACTGCGCCTCGCAGACCTGCTGTTCTCCGGCCTGACATTCCCCACAGGTGCCGCAAGCCGTAACAAAAGGGACCGTCACTCAATCTCCGACACGATATTGGCGCAGCTCCCGGCCGATCGCTGAGACGACACCGGCGAATTCGTGACTCGCCTGCGGCATCGATAAAGGCCAAGCCGGCCCACAGCCTGAATGGTTCTGCAGCATCAATGATCCTTCCTCAAAAATGAAGGCCCATGCGAGATACGCCACGAGTTTTTGAACACAATTGGCTAGCTGACCAGCACGGACATGGGGGCGTAACAGCCTTCCTTCCACTGCGACTCGATCGTCTCAACGGAACCTGGCTGAACTCCTCCGAGTTCCGCCACCAAGTGCTCCTGCACGACTATTCCGGTGCGACGCGTCTGCTTCATCAGCACGTCGCGAAGGTGGGTAGCGCCTTGAATGCAGACGTCACGCCATCCTCGCCGAACGTCCGCTTTCCGGCAAAGATCAAAGCGCCATCCTCGGCGGAAAAAGTCCGCGCGTGAGGATCCGGCAACAGGCCCGGCCATTGTAAAGCTTCTTCTACGATGTGCCTAATCAGACCGTGCGCAGCGAGGCACGAAGTAGCGCCGGTAGAATTTTTCTACGTCAGCGCGAAGCTAGCGGACTTTTCAACAGTATCGGCGCTGACGCTGAGCTCCGCCGCGCCGAATGTCCGCAATGGGTCGAACTGGGGACCTTCAACACAATAACCAATGTCCGCTAAGGGTGGAAAGCGAACGTTGCCGCTCTGCCTCAAATTGTGGATGCTTCGGCCATGGAAGCCCCGATGGCCATCGACCCGGAGACGGGCACCTTGGCAACAAGGTTTTCAACGGTGCGGCAAATATGCCTCTCGGCGCGGCAAATCTGCCCCATCTTTGACGCGGTAAATTTGCCTCATAGAAGCCGCTTCGTTCTTTTGGGGGCACTTCTGGGGGCATCTGAAAACTTCGAACTCGCCGGAATTGGCGAATCTGCCGTTTATGAGCCTCAATGTGATTCCAGTCCTCGCCCGCGGAAGTAATTGAGGATCGACACGAGATCGAAGACGGCCCGCCGTCCGCAGCGGCGGCATCTGACGCGCAAGTCGGCATCCCACTTGTGGAGGTCTGTCAGGTCGTACGGTCGGATGTTGAATCCCATTTGCCCCTGAAATGGAACGAATGTAGAACGGCTGCAATCCGAATCTGGGAGGCTGGCCATGTGCAACCGCTACCGCGTCAGCGCGAAGCAGATGGAGATCGCAAAGCAATTCGGCTTCCCGATTGACAAGCTGATGCCCGAGCCCGAGCCCCCTGCCGCCGCCCGAGCTCTTCTCCCAGAAGAGCGGCTGGATCGTCCGCAAGCAGGACGGCGAGCGCTCTCTGGACGTGATGAAGCGGGGCATCCCCCGCCGCATGAAGGGCAAGAGCGGCAAGCCCATCGTGAGCTACATCACGAACGTCCGGAACCTCGACAGCCTCTTCTGGCGCTCTACGCTCACCAACCCGCATTACCGCTGCCTGGTGCCGGTAACTGACTTCTGCGAATGGGAGGGGGAAAAGGGCTCAAAGCTGGAGCGATGGTTCAACGTGCCGGCCTCGCCGATCTTCGCTTTCGCCGGCATCTGGCGGCCGAGCGAGGAAGGCAATTGCTACGCCTTCCTCACCTGCGATCCTAACCCCTGGTGGCGCCGATCCATGCCAAGGCGATGCCGGTGATCCTCCATCCCGAAGATTACGATCATTGGCTGGATGGCGAGGTGGAAAGCGCCTGCTCCCTGGCTCAGCCTTTCCCGTCGCAACTGATGCGGGTGGATTGAACCTCAAGCTCAGCGATTACGGGGTCGCGCAGCGTGTCGGATGTCCGTTTGTGGCGGGGGAGGCGAAGTTACAGCTCGCGGTGTGGGAACAACTGAGGAACAAAATCCGATCGCCGAAGAATATACCGTTGGCTCAGCAGGTTATGCGAGAAGGCTGGTGGAGCTGAGGGGAATCGAACCCCTGACCTCTGCAGTGCGATTGCAGCGCTCTCCCATCTGAGCTACAGCCCCGCGCCTGTCGGCGTAAGGCGCCCCCAATAGCCGCGCAGACCGCGGCGCGCAATGCGCCAAATGGCCGTTGACGATCCTGCCGGTCGTTCCGCCGCCGTGCCGCAACAGACTGACGCCGCGGCCGGAACGAGGCCGCCCCACCGGTCGTTTTCACCCCTGGAACGCAAAGCGCGGATCGGCCGCGCGAGTGCGCGACGCACAGCATAGGAGGATCTCGATGGGCTACGGCGACAACCGGCATGGCGGCGACCGTTTCGGCGGCGGCGAGGATCGATGGCAGGGGCGCGATCAGGGCGGCCGAGGACCGCGAGCGCGGCGGCAATCGGGGCGGCGGCGAACCGCGCGGCGATGATCGCGGCTTCTTCGAGCGCGCCGGTGAAGAGGTGCGTTCCTGGTTCAGCGAGGATGACGATCGCGGGCGCGGCGGCCATCAAGGCCACGGCGGCGACCGCGGAGCGAGCGGCGGTGGCGACTGGGGCCGCGGCGCCGAGAGTTTCGGCGGCGGCTTCGGCAACCAGCGCGGCTGGGGCGATGATCATTTCGATCGCCCGCACGGTTCCGGACGGACGCAGGGTGATCGCAACGAAGGCTATTCCGGCGGCGGCTCCCGCTCCAATTGGGGCGGCGGCGGCGGCGGTGCCGAGCCCTGGGGCGGCTCCGGCTTCGGCGGCCTCGACGACAATGGCCGCCGCTTCGACCGGGTCGATGCCGGCCATGTCGGCGCCCAGGGCGCCCATCCCATGTCTTCGCCGGTCGATGCCGGCTATGGCTCGCGCTCCGGCGCCTCGGGCGGGGCCTATGGCAGCTCGTCCCGCGCCGCGGCGATCATGGGCAATGAGGGGCAGCATAGCGGGCCGCTGATCGACCCGCAGGCCCGCGACCGCATGCTCGGGCGAGGCGGCGGACAGCAACAGGGCGGCGGCCAAAGCGGCGGCCAAAGCGGAAGCTGGGGCGGCGGGCACCACGATCCGCATTATTCCGAATGGCGCCAGCGCCAGATCCAGCAGCTCGACAGCGATTATGATGAGTATCGCCGCGAGCATCAGTCGAAATTCGAGCAGGATTTCGGCGGCTGGCGCGAGAAAAGGCAGACCCAGCGCCAGCATCTCGGCCGCGTGGGCGAAAAGATGGAAGTGATCGGCTCCGACGGCGAGCATATCGGCACCGTCGACAAGGTGCGCGGCGACCGCGTGATCCTCACCAAGAGCGATGCCGATGCAGGTGGAATCCACCACAGCTTCCCCTGCTCCTGGATCGAGACGGTCGATGAGCGGGTGACGGTCAACAAATCGGCCCAGGAAGCCATGAGCCAGTGGCAGAACGAGGAGCAGAACCGGGCCATGTTCGAGCAGCAGGGCCAAGGCGGCGGCGAGGGCCCGCACATGCTGAACCGAAGCTTCTCGGGCACCTATAGCGATCGGGACAAATAGTCCGTCGCACGGGCGCGAAAGAGGCCCGGCCGCCGGTGAGGCGGCCGGGCTTTTTTTATACTGTCGGCAAGGCTAGGCACGCCGGAGCATCATCAGGAGACCTTCCATGGCCGGCACCCGCGCATGGCATCTGAAGTCCCGCCCGTCGGGTATGCCGGACATGAGCAATTTCGAGCTGAAGGAGCTCGATCTCCTGAGCTCGAGCACGGCATGGTCCGGGTCGAGAATCGCTGGCTTTCGGTCGATCCCTACATGCGCGGCCGCATGAACGACGTGAAAAGCTATGTTCCGCCGTTCGAAGTCGGCGCGCCGATGCAGGGCGGCGCGGTCGGCAAGGTCTGGAAAGCCGGGCGCCCGGCCTGAAGGCTGGCGACACCGTCTTCCACATGCTCGGCTGGCGCGAACAGGCGGCGGGCAAGACCGAGCATTTCACCAAGGTCCCGCCGATGGGCGTGCCGGATCAGCAATGGCTCGGCAATCTCGGCCTCACCGGGGCGACCGCCTATTTCGGGCTGCTTCGGGTGGCCGACGCGAAGGAGGGCGACATCGTCTTCGTGTCCGCCGCCGCCGGCGCCGTCGGCTCGGCGGTGGTGCAGATCGCCAAGGCGAGGGGAATGACCGTGATCGGCCCGCGGGCGGGCCTGACAAATGTGCCTGGGTGCGCGCGCTCGGCGCCGATGCCGCGATCGATTACAAGGCCGCGCCGCTGGTGAAGCAGCTCGCGGCGGCGGCGCCAAAGGGCATCGACGTCTATTTCGACAATGTCGGCGGCGATCATCTCGATGCGGCGCTCGGCCTTGCCCGCAACAATGCTCGCTTTGCGATCTGCGGCATGATCGAGGGCTATAATGGCGGGGAGCCGCCCGCTTTCCGCTACCTGATGCGGGTGATCTCGGCCCGGATCACGATCAAGGGCTTCATCTACACCGATTACATGGCCGAGATGCCGGCTTTCTATCGGGAGATGGGCGGCTGGATCGCAAGCGGCCAAGTGAAGAGCCGGGAGACGGTGCGCGAGGGGATAGATGCGGCACCGGGAAGCCTTTCTCGGGCTCTTCCAGGGCGAGAATGTGGGAAAGATGCTGGTGAAGCTTTGATAGTTTAGGCAAGCGCCCTTGCGCGCTCCCCGATCACTCGGAGGTCGCCCACGAAGCGGGCATATTCCTGCTCCTTATTGTCCTGCACGCGCAGCAGGAAGCTTGGGTGAACGGTGACCCAGGCTTCCCCGCCGTCCGGCACTGTATGCGGCCGTCCGCGCATCGCGCCGATCGTCACCGCCTTGCCGAACAAGGAGCGCGCGGCCGTCGCGCCGAGCGCGACCGTGATCGGCGGGCGGACCAGGATCCGCTCCTGCTCGATCCACCAGCGGCAGGCGTCGATCTCGGGTCCGTTGGGTTTGGAATGGATACGCCGCTTGCCGCGCTGCTCGAACTTGAAGTGCTTGACCGCATTGGTGACATAGGTGGCGGAGCGGTCGACGCCTGCCTCGACGAGGGCGCGGTCGAGCAGCTGCCCGGCGGGGCCGACGAACGGCTTTCCCGCCCGATCCTCCTGGTCTCCCGGCTGCTCTCCGACGAACATAATACGCGCGTCCAGCGGCCCCTCGCCGAACACCGTCTGGGTCCCGCATCTGTAAAGATCGCAGCGCGTGCAGCCCGTCGCTTCCGCCCGCACCGCCTTCCATGCCTTGAGAGCATTGCCGCCGATTCCTGGTTCTTGAAGCTTCCACCATCTTCGCCTCGCGTGCCTGCGCGCCTGCAATCAGCTCCCCGACCAACGCCGTCTCGGGCATGTTTTTCCAATATTTCTTCGGCATCTCCTTGGTCATGGCCTTCACCTTCACCCGCGCCGGATTGAAGATCGAGGCATAATAGGTCTTCCAGGTCTCCTCGATAGGATCGCCGTCGGGCGCCTCCGCGCGGGTGGCGCCGGGGCTCTCGGCCAGCGTCTCGCCGTCCCAGTGGATCGACAGTTCCGGCGTCAGGATCGACCAGCGCATCGTGTTGAAGCGGCGCACGAAGAAGCCCGCATTGGTGCGGACGATATGATGCTCGGGCTCGAACCAGGCGACGTAACGGGTGCCTCCATCCGCTTCGACCTCCCGAAAGCGAACGAAGGCGTGCATCTTGTGCATGTCGCGCCGCACCTCCTTCGCCATCCGCTCCAGGCGCTGGACCAGCGGATCGGCGCGATCCTCCATCGCCTTCGGCTGGGCGCGGAGACGGAGCAGCAAAGTGTAAAGCAGCGCGAACCGCTCCGGGTCGAAATGGCAGATGACCGAGCGGGCAAGCTCCACGAACGGCCGCGGCACCGAAAAGGCCGGTCCGTCACCGCTCTCGACATCGGCCTCATCACCGAAAAGGTCGGCGAAGCCTCCGTCCACCTGCCAGACCACATCCTCGGGCGGCACTCGCGCGAGAGCAAGCGCCCGCGCGGCCCTCCGCCAGCCGTCGAAATCCTCTTCATGCTCCAGCCGCGCGACGCGCATTTCAGGGGAGGCTGAGCTGCCAGGCGACGCCGAACCGGTCTTTCACGCAGGCGAGAAGCAAGCTGAAGCGATCGAGCGAGGTGTAGAAGGTCAGGTGCCTCCGCGGCACTCCCCTGGAACATCAGAAACGGCTGGACGCCGGCGACCATCCTCTTCTCCCGCTCACCCTAAGCCGCGAACAGCTCCAGCTGTTCCGACCTTGGCTTCATCCGCTGCTTCAGATCTGCCTGGTCGGTGAGGAGCGTCGGCCGCCACCCTTCGGCGACGATGAACGGACGAACCTTGGCGACGGACACGGTGAGCCGCGCCACATCGTCGAGGCTGAGCCTCCGCCAGCGACGGGACGAGAGGATGCGGTCGACCGCCTTTACTCCGAGTCCGGGAATGCGGAGCAGAAGCTCGCGCGGCGCGCGGTTGACGTCGAGCGGAAAATGCTCGCGAAACTTCAGCGCCCAAGCGAGCTTTGGATCGATGTCGAGCGGGAGCATTCCGTCAGGTCCGGCGGCCTGCACCACCTCGGTTGGCTTGAAGCCGTAGAAGCGCATCAGCCAGTCCGATTGGTAGAGCCGGTGCTCCCGCATCAGCGGCGGACGCTGGAGCGGAAGCACCGCACTGGAGTCCGGGATCGGCGAAAAGGCCGAATAATAGACGCGCCGCAGCGAGAAAAGGTCGTAGAGCCGGCTCGCCTTGCCGACGATCTCGGTGTCAGTCGCACTGTCGGCGCCAACGATCATCTGGGTCGACTGACCCGCCGGCGCATAGCTGGGAGCGGACTTGAACCGCTTCTTCGCATCCTGCCCCTCGGCGATGGCGGATTTCATCCCTTTCATCGCGCCCTCGATCTGATCGCCGTCCTTCTCCGGGGCGAGCCGCTTCAGCCCGCGTGTCGTGGGAAGCTCGACATTGATGGAGATGCGGTCGGCGTAAAGCCCTGCCGTGCGGATCAGCTCCGGATCGGCGTCGGGAATGGTCTTGAGGTGGATATAGCCGCGAAAATCATGATCCTCGCGCAAACTCCTGGCGACCTCGACGATCTGCTCCATCGTATAATTAGACGAGCGGATGATGCCTGAGGAGAGGAACAGTCCTTCGATATAGTTGCGCTTGTAGAACGAGAGCGTGAGCTGGACCACCTCCTCCGCCGTGAAGCGCGCGCGGCGCACGTTCGAGCTCTTGCGGTTGATGCAATAATGGCAGTCGAAGATGCAACTGTTGGTCAGCAGGATCTTGAGGAGCGAAATGCAGCGGCCGTCCGGTGCGTAGGCATGGCAGATGCCCATGCCTTCAGTCGAGCCGATGCCCTTGCCGCCGGCGCTGTCCCGCTTGGCCGTTCCCGAGGATGCGCAGCTCGCATCGTATTTCGCCGCGTCCGCAAGGATGGCGAGCTTCTCCCGAGTGTCCAAACGCGACATATGTTCTATCTATGTTCTGCAACCGCATTTGTCCAGACCGACCCACCGGAAAGGATCAGGCTTGGGTGGGCGTGCACCCCCAGGGTTAGGGGTAGGTGAAACTCCACCATTTGCTTAAATTGTGCGCAGCAGGCCGTGATGCTTGCCAGGCGCCTGGTTTCATCCCCCAGGCGCCTTTTTTATGCCTCGCACCCCGTTCGGCCGCGCTCCGGCAAGTGCCCGACACCGCCTAGACATGGATGCAGCCGGGTTGTTATCGAGGTGGAGAGGAAATCGAGCGCGGCGGCATCGCCGCCCTTTTCATGGTGAAGCAGAATCGTATGGCCGGGACGGCAAGTCACGAATTTCCCGAATGAGAATGGGCAGCCTCGATGTTTGAAGCCTTGCAGACGCTCCCGACCGAGCTCGGAATCATCGAGGGATATTTCGGTCCGGCCTGGTCCTGGACTGAGCGTCGGCAGGTGATGGAGCTGTTGGCGAAGCACGGCTACGGCTTCTTCTACTATGCCCCCAAGGCGGATGTGTACCTCCGCCGCCAGTGGCGCGAACCGCATCCCGAGGCGGAGGAGGCGGCTCTCGCCGGCTTCGCCGCGGCCTGCCGCGGGGCGGGCGTGCGGTTCGGCGTCGGCCTCAGCCCCTATGAGGCTTACCTCGATTTCGACGGCCCGACACGGGAGGCGCTGTCGGCCAAGATCGCCGCACTCGATGCGCTCGGCCTCAACGATCTGGCGATCCTGTTCGATGACATGAGGGGCGATGTGCCCGACCTTGCGGAACGGCAGGCCGAGATGATGCACTTCGTCGCCTCCCGCACCCAAGCCGAGCGCCTGCTGATCTGCCCGACTTATTATTCGTTCGACCCGGTTCTGGATCGTGCGTTCGGCAAGCGGCCGGATGATTATCTAGAGTCCCTGGGCCGATTGCTCGATCGACAAGTGGAGGTGTTCTGGACCGGCGAAGAGGTGTGCTCGCGCGAGCAATCGACGGCGCATCTGGGGCGGGTCGCCGAGCAGCTCGGGCGCAAGCCGTTTTTGTGGGACAATTATCCGGTGAACGACGGGCCGCGCATGTCTCAGCACCTTCATCTGCGTGGATTTACGGGCCGTCCTGCTGCTATTGCGAACCGCATTGCAGGCCATGCCATCAATCCGGCGCTGCAACCCTTGCTCGGCTGCATCCCCGCGCTGACGCTCGCGGCCAGCTACCGCGACGGTGACGGATATGCCTATGGAGCGGCTTTTCTCGAAGCGGCTCGGATTGTCGCCGGTGAGGATCTGGCAGAGATGCTCTTGGGAGACTTGCTGTCGCTCGCCGATGCGGGGCTCGACCGCCTCGGCGGCGCTCGCGAACGGCTTCGTGGGCGCTATGCTCCCATCGATCATCCCGCGGCGCGAGAGGTCGTCGCATGGCTGGACGGCCGCTATGCGACCTCGGGCGAGACCGTTCAGACCCAATGATCTACCGACCATGCCTCTGCGGTGAGGGGCAGCGTGTCGCAAGCTGAGTCCATCGATGCCGGGCTCGTGCGCCGCTTGGTGAGGGCGCAATTTCCCCGATGGGCGGATCTTCCCGTCGAGCCGGTGGCGTTCGGCGGCTGGGACAATAGGAGCTTCCGCCTGGGCGAACGCATGGTCGTCCGGCTGCCAAGCGCTGAAATATATGCTCCGCAGGTGGAAAAGGAGCAGCACTGGCTGCCGCTCCTCGCGCCGATGCTGCCGGTCGCAATCCCTGTGCCGCTGGCAATGGGGCGGCCCGGGGAAGGCTATGCCTGGCCGTGGTCCGTCTACGCGTGGCTGGAGGGAGACACGGCGGATCGGGGGCATGTCCGCGATGCTGGAGGTTTCGCCGTGTCGCTGGCCGGTTTCATGGAGGCCTTGCAGCGGATCGAGCCGACAGGCGGACCGCCGCCGGGCCCCCACAACTTTCATCGCGGCGGCCAACTGGCAGTCTACGATGGCGAGGCGAGGGGCGCGATTGCACTGCTCGGCAATCGGATCGATGCCGAAGCGGCAATCGGCGCTTGGGACGCGGCCCTTGCTGCCGCCTGGCAAGGCCCCCCTGTGTGGCTCCACGGGGATTTGAGCCCCGGCAACCTGCTGGTGCGGGGCGGGACGCTAAAAGCCGTGATCGATTTCGGCTGTTGCGCAGTGGGCGATCCCGCATGCGACCTGGCGCTCGCCTGGACCTTCTTCGATGCGGACATGCGCGCCGCATTCCGCGCCGCCTTGGCGCCGGATCGGGACAGCTGGCGCCGTGGCCGCGGCTGGGCCTTGTGGAAGGCCCTCATCGTGTCGGCCGGCATGACCGGGAACAACCTGCCGGGCTTTGATCCTCGGTCCGTCCTGGAACAAGCGCTTGCCGATCATCTCCGAGACAGGTGACGGGTGCAGCGATCCCGGACCTTTGCGAGCTGCCGCGCCAACGGGGGAAACGTTCGGCGGCGATCTTCCCTCCTTGCACCGCCGAGCAAAGGGAGGAAAGGCTTCGCCAAGCCCATTCCCCAACGGAAGGCAGTATGCTGAAGAAAACTGAAACGCCCGATCTGGACGCGCTCCGCCTGCTCGACGATCGGCTGCGCTGGCTCTCCGCCTGGACGATCCACAACGCCAATCACCTGCGCGAGAGCAGAGACGGCCTGAAGGTCGGCGGCCACCAGGCGAGCTGCGCCTCGATGACGGCGATCATGGCCGCGCTCTATTTCCACGCGCTGGGGCCGA
Source organism: Allosphingosinicella sp. (assembly GCA_030447665.1). Lineage (GTDB taxonomy): Bacteria > Pseudomonadota > Alphaproteobacteria > Sphingomonadales > Sphingomonadaceae > Allosphingosinicella. The sequence goes on along the minus strand of JAUJOJ010000002.1, from coordinate 123,358 downwards.
ACGACAAGGTGGCGGTGAAGCCCCATGCCGGGCCCGTGCTCCACGCCATCCATTATCTGCTCGGCACCCAGAGCCGCGAACAGCTCGAGAATTTCCGCGGCTTCGGCGGCATGCAAAGCTATCCGAGCCGGATCAAGGACAGGATCCCGGTCGATTTCTCGACGGGTTCGGTCGGCCTCGGCGTCGCCGTCACCGCCTTTGCCAGTCTCGTGCAGGATTATCTTCTCGCCCACGGCATGATGGCGCCGTCCGAGGCGGGCCGCATGGTGGCGCTGATGGGCGACGCCGAATTGGACGAGGGCAATATCTACGAATGCCTGATCGAGGCGTACAAGCACGACATCCGCAATTGCTGGTGGATCGTCGACTATAACCGGCAGTCGCTCGATGCCACGACCGCAGAGCGGATGTTCAGCCGCTTCGACGAGATCTTCGCGAGCTGCGGCTGGCGGGTGGTGACGCTTAAATACGGCACGCAGATGGAAGCCGCCTTCGCCGAGCCCGGCGGCGCGGAGCTCAAGGCCTGGATCGATGCGGCCGGCAATGCCGATTATGCGGCGCTCACCTATCTCGGCGGCGGCGCCTGGCGCGAGCGGCTGCTGAAGGACGCTCCAGCCGTGAAGCCGATCCTCGACGCCCGGGACGACGACATGCTGGCGGCGCTGATGACGAATCTCGCCGGCCACGACATGGCGAGTCTAGTCGAAGCCTTCGACGGCGCGCGGGACGACGTGCCGACGCTCTTCATCGCTTATACCGTGAAAGGGCAGGGGCTCCCCTTCGCCGGCCACAAGGACAATCATGCCGGCCTCATGAACCCCGGCCAGATCGCGGCGCTTCGCGTGCGGATGGGCATCGCCGAAGGCGAGGAATGGGAGCCCTATGCCGGCCTCGGCGGCAATGCGGCGGAGGCGGCGCGCGCCGCCGTCGAGAACAGCCGCATCGCCCGCCAGAAGCGGCAGCGGCCGTGGAACGTAGCGGAAGTCCCCGCCTTTGCCCCGCCGTCGGGAGAGGAGCAGTCCACCCAGGCGTCGTTCGGCCGCATCCTGCTCGATCTGTCCCGCGCCGGAAGTGCGCTGGCTGATCGCATCGTGACGACCTCGCCCGATGTCACCGTCTCCACCAACCTCGGCGCCTGGGTGAACCAGCGCGGCCTGTTCCGCCGCCAGGAGCTGGCGGACGTGTTCGCCGCGGCCAGGATCCCGTCAGCCCAGAAATGGGGCGCCACGAGCGCCGGCCAGCATGTCGAGCTTGGCATTGCGGAGAACAATCTGTTCCTGATGCTGGCCGCGTTCGGCCTCGCCGGCGACCTGTTCGGCGAGCGGCTTTTCCCGATCGGCACCGTCTACGATCCCTTCATCGCCCGCGGCCTCGATGCGCTGAACTATGCCTGCTATCAGGACGCCCGCTTCATGCTGGTGGCGACGCCTTCGGGCGTGACGCTCGGACCGGAAGGCGGGGCGCACCAGTCGATCAACCCGCCGCTCATCGCGCTTGGCCAGCCGGGCCTGCGCCACTACGAGCCTGCCTTCGTCGACGAGCTCGCTTTGCTGATGGAGGAAGGCTTCCGCCTGATGCAGCGGCCGGACGGTGAGAGCATCTATCTCCGCCTCACCACCCGCACGATCCGCCAGCCCGAGCGGACCGACGAGAGCTGGAGGGCGGGCGCCGTCGAGGGCGGCTATTGGCTGCGCGAGCCCGCGGCCGGAGCGGAGGCCGCGATCGTCTATTCGGGCGCCGTCGCTCCCGAGGCGCTTGCCGCCTGGGAGGCGCTGAAGGACGACGTGCCCGGCCTTGGCCTGCTCGCCGTCACCTCGCCCGACCTTCTCCACCGTGGCTGGAGCGCGCGCACAAGCGCCCGCTGGCGGTCCGGGGCAGGAAAGGGCGCCGCTCCTTCCCATATCGAGCAGCTGCTGGCGCCGCTCTCCCGAAGCGCCGGCCTCGTCACCCTGCTCGATGGCGCTCCCGCCTCATTGTCATGGCTCGGCGGCGTCCTGGGGCAGCGCGTCAGCCCGCTCGGTATCGACCGCTTCGGCCAGACGGGTGATCTTGGCGACCTCTACCGCGAATATCGGCTGGATGTGGACGCGATCGTCGAGGCGGCGGCCGAGCTGTTCCTCGACTGAAGGGAACATTCGCGCCCCTTCCCGCGCTCTTGTCCGTAACGACTTTTGAACGGAGTAAGCACATGATTGGGAAGATCGCCGGCGCAATTATCGGCAAGAAGGTGGCGGACCGCTACGGCACGGGCGGCCGCGGCATGATCTATGGAGCGCTGGCGCCGGCGCTGGCCAAGCGTGCGTTCGGGCCGCTCGGCCTGATGCTGGCCGGCGGCTATGTCGCCAAGAAGATCTACAACGGCCGCAAGGGGCGCCGCACCCGCGACTAAACCTCGATCAGCCTGATCGCATCACCGTCCGCAATCCTCGGCCGTCCCACTTTCAGGGGAGCCGTTGCGGTTCCTCGTCTTCCGGGACAGGCGCCGGCGGGGGCGGTCCGATCGGGATCTCGCCCCTCAGCGGTGGCCGGTCGTCGCCCGGAGCGCTGGGTTCGGCCGAAATGGTGACGGCCTCGTTGCCAAGCTCGACCCCGATCTCGTAGCCGGTGCCCTCCAGCGGCACGCTGATGCTCGGCGCCGTCTCCTCGGGCTCGGCGGCCGGGGCCTGCCGGACCACTGGGCGCGGTATCGTCGCGCGCGCCCGCACCGCGCCCGACATGAAGTCGCGCCAGATCCGCGCCGGCAGCCCGCCGCCCTGGATGCCTTTGAGCGGCGTATTGTCGTCGTTGCCGACCCACACCGCGGTGACGAGGTCGCCCGCGAACCCGACGAAGATCGCGTCCCGATTGTCCTGGGTCGTCCCCGTCTTTCCGAATGTATCGATGCCGAGCGCCGCCGCGCGGCCCGTGCCGCGATTGACGACGTGCCAAAGGAGGTCGCGCAGCATCTCGTCCCGGTCTCCTCCGAAGCGCCGCTGAGTGCCCCAGAGCTTCGCGAACCAGCTGTCGTCATTTTTCGGCAGCCCATGCGCCCCTACCGGATATGAGCCATTTGCCACCGCGGCATAGGCCTGGGTGAGCTCGAGCAAGGTCAAGCCAGACGTGCCGAGCGGAAGGCTCGGATCGTTGCTCAGCGGACTGGTCACGCCAAGGTCGCGCGCGGCCTTGATCACCTTGTCGCGCCCGACCCGCTCCGCCAGCCGGACCGCGGCGACGTTGCTCGAAGCGGCGAAGGCATCGCGCAGCGTGATGCGGCCGCGATAGGTGCCGCCATTGTTCTTGGGGGTCCAGTCGCCGATCGTCAGCGGCCGATCCTCCACCTTGCTTTCCGGATCGAGCCCTGAACGGAAGGCGGCGAGGTAGACGAACAGCTTGAATGTGGATCCGGGCTGGCGGCGGGCTTGGGTGGCGCGGTTGAAGGGGCTGCGCGCATAATCCTTGCCGCCGACCATCGCCACCACCTCGCCGTCCGGCCGCATCGCGATCATCGCCACCTGCGCCTTGCCGAGCCCGGCGCGGTTGACGGTGCGCACCGCCAGCCGCTGAAGCCGGCTGTCGAGCGTCGTCTCGATCGTCTGCTCGCCATATCCGCCGCCGGCGAGCTCGCGCGCCTGGGGAAGCACCCAATCGGCGAAATAGGTGCCGGTCGGCATCGCCTTCAGGCGGCGGACCTTGAGCTTCGCCGCCTTCAGGCGCTTCGCCTCGGCTTCGGTCAGATAGCCGACATCGACCATCGTAGCCTTGACCACGCTCGCCCGCTGCCGCGCGCCCTTCAAATTCTGCGTCGGCGCCAGCCGCGAAGGCGCCTTCACGATCCCGGCGAGCATCGCGCTCTCGGAAACGCTCAGATCTTCCGGCTCCTTGCTGAAATAATGCTGGGAGGCGGCGCGCAGGCCATACACATTGTCGCCGAAATAGGCATTGGAGAGGTAACGCGAGAGGATCTCGTCCTTCGACAGCCAGGTCTCCAGCCACAAGGCGATGAAGGCCTCGCGGAGCTTGCGGCCGGCGGTCTGGTCGGAGCTTAAGAAGGAGAGCTTTGCGAGCTGCTGCGTGATCGTGCTTCCGCCCTCCCGCACGCCGCCCGCCAGCGTGTTGCGGACGGCTGCGCGGAGAATTCCCCACGGGTCGATGCCGAGATGCACATAGAAACGCCGGTCTTCGACCGCGAGGAAGGCCTGAGGGACGTGGTCGGGAAGCTCGGCGACGGCGACCGGCTGATCCGTCACCGCGCCCCGCCGGGCGATCGGTCTTCCATCGGCGGAAAGAAGGACGATTCCAGGCGGCGCGATCGGCTGAAGCGACTTGGACAGCGGCGCCGTGACTGCAAGCCACGCGACCAGCAAGCCGATGAGAATGAGCAGGATGATTCCGGGCCGGCGGTACCAGCGGCGGCGGCGGGGCGGCGGCGGAGCAGCTTCGAGATCCGGAACGCCGTACCGCGGCGCCTCTGCCGAAGGGGTGCCGGTCAAGTCATCAATCAACACCAATCCGTCTCCCGGCGTGAGCGGCGAGGCTGCCGCAACGCGCCAACGGAGGCGACTTATATCGATTTCACTCGGGCAAGCGAACAAAGATCGACGCGGCGCCAAAGCCTCGGGCAGGGCGACTAATGACCCGCGATGATGCCCGCCACCTAGTCGGCGAGAGTGAAGCCGATTCTCAACGTGACCTGGTAATGGGCAACTCGGCCGTCCTCCACGTGGCCGCGGGTTTCCTTGACCTCGAACCAGCGAATTTCGCGGATGGTGGCGGAGGCGCGGGCGATCGCCTTTTCGACCGCGTCCTCGATCCCGGTGGGCGAGCTGCCGACGATCTCGATGATCTTGTACACATTGTCGCTCATCCGCTGCCTTCCTGATGATGAACCCTCGTCAACGGGCCTGGCGGCGGAACGTTTCCCCCGGACTTGCGCCGAGCGCGGCCTCCGATATCGTGGCGCCGCAATTTGAGGAGAGCCGGCTTGCGTATCACCATCCTCTTCGCCGCCGCCCTCGCCGCGGCGGCGCCCGCAGCGGCGGCCCCGGCCGATGACTTCGCCAATCTCCTCCAGGACCATTATGCCTGGCTCCTCCGCGAGAACCCGACCGCCGCGACCGCATTGGGAGTCCGCTCCTACGATGACCGCATCGAGGACATCAGCGCCGCCGCGCGCGACAGGCGCGCGGGGGAAGCCCAGGCATTTCTCCGGCGGCTGAACGCGGTTCCCGCTGCCGGCCTCGGCGCTGCCGACCGCACCAACCGTGCTATCCTCAAGCGCAGCCTCGAGGAGACGGTGGAAGCGAACACTTATCCGCAGCGCTCGATGCTGTTCACCACTTATTATGGCTGGCATCAGGGCTTTGCCGGCATGGCCACCAACCTGCCGTTCCGGACCAGGGCGGATTATGAGAGCTACCTCTCCCGGATCTCGCAATATCCGAAGATCAACGATCCGGCGCTGGCGATTACCGCCGAGGCGGTGGAGGGCGGCTATGTGCTGCCCTGCTCCGTTCTCGGCAATTACGAGCGGACCATTTCGGGCGTTATCGCCAGCGATCCGGCGAAGTCCCGCTTCTACGAACCGTTCGCGCGGAGCCGCCCTCAGGACGTGACGGAGCGCGATTGGGCGGCAATGCAGGGCCGCGCGCAGCGAATCATCACCGATGTGCTGAACCCCGCTTATGCCAAGCATCTGGCTTTTTACCGGACGAGCTATGCCCCGCGCTGCGCGCGGGCCGACAGCGTCTCGGCCCAAAAGGGCGGCAAGGAATATTATGCGTTCCTCGTCCGCCAGCACACTACGACCGATCTCACGCCCGACCAGATCCACCAGATCGGACTCAAGGAATCTGCGCGCATCCGTTCGGAGATGGAGGCGGTCGCCAAGCAAGCGGGCTTCCCGAACCGCGCAGCCTTCATCCAGGAACTGCGCACCGATCCCCGATATTTTGCGACCACGCCGGATCAGCTTCTTCGCGAGACCGCGATCGTCACCAAGAGGATCGACGGCAAGATGCCGGAATATTTCGGGCGGCTGCCGCGGCTTCCCTACGGGCTGCGTGCCATTCCCGCAGAGACGGCTGAAGGAACGACCACGGCCTATTATAATTCCGGCTCGCCGGAGAGCGGGATCGCCGGCACTTATTATGTGAACACGTCCAAGCTCAACCAGCGGCCGCTGTGGGAAATACCGGCGCTCAGCCTGCACGAGGCGGTGCCGGGGCATCATCATCAGATCGCGCTTCAGCAGGAGCTGGAGCTTGCACCCTTTCGCCGCAACTTCACCGGTTTCAATGCCTTTTCAGAAGGGTGGGGGCTTTATTCCGAGAGTCTCGGCGAGGAGATGGGCCTCTACGACACGCCCGCTAAGAAGATGGGGCAGCTTTCATACCAGGCATGGCGGGCGGCGCGGCTGGTGGTCGATACGGGCGTGCACTCCAAGGGTTGGGACAAGGCCCGGGCGGTCGCGTTCATGCGGGAGAATACGGCGCTGACCGATGCGAATATCGATGCCGAGGTGAACCGCTACATCAGCTGGCCCGGCCAGGCGCTGGCCTACATGATCGGCAACATCCGCATCAGGGAATTACGGGCAAGGGCGCAAAAGGCGCTTGGGACGGGGTTCGATCTCCGCCGCTTCCACGATGCGGTGCTGAGCCAGGGCGCCGTGCCGCTCGACGTGCTCGAAGGCCAGGTCGGCGAGTGGATCGCGGCGGAAAGGCGCCGGGCCTAACTATTCTCCTCGCGCCGCCGCCTCGCGCTCCTCGCGGGCGGTGCGCATCATCTGCTCCCAGCAGCCGGTATGACCGCCCGGTCCGACGGTGGAGCAGCTCTGGATCCCTGTGCGGCCGACATATTCGAGACTGCGAGCGCGCGCCGCCCAGCTGGTGCCGCCGCGGCCAGGCGTGCGGTCGCGTAGCGCCCGGGGGATACGGTAGCGCTCGCTCTCTGGCCGGCGGGCGCAGATGACGATCTCCCCACCGCTTCCACGAGGGCAGCGGTCGCGGCCATAGATGACGACCTGGCGGACATTTTCGGCGCGCGCGGTTCGCTGCCGCTGCTGGGCGTCCGCGGGCAAGGGGGTGAGGCCAAGCACCGCGGCGGCCGCGGCGGCGTGGGCAAACAGGCGCTTCATTTCGGCCTCCAGGCTTCCGAATGCTGGAAAAGAAGGGGTGAGCCGCTTCTTTGTTCCGTTTCCGGCGCCGGATTGCGCTGAAGCTCCTCAGCCAAAGCCGCAGGCAGGAATCAGCGAGGCTGGCTTTGCTCGCGCTCGATCGCTTCGGATTGCTCGTCGATCTTGCCCAGGCGCTCTTGCCGGGCCTGCTCGATCATCGCATTCCAGTCGACCTCGTCGGCGCCTCGCCGTTCGGCGCGGGCCTGGTTGATGAGCTGCGTGAGGCAGCCGGTCGCGCCGCCGGGCCCGACGGTCGAGCAGCTCTGAATGCCGGTGCGGCCGACATATTGCAGCTCGAGCGCGCGATTGGCCCAGCTGTTGCTGGCCGGACCCTCGCGGTCGCGGAGCGGTGCGGGGATGCGGTAGCGGTCTGCCTCGGGACGGCGGGCGCAGACCGTGATCTCGTCTGCGCTGGCGGGGCAGGGATCGGTCCCATAGACGATCAGCTGATTGACGCGGACATCGTCGGGGCCAGCAGGCGCCGCGGCGGCAGCCTGGCCTGAGCTTTGGGCGGAGGCCGGAGCGGCCCCAAACAGGGCTGCAACGGCAGCGGCGGCGAAGAGGGCGGTTCTCATATCGTCAGATCCTCTTAGAAAGCGCGATTGCGGCGCGGCAGCCGGCGCGAATGAAGGCTGAAAGCAATGGATAGCCGAAGCTGCTCTCGGCGCCCGAGGCGATCGCAGTATCGCGATGTTCGAGCTCCTCGAGTTGGAATTCGGTGATGGTGGCCGAAAGGTCCGGATCGTCCCCGCCCAATTGGCGGAGCTGATCCGAATAATGCTTGTCGATCTCGGTCTCTACCGCGGCGGTGCAAGCCATGGCCGCGCTGGGGCTCATGAGGGCGGTGACCGCGCCGAGCGCGTGGCCGGCGACGTTCCAGATCGGCTGGAGCACGGTCGGGCGGACGCCGCGGTCGGTCATCAGCTGGTTGAAATGGTCGAGGTGCCGCTTTTCCTGGAGCGCCATCCGGGCGATGATGCGGGAGGCAGGATGATCCTCGCCCAGCACGGCAAGCTGACCCGCGTAAATCCGGGTCGCGCCATATTCGCCGGCCTGATCGACGCGGATCATCCGGTCCATATCCGCGCGGTGGTCGCCCGGCCGCCAGTCGGGGCGGGGAGCGGTCATGCCGTTGCCGCTCGCGGACGCCTGAGACTCAGCCATAAGATCACCAATCCAGACCCCGTTGAGATGATCGCGTTCCAGCCGGCCATCGAGATGCCGAGGAACGACCATTGCACCTCATCGCAGCGAACGAGCGGGGCGGAGAGAATATCCTTGAGCATCTCGTCGGCCGATCCGCCGCCGCCGGTCGCCGAGCATTGGGTGAAGCCCTCGACGATCCCCAGCTCGACACCCGCATGAAAGGCACCGGTGAGACCGCTCGAGAGAATGCCCAAAGCGGCCAGCCAGACGAAGCTGCGGCCCCTGTCCGCACTGACCCGCATCGCGACGGAGATCAGGGCGAAAGCGAGGGCGGCATAATGGCCCCAGCGCTGCCAGTGGCACATCTCGCACGGGTGAAGTCCACCGAGATATTGCGAGCCCAGGGCCCCGGCCAGCAATGCGGCAGGCACGAGGAGCCCCAGCAGCCGGGCCTTTTCGAGACTGTCAGGGGCATATCCGGGCACGATGGATCCGATGTAGACGGCGACGGCAGCTTTTCAAACAATCCGGAGGTGGAGGGCTGCGGTTGAACCTGACATGAGCGGCATGAGGCACTCGAAGAGGACGCCCAAACAAAAATCGAGACTGTGGCATAAACGACTCACCGCTAGGGGGAAACGGGCTGTCTCTGCGGCTTTGCAAGGTTAACCGAGGGCGTCGCAGGGGGAAAAGTTCCCGTCCGGTGGCTTGTTCATCCGAACGCCATGAAACCCTTCCGCGATTCCGCTCGTTATGGCTTCAAGTTGGGTTGAGAAGGAGCCTGAGTATGGCCACGAGTATTCTGGAAGCACGCGGCGGGTGCCTTATCCCTAAGGCCGCCGATCGAGGCTATCACGTCGTCTATCGCGAAGAGCAGACCAATCACTGCCCCGGCTGCGGCCACACGCATTGGTATGTCGGCCGGACCATGGCCGAGTGCGCCTTCTGCACAACCGCGCTTCCGCTGGAAAGCACGGCTCTGGTCGCCGGCGGCCAGATCGTCCGCACCATCCGCCGCGCGCCGTTCGGGCGTCCGGAGCATGCCTTCGCCGCCTGACCCTTACGAACTCACACAGGCTCGAGGTCGGCCGACCTGAACCGGCCACCTCGCAACACGCCGGCCCTTTTTACGCGAGGGGCCGGCGTTTCTCTATCAGGTCTTTCGCCGCGTCGGGACGAGCGCGTTGCAAAGATCCACTCCGCCTGCCGGACGATTGAAGAAACCGCCACCACGATTGGCGCGTCCGGTGACATAGGCGCTGAAGGCAGCCGTATCCGTTCGCATCACTTCGAAGGCCGGGCGCTGCGCGGCCGGAATCTCGGCTGCAAGGCGGATGCGGGCGATCCGGATGTGGTTCTTCGGGTCCTTGATGAACCCGAGCGCCTCGGTACCGCGGGGATGAGCGGTGAGGCGATCGATCCCCTCGATCACGCGGCCGACGGTGGCGATGTTGAGATCGAGGTGGCGTGGCGAATGGCCGATCACCGCGTAGAGCTCGCCGCCGGTGCCCGTATCGGGTGCGAGGTCGCGACCCACCCCGACCATTCCATAGCAATGAGCGAGCCAGGCGCGGCCCGCCTCCGGATCGTAGCCGACCGGCCAGCCATCGGCGTGCCCGACCATCGGCGCGTAGCTGTCCGGAAAGCCCAGCGGCCGGATATCGAGCCCGGCGAGCGCCCGGTCATATTCCGCGGGAGGCGCCTTCACGACGCCTGCGGGGAGCGGTTTATCGCTCTCGTTCAATCCCCACTGGACGACATAATTCTCCTGGATGCGATAGACGCTGGCCGGGTTCCACCATCCGCCGCGGGCCAGCGCCTTGATGTTGGCGACATGAATGGGCGCGAAGTTGCTGGCGAGCTCGATCGTCACCTGGCCTCCGCCCTGAAGCTCCATGATCAGGAGATTCTCCGGCGCGATCGGCCGCCAGTCGGAGGCGAGGCTTTCCTTGATGACGTTGGAAGGCTCGGCGGCGTTCTGGACGGGCGCCGGGCGCCAGAAGGTGTAGCGGGCCGAAGCTTCCGGCTCGTTCGCCTCCGGCTTGGCCGTGGTGCAGGAGGCGAGAAGCGCCAGACACGCGCACATGATTGGAATTCTACGCATGAAATTCTCCTGGCAGCGCATGTTCGCTGGAGTGGCAAAGTTCGCAAGCCGGAACAAGTCCGCGAACAGCCGGCAGGTGACGGGAGCATGGAGGCGATCTAGCCTTGGCCGATGGCGACGATCCACCACCGTGGTGCACTGGCAGCAGGATTTCCCCGGCTGGTGGCCGGCTCTGATCCTCGTCTTCCTCGGCCTCTATTTCGCGGTGCGGGGCTCCGGCCGCTATGGGGTGGATCCGATGCTGGAGGCGCGTTTCGGAAGAGCCTGACGGGGCGCCCCGCGCCGAGCAGCCCTTGCCGGCTATTGCGGACCTTTGCCTAACCCCGGTAGCAGTCCTCGGGATAGTCATCCTCGCGAAAGCGGGGATCCAGCTTCTTCTTACTTCTCACAGGCTTATAAAGAAGCTGGACTCCCGCTTTCGCGGGAGTGACGGAGTTACGCAAAGGTCCCGCTATTGCTGGTTGACGGTGGCCTGGGTGTTGAGGTCGACGTCGTCGATCGCCTCTGCGGCCGCTTCCCCGGTCTCGCGCAGGACCTCGGCCTCGTCCTCGAGCCGCTCCTCGGCCGCTCCGCTCGCATTCGCGGCGGCGTTGTCGAGTTGCTGGGCGGTGTTCTCGAAGGCCTGCTCGACTTCCTCGGCCGCCTTGTCGTCTCCCTTGCCGCCGCATGCGGCCAGCGCGAGGAAACCGGCGCCGATGAGAAGCTTCATGAGGTCGGTCATGCTATGCCACTCCATCTGCTTTCGGGAAACAATGGCCGGGTGCCGTTGTGGTTCCGGCGCGGCGGCCGCACGAGCGATCGGGATGAGGTACTCGCAAAAAAGTGTGCCTCTGCTGGCAGGGACACACTCAAGAACGCAGAAGGAGGACGGGGCTGGAGGCTGCGCTAACGAAATTCCGCGGTACGCTGCGGGACGGCTCGCTGAGGCTCAGCCTCGGATCGAATGAAATCGAATGTCGCCGTGCTTCACCATAGCGCCCGTTTGTACCAAGATTCGCTGGATCGGCGGTGATTGCGCCAAATCTCCGCCAAGCGCATTCGCAGGTCATCGTAGTTCGGTTTCTTGATTAAATTATGATTCCAAAGGGGCTTAGCTGCGGCGTTGCAGCAGGAGCGGGATGGCCCCGATCACCTCTCCCGGATTGAACGGTTTTTCGACCCGCGGAACGGCCAGGAAGCGATCCGGGATCACCGCGCTGTTGTAGCCGCTCGCCACAATGAAGGGGATGCCTTTCGACCCAGGCGGTCCGCCACCCGGGAAGGCCATTTCGCCGCGCAGATTGATGTCCAAAATGGCGCCACCGAAATTGCCCTCGCGCACCAAGGCGTCCGCCTCGCCGAGCGACCCGACGGGCCCGACCACCTCCGCCCCTGCCGCTCGAGCGCGCGCAAGACCGTCTGCGAGATAATATTCATCCTCGACGATCAGGATGCGGCCATTGGAAAGGTCGGGCGACCCCGTAGATTCTATGGCCATTCGCAACCTTTTGCCCCCAAGCGTCAGTGGGAATGTCAGCCACAAACAGATATAACATAAGTAATGACCGGCACAACGTGTCGGGCTAAAGGGATGAGGAAACCCTACGGATGGTGAGCCCCCTGGCACTCAGGCTCGAAGCTTATACAAGCTTTCTCAAGAAGACCGAGCAAGCATCGAGCGTCTGTCCCGCAAGGGGCAGCGGGAGATCTCTGCGCGCCGCGACCTCATCCGCGAGGGCGATCCGCCGCGCTCGGTCTTCCTGGTTCTGGACGGGTGGGCCTGCCGTTACAAGACGCTTCCGGATGGACGGCGGCAGGTCGTCGCGCTCTTTCTCCCCGGCGACATCTGCGATCTCAACGTCTATATTCTCAAGGAGATGGACCACAATATCGGCGCGATCACACCGCTGAAGGTGGCGGAGCTGCCGCGGGACGATTTCGAACGGATGATGACCGATCATCCCCGCATCACCCAGGCGCTCTTTTGGGACGAGCTCGCCACGGTCTCGATCCAGCGCGAATGGACGCTGAACCTCGGCCAGCGCACCGCCTACGAACGCATCGCTCATCTTCTGTGCGAGCTTTTCATCCGGCTGCAGTCGGTTGCGCTGACGCGGGGGAATAGCTGCGACTTCCCGCTGACCCAGGCGGACATCGCCGACGCGAGCGGCCTGACGGCGGTCCACGTCAACCGTACCCTCCAGGAACTGCGCAAGGACGGGCTCATCGAGCTTCAGAGCAAGACGCTTACCATCCCCGACCTCCAAGCGCTGAAGAACGCCGCGCTGTTCAACGACAATTACCTGCATCTAAACGGGGAGGGCAGGCATTTAGACGCCAAATGACTGAACCGGGCCCCGAGGGTTCCCCGAACCAGCTCGACGAAAGCCAGCAGGGAGTGGAGCAGCGTTCCCGCGCCGAGCGAAGGCTGGCCCAGGAGTCGCTGCAACCTCACGCCTCGGCGTGCCGAGACGGTGAGCCTTGCCATCCATGAGCTTGCCACAGCGCGGCCGGATCGACGTCCGCTGGCAGCGATCGACGCTCGATGGTTCGGAGTGGCTCCAGCTCGTCTGGGAGGAGAATGGCCTCGATCTGCCTTCCGGGCAGCCGGAGCGGCAGGGCTTCGGGCTTGAGCTCTTGACCCGACCTTGCCTTACGACCTGCGCGCCACGACCGAGGTCGAGTTCAGGCGCGAGGGCCTGCGCTTTTCGATGGCGCTGCCGCTCGGGCCGGACGTGCTGGCCGAATAAGGCGCCTCAAACCTGCGCGTGCAAAGCGAAGGACGGATCGTTGGCGACGATCAGGCTCGCATATTCCTCGGCAAGCCTCCTGTGGCTTTCCGCCGCAAGCGGATGCGCCGCCCGCTGCGCCGCGATCTCCTCCTCGGCGATGCGTGCACGGTAATAATCGAGATCCAGCTGGTCCATTGAACTTGATCCCCCCGGGATTGTGAACGACTCGAACAATAACCGAAGCTGGTTTCCCTTCCAATAATCTGCGTTAGACCTTGATCGGATCAGGCCGGATCGGCCCCATCGATGAGTCGACGGCTTCACTCCACGAAACAGCCGAAAGATCGATTTGCGCTGCTTGCCCCCGCTGTCGTATCCAGCTGCCACACGCCGTAAAAATCGATCTGGAACAAGATGATGATGCCAAGGGAGAGCGGGAAGGCGGCCCGGCTGTCGGCGCCGCCGATCGCCTAGAAGGCGCGCCAGCTCGAGAACGGCCTTACCGTTTACGGCTTTCGCGACACCACCACCCCCAAGGTCGCCGTCTCGATGTGGTACGAAGCCGGCGCCAAGCACGATCCGGCGGGGCGCTTCGGCTTCGCGCACATGTTCGAGCACATCCTGTCGCGCAGACCATCAACATGCCTTACAACATGACTTGAGCGAAGCGTTCAGGCGGCGATCATCCGCGCTGGCGGACGATCGCCGCCTCCGGACCCAAGAGGATCATGATGCGCATCTTTACCGCCGCCGCTCTCACCTCCCTGCTCAGCGGATGTATCGCGCAGACGGCAGTCGACATCGTCACCTTGCCGGTAAAGGCGGCATCCAAGACGGTCGACGTTCTCACCACCAGCCAATCCGAAGCCGACGAGAAGCGCGGCCGCGAGATCCGCAAGCGCGAGGAATGCACCGCCAGGGAAGAGCGGCGCGCCGAGCGGGAGCGGCGGGAGCCCGAACATTCGCGCTGCGAGCGTTAGAGCCTGATCGGTTGCGGTGGAAGCGCTACGCGCTTCCACCGCGCCTTGAATCAGGTCCTTCTCATATGGTCTCGCGGCCGGCGCCAGCCGACGCGAGGGGATCGTGCCTATAATGCGATCGCTACCGTCTTCAGCTCCGTATAAGCTTCGATCCCGTAGCGGCCGCTTTCTCGTCGAAGCCCGATTGCTTGTAGCCGCCGAAGGGGAGCGACGTGTCGGCGGCCGAATTGGTGTTGCCCCAGACCATGCCGGCCTTCAATTTAGCGGCGAGCTTGTGCATCGCCGAGACGTCGCGGGTCCAGATCGAGGCGGCCAGGCCGTAGGTCGTATCGTTCGCTTGTGCCGCGACCTCGTCGAGATCGTCGTAGCGCTGGGCAGCGAGGACGGGGCCGAAAATCTCCTCGCGGACCACCGACATTTCGGGCTTCACGTCGACGAGAATGGTCGGGCTGACGAAATAGCCGTCTCCGCCCGGCGCTTCGCCACCGTGGAACACCGAGGCGCCGGCTTTGCGGCCCTGATCGATGTAGTTCATCACCCGGTCGCGCTGCTCGGTCGAAACGAGCGGGCCCATCATCGTGTCCGGCGCGAGGCTGGGCCCGACCTTGAACTTGTTCGCGGCCTCGGCGACGGCCTCGATCAGGCTGTCGAAGATGTCGCGGTGCGCATAAAGGCGCGATCCGGCGATGCAGACCTGGCCGGCATTGGCGAAGATCGAGCGCGCCGCTCCGGCGGCGGTCTTGGAGATGTCGACATCCGGAAGAACGATCACGGGAGACTTGCCGCCAAGCTCGAGCGTGACGCGCTTCAGCGTGTCGGTGGCGGTGCGGTTGATGATCTTGCCGACCTCGGTCGATCCGGTAAAGGCGACCTTGTCGATCAGCGGCGAGCGGACGAGGCGGTCGCCGGCGGTTTCGCCATTGCCGGTCACCAGGTTGAACACGCCCGCCGGAAAGCGCGCTTCGGCGACGAGATCGGCGAGGCGGAGCGCGGTGAGGCTGGTCTGCTCGGCGGGCTTCAGGATCACGGTGCATCCCGCCGCAAAGGCCGGGGCGATCTTCTGCACCGCCATCATCAAGGGGAAGTTCCACGGCACGATCTGGGCCGCGACGCCGATCGGCTCCCGCCGGACATAAGCGTGGAGCGTCCCGGTCGGAAAGCCGGAGGGCTCGATATGTTCGCCCGAAATCTTGGTCGCCCAGCCGGCCATGTAGCGGAGCGTCTGCACGCATTTGGGCATGTCGTAGCCTTGGGCCGCCGACCGCGGCTTGCCGTTGTCAATCGACTCCAGCTCCGCAAGCTCGGCGATATTGGCCTCGATGAGATCGGCCAGGCGGCTGATCAGCCGCTCGCGCTGATAGGGGGAGAGGCTTGACCAGCGGCCGTCGTCAAAGGCGGTGCGGGCAGCCTGAACTGCGCGGTCCACATCCTCGTCCGACGCGTCGACGAAGGAAGCAATCTGCCGGCCTGTCGAAGGATCGTAGACCGGAATGGTCTTCTCCGCGGTCGAGCGAACCCACTCCCCATTGATGAACAAGGCCGGTTCGCGCCGGAGCAGCGACTGGACGCGCTCCGAATAAGCAGGCTGTGCGGAAATGCGGGTCATCTCGTTCATGGGAGTCTCCTTTGCGGTGCCTATAGACCCTCCCGCCGCCCCGGCGAAGAGTTTACTATCAAACTATTGCTCCGACAGTCGTTTGATGCGGCCCGACGGCCGGGATGCGGGGAGGAACAGGTGCGGTGCCTGCCCCGCCTTCCGTCAAGCAAGCATTTTACGGGCCATCTGAACGGTCCTGTCCGGATCCTCGGCGCGCGGCGGCATGTTGAGGCCCTTCTGCACCGCGGGCCGCGCGGCGATCGTGTCCATCCAGCGCTTCAGATGGTCGAGGCCTTCGATCCCGATGCCGGGCCATTCGTGGATGCGCACCCAGGTGAAATTGGCGATGTCCGCGATCGAATAGTCGCCTGCCAGATATTCACGAGAGGCAAGGTGGCCGTCCAGCACCTCGAACAGGCGCCGCCCCTCGCGGCGGTAGCGATCGATAACGCTCGGGATCTGCTCCGGGAAATAGCGGGTGAAGACGTTGGCCTGGCCCATCATCGGGCCGACCCCGCCCATCTGGAACATCAGCCATTGCACCGTGTCGATCTTGCTGCGCAGATCGGTGCCATTGAGGCGGTTCGCCTTGTTGGCGAGGTAGATGAGGATCGCACCCGATTCGAAGACGCTCAGCGGCCCGCCGCCGTCCGTGGGAGCCTGATCGACGATCGCCGGGATACGGCCGTTGGGGTTGATAGCGGTAAACCAGGGCTGCTTCTGCTCGCCCGACGACAGGTCGATCGCGTGCAGCCGATAGGGGAGCTCCAGCTCCTCGAGCGCGATCGAAACCTTGTGACCATTGGGCGTAGCGGCGGTGTAGAGATCGATCATGAGCGGCTCCTTCGCAATGTGGGTTGCGAAATAAGACTGGCCTAGAGCGTTCGCAATGCCCTGGCGGGCCGGGCGGTAAGCGCGGGCAGCGATCCAACGAGGCCGAGCAGGAGCGTGACGACCGCCCCTGCGGCGAGCGTTGCGGCGACGATGCCCCAATCCGGCGCCCATTCCAGCTCCAGCACCTTCACCACCACATACCAGCCGGACGCGGCGCCGAGCGCGAAGGCGACCGCGCTGACGATAAGGGCAAGGGCGGTGAATTCGAGCGCCTGCGCGGCAACGATGCGGGCGCGGGTAGCGCCGAGCAGCTTCAGGATCACGCTGTCATAGACCCGGGCGCGGCGGGAGGCGGCGAGCGCGCCGATCAGAACGGCGATGCCGGCGAGGATGGCGACCGACGCGGCTGAGCGGACGGCGACGGAGAGCTGGCGGAGCATGCGGGAGACGGTCTCGACCACTTCCTTGACGCGGATCGCAGAGACCGTCGGGAAGGTGCGGGAGACGGCGCGGGCAAAGGGCCGCTCCTGCGCTTCCGGCAAGGAGATGGTAGCCATGAAGCTGTGGGGCGCGCTTTCCAGCACGCCGGGGCTGAAGACGATCACGAAGTTGAAGCCCATCGTGTCCCAGTTGATCTCGCGAAGCGAGGCGATGGTCGCGTCGATCTCACGGCCGAGGATCGAGACGGTCATGCTATCGCCGACCGTGAGCCCGACTGCGCGGGCGGCCTCGACGTCTAGCGAGATTAGCGGCGGCCCCGAATAATCTGCCGGCCACCATTTGCCCGCCGCCACCCGGCTGCCCTCAGGTACTGTCGCGGCATAGGTGAGACCTCGGTCGCCGCGCAGGAACCAGGCGCCGTCGGGGATCTCGCTCATTTCCGACACGCGCCGGCCCTTCACCGCCACCACCGCTCCCCGGAGCGACGGGATGGTGACGAGGTCGCCCTGCGGCGCCGCCTGACGGGCGAGTGCCTGGAAGCGGGGAACGTCCTCAACGGGAATGTCGAGCATGAAGAAGCTCGGCGCCTTGGCCGGGATGGTGGTGCGGATCTGGCCCGACAGGTTGGTCTCGATCACCGCCAGCGTGGTGAAGAGGGTGAGGCCGAGGCCGAGCGCGACCACCAATCGGCCGGTCTGGGCTCCCGGCCGGTGCAGGTTGGCGAGGGCGAGGCGGAAGATGGGATTGCGCGGGCGGGGCAGCTTCGCGGCCGCCCAGCAGATGATGCCGCCGAGCAGGGTGAGCAGCAGCACCAGGCCGAGGGCGGCGCCGATGAAGCCGGCGGCGAAGGCGGGCTCGCGCGCGGTAAGGATGGCAAGGGCGGCGATCAGGCAGGCCGACAGCAACGCGCCCGCGAGTGCCGTGAGCGGGGGCCGGCGGAGCGGCTCCAGGCTGCCGCGGAAAAGCGAAGCGGCCGGAAGGGTGCGGGCGCGGGCGAGCGGCAGGATGGCGAAGGTGAAGGCGATGAGGAGGCCGTAGGCGGCGCTGGCGAGGAGCGGCGTCGGGTAGAGGCCGAGGCGCGGCGGGACGGGCAGCGCGCTCCCGGCGATCAGGGCCACGACCCAGGGCACGAGCGCGCCCGCTACGAGACCGGCCAGGATTGCGCCTGCGGCCACCAGTCCGATCTGGAGAAGATAGGAGAGGAAGATGGTGCGGCTCGTCGCGCCCAGCAGCTTCAGGGTCGCGATCGTGCCGCGCTTGGAATCCAGATAGGAGCTGACGCCGTTGCCGACGCCGATCCCCGCGACGATTAGCGCGGTGAGCCCGACGAGCGTGAGGAACTGGCCGAGCCGCTCGATAAAGCGCCGCGTCCCTGGCGCTCCGTTCGTGCGGTCCTGCACCTGGTAGCCGGCATCCTTGAAGCGGGTGGCGAGCGTCTTGCTCACCTGCTCCACGTCGGCGCCCGACGGCAGCTTCAATCGGTAGGCGTTGGTGTAGAGGCTGCCGGGCTGAAGGAGCCCGGTGGCGGCGATGCCTGGGCGGTCCACGAGCGCCGTTGAGCCGAGGGTGAAGCCCTGGCCCACCCGATCCGGTTCCTCGGCGATGAAGCCGACGATGCGGAACTCGGAATTGCCGATCCGGATGCTGTCGCCGATGCGAACGGAAAGGCGGTCGGCAAGCTCCGGGCCGATCGCCACCTCGTTGCCGGAGGGGCGGGCGGAAAGCGCGCCTTCAGCCAGCCAGAAGCTGCCGTACAGCGGATAGGCCTGGTCCACACCCTTCAGCTCGACGAGCACGGACTCGGCGCCGTCCAGCCGTGCGGCCATGGCGCGCATGCGGGTGACGTGGGATAGCTGTCCCTGTCCACGGAAAGCGGCGAGCTCCTCCGGCGTCGCCTCGCGCTGAGCGACCACGAGCTGGATATCGCCGCCCAGGATCGACTGGCCGCGCTCGGCTAGGCCGCCGACGATGGCGGTCGAGAGGGAGCCGACTGCGGCAAGCGCGGCGACGCCGAGGAACAGGCACACGGCGAGAAGGCGCAGGCCCGAAAGGCCGCCGCGCAGGTCGCGAAGCGCGAGACGGAGGGGGAGGTTCACGCCGCCCGCTTGTCGGAAGCGATCCGCCCGTCCTGCATCTCAAGCACCCGATCGCAGCGGGCGGCGAGGGCCGGGTCGTGGGTGATGACCAGGAGCGTGGCGCCGGTCGCCTTCTGCCGTTCGAAGAGGAGGTCGAGGATCGACGCGCCCGTTCCGGCGTCGAGATTGCCGGTGGGCTCGTCGGCGAAAAGGAGTGCGGGCCTGGGAGCCGTGGCGCGGGCGATCGCGACGCGCTGCTGCTCCCCGCCGGAAAGCTGCATCGGATAATGAGTGAGGCGGTGGCCGAGGCCGACGGCCTGGAGTTCCCCCGCGGCGACCGGAAAGGCGTCGCCCTCGCCGGAAAGCTCTAGCGGGACGGCGACATTTTCGTGCGCCGTCATGGTCGGGAGCAGATGGAAGGCCTGCAGGACGATGCCGATCCGCCCCTGGCGGGCGCGGGCGAGGCCATCCTCGTCCAAGGCGGTGAAATCCGAGCCGGCGATGCGGATCGTGCCCGAAGTGGCGCGTTCCAATCCGGAAAGCACTGCCATCAGGGACGACTTTCCGGAACCCGACGGCCCCAGAAGCGCAACGCTTTCGCCTTTCGCGACTTTTAGGTCGATGCCGCGGAGGATCTCGACGCGGGCCGCCCCGGTGCCGAGCGCCAGGGTGACATTCTCGGCGTCAATCACGTAGGAGCTGGTCATGAAGGAGAAGGAAGTCCGATGTCGTTCCGGGTTCCATATGGGGTGCTTCGGCTCATTGTCTATCTGGGCTTTGTGATGGCCGGTACCGCCGCGCAGGCGCAGGAGAGGGATGTCAACATCCTTGCCTTCGGAGACAGCCTCACCGCAGGTTACGGCCTCCCGCCGGGCCAGGGCTTCGTTCCGCAGCTCGAGGACACGCTGCGGCGGAACGGCGTGCGCGCGCATGTGATCAATGCCGGCGTCTCCGGAAACACGGCCGCCAACGGCCGGGCGCGGGTCAAGTGGACTTTGGACGGCCTCAAGGTGAAGCCGGACCTGGCGATCGTCGCATTGGGCGCCAACGACATGCTGCGCGGCTATCCGCCTGCCCAGACGCGCGAGGATCTCGATTTCATCCTGGCCGAGTTCAAGAAGCGCGACATCCCGGTTCTCGTCGCCGGCATGCTGGCGCCGCCCAATCTCGGCAGCCGCTACATGAACGACTACAATTCCATCTTCCCGGACCTGGCCCGTAAATATGGAGCGCCTTTATACCCCTTCTTCCTGGCGGGCGTGGCAGGCATCCCGGCGTTCAACCTGCCGGACCGGGTTCACCCCAATTTCCAGGGCATCAAGCGGATGGTGAGCGGGATCGCGCCCACCGTGATGAAGGCACTGGGGGCAGACGCGGTTTAGTGCCTGGTCCACCCGCTTAGCCTAAGCGCTCTTAGCTCCGCCGAAAGCGTGAACCTGGCTCTATTCGATCTTGGTCTAGAGGCTCGATTCTCCCGCAGCCTGGATGACGGCTAGCGGATCGATCGGTCCGGCAAGCTCGCCGCCAACCCGGCCATTCTTCGCCCAAAGGACAAGGCCGTTGATGCGCCCCGCGTCGGGAAGGGTGAGCCAGACGCGCGAGCCCGGCTCGATGAGGGCATCGGTCTCGGCCATGAAGCCGCGGCTGGAGATGTTGATGAGGCGGCCCTAGACCGCGTTCCGGCCGAGCTGGCGGAGCGCAACTTCAGCGGAGACGCGGGCACGGGGCTCGCGCCGCCGCGGATCGACTTCCGCCTCGAGCGCGATCTTCGCATGTATCACCGGATATTCCCCGCTTTTCCTGAAGCCCCGCTGGCGCATTGCGGCGGCCACTTGCTATGGCGATAACGAACGGGCGTGCACTTTCTGTTCCGAGCATGCTTGCCCGGCATCACCCCAAGATGATCTCGTGCCCGAAATTGAGCCCGATCTTGCCGTCGCGGATCCAGCGCACGAAACCGTGTATCTTCGTGCAATTCTCGAACTGGATCACCACCGCCTCGCCGATGCGCGGCATGATGTCGCACTCGATCATGGTGCCGCGCGACGAGATGTTCGCCACCGGAACCAGATAGTCCTGCCCGCGAAAGGTGATGACGGCGCGGTCGACGATATCCTCGCGGCGCTCCTCGCAGCGTTGGTCGGCGATACGCGGCTGCGTGCGCGGAACGATGTTCCCTTCGAGACCGAGCTTCCTTTTGTGCAACTGCATCCGCGTCACCCCGCTGAACCGGAATGAGCATGCACCAAAAAGGGTTACCGGATTCCTAGCGAGCGGCGGCGAATTGCCGCCACAACGGTTCTCCAGGGCACGGACTTGGACGGAGCGCCGCGCCGAAATCAGGGCTTGGCTGGTGTCGGAGGCGCCGCGCCCTCATTCTCCCAATGATAGGGCTGGCGGCGGCGGGTGCCGGTCACCTCCTCGTTGAGCGTCGCCGCATCGTAGAGCCGGCCGTTCAGCATCACCCGGGCGATGTCGTCCGTATTCTGGATGTCGGCCGTCGGATCGGCGTTGAGGATCACGAGATCGGCGAGCTTGCCGGGTTCCAGCGAACCGATGTCGCGGAAACCGAGCGCGCGGGCGGGCGTGGTCGTGCCGGCCTTCAGCGCCTCGATAGGAGTCCAGCCGCCGCGGACGAACGACCACATGTCCCAATGGGCGGCGAGGCCCTGCTGCTGGCCGTGGCCGCCGATCGACACCGGAACCCCGCGCTCAGAGATGAGCTTCGCGGTGGCGGCGCTCACCTTGTCGACATAATCCTCTTCGGGCGCGACCGTGACGCGGACGAGCTCGGGATTGAGCACGGTGGCGGGAACGTGGCGGGTGAGGAGCGGATGCTTGAACACCTGGCTCTGCGAGATCCAGAACGGCTCCGCGCCGAGGCCGCCATAACTGACGCCGAGCGTGGGCGTATAGCCGACCTTGGTCTGCCCGTAGAAGCTCAGCACATCCTCGTAGAGCTGCGCCTGCGGGATGTTGTGCTCCAGCGTCGTGTTGCCGTCGGCGATCAGCGCCATGTCCATCTCGAACACCGAGCCGCCTTCAGCCACCACGGCGATATTCTCGCGGAGCGCGGCGGCGACGACCTGCTGGCGCTGGTCGCGGCGGGGCTGGTTGTAGTTCTTGATCGAATGCGCGCCTTGCGCCTTGAGGCGACGGACATGAGCGAGCGCATCGTCCAGGCTGTCGATGACCGCATAGCGGCCGGGCGCGCGGGCGCCGTAGACGATCTCGCCGGTCGAGAAGGTGCGCGGCGCCAGGATCACGCCCGCCCGCTGCATCTCGCCCGCAGGGAAGATCTCGCTCGACGTGCTTGACGGGTCGTGGACCGTGGTCACGCCAAAGGCAAGGTGCGCCATCGCCTCCCAATTCTGCTGGGGGATGAGGTCGTCCTCGCCCTGCGCGCCGTGGGCGTGGGCATCGATGAGGCCGGGGATGATGGTCTTGCCGGCGACGTCCACCTGTCGGGCGCCGGCGGGGATCGCCACTTCGCCGCGGCGGCCGACCGCGCGGATGCGGTTGCCCTCGACGAGGATGACGCCGTCCTCGATGATGCCGCCGGAATCGTTCGCCATCGTGACGACCTTGGCGCCGACCAGGGCCACCTGGCCCTGCGGCACGTCCGACCGAATCGGCATGGCCAGCGAGATGCCGCTGGTTGGCGCCGAATATTTGCCGCCATCGGCGCGGATCAGGCCGCTCGAAGGGGCGGAGTAGAGCGTCGGCCCCAGGCTCCAGGCCAGCGACGTTCCGTTGCCGGCCCAGTGGAGATACTGGCCGCCCTCGTTGGTCACCTTGGTGATCGGAAGCTGGGTTCCCTTGGCGCCCAGATCGAGCGTTTTGGCGCCGGCGAAGAAGGGCGCGACGAACACATTGTAGTTTTCGCGAAAGGCGATCTGGTCCCCGGTCGGAGCAATCTGATATTCCACGATCAAGTCGCCCTGGGCGTGGGTCCGCAGGTCCTTGCCGTTAAGATCCACGCTGACGAGCTTCAGCTTGTTGTCGCCGCTCTGCTCGAGATAGACGCGGTCGTTGGCGGCCCCGAAATGCGGGTTGCCGCCCTCGCGGACGAGGCGAGTGGCCGGGCCGCCGCCCGCGGCGACGCGAAACACGCCCTTCTCGTCGGACCAGCGGTCCGAGGTCAGATAGCCGCCGCCGCCGCGCTCGAACACGATCGTCCGGCCGTCGGGCGAAAAGCGCGGCCGCCGATAGTGCCCCGGAACGTCGGTGACGGTGCGCATGCCCGAGCCGTCCGCATCGACGGTGCGGATTTCGCCGAGGCGCTGGTCGTTCCAGCTGACGAAAACAATCTGCCGTCCATCGCCCGACCAGGCCGGGTAGAGCTGGAAATCGCCGTCATTCGCGGTGAGCAGGCGCGGCGCGCCGCCCGAGCCCTCCTTCAGGTACAGGCGTCCGAGGCTTTCGAACACGGTGCGGCGCCCGTCCGGCGACAGCGTCGCGAAGCGCGGCATCTTGGTCGTGAAGGTCTCGGAGAAGACGTTCACCTGCGGCCGCGGGGGATCGATCACGTCACGCGTGTCGGCCACCTGGAACGGGATCTCGGCCGCACCCGAGCCGTCCGCGTTGACGCGGCGGATCTTGCCGCCGGCCCAGAACAGGATCGAACGGCTGTCCGGCGTCCAATCCATGTTCGGATAGACGCCGTGGATTGCCCAAGTCTCCTGCAGGTCCTGGTCGAGGTTGTCGTAGATCTTGCGCTCTTCGCCCGAGCGGAGATCCTTCACATAGAGCTTCGACTTGGCGCGCTCGCGGTGGACATAGGCAAGATAGCGGCCGTCCGGGGAGGGAGTGGGGCGCACGGCGCCGCCCGGGCCGCCGGCGACGGTGGTGCGCTCGCCCGTCTTGATGTCGTAGCGCTCGATCGCGAACAGCTGCTGGTTCGAATTCTGCGCATATTCGAAAATGTTGCCCGGCGTGGTGTTGCGGCTGAAATAGATGGCGTCACCCGCGGGGGTGAACATCGGCTCGCCCAGCTCCTTCTGGAACTGCGGATTCGGCCGCTCGACCAGCGCCACCCCGCCGCCGCCCGCGACATGGTACATCCAGATCTCGCCCGTGCCGGCCGAACGCTGGGTGGTGAAGTGCTTGCGGGCGGCGATGAAGCGGCCGTCGGCGCTCCAGGTCGGGTTGTTGAGGAGCGTGAACATCTCCTTGGTGAGCTGGCGCCGGTTCGAGCCGTCAGTGTTCATCAGCCAGATATTCTCGCCGCCGCCGCGATCGGAGGTGAAGGCGATCTGCCGGCCGTCGGGCGAGAAGCGGGGCTGCGTCTCATAGGGCATGCCGGCCGAAATGCGGGTCGCCCGGCCGCCGCTCATCGGCAGGGTATAAACGTCGCCGAGCAGATCGAACGCGATCGTCCGCCCGTCCGGGCTGACGTCGAGGTTCATCCATGTGCCCTCGCTGACGTTGATCGGAACGCTGCGCATCTTCATCGGCGGGGCGGCGACGTTCCACTTCTTCTCCTCTTTCTTTTCCTGCGCAAGCGCGGCGGAGGACAGGAGGACAAGCGTAAGTGCTGCAATTCCCTTGATCATTTTGGGGTCTCCGGCCGGGAAGCGGCTTGGAATCAGGTGGGGCGTCGGGGCCGAAGCGTTGCAACATCGCGGGCGAAGCCGCAAGGCCCGCGTCCGCGCATCCGCGGACGCTCGCGGCAGTGCCAGAATGGGAATCTCGATAACCTGCTTTAAACAGGCCGATTTGACTCGGAACCGCGTCCGCTCCGCATCGGTTCGTTACTCAGCCGTTAGGAAAACAGGGTTGAGGCTCGATGACCAAATCATCCACGAACAGCGACGCCTCCGGGTTGGAGATGTGGGGCGGCGTCGAATGTACCGTGGTTCGCGTGGGCGACGAATATCGGGACCAGAGCGAGGAAACCGGCCATAGCTACCGCAGGGAGGATATCGACCTGATCGCCGATCTCGGCGTCACCACCGTCCGCTATCCGATCCTCTGGGAGAGCATCGCGCCCGACAGCTTGGACGATCTCGATTTTTCCTGGACCGACGAGCGGCTGGCAATGCTGCGGGAGCGCGGCATCACCATCATCGGCGGCTTGCTCCACCATGGATCGGGGCCCCGTTATACCGAGCTGCTCGATCCGGAATTTCCGCAGAAGCTGGCCGATTATGCGGCGAAGGTCGCGGCGCGCTATCCCTGGATCAAGATGTGGACTCCGGTGAACGAGCCGCTGACGACCGCGCGCTTCTCCGCCCTTTACGGCCACTGGTATCCGCACACGAAGGACTATTCCCTGTTCCTTCGCGCGCTCGTCAACCAGTGCAAGGGGACGCTTGAGGCGATGCGGGCGATCCGCAAGATCATTCCGGACGCCCAGCTCGTCCAGACCGAAGACATGGGCAAATGCTATTCGACGGCCTCGCTTCGCTATCAGGCCAATTTCGAGAATGAGCGGCGCTGGCTGAGCCTTGACCTTCAGTGCGGGATGATCGACCCTAATCACAAGATGCACCGGCTGCTGATCGGCGCGGGCATCGGCTGGGAGGAGATCGAGGGTTTCGCGGGCGGAGAAGCGAAGCCGGACATCCTCGGCATCAATCACTATCTGACGAGCGAACGCTTCTTGGACCATCGGACCGACCTGTACCCCGGCCATGAGGTCGGCGGAAACGGGCGCGACACCTACGTCGATGCCGAGGCCGTGCGGGTGAAAAGGTGCGACGGCGACACCGGCTTCGCCCCGCGGCTGCGCGAGGTCTGGGACCGCTATCGGCTTCCGATCGCGATCACCGAAGTCCATCACGGCTGCCACCGCGACGAGCAATTGCGCTGGTTCGTGGAGGTCTGGAAAACTGCTCAGCAACTCCGCGAGGAGGGCGTTGACCTTCGCGCCGTCACCATCTGGTCGATGTTCGGCAATGTCGATTGGCGCTTTCTCCTCACGCAGAAGAACGGATTTTACGACACCGGCGCCTTCGACGTGCGCGGCGGCACGCCGCGGCCGACCATCGTCGCCAAGGCGGCCAAGGCGCTCGCGCATGGCGAGGATTTCGATCATCCGGTGCTGGATTCGCCCGGCTGGTGGCGGCGGCCGCCGCGGCTTTACCCCTGGAACGAACGCTGCCGGCCGATGGAATGGGGAGGGCGCAAGCTCCTCATCACGGGGGCGACCGGCACCCTCGGCAACGCCTTCGCCAAGGTCTGCGAGGAGCGGGCGCTCCCCTTCTGCCTCACCACCCGGGAAGAGCTCGATATTTGCGATGAAGGCTCGATCCGCGCGGCCATCGCCCGCCACAAGCCCTGGGCGGTCATCAACACGGCAGGCTTCGTCCGGGTCGCCGATGCGGAACGGGAACGGGAGGCGTGCCTCAAGTGGAACGCGGAAGGCCCGGCCAAGCTCGCCGCAACCTGCTCCGACGCCGGCATAAAGCTGGTGACCTTCTCGTCGGACCTGGTGTTCGACGGCCAGCTCGGCCGCCCTTATCGCGAGGACGATCCGGTCGCACCGGCAAACGTCTACGGGCTCAGCAAGGCGAGGGCGGAAAAGCATGTGCTTGCCGCTCTCGAGGATGCGCTCGTCATCCGCACCAGCGCCTTTTTCGGTCCTTGGGACAAGTATAATTTCGCGTGGAACACGCTCGAGGCCCTCGCCCGCGGCGAGCCGGTGCGGGCCGGGCGGAACACGGCGGTCTCGCCAACCTATGTGCCGGACCTCTGCCACGCGACGCTCGACCTGCTGGTCGACGGCGAGAAGGGCATCTGGCACCTGGCCAACCAGGGCAAGTTGAGCTGGTACGAATTCGCGACCCAGGTGGCGGAAGGGGCGGGCTACGATCCGTCGCTGGTGCTGCCGATCGAAGACGCGCCCGCGAACACCGCCCTCACCAGCTCGCGCGGCATTATGCTCCGCCCGATCGAGCGGGCGATCGAGGACTATCTAGGGTCGGTAGGAGAGCGTGCCGAGGAGCCCTTCAAGGTCGACGTGGCGGCGGAGTAGGCGGTCTTTGCGATCGGCCACCCATCAGCCCTTGCCCGGCTGGCTGTTCCTGTCCAGGAAGAGCGGGTGAAGCAGCACGTCGCGAGGTGACCGAGGGTCACGGCATAAGCTTTGGCGAGGCTGTCCGGGTCTGGACCAGGATCGCCCTTTTGAGCTTCGGCGGACCGGCCGGGCAGATCGCCGTCATGCATCGCATTCTCGTCGAGGAGAAACGCTGGATCGGGGAGGAGCGCTTCCTCCACGCGCTCAATTTTTGCATGCTGCTGCCGGGCCCCGAGGCGCAGCAGCTCGCCACCTATATCGGCTGGCTCATGCACAAGGTGAAAGGCGGCCTCGTCGCGGGCACCCTGTTCATCCTGCCGGGGCTCGTCGCGATTATGGCGCTGAGCTGGATTTACGTTCTCTACGGGAGCGTTGGTGCGGTGGCGGCCCTGTTCTTCGGCCTCAAGGCGGCAGTGCTGGCGATCGTATTCGAGGCGGTGATCCGGATCGGGCGGCGGGCGCTCGGCAATTCGGCGCGGCTGGGCCTGGCAGGCGCCGCCTTCGCAGGCATTTTCCTGTTCGACATCCCCTTTCCGGTCATCGTCGGCGCTGCAGCCTTGATCGGCCTCACCGCGGCGCGCGCCGGCAGCAGCGCTTTCGCCGCAGGCGGCGGCCATGGGAGCCAGGGGAAGGCTCTGCCCGACGCCGAGAGCGCGCTCGGCACGGCGCTGCCCGCTCACGCCCAGGGCGGGGGCGGACGCCTTCTCCGCCTGGCGGCCGTGCTTCTGCTGCTGTGGCTGGCGCCCGTCCTGCTGCTGGTCGCCGGCGGCGCGGGCAGCTTCGCCGACATCACCCTTTTCTTTTCCAAGATGGCGGTGGTGACGTTCGGCGGGGCCTATGCGGTTCTGGCTTACGTGGCGCAGGCAGCGGTGGAAACCTATGGCTGGCTGCAACCGGGCGAGATGCTGGACGGTCTCGGCCTTGCCGAGACGACCCCGGGGCCGCTGATCATGGTGACGCAGTTCGTCGGCTTCCTCGGCGCTTATCGCAATCCGGAAGGGCTGCCGCCGCTGGTCGCCGCAACCTTGGGCGGGCTGCTGACGACCTGGGTGACCTTCCTGCCCTGCTTTCTCTGGATCTTCGTGGGCGCTCCCTATGTCGAGAGGCTCCGGCAGAACCGGGCGCTCGCCGCCGCCCTGTCCGCCGTCACGGCTGCGGTGGTCGGCGTCATCCTCAACCTCGCTTTCTGGTTCGCCGTCCATTATCTGTTCGGCACCGTCGTCGAGGCGAGACTGGGGCCGATCAGCCTCGACGTGCCGGTCTGGGCCAGCCTCGATCCGGTGGCCGCCCTGCTCTCCGCCGCCGCTTTGGTTGCGATCCTGCGATTGAAGCTCAGCGTGCCGCTCGTCATCGCGGCATGCGCGATTGCGGGGATTATCCTCGGGCTCGTCCTTTGACGCGGTTGTAAATCGAACGGTCTGAGGCCATTAGCGGCCAATGCTTTCTCAACGAACGCGGTACACAATCCGGGCGCTCCTGCACCTCGCCGACCGCTACGGCGAGGGACCGGTGCAGCTGTCCGAGATTGCAGAGAAGCAGAATATCCCCGCCAAGTTCCTGACCGTGATGCTTTCCAGCATGCGGCGGGCGGGCCTCGTCGAGACGATGCGGGGGCGGGAGGGCGGCTATTGGCTGGCCAAGCGGCCGCAGCAGATCAGCTATGGCGAGATCGTGCGGCTGACGCGGGGCTCGCTCGGCCTGCTCCCCTGCGCTAGCCGGCTCGCCTACCAGCAATGCACAAATTGCATCACCGAGGAGAAATGCCGTCTTCACAGAGTGATGCTGATGGTGCGGGACGAGACGGCACGTATCCTCGACGGCCTCAGCCTCGCCGATCCCGTTCCCGTCGAGGTGATGGCGGAGCCGCGGCTTTGAGCCGTCGCCACGTCGCCGTCATCGGCGGCGGCTATTCGGGCACCCTTCAGACGATCCAGCTTCTCCGCCGCGGCGCGATGGTGACGCTGATCGAGCGGGCGGAGCGGCTGGGGCCGGGGATTGCCTACAGCACCCGTCACTCGGATCATCTTCTCAACGTGGCAGCGGGAAGGATGAGCGCCTTTCCGGACGAGCCCGGCCATTTCGCGGACTGGCTCGCCAGGCGCGGCGAGGGCGGCCCGGCCGAGTTCGCGCAGCGGAAGCTCTATGGCGCCTATCTCGAAGAGCTGCTGGACGCCGCATCCGTGGAAGCGGGGGATCGGCTGCGGATCGATCGGCAAGAGGCGGTCGACATCGTCTCGTCCGGCGGACGCGAGATGGTGCGCTTACGCAGCGGCGACAGCATCGAGGCGGACAAGGCGATCCTCGCGCTCGGCAATCTCGAGCCCGATGTACCGCCCGGGATCGCGCCCGAGCTGCGGTCGGACGGGATCTACGTTGCGGACCCTTGGGCCAGCGACATCGCTGCCGGCCTGGGCGATGCCGACATGGTCCTTCTGATCGGCACCGGCCTTACTGCAATCGACGCGGCGCTGATGTTGGACAGCGCCGGATTTGGAGGGCGGACGCTCGCCATCTCCCGGCGGGGGCTTGTGCCGCGAGCGCATTCGGCTGCGGACAGGCATTCATCCGGTCTGGAGGCGGTGCCCGAGCTTCAAGGCTCCAAGCTCGTCCGCTTCGTTCGCCGGGAGGCCGGGAGGCTTGGCTGGCGGGCAGCCGTGGACCAGCTCCGCCCGTTCACCCAACCGCTCTGGGCGAAATCGAGCCCCGAGCAGCGCCGCCGGTTCCTTCGGCATCTTCGCCCCTGGTGGGACGTTCACCGGCATCGCATCGCTCCGTCTATCTCAGCGCGAATCCAGGGGATGGAGCGGGATGGCAGGCTTGCTTTTGCATCAGGCAAGATCGTGTCGGTCTCACCGGGGGAGCGCGGGGCGGCAGTCGAGTGGCGGCCGCGCGGCAGCGAGGAGTTCGAACGGCTCGAGCCGGCGCGGATCGTCAACTGCGCCGGGCCGCAGATGGACATTGCCCGCGCCGGGGAGCCGCTGCTCGACCGGCTGCTCGAGACCGGCCGAATCCGGTCGGACGTCTGCCGGATCGGGATCGACGTCGATGCCGAGTACCGCGCCCTCGACAGCCGGGGCCACGCATCCCCGAGCCTGTACGCAGTGGGGCCAATGACTCGAGGCGCCGTTTGGGAGATCGTCGCCGTTCCCGACATCCGGGGTCAGGTGCAGGCGCTGGCGAGCCGGGTGTCGGCCTGATCGGTTCAGGTCAACGCCGCCCGCCGCGCTTCAGACGACGATCCGGAACAAGGCGCCGCCGATCTCGCTCTTGAACAGGGTGATCGAGCCTTGGTGGGCGAGGACCACCTGGCGGGCGAGGCTGAGGCCGACGCCGGTCCCCTTCGCCTTGGTGGTGAAGAAGGGTAGGAAGATGTCCTGCGCGAGCGCTTCGGGAACGCCGGGACCGTTATCCGAGACGTCGATCTGGATCCTTCCGCTCGGGCTGGGCGAAAAGCGCATCGAGACGGCCGGCCGGTCGCCGTGCGCGCGGGCAGCGTCGGCGGCGTTGCGCAGGAGGTTGATCAGGACCTGGCACATCAGGTCCGGATCGACATCGATGACCAGCTGATCGGAGAGGACGAGAACCTGGAAATCGAGACCCTCGGCGTCGCCGCTCGCGACGAACAGCGCCTCCAGCTCGCGCGCCCAGGGGAGCAATTCGAACTGGCGGCGGCGGACGTCGGGCGTGCGGCTGATCTGGCGGTAGCTCTCGACGAAGTGCATCACGCCCTCGGCGCGGCGCGCCAGCCGCT
>JAUJOJ010000002.1:60423-92446 GCA_030447665.1 Allosphingosinicella sp. | reverse complement strand
TGGCGGTAGCTCTCGACGAAGTGCATCACGCCCTCGGCGCGGCGCGCCAGCCGCTCGACCGCCGTGCGGGCATCGGAGATATCCGCATTGTCCCCCTTGTCGGCCGCGACCATCAAGGCGGCCGCGCTCTGGGCTAGCGAGGTGACCGGCGTCATCGAATTCATGATCTCGTGGGTGAGCACCCGGATGAGATCGCTTTGCGCCGCGATTTCGACGGCGTTGAGCTCGCCCTGGATCGGCTGCACCGCCACCGCCTTCACCGTTCCGAGAAGGCGGTTCACCAGCGCGGTGCGAACGATCGCCGTCTGCGGCACGCCGTCGATCATGATCGGCACCAGGCGTGGACGGCCCGGCGGGTTCTCGTCGAGGCAGGCCGCGAAAGCGTCGCCATATTCGCGGAAATCGTCGATCCTGACGCCATTGTGCCGCGTCAGGAGACGGCGGGCGGCCTTGTTGGCGAGATCGACCCGGCCCGAGAAATCGATGGTGAGGAGAGGGGTGGGTGCATCGTCGAGGACGGCTTCGAAAAAGCGATTATCGTCGCTCAGGCGGTGCCGCTCCTCGCGCAGCCGCTTGATTCCCTGGTCGAGCGCGTCGCCGAATTCACTGAAGCCGCTGCCTTCGTTCAAGCGCGTGAAATTCTGCGAAAGATCGCCGAAGCGCACCGCCTCGACGAAGCGGGCAAGCTCGACATTGGTGCGCTGGATGTAGCGCCAGAGCCCTGCCGTCGCCCCGATGAAGAGGAAGCCGGCGAGCACGCGCGCGGCGCCGAGCCCCTCGACCGTCAGGGAGTAGGCAAAGGCGAAAGCCGTCAGCAGCAGCAGCGCGACGCGCCACAGCAGGCCGATGATGAAGCGGCGTTTAAAGCCCATGCTTTTCCATGCGCCGATAGAGCGAGGCGCGGGTGAGGCCGAGCTCGGCGGCGGCGAGCGAGATATTGTAGGCGTGCTTTTTGAGCGCCGCCTCCACCATATGCTTCTCGGCCCGTTCCAGGTTGAGATCGCTCTGGACGACCGGCACCGCGGGCGCGGACATTCTGGGCATCGGAGTCCGCGACAGCGAGAAATCGTCGACGATGAATTCCTCTTCCCCCGCCAGGATCACGGCGCGCTCGGCGGCGTGGCGGAGGGCGCGGACATTGCCGGGCCAGCCGTAGGCGACGAGCGCGGCGGCGACGGGGTCGGGAAGCCTCCGCACCGGCTTGCCGTATTTGCGCGAGTAGAGCCCGACATAATGGTCGATGAGGAGCAGGATATCCTCGCGCCGCTCGCGCAGGGCGGGGATCACGATCTCGACCGTGTTGAGCCGAAAGAGCAGATCCTGCCGGAAGAGGCTCTCGTCATGGAGCCGCTCGGGCGGAAGATTGGTTGCCGCGATGACCCGAACGTCGATCGGGACGGGCTTGTTGGCGCCGACGGGGATCACCTGCCTCTGCTCGAGGGCGGTGAGGAGCTTCGGCTGGAGGTGCAAGGGCAGGTTACCGACCTCGTCCAAGAACAGCGTCCCGCCATGGGCGGCCTGGAGACGGCCGATGCGGTCGCCGCGGGCGTCGGTGAAGGCGCCCTTCACATGGCCGAACAGCTCGGATTCGAACAGGTTTTCGGCCACCGCTCCGAGATCCACGGAGACCAGAACCTGGTCCGCGCGGCGGGACTTGCGATGGATCTCGCGCGCGACGAGCTCCTTGCCTGTGCCGTTCTCGCCCAGGATCAGGACATTCGCCTCGGTGGGGCCGGCCCTGTCGATCAGCGAATAAATACGCGCGATGCCAGGGGACGTGCCCAGGAGGGGCGTCTCTCCCCCCGCGGCCGGCGCGGTTACCGCAGCCGCGCGCCTGCGCTCCGTCACCGCCTCTTCGCGCGAGTTGCGCAGCGCGGCGGCGGTGCGGACGGTGGCGAGCAGGCGCTCGTTGGACCAGGGCTTGGATACGAAATCGGTGGCGCCGCGCTTCATCGCCTCGACCGCGATCTGGATGCCGCCATGGGCCGTGATCATCACCACGACCGCCTCGGGATCGCGCTTCAGGATCTCGCCCAGCCAGTGGAAGCCCTCCGCCGCATTGGTAGCGCCGCGGCCGAAGTTCGCGTCGAGCAGGATGACGTCGGGCCGCTCGCCGGCCATCGCCGCGAGCGCCTCGTCGGGCGACTGGAAGGTGGCGACCTCGCCGAACATGTCGCGCAGCAGAAGCCGCGCGGACAACAGGATGTCCGGATCGTCGTCGACGACCAGGCAACGACCAAATGGCTTTCCCCTCACCACCGGCCTTTCTCCTAAAGCCTGTTCGGAGGCCTACAAAACAAAAAGCGTGCCAACAGCGTTCGGGGCGTCCGCCAGCGAACAGCTTTGTCCGGAAGCGAACGGCCGGGCAGCGACGCTGGGGCAGGAAGTCCCACCCAGATCTGCGGAAAACCGCCACTTCATGCGCTTGGCACGGCCCCTGCTGAGTGCGCCCGTGGGACGAACAGCCAAGCTTTTGGGGAGAAACATCATGACGAATACGCGAACGATATTGGGTGCCTTCGCCTGGTCCACCGTCGCCGCCACTCTCATGCTGATCACCTTTGCGCCGGTGAATGTCGAGCAGCCCGCGCCGCTCGAACTCAGCGCAAGGACAGCCGCCGCGCCGGCCGAAGCCGCGCTCTGATCCAGAAGTGGGGGGAGTGTCCGCAGACGAACAATCTCTGTCCGGAAACGGACAGCGCCTTGTGCGCCGTCCGGGCCGAACCCCCGCTTCGTCCTTGCATCCTGATGGCATGATGGTTGCTATGGAAGTGCCGGAGGCACAGCGATGGGCGTGATCAGGATGCAGGCGGGCGAAACCGAGGGGCGGGCCCATAGCGGCGGCGGCATGGACAAGGTCGTTGCGCCAAAGGGTCTTCCGAAGCAGGTCAAGATCGGGATCGCAGCCGCGCTCGTGCTGATCGCGGCGGTCGTCTTCTACATGATGGCCCCGACGGCGGAGAGCCAGACGGTGGCTGCCGACCGGGTCACCATCTCCACCGTGGAGCGCGGCCGCTTCGACGATTTCCTGCCGCTGCGGGCGCGGGTGACGCCGCTGGTGACGGTCTATCTGGATGCGGTCGAGGGCGGCCGGGTGGAGAAGGTGCTCGTCGAGGACGGATCCATGGTCCGGCAGGGGCAGCTGCTCGCCGTGCTCTCCAACTCGGACCTGCAGCTGAACCTGCTGGGGCGCCAGACCGAGGTGTCGCGAGAAGTGAACTCGATGCGCAGCCAGGAGCTCGCGCTCGCGCAGACGCAGATGCAGGACCAAAGGGCGGTGATCGAGGCTCAGCTCGCCGCCGACAAGGCGCGGCGCCAATATGAGGTGCAGAAGCCGCTGGTGGAAAAGGGGTTCGTCCCGGGCAAGGTCTTCCGCGACAGCCAGGACGAATATCTGTCGAACCAGCGCCGTGCGGAGGTGCTTCGCCGCGCCCAGGCCGTGAACCAGCGGCTGCAGACGAGCCAGCTCGCCCAATTGCGCGAGTCGAACGCCTCACTCAACGCCAGCCTCGGGATCGCCCGGGCCACCCTCGATGCGCTCAATCTGCGCGCACCTGTGACGGGGCAGCTCACTGCTTTCTCGATCCAGGTCGGCCAGTCGATGAACCGCGGCGAGCGGCTCGGCCAGATCGACAGCGCCGGGCGCTCCAAGCTCGTCGCGCAGGTCGACGAATTCTATCTCGGCCGGGTCCAGCCGGGCCAGATCGCCACCGCCGATTGGGGCGGCAAGACCTACCGGCTGAAGGTCGCCAAGATCTATCCGCAGGTGCGCAACGGCACGTTCGAGGTGGACTTCCACTTCGTCGGGCCCGAGCCGGGAGACATCCAGCGCGGCCAGACGCTGCAGACCAAGCTGACGCTCGGCGATCCCGCGCCGGCTTTGCTGATCCCGAAC
Source organism: Allosphingosinicella sp. (assembly GCA_030447665.1). Classification (GTDB taxonomy): domain Bacteria; phylum Pseudomonadota; class Alphaproteobacteria; order Sphingomonadales; family Sphingomonadaceae; genus Allosphingosinicella. The sequence goes on along the minus strand of JAUJOJ010000002.1, from coordinate 88,551 downwards.
GGCGCCTTTTACAACGAAACCGGCGGCGCCTGGGTGTTCGTGGTGACGCCCGATGGGTCCGAAGCAATCAAGCGCCAGGTCCGGCTCGGCCGCCGCAACGCCGATTATATCGAAGTGCTCGAAGGGCTGGAGCCCGGCGAGCGGGTGCTGACCTCACCCTATACCGGTTTTGCCGACAAGGATCGGCTCGACCTCGAGACGAAATGAAGGAGCAAGCGGATGCTGAGCATGCATGAACTGACCCGCGTCTACCGCACCGACACCGTCGAGACGACCGCGCTCGACGGCATCAACCTCGAGATCGCGGACGGAGAATTCGTGGCGGTGATGGGTCCGTCGGGCTGCGGCAAATCGACTTTGCTGAACGTGGTCGGCATGCTCGACAGCCCGTCGAGCGGCTCCTACGTTTTCAACGGGCAGGAGGTGGCGGGGCTCAGCGAAGCCAAGCTCGCCGAGGTCCGCAAGAAGAATATCGGCTTTATCTTCCAGAGCTTCAATCTGGTCGACGAGCTCAGCGTCCGCGAGAATGTGGAGCTGGCGCTTCTCTATCACGACGTGCCCGCCTCCGAGCGCCGCCGGCGTGCGGACGAGGTGATGGACAAGGTCGGGATCGCCCACCGCGCCAAGCACCGCCCCAGCCAGCTTTCGGGCGGTCAGCAGCAGCGCGTCGCGGTCGCCCGCGCCCTCATCGGGGAGCCGAAGCTGATCCTGGCCGACGAGCCGACCGGCAACCTCGACACCCATCATGGCGAGGAAGTGATGAAGATGCTCCAGGCGTTGAATGCCGAGGGCTCCACCATCGTCATGGTCACCCACTCGCCCGCCCATGCCGATTATGCCAGCCGCGTCGTCAACATGCTCGACGGGCGGGTCCTTCAAGAGCGCCGGCGGGCGGCGTGAGGCGCATCTACCTCACCGCGGCGGCGACGCTCTCCTTCGTTCCGATCGGCGGCCCCGCCGAAGCGGGCGAGCGGCAGCGCGCGACGGTGCTGATGGCCGAGGATGAAGGCGCGCGGAAGGTCCAGGAGAATTGGGGCTTCTCCGACGCGGTCGTCACCGGCGACACGATCTACCTGTCGGGGATCGTCGTGGGCCTTCGGCCCGGCGAGGCCGATCTCAAGCCGGCGTATGACCGCGTCTACAAACGGATCGGCGCGATCCTCGCCGCGCGGGCGCGAGCTGGGACGATGTCGTCGACATGACCAGCTTCCACACGGACGTGGAGGCGCAGATCGAAGCCATGGCCGCGGTCCAGAAAGCCCATGTCAAGGCACCGTACCCGGCCTGGACGGCGATCGGCGTCGCCAAGATCCTCGGCGGCGGCATCACCGAAATCAAGATCACGGCGAAGAAGCCGGCAGCCGGACGGACGGGCAGCACCAAGAGCGGGCTGGAACGGAGCAGAAGCTGATGTGGCGCAATTACCTGACGGTCGGCTTCCGATCCCTCACGAGGAACAAGACCTACGCCTTCATCAACATCTTCGGGCTCGCGCTCGGGCTTGCCGCCTGCCTGATGATCCTCCTCTACGTGCGCTACGAAACGTCTTTCGATGCCTGGCTTCCCGATGCGGAGCGCGTTTATCAGGTGCAGACCTTCGGCATCGACCAAGAGACGGGCGAGAGGCTCGACATGCAGCCCGTAACGCGGCCCGTGGCGGAGGCGCTTGCCAAGGACTTCCCTCAGCTTTCGAGGCGGTCGCCCGGCTCGAGGGTGACGACACGGTCCTGCTCCACCAGGGCCGCGCCATGACGATCGAGAAGAGCTTCGCCGCCGATCCGAGCTTCTTCCACATCCTCCAGGTGCCGTTCCTGGCAGGGAATCCCAAGGCTGCGCTCCGGAACATCGACAGCGTCACCCTCAGTCGCTCCGAGGCGCTGAAGCTGTTCGGCACCACCAAGGTCCTCGGCCGCACCGTCACCACGATGCGTGGGGGCGAGAAGCGCGACCTTCAGGTGACGGGCGTGTTCGAGGACCTGCCCAAGAACAGTCATACGGATCTCAGGATGGTCCGCCGCTTCAACTCGGCCGAGGAAGACAATTGCCCCTGGGGCTGCGTCAACGGCTTCGTTTACGCCAAGCTGAAGCCGGGCGTCGATGTCGAGACCATCAACGGCCAGATGCAGGCGTGGAGAAACGCAACGTGCCGCCGCTCGATGTAGGCGGCTCGAACATCGGCGCCACCACCGATTGGCGGCTCACCAATGTGCGGACATCCATCTCGGCCGGCGCAGGACGGCGAGCGGCCGGGCAACGACATGCGCACGATCATCACCTTCACGATCATCGCCCTGCTGATCCTGGGGATGGCGGTGGTCAACTTCGTCAACCTTGCCACCGCGCGGGCGGGGCAGCGGGCGCGCGAGGTCGCGGTTCGCAAGGTGCTGGGTGCCAAGCGTCGGCAGCTGGTGGCGCAGTTCATCGGTGAATCGATGCTGCTCGTGGCCGCCGGAATGCTGATCGCGCTGGCGCTGATCGAGCTCACACTTCCCTCATTTTCCGCCTTTCTCGATGCCGGTCTCGGCATCTCCTATCTCGGGCCGGACGGTCTCCTCCTGCCGGTATTTGGGCTGACGCTGCTCGTCGGGCTGGCCGGGGGCTCTACCCGGCGCTCCACTTGTCCCGCTACCAGCCCGCAGACATCCTGAAGGCGAACAAATCCTCGACCGAGCCGAGGGGCACGGGCCGGCTCAGAAACGTGCTCGTGGTGGCGCAATTCGCCGTGTCGATCGGCCTCATCGCCTGCACCGCCATCGTTTACCACCAGACCGTCTTCGCCCGATTTACCGACCCCGGCTACGAGCGCGAGGGGCTGCTGACGATCGACGGCCTCAGGCATCCCGAAGTCCGGAAGGTTCAGGAGACGCTGATCCGGGAAATCTCGCGCGTGGAAGGCGTCATCGGCGCTTCCGGCACCCGCATCGTGCCCGCCGAAGGCCCACCTTCTTCCAGACCGTCAGCATCCCCGGCCGCACCGACAAGGTGACGCTTGGCTGGTACAGCATCGAGCCGAGCTTCTTCAACACGATGAAGATCGACATTGCGGCGGGCCGCGCTCTTTCCAAGCAGCGTGCGAAGGACAGCATCTTCGTGAACGTGGACGCGGAAGAGGCGGCAATCGAAGCGGCCGCGCGGGCTATTGTCGCCCGCGGCCTCAATGTGGTGGTCAACGAGAGCGCGGCAAAGCTGCTTGGCTTCAGATCGGCTTCCGAGGCCGTGGGCAAGCAGATCGGCATTCCGATATTCGGGAGGAACTTGGTAGGGCACCCGCCTTCATCGTGGGCGCCGTGCGCGACACCCGCTTCCGCTCGGTCCGCGATCCCGTCGCTCCGATGATCTTCTATGACGACGGCGTTTACAGATACCTGGCGGTCCGCTTTGAAACGGCCAAACCGAACGTGCTTCTGCGCGAGATCGAGCAGATCTGGCGCCGCCACCTCCCGAAGTGCCGTTCGAGGCCGAGCGTCGCAGAGGAGAAGTTGGCGGAGCTCTACGGGGCGGACGAGGCCCGGGACAGACCTTCGCAAGCTTCGCCGTCCTCGCAGTCTTGATCGCCTGCCTTGGCCTGTTCGGCCTTGCCGCCTTCACCGCGGAACGGCGGACCAAGGAGATCGGCATTCGCAAGGTGCTCGGCGCCAGGATGCGCGACATCGTGCGGCTGCTCGCCTGGCAATTCTCGAAGCCGGTGATCCTCGCCAACGTCATCGCCTGGCCGATCGCCTGGTGGGTGATGCGCGACTGGCTGAACAGGTTCGACGCGCGCATCGACCTCGGCCCCGAGCCGTTCGTCCTTGCCGGGATCATCGCGCTCGGCATCGCGATCGGCACCGTCGCAGGCCACGCCTTCAAGGTGGCTCGCCTCAATCCCATCCACGCCCTGCGTTACGAATAGGAGCCCGGCCCATGTGGAAGAACTATGTCACCGTCGGCATTCGCGCATTGGCCAAGAACAAGACCTACGCCTTCATCAACATCCTTGGCCTGGCGATCGGCATGGCCGCATGCCTGATGATCCTGCTCTTCGTCCGGTACGAGATGAGCTACGACAAATGGATCCCGGGCCGGGAGCGCATCTATCAGTTCCAGAGCTGGTACAAATCCAACGACACAGGCGAGGAGAACAAGCTCCAGATGACGCCCTGGATCGCCGGCGAGCGGCTCAAGAAGGATTTTCCGCAGGTCGAGCGTGCCGTCTACGCCTTCGGCACGGAACCCGTCTTCATCAAGGACGGCCAGGCGCAAACCGTAGAGGACTTCATCTATGCGGATGGCGACTTCCTTTCCGTCGTCCCGCTGCCGCTCGCGCGCGGCAATTCGAACGCGCTCAGCCAGCTCAACACGGTTGTGCTGACGCAGACCGAAGCGCGTCGGCTTTATGGCACCGAGGACGTGATCGGCCGGACTCACTCGGTGATCAGCCGCGGCATCACGCGCGATTTCCGCATCACAGGAATACTCAAGGACCTGCCGAAAAACTCGCACCTCGAGATCTCCACCATCGCTCGGATCGATTATGCGCAGTTCAATGCGGACACGCCCCAGCAATCACCTGCTGGGGCTGCCAGAACGGCTGGGTCTGGGCGAAGCTGAAGCCGGGCACCGACCCCAAGGTCATCCAGGCGGCTCTGCCGGCCTGGGAGAAGCGGAATATCCCCGACGAAGCGGTCGGGGAAGGGCGCTTCAATCAGGGCGACGAGCAGGACTGGCACCTCGTCAACATCAGCGACATCCATCTCGGGGAGGCGCAGGACGGGGCGATGAAGCCCGGCAATGATCGCGGCACCATCGTCACCTTCGCCGTGATCGCCCTTTTGATCCTCGCCATGGCGGTGGTGAACTTCACCAACCTCGCAACTGCCCGCGCGAGCCAACGCGCCCGCGAGGTGGCGCTCCGCAAGGTGCTCGGTGCCAACAGGCGCCAGCTTATCATCCAGTTCCTCGGCGAGTCGCTGCTTATCTCGATGGTGTCGATGCTGATCGCATTGGCGATGGTGGAGCTGCTCCTGCCTGCTTTCGCCGCCTTCCTCGATGCCGACATGACGGTCAGTTATTTCGGCACCGACGGCATCCTCCTCCCCGTATTGCTGCTGGTGCTGGTCGTCGGCGTGCTGGGCGGTCTTTATCCGGCCTTCTTCCTCTCCCGCTTCCAGCCGGCTACCGTGCTGAAGGCCAATAAATCCTCAGCGGAGGCGGCAGGCACAGGACGGTTGCGCAGCGTCCTGGTCATCGGCCAGTTCGCCGTCTCGATCGGCCTCATCATCTGCACGGCCGTCATCTACGCGCAAACTGTCTATGCACGCACCGTCGATCCCGGCTTCAAGCGCGATCACATTCTGCAGGTCGAGGAGCTGAACCGATATCAGCTGATCGACAAGGGCGAGACGATCGCCGAGCAGACCCGGCGGGTGCCAGGCGTAGAGGCCGTCGGCCGCACCACGATTGGGGTGGCGACCGAGAATAACAGCAACACGGGCATTGCGCTCCCGGGCCAGGCGGACCGATCAACATCGGCATCTACGGTGTGGATATCGGCTTTTTCGAGGCGATGGGGCTGACGCTGGTGGCCGGACGCTGGTTCGACGAGAGCCGTCCGCTCGACGACATGACGCTTCCTTATCCGCCCGATCCCGCCGCCGAAAAGGCGCTGGCGCAGCGCGGCGGGAACATCGTCATGAACGAACTCGCCGCTCGGCGTCTGGGCTTCCGAAACCCGGCGGACATTGTCGGAAAGACTTTCCGCGCAGCACTTGTCGACATCAAGCTGGGCCTCGTGCCGGTGACGGTCGTCGGCGTCGTCAAGGATGCCCGCTTCCGGGACATCAGACAGCCGCTCGATCCGATCATGTTCCAGAATGCCCGCACGGGCCACACCCACATGATCGTCCGCTTCCGCGGCGATCCGGCGGCCGTGCGCGCGGGCGTCGAGCGGGTTTGGAAGGGCATCACCCGCGAGGTGCCGTTCAACGCCAAGTTCAGCGACGACATCATGCTGGAACTCTACAAGGCAGAGGATGCGCGCGCCAAAACCTTCGCCGGCTTCGCCATCCTCGCGATCATCGTCGCCTGCCTCGGCTTGTTCGGCCTCGCCGCCTTCACGGCGGAGCGCCGGACCAAGGAGATCGGCATTCGCAAAGTGATGGGCGCCCGCAGCCGCGACATCGTGCGGCTGCTCGCCTGGCAGTTTTCGAAGCCGGTGATCATCGCCAACCTGATCGCCTGGCCGATCGCCTGGTGGGTGATGCGCGACTGGCTCAACACGTTCGACGCCCGGATGCCGCTCGGCCCCACGCCGTTCGTGCTTGCCGGCGGCCTCGCGCTCGCCATCGCGCTCGGCACCATCGCCAGCCACGCGATGAAGGTCGCCCGCGCCAACCCGATCAACGCACTTCGCTACGAATAAGGGGAGCTCACCATGTGGAGGAACTATCTTACGGTCGCGGTCAGGGCTCTCGCCAAGAACCGGACCTACGCCTTCATCAACATCGTCGGGCTGGCGATCGGGCTCGCCGCCTGTCTCATGATCCTGATCTACGTGCGTTACGAAACCAGCTACGATGCCTGGCTGCCGGATGCCGAGCGCATCTATCAGGTGCAGGCGATCAGCACCGATCCGGAGAATGAAGCTGGTCCGCCGCAGCAAGGCGCGCACGGCGTTGTCGCTGAATCGCTCGCGCGGGCTTTCCCGGAGATCGAGGCGGCGACGCGAGCCGAAAGCGAAGGCATGGTCGTGATGCGGCAAGGCGAGGCCGTGTCGCTGCCGCTGGTCATGGCAGAGAAGAGCTTCTTCGACATCATCCAGCTCCCGTTCCTGCGCGGCAGCCGCGAGCGAGCGCTCGCCGACATGAACAGCGTCGCCATCAGCCGCACCCAGGCGATGACCCTGTTCGGAAGCATCGACGTGGTCGGACGGACCATCGACGGCCTTCGGCGCGGCGAGCCTTACAGCCTGCGTGTGAGCGGCGTGTTCGAGGACCTTCCCCGGAACAGCCACATGTACTTCTCCATGGTCCGGCGCATCACCGAGGAGGAGAAGGAGGCCTGCGGCTGGACGTGCATCAACGGCAACGTCTACCTGAAGCTGCGACCAGGCGCCGACGGCGCGTCGATCAACCAGCGCCTCCAGGTGTGGGAGCGGCGTGGGATCCCCGCGCGCAACGTCGCCGGGCAGCGGGTCAGCGAGGGGGACCTGTTCGACTGGCGCCTCGTCAACATCCGCGACGTCCATCTGAGCGGCGCCGAAGGCGATGCCGAGCGGCCCGGCAACGACCGGCGCACCATCGTCACCTTTGCCATTGTCGCGCTGCTGATCCTTGGGATTGCGGCGATCAACTTCGTCAACCTCGCCACGGCGCGTGCAAGCCAGCGCGCGCGCGAGGTGGCACTACGCAAGGTACTGGGGGCAAAGCGCAAGCAGCTCGTTGCTCAATTCCTGGGCGAATCGATGCTGCTGACGGCGGTCGCAATGCTCATCGCGCTGGCGCTCGTCGAGCTCGGACTTCCCTATCTCTCGGCCTTCCTCAACACCGAACTCGAGGTGAGCTATGGAGGAGCGAATGGGATCCTGCTGCCGGTGCTTCTGCTCTGGCTGCTCGTGGGGCTGGCAGGCGGTCTCTATCCCGCTTTCTACCTCTCGCGCTATCAGCCGGGCGAAGTGCTCAAGGCCAACAAGTCGGCGGCCGAGCCGCTGGGAACCGGGCGCCTGCGCTCGGTCTTGGTCGTCGCCCAATTCGCCGTGTCGATCGGACTCATCATCTGCACCATCGTCGTCTACACCCAGACCGCCTTCGCGCAGAAGAGCGATCTCGGCTTCCGCCGAGAGGGACTCATCCAGATCGACGGCGCCAACCGGGCGCAGGTCATCCCGGCGCGGGAGGAGCTGATGCGGCGCGTCGCCGCGATCGATGGCGTGGAAGGCGTCACTGCCGGGAACATCTGGGTGGCGAGCGGACAGACGCTCAACACCGACGTTCAGATCCCCGGTCGTTCCTCGCTGCCGATGATCGGCTTTTACAGCGTCGAGCCCGGTTTCTTCGACACCCTCGGCATCAGATTGCTTGCCGGACGTACGCTGGCCCGCGCCTTCGCCAAGGACAGCGCTTGGACGCCCTACGAGCCGGAGGAGGCTGTCGAGCCGGCGCAGCGGGAGATCGTGCAGCGCGGGGTCAATATCGTTCTCAACGAGGAGGCGGCGCGCCGGATGGGCTTCAGCGGCCCCGCCGAAGCGGTCGGCAAGACTATCCGCGTCAACATGTATAGCGAAGAGCTCGGCCTCACGCCGGCGACGATCGTCGGAGTGGTCGCGAACAGCCGCTTCCGCTCGCTCCGGGAGCCGATCGAGCCGATCATGTTTTTCGACCGTGGCATCTACCGGCGGCTGATAGTGCGCTACCGTTCGGCCGCTCCGGACCGCGTGCGCCAGGACATCAGGCGCGTCTGGCGTGAGATGTTCCCGGAGGCTCCATTCGAGGGCGAGTTCGCCGACGAGCAGCTTGCGGAGCTCTATCGGACGGATGCGGCGCGCGGGCAGACCTTTGCCGGCTTCTCGATCCTGGCGGTGGTGATCGCCTGCCTGGGGCTGTTCGGCCTTGCCGCTTTCACGGCGGAACGGCGGACCAAGGAGATCGGCATCCGTAAGGTGTTCGGCGCCCGCGCCCGGGACATCGTGAAGCTGCTCGCGTGGCAGTTCTCCAAACCGGTGATCCTCGCGAATCTTATCGCCTGGCCCATTGCCTGGTGGGTGATGCGGGACTGGCTCAACAGCTTCGACGCGCGCATCGATCTTGGCCCGACGCCTTTCGTGCTGGCGGGCGGGCTCGCCCTCACGATCGCGCTCGGCACGATCACGGGCCATGCGCTGAAGGTCGCCCGGTCCAATCCGATCAACGCGCTTCGGTACGAATAGGAAGCGTCATGTCCGAGACCATCATCTGGGCTGGAGCCCTCATCGCCGTCACCTTCATGGTCTGCCTCGCGGTGCTGAAAGGCTGGCGCAGCTGGATCGAATTCCGGCGCTTCGAGATTGCCGCCGGCAGAGCTCCGGCGGAAGCGCCCGAGCTTCCACCTGCGGTCCGGATCGAGATGGCGCACCTCAAGGAGCGGCTGCGGAAGCTGGAAGCGATCGCAAGGGGCGTGGATCTGTAGTTCCACTGAGGAGGAGCCATCCCCTTGCGGCTCCTCCTCCTTTTTTGATCGGGCTGTTTGATCGGACCGACCATATCGGGCGCGGAACGTCGCCGCTCGCCCGCGGTTTTCCCTTGGGCACGAGGGAGAGCTGAGCTTTGCGGATATTGCTGATCGGTGCGACGGGCCTCATCGGGTCGAGCATCGCCGCACGCTTGCTGGACGAAGGGCATGAAGTGATTGCCGTCGGCCGCGGGGCCGATGCTCCCGCGCGGAGGGTGGGGGCCAGCCGCTGGATCCGCATGGACCTCCGCAGCGCCGCCGCCCCGGAGATCTGGCTGCCGCATCTGTCGGGGATCGACGCCGTCGTGAATGCAGCCGGGACGCTCCAGGACAGCGCCCGCGATTCCACGTCCGGCGTCCACGACGAAGCTCCCTCTGCTCTCTGGACGGCTTGCGAGCGGGCGGGGGTGCGCCGGGTCGTCCATTTCTCCGCTATCGGCGTCGACCGGGGCGGCCTTACCGACTTCTCGCGCAGCAAGCTCAAGGGCGATGAAGCGCTCATGCGGTGCGATCTCGATTGGGTCATCCTCCGCCCCTCCGTCGTGGTGGGGCGTCAGGCCTACGGCGGAAGCGCCCTGTTCCGCGGGCTCGCCGCCTTTCCGCTGCTTCCGAAGAGCGCCGATGCGGGGCCGCTGGACATCGTCCAGCTCGACGATGTCGTGGAGACGGTCGTGCGGCTGATCCGGCCCGGAGCGCCGGCGCGGCTGGCGCTCGAGCTGGCCGGACCCGACCGGCTGAGCTTCGAGGACGTGGTGCAGGCCTATCGCCGCTGGCTCGGATGGAGGCCGGCGCGCCTCGTTCCCGCTCAGGGCTTTCTGATGGCGGCCGTCTATCGGGCGGGGGATCTGATTGCGAAGCTCGGCTGGCGGCCGCCGATCCGGACGACGGCGCGCAAGGAGATCGTGCGCGGCGCGATCGGCGACCCGGCGGAATGGCAATGGGCCACCGGAATCGAGCCGCGTTCGCTGAGCGCCGCTTTGGCCGCGGAGCCGGCTTCGGTGCAGGAACGGTGGTTCTCGCGCCTCTATTTGCTGAAGCCGCTCGCGATCGGGATCTTCGCGCTGTTTTGGCTGATGACAGGGATCGTCTCGGTTACGGCCGGTTATCGCCACGCGGTTCGCCTGATGGAGATGACCGCCGCCGCGCCGATCGCCGAGCTGAGCGTGATCGCAGGCGCCGTCGCCGATGTGGTGGTCGGGCTCCTGATCCTGTTCAGGCGCACCTCCAAGCTTGGGCTGATGGCAGCCTTTGCAGTGTCCATCTTTTACGTGCTCGCCGGAACCTTGCTGCTTCCCGCGCTCTGGGCCGATCCGCTGGGCCCGATGATGAAGATCTGGCCGATCCTGGCGTTCAATCTGCTCTGCGTCCTCGAAAGATGACATCAAGCATGATCATGTCAGGCGAGCGCGCTTGTCGTGTTCCACGAAATGATGGACATCAGCAGGACAGTGCGAAAGGGCGGCCTGCTGATGACCTGATCATGCTTGATTATTACGTCCTGAAATTCCTGCATGTGATCGGCGCCACGGTGCTGCTCGGCACCGGAGCCGGCATCGCCTTTTTCATGCTGCTCGCGCACCGAACGGGCGATACGGCGGTGATCGCCGGCGTGGCGCAGATCGTGGTGATCGCCGACTTCCTGTTCACGGCCACCGCCGTGATCCTTCAGCCGATCACCGGACTGCTGCTCGCGCGCACCGTCGGCTATTCCCTCGGCGAGGGTTGGATCGTCGCCTCGATCGCGCTCTACGTCTTCACCGGGCTGTTCTGGCTCCCGGTGGTGTGGATGCAGGCGCGGATGCGAACCCTTGCCCGGGGAGCGGCCGCCGGCGGCACGCCGCTGCCGGCCGAATATCATAAGCTGTTCCGCCTCTGGTTCGCCTTCGGCTTCCCCGCCTTCGCGGCCGTGCTCGCCATCTTCTGGCTGATGATCGCGCGCCCGGACATCAACCTGTGAAGGAGCCTGAGCTCGGCCTCGGCTCGCGGCTGCTGATCGGCGGCATTGCCGGCTTCGTCGGCACGATGGCGATGACCGGCGCGATGCGGCGGCTGCACGCAAGGCTGCCGGCAGGGGAACGATACCCGCTCACCCCGCGCGAGATCATCGACAGCGCGGCGGAGCAGCAGGGGATTGAGCTCGCCAACGAGGTGGCCAAGGACGCCACCCTGGCTGGGCATTTCCTTTACGGCGCGGCCTGCGGAGCGGCGCTTGGTGCGATCAACCCGAACATGGGGAGGGCGAGCGGGGCGCTGGCGGGCGTGGGCGTCTGGCTCGCCAGCTATATGGGCTGGATCCCGGCCGCCGGCATCCTCAAGCCCGCGCCCGAGCACCCGCCGCGCCGCAACGCGCTGATGATCGGCGTGCACCTCGTCTGGGGCGCATCGACCGCGGCGGCGATGCGGGAGCTCGTCGCCGTCCGCACGATGATCGACGATGATCGCGCAAGGGGACCGGCCGGACTTGATGATTGGGATGACCTGCCCTCCGACAGGTCATTAGGGGACCATCCACCTGTTCTTCTATTAGGTAGCCTCGGTGGAAAAGGTGGACCCGTGGTGGGGCCCCATCTCTCGTCCGGGGGACAGAGCAGCCCCATCACCAAGTCCGGGGTGACGATTCAAACCTAATGCACGGCCGGCCGAGCCGCTCAATCCACGTGCGGATTGAAATTGGGCGGGTCGCTTGCCGGGAAGCTCTGGTCGGACGCTTCGTCGACCTTGCCCCAGGTCTTGGGCGGATCGCGCATCGCCGAGGGGCCGGCGGGCCGCACATTGCCGGTGTTGCCGACCGCTCCGTGCGCGCCGCCGCCGCTCAGGGCAGGGGCCGGCAGATCGTCATGGTCATCGCCGCCTCTGGTGAGGCGCCGGCTCACCAGATAGCCGATGCCGGCCGCGCAGGCGGCGCCGATCCCGGTCAGGATCGCGGTTCTTCTTCGGTCCAATGCCATCATGCGGTCTCCATCGTCGTGGTCTCCGCGGGCGGGAGGCCCCCGTCCCGGCAATCTGCATCAGCTCGGCCTTGCGCGCCGCCATCTGCTGCCCGAGCATTTGAAGATCGACCTCGGTGTTCCGCGCCTGGCTGAAGATATTGTCCGATTCCTGCTCTTCTTCCTTCACATGGTGCTCGATCTGTTCCTGCAGCACCTTCACCTTTGCCTCGAAGAAGCGTGCCTCCGCGCCGCTCGCCTCGATCTCGTTGATCAGCAGCTTGGCGCCGTCATGCTCGACCAGCGCCTCGTCGATATCGTCGTCGTCGATCTTGCCGCGCAGCGCCGGATAGAAGATCTCCTCCTCGAGCAGCGCGTGAACCTTGAGCTCGGTGCAGATCTGGCGGGCGATCTGCTCCTTCTTCTGGCTGTCGGACGCCTGTTCGAACTGTTCGAACAGCCCCTCCACCGTGCGATGATCCTCGGTGAGCAGCGTGATAGCGTCTTGCTTGTCTTGGCTGGCCATTCATGCCTCCTGTTGCGCTTCTGGAACATTCAGACCAAGCGACCGGTTCCCGCCTTGAACTGCCCAGGGACACGAGCGTGAACGACACCGAGACCCTCTCCCCGTTGCTCCCGAACGAGACCGAGGAGGCGGCGCGGCGGCTGCTGTCGAAGGCGGCCGAACGGGGGCTGAAGCTCGCCACGGCCGAGAGCTGCACCGGCGGCATGCTCGCCTCCTTGCTCACCGATGTGCAGGGGGTCGCGCACACTTTCGATCGCGGCTTCGTGACCTATTCCTTCGAGGCCAAGAACGAGATGCTCGGCATTCCGATGGACGTCATCGAGAGGAATGACGCGGTCACGCGCGAGGTCGCCGTCGCCATGGCCGAGGGCGCGCTGGAACGGTCGCGCGCCAATGTGGCGCTGGCCGTTACGGGCTTCGCCGATGCCGGGGTGGAGCCGGGGCTCGTCCACTTCGCCTGTGCGCGGGCGGGCCGGAAGACCGCGCATCGCGAGGAGCATTTCGGCCCCGGCGGACGCGGCGCCACGCGCATCAAATGCATGAAGACCGCGATCGAGATGATGACGGAGATGCTGTGATGGCGAAGAAGCCGCCGTTCGAGGCGATCCACCGCCACGGCTTCGTGCGGGTCGCGGCGGCGACACCGCTGGCGAGCTCGGGCGACGTCGCCTTCAACCTCAAGGAGACGGTCGGCCTCACCCGTGAGGGCCATGAGCGCGGCTGCGACCTGATCGTCTTCCCCGAGCTCAACATCTCCTCTTATGCGGTCGATGACCTCCATCTGCAGGAAGCTTTTCTGGACCGGGTCGAGGAGGGGATCGCGGACCTCTGCGCCGCCACGGCGGACCTCGGACCCGTCATCGCCGTAGGTGCGCCGCTGCGGCGGAACGGCCGGCTCTACAATTGCGCACTTGCAATCTCGCGCGGGCGCATTCTGGGCGTCGTCCCCAAATCCTTCCTCCCCAATTATCGCGAATATTATGAGAAGCGCTGGTTTGCGATGGGGTTTGGCCTCAATGGCATGGACATTGCCGTCGCAGGTCAGACGGTGCCGTTCGGGACCGACCTCATCTTCGCGGCCGAGGATCTCGACGACTTCATCTTCCACATGGAAATCTGCGAGGATTATTGGGCGCCGCAGCCGCCCTCGACAGTGGGGGCGCTCTCAGGAGCGCTCATCTTATGCAATCTTTCCGCGTCGAACATCACGGTCGGCAAGGCGGACGAGCGAAAGCTCCTTTGCGCCTCCCAATCCTCGCGCTGCTGCGCGGCCTATGTCTACGCGGCCTCGGGGCCCGGCGAGAGCACGACCGACCTTGCCTGGGACGGGCAGGGATCGATCTACGAATTCGGTGAGATGCTGGCGGAATCGAGCCGCTTCGCGCGCGATCCCGAACTTGCCGTCGCCGATATCGACGTCCAGCGGCTTCGGCTCGAGCGGATGCGGATGGGGACGTTCAACGACAATGCGATCGCAGCCGGCCATCCGGAGAAGCGCGCCCGTCGCATTCATTTCGAGCATAAACCCAGCCTTGCCGACGTCGGCTTCGAGCGAAAGCTGAGGCGCTTCCCCTATGTGCCGAACCGGATCGAGCAGCTCGATCAGGATTGTTACGAGGCGTTCAACATCCAGGTGCAGGGGCTCGCCAAGCGCTTCACCGCGACGAGCGGGAAGCACCTTGTCATCGGCGTTTCGGGCGGGCTCGATTCCACCCATGCGCTGATCGTCGCCGCCAAGGTCTGCGACCATCTCGAAATCCCCCGCTCCACCATCCTTGGCTACACCTTGCCCGGTTTCGCCACCGGCGACACGACCAAGAGCAATGCCTGGGCGCTGATGAAGGCGCTCGGCATCGTCGGGGAGGAAATCGACATCAAGCCTGCGGCCCGGCAGATGCTAAGCGACATGGGGCACCCCTTCGCCAGAGGCGAACCGGTCTATGACGTGACGTTCGAGAATGTGCAGGCGGGGCTGCGCACCGATTATCTCTTCCGTCTCGCGAACCACAATGGCGGCTTCGTCGTCGGCACGGGCGACCTCTCGGAGCTCGCGCTCGGCTGGTGCACCTATGGTGTCGGCGACCAGATGAGCCATTACGGCGTCAATGCGGGCGTCCCCAAGACGCTCATTCAATATCTCATTCGCTGGGTGATCAAGACCGGCCAGTTCGACGAGGAGACCAACCGGATCCTCGGCGCGATCCTCGACACCAAGATCTCCCCCGAGCTCGTGCCCGCCGACGAGGCGGGGATGCAGAGCACCGAGGACCGGATCGGGCCCTATGAGCTTCACGATTTCTTCCTGTTCCACATCCTGCGCGCCGGCCAGCCGCCGTCGAAGGTCGCCTTCCTCGCGTGGCAGGCGTGGCATGAGGTGGAGAAGGGCCTGTGGCCGTTCGACTTTCCCGAGCAGCTGAAGCGGGCCTACGATCTGCCGACGATCCGCAAATGGCTGGACGAGTTCCTGTGGAGATTCTTCCAGACCAGCCAGTTCAAGCGCTCGGCGCTTCCCAATTCGCCCAAGGTGTCGGCGGGTGGCAGCCTCAGCCCGCGCGGCGACTGGCGGGCCCCGTCCGATGGGGTCGCGGGGCCGTGGCGGGACGAGCTCGAAAGCGCGTTCGATTAGGGATTCGTTCCATTTCTGTCCGTTTTTGGACCTACTTTGACGCAGTGCAGCGAAACAGGTTCAAAAACCCATTCGGATTCAACGGGCACCGCGCCCGACCTAACCTGCATTACAGTGGAAGAAGAAGCTGCGGCGGAACTCGTTACGGGCCTCAACGTTGTCAAAGAAGTCCTTTCTTACTCAGAGGCTTCCAATTGATCACATTCTCCTCCGCCTCTTCGTTGGGGCCCAATAGTGATGCGGCTCCGCCCGGGAACGGGCAAGCGCTGATCTGCTTTTCCCACCTCAGGTGGAATTTCGTCTTTCAACGACCTCAGCATCTGATGAGCCGCTTCGCCAAGGAGCGGCGCGTTATTTATTGGGAGGAGCCCGAAGCGGCCGTTGCCGGCTGCGAGCCCGCGCTGGGGATCCGCGCCTGCGCGGAGACCGGGGTCACCGTAGTCACGCCGTCGCTGCCCGAGGGGCTCGACGATGCCGAGACGCAGCAGGCGCTGAGGGCGCTTCTCGACGATTTCCTGGCCGGGGAGAGCCAGCCCTTCATCCGCTGGTACTATACTCCGATGATGCTGCCCTTCTCGCGGCACATCGATGCTGTCGCGACCGTCTACGATTGCATGGACGAGCTTGCCAATTTCCGTTTCGCGCCGCCCCAGTTGCTGGAGCTGGAGCGTGAGCTGATCGCCTCGTCCGACGTCGTCTTCACCGGCGGCTACAGCCTTTACGAGGCGAAGAAGGACCGCCATCCGAACGTCCACCCGTTCCCGTCGAGCGTCGACCGCGCGCATTTCGCGAAGGCCCGCGCGATGGACGCCGCTCCCGACGATCAGGCTTCGCTGCCAGGGCCGCGTTTCGGCTTTTACGGCGTGATTGACGAGCGTATGGACCTCGAGCTGATCGCGGCGCTTGCCGATGCGCATCCCGAATGGTCGATCCTGATGGTCGGGCCGGTCGTGAAGATCGACCCCGCCGATCTGCCGCACCGCGCCAACATCCACTATCTCGGCGGCAAGAAGTACGAAGAGCTTCCGGTCTATCTCGGCGGCTGGGACGTTGCCCTGATGCCGTTCGCGATCAACGAATCGACCAGGTTCATCTCGCCGACCAAGACGCCGGAATATCTGGCCGGCGGCCGCCCGGTCGTATCCACGCCGATCACCGATGTCATCCGCCACTATGGCGATCTCGAGGCGGTCCTCATCGCGGACGGAGCCGAGGCCTTCATACAAAGCTGCGAAAAGGCGCTCGCGCTTTCGCAAGGCTCGGACGAGTGGCTCGACACCGTCGACGCCAAGCTCGCCAACATCAGCTGGGACACGACCTATGCCCGGATGGCCGGGCTCGTCCGCGAATCCGTCAACGTCACGAGCTCCGGGCCGCGGCTGGTCACCAGCGCCGGCCGGAAGAAGTACGATTATCTCGTCGTCGGCGCTGGGTTCGCCGGGTCCGTTCTGGCCGAGCGCCTTGCCAGCCAGCACGACGCGCGCGTGCTCGTCATCGACAAGCGCCCGCACGTCGCGGGCAACGCCTATGATCATTATGACCGGGCCGGCATCCTGATCCATCAATACGGGCCGCACATCTTCCACGCGAACAGCGACGAGATCGTGGACTATCTCTCGCAGTTCACGCAGTGGCGCCCTTATGAGCACCGCGTGCTCGCCACTGTGCGGGACCAGCTTGTGCCGATCCCCATCAACCGGACGACCCTGAACAAGCTGTTCGGGCTCGACCTCAAGACGGATGAAGAGGCGGCCGAGTATCTCGCCTCGCGCGCGGAGCCGGTCACCGAGATCAAGACGTCCGAAGACGTGGTGATCAACGCGGTCGGACGCGAGCTCTACGAGCTGTTCTTCCAGGGCTATACCAGGAAGCAGTGGGGCCTCGATCCGAGCCAGCTCGACAAGATGGTCACCGCGCGCATCCCGACGCGGACCAACACCGACGATCGTTATTTTGGGGACAAGCACCAGATCATGCCGGCGGACGGCTATACCGCCATGTTCAACGCCATGCTGGACCATCCGAACATCGACGTTCTCCTGTCGACCGACTATAAGGACATCGTCGGCGAGGTCGATTTCAAGCACCTGATCTTCACCGGGCCGATCGACGAATATTTCGGCTTCCGCTTCGGCAAGCTGCCCTATCGAAGCCTGCGCTTCGAGCACAAGACGGTGGACCAGGAATGGGTGCAGCCGGTGGCCGTGGTGAATTACCCGCACCCCGACGTGCCCTACACCCGGATCACCGAGTATAAGCATCTCACCGGGCAGCAACACTCGAAGTCGAGCCTCACCTACGAATATCCGAGCGCCGAGGGCGATCCTTATTACCCGATCCCTCGCCCGGAGAACCAGGAGCTCTTCAAGAAGTACGAGGCGCTCGCCGATGCGACGGCGAACGTCACCTTCGTCGGCCGCCTCGCCACCTATCGCTATTACAATATGGATCAGATCGTGGGCCAGGCGCTCGCCACCTTCCGCCGCCTCGATGCGAAGCGGCAGGCGGCCGGCAAGTCTGCTCGGAGAGCCGTCTGGACCGAAGCCGCGGAATAACCCGCGGGATTCAACAGCCCCTCCCGAACGGCGTCGGCTGAGGCCGGCGTCTTCGGCAGGGCTTTTGTGCTTCGATGAAGTCTCCTCGTCAGCCGGGATCTCAGAACGAGATCGCACTCTGCCGGTCCCGGGACGCCGGCCGGAATTTATCCTGAGCGACGCCGCAGGCAGCGTCGGACGGCGGGCATGGCATTCTGGGGTTCGGCTTCGGCACAACAGGGTTGAAGCGGACCAGCCTTGGTCCTGCGGTCCGGGCCTCACCGGCGTTAACCATTTGCCAATCAAATTCCGCGAAACCCACTCGAGAAGAAAAGACTTGGGGGGAGAAACTTCTATGGCGCGTGTTGGACATCATCGTCCCTGCCAGGGTTCGCGCTCGTGACGGCAATGCTCACTTCCGGCAACGCTGAAAGCCTGCTCATCGGCATCAGCCGCTCCATGGTCGAGGTCCGCTATCTCATCCGGCAGGTCGCGCCCAGCTCCGCCTCGGTGATCATCACGGGTCCATCGGGAAGCGGCAAGGAGATGGTCGCGCGTGCCATCCATGCGGAAAGCGCTCGCGCCGCCAAATCCTACGTGGCCGTGAATTGCGGCGCGATCCCCCGCGATCTGCTGGAATCCGACCTGTTCGGGCATGAAAAGGGTTCGTTCACCGGCGCCGTCACGCAGAAGCGCGGGCGGTTCGAGGATGCCGACGGCGGCACTCTGTTTCTCGACGAGATCGGCGACATGCCCGCTGACATGCAGGTCAAGCTGCTGCGGGTGCTCGAAGAGCGTTCGGTGCAGCGGGTCGGCGGGCGCGGCGAGATCGCGGTCGATGCGCGCATCATCTCCGCCACCCACCGCGACATCGACGAGGCGATGGCCACGCAGCGCTTTCGCGAAGACCTTTTCTATCGTCTTGCTGTTTTCCCGATCGACCTGCCGTCGCTCGGCGAGCGGCGCGAGGACGTGCCCCAGCTTGTCCTCCATTTCCTGCAGGGCGGCACCAGCGGCGTGAAGTTCAGCCAGGCTGCGATGGATCGGATGGTGGCGCATAGCTGGCCGGGCAATGTCCGCGAGCTTCGCAACGTCGTCGAGCGCGCCTCGATCCTGTTCCCGCGCATGACGATCAGCGCCGAGCAGGTCGAGATCATCCTCCACCGCCGCGGCCGCGTCAGCAACGCCGAGCGCGCCGCACTCTGGGAGGCGACCGAGAGGACTGCGCCCACATGCGATGCGATCGAGGTGCCCGAGGCGCTCCAAAGCGAAGAAACCCTCCCTGAGGCTCCTTCGGAGACCGAGAGCGCCGCCATCGGCGAGGCTCCGGTGGATCTGCGCAAGATGATGGCAGATCTGGAATATCGTTACATCGCCGAGGCGCTTCGTGCCTCGGAAGGCGTCGTGGCCGATGCGGCCCGGCTGCTTTCGCTCCAGCGCACCACTCTTATCGAGAAGATGCGCAAGCACGGCCTCGCCAAGGCTGCCTGAATTCTCCCCTCCCTTTCAGGGGGGTTAGGGGTGGGTGATGCTTGAGCCGGCTCGATGCCGGCGAGAGCATTGTGCCTTTGTCGCAAGGCACGCCTGCGGCTCGCACCCACCCCCGCCCATCAGCCCGCGCTAAGGATCATGCCGGGCGCATGATCCAGCAGGCTGATCTTGCGGGGAGGGGAGCGTTACCCCAGAGCCTCCCAGGCCGACGCGATCTGGTGCAGCATTTCGCGGGCGCGAAGCACCTGCTCGGCATCATTGTCCCTGCCGGCCAGCATGACGAGGCGGCGCGCCTCGGCGTAGATCGCGGACAGCGACTGGGCGATCTCGCCGCCATTCTCATGATCGAGGCTGCCCTCCAGCCCGTGCAGGATCGAAAGCGCGCGGGACTGCTTGGCGCCGCGCTGGCTGAAGTCCTTGCGGCGGGCAGCGGCGGCCATTGCGTCCAACGCCTTGAGTAGCTCGTCGAAAAGGATCGCGACGAGCCCATGCGGCGAGGCTCCTTCGATGCGGCTGGTGAGGTCGATATCCTGGTAACGGACCCGCGCGGCGCCGAACCGCGATTGCGCCATGTACATGCTTTAGCTCCCTTATTTCGTCGGATCAGCCGTTGTCGCCGGTCCAGATCTTGATTTGCTGGTCGAGATAGCTCTGCGTCGCCTTGAAGGCGGAAACCTGGCGCTCCATCGCGGTGAAGTTTTTCACGAGCTGGTCGTAATAGGCCTTCGATCGCACCTCGAGCTCCCGCTGGTCCTTTGCGATCTGCTTGGCCTCGGCACTCAGCCGCTCCTGGCTGGTGACGACGGGACCCGAACGGGCGCGAACCGCGTCCCGTATCGCCTGCAACGCGCCGCCGAGACCGGGATCCACGGTAACGGTGGCGCTCGCGAGGGCGCCCATGACTTCGACGGTGAGGCCCAGCGCCTTGGAATTGAACGGCGCAATCAGATACGGGCCGCTGCCGGTCGCTGCGATCCCGTCGATCATGCCGCTGGCGTCGACGCCGCCGGAGGCGGGGACGAGGTCGGTATAGGTGTAGGTGCCGGGCTTGGCTTTGCCCATCGCACTGGT
This sequence comes from Allosphingosinicella sp., assembly GCA_030447665.1. Taxonomy (GTDB): domain Bacteria; phylum Pseudomonadota; class Alphaproteobacteria; order Sphingomonadales; family Sphingomonadaceae; genus Allosphingosinicella. Next base: position 68,193 of record JAUJOJ010000002.1, on the reverse strand, counting down.
GATCTTGAGCAGCGGATCGCTGCTATACTGAACCGGATTGAACAGCGCCTCGACGGCAGCCGGATCCGATTCCAGCATCTGCTTGAGCCGGCCCTGGCTGAGGCTGAGCGTTCCGTCGCGATTGGTCGCGACGCCGATTTCGGCCAGCGTCTTGATCGTCCCTTGCGAGTTCAGCACCATCGTCGGGAGCTGGGCGAGCTGGCGCCGCATCTCGCGGATGCTGAGGTCCCCGCGGAGCGGACCTCCGGCCTGGCCGTCCGCTTCCGGGGCGACCGACTTGGCCAGCAGGCCGTGAAGCTCGTTATAAGCGGCGACGAAGTCGCCGACCGCCTGCTCGATCGACGCACTCGGCCGGGTGACGCCGAGCGAGATGATGGATCCAGGGGAGGCGCGCTTCAGATCGATCTGGACACCGTCGATCAGGTCCTTGAAGCCGTTGGACGCCCGCCGCACCTCGACGCCGTCGAGACGCACGATCGCGTCCTGCGCGTCCTGTGCCTTGATCATCCCGCCAGTCACCGTCGGCCCGAAGGCGAAGCGTTCCAGGCCGCTCGCAGTGCCCGCCGGCACGTCGAGCGTGAAGGCCTGCGCCTCGCCGGTGCCGCTCTTCAGCACCAGCCTTGCGCCGTTGCTGTCGGTGACGACGCTGGCGGTGACGCCGGCACTCTTCGCGTTGATCGCGGCCGCAAGGCCGGTGAGGCTGTCGTTGGTCGCATCGACCGTCACCACAAAGCTGCCCCTGCTCGTGTTGAGCGTGAGGTCCCCCTGGCCGACGGCGGTCGAGGCATCGGCGAGCGACACGGATTCCAGCGTCTGCGCCTTGGCAAGCTGGACGACTTCGATTTGGGCCGAGAGATTGGTGAGGCGGCTTCCGGCGACGGTCGTCGCGGAGAGGATGGAGGGGTCCGAAACGCTAGGCTGGGTGAACAGGGTGCCGCCGCTCACCAGGCTGGAGAGCGCCGCGGCGAAGGAGTCGATCGCGCCGGTGGCCTCCGCCAGCGCGGACACCTTGGCCGCATTTGCTTCCTGGCGGCGCTGGATGAGGGCTTGCTTGGGAGCGCGCTGCGCCTGGGCGAGACCGTCGACGAGGGCCTTGATGTCAATGCCCGAGCCGATGCCGAGGCTGTATCCGATCGAACTCACCATGAAGCTCCTTTTCCGTCCTCAACAAGAACGGCAGGAACCGAGCTTCCTTTAGGGTACAGGTCTGGACCTTAGGCGCGGCGGACGAGATTCTGGATGCGTCCGCCCTCGATTTTTCCATGGGCGCGCATCGATCGGCCCGGATCTGCCATCATGCGCTCTGCGATTGCCTCGACCAGCTCCTCCGGAACGAGCGCGCCGGCACCGAACTGGAGCTCAGAGGCGACCGCCTCGAGCCACGCCTCGATGTGCACGTCGCGATCGGCCGCGTCGCCGCGCAGCGCCTGCCGGGCAAGATCGGCGCGCTCCCCTCCATTGCCGCAGAGGGCCGCCTGGAGGGCAGCCTCGATCCACGACACGGCCTCCCTGACGGGCGGCTCCTTGCGGTCTTCCGATTCGCGAAACCCGCCCATGCCCTCCCGCCTCGATAGAGTCCGAGGCTTAGAAACGGCATGGTGAGCGGGCGCTTAAACCTCCGGCCGGCCTTTCTCGTCGAAGCGGGCGCCCTTTGGAACTTCGATTGGGGGTTGGGCGGCGCCAGCGGAGATCGCGGCGTCCAGGTTGAAGACGAATGCGAGCACCGAGGCGACAGCGAGGTAGAGGTCCTCGCGGACGATATGGCCGGTGCGCGTCGTGAAGTAGATGGCACGGGCGAGCTGAGGATAGCTGAGGATCGGCACCGTGCTTTCTTTGGCCAGCTCGCGAATCGCTTCGGCGGTTGCGCCGCGGCCGCGCGCGACGACGATCGGAGCGACGTCCTCGCCTGGACGATAGCGCAGCGCGACCGCGAAATGGGTGGGATTGGTGAGCACCACCGTCGCTTCCGCCACGGCCGTGCGGGCCGACCCGCGGAGAACCTCGTGCTGGCGGCGGCGGACCGCTGCCTTCAGTTCGGGAGACCCTTCGCTCTGCTTGTGCTCATCCTTCACCTCCTGCTTGCTCATCCTGAGGCGGCCGGCGCGCTGGAAGATCTGGGCGGGGACGTCGATCATCGCGACGAGCGCGAGCGAGAGCGCCATGATGAGGACGGCGATGACGAAGGTATTGCCGACATTGGCGAGGGCAGGGCGGATATCTTCGGACGAAAGGCCGATCAGGTTGCGCGATTGATCGAGCAGCAGCCACGCCCCGATCGAGCCGAGCAGCAGAACCTTGGCAATCGATTTCACCAGCTCGATGAGGCCGTTCATCCCGAAGATGCGCTTCATGCCGGACAGCGGGTTCAGCTTTTCCGGCTTGAACGCGAAAGCCTTGCTCCTGAAGCCCAATGAACCGAGCAAGGCGGGCGCTCCGATCGCCGCGGCGATGGTGACGGCGAACAGGATGAAGAGCGGGAGGAGGATCATGCCGATCAGCCGCAGCGCGGTGGAGGCGGGATCGAAGTCGTGGATCACGCCTTTGTCGAATGACAGACCTTCGCTCAGCATATCGCCGAGCGCGCTGACCAGCATCTGCCCGCCGAGCGCGAGCCAGGCGGCGCCGGCGACCACCACCAAGGCCGTGCCGAGCTCCTTGGACTGTAGGACATCGCCCTTCTCGGCGGCATCGCGGCGCCTTTTGTCGGTCGGCGCCTCTGTTTTCTGGTCCTTTTCGGGTGCTTCCGACATGGCTCAGCCCAGCGCCAGCCGTCGGGATTCCTCAAGTCCCTGTTGGAGCACCCCGACGATCGCCTCGCCCATCACGGGCGCCGCAATGGCGAGCAGGACGATTCCGGCGAGTAGGGCGGCGGGCATGCCGACTGAAAAGAGGTTGAGCTGCGGCGCCGAGCGGGCGAGCATGCCCATCACGATCTGCACCAGCAGGATCGCGAACCCGACCGGCAGCGCGATCGAGAGGCCGGCCGCGAACAGCACGCCGCCGAACAGCACAAGGCCGCGGATACTCTCCGCGGTCAGCCAGGCCTCGCCGGGGGGCAGCGCCCGGTAGCTTTCGACGATCGTCGCCGCGAGGGCGAGATGGCCCCCGATCGCAAGGAAGAGGAAGGTCGCCAGGATCGTCAGGAACTGGCCGAGCATCGGGTTCTGCTGGCCGCTTGCCGGATCCATCATGCTTGCAAAGCCAAGGCCCATGGCATTCCCGATCGTCTCGCCGGCAAGGACGGCGGCGGAAAAGCCGATCTGGACGGCGAAGCCGATCGCGAGGCCCGCCATGACCTCGCCCGCGACCATCATGAAGCCTTCGATCGAGGCGAGGCCCTCGGCAGGAAGCACGAAATTGGTGGCGCTCAGCGCCGGAATCCCGATCGCGAGCGCGATGATCAGGCGAAGCTGGACGGGAACGAAGCTCGCGCCGAACACCGGAGCGGCGAGGAAGGCGGCCCCCGGGCGGATCATCGCCACCATCCAGAGCCAGAGCTGCGCCTCGACGCCCGCAAAGCCGGCCGGGATCATCGCGTCAGCTCAGGGATCCGGGCGAAGATGTCGTTGGTGAAATCGACCAGCAGCATCAGGATGGCGGTGCCGAACAATGCAAGGCAGATGCCGACCACCATCAGCTTGGGGACGAAGCTCAACGTCTGTTCGTTGATCGAGGTCGCCGCCTGCACCATGCCGAGCAGGATGCCGGTGATCAGTGCCGGGATCAGGATCGGAGCCGAGGCGAGCGCCAGGATCCAGAGCGCCTGCTGGGCGATGCCGACAAAATAGTCCGTGCTGTCCATCGCTAGGTCCCGAACGAGGCCGCCAAAGAGCCCATGGTCAGTGCCCAGCCGTCCACCAGGACGAAGAGAAGCAGCTTGAAGGGCATCGAGACGATGGTCGGCGATAGCATCATCATGCCGAGCGCCATCAGCGCGGAGGCGACGACCAGGTCGATGATGAGGAAGGGAAGGAAGATGAGGAACCCGATCTGAAAGGCGGTCTTGAGTTCGCTGGTGACGAAGGCCGGGAGCAGGATCGAAAAGGGCACGTCCTCGGCCCGGGCGAAGGGCTTGGCTTGGGCAAGGTCGGCGAACAGCTTGAGATCGGTCCCGCGTGTCTGCTTCACCATGAAGCCGTGAAGCGCGGTACCGGAGCGGCTGACCGCTTCCTCGATGCTGATCTGTCCGTCGCCATAGGGGGCGTAAGCGGTCGCGTTGATCTGATCCACGACCGGCCGCATCACGAACAGCGAGAGGAACAATGCCAGCCCGACCAGCACCTGGTTCGGCGGCGTCTGCTGAAGACCGAGCGCCTGGCGCAGGATCGAAAGAACGATGATGATACGCGTGAAGCTGGTCATCATCAGGATGAGCGACGGCAGCACCGTCAGCACGCTCATCAGGAGGAGGATCTGCAGCGACAGCGAGAGCGGGCGTCCGTCGCCGGCGATCGTGTTCACGGCGCGGTCGAGGGCGCCGGGCTGTCCCGCGCCGGGGGCCACTGCCGGAGCGATCTGACCTGCGGCCTGCGCGAGGGCAGGGGTCGCAATGACGAGCGTCAGAAGGACGATAAGGAACGCGGCCGCGACCTTCCATCCGTCACTTCCGCGGAAGCGGTTGGTCCGCTGCATTGGAAGCTCATAGGAGAGGAAGCGGGATCTCCGCCCTCGCGGGAATGGCAGGCTAGACTGCATCCGGGGAGACCATGTCGCGCTGCGCGGTTTCGGAGAGGAGTTGGACGCCGCCGCGGGAAACCGCGAGCAGCAGACGCTTGTCGCCGAAATCGACGACGGCGAGGCGGCCGGTGGCACCGAGCGGCACCGCGTCGACCACCTTCACCATGCGCTCGCGGGTGCCGAGCGCCATCCCGGGCTGGACCTTCCGCCAGAGCCACAGAGCGGCGAAGGCCATGCCTCCGACCACGGGGATCAGGAAGATCAGCTTCAGGATGTAGGCGGTCATCATTGGCGGCGCTCGATCCCGGCAAGACGAGCATCGGTGGCGACGACATCGACGACGCGGACGCCGAAGCGGCCGTTCACCGTCACCACCTCGCCCTTCGCGACGAGCGTACCGTTGACCATGATGTCGAGAAGCTCGTGGGCCTGACGATCGAGCTCGACGACGCTGCCCTCGGCAAGGTCCATCAGCTCGGAAAGTTTCAAGGCGGTGCTTCCAACCTCGACCGAAACCCGAAGCGGGATTTCAGCCAGCATGCGATAATTGCGGCCGGACATTTCGGCGGCCGGCGTGATTTCGATTGTCCCTTGCGCCTCGCTCATTGCACGGACCTCCTGCCTTCGACTTTTTCAACTTTCAGCGCCGCGCGCCCGTCCTGCTCACCGATCTTGCCGAGCGCGATCTGCCGGCCCGCGACCAGCAGCGGCACCATCGCCGGAACGCTGATCGGGATGACGTCACCCGTCTTGAGGCCGAGCACTTCCGATATGGAAAGGGTGGGACGGGCAAGGACGCTACGCGCCTCGATCCTGACCTCGCCCAGGGCCGCGTTCAGGCGCTCGCGCCATTCGCTGCCGGTCATCCCGCCATCGTCGTGGATCTTCGCGGCGAGCTGCCCCTCGATCGCGCGAAGCGCGACGACCGGATAGATGATGTCGATGATTGATGGCCGCCCCTGGCCGATCGTGATGGTGAAGCGTGCGACCGCCACGGGCTCGCCAGCGGGCACGAGGCTGGCATAGGCCGTGTTCGTCTCCCTGGAGCTCAATTGGGCCTTCACGGGCATCACTTCGGACCACACCTCGACGAGCGTTTCGATCAATGCTTCCGACAAACGCGTCAGCAGCCGCTCCTCTGTGGGGGTGAATTCCTTAACAACCCGTTCACTATGAATCCCGAGGCCGCCATAAAATGCGTCAACCAGCCGTCCGACGAGGTCGGGGGCGACCGCGACGAGCACGCCTCCCTTCAATGGGCGGAAGCGATAGAGGCTGATGCTGGTGAATTCGGGCTGCGCGACTTTCCAGTCTTCGAAACGAAGAACGCTGACCGGTTCCGCCGAAACACGCGGCTTGATGCGGGAGATCGGCTCGATCCGCTCGCGCAGCTTCCGCCCGGCGCGCTCGCTCATCCGGTCCAACGCCGGAATGGCGGCGAGCGGCCGCAGCGGATCGCTGCCGAAGGAAAATGGCTGAGGCGAGACCGACTGCATCGCGGCGGCCTCGCTAAGCTCGTCCATCAGGGCGGCGACTTCTTCGCCGGACAGGCTGGACGTCTTGCTCATTGGATGACCAGGCTCGTGAAGTAGACCTCGTCGATCCCTCCAAAGCCTTCCTTCTTCTTGAGGACCTCATTCACCGCCGCGCGAAGCCGCTGCTTCAGCGCTTCCTTGCCTTGGGCGGTGGAGAGAATGGTCGAATCCTGCTCGGTAAGCGCCAGCAAAACCGCCGAGCGGATCGCCATTTCATGGAGCTTCACATTTTCGAGGACGTCCTCGTCGTAAAATGTCGAGACGCCGAGCCCCACCTGAACCATGCCGCTGTCGTCGCGGAGGTTGGAGGTGAAATTTTCGGTGAGCGGATAATAGGTCGCCTTGAACTTGGTCCCATCCACGCGCTTGTCCCCGGTTGGGGAGAAGTAGCGCGCGGCCTCCGCTTCGGAGACGCCGTCGCGCAGCACCAGCTCGGGCCGCTCCGGCTCGGCCGGTGCGTGGCCGCCGCCACCGATCAGCCCCGCATTACCGGCATAAAGGGCAGCGCCGCCGCCGCCGCCCAGCAGAACGAGGCCGCCGAGAAGCAGAAAGATCTTCTTACCCTTCCCCTTTTTCTTCTGGGGAGTTTCCGTGTCGCTCATGATGTTGTTCCATCTCAGGCATATCGTTCAGACCGGCCGGGCGTCGGATTTCCGTCGCCTTCACCATGTTCTTGCAAGGACCGGGCCGTTCTCAGCGGGGCCTCTTCAAAAACGGCATTCTGCCGGCGCGGATCGCCCGAAGCGGTCTGGCCGCCGAGGTCGACATGGGCTTCGGAAATGCGGATGCCCTGGGCGCGCGCTTCAGCGATCAGCCGGGGCTGAGCGTCGGCGATGATCGTCCGGGCGGCTTCGGTGTCCGTGGTGAGGCGAACGGCAGCGCCGTTCCGGTCCTGGCTGATCTCCACGCGCAGGCTGCCGAGATTTTCCGGATTGAGCCGGAAGCGAAGCGGACTGCTGTCGCTGCCCGCGGACCGGGTGATGTCGCGCGCGAGCTGGTCGAGCCACTCGCCTTCGTGCGCCATATCGAGCTGGTGCTCGATCACCAGCTCAGCGGCATCGAGCGGCTGCGGCGCGGCCTGCGTGCCGATCTGCGCGACTTCCGCGGGCCGGGCCGGCTCGAACGCCGCCGCGACGGGGTTGATCGGCGGGAGCGTCATTGCCGTGGTGAGCTTCAGCTCGGAAAGAGAAACCGTCGGCTCGATCTCGCCGCTGCGTTTCGCGGGAACCCCGGGCCGCGCCGTGGAGGCCTGAGCGGGCATCGCTTTGACGGCCGCTTCAAGCCCGGAAAAGGCGAGCTGCACGACCGCCTCCGTCCGCGGGAGGGCAATTGGCCGCGTCTGCATAGGCGGCTGATCGGCGGCAGGAAGTGACGTCGATTGAGGGCGCCGATCGGCCAATACTGCTTTCGGTGCGGTAATCGGCGCTTGTGCGGACACCGCCTGGGGCACATCGGTGGGCGCTTGCGGCACGATGACATTGGGCTGAGACGGCAAGATCTGCGGGTGGTCGGAAACCGCCGCGATCTGCGGGTGGTCGGAAACCGCCGCGATCTGCGG
>JAUJOJ010000002.1:0-60323 GCA_030447665.1 Allosphingosinicella sp. | reverse complement strand
GGTGGTCGGAAACCGCCGCGATCTGCGGGTGGTCGGAAACCGCCGCGATCTGCGGGTGGTCGGAAACCGCCGCGATCTGCGGCAAGTCGGAAACCGCGATCGTTTCCGGCTGCGGCTGGTCGGCGGACGAGACCGGCGTCTCCACGGCGGCCGTCACTGTGACCGGCCGGTACTCGGCAAGCCGGCTGATCGCCGGCAAGACAGCCGCCACCGCCTGCGGAACCGGCACATCCCTGCCGGGCAGCGTCTCTCGGGGCGCAATCGGCATTTCAGCCGCGTCTTTCGGGAGCTCGTCTTCAAGGAGCTCGTCTTTCGGGGGCTCGACCCTCATCGGCGCGGCCGGCTTCGCTCCGGCAGGACGCGAAGAGGCGAGCGCCAGTAGCTGCTCCACCGTCTCGGCGACTTCACATTCGCCCACCTGCGGCGGCGGTTCCGTGCCCGCGGCCTCAGCGCTCACGGGGACGGGGGCTTCCAACGCGCCCTCTACGCTCGCCTCGGCGAGGCCTGAGATGATCTCGCCGAAAATCTCGGCGGGAGCAGTCCCATCCGATTGGGCGGCGGCGGTCGGGTCCGTCGCGATCGGCGCGATACGGACATTGGCAGCGACTGGCATCACGCGTCATCTCCATCGATACGAAGTTTTGTGCGGGGCCGGAACAGAGCGGCATTGCGCCGGTCCTCGCTTCGAACAGCAGCCGAGACCGCTTTTTGCTGAAGCTTGTCGGCGCTTTCCTGATCGCGCCGCGCGCCGATCCGGGCGCGCTCGCGATACGAGGCGGCGGCTCGGGCGCCGTCGATCGTCTTGCCGAGGCCATCGCGTGCGGCTTCGAGCCGCATGGCGAGCTCGCCCCGGCTCGACAGGGCGCCGCCGGAGGTGAGGCCGGGCTCAGAGGCCAGGCCCTCGCGCATCAGCCTCAGGCGCTGATGGCTGGTTTCGAGCATCTGCACATGGCCCGCTGCCTTGGCCGCAGCGAGGGCGGCGAGGTCGTGCTGGATGCGGCGCACCCGCGCGATGCGCGCGCGCTGGCGGATCATGCTCATTCGCCGAACGCTTCAATGAGCGCTGCGCGGGATTCTTCGAAGCCCAAGCGTTCGCTTGGTCCCTGGCGCAGGAAGTCGAGAATATCGGGGCGCCTGACGATCGCCTCGTCGATGACGGGGTCGGTTCCGGCCGAATAGGCGCCCATCAGGATGAGGTCGCGATTCTCCTCGAAGGCAGCCCAGAGCCGGCGAAGGCCGACGGCGGCGCGGGCATGATCCGGATCGACGATATCGGCCATGACGCGGCTCAGCGAGCGGCCGACGTCGATAGCCGGATAGACGCCCTGCTCCGAGATCGAGCGAGACAGCAGGATATGTCCATCGACAATCGCGCGGGCCGCATCGACGATCGGGTCGTCCGAATCGTCACCATCGGCGAGCACCGTGTAGAGGGCGGTTATCGAGCCGCCAGTGCGCCGGTCGGCGCCTGCGCGCTCCACCAGCCGCGGGATGAGACCGAGCGCCGAAGGCGGATAGCCTTTGACCGTCGGCGGCTCACCCAATGAAAGCCCGATCTCGCGCTGCGCGTGCGCGACGCGGGTGAGGCTGTCGATGAGCAGGAGCACCTTGAGGCCGCGGGCGCGGAAATATTCGGCAATCGCCGTGGCGCGCATCGCGGCGCGAAGGCGGAGAAGCGGAGCGTGATCGGCAGGGACCGCCACGACGATCGATTTGTCGCGCACCGGGCCGGAGAGCTTGGTGGCGAGGAAGTCGCTGACTTCGCGGCTGCGTTCGCCGATCAGGCCGACCACGACCACGTCGGCTTCCGCACCTGCGATCATCTGGCCCATCAACACCGATTTGCCCACGCCTGAGCCGGCGACGATCGCGATGCGTTGGCCAACACCGGCGGTGAGCAGCGAGTTGACGGCGCGAACGCCGATGTCGAACGGCTCCGTGACGCGGGCGCGGTCGAGCGGGTTGCCCCGCACGCCGGCGAGCGGCCAGCGTTCGGCGGTGGCGATCGTGCCGAGACCGTCGAGCGGTTCGCCCATGGCGTCGACGACGCGGCCGAGCAGAGCCGGGCCGACGTCCACACCGCCGCCGGCGAGGTCCGGCTCGACCCGGGCGCCACTGGCGTGCGCGGCATCGCCGTCAAGCGCCATCAGCAGGGTGCGATTGCCGCGGAATCCGACAACTTCGGCTCGGGCGACATGGCCGTCGGCGGTGATCACGCGGGCGCCGGAGCCGACGGGCCGGCCGAAGCCGGTGGCCTCCATCATCAGGCCGTCGAACGAGACGAGCCGACCGATGCGGCGCGGCCGTTCCTCCGCGACCTGAACCTTCTCCAGCATCGTGCGGGCGCGAGTGGCGAGGCTCAAAGCGGCGCTCCGATGCGGTCGAGCTCGGCGCGAAGGCGGTCGAGCCGGACGGCGGGGCCGTCCTCGATCCAGCCGGCGCCGGTTTCCAGCACAAGCGAGCCGCGTTCGAGGTTCGGATCGCCGACCATCGTCACGGGAAGGTGAGCGCCGGCAAGAAGGGTCAGGTCGTTCGGGTGGACGCGAAGGCATGCGGGCTCGGTTTCTGCACCGATCAATGCGGCGGCGGCTTCGGAGCGTGCCGTCAGCATCGCTCCATCGATCTCGACCTGTCCGACGATCTGGCGGACGAGCCGGTCCACCGTCTCGGCAAGCAGAAGGGCGAGCGCGTTGGTGGGCTCCGGCTGAAGGATCTCAAGCGACTGGGCGAGCTTGACGATGGCGTCCCGCTGCTCCGCAAATTCGATATCCGCCGATTCCCGCCCCTGGTCGAAACCTTCGGCAAAGGCCTGGGCACGGATCGTCTCGATGTCCCACGTCCCTTCCGGGCCCAGTGCCGGACCTTCGACTTCCGAGGCCCAAGGCGTGAACATCGGCATGGTCCGCTCGATGGCGAAGCTGCCGACGCTGGACGCGGCCCCGGCGCGCTCGTGCGTCCAGAGATTAGACATAATCGTCGCCCCGACCCTTCAGCATGATCGTGCCTGCATCGGCGAGGCGGCGGGCGATGGCGAGCACGTCCTTTTGCGCTTCGAGCACTTCGGCAAGGCGCATCGGGCCGCGTTCTTCCATCTCGTCGCGGATCGAATCGGCGGCGCGGCTCGACATGCAGCCGAGGATCTTCTCGCGCAGTTTCTCGTCGGCGCCCTTCAGGGCGACCACCAGGATCTCGCTTTCGACGTTGCGCATCAGCATGCCGAGATTCTTGTTGTCGACATCGATGAGGTTGTCGAAAATGAACATCTCCTCCTCGATCGTCTGGGCGAGCTTCTTGTCGACCTTGGCGAGCGTGCGGATGATCCGCTGATCGGTGCCCGTGCGCGTGTTGTTCATGATCTTGGCCGCTTCGGACGCGCCGCCGCGGGCGGTGGCCGGGCGGGAGGCGGTGCGGGCGACCTCGCGGACCAGGATGCGTTCCAGCTCCTCGAGCGCCTCCGCCGTCACCGATTCCAGGGTGGCGACGCGATGGATCACGTCCGGCTGGAGATCGACTGGAAGCAGCTGCAGGACGTCGGCGGCAGCGGGAGGCTCCAGATGCGCCAGCACGAGGGCGGCGATCTGGGGATGCTCGTTTTCGATGAGAGCGGCGATGGTCTTGACGTCCATCCAGCGCAGCGCGTCGAGCGCCCGGCTGTCGGTCGGCGGCGTGATGCGTGCGAGCACACTTTCGGCGCGCTCCGGCCCCAGGGCCTGCTCCATCACCGCGCGGATGCGGGGCGCGGCCCCGAATCCGATGGTGGTGCGGGCGCGGGCGCGATTGAGGAAAAGGTCGAAAACCCCCTCTACCTGCTCCTCGCTCACGTCGGCGACGTTGAACATGGCGGCGCCAAGATGCTGGACCTCGTTGGGGTCGAGCCGGCTCAGCACGTCGGCGGCTTCGTCATCGCCGAGAAGCATGAGGAGGATGGCGGCCGCTTCGCTCCCGTTCGGCACAACGGGGGCGGGGGGAGGGGCGGGGGGCGTTGCCAGTGCGGCCTCAGCCATTTTTGTCTCCATCTTTGGAATCGGCCCGGATGAGGTCGCGCACGACGAGCGCTGCGCGTGCGGGATCCTGGCGGACGAAATTACGAATAAGGGCGGCGCGGGTATCGTAGCTGTTCGCCGCCTCGATCATCTCCAGCGTGACCTTGGCATCCGGATTGGTGAGCGCCTGGTCGGCAAAGGCATCGGCAATCTGGCCCTTAACGCTGGTGAGACTGGCGGCCTGCGTCTCTGCACGCTTCGTCAGCGCCGCCGTTCCGCGCTTCATAAGCGGCTTGGCGATCCCGAAGACGATGAGCGCGACGACGGCCAGCGCCGTGAGGTTGCGGGCGAGCATCGCCACCCAGCCGGCTTCCCACCAGCTTTCGGCAGCCGCTTCGGCCTCGCTCGGCACGAAGCTGCGGGCGCTGAGCGCGACCACGTCGCCGCGGCCGCCATCGAAGCCGACCGCACCCTTCACCAGCTTTTCGAGCGCGGCGATCTCCTGCGCGCTGCGCGGCTTGCCGGTATCGGGGTTCTTGAGCGCCACCGCGACCGAGAGCCGCTTCACCTGCCCCGTCTGCTGGCGCGTGACCGAGACTTCGCGGCCGACCGCGTAGCTGCGGTTGTAATTCTCGTTGCGCTTCGCCGCGCCGGCCGCATCGGGAGCGCCGGGCACCGGCGGCGTCACCGCGCCTCCGGGAGCAGCGGCCACTTCGGCCGCAGGCGGAGGCTGGTTCGACAGAGCGCCGGGGATGCCGCCGGCAGCGCCCTGCGCGCCGTCCGTGGACACGGCGCCTTCTTCGGCGCGGAGCGTACTCGCTTCCTTGGGAAAGCCTTCGCGGGTCGCCTGCGTCTCCGAGAAATCGACATCGGCATGGACCTGGGCGGTGAAATTGCCGGTACCCAGGATGGGCGTCAGCAAGGTCTCGATCGATTGGCGGTAACGCTCCTCGATCTTCGCCTGGACCGCCACCTGGCGTTCGGTCGCGTCGGTGAGGCCGCCATCGCTCCGGCTGGACAGGAGGCGTCCGTTCTGGTCGGCAACGGAGACCCCGTCGGGGGACATGCCGGGAACGGACGAGGCGACGAGGTGGACGATCGCTTGCACCTGGCTGTCCGACAGCGTCCGGCCGGCGTTCAGCGTCAGCATCACCGATGCGGCGGGCTTTGCACGATCCCTGAGAAAGGCGCTAGGCTGTTCGACAGCCAGGTGAACGCGTGCCTTTTGCACCGCGTCGATGGCTTCGATGGTGCGGGCAAGATCGAGCTCGTCGGCGGAGCGAAGCCGCTCGCCTTCGACGGCGCGGCTGGAGCCCAACGGGAGGCTGCTGATCATGTCGGCGCCGTCGGGGGCACTCTTGGGCAAGCCTTGCGATGCGAGCAGCATCTTGGCCTGGTGATAATCGTTCTCGGCAACCGTCAACGCGCCGCTGTCGCGGTCGAGGCTGTAATCGATACCCGAGCTCTTAAGCGCCTCAGCGACGGCGGCCTTGTCCTGATCGGGAAGGCCCTGGAACAAGTCGCGGCTGGGCGGGGTGCTGAAGCTCATCCACAAGATGGCGGCGAGGCCGGCCAGCGCGAGCAAGGCAAGCGCCGGCAGGCTTTTGGCGACGGCGGGCTGGGCGGCGATCCCGCGAAGCTGCTGGAGCGCTGAACCAATCCCGGCGCCATTGCCGGATGACAAAGCGACGGAGCGGGTGGCGGTGGCGGTGATTTCGGTGCTCATTTTATCTCACTCAAACCGGCATGCTCATGATGTCCTTGTAGGCGCTCAAGAGCCTGTTCCTGACCTGCATGGTCGCCTCGAAGCCGATCGACGCCTGCTGGCGCGACAGCATCACCGCGGCGATGTCGGTGACCTCACCGCGCTCGTAAGCCTCGGTGATGGCGCTGGACTGGGATTGGGCGGCGTTGACTTCGGTCAACGCGCTCTTGAATGCGTCGGTGAAGCCGCCGCTGCCTTTGGCGCCCTCGGTGCCGCCGGGTGCCCGCCGACTCCGGCGCCGGCCGCCCGTTGGAGGGCGCTGTTCTGTTCGAGGATCGCCGTCCGCATCTGGAGAAGACGGCTGCTGTCGATGGAGGACATTTCTTTTCCGCTCCTTAAGCCGCGACCAACCGCATTTCAGCGAGCCGGTAGCGCAGGGTTCGTTCGCTGATCCCGAGCCGCTCGGCGGCCCGGCTGCGGTGGCCGCCGGTTTCTTGGAGGGCCGTCCGGATCAGTTGAGCTTCGGCGACGCGGGATGCGTCGCTAAGGCGGCCCGGCTGCACGGCCGGCGTCGAGGCAGGCGTGTCGATGCTGAGATCGGCAGATCGACCCTGTCACCTTCACGCAGCAGCAGTGCCCGCTGGAGCACATTCTCGAGCTCGCGGACGTTGCCCGGCCAGCTATGGGCCATCAGCAGGTCGAGCGCGGCGGCCGTCGGCCAGGCGACCGGCGCGCCGGCGGGCGTGTGGCGGACGATGAGCGCCGCGGCGACTGCGCGAATATCGAGCCGGCGCGCGCGCAAGCGGCTGAAGCTTCAGCGGCATCACATTGAGGCGCCAGTAAAGGTCGGCGCGGAAGCGGCCTTCGGCGACTTCAGCGGAAAGATCGCGGTTGGCGCAGGCGATCACGCGCACGTCGATCGGCTCGGGCCGGACGGCGCCGACCGGAAGGACTTCCTTCTCCTGCAGCGCGCGGAGCAGCTTGGCTTGGAGCGGGAGAGGGAGCTCGGCCACCTCGTCTAGCAGCAAGGTGCCGCCATTGGCGGCGCGGAACAGGCCCTCGCCGTCGCCGGTCGCGCCGGTGAAGCTGCCCTTGGCATGGCCGAACAGGATGGCTTCGAGCATCGTCTCGGGGAGCGCGGCGCAATTGACCGCGACGAAGCTGCCATTGGCGCGCGGGGAGGACGCATGGATGTAGCGGGCAAGACCTTCCTTGCCGGTGCCGGTCTCGCCGAGGATCAGTACAGTGGCGTCGCTGGTGGCGATGCGGTCGGCGAGCGCGAGGAGGCGGGCGCTCTCCAGGCTCGCCGCAAGCGGGGCGGTGGAGGGGGCGAACCAGCTCGGCCGCGAAGGAATGGCCGAGCGCCATATCCTCGAAGCCGAAGCGGAGGCGGGCGGGGCACCCAGGCTGCGCAAGCGTCAACGAGGGAGGGCCGTCCGCGAATTCGATGATCAGGTCGGTCTCGCCGGCGTCATGCTCTTCGCTGGGATCGAGGATCCGGCTGCGGGCCGAAGCCGGGTCGCCGGTGAGGCGCAGGCCAGCACCGCTCAGCCAGCGGGCCAGCGCCGGATTGGCATCGTTCGTCTTCTGCGTCAGCAGGATCATTGATCGAGAGCCCCCATTTCGACCCCGTTCTGCAAGCGACGTGCCAGGCACGAATTTCTCTCTGTTTCCGCGATGCGCGCGCCCGCCTCATGTGCGCGCGTCAATCCTTTGACGGGAGGGGCGTCGGCGGGATGACGCAGAAAAGTCGATTAAAGTCCTGCCGCCAGCCGCCGTTACTGTTATCGTGGCGGCTGCGGATGACCGGGCGGCCTGGATTGAGCGGGAAAGGAACCCACGATGATTATCAACACCAACACTTCGGCACTCCGCGCCCAGAACGGCAGCCGCCTTGCGAACAACGCCCTCGAGACGGCGATGGAGCGCCTGTCGAGCGGCAAGCGCATCAACTCGTCCAGGGACGATGCTGCCGGCCTGGCGATCGCCAGCAAGATGACGTCGCAGATCCGCGGCATGAACCAGGCGATCCGCAACGCCAATGACGGCATCTCCTTCTCGCAGACCGCCGAAGGCGCTCTGGGCGAGGTCACCAACATGCTGCAGCGCGTCCGCGAATTGGCCGTGCAGAGCGCGTCGGGCACCTATTCGGCCGCCGACCGCACCAACCTCAATGCGGAAGTCGTTGAGCTCAAGGCGCAGATCACCAGCGTGCTTGCGACCACCGAGTTCAACGGCACGCGTATCTTCAACTCTGCTGCGACCGGTTCGACCTACACGGCGCAGGCCGGCAACGTCTCGATCCAGGTCGGATCGAACGCGACTGATGTTGTGGCGATCACCTTCGCGGCACTGACCGACCTTGCCGCCACCACGGCGGTCGACACCGCCGCCAACGCCACGACGGCGCTCGGCAACGTCGATACGACCCTTACCGCTGTCGCCACCACCCGGGCGAAGATCGGCGCCTCGCAGAGCCGCTTCGACTCGATCGTCAACAACCTGACGAACAACGTCACCAACCTTTCCGACGCACGGTCGCGGATCGAGGATGCGGACTTCTCGCAGGAGACGACCAACCTCGCCAAGGCGCAGATCCTGAGCCAGGCTAGCCAGGCGATGCTCGCCCAGGCCAACCAGAGCCAGCAGGGCGTCCTCAGCCTGCTCCGCTAAAAAACGGCGACAGCCTGAAAAAAGACCCCGGCGTGGAGCGATCCACGCCGGGGTTTTTCGTTCGGCGCGACGTTTGCGGGAATTCCATCTAAGTTGGGCCAAGCCTTTTGACTGCAACGTCCGCCGTCTGAGCGTTGCGTCAGCGCCTGGGGCTTAATCGAAGGCCTTAACCAGGCCCTTTCATGCGGCCCTAGACCTTGAATCCCGGATCAGGCTGACTCAGCCTGATCCAAGCAAGGTCTAAGTGGTCGAGCGCTGCCAATCCGCACCGTCGCGCAGAAGGATTGCCGCGCTGTAGCCGACAGGCGCAGGCATCACATCGTGAACCGCGCTCCAAGCTCGATCCGCTCGGTGATGAGGCGCACGTAGATCGTCGCGGGATCTTCAGGACCAGCCGGATTCCAGCGATCGTGCGCCGGCGACCGCACCGAGCGTTTGAAGGCCATATCGTCGACGACCTCGGCGCGGCCCACGATTGCCGCCGGCGCCGTCAACGTCCTCGAGGAAGTCTTCGACCGCCGTCAGAACGCCGTTGCGTGGCCCGCCTTCGCAGGGCGAAGGCAAAATGACCCATGCCGCGAAAGCCCCGATTGGGGATCAGGCCCGGAAAGCCAGGAATGGCGCCGCCGTTGAAATCATTCTTCGGGGATCTGGTCGGGCGCGTGGTACATGTCGCGGCGGCCCGAAGGCAGTTGATTCCGTGGAGGAAGACCAGCATCGGCTTCTTATCCCGTTGGCTCTGCGCCTCGATCTGCTGGAGCTCATGGTAGACAGTGAACCAATTGTGATCGCCGTCCACCAGCCAGGCATCGACGCCGGAGAGGTCTTCGGACGCTGCGAGGCCGGGCTTGGCAACGTGCGCACATGCAGGCTCTCATTCGCCCAATCGACGAACGCCTGCTTGGGCGCGGGGTCGACGCTGGTGAGGCGCCCGCCGGCTTCCGCTGCATAGTCCGCGAGCAGAGTAGACATGCCGCCATATTCGGCGCCGATCTCCACGATCTCCTTGGCATCCGCGATCCTGAGGGCGTCGAGAATGATCTCGGAAAATTCGCACATCGAGTGGATCAGGAGCTGGGACATCAGGCGACCTTTCTGAGCGCGCTTTTCTGGCGCTGAAGGATTGGTCGGAAGGTGATCGCGAGGAGATTCTGTGACTTGGCGATTGGCGGGGCGGGCGGCGCCAGCATGAGGGCGGCTGCGCTGCAGCGGTAAAGGCCGGAGGCCTCCTCCTGCATGCCTTCAAAGATGGTGGTGGCTGCGATCGGCTTTGCCTTGGCCTGGCCAACCTTCGGGCTGAACCGGTCGGCCGGATAGAAAGCTGCCTCTTCGATCTGCAGCCCGTCGCACAGGGCGCCGAAGATGATCACCTGGAGCTCCCGCTCCTTTGCCTTGCGGATCAGCTCGGCGACCGGCGAGAAGCCGTAACAATGACGCGCTTCCGCCTCCAGTTCACGCTGGATGGCGGCGGCGAGCTCAGCGTCCGACGCGGCGGGACAGAGGCTGCGATAGATTTCCTCGATCGTGACTTCGCTGCGACCGCCGGCCGCAAGCGCGCGCCTGCGCGCACGCGTTTCGGCACGGGTGCGCGATCAGATCGCGCCGCCGCGGATCCGCAGATCGGCGAACACGTCCACCGGCGCCTGGACGTTGCGCCAGATCAGGGTGTCGAAGCAGTCGAGCGATAGGATGCGAACGCCCGCAGGCGCGCTCTCCAATATGTCGGCCAGCTCCGCGGCCTTTGCGACGATCTGCATGCTTTCTCCTATGTTCGCGCCCGGGCTCAGGCCCAGTCGCTGAGTTCGTTACGCACCCTGTCGAGTGCGGCTTTCTTGATCTGGCAGACGCGGGCGGCGCCAATGCCGAGGGTCAGGCCGATCTCCTCGAGGTTCATCTCCTCGATGAAGTAGAGCTGCAGCACCATCGCCTCGCGCTCCGGCAGCTTGCCGATGGCGCCGGCAAGCGCGGCCTGCAGATCCTCCCGCTCCAGCGCCTGATCGGCCCGCTCCTCGACATCGGCGAACCACATCGAATGTTCCGAATAGACGTCGTCGATCGATTCCTGCTGGACCGACTGCATGGCGTCGACGAGCTTACGGAAATCGGCCGGATCGATGCCCATCTCCGCAGCCATTTCGGCCTCGCTCGCCTCCCGCCCGAGGCGGTTCTCAAGCTGACTGCGAACCTTGGAGAATTCCCGCCGGCGCGCCATGGCGGAGCGGCAGATCGTCGCCTGACGGCGAAGATGGTCGATCATCGCTCCGCGAATTCTGACGCTCGCATAGCTGGCGAAGGCGTGACCGCGATCCTCGAAGCCGTTTGCGGATTCGACGAGCGCGATCATGCCGATCTGTATGAGGTCCTCGACGTCGATGGCGGTCGAGACGCGGCCATGGACGTGCCAGGCGATCTTGCGAACGAGCGGCATGTGCGCGCGGGCAAGCGCCTCCGGGCTCTTCTTGGCCGGCATCTTTTGGTAGATCATGGCCGCGCCGGCCGGCTCAGTGAGCGGCATGCAGCGCCTCCATGCCGAAGAAGCGGTCGCCGCCGTCGGTTTGCGGGAGCGATGCGTCGGACAAAGTGCGGGCAAGCCGGCCGAAGGCGGCGCTTGCACGGCTTTCCGGGAAAGCCTCCAGGCAGCAGCGCTTGCGCAGCACCGATTCGCGAATGCGGTCGTCGCGCGGCACGGAGCCGAGATGGGCGAGCCGGGTGGGTAGGAACCTTTTCACCACTTCGTGGAAGTGGCGGAAGAGCTGACGCCCGGCCTCTTCATCGTCGACCATGTTGGTAACGACCAGGATCTCGGTCCTGGAATGCTCCATCGCGAGCACCTTCACCAGCTGATAGGCGTCCATGAAGGCGGTGGGCTCGGAGGAGAGCACCAACAGGATCACGTCGGAGGAGGCGACCAGGCTCATCGCTTCGGGGCCGATGCCGGAGGCCGTATCGACCAGCACATGATCGACCTCGCCGGCATAGGGGCGCAAGGCGGTGGCGAGCTGGCGCCGTTCGGACGTGCCGAGCGCCGAATGCGGTCCGCTGCCGCTATGCCCCGGCACCAGCATCATCCCGGCCGGGCCTTCCTGGATCACATCGGCCATCCCGCAATTGCGCGAGAGCAGGTCCGAAATCGTCGCGTCGGCGTTGAGGCCGAGCAGGATATTGGCGTTGGCGAGGCCGAAATCGCCGTCGACCAGCATCGCCTGTTTTCCGATCCGGCCGAGCGCCACCGAAAGGTTGACGCTGACATTGGTCTTGCCGACCCCGCCCTTGCCGCTGGTGACCGCGATCACCCGGGCGCTCCGCTCCTTCGCTGCGCCCATCATGCGGCCGCTCCGAGCAAGGCTCTATTCACGCCGCCGCCTACCACCGCGACCACTTCCACAGGCTTTCCATCAGGTATCTCCAGGAACGAGAGCACCGGCACGTCGGCAATGTGCGGTGCGAGAAGGCGGGACAAAGCGCGGCGCGCGACGGGCGAGGTGACGAGTGCCACGCGCCGGCCTTCGGCCAGGGCCGGGCCGGCGGCATCGCCGATCGATTGGACGATCTTCTGGGCGAGATTGGGCTCGATCGGATGGCTGGCATCCTTGCCGGCGCGAACCGCCTGGTTGAGCAGGCCCTCGAGCTCGGCATCGAGCGTGAGCACGGGAAGGGGAGTCCGGGCCGGCGCAATCGTCTGGACGATAAGCCCGCCGATCCGCTGCCGCACGGCTTCCGCAAGCTGGCTCGGATCATTCTCCTCACGGGCCGCGTCCACCATCGCCTCGGCGATGCGGCGGAAGTCCTTGAGCGGCACGCCCTCCGCCAGCAGCGAGCGGCAGAGCGCCGCGATCGACGCGAGCGGAAGCGGCTGCGGCGTGAGGCCGGCGACAAGCTGCGGCGCGCTCTCCTTGAGGGCGTCGAGCAGCTTCTGCGCCTCGTCCATGCCGAACATCTCGGCTGCCGCGGTCTGGACGATCTGGTTCAGGTGCGTGGCGACGACGGTTGCCGGGTCGACCACCGTATAGCCCGCCACCACGGCATCCCCGCGCTTTTCGGGTGCGATCCAGACCGCGTCGAGACCGAAGGTCGGATCCTTGACCTGCCGGCCCTCGATCCTGTGCAGGATGTCGCCGGAATCGAGTGCGAGCAGATCCTCCGGCCAGACCTCGTCCTCGGCGGCAATCACGCCGGCGACGATGATCCGATAGCTGTTCGGCCCAAGCGCCAGATTGTCCCGGACGCGCACCAGCGGAACCACGAAGCCGAGCTCGCGCGACAGCTGCCGGCGGATGCCGGTGATCCGCGCCATCAGCGGCGCGCCCTTGCGCTCGTCGACCAAGCCGATCAGGCCGTAGCCGAGCTCCAGGCCAAGCGCGGCGCCGTCACTGACCTCGTCCCAGCCGATGATGCTGGGATTGGGCGGCGGAGCGGCTTCGGGCTCGGCCGCGGCGTCGGGCTTTCCGTGGCGGAGGCGCCAGGCAAGGTAACCGGCCAGCGCGGCGGCCGACAGCATCATCAAATGGGGCATGCCTGGAAGCACGCCCAGGATGGCGAGGATCGCGGCGACCGGCGCCCAGGCCTTTGGCGAGCCGAACTGGCTGGTGATCTGGCCGGACAGGTCGAGCGGCGAGGCGACGCGGGTCACGATGGAGGCGGCGGCGATCGAGAGCAAAAGCGCGGGCACCTGCGCAACCAGCGCATCGCCGATGGCGAGCAGGAGGTAGGTCTCGGCGGCCTGGGCGATCGTCAGGCCGTGGCTCAACGTGCCGAGCACAAGCCCGCCGACGATGTTGATCACCAGGATGAGCACGCCGGCAACGGCATCGCCTTTCACGAACTTGGACGCGCCGTCCATCGAGCCGTAGAAATCTGCCTCGGTCGCCACTTCCGGCGGCGGCGCAGCTTGGCTTCGTCGGGCGTGAGGAGGCCGGCGTTCAGATCGGCGTCGATCGCCATCTGCTTGCCGGGCATGGCATCGAGGGTGAAGCGGGCGGACACTTCGGAAACGCGCGCCCGGCGCCCTTGGTGATCACGACCAGGTTGATGATCATCAGGATCGCAAAGACGAAAATGCCGACCGCATAATCGCCGCCGATCAGGAAGTTGCCGAACGCCTCGATGACGTGACCTGCGGCGTCCGGACCTTCATGGCCGCTCACCAGAACCACGCGGGTGGAAGCGACATTGAGCGCGAGGCGGAGAATGGTGGCGAACAGGAGCACGGTCGGGAAGGAGGAGAAATCGAGCGGCTTGGCGGCGTTCAGAGCCACCATCAGAATCGCCAGGCTGATCATGATGTTGGCGATGAAGCCGACGTCGAGCAGCACTGCCGGGATCGGCACCACCATCAGGCCCACCAGCATCAGGGTGGCGAGCGGGAGGATCGCGCCGCGTCCGGCGCTGAGCCAGACCTTGCGATTGACAGCTTGAATGGCCATCGGCTCAGCCCCCAGCTGCGCGAGCATCAGATAAGCGAGCCGCGCATATTGAGGGGAGGGGCGGGCGATATCGGTCTTCGGCGCTTCCAGGGCAGCCATGCGGACATTCGTAAAATCGCGGTTTGCCGGGCTGGGCAGCGGACCGGAGGCTCCGCCCAGCTTAGCGGCGAAGCGGTCGCGGATCTCAGCGAAGCTGCGCGGCGAACCGTCCTTGTTGTAGAAGACCCAGCGGTTGGCGCGCGCCGCGGCTGGAAGGGCCGAGGCGGCCGATGCATCGGGATTGGCGTCATGCGCCTTGAGAAACCGGCCGCGCCGCCCGCACCAAGGAAATGAGCAAGGTAGAGATCCACGGACTCGGTCGCTCGCCCGAGCCGGTTCTCAAGATAGGATTGATTGTCTGCGGCGAACTCGGCCGCCATGGAAGAGGCGGCTCCGGGGTCTTTGCGGAGATCCAGGATCGCACGGCGCGTGGCTGGATCGGCGACATGATAGCGGCCGTTCGCGCCCTGCTGGATGGCGGATGCGGCCCATTCCATGCCGTGCTTCGCACCATGCTGCTTGACGGTGCCGAGCCAGGTCTGATCGATGAATTGAAAAAGGCCGGTCGCGCTCGACGTCTTGGCGCGCGCATTGGGATTGAACCCGCTTTCGATGCGCGCCTGTCCGAGCAGATAGCTAAAATCCACCCCGGTACTTGCAGCGGCCCGATGGATCGCTGCACCGATGCCGCCTTGCGCAGCGCTCGTCCAGCTCTCCCGGATGCTCGTCGGATTCATGACGCCCCCTGTTGTTCGGGAGCATTATTGCAACTGCCGTGCCACTTGCCGGGCCGGCATCATCCCTTTCGACTTTTACCGGGCCGGATGGGAATAAAGGCTGCCGCAGACTTCGCCGCGCGCGCGGCGGCCAGCATCTGAAGGCGCTGGCGGGTCGTGTCCGTCAGAAAATTGACTCGGATGCGAGCCGCTTCGCCGAGCTGCGAGATGCGCTTGGCGCGGTTCTTGAGCTCCGGCGATCTGCGCCAGCCACCCATCGCGCGCACTGCCGAGATCGCGCTGCGGAGCTCCTCGACCCTGAGCTCGATCGACTCGACATCGTTGGCGTCGAGAGCGCCGATCAGTTCCTCATGCGCCTCTTCCAGGCGCTCCAGAGCGTTGATGCTCATGCTCACTCGCCGTCGAACAGGGGCAGATCGATCTCAATCATCCGGGCGGCGATCTTCTCCGGATCGACCGGATAGCGGCCCTCGGCGATGGCGGCGCGGATTGCCGCGATCTTACCGGCATCGACGGGAGCGCCTGCAGAAGCCAATTCGGCAACCGCGCTCGACGCACCGAAGGCGTTCCGCGCGATAGCGGTTCGCTGCTTTTTCCGACTGAAGCACTGCGCTCCGCCGAGCCGCGCACCAGCTCGAGCCGCCCTGCTCCCGCTTTGCCAATACCGTTGATCATCCAACTTTCCTTTCGCGCGACGCAGCCGCTTCATTCCCATAACGGCAGCATGCTCGATTATTTAAATCCGGGCAGCGACACGCGTCCATCCCGGGTGACAACGCCGATCACAGCGCCCTTCCTGCCTTCCGAGCGGACGCGGATACGATCGCCAGGGGCGCCGTCCTGCTCCGCCACAGCCACGGTGCTGACCGTGAAGCTGCCGCTGGATGCGGTGAGTTCGACTTGATCCCCTTTGCGGACGATCGGTTCGGCCTTTTCACCAGCCGCCTGGACGGCCGCCGCGGTCCGGACCAGCGGGACGCGGATGCGCCAGCCGAGCGGCTCGCAGCGGATCGTCGCCGCGCCCAAAGCCGGCGGTTCGAAGGAGGCGCGCTGAGGGCAGGGCGCCAGCTTCAAGCGGCGATCGATCGGCCGGGAGGGTCCCCCAGGCTCGCCGACGCCGGCTCCAAGCGCGGCGGACAGCCGCATTTCCAGCATGCTAATGTTCTCGAACCCTTGCGCATTGGCGGCCGTTCCGACCATCAGGATGGCAGGCGCGAGGCGTCGGAAAATCGTCACCGGTCGGTGCTCCCTTCAGTTCTTCAAGAGAGCGAAGCAACGCTTGTGCCAACTTGCCTCAGAGTCTGTTTAGAAATGCGCGCAAGAGCGCATTTCGGGCTCGGCGCCAGCCCGCTCCCCACCCAGCCTCCGACGACGATATGATTGCATCGGGAGGCTGGGTGGGGAGCGGGCCGGAACCGCATTCGCAAACAGGCTCTCAGCCGCCGAAACGCACGATTAATCTCTGCTCTTTCACCGTCCCGTCGCCGCGTCCCCCCGGAAGGACGATCCTCACCCGGTCCTCGGCAACGCCGCCTTCGCTGAGTGCTCGCGCCAGCGCGGCGGCGCGGGCGGCGGCGAGCTCCCAGCCGTCGAAGCGCCGTGCGCCCGGATCGCGGCCTTGGCTGTCGACCACCAGCGTCCGGCCGCCAGCAACGGCAGCCTTTCCGATGCCGACCAAACGCGCCTTGGCGCCGGCCTTCAGCCGGGCCTCGCCGGGTTCGAAGAGGCTGGCGGCGGACTCCTCCAGCAGCGGCCCGGCAGCCGTCTGAGAGGAGAAGGCTGCCCGCGCCCCGGCCGCGACCTCGCGCGCGCTGCCCGCGTGAAGGAGAATGAAGAAGGAAAGGAGAAGCAAAGCGAGATCGGCCAAGCTCACCGTCCAGCGCGGGACGGGCGGCGCTTTCATTCCGCTGCCTCGCTGCGCCGCTTCAGCCATTTGCCGGCTTTGGAGGATTCCGCCTCCGCGAGAGCCGCGAGAGCCGCGAGGCGCGCGAGCGCCTGCTTCTGCCAGGCAAGCTCCGCCTCGGAGAGCCGCTCGAGGCGGGCTGCGAATGGCCCGAAGAGGAGGGCACCGAGCACGAGGCCGTAGAAGGTGGTGAGCATTGCTAGCGCCATTGCGGGGCCCATCCGGGCGGGATCGTCCATGGCCGCGAACATGCCGATGAGGCCGAGCACCGTGCCGATCATGCCCATGTTCGGTGCGGCATCGGCGGCCGCGCGCCAGACTGAGACGGCGGCGTCGTGCCGGGCCCGCCTTCCCTCCAGCTCGTCCTCGGCCCAGTCGGAGAAAGCCGCGGCGCTGGGCGCGTCGGCAAGCTTCAGGGCGGCGGTTCGGACGAAGCGGCTTTCGGTATCGACCTGGTCCGCGCAGGAGGTGCCCTTGAGCTCGGCGATACGCTCGAGCTGACGGATCGCGCGGCGGGCGGCAAGCGCGTCCCGTTCGGGGTTGGCGTGAAGCAGGGGAACGATCGAACGAACGGCCCGCGCAATGTCCCCGCCGGTCGAACGAAGCGCCGCGGTGAGGATGCTCCCTCCTGCCACGAGCAGCAGGGATGTGGGATCGACCAGTTGCGCGGCGGTTTCGATCACCCTTCACTCTCCCACGCGCACATGAAAGCGGCAAAAAACTGCCGCCCGACCGGCAAAAACTTGCCGCCCGGTTCCGCAGCCTTCGTAAAAAGGCCCGGAATTCCGCCATTCTTCCATCTGGCACGCGGATTGCACCGGGCATGCCGACAGCCTGTCCCCTGCAATAACGGCAGGAGCGGGCCAGACTTAAGGGGGTAGACATGGCCGAGAGCCGATCGATCTTCGGAATCCACGGGACGGCGCTGGCGCTTCGCTCGCAGCGCCTGTCGATGCTTGCGTCCAATATCGCAAATGCCGCGACCCCCGGCTACAAGGCGCGCGACATCGATTTCGAGCAGGCGCTCGATCTCGCCTCGCAAGGGCGCCAGGTCGGGCAGGCCGCCGACGATGCGGCCGCCTATCGCGTTCCCGTCACTCCCTCGCTGAACGGCAACACGGTCGAGCTTTCGACCGAGCAGACGCTCTTTGCTGAAAATGCGGTCCAGTACCGCACGACCCTCGCCTTCCTCGAGGGTCGCATCTCCACGATCAAGCGCGCGCTGAAAGGGGAATAAGGGATGGCCAAGCCCATGAACGTGTTCGACATCGCCGGGCGGGCCATGTCCGCGCAGCTGGTGCGATTGAACACGACAGCTTCGAACCTCGCCAATGCGGGATCGATCTCCGGCACCAAGGAGAATGCCTTCCGCTCGCTGAAGCCGGTGTTCGAGACTGTCACCGACCGCGCCGGCGTGGCGACGGTCGGCGTCTCCCGCGTCGTCCAGGCCGAGGTGGAGCCGGTGAAGCGGCACCAGCCCGGCCACCCGCTCGCCGACGCGAACGGCGACGTCTGGGAAGCCGGCGTCGATACCTCGGCAGAGCTCATCGATATGGTCGAGAGCGCCCGCCAATATCAGAACAACGTCCAGGTCCTTCAAACGGCCAAGACGCTCACCCTCGACACTTTGAGGCTCGGCCAATGACATCGATTTCTGATCTCACTTCCGCGGCGCCACGGGTGCCGACCGCCGCCAAGCCGGCCGGCGCCATGGACCAGAACGACTTCCTGAAGCTGATGACCACGCAGCTCACCACGCAGGACCCGTTCAACCCGGTCGACAACACGCAGATGGTCGCCCAGATGGCGCAGTTCAGCCAAGTCGCCGGCATCGCCGAGATGAACAAGAGCCTGGCCAATATCTCGGCCGCGCTCGCTCCCGGCCGTCTCAACGACGCCGCGAGCTGGATCGGCCGCTCGATGCTGGTCGAATCCGATATCGCCACGCCGCTCCGCGATGGCGCCTATGCGGGCGAGATCGAGCTTCCGAAGGATGCCGACCAGGTCAGCCTCAGCTTCGTCGACCAGAATGGCGCGGTGGTGCATTCGGAAACGCTGGGAGCCCAGAAATCCGGCGCGATCGGCTTTTCCTGGAACGGCAAGGACGCGGGCGGCGCGGTCAAGGCCAGCGGGCCGCTCCGCATCATCGTCAACGCCAGCAAATCCGGCGAATCGATCGCTCCGACCACGTCGGTCTGGACCGGCATCGCCGGCATCCAGTCGCCCGCCAATGGCGGCGCCACCAAGCTCGTCACCGGCCTCGGCCTTCTCTCACCCGAAGCGGCGATCCGCCTCGCCTGATCTCGATCCAAGGAGCCTAACATGTCCTTTTACACTTCGCTTTCCGGCCTCAAGGGGGCCCAGACCGACCTCGCGACGGTTTCGAACAACATCGCCAACGTCGGTTCCTACGGCTTCAAGAAGAGCCGCGCGCAGTTCGGCGACATCGTCGCTGCCTCGCGCACCACGGCCGGCCAGGGAACGCGCCTCAAGTCGATCGAGCAGCAGTTCAACCAGGGCGGCTTCGAAGCCACCTCGAAGGAGCTTGACCTCGCGATCGCAGGCAACGGCTTCTTCGTGACCCGCGACGGGCTTACCGGCGGCACCACGACCTTCACCCGCAACGGTGCCTTCACGGTCGATTCCGATCGCTACCTCGTCGATACCAATGGCGGCTACGTTCAGACCCTCCCGGTCGATGCGGAAGGCAACGTCACCTCGACTGGCCTCTCCTCGGCGCGCAACCTGCAGCTTCCGCTGACGTCGGGCACGCCGCGGGCAACCAGCCTGATGGAGCTGTCGATCGGCTTCCCGTCCAATGCCGACATTCCGGCGGACCGGGCGATGTACAGCTCGGCGCCCTGGGCCTTCGATCGGATGGACCCGAACAGCTACAATCATTCGACCCAGACGGTGGTCTATGACAGCTCGGGCAAGGCGCTGCCGGCGACGCTCTACTTCGTCCGCACGCAATCGACCGCGACCGGCGATCCGACCAACAGCTGGGACACCTATCTTTTCGTCGGCAACGAGCAGGCGAGCGCGGATCCCGCGGCTGCTTCGCCGACTCCGCTCCAGCTCGAATTCGACGCCGCGGGCGCCCTGGTCTCGCCGACCGGTCCCGCCAGCTTCGGCCCCGTCTCCCCGGCCGGCTCATCCGCGCCGATCGGACTGACGCTCGACTTCGGGGCTGCGACCAACCAGTCGACCGGCACCTTCACTTTGGCCTCGCTCGAGCAGGACGGCTTTGCCACCGGCAAGCTCGATGACGTCACCATCAGCGAGGAGGGGCTCATCACGGCGACCTTCTCGAACGGCACCACTCAGGCGCTGGGCAAGCTCGCGATCGCGAACTTCTCCAACCCCACCGGCCTCAAGCAACGCGGCGACGCGCGCTGGTCCGTCACCGGCGACAGCGGCGAGCCGGTGATCGGGGTTCCCGGAGAGGACGGCTTCGGCCGGATCCAGTCGGGCGCGCTCGAGCGTGCGAACGTGGACATCACCGAGGAACTGGTCTCGCTGATTTCGGCGCAGCGCAATTTCCAGGCCAACGCCAAGGCGATCGAAACCACGAACGCCATGACGCAGGCCATCTTCAACCTCAGGAGCTGAGGCGGCTAAGCCATGGATAAGCTTGTCCACACCTCTTTGTCGGCGCTTCGGGGGGCTATGGCCCGCCAGGCGGCGACGGCGAACAATCTCGCCAACGTCAACACGGTCGGGTTCCGCGGCGAAATGGCCGCGGCCCGCCCGCTCTGGCTTCGCGGCGACACCTTCGAAGCGCGCGCCTTCGCCGCCGAAGAAGTGTCGGGTGCGGACATGCGCGGCGGGACCGTGACCGAGACGGGGCGGGACCTCGACATCGCGATGGAGGGTGATGCACTCCTCACCGTCCAGGCGACCAATGGCGACGAAGCCTATACCCGCCGCGGCGACCTCCAAATGTCCGACACGGGCCTTCTCACCAACGGCGACGGGACGCCCGTCATCGGCGAGCAGGGCCCGATCACGATTCCGCCCGCCGACAAGGTGAAGATCGAAAAGGACGGCTCGGTCTGGATCGTGCCCGTGGGAGGAAATCCCAACCAGCCGCAGCGGATCGACCGGCTGAAGCTCGCGTCGCCCGTTGGATCCGACATCGTGAAGGGCCTCGACGGTCTTTTCCGCGTCCGGGACGGAGGCGTGCTTCCGTCCGATCCCTCGGGGCGGCTGGTTTCCGGCAGCCTCGAAGGTTCGAACGTCGAGGCCACCAAGGCGCTCGTCGACATGATGGAAGCGAGCCGCGCCTGGGAGACCCAGCTGAAGCTCATCAACACCGCGCGCGATCTCGACGGCACGGCCGCCGATCTCATGCGCTTGCCCGACTAATTTAAACGAGGAGCTAATCCATGTCCAACGCAGCCCTCCACGTCGCCCGCACCGGCCTCGACGCGCAGAATGCAAGAATGCGCGTGATCGCCAACAATCTGGCGAACGTGAACACGACCGGCTTCAAGCGCGACCGCGCCGAATTCGAGACTCTCGCCTATCAGACCATGACCATGCCCGGCGCTCCCGCTTCCGCCGAAAATCGCTATGCGGTGGGCCTGTCGCTCGGATCGGGCGTCAACATGACCGGCACCGCCCGGGTCAACTCGCAGGGAGCGCTCAGCACCAGCGACAACCCGCTCGACATGGCGATCGAGGGCGAGGGCTTCTTTCAGGTCACCCGCCCCGACGGCACGACCGGCTATACGCGGGCGGGCAATTTCAGCCTGTCGGCCGAGGGCAAGATCGTCACCAGCGACGGCATGCCGCTCCAGCCGGAGATTTCCGTTCCGCAAGGGGCAACTGCCATCACCATCGGCGTGGACGGCACCGTGTCCGCGCAGCTCGCGGGAGAGAGCGCTTCCACCGAGCTCGGCAAGATCGAGATCGCCCGCTTCGTCAATCCCTCGGGCCTCGCGGCGCTCGGCGGCAATCTTTACGCAGAGACGGGGGCCAGCGGTACGCCGCAGGTCGGCCCCGCAGCCGCCGACGGGCGCGGCTCGATCCGCCAGGGTTCGCTCGAAGGCTCCAATGTCAATGTCGTTCAGGAACTGGTCGACATGATCGAGACGCAGCGCGCCTACGAGGTGAATTCCAAGATGATCTCCGCAACCGACGAGATGCTCCGCAATGCAAACCAGCAGCTTTAAGCGTCTCGCCCTTGCCGGAGCCGCCATCCTGCTGATGGCGGCCGGCAAGAAGCCGTCCGAATTCCGGCCGACTTACGCGCCTCCGGCGCAGGCCGCGCCGGCGAACGGATCGATCTTCCAGGTGGCCCAGGGCTACGCGCCGCTCACCAGCGGCATGCGTGCGGCCGCGGTCGGAGACCTGCTCACCATCGTGCTGGTGGAGCGCATGCAGGCCGTCAAAACCGCTCTGGCCAGCACCGGCCGCTCAGGCGAAATCGGCCTCGCTCCGCCAATTAATGGGCCATTATCCCTGTTCACTCCCGAAGAATTCAACATGGGCGGCGATTCTAGCTTCGATGGGAAGGGGCAAGCCGCACAATCGAACGCGCTTTCGGGCGAGGTCAGCGTGACCGTTGCGGAGGTCTATCCGAACGGCACCATGCTGGTGCGCGGCGAGAAGACGGTGCGGCTCAACCGCGGCGACGAGTTCGTTCAGTTCGCCGGGATCGTACGCCAGGTCGACGTCACCGCGGACAACCGCATTCCCTCGACCAGGGTCGCCGACGCCAAGATCACCTACACCGGCAAGGGTGAGATCGCGCGCGCCAGCCGCCAGGGCTGGCTGCAGCGCTTCTTCTCCATCCTGAGCCCCTTTTGAAGAGGATGCGGCCGATGAGTCTCTTTCGCATTTTCGCTGTTGCATGCGCCGCGCTCGCCGCCGCTGCTCCGGCCCAGGCAGAGCGCGTCAAGGATCTCGGCGCCTTCCAGGGCCTGCGCGCCAACCAGCTCACCGGCTACGGCATCGTCGTGGGTCTCGCCGGCACCGGCGACGACAGCCTTGAATATTCCACGCAGGGCATGAAAGGCGTGGCCGCGCGCTTCGGCCTGAGCCTGCCGCCGGGGATCAACCCCGCGCTCAAGAATGCGGCCGCCGTGATGATCACGGCCGAGCTTCCGCCCTTCGCCAAGCCCGGCCAGCGGCTCGACATCACCGTCTCGGCGATGGGCAAGTCCAAGTCGATCCGCGGCGGCACGCTCTTGATGGCTCCCTTGCGCGGTGCCAACAACGAGATCTACGCCATGGCACAGGGCAATGTCGCCGTCGGCGGCCTCGGCGTCGAAGGCAATGACGGGTCGAAGGTGTCCGTGAACGTCCCGTCCGCAGGGCGTATCCCGGGCGGCGCGACCGTCGAGCGGGCGGTGGACGCCGGCTTCGCAACCTCTCCGCAGCTCACCTTCAACCTCGCGGAGGCCGACCTCACCACCGCGCAGCGCGTGGCGCAGGCGATCAACGCCTCGCTCGGCAATATCGCCCGCGCGACCGACGCGGTCAGCATTGCCATCGATGCACCCGCCGGTGCCGAGACCCGCTCCACGCTGATGAGCCGCATCGAGAATCTCGACGTCGACCCGGCCGACGCGCCGGCGCGCGTGATCGTCAATGCGCGCACCGGCACCGTGGTCATCAACGGCGCGGTCCGGATCAGCCCGGCCGCGGTGAGCCACGGCAAGCTTACGGTTGCGGTAAAGGAGAGCCCACGCGTCGTGCAGCCGGAAGCCTATACCGACGGCCGCACGGAAATCGAGGATTCCTCCGACATCCGGTTGACCGAAGAGGTGCGGCCGATGTTCCGCTTCGCGCCCGGCGCTTCGCTCTCCGACATCGTCAAGGCGGTGAACGCGATCGGCGCCGCTCCGTCGGACCTGGTGGCGATCCTCGAAGCCTTGAAGCAGGCCGGCGCCATGAAGGCGGAGCTGGTGGTGTTATGATCGACAGGATCGGCACGCCCTCCCCGGCCTCGCAGCCGCAGGCGAACCCGAAGCGCGAGCAGCTCAAGGCTGCCGCGCAGGCGTTCGAGGCCGTCTTCCTCCGGCAGATGATCGGATCGATGCGCCAGGCAAGCCTCGGCGAAGACATCATGGGCGGCCGTGCCGCCGAGCAATTCCGCGACATGTCGGACGCGAAGCTCGCCGACAGCATGGCGCAGACGGGCGGCTTCGGCATCGCCGAGCTACTCCTGAAGCAGTTCGATGGGACGGGTGGGGCAAAGAAATGAGCGATCTTCTCAGCATTGGTCTTTCGGGCGTCAGGGCCTACAAAACCGCGATTGCCGCGGTGGCGGACAATGTCGCCAATGCTGAGACCCCCGGCTATGCACGGCGCGAGGTTCGCCTTCGTGAGGGGATGAACTCCGGTTCGGAAAGCCCGATCTACCGGGAAGACCTGATGTTCGCCGGCGTTGAGGCGGCCTCCGTCGGCCGCGCCTGGGATGCCTATCGCGCCGCCGATTCCCGCTACGCAGCCTCTGCGGCAGGCCGTGCCGATGTTCGACAGCAATGGCTCGGCTCGATCGAGACCGCGCTCGGCGACGGCCCCTCTTCCGTCGGCCCGCTGGTCGGAGTGTTCTTCAATGCTGGCGAAGCGCTGGCCGCGACTCCTTCCGATCGGCTCGGCCGCACCGGGATGTTGATGGCGCTGGAGAGCGCATCGACCGCGATCCGCAATACCGCGGACGGTCTTTCGCGCGTTTCGCAAGCGGTCGCGCAGGCGGCGCAGCTCGAGATCGATGGGCTTAACAGCGATCTCGCCGCGCTCGCCGAGGTGAACAGCGTCCTTCGCCAAACCGCCGTCGGCCGGTCCTCGCGCGCCTCGATGGAGGACGAGCGCGACCGGCTGATCGACTCGATCGCGAATCGCATCGACGTCGGCGCCAGCTTCGACAAGAACGGCGTTGCCACCCTGACGCTCGGCCGGGTTGCCGGGATCACGCTGTTGGATCCGGCGAACCGTGCGGTCATCACGTCGGCGACCGCGGCCGACGGACGCCTCTCGCTTCGAATGTTTGCAAACGGCACCACCACGCCGCTGCCGGCAATGGGTGGTCGTCTCTCCGGTCTGGTCGATGTGGCCGCTTCGACGGCGGACAAAAGGCTCGAGCTCGAGGGCATTGCCGGCCAGTTCGTCGAGGAGGTCAACAATTGGTCGGCGCAGGGCAGGGACGCAGCCGGCAACGCCGGCGGTCCGCTGCTCGCGATGATTGCCGGCGCGACGTCACTCACGGTAGCCACCGGCGATCCGGACGCGATCGCGGCCGCATCAGCTGATGGCAAGGAAAACGGGAATTTGCTGGCGCTCGCCTCGCTGCGCGGGCCGAACGGTACGGAGGCCCGCTGGGCTGCGCTTGTGGCCGCGCAGGCGCAGTCGCTGAACGCGGCCCGGTCGGAGGCCTCCGCCGCCTCGACCCGCCGGGACGGCAGCTTTGCGGCGCGCGACGAAGTCTCGGGCATCGATCTCGACCACGAGGCGACCGAACTGCTCCGCTACCAGCGCGCTTATGATGCGTCATCGAAGATCATCCAGGTCGCCCGCGACACCGTGCAATCCATTCTCGATCTCTTCTGAGGAATAGCCAATGATCAGCGGCACCCGTTTCCGCCTCGACCTCGAGATCACCCGGCAGAGCCGGCTCGCAACGGAGATTGCACGCGCACAGGCGGAAATCGCGACCGGCAAGCGCATCCTCGCGCCGTCGGACGATGCCGCCGGCTTTGCGCGCGTAAGCGAAATCGAACGCGCCGAGGGGAAGGAGGAGACCTGGCTCCGGAACATCGACACCGCGTCCGCTTTGGCCACTCGTTCGGATACGATCCTCACGTCGGCTGCGAGCAGCGTCGATCGGGCCAAGGAGCTGATGCTTCGTGCCGCATCGGGCACGCTTTCAGCGTCGGACCGCTCGATCATCGCCAACGAGCTGCGGGCCATCGCCGAGGAAATCGCCGCGCTTCGCGAAACCCGCGACCCGCGCGGGGAGCCGCTCTTCCGCACCAATGGGGAATTGGAAGTGCCGGTGAGCGCCGGCGTCCGGGTCGCCCCGGTTGCCACCCGCGCCAGCATCTTCGACGCTCCGGCCGATATCGTCGCGATCGTCAATGCGGCGGCAGCCGCCGCCGACGAGCCGGACCCCGCCACTCGTGCGGCCGCGACCAAGACGTCGCTGGAGGACTTGGACGAGGCCATCGACCAGATCGCCTCAGCCCGCCAGGACCAGGGCGTTCGCGCCGGCCGCCTCGATAAGCTTCGCGACCTTCTCAAGGACTCGGGTCTCCAGCTGATCGAGCAAAGGACGGCGATCGAGGGCGCGGACATCACCGAGGTGATCGCCCGGATCGAATCGAAGACGCTCAACCTGAAGGCCGCGCAGGCCATCTTCGCGCGGGTCAACCAGACCAGCCTCTTCGACCTGATACGCTGAACTATATCTGCGCTGTTCGGCGATTAACCATTAAGGCGCGGCTCACCTTGCCGTTATCCACCAACAAGGGGTGAGCGTTCTTCGCTCCCGGGTTAGAGCGAGCGGGGTCAATTCGATGTTTGCAGCTATTGGTGTGATCGTGGTGCTCGTCATGGTGTTCGGCGGGTTCACGATCACTGGCGGCGCGCTCGGGCCCGTGCTTCATGCCATTCCGCACGAGATGATGATCATCGGCGGCTCTGCCGTGGGCGCAGTGATCGCCGGAAACTCGATGAAGGAACTGAAGGGACTCGGCGGCGGCTTCACGAAGATCTTCAAAGGCCCGCAATATAAGAAGCAGGACTTTCTCGACACGATCTTCCTGGTCTCGCGGCTGATGAAGATGCTTCGGACCGACGGACCCGTCGCGGTGGAGCCGCACATCGAAGATCCGAAGTCGAGCCCGATCTTCGGCGAATATCCCAAGCTCCTCAAGGACGAGACGTTGGTCCACCTGATCGCCGACACACTGCGCCTGGTCGTTGTCTCGTCGGGCACCCTCGATCCCCACGCTGTCGAGGAGGTGATGGACAACAGCCTCAAGACCCACCACCACGATACGATCCGGCCGGCCGACACGCTGCAGAACCTTGCCGATGCGCTGCCGGCGCTCGGCATCGTCGCCGCGGTGCTCGGGGTGGTGAAGACGATGGGGTCGATCGATCAACCGCCGGCCATCCTCGGTGGGATGATTGGCTCGGCGCTGGTCGGCACCTTCCTCGGCGTGCTCCTGGCTTACGGGATCGTCGGTCCGTTCGCCAACCGGGCGCGGCAGGTGATCGAAGGGGATGCGGCAATCTATCATGTCGTCAAACAGATCATCGTCGCCTCGCTCCACGGCCACCCGCTGCCGCTGGTGATCGAAGCCGCTCGTTCCGGCATCAGCCACACCAACCAGCCTGCTTTTGCCGACGTGTTCGACGGAATGAGGGGGCGCTGAGCCATGGCCAGCAAGGCGCGCGGACGCAACGAGCCGCAGCCTCGTCCGATCATCGTCAAGAAGATCGTGGACGCGGGACATGCCGGTCATCATGGCGGCGCCTGGAAGGTCGCCTATGCGGATTTCGTGACAGCCATGATGGCCTTCTTCCTGCTGATGTGGCTGCTCGGCATGACCGACCAGCAGAAGCGCAAGGGCATCGCCGATTATTTCACGCCGACGCTGGTGGAGTTGAAGCAGAACAGCGCCGGGTCGAACGGGCTGCTTGGCGGCGACTCCCTCATCTCGCAGGACAATTATCCGCACCGAGCGGCACAAACCGGTAGCCGTTCGATCGTGATTCCCAAGTCGATGACGGGAGGAGCGCAGGAAGGCGACGAGAAGACCCGCGACCGGCAGCGGTTCAATACGCTTCGAAAGGCGCTGAACGAGCGCATGGATCGCAGTCCCGAGCTCCGAAAGCTGAAGCGGAACGTGCGATTGGTGGAAACTCGGGAAGGCCTTCGGATCGATTTGGTTGACGAAGCCGACTTCTCGATGTTCAACCTGTCGACCAACGGCTTGCTGCCAGCGGCTCACAAGCTGATCGGGGAGGTTGCGCAGGTGATCGAGGGCGTTCCCAATGCGGTGATCATACGCGGCCATACCGATGCGCTGCCTTATGCAGCCGGACGCACCATGAACAATTGGATGCTTTCTACCGGACGCGCCGAGACAACTCGTGCGACGCTCAGCGAGGCGGGCGTGCCGGCCGAACGCTTCGCACGTATCGAAGGCGTCGCCGACAGGGAGCCCTATGTGGCGGCGGACCGCTACGATCCGCGCAATCGCAGGATGAGCATCATCCTGGCCTGGAACGCCGCGCCTCCGGCCGGGTCCGAGGCTCAGCGGAAGGGCCAGTAATTTATGGCTCTGGCCCGCCAGCTTGAATCCGCCACCAAAGCCGAGGCCGATCGCCGCCTGTTCAAAGCAGTGGGTGCGTTTCTTGCCGAGCACCGGCTGGAGCCAAGCCCCGCCAATTACCTTCTCGCCCACGAACTCGTAACCCGCAGCAATGCCGCCGCGCTGGCCGCGGTGGAGGTGGCGACATCGGATGGCGTGCGCCTCACCCAAGGCGATGCGGATCGGATCATGAAGAGCAGCGGGATCGGCATGTCGGGGGAAGGCGACTCGCTCTCCAGAATGGGAGGCGAGGCGCTTCAGCAGGCGCAGCGGCAGCTCGAGATCGTGGAGAGCATCGTCGGCGATACCCAGGCCCATACCGAACGTTATGGGCGGGAGCTCGAGACCAGCGCGGCCCAGCTCAGCGCGCTTTCGGATCAGGATCCGCTCGAAGATCTGCTGCGGATCACGGCGGAAATGATGGAGCGCACCAAGGCGGCCGAAAAGCAGCTCCAGAGGACCACCGAGGAGGTGCAGTCGCTGCGGCGGGAGCTTGCGAGCGCATCGCACGAGGCACGCACGGACCCGCTGACCGGGCTCCCCAATCGCCGCGCGCTGGAGGACCGCCTGGCGCTGCTCCAGGCGAATGGCGAGGAGTTCAGCGCCGCGGTATGCGACATCGACCGGTTCAAGGCCGTGAACGACCGACATGGCCATGCCGTCGGCGATCGCGTCCTGAAGGCGGTGGCGCGGGTGCTGGAGGAGAGCTGCCCGGGACATATGGTGTCGCGGTTCGGGGGGGAGGAGTTCGTCGTGCTGCTTCCCCGCACCGATGTTGCCGCCGCGGCCGAGCTACTGAACCTGGCCCGATGCGAGCTCGGCTCGCGAAGCTTCAAAGTCCGGGAGACGAACGACAGTCTCGGCAGTGTCACGATCTCGGCCGGCGTGGCACAATTGCGGCGCGGCGAGACCTGGGCCGAACTTCTGATGCGGGCGGACACGCTTCTTTACGAGGCGAAAGCTGCCGGCCGGAACAGGATCGAGATCGAAGCGGGCGCGCATCAGCGCGCGCCGCGGTGACGAGGCTACGAGATGTCGGCGCCGCAATCCCCTAGCTCAGATCCTCCCGCCCCGGGCGCAGGCGACGACAATCGCCGCGCCGAGCGCCATGATCTGACCGGTGCGGAGATCAAGCTCATCTGCGACGGGATGCAATTCACGATCCGCCTCAAGGATCTTTCCTGCACCGGGATATGCGGGCTCACGGATGCGCCGCTGGCGCCGAGGCAGGTGGTCGGCCTGATGCTCGACAAATGGGAGCCGGTGCCCGCTCAGATCCGCTGGATCCGCAAGGCACTGATCGGCGCCTCCTTCCTGGAGCCGATCGCGCCCGAGCTGGTCGCTCGCATCAAGCGAAGCCACGCCAGCAAGCGCAGGAGATAAGAGCCTGAAACGCAAGCGCAGCCGCGGGACCCTTGAACGGGTCCGGCAGCTGCCGGTACAGCAGTAAAGGTAAAGCTTAGAAGCGGATGACGGCGCCCGCGCTGACCGCCCAGGGATCGAGCCGGACCTGGCCGACGACGGGGGCGCCGCCGAACGTGCCGCGAGCCTCGCTGCGCAGGAACGCCTTTTTGGCATCCAGGAAGATGCCGTAGCGATCGTTGAACATGATGTCCGTCCCCACTTCCAGCGCGGGTGCGACATCGTCGTCGATCCGGACGTCGCGGAAGGCAGCGTCCTCGGTGCTGAAGATGACCATGTAGGCAGCGCCTGCGCCCACATAGGGCTGGAACGTGCCGGTGCGGAGCGGGCGGAATTGAACGCTCAGCACGGCCGGTCCGTAGGTGGTCTCCGCAAGTTTGCCGAAGGGCTGCAGCGCTCCCGAGCCTTGGATCTCGATATGGGGAGGCAGGCCCACCGTCAGGGACACGGCCAGGTGATCGCCGATGAAGCGCCCGGCCTGAATGGTGGGCGTGTAGTGCGATTTGGTTTCCAGGTCCGCGCCGGCAACCGGAGCGCCGGCAAAGGTAAGATCAAGACCGTCGGCCAGCGTGAGCTGGGTGACGCCGACGCGGGCAAACCACTTGCTGTCGCCCGCCTGAGCGGCGGCCGGAGCGGCCGGAAGGGCCACTGCCAGCATGGTCGCTGCTGCGAATGCGGTCTTGCTCATCATCGCCTGGAAATCCTCAGAAGCGGAATAGGACGCCGGCCTGCAGGATCACGGGATCCAGCTCGGCCTCGGCAGTGACACGCAGCGGGCCCAGGAAACCGGACGCATCGGCGCTCCAGAAACCCTTCTTCGCATCGAAATAGACCCCGAGGCGATCGTTGACGTCAACCTCGACCCCCGCCTGGATCACAGGACCGTGCGAGTCGCTGAGCTTGACGTCGGTAGCGAGCCGCTCCTCGGTCTTCCAGATCTTGTTGAGGCCGATGCCGCCGCCGACATAGGGCGAGAAGGACTGGCCGCGCAGCGGGTGCCATGTCGCCGTCAGGGTGAAGTTGCTCGACGTGTCGTTGAAGAGGTTCGGCGTCCCTTTAAGCGAGCCGGCAGGAAGATTGAACGTTTTCGCCGGCGTCGTTCCCGCAAGCCGCGCAGCGACATTCGGGTGCACGAAATGGCCGATCTCGACGCTGCCGATCCAATCCTTATCGGTGGAATAATCGGCGGAGGGATCCCGCACGCCGTTGACGAACACCGGGCCTTTGTCGGCAAGATCGATATGAGCAACGCCCAGGCGCACGAACGTGTCCGACTCGGCGCCGGACTGGGCTGACGCGGGGGTTGCGAGGATGCTCGCCGCCAAGGCCGCGGAAACACGAATAAGATGCTTCATTCTGGATCACTCCTGTTCCAGTCAGCTTGTAACGGGACGAGGTAAATTGCCGGTTAAAGCTGTCGGTACGAAATCGGGGCTTCAGCCGTTGGCGATGCGCCTCGTGGTGCGCGCCTGCAGCTCCCCGGCAAGCGCGGCCGTCTTGGCCGGGCGGATCGACGCCACGGTCGGAGCACCGCGCTCGCCGGGCGCCCGAACCAGCGCGTCGATGCTGTCGAAATCAGCCGATCCATCGAGCAGGGCATCATGCTGCCGCGTCGCTTCGGCTGTCGCCACGCTCAGGCGATGGACGGCATCGATGATGTCGCGGCTGCTATGGTTGGCCATCACCTGCATCCGGAACCGGGCCTGGCCTTTCGGCACCGCCGGGAATTCCACCAGATTGGCGAGCACGCCGATGTCGGGCAGCCTCCGGCTGACGAGGCGGGCAAGGCCCTCGCTTCCCATCTTCACGCAGACGATGGGGGAGGGGTCGCCATAGGTCTCGAAACCGGTGCCGTGGAGCAGCTCACGCAGCAGCCGGATGTTGGTCATCAGGCTGGCCCGGAGCCGCGAACCTTCTTCGGAATCGACGATTTCGAAGGCCTTTAGGACGATTGCGGCTTGTGAGGGCGAAAGCGCGTTCGAGAAGGTGCAGGGCGAGCTGTAATAACGCAGATATTCCTTTACGCTGCGCTGATTGCAGGCGACGAAACCGCCGTTCGAGGCGAAGGTCTTGGAGAAGCTGCCCATGACCACGTCGACCTTGCCGAGCATCCCCTGCGCGCCGATATGGCCACGGCCGTCCGGCCCGAGGCAGCCGAGATCGTGCGCCACGTCCACCATGAGGATCGCGCCATATTCATGGGCGAGTTCCTGCAGCGCCTGGATATCGGGCGTGTCCGAATCCATCGAGAACAGGCTCTCGGTGACCACGAGGATACCGTTCTCGCTGTCCTTGGCGCGGATGTTCTTCAGCTTCTCCCGCGCACCCTCGATCGAGTTGTGGCGGAAATAATGGATGTTGCGGGTCGCGGCTTGCGCGCCTTCCTGAAGGCAGGCGTGCGACAGCGCGTCCATGACGATATGGTCTGAAGGCCGGACGAGACCCTTGACCACTCCGAACCCGGCTGCCCAGCCGGTCGGGAAGAGGGTCACATGCTCCATCTGGAGGAACTCGGCGATCTTCTTCTCGAGTGCGAGCGACAGCGAGGTGTTGCCGACGAGCGCGGGCGAGCCGGCGCTGTGCACGCCGAAGTCGTTGATCGTCGCGATCGCCGTGTCCCGAACCGCGTCATGCGCGGAGAGGCTCAGATAATCCTGCGAGGCGAAGTTGATCCCTTCGAACAGCGCCCCCTCGTCGGTTCGCGCCAGGCACTTGCTGCGGGGGCCGGTTTCCGTCGAGCGGCCGAGCGGCCACAGGCCCGTGTCGCGGCGCAGCTCCTGCCATTCGAAAAAAGCTTCCACCCGCTCAAGAAGGTTGCTGCCAGGCAGATAACGGAAGTCGCGCATGCTCCCACCCAAGGCCGCCAGCCTCTGATCCCGCACTTTATCCATGTTCACTTTCCCCCCTCGGGATCGATGACGTCCCGCCGGAAAGAAGGTTTAGGCGGAATTCAATATCTTTTGGTGAAGCGCTATGATTAACGCGTATGTCTCCCGATCTTCTCGAGAAGATCGGGAAGAGAGATGGGCTTCGTCTCGAAATCGACGCAGCCAACTTCCACGCTCTTGCGCCGGTCGCTGTCGAGTGCGTGCGCGGTGAGCGCGATCACCGGGATATGCCGGGTGCGCGGGTTGGAGAGGATCTGGGTGGTGGCTTCCCACCCATCCATTTCGCCAAGGGCGACGTCCATCAGAATGAGGTCCGGCAGCGTCTCCTCCGCCAGGCGGATTCCTTCCGGGCCGTCGACGGCGCAGACGATCTCATAGCCTTTGCGCTCCAGCCGCCGCTGCAGCATGTCGCGATTCATTTCATTGTCTTCGACGATCAGGATCTTGGTCATCGTGTCCTCGTTCAAGTCAGGTCGCGGCGAATCGATCAGCTTGCGAGGGCAAGCTGTGAAGCCGGTGAGACTTCTGCCGGGATGGAAATTGTGAAGGTCCGCCCACCGGACGGATCGTGCGATACGTGGATGTCTGCGCCGATAACACCGAGGAATTTCTGGCCGAGCGCCAAATCGATGCCCGCACCGCCATATTTGGTCGGCGTCGCGTCCCGGTCGTCAGTGAAGATGTCGAACAGCGATTCGATCGGGCGCCCGTCGAGGGCGCCTTTGGGATCCTTGATCCGGATGAGTGAAGCGCCGTCGGCACCTTTGGTGGCGGTGATGCTCAAGCTGCCGCCGGACGCCCCATTCGCTGCACCCAGAAGGATGTGGCTGACACCCTTGGTAAGAGCGGGCCAATCGCATCTCGCGACGAAGTCCGCCTGCCAGAGGTCGGCCTCGAGGCTGTAGTTCCTCTCCGCGAGCGCGGAGCCGGCGAGCCGTTCGACCTCGCCGAGCCGCTGCTTGAGGTTGTCGAAGGTGAAATTCAGTTCGAGCTTGCCGGCCTCGATCTTCGAGAAGTCGAGGATGTCGTTGACGAGCTTCAGCAAATGCGCGCCCGCACCATGGATGTTCTCGAGGTCCTGAGCGATGCTCTCGTCGCCCTCGTCGTGAGCATCATCGAGGAGAAGCTGGCTATAACCGATCACCGCGTTGAGCGGCGTCCGTAGCTCGTGGCTCATGCTCGCAACGAAGTCGGCCTTCGCCGCGCTGGCCTGCTCGGCGGCCGAGGTGATCGACTGAAGGCTTTCGGACGTGGCCAGGAATTCTCCGACCTCGCGCTCGAAGCGCTGCTGCTCCTTCAGCACTCGCGCGAAATAAAGCGACATCATTGCGACATAAACGGACGCGCTGATCGTCGAGATGATGCCGATCACCTGGAACAGCTCGAGGTCAACCGGCGGAAACGGATAGCCGCTCAACACCAGCAGCCCGAACAAGGTGACGTTGGCGGTGATGAGGAGGAGCAAGCCGTCTTTGATGCGCCCCTGGGAAGGAAGATAGAAGAAGGCCAGGATCGGCGTGATGAGCACCCAGGGCAGGAATGGCGAATAAATGCCGCCATAGGAGTAACAAGCCCACAAGATGCAGAAGAGAAGGTTCTGCACCGAAACGAAAGCGATGACGTTATAAGCCCGCGTCCATTTCAACATGAACGGATAGACCCAGAAGGCCGTGATCGAGGCTGCGAAGGTCCAAAAGCGATAGTCCGCATCTTGGCCGACGATGAAGAGGTAAAGCGGAATGACGTTGCCGAGGAACGGGCCGAAGACGTGGCTCAGCATGAACATCCGCGCGCGCCGGTGCGAATCCGGACGAACCCTGATCTCCACGGGAATGAAGTAGTCGAGGAAGCCGTCGATGCTGATCGACTTCGCCAAGGCGCTGATGCCCATTTTCCCCGGCTCCCCCTTTACCCGCCCGGCGCGACGGGTTCGCGAACCTGCCTGCCTTCCGCCCTCGCTACAGAAGGCCGGTTAAAGTGGCGTAAAGCGGATCGCCCTGTTTACCGGAAATTCAGCGCAAGCCGCTAGGCGTGGCTGGGGTTTACAAGGGGCGGACCTGATATGCTGGAAGTCATGAAGCGGACCGTGGACTATTTTGTCCCCGCAGCTGCGCGGGACGAGGCGTCCAGCTACATGATGGTGCGAACCTTCGTGTTCCTCCATCTGTTCGGACCCCTTCTCGGCCATTCGGTGACCATCTTCCTCTACCAGG
This sequence comes from Allosphingosinicella sp., assembly GCA_030447665.1. Lineage (GTDB taxonomy): Bacteria > Pseudomonadota > Alphaproteobacteria > Sphingomonadales > Sphingomonadaceae > Allosphingosinicella. The sequence continues at coordinate 26,007 of JAUJOJ010000002.1, read as the reverse complement.
CATCCCAATCGAGCGACTGGGTCTTCTGGATCATCGAACTCAATCTCTGCTTCTTCTGGCTGATGCCCTTCCTGGTGCGGCGGACGGGAAAGCTGACCTGGCCCGCGACACTGTCGGTTCAGGCGCTGGTGACGCTCAGCCTCTTCGGCTCCTTCCACTATGGCGGGATCAGCTCTCCTTTCCTGCCATGGATCCTGATCGCGCTGCTGCTAGGTTTCTTCTACCTGGCCGATCGCCCGCGTGTTCTTCTCACCGGCGTCGCCCTTCAGCTCGGCGCGTTCATCGGGGCCCGGATCATCACCGGCGAATTCCCGATGCACGTGCCTCTCGAAAGCCTCTGGCTGGTGAACCTGATCTCGATCGTCTCGGCACTCATCTACATCACCTTCGTCGCGCTTTATTACGAGAACGTGATGCGCGAGAGCTCCGAGCTCGAGCAGGCCGCGAACGCCCAGCGGATCAAGGCCGGAGAGCTGCGGCAGGCGATGTTGCGCGCGGCCGAGGCAAGCCACCAGAAATCCATTTTCCTTGCCAAGATGAGCCACGAGCTCAGGACGCCGCTGAACGCGGTGATCGGCTATAGTGAGATGCTCCGTGACGATCTGGAAGAGAAACCGGGCTGGGAACAGAAAGCCGCGGATCTCGATCGCATCAATGCCGCGGGCCGGCACCTTATCGCACTCGTCAACGACGTTCTGGATCTTTCCCGGATCGAAGCGGACGACCTGCAGCTTCACAACGCAGAGATCGATCTGGTCTCGCTTGTCGAAGAAGTGGTCGCGACGACGGAACCGCTGATCAAGGTTCAAGACAATCGGCTCGAACTCCAGATTTCGCCGCACATCGGCTGCATCGTTGCCGACGGCTTGAAGGTCCGCCAGTCGTTGCTCAACCTTCTGAGCAACGCCGCCAAGTTCACGTCCAAAGGGACGATCACGCTCACGGTCATGCGCCGGCAAGGGCCGGGTGGGGAAAGGGTGATGTTCGAAGTGCGGGACACCGGCATCGGCATTTCCAGAGAGGGCTTGAAGCGACTTTTCCGGAACTTCAGCCAGGCTGAGCGGGATACCTCCTCCAGGTTCGGCGGCACCGGTCTCGGCCTCGCCCTTACGCGACGCTTCTGCGAATCGATGGGCGGCAGCGTCGACGTTGAATCCCAGGTCGGCGTCGGATCGAGCTTCAAGCTCGAGATCCCGACCGCGCCGCGGAAGGCGGAACCCGCGCAGGCAAGGTTTGCGCGGGTCGCCTGACCGGCCAATTCTTTAAGCTTTTTCACGCTAAGATCGGCAGCGACGCGTCGGGGCGAGTACCGAGGCGGGGGGACTAGGACTGGTTGCATGGACTCGAGCGACAACAGATTGGCGCGGAAGGCGCAGAGCGAGTCGAACCATACCGGCCCCGACGCTGCGGCCGCGTCGAAGCTCCGGGCTTTAGCAGCATGAATTCACCGGCGAGGTCAGACCCGGTGATCGGGAGCCGCATCCTCATTGTCGACGATGTCGAGGACAATCGCGTCGTTCTCGATCGGCAGCTGAGGCGCAACGGGTTCGAGACGAGCATGTGCGAAGATGGGGTGGCGGCGCTCGCCGAAATCACCTCAAACCCGCCCGATCTGGTGCTCCTCGACTGGATGATGCCCAACCTTTCCGGGCTCGACACGCTGAAGGCGATCAGGGAACATTATGACGCCAACGCGCTGCCGGTGATCATGTGCACGGCACGCGACGAGGAGAGCTCGATCGGCTCCGCAATCGAGGCCGGGGCGAACGATTATGTGCAAAAGCCGATCCGAATGCCGGTGCTGCTCGCCCGTATCTCGGCACAGCTCATCCGCAAGGCCAGCGCGGACGCTTTGGGCGCGGTCAACCTCGATCTTGAAAACACTCTAGCCCACCGCACCAAAGCCTTCTTCGATCGCACCCGCGATCCCAGGGATGCGAAGCCGGAATGAGCGTGTGGACTTCCGTTTTCGAGCTTCTCGCCGAAAGCTCGGGTGCAAAGCTGGGCTCGGCGGCCGTCTGTATGGCATCGGCGGCCATGCTCGCGCGCCAAGCCACCCAGCGCGGCACCGCCTGCCGGCTTCTCGCCGGCATGGCGGAACGCGAGATCGCACTCAGCAAGGCTGCAATCACCGATTCCGTGACGGGCCTCAAGAACCGCATGGCGTTCAGCCGCGAACTGGAGGCCCTTCTGGAGGATAGGAGCCGCTCCGAGATCGCGGTGCTGTTCCTCGATCTCGACCGCTTCAAGGAAGTGAACGACACCCACGGCCACAAAGTGGGCGACGAGCTGCTGAAAGGGGTGGCGAGACGATTGTGCGATCTGATGCCGGAAGGCGCCACGCTTGCCCGAATCGGCGGCGACGAATTCGCGGCAATCGTCCGTACGGACCCGGCGAAGCCGCTCGACAACCTGGCGATCGCCATCGTGGAGGCCATCTACGAGCCGTTCACGATCGAAGGTCATGCCGTCCATGTCGGCGCCTCGGTGGGCATCGCGAAGGGAATGCGCCCGAGCTCGTCTGCCGACGACCTGCTGCGGCAGGCGGACATCGCCATGTATGACGCCAAGTTCAGCAAGACGGATTCGTTCCGCATCTTCGACGAGCGGATGAGCAAGATGATCGCGCTGCGCTCGAGCATGCGCGCGGAACTGGAACAGGCGATCGCGAATGATGAGCTCAGCCTGAAGTTCCAGCCGCTCGTCGATTCGCAGACTGGCGCGCTGGCGAGCGTGGAGGCGCTGCTGCGCTGGCCCGGTTCCTCCCAGGGGGAAATCTCACCCGGAGACCTCATCCCGCTCGCAGAGGAGAGCGGACAGATACTGGCGCTCGGCAACTGGGTTCTGGACAAGGCGCTTGATGCGATCCGGACACTTGGCAACGTGCCGGTGGCGGTCAACGTCTCGCCGGTCCAGTTCCGCCATCACGGCTTCGGCTCGACGGTAGGCGACAAGCTGCTTTCCGCCGGCATTACGCCCGATCTCCTGCGGATCGAGATCACGGAAGGCGTGCTCATCTCGCACATCGATGCCGCCAGGAGCTCGATCCGGCAGCTTCGCCAAATCGGGGTGGAGGTGGTGCTGGACGATTTCGGTACCGGCTATTCCAGCCTCAGCTATCTTCAGAATCTCGACCTTGACGGCATGAAGATCGACCGGTCCTTCATGAAGGATCTGGGGAGGCGTCCTTTGGCCACTCAGATCATGCGATCGGTGATCGAGCTCGGCCACAGCCTCGGCCTCAAGGTGGTCGCGGAGGGCGTCGAGAATGATTGGCAGGTGCGGCTGCTCCGAACCCTCCGATGCGATTATCTGCAAGGCTATTATCTCGGCACGCCGATGAGCCTGGAAGAGATCGTCAGGTTCCGCGAGAGCGGAGAGGCCCGCGCCAAAGTCACGCGCGCTTTCGGCGGGGAGCCGCAGCTCGGCCTTCGCGCCAGCGCCTGACCTTCGGGGGTCATATCAGCCATCTGAATAGAGCCAGATTGGGAACCCTTTCACGCTCTCGGCGGAAGCGCGAAGCGCTTCCACCTCAAACGATCTGGCTCTAGCGGCTTGGGTCAGCTTGCTCCGTTCTGAAGGCGATCTGCGAATTGCGCGGCTATCTCCTTGAGGCGCCGAAGCTCGCTTGCGAGGCCGGCGGCATCTTCGCTGAGCTCGGCCGATGAGCTTGCGGTCTGAGCGGTGACCGAGCCGAGCTGGTTGATCCTGGCGACCAGCGTGTCGGCGTCTTCGGCGCTCTCCTCGGCTTGCATCACGATCGTCTGCACCTGCGTCCGCTGATCGATTACGGCCCGCACGATCGTGTCGGTGGCGCGGTTCAACTCCACGATCGTCTCGCCGACGTCGACCAGCGACTCGTTTGCCAGGGTGGCGCGCTCGATGACCGTGTCGAGGATGCCGCCGATGCTGACGGTGGCGCCGGCGGCCTGGCCCGCCAGGCTCTTCACCTCCTGCGCCACGACCGCGAAGCCCTTCCCGGACTCGCCGCTGCGCGCCGCCTCGATCGCCGCGTTGAGGGCGAGGAGATCGGTATTGTTCGCGATCTCCCGGATCACGTTCACGAACCCGCCTATCTCATCGGCCTGCGACGACAGCGCCCGTACCGCTTCCGCGCTGGAAGCGGAGCTGCCGTTAAGCTGCACGCTCAGCGTCGCCTGCTCCTCGACGCTTCCGGCGATTTCCTGGATCGAATTGGCGAGTACCGAGATGCCGGAGGAGGCGAGGCGCGCGGAGCCGGAGGTTTGATCCGCGGCGGCGGCAAGTTGGCTGGTTTGTCCATTCACGCCTGCCGCAGCTTCGCCGAGCGAGCGGGCGCGGCTCTCGAGCTTGGCGGCGGCGGCTCCAAGCGTCTCGATGGCAGCGCCGATCAGCTGATGGAAATCGGCCGCCAGGTCCCTGCGCCTGCTTCGTGCCGATTCTTCTTCTCGTCCGTCCGCCATTTCGACCATAACCACTTTTCCCCCCGATCGACGTCACTGTTGCAGGTTCGGCTCAGGACCGCACCCCGAATCAGTGACGTTTGAAGATTCGACTTGGCCGCCGCTACGAATTTCGGTGGTCGCATCGGCAGATCGAGTGAGATAGAACCAAGTCTATGACAGGTGCCGGCGTGACGTTTTCCGAGCAATCCGAATTCAGCGCATCGCTGTTTGCCTCGATCGCCCGATCGCCGATTGCGATCGTGATCACCGATCACCGCCTTACGGATTATCCGATCGCCGCCGTCAATCGCGCCTTTTGCGAACTGACCGGCTATTCGGAGGAGGAGATCAAGGGCCGCAACTGCCGCTTCCTCTCAGGACCGGGAACCGATCGAAACGCGCAGACGATATTGCGGACCGCGGTTCAGGAGGGCCGGCCCGTGCTCACCGAGCTCATCAATTACAGGAAGGACGGCACGCCATTTCGCAACGCGGTGATGATCGCGCCGGTGCTCGGGGCCGGCGGCGAGGTCGCCTACTATCTTGGCTCGCAAATGGACGTGACGGACGAGACGAACCTTCCTTCGGTCCTAAGGCAGCAACGCGCCGCCGAGCGGGTACGGATGCTGACGCCGCGGCAGCGACAGGTGCTGTCGGAGATGATCCAGGGCCTCCGCAACAAGCAGATCGCCGCCCGGCTCGGGATCGATGAGAAAACCGTGAAGATGCACCGCGCCGGGCTTCTGGCGAAGCTCGGCGCCGCCACGTCGGCCGATGCGATCAGGACGGGGGTGGAGGCAGGATTCTAGGGCCTGACGTTCGCGCAGCCGCGCAGTCTCGTGTGCAGGTCCGGTAAGGCCTTGTCCATGATGTAACGATCTTGGTCTATGGTAGCCTAGCGCATTCGCCTCGTGCAGCTGCCGGCGCAGATCGGGCGGGTCCGCCAGGATCTCCTCGATCAGCGCATCGATGTCGGCCCGCGTGCGGCGCATGGCGGGCCTGATCGCCACGGCCGCGCGAATCGTGTCGAGCATCGTCACCCGATCTTCACGGGCTTGAAATCGACCCGCTCGTCGGTTGCCGAGACTTCCTCCAAGACAATGCGGTATCGTGCGCGAAGCGCATCGACGATCCCGCTGACGATGATCTCGGGCGTGGAGGCGGCGGCGGTGATGCCGACCGATCCGCCGGCGGGCAGGCGCTCCCATTCAATCTTGGATGCGTCGGAGACGAGCTGGACCGAAGCGCAGCCCGATGCCTCGGCCACTTCCGCAAGGCGGCAGGCGTTGGACGAGAAATGCTCGCCTGCCACGATCATCGCGCTCACCCGGGGCGCCATCGCGCGGACCGCCCGCTGGCGATTGGTGGTGGCATAGCAGATGTCGCTGCTCGGCGGACCGGCAAGGTCGGAGAAGCGCGATCTCAGCGCCCCGACGACCTCGCCTGCCTCCTCGACCGAATAAGTGGTCTGCACCGCATAGCCGAGCGGCGAATCGCTGCCGAGCTCGAGCTCCAGCACCTCCTCGGCGCTTTTCACCAGCGTCGCGGCGCCCGCGGGGACATGGCCCAACGTGCCGACGACTTCCGGATGCCCGGCATGTCCGATCAGGATGACATGACGCCCGCCGCGCCGATGGCGGCTGACCTCGCGGTGCACCTTGGCGACGAGCGGACAGACGGCGTCGTAGGCGATCAGCTTCCGACGCCGGGCGTCGGCAATGATTTCGGGCGCGACGCCGTGCGCGGACAGAATCACGACGGCGCCTTCGGGAACCTCGTCCAGCTCCTGGACGAAGACCGCGCCCTGCGCTTCCAACGAGGCGACCACCGCCTGATTGTGGACGATCGGGCGGCGAACGTAGACAGGCGAGCCGTGCCGGTCCAGCGCTCTTCGGTGGAAGCGCATAGCGCTTCCAACTCAACGATCGGGCTTCAGTCGGATGCTCGCGTGCCGCCGCGGCGGGTATCGCCCAGCAGGTTCTGCTGCCAGAACATCAGGCTGGTCCAGAACAGGTAATCCTGATTGACCTTTTTCGAATAGCCGTGACCCTCGTCCCGGGCGAGGAGGTGCCAGGCGGCACGGCCGTTGGCGCGGACCGCCTTCACCATCTGGTCCGCTTCCGACGCGGGAACGCGCGGATCGTTGCCGCCCGTCACGACCATCAGCGGGATGGCGAGCTCGCCCGACCGCGTCATCGGCGAGATGGCGAGCAGCCGCGCGCGCTGCTGCGGATCGCGCTCGTCGCCATATTCGACGCGGCGCAGATCGCGGCGGTAGGATTGGGTATTTTCAAGGAAGGTGACGAAGCTCGAGATCGCGACCGAGCAATTGGCGCCGCGCAGGCGGTTGCCGTAACGGATCGCGCTCGCATAGCACATATAGCCGCCATAGGAGCCGCCGGTGACGCCGATCCGCTTGCTATCGATGGCCCGGTCTTTGGAGAAGGCATCGAGAAAGGCGCCGATATCCTGGACCGAGTTTTCGCGGAGGGCCGGCCCGTTGTCGAGGGCGACGAAGCGCTTGCCGTAGCCCGTCGAGCCGCGCACGTTCGGGAAGAAGATCGCGATGCCGAGCTCGTTCAGATAATAATTGTTGCGGCCGAGGAAGCCGGGCCGCGACTGCCCTTCGGGACCGCCATGGATGTTGACGATGAGCGGCCGGCGGCCCGGGAATTTCTTCGGATCCGGCCGGTAGAGGAAGCCCGAGACCCGCTCGCCGTCGAAGCTGCGGACCTCGACCAGCTCGGCCTCGACATTGCGGCTGGTGTCGAGGCCGCCGGTCTCGCTCTCCGTCCAGCGCGTGACGACCAAAGCCTGCGGGCTCACCGAGTAGACGTCCGCTGCGGAGCGAGCCGAAGAGACCGTGACGCCGACATCGCCCCAGGCGCGATCTCGAGCCCGCCGATCGTGCCGTTGGGAAGCGCGCGGACTTCGCGCACCTGCCGCGTGCGCGGATCCATCAGCTTGAGGCGGCTCACGCCCGCCTCGTTGACGGTATAGGCGATGAAGCTGCCGTCGTCGGCGATGTCGAAATTCTCGACATCCCACCGCTGTTCGGGCGTGACGGGGGTGAAGCGTCCGGTGCGGGGATCGAGCGTGCCGAGGCGCTGGAAGTCGGAGCCTTCGTCGGAGGTGACCCAGAGCGTTCCGTCCGGCGCATATTGCGCGCCGCCATAGGCGATCTCCTGCCGGTGATCGCCGATCGGCGTCATCCGCCCCGACGAAAGATCGAGCCGGTAGAGATCGGCGTCGGTGACGGAAATATAGTTGACCGCGATCGCGCTCCTGCCGTCGGGCGCGAAGTCGCTCACGCCCCACCCTCCGCCTTTCACCTGCGCGACCAGCCGGTCGCTCTTCGGCCGGCGCGGATCCATGAGGTAGATGTCGTTGTCAGCGCCGTTGCGGCGGGTGGACGTATAGGCGATCCATTGCCCGTCATGGCTCCACGCGTTGAGCGAGTTGCGGCTCTTGCCGTCGGTGAGGAGATTGAGGCGGCCGTTTTCCAGCGTGTAGAGCTGCCAGAATTCGTTGCCGCCGATATCCTTCTGCACGACCATCACGTCGCCCTTGCGGCGCGCATAGCTCGCGCCGCTGATCGTGTCCGGCTCGAACGTGATCTGGCGCCGGGCGGCGCCTGGGCGGGCGACTTCGTGAACCTGCGGCACGTTGGCGAAACGCGTGGTGATGGCAATGCCGCGGGTTTGCGGATTCCAGCCTTGGAGGCCGGCGGTCCGGAATTCCATGTAGGGCCGCGTCCTTTCGGCAAGATCGCTGGGCACCGGCGGAATGCCGTCCGCGACCAGAGCCGCGGGCTTCTCGACTTGCGCGAGAACGGGGGCGGCAATGGCGGCAGTCGCGGCGAGCAGGCAAAGACGAAGGCGCATCGATGATCCCTTTTTATCTAACCGCTCAACGCTAGACCGCAGCCGAGAACGCGGCAAGGAGCGAGGGTGAAGCGGATCAGCAAATATCTTGCGCTCATCCTCCGCCACAGGCCCGAAGCGGGCGGGCTGAGGCTCGACGCGCGGGGCTGGGCGGATGTGGAGGCGGTGCTCGATGCGGTCCGCGCCCGCTTCGGCGGGTTCGATCGCGCGCAGCTCCAAGAGCTGGTGCTGACCAACGACAAGAAGCGCTACGCCTTTGACGATTCTGGAACCAGGATCCGGGCGAGCCAAGGGCACAGCGTTCCCGTCGAGCTCGGCCTCGAGCCGACCGAGCCGCCTTCTCTGCTCTATCACGGCACATCGGAGCGCGCCTTGCCGTCGATCCTCGATCAGGGGCTGGTGAAGGGCCGGCGCCACCATGTCCATCTCAGCCCGGATGTGGAGACGGCGCGGAAGGTTGGGAGCCGAAGGGGTGGCCCGTCGGTGACACTGGAGGTGCGTAGCGGGGAAATGCGCGGTCATAGCTTTTTCCGAGTGCGAACGGCGTCTGGCTCACGGACCACGTGCCGCCGCTTTATCTTCGCCCTCTCGACTGAACGCCAGAACGCTGCCAAGATCGCTTCAGGTTGAATCAACCTGAAGCGTGAATCTTGGTCTCAACCATCTGAATAGAGCCAGATTCACGCTTTCGGTGGAAGCGCGAAGCGCTTCCACCTCAAACGATCTGGCTCGAGGCATTCAGCACATTCTCCCTCTCCCCGCGGGGAGAGGATGAGGCGCGCCGAGGCTCGTCCGGGGACGAGCCAGCGCCTTATGGGTGAGGGGCTCGAGCTCCTCAGAAAGAGCTCCAACTTCCGACACCCTCACCCAACCATGCGGCGCTGGCCTGTCCCCCGGACAGGCCTTAGCCGCGCCGCATCCCTCAAGGGAGAGGGCTCTAAAGCTGAATGCCGATACAGCCTACTAGCCCTGCGAACTTCATTCCAAAGCGGGCTCAGCACGCCACCACGTTGACGGCGAGGCCGCCGAGCGAGGTCTCCTTGTAGCGTTCGTTCATGTCGAGGCCGGTTTTGCGCATCGTCTCGATCACCTGGTCGAGCGACACGCGGTGATCGCCATTGCCGACGAGCGCGAGGCGCGAAGCTTCGATCGCCTTGATTGCGCCGACCGCATTACGCTCGATGCAGGGGACCTGGACGAGCCCCCCGACCGGGTCGCAGGTAAGGCCGAGATTATGCTCCATCCCGATCTCGGCGGCATTCTCGATCTGTCCCGGCGTGCCGCCGAGCGCGGCCGTCAGGCCCGCGGCGGCCATCGAGCAGGCGACGCCGACCTCACCCTGGCAGCCGACCTCGGCGCCGGAAATGGAGGCATTCTCCTTGAACAGCGAGCCGATCGCGGCGGCCGTCAGCAGGAACACCTGCACGCCCTCGTCCGACGCGCGCGGGGTGAAGCGCTGATAGTAACGCAGGATCGCCGGCACGATGCCTGCCGCGCCGTTGGTCGGCGCGGTCACGACGCGTCCGCCGGCAGCGTTCTCCTCGTTGACGGCCAGAGCCCAGAGATTGACCCAGTCGAGTACGGTCAGCGGATCCTGGAGCGTCCGCTCGGCGCGTTCCAGCAGCAGCCGGTAAAGCGCGGGGGCGCGGCGCTTCACCTTGAGGCCGCCGGGAAGGATGCCGTCGATGGCGATGCCGCGGTCGATGCAGGCGGACATCGCTTCGCAGATCGCCTCGAGGCGACGGCCGATCTCCTCGTCGGAGAGGCCGGCACGCTCGTTGGCGCGGGCGATCTCGGCGATGGTGAGACCCTCCCGCTCGGCGATTGCAAGCAACTCGTCGGCGCTGTGATAATTATAGGGAATGTCCCAGGCCCCCTCGGGCGGCGCGTTGCGGGCGACGGTGCCTTCATCGATGACGGCGCCACCGCCAACCGAATAATAGACCTTGCTGTCGAGGGTCTCGTCGGCGGCATCCAGCGCGGTGAAGCGCATGCCGTTCGAATGGTGCGGCAGCCGTTCGCGCTGGAGGAAGCGCATGTCGGCCGGCTCGTCGAAGGCGATCTCGTGGCGGCCGCCCAGCATCAACCTGCCAGTGGCTCGGACGCCAGCGACGATCATGTCCGCCTCGTCGGGATCCAGGCTGTGCGGCTGCCGGCCGGACAGCCCGAGCAGGACGGCGCGGTCGGTGGCATGCCCCTTGCCGGTGAGGGCGAGCGAGCCGTAAAGATCCGCCTGCACGCGCGCGGTGGTGGCGAGCAGCGCCTTTTGGTCCAGCATCTCGACAAAGGCGTGAGCCGCCGTCATCGGACCCATGGTGTGCGAACTGGAAGGGCCCACCCCGATCTTGAACAGATCGAAGACACTGGAAACCACGGACATTCTCCTAGAGCGCCCGGCTGCGCGGGCCTCCGTCGCAGATGGGCTCGAACCGCTGATATGGCAAGCGCGGCATCGTGATTGACGAAGCTGCGCCCTTCATCCTGCTCGACGATGCTCGCGCCGAGGGGGCGGGACTCCTCTACCGACACGCGGTCAAGATGATCGAAGCACGCCGGCCGGACGAGGTGAAGCCGGCGCTTCGCCTTCTGCGCGAGGCGGCGGGGCAGGGGCTGCATGCGGCCGGGTTCATGGCCTATGAGGCGGGTCATGCGCTGGAGGCGAAGCTCGCGCCGCTCTCCACCGCGTCCGGCGCCGGGGATCTGCCGCTCCTTTGGTTTGGGCTGTTCGAGGATGTGGAGCAGGTCGGCAACGTCCCCGCGCTGCTTCCCGATCCCGCTTCGGGATGGACGGGGCCGGCTGGTCCATTGATCGAACGCGCCGCCTACGAAACCTCGATTGCCCGCGTGAAGGAGCATATCGCGGCCGGGAACATCTATCAGGCGAACCTCGCCTTCCCGGCAAGGTGCTCACGGCAGGGCATCCGCTCGCCGTCTATGCGGGCGTGAGGCGCAGGGCCAAGGCGGGGCATGGGGCGGCGGTCTTCACCGGCCAGCATTGGCTGCTTTCCTTTTCGCCGGAGCTCTTCTTCACCCTGGGGCAGGGACACGTCACCACCCGCCCGATGAAGGGCACGGCGGTTCGCCGTCGGGACCCTGGGCAAGACGCGGCGGAGGCGCGCGCGCGCTGCGGGCGGATCCGAAGCAGCGGGCCGAAAATCTGATGATCGTCGATCTTCTCCGCAACGATCTTTCGCGGGTGTCGAGGCCGGGCACGGTCAAGGTCCCCTCGCTCTTCGCGGTGGAGAGCTATCCCACCGTCCATCAGATGACTTCCACAATCGTCTCGCAGCTGGAGGAGGGGCTCGATGCCGTCGATCTCATCGAGGCGATCTTCCCCTGCGGGTCGATCACCGGCGCGCCGAAGATCCGGGCGATGGAGATCATCGCTGATGAGGAGGGCGTCCGCGCGGCGTCTATACCGGCTCGATCGGAAGGATCGAGCCGGGAGGCGACGCATCTTTCAATGTCGCGATCCGGACTTTGGCGATAAGGGCGGGCGAGAGCCGTGCGCTGATGGGTCTCGGCTCCGGAATCGTGGCCGACAGCCGCGCCGACGAGGAATGGCGCGAGTGCCTGGCAAGGGAGCATTTGTGAGCGATCCGGACCGAAGCTTCGATCTCATCGAGACGATGCGCTTCGACCCGCGCGACGGGATCGCCGATATCGACCGGCACCTGGCCCGAATGAAGCGGAGCGCAGAGACGTTCGGCTTCGCCTTCGACCGGCATGGCGCGCGCAACGAGATCCAGGCCGCGACCTTTCACTTGCGTGAGGCACGCAAAATACGGCTTCTTCTGTCGCGCAGCGGAGCGGTGGCGATCGAAGTGCGGCCATGCGCGCCCTGCCCGACGAAGGCGGTCGAGGTCGCCGTGGCGCCGTTGCCGGTGCCAGGCGCCGATTTCCGCCTTCGCCACAAAACCAGCGACCGCGCCTTTTACGACGACGCGCGGGAGCGGGCGGGTCGGTTCGAGCTGGTCTTCGAAGATGAAGCGGGCTTCCTCACCGAGGGCAGCTTCACCAACATCTTCGTTCCTCGCGACGGCAAGCTCGGACGCCACCCTTATCGCGAGGGTTGCTTCCGGGTATTTTGAGGGAACGGCTGATCGCGTCCGGCGAAGCGGAAGAGGCGGACCTGGTTGCTGCCGATCTCGTCGATGGCTTCTACATCGGCAACGCGGCGCGCGGGCTCATCCCGGCGGTGCTGCGCTGAACCCTGCATCCGTCACGCGCGGTTCATCGTATATCCGCTAGCGGTACGGAACGGAGGATCTTCAAGCGATGATGGACAGACGCATGATGCTCGGCGGCGGCGGAGTGGCGCTCGTCGGCGGGCTTGCGCTTTTCGGGGCGGTGGCCGATCGCACGCGCGGACCGGCAATTTCGAGATCAAGCTCGGCGAAGCCGATTGGAAGAAGCGGCTGACCCCGCAGCAATATTCGGTGCTTCGTCAGGAAAGCACTGAACGTGCCGGATCGAGCCCGCTCAACAAGGAGAAGCGCAAGGGGGTGTTCGTGTGCGCCGGCTGCGGGCTGCCTCTTTTTCCTCCGCGACCAAGTTTGAAAGCGGCACCGGCTGGCCGAGTTTCTGGGCGCCGCTCAAGAATGCGGTCGGCACCAAGGAGGACAATGCGCTTTTCATGAAGCGAACCGAGGTCCATTGCCGCCGCTGCGGCGGGCATCTCGGCCATGTCTTCGACGACGGGCCGAAGCCGACCGGGCTTCGCTATTGCATGAACGGTGTCGCGATGAAGTTCCGTCCCGCATGAGGCGGATTCTCGCCCTTGCCGCTGCCCTGGCGGCGACGCCCGCGGCGGCGCAGTCAAGGCTTGAGACCGCAATTCTCGCGGGCGGCTGCTTCTGGGGCATGGAAGCGGTCTTCGAGCATGTGAAGGGTGTCGAATCCGCGGTGTCCGGCTATGCCGGCGGCGTGAAGGAAGACGCGAGCTATGCCAGGGTGAGCTCCGAGCAGACCGCCCATGCCGAGGCGGTCAGGATCAGCTATGATCCCCGGCTCGTCAGCTATTCCGATCTCCTGCGCATCTATTTCTCGGTCGCGCACGATCCGTCCCAGCTCAACCGGCAGGGTCCTGACGTCGGCATGAGCTACCGCTCCGCGATCTTCCCGCAAGACGCGGCGCAGCGGACCGCCGCAAAGGCTTTCATCACCAAATTCCGTGCGGCCGGGCGCCCGATCATGACCCGGATCGAGAGCGGCAGCTTCTACCCGGCCGAGGCCTATCACCAGGATTTCATGCGCAAGAACCCGCGCCACCCCTATATCCTGGCGCATGACGTGCCGAAGGTTGCCGCGCTGAAGCGGATGTTCCCGGCCAGCTACCGGAACTGACGCTTACCCATCACTGCGCTCGCAACGACGGTAGCATTAGGCTGCCAGCGGGAATCGGAGCAGGCGGTCGGCAACCGGGACCAGCGCCTGCGCGTCGCGGCCGACGGCGCGGACGATCTCGGGGTGCGAGGCGTCGAGGCCGCCGGTAAGGGCGCCGAATGCCGGCAGGATCAGCTTCCGGTCGGTGGCGATGAAGCAGCGGCGTGCGACCTTGCGGCCGCGGTGAGTGATCCGCAGCTTGGGATGGAAGTGGCCGGATAGTTCCGGACGCGTCTCCGCCCGGCTCGCCTCGTGGCGGAGGAGCAGGCCGTCGATCTCGGCTTCGTCGACGATCGCGCCTCCGGCGAAGCGGTGCGGGCTGCCCCGCAGCCCGCAGCCATGCGCGGGGCGCATGGCGGCCGGTTCATGATCCGCGAAACCAGGATCGTGATTGCCGGTGATCCAGGTCCAGCGCGTGGCTGCGGTAAGCGCCGTCAGCATCTCCCGCGCCCGCTCCGGCAGGCGGTCGCAGCCGTACCGATCGTGGAAGCTGTCGCCGAGGCACCAGATCTCCTCGGCCCGGGTGGCGGCGGCCAGCGCGGTCAGATCAGAGAGCGTGGCGACGCTGTCATAAGGCGGCAGCATCTGCCCAAGCCGTGCGAACCAGCTTGCTTTCTCAAGATGCAGATCGGCCACCAGCAGTGCGCGGCGCGACGGCCAGTAGAGCGCGCCCTGCGGCAGCGCCATCAGATCATGTCCGGAGAACGAAAAGCGAACCATGCACCCCGCTATACCGGGCGGAAAGGGCTTTCAAGCTGCTAGACCAAGATAGTTCCAGGCCGGATCAGCCTGAAACGTGTATCTTGGTCTCATTGGGAGTTAAGAGCCTGATTCACGTTGTCGGCGGAAGCGCTTCGATCAGAGACGATCAGGCTCCGATCAAGCCCCGCGAAACTTCCAGGGCGGCCCCGGCCGTGACAGTCTCGATCGGCACGTCCTGCGCCGGCCCGTCCACATCGGCCGGAGTCGTCGCATAGAGGATGATCGCTCCGGCGGCGAAGCCCTGCGCGATCAGCGCGAACGGGTTCTGGAGTTTCTGCTTGATCTTCATGGCCTTGCCCGTTCCGCTCTGCTGTTCTTGCCCCCGATGAGCCAAAACTCTCCCGTTCCCGCGGCTTCTTGCGGCTGTGGAACGAAGGCTTGGCTTCGGATCGGGTCTGCTCCGTCCCGTCTAAACGGGAGCTGAATCAGCGGCGATGCGCATTCGACAAAGCTGCAAGCCGGCGCGACGAATGTGACGCCGAAAACAAAACCGGCGCCGGTTGGGCGGCGCCGGTCTGAAAGTGGATGCCGGATCGGGTCCGGCATGACGGCTAAAGTCAGGCTGCCTCGGTCTCGCGCTGAGGCTGCTGCTCGACCTGCTCCTGCCGCTCGCTGGGCGCATCGATCGTCCGGCTCGTGCCGGTGCCGATGTCGATCTTACGGGGCTTCATCGCCTCGGGGATCTCGCGGACCAGCTCCAGCGCGAGCAGGCCGTCGCGAAGGTCGGCGCCGTCGACGCGAACGAAGTCGGCAAGCTCGAAGCGCCGCTCGAAGGCGCGGGTGGCGATGCCCATGTGGAGGAAGTTACCGTCGCGATTGCGGCTCTCGGCCTTGCGCCCGGTCACGACCAGCAGGTTCTGCCGCGCGGTGATGTCGAGCTCGTTGGGCTTGAAGCCGGCCACCGCCAAGGTGATCCTATAGTGATCGTCGGCAAGCTTCTCGATGTCGAAGGGCGGGTAATTGTCCTGCTCGGCGCGGCTGGCATTTTCGAGGAAGTCGAAAAGGCGATCGAAGCCGACCGTCGAGCGGCGATAGGGTGAAAAGTCAAAACCGGTTCTCATGATCCATGTCCTCCTGATGAAGCAACACAAACGATGAGGGCGCATTCGAGGCGAAAGGCCCTCGAAACTGGCCGGAAACTGGCAAAAAGTCTTCCAGCCGCGCCGATTTAGGAAGCGTTTTTCCGGCTTTCAAGCCCGTGCGCCGCCGCTTTCGCCGAGGCCAATTGCTCCTCGACGAGGGTAGCGAGCTGGGCCACGGTGAAGGGCTTCGGCAGCACCGGCACGTCCGGTCCGAGGGCCGCCTCGAGCTGGTCGCTGACCGCGTAGCCGGTGACGAACACGATCGGCAGGCTGGCGTCCCGTTCGCGGGCGATGCGCGCCACGTCGGCCCCGTGCATGCCGGGCATGGCATAATCGAGCAGCACGAGGTCGGGGCGGCTTTCGCCGAGCTGGCGCAGTCCCGCTTCTCCACAATCCGCTTCCGAGACCGAATAGCCCATGCTTGTCAAAGCGCTCGACAGAAAGGGACGAACGTCCCTGTCGTCGTCGATGATGAGAATGCGGATTTCGGCGGCCGGCGTGCGGGGGGGCCCGAAGGCCGCACGTTCGGAAGGAGCCTCGTCGCCAGCTTCCTCCCCGGACGCTTCGGGCAGCAGGATCCGCACCGTCGTGCCGTGGCCGGGCGTGCTTTCGATCCGCAGCGCGCCGCCCGACTGGCGCGCGATGCCGTAGACCTGTGCAAGGCCGAGCCCGGTCCCCTTGCCAGTCGGCTTGGTCGAGAAGAAGGGCTCGGTCGCGCGGGCTAGAATCTCGGGGGGCATGCCCGCGCCGGTGTCTGTCACCATCAGCTGGACATAGTCGCCCGCGCCGAGATCGGCGGCCGTCTCGACGCTGACGCGGCTGGTGCCCAGCCTCAGCCTTCCGCCGCCGGGCATGGCATCGCGCGCGTTGAGGGCAAGGTTGAGGAGGGCATTCTCGAGCTGGTTGGCGTCGCACCTGGCATATTCGACCGCCGGATCGAGAACCAGATCGACATGCACCTCGCTGCCGACCGCATGGCGGAGCAGGTCCTTCAAGTCGGCCACCACCTCGTTCACCCGGATCGGGGCCATGCTGATCCGCTGGATGCGCGAGAAAGCGAGCAATTGCCCGGTGAGCTTGGCGCCGCGTTGTGCGGCGTCGAGGCCGGTTTGGGCGATGCGCTTCAGCCGCTCGTCCTTCACCCGGGAGGAGATGATCTCCAGGCCGCCCATGATCGGCGTCAGGAGATTGTTGAAATCGTGCGCGATGCCGCCGGTAAGCTGGCCGATGGCCTCCATCTTCTGCGCCTGGCGGAGGGCTTCCTCGGCGCGGAGGCGATCGGCGACCTCGGCCTGGAGTCGGTCGAGGGCGGCTTTGAGGTCGCTCGTCCGCTCCGCCACGCGTCGTTCGAGCGTCTCATTCATTTCGCGTAGCTTGGCTTCCGCCTCCTTCGCGTCGGTGATGTCGTGCGCGATCCCGATGAAGCCGACATGCTCGCCGTGAGGACCCCAACGCGGCTGCGATTCGGAGCGGAGCCAGCGCCACTTGCCGTCATGACGAAGGTAGCGGCCTTGGAGCGCGAACGGCTTCAGCGTCGCTTCGCCAGCAAGGGACTCGGCGAGCAGCCGCTGCGCATCCTCCGGGTGGATCCGCGTTCGCCAGTCGAAGCTGAGCGCTTCCTCGTAGGGCACACCAAGGAACCTTAGATAAGCGCTGTTGACGAAGCTCCGCCGGCGATCGATCCTGGTCACCCACATCGGTACCGGCGCGGAATCCGCGATCAGGCGGAACCGCTCCTCGCTCTCGCGAAGCGCAAGCTCCACAACATGCTGTTCGGTAACGTCGTTGCCCTGGGCGAAGATGCCGACCACCTTTCCCTCGTCGTCGGTGAACGGCTGGAACACGAAGTCGAGCAGACGCTCTTCGGGCTCGTCGCCCGGCGTTCGCCGGAGGCGCAGCGGGCGGGCCCGGCCGCTCACCGGCTGGCCGCTTTTGTAGACATGGTCGAGAAGGCTGAAGAAATGCTGGCCCTCCAGATCGGGAAAGGCCTCCCGCACCGTTTTTCCAATAAGGTCGCGCGGCCCGACCAGCCGGATATAGGATTGGTTGACCATTTCCAGGACGTGGTCCGGCCCGTTGGAAATGGCCATGAAGCCGGGCGCCTGGTCGAAAAGCTGCCGCCAACGATCGCGCTCGAAGGCCGGCATCGTGCCGCCTGAGGTCAATGGTAGCGGGGCGCCGCGCACTTAGGCGAAGCGCCTCCTACGCCCTGGGAAAGCGCGCAGCCTCACTTCCGCGCGCCGGCCGCATGCCGTTCGGCCTGGCGCAGGAGCCGGAGCGTGTTGCCGCTCCAGATCTTCTCGATATCAGCCGGAGAATAGCCGGCTGTACGCAGCCGCGCGGTGATGATGGGGAGGCCGGTAATGTCCTTCATGCCGGCAAGGCCGCCGCCGCCGTCCCAATCGGCGCCGATGCCGACATGATCGACACCCATCACCTTGATCGCGTGGAGAAGGCTGCGCATGAACAGGTCGATCGTGGCGAACGACTGTGGCGCGCGAGCATCGAGCGCGCTCCTGTCGGCGACAAGCCTGCGCCGCTGCTCGGGCGTCATCGTCTCCCACCCGGCCTGCCGCTCCTCGATCGAGTCGCGACCCTCCACCGACGCCATCGGCACCAGGAACAGGGTGTTCATCTGCATGACGCCTCCCGAGCGGGCGAGCTTTCGCATGAGGTCGTCGGGGATGTTGCGGGGGTGATCGAACATCGCCTTTGGCCCGTGATGCGAGAGGACGATGGGAGTCTTCGAAAGGTCGATCATCTGGCTGATGGCCGCATCGGATGCGTGGCTGCCGTCCACCACCATGCCGAGCCGGTTCATTTCCGCGACCCACTGGCGCCCGAGGGTGCTGAGGCCGTTATGCACCGGGTCGCCGGGCCGGGGCCGGGCACTGTCCGAGAATTGGTTGCTGCCGTTGTGCGCCGGGCTCGCCATGCGGACACCCAGCCGGTAAAAGGTGGGGAGTAGCGATACGTCGTTGCCGAGCGGGTAGCTGTTCTCGATAGACTGGTAGACGATCCGCTTGCCTTCGCGGTGGAGCCGCGCCGCGTCGTCGGCCGTGTAGGCGAAGCCGAGCTTGTCCGGATTGGCCGAGACGACACGCTGGATCGCTGCCGCGCGCATCAGCGCATTCTCTCGCGCCTTTGCCATTCCTTCGGGCGTCAGCGGCCCTTGCGGCGTGTAGATGACGAAGAAGCCGCCATCGAGGCCGCCGGCTTCCATCCGCGCAATATCGACTTGGCTGTTGTCCCAATCATATTCGTGCCACTGATCGAAGTTCCAGCCGCGCCGTTCGAACAGGACGGGGGTGTCAAGATGGGTGTCGAGCGTCAGCATCTGCTCGTGCATCAGGCGGTCGGGGGAACTCACCGCCTGCTGGGCGGAAGCGGGCACGGCGAACAGCAGCAGCGGCAGAGCCAGGAGCGAAAGACGCATAGACGGAAATCCCCTTCTTCTCGCGCGCATCATGGAAGGCGCGGCGACGCTGGGCAAGAGCCAGACCTTGATCGGGTCAGGCTGAATCAGCCTGATCCGTGAATCAAGGTCTCAGCCATATGAAAGGGGCTGATTCACGCCTTCGGCGGACGCGCGTAGCGCTTCCACCTCAACCGATCAGCCCCTTGCGAGATCAGCTGGAACCCAAAGCGCGAACGCGAGCTTCTAGTCCCGCGAGACAAGGGAGCCGACATGACCGACACTGCCATCGACAATCGCTTCGCCGCGAACTCGCCCGCGGAGATTCCGGCCCCCGGCTGGTGGGCGGTGTTGAAGCGGACCTACGCGGAATCGAACCGGGACAATGTCAGCATCATCGCGGCCGGCGTGGCCTTTTACGCATTCCTCGCGTTCGTGCCGCTACTGGGCTCGCTCGTGCTCATCTACGGCATGGTCGCCGAACCTTCGTCGGTGGTGCAGCATATGCAGGCGATGACGGCGATGATGCCGGCCGATGCCGCCAAGATCATCGGCGAGCAGCTGATGACGGTGACGACAACCGCCGGCACCAAGAAGGGGCTCGGGCTCCTGGTCGCGCTGCTGCTCTCGATCTACGGCGCGATGCGCGGCGCGACGTCGATCGTGACGGCCTTGAACGTCGTCTACAACGTTCCCGAAGACCGCGGCTTCATCAAGACCACCTTGATTTCGGTAGCGCTCACGGTCGGTGCGGTCTTCGCGCTCCTGCTTGCGATCCTCGGCGTTTCGCTGCTCGGCTACGTCGAGCATCTGCTGCCTTTCTCCTCGCCCTTCGTGCACAATGTACTGAAGACCGCCTTTTGGATCGTCGCCGCGGCGGCGATCAGCCTGCTCCTTGCATTGATTTACCGCTATGCGCCCAACCGGCCGACCGCCAAATGGCAGTGGATCTCGCCGGGCTCGATCCTGGCGACTTTGCTGTGGGTGATCGCCACCGTCGGTTTCGGCTTCTATGTCGCCAATTTCGGGAGCTACAATGCCACTTACGGGTCGCTCGGCGCGGTCGTGGTCTTCCTCACCTGGCTTTACCTCACCGCCTATATCCTGCTGATGGGAGGCGAATTGAATTCGGAGCTCGAGAAGCAGACGACGCAACGGACGACCGAACAGCCCGGCAGTGCCTGATGGATCGGGGAGCCGGATGGACTCGGGACTGATCGGCACCGCCACCGGAGCCAGCGCGGCGGCGGGGCTTGCCACCGCCGTGGGCGCGCTGCCGGTGCTTGCGATCCGCACCGTCTTATGATCCGGGTGGTGAGCTCCGAGATCTTCCCCGAGACGCCCAGCAACGGCCGCCAGGATTCCGCCACCACCGCCCTGATGGCGGCCTCGTGCTGATGCTGTTCCTTGACTGGACCTGGGGGTAGCGGACGGCTGCCCTGTTCAGGGATTTGGAATAGGCGTGACGCAGCAACGGTCCGGCTCTTCATATTCGACAATTTCACTGACGATGAAGAGGGCCGCACCTGCAGCCGCCAAGCCGCCCAAAATCCAAAGGGCGGTCGAATCTCCATCGATCCCGAGCTTTTTCTTCAGCGTTGAAGCGTCCTCACCCATCGGAAAAGAGCAGGCTTGTTCCCTCCCGAAAGCCCAAGCTCGATGCCTGCCGGTTGATAGGTTCGCGCGGGTGAGGCCGAGGTGCGGCCTCGATAGCTGTGAATGGTGGTAAGCTGGAGCCGGACCGAGGGCCTCGCAGCGGATTTTCCCCCGAGCGCCAGGCGGAGAGTCGCGCCGGCGAAGGCCGCCGCTTCATGCTCTGCGCGGTTCAAAGCCGCTGGATAGCCCGCCGCCATGCATGGAGACGCCATCAACGCGAAAATGGCGAGCGCAGAACGAAACTTGGTGACGCCGTACATCTTGAATTTCCCCTCACAGCGGTGCGCGAGTGGGGAACCTGGCAGGAACGACCCTGTCTCACATCCCCCCATGTCTGGGGGAAGCAGCCACCGGTTCGAATTATTTGATCGCGAACTGCCCGGTCTCCGCGCCGAAATGCTCCTTCGCGTGGTTCCGGGCGGCGGTGGCGCTCTTGAAGCTCTCTTCCTGCAGCGTCGAGGTGACGAGCGGATAGCCTTGCCCGTTGTAGCGCGTCTCCCGGACGGTGAGGCGGAAGGCGCCATCCTCGTCCTTGAGGATGAGGTAGGGGCGGACGGGGGTTCTCGACATGTTTGGTCTCCGATGAGAGTGGTTTGAACGGCAGCTAGAGCCTTCTAGTCTAGCGCCTGAATCCGCCGCGCCGCGGACCGCCGGACGGCCCTTGCCCCGGCGTCTTCTCGCGGAAGATGATCCGGCCCTTCGACAGGTCGTAAGGCGTCATCTCGACATGGACGCGGTCGCCCACCACCGATTTGATCCGGAAACGCCGCATCTTGCCGGCGGTGTAGGCGATGATCCGATGCTCGTTGTCGAGCATCACGCCGAAGCGGCCGTCCGGGTAGATTTCGTCGATCAGTCCCTCGATGGTGAGCAGTTCCTCCTTTGCCATGCGATCAGGCCGCGGCTTGGAGGTTGATGGCGGAGATTTTGCCGTTGGACCCGGTTTCCAGCTCGTAGCTGATCCGCTCGTCCTTGTTGAGGCCGGGGAGGCCGGCAGTCTCGACCGCACTGATGTGGACGAACGCGTCGGCGCCGCCGCCATCGTTGGAGATGAAGCCGTAGCCCTTGTCGTAGTTGAAGAATTTCACTGTGCCGGTCGGCATGATCGGTTCCTTTCGAATGCATGTGTCCGCGGGCGCAAGGCGCGGCCGCGTGAGCTGAGGAAGCATCGAAGGGAAGGATAGGCCGAAGGGCGTCAAATTCCGCCGCAAGCGACGTTAGCCAGTCTCCTATGCGCGCAAAGGCCGGAAAATGCAACGGTGCAAGCGACAGTCGTTGGCCGGAAGGCGGCTCAGCCCTCCCAGTGCACCACGAAATCGCGGAGCGCGCGGGCATCGTGGAGGGCGTTGTGCGGCACTTTGCTGATCGCCGCGGTCGAGAAGCCGGGGCTCGAGACGAATTCGAAACGAAGGCTGCCGATCGGCACCATGTCGCCCGGCCCGGTGATAAGGAGCGAGCAGAAATAGGCGATGTCGTCCGGCCAGTCGGCGACGATGACGGGATCGTCGTCGCCGGCGAAATAGGCGACCAAGGCCGTCGCCGCCTCGAGCCGGCTCATGATCCCGTGCCGGACGCCGGCGGGCACGGAATTGAGGTAGGGAACGACGTGGCGGGCAACCCACGGATGGATCTCATCGGGCAAGGCGAGAAGGGCGTAGAATTCCTGGTCGCCATGATCAGGGACAAGCGCAAGGCTGATAAGCTCGCCGCCGAAGCCGTTGAATTCAGTGTCGAGAAAATAGCGCATGAACGCTGGACGCTATTCTCGTTTCAGACCTAAGTGTCCACTCTCAAGCTTCGCCGAGGGCTCTCCATGCACGATAAATCCTTTCCGACGGACCGCCGCACGCTGCTGAAAGGCGCCGCCGCCGGCGCGATGCTGCTAACGCCCGGAGCGGCGCTCGCGAAAGCCGGCGACCGCGAGGCGATCCGCAAGGCGGCGGAGGCGGGTTATCAAGACTCTGTGAGGCGCATCCAGGACTGGATCAAGCTGCCCTCGATCGCCGCAGAGAATCTCAACATGCAGGAAGGCGCCGATTACATGATGCGCCTCGCGCGCGATGCCGGGTTCCAGCATGTCGAGAAGGTGCCAACCGCGGGCCATCCGGGGGTCTTCGCGACGCTCGATGCCGGCGCCAAACGCTGGATGGGCATCTACTTCATGTACGACGTGAAGCAGTTCGATCCCAAGGAATGGTCGTCGCCGCCCTTGGAAGCACGGATCGTCGACAAGGAAGGCTGGGGCAAGGCGATCATGGGCCGCGGTGCAGTCAACCAGAAAGGACCCGAGGGCGCTTTCCTCGCCGCCCTGCACGCCTTCAAGGCCGCGGGCCGGAAGCTTCCCGTAAACCTCGTGCTCGTCGCCGAAGGCGAGGAGGAGATCGGATCGCCGCACTTCACCCAGGTCGTCCGCCGCCCGGACGTGCTCGCCGCCCTGAAGAAATGCGAGGGCGTGGTCATCCCCACCGGCTGGCAATCGCGCGACGGAAGCACCGACGTCAATCTTGGCGCCAAGGGCGTGGTCGAGCTCGAGCTGGTCGCCAGCGGCGAGAAATGGGGCAGGGGTCCCGCCAAGGACATCCATTCGAGCCAAAAAGCAATCGTCGACAGCCCGGCATGGCGGCTGGTGGCCGCGCTCCAGACTTTGGTCTCGCCGGACGGCAATACGCCGATGATCGATGGCTTCTTCGACAATGTCCGCCCGCTGAGCGCGCGGGAGCGGCAGCTGATCGCCGCCAATGCCGCGGCCACCAATCCCGAGGACGTGAAGCGCGCGCTCGGCATCAAAGCCTTCATCGGCGACGAGCCGTGGTTGAAGACGCAGGAGCGGCTCGCCTCACAGCCGACCGTCAACATCGAAGGGCTGGTGTCGGGCTATACCGGCCCCGGCGGCAAGACGATCCTGCCGGGCCGGGCGGTCGCAAAGATCGACATGCGGCTGGTGCCGAACCAAACCAGGGACGAGATCGTCGGCAAGCTGCGCGCGCATCTCGACAAGCGTGGCTTCCAGGACGTGGAGGTGAACGTGTCGGGCGGATACGATCCGACGGAGACGGCCGAGAACAGCCGCATCATCCGCGCGCAGCAGGCCGTCTACACCCGCTCAGGCGTCGAGCACACGCTCTACCCGCGCCTTGCCGGCTCCTGGCCCGGCTTCGTCTTCACCAGCGCGCCGGTCTCGCTTCCCGCGGGACAATTCGGGCTCGGCCACGGCAGCGGCGCCCATGCGCCCGACGAATATTATGTGATCGAGAGCAGCAATCCCAAGGTGCAGGGGCTGGTCGGCGCGACGATGAGCTTCGTCGACTTCCTCTACGAAATGGCCAGCATCAAATGATAGCGCCGATACCTCCCGAACCGTTCAGGCTGAGCCTGTCGAAGCCCCTTTCTTTTCCTTGTTCTGGGCAAGGAGGCTGATCAGCTTCCAGTCGCCCCTGATCAGCGCAAGCTTCTTGGCTCGGCTCCAGCCCTTGATCTGGCGTTCGGCGCGAAGAGCTTCGTAACGGGTGGGGAATTCGTCGGACCAGACCAGAGTGACGGGGAGCCTGGAAGAAGTATAGCCCGGAAGCCGGCGACTCATGTGCTCGGCGATGCGGGTGTCGAGATCGTCCGTATGGCCCACATAGAATTTGCGGTCGGCGCAATGGAGCATGTAGGCCCAGAACGGCATGAGCTCAGAAGAACAGAAGGAAAGGCCTTCGACAAGCTCAGGCCGAACGGGATGCTGAGACCCTGATGCGCGACCAAAAGTTGGCGACCGATCGTCGCACCCTTCTGACCCGCGTAGCGGCCGGAGCCGCTTTTCTCGCACCCGGCGCTGCCCTCGCTCAATCGGGCGACCTGGAGCGCATCCGCGCGGCCGTCGCCGCCGGGCATGATGCCGCTATCGAGCGTCTGCAGGACTGGATCCGGAACGCGACCATCGCGGCCGAGCGCCGGAACGTCGAGGGCGGCGCGGATCATATGATGCGGTTGGCGCGGGAGGCGGGTTTTCAGAAGGTCGAGAAGGTGCCGACCGCGGGTGTGCCGGGCGTCTTCGCGACCTTGGATGCGGGCGCCAAACGGACGCTCGGTCTTTATTTCATGTATGACGTGAAGCAGTTCGACCCTGCCGAATGGTCGAACCCGCCATTGGAGGGCCGACTTGTCGACAAGCCGGGAACGGGCCGCGTGATGGTCGGTCGCGGCGCGGTCAACCAGAAGGGGCCGCAATCCGCCTTCCTGGCGGCGCTGCACGCATTCCGCGCGGCGGGGCGCAAGCTGCCGGTCAATCTCGTGCTGGTCGCCGAAGGCGAGGAGGAGATCGGATCGCCGCACTTCGCCGAGATCGTGCGCCAGCAGCGCGTGCTTGCCGCGCTCCGCAAATGCGAGGGCGTGATCATGCCCTCGGCCGGCCAGGGGCCGAACGGCAATGCCGGCATCTCGCTCGGAGCGAAGGGCGTGATCGAGCTGGAGCTGGTCGCGAGCGGCCAAAGATGGGGCAGGGGGCCGGCGCGCGACGTGCATTCGAGCCTCAAGGCGCAGGTCGACAGTCCGGTGTGGCACCTCGTCCAGGCGCTGAACACGCTCGTTGAGGCGGACGGCAACACGCCCGCGATCGAGGGCTGGTTCGAGCGGGTACGGCCGCTGACGGCGCGCGAGCGGGCGCTGGTGGCGGAAAGCGCGCGAGGCCGGCGGGAGGAGGATTCCAAACGGTCGCTGGGCGTCCAGCGCTGGATCAACGACGTGCCCTGGCTGGAATCGCTTGAGCGGCTGGTCTCGCAGCCGACCGCCAATATCGAGGGGCTGGTGGCGGGCTATACCGGCCCTGGCGGCAAGACCATCCTTCCCGGACGGGCGGTGGCGAAGATGGATTTCCGCCTCGTCCCCGACATGACCGCGGCCGATTCGCTCGCCAAGCTCAAGGCGCACCTTGCGAACAAGGGGTTTGGAGACGTCGAGGTCAACATGACCGGCGGTTACGATCCGACCGAGACGGCGGAGGATGCCCGCGTGGTTCGCGCGCAGCAGGCGGTGTTCACCCGCGCCGGCATTCCATGGGCGCTGTTCCCGCGCAATGCGGGCTCCTGGCCCGGTTACGTCTTCACCGGCGCGCCGCTCCGGCTGCCGGCCGCCCATTTCGGCTTCGGCACCGGCGCCGGCGCGCATGCGCCCGACGAATATTTCGTGATCGAGAGCAGCAATCCCAGGGTGGCGGGCTTCGACGGCGCCACCACCGCTTACGTCGACTTTCTCTACGAGATGGCGGCGATTAAGTAAGCCGCGGCTGCAACTCCGCGGGGAAGAGCTCGCGCGCTTCGGGGTAGAATTGCACGAGCAGGCGCGCGGCGCAGCCGGCGAGCAGGGCTTCCAGCGGCTGGGCAAGCGCGGCGGCATCGCCCGCCTTGCCGCGCTCCCAT
>JAUJOJ010000020.1:0-42500 GCA_030447665.1 Allosphingosinicella sp. | reverse complement strand
CGCGATCACGGCGGCACTGTCGCTGCCGCGGATCGGTGTCTGCGCTTCGGCTCTCGGGCGGGCGATCGCGCCCGGCTTGCTGGCGTCTGCCGGGATGGCGCTTCCTGTTCTCATGCTCGCTTCGGCACTTCCGCCGCTGCCGCCTGCGGCGCGGCTCGCGATCCTGGTGCCCCTGGGAGCGGCGAGCTACGCCGCCCTGCTCCTTCTCTTCGCGCGCCCGCTCGTGAGGGAGGTCCTGCAGCTTGCTCGCAAGAGCCCGGTGGCTGCGGCCGGCGCCTAGAGCCATCTGAATAGAGCCAGATTGGGACCCCATCGAAGTAATGACAGCGGCGCGCGGCTTCCCCCGGAAGCCGCTTTGGATCCGCTGTCATTTCGATGGGAACGTGACGCTCTCGGCGGAAGCGCGAAGCGCTTCCACCTCCAACGATCTGGCTCTAGGTCTGATTAGGGCCCCTAGACCCCATTCAGGCGCTCTGGATATAAGCGCGCATCGCTTCGGCTTCCTGTTCGATGCGCGCGATCCGGTAGGCGACCAGATCGCCGATCGAGACGATGCCGATCAGCCGCTTGCCCTCGACGACCGGAAGGTGGCGGATTCGGCGCTTGCTCATCTGCGACAAGGCGGCGAGCACCTGCACGTCCGAAGTGACGGTGATGGCGGGCGCGGTCATCACCCGCTCGACCTTCTGGTCGAGCACCGCCTCACCGTCACGGGCGAGGCAGTAGACGATGTCCCGCTCGGATATGATGCCGGCCACCTTGTCCACGCGCGTAACCGGCAGGGAGCCGATCCTGTGCTCCGCGAGCAGGCGCACCGCTTCGCGAACCGGAGTGTCGCATTCGACGCTGACGACCTTGTCGCCCTTGCCTGAGAGAATCGCGGCTATCGTCATGGAGCAACTCCTTGCGCTTCTCGTTCAACGCCCACCCTAGCCTTGATGATCCCATGCGGCACCTCCAAATGGAGGCATGCCCAAACATGATCCCATTCCGCCGTCGCTCGAGCGGACCGCCCTTGCCTGGGCGCGTTACAAGGCCTTGATGTCCTGGATGGCGCTGGCGGCTTTCGTGGCGGTGCTGCTCGCCGTCGGCTACCTCTATCTGTCGGGGGCCGAAGTTCGACTCCACATGGTTATTGCGACCATCGCCGGGGTGGGCGTATCGGTCCTGCTCGGAACGGGGCTGATGGGCCTCGTCTATTTCAGCAGCCACAGCGGCCACGACGAGGGTGCCCATCAAAGTCATATTTTGGGGGATCCCGCCCGAGGGTGCCCATCAAAGTACTACTTTGATGGGATCCCGTGACGACCAGATCGGCCGAGGGGACGAATAACAATGATGCAGAACAAGGGGAGCCGATCCTCAGGGTCGTGCCGCGCCCGGGGGACATCAACGCCAACGGCCATATCTTCGGCGGCTGGGTGCTCAGCCAAATGGACATCGCGGCCGGCATCGTCGCCTCGCGCCGCGCCGACGGACCGGTGGCGACGGTCGCGATCGAGGCGATGAAGTTCATCGGGCCGATCCTGCTCCACGACGTCATCTCGGTCTTCGCCCGAATCGAGCGGACCGGCCGGACGTCGATGGGCATCCGCATCGAAGTGATCGCCAGCCGGAACCGCGGCACCGAGGAAGTGATGGTGACGGAAGCGCTCTTCACCTTCGTTGCGCTCGACGAGAACAACCGGCCAAGGGCACTTCCGGCCGCCTGACGCCGTTTATTGCGGCGCGAACCTGTAGCGAAGGGTCGCCCTGTCCGTTGGCCGGCACGGTGACCGCCCAGAGCGGCCGCCCGTCGCGGCGAGCGAGCGTTTCGTTTGGCGTTGAAGCGTGCACTACCAATTTCGAGCTCGGCCTCGAAACGGATCGGCTGGGGGCGGGCGTTGCTGACGTCAGCTCCCAGCTGGTGCTTCACGCGGCGGTCCCTGCGGCCGGCGGCAGGTTGACGTCAGCGCGGTCACCGCGCTCGCCGCATCGATTTCGATCTCCACGTCCTCGCCGACCGAATTGTCGTCCATCGAGCCGCGTCCGATCAACACCGGCCGCTCCCGGCCCTTGGCAAAGAGCACCACGCCGCCCGACCGGAGCGGCAGACCCAGCCTTCTCCGCTGCGGTTGCGAGTGGTGAGCACGCGCATCACGGACTGCGGCGCATGGCGCCGGCGTAGAGCCGCTGGCGATAGAGGGTCTCCACCTTGATGCCGTTCCGATCGAGGAACGCGACCTGCTTCTGGCTCTTGGCCGCGACGGTCACCGGCTCCGGGATGCGGTACAGCTTGAGGTCGCCGAGCTCCTCCTGCTGGGCCATCATGGCGGGGGCGGCCATGGCAACCGGGGGCGGCGGAGGCGGTGGAGGCACCGACATCGCGATCCGCGATCCCGTCACGATGATCTGCTCCTCGGCATTCACCGCCTGGACCATCGGGACGTCGCTTGTCGTGCCCCACGGCCAACATTCGAGCCGCAGCGGCTCCGCGCGCGGGCGCGTCGCCGGACCGGTGCTGCGATTGAGGCGCCCCGCCACCGCGTTGGTGCTGGCGTTGCGAAAGCCCGTCTCGTCGGCATTGGCAAGCGTCAGCCAGGCAAACAAGTCCATGCGCTTGCCGTCGGGGAGAGCTCGGCCACGTAATTGGCCTGCCAGTCGAAGCCGGTCGCGAGATAGGAAAGAGTGACGGTCGCTTCAGCGGGCCGCTCGCTTCGCACGCGCACGGAAAGCGTCGGCTTGGCGGAAAGGCCCGGCGGCACCCGATCGTAGGTGACCGTCTCGGCAAGCCCGGTGCAGCGCAACGCCTCGACCCCGCCTCGGTCTCCAGCACCACTCCGCCCTGGGAGCTCGAGCGGACCACCGCCTCGACCTCGCGCACCTGCCCCGTCGCGCGGGAGGTGCGGCGGAGGTTCACCCGCTTGCCGAGCGACGCGTCGATGAGGCTGGCCGGAGAAAGAAGATAAGCGTCCTGGTTCTTCTCGACCACGCCGCCGGGAAGCCCCGTCACGATCGCGCTTTCGGGCAGGATGCCGCCGGCGACGCCTTCGAAACGGATGTCGACCTCGCCCGGCGGGAGCGACACCCGGCGCGTCTCGGTGATCAGCGCGAAACCGTTGAGCCATTCGCAGATCATCCGTTCGGTCGCGGGACGGAACGGCGCGCGGTAGACGGTGACGCCGACCTGCTCCGGCCCGCGTGAGGTGGCGATCGTCTGGGCGGCGGCCGGAGCCGCAGCCAGCATCAGCATTGTTCCGGCAAGCACTCGGCGAGCGAGCATGGCGCGCCCTAGAAGCGGGTGTCGAAGGTCGCGGTTACCGTGGCCTCGCCATTGGCCGGGACGGTGACGCGCCACAATGCTTCGTCGGCCGAGCGGCGGCTGCTCTGCTGGCTTTCGGCGCTGATCCGTGTGTCGCCCCAAAGGCCGCTCTGGATGAAGATCCACGGTCACGCTGCGCGGGCCGGCATTGCTGAGCCGGTACCGCATGGTGGTGCGCCAGCGGCTGTCATTCACTCGCTCCCGCTGCTCGCGGCTGGACCTTCACGTCGAACGCCTCTCCCGTGACGATCGCGATGTCCGATCCCATCGGGGTGTGGCCGATCTGGTTCTCGCCGACGAATTGAGCGTTTCCGCGCGCGTCCTTCATGTAGACGCGAACCGTCCCTGCCGGCAGCGCATCGCCCAACCCCGCATTTTGCGAAAAATTGCAGCACGCTCGACGCGCTCTGCGCCTGGTCCAGCCAGCCGTTGCGAAACACGAACGCGCGCCGCCGCGGCTCCGGCCACGCGAGGAAGCTCACCTGCTTGGTCTGCTGGTTGGCGATCGTCGTCCGCTCCTTGAGCGGATAGAGGTAGAATTCGCCGAGGCTCTCGCGCGTCGGCGTTTCGGTCCCCGGCCGATTGCCCGGCGGCGGAGGCGGCGGCGGCGGAGCTGGATGTGTCGCGTTGCCGCCGCGGATCATAATAAGGCTGCTGCTCGTCCCCAGCGACATTGCCGGCCACGAGCAAGGTCCATTGTCGAACGTGGTTCCGGTCTGGTTCGTGAGCGTCACCCAACCCTGCGTCGATGACGCCCTTCTGCTCGTCGAACAGCGTCACATAATCGGCTGCCCATGCCGCCGGTCAGGTAGCTCAAAGTCACCGGCCGCGTCCGCCGCGCGCCGCTGTTCAGCGTCACCGACGGGTCGGCCGCGCTCGCAGATTTTCCGGCACCTTGTCGAAGATGACGCGCACCGGCAGGCCGTCGTCGCGGAGCACCTCGATGCGGTTGCCGATCTGGAGCACGACGCCGCCGTTCACCGCCAGCACCCGCGCCCGGCTCCTGCGCGCCGGTCGCCGGATTGGTGCGCACGAGCGTCACTTCCTCGCCCACCGCTTTTTCCATCAGCTT
This sequence comes from Allosphingosinicella sp., assembly GCA_030447665.1. Lineage (GTDB taxonomy): Bacteria > Pseudomonadota > Alphaproteobacteria > Sphingomonadales > Sphingomonadaceae > Allosphingosinicella. The sequence goes on along the minus strand of JAUJOJ010000020.1, from coordinate 38,127 downwards.
GCCGGGCGAGAGCAGGTCGAAATCGAAATTCTGCTCGACGATCGACACGTCGGATGCACCGAGGGTGACGGTCTCGGGCTGGATCTGGCCCGAGACGTTGGGGAATTCCTGGCCGCGACCGGCCGGAGGGCAGGTTCAGCTGGCGCATGTCCTGCACGAGCGCGAGATTGTCGTTGTAGATGGTGACGGCGACATTGCCCCCAATCCTGCGCCAGCCGGCGGCGGCAAGCGCCAGCAACAGAAGGTAACGCATCACAATCCTCCCTGGTCCGGAAGGATGTTACGCACCTTCGCTGTCAATCCTGCGGCTAGAAGAGGTTAGAAGTCCACCTGCGCGCGGGCGCCGAATACGTCGATCCCGTAATCGCGGTCGCCTCCCGCCGCCGGAAGGGCGGCATCCTCATACTGCATGCGCCCATAGTTGAGATAGAAGCGGACATGGTCCTGCGGGATCCACAGCAAAGAGGCTTGGTAGCCGTTCTGCTTGCCGCCGATGATCGCATCGTCGTTGAGGTCGAGATGGTCGAAGCGCAGGTTGAGCTGGAGCGCGCCGAAGCCGCCCTCACCGACCGGCTTCAGCACCTTGGTCCGGTCCCAGCGTCCGCCTTTGTAGCCGCGGGTCTCGCCGGTGAAGAAATAACCGACCTCCGCATAACCGCCGAAGAAAGTGGGGCTGCGCCCGGGCGTGAGCGTGCTCGCATTCAGCCAGTGCAATTCGCCCGTGGCGTGGAGCGGACCGTCGATGAGCGCCGCCTCCAGGCCGTAATTCGTCTCCGTCTCCACCCTCAGGCCCGGCGTCGCGAGGAAGCGCGTATTGCTGGTGTGGATGAAGGGCCGCTGGCGGTAGCGCGTCGCGGGGCCGCTCTCGGCCGCACCGCCATTGTCGCGATAATGGGCGGAGCCGCCGACGTGGAGCTGGGTATTGCCCGCCTTCGGGGCGTAGACCAGGCGGGCATCGACGCTCACCGCCTCGTTCTCGTCACCGAGGCCGACCGCATCCTGCGCGTTCGAAAGATCCTCGATATTGGCGGTGAAGACGCCCGCATTGGCGATGAAATCGCCCTTGAAAAGCGGGCGGAAAGCCCGACGCGCCGCTCGAAGCCGAAGGCATCGGTGAAAGCGGCGCGCTCCATGAAGGAAAGGAAGCGCGAGCTCGTCACCTCCTCCAGCGACTGGAAATTATTGTGCTGTCCGATGGTGACGCCGAGATTCTTCGAAGCTTCGTAGGTGAGGTAGGCGTCGGTGACCTCGACCTCGTTGTCGGCGAAGTCGAGCTCGAACTTGTAGCCGAAGCCGCCGGGGATCGTGCCCTCGACGCCTAGCCGGGCGCGGCGAAGCTCGCTGGCGAAGCCGAGGCCGCGATCGCTCACGCCGGCCGGGCTGCCGACATGGCCGACATCATATTGAAGCCGCCCGATCGGCTTGAACGACCAGCCGGACCTCTTGTCCTCGATCTGCGGGGCGCCCTTCCAGCTGGGAATCGCGGCTGCGCTCTTTTGCTGCGCCCCTTCCAGCTCCTTCACCTTGCTTTCCAGGCTCTCGATCTTGGCGCGCATCGCGGCCAGCTCGGCGGCCAGTGCGTCGGCATCCTGCGGCTGCGCAAAGGCGGGGGCGGCGGGGAGGCAGGCGCCCGCAAGCAAAGCAGCAGCAAAGATGGTCTTCGGCATCTCGATCCCGTTTCCTTTCGCCGCGGCAGGCGCCGGCTCCGCTGAGGTCGCCGGTAAGTCAGATCGGTGACGCCGAAAAGACAGGTTGATGACGATTTTGTGACGGCAATGGCGGGCAAAGAAAAGGCGGCGATCCGGGGACCGCCGCCTTTGCAAAAGCTGGATCATGAGGCCGTTCAAGCCGCCGGAGCGATCTCCGCATCGCCGTCCGGGCGCGGTCGGCGGGGACGGCGAGCGCGCGGCGCCTTGGCTGCTCCGTCACCGTCGGGGGCGATGGCGGGCGGGAGAACCTCGAGCGAGATCCGCTCCTCGCCAGCCGCCTCCTGCGCTTCCTCCGCACGCTCCCGGCGGGGACGATCCCGGCGGGGGCGCTCGGGGCGGGGGCGCTCGGGGCGGGCTTCACCACCATTATATTGGTCACGGCCACCCATGCGCTCCTGGCGCTCCTCGCGCTGGGTTTCGCCGCCACGCTGCTCCCGCTGCTCCTGGCGGTCGGGCTCGTCGTGGCCGTCGTCGCCGTCGGCGCCTTCGGCGATCATCGCCTCATCATCCTCGTCCTCGTCCGACATGAAGTCGTCGCGGCGGGGGCGCTGTTCCTCGAACCGGCTGCGGTTCTCGTTCAAAACGCGGAAATAATGTTCCGCGAACTGAAGATAATATTCGGTCTGGACGCGGTCGCCCGCGAGCTGGCTGTCGCGCGCCAGAGACTTGTATTTCTCGAGGAGCTGGGCCGCATTGCCGCGCTGACGATTGTCCTGGCGGTTGCCCTGGCTCGGCGTGCTGTTCGGCGTGCGGGGTCCGCCGCCACGACCGCGCCGGCGGCCGTTCTGACGATTGTTGATCAAACGTTGGTCCTCGTCACAGGTGGGCTAATCTCACCACTCCATCGACCGGGCCCTTCCCGGCCGTTAATTTGGCACGACACCTTCGGCAGGCGGCCGCTAATCAAGCGGCTCCCGCCTCCTCACGCCAGGATCGTCCAAGGACGCCGAAGCAATCGGGGGTCGGCGACGGCAAGCCTCAAGCAACCAATGCTGTGTCAGGCCCCGTCCCTCATCGAATATGTAGCTATTCTCAGGGGGAAAACCAAGCGGAAAGATGATTGACGCAGATCAATGCCCCAGAGCGGGAATCGAGACGAGGCAGCGGGCGATCCCGGCAAGGTCGCGCCGGGATGAGACGGCGAGGCCCTCGGCCTCGAGAAGCGCGCTCACCGCCCGCTCCTGGCCCGCTCCGATCTCGATGCAGGCAATGCCGCCTGGGAGGAGGAGCCGGGGAATTTCGGGAGCGAGGCGGCGATAATCCTGAAGCCCGTCCGGGCCGGCGAACAGCGCCTCGGGCGGCTCCCAATCCTTGACGTCGCGGGCGAGATCGGCGCCCTCCTCCACATAAGGCGGATTGCATAGGATGAGGTGGAAGCGCTCCGCTATCCCCTGCCCCCAATCGCCGAGACGGAACTCGGCACGCCGGGCAAGGCCGAGGCGCGCGGCATTCCGTCCCGCCATCAGCAGAGCCGCTTGCGAACGGTCGACGCCAAGCCCGGAGGCGCCCGGCCACTGATCGAGCGCGGCGAGGAGCAAGGTGCCTGGACCGGTGCCGAGGTCCAGCACCCGTTTCGGTCCCCCGGCGCCGAAATGCTCAAGCGCGGCTTCGATCAGAGTCTCGGTATCGGGGCGAGGGACGAGAACGCCCGGGCCTATTTCAAGATCGATCGTCCAGAACGATCGCCGGCCGACAATGTAGGCGACAGGCTCACCGGCGGCGCGGCGGTCGAGGAGCGCCACGAAGGCGGCGGGAGCCTCATTGTCCATCCGCGACAGGAGGAGGTTTTCGCGCTCGGTCCCAAGCGCCTTTGCCATCAGCAATTCGGCATCCAAGCGCGAGGTTTCGCTACGTTCCGCCAGCCGCCGCGCAGCTTGGGCAAGAGCGTCCCGGACCTTCACCTTCCAGCTCTGCGCGGGATGGGTCGGCGGTGGCGGGTGGGCAGGGTCGATCCCTGCTCACCCGCTCAAGGCGCCACCTTCATCGGCAGGGCAGGGAAGTTATTCATCGAGACTGGCGAGCCGTTCGGCTTCGTCCTCCGCGATCAGCGCCGAGACGAGCTCGTCCAGCCCGGGCCCGGCGAGGATCTCGTCGAGCCGGTGGAGGGTGAGGTTGATGCGGTGGTCGGTCACCCGCCCCTGCGGGAAATTATAGGTGCGGATCCGCTCCGATCGATCGCCCGATCCGACCATCGACTTGCGCGCGCCGGCGCGCTCGCTGGCGAGCCGCTCGCGCTCCAGTTCATAAAGGCGGGTGCGGAGCACCTTCAGCGCCTTCGCCTTGTTCTTGTGCTGCGACTTCTCGTCCTGCTGGATGACGACGAGGCCGGTCGGAAGGTGGGTGATGCGGACCGCGCTGTCGGTGGTGTTGACCGACTGCCCGCCCGGTCCCGACGAGCGATAGACGTCGATCCTGAGGTCCTTGGCCTCGTCGATCTGGACATCGACATCCTCGGCCTCGGGAAGCACCGCGACGGTCGCGGCCGAGGTATGGATGCGGCCTCCGCTCTCCGTCGCCGGCACGCGCTGAACCCGGTGGACGCCGCTTTCGAACTTCAGCTTGGCGAACACGCCCTGGCCGGTGACGGAGGCGACGACTTCCTTGAAGCCGCCGACATCGGACGCGCTCGCCGAGATGATCTCGGCCCGCCAGCTTTGGCTTTCGGCATAACGCTGGTACATGCGGAGGAGATCGCCCGCGAACAGGGCCGCCTCGTCGCCGCCGGTGCCGGCGCGGATCTCGAGCATGGCCGGGCGGTCGTCCGCGGCATCGCGCGGCAGCAGCTTGAGGGCGAGCGCCCGCTCCGCATCCGGCAGCTTGCGGCGGATGATCTCGGCTTCCTCCGTGGCCATTTCGCGGATCTCGGCCTCGGCGTCCCGGTCGTCGATCATGCCGGCAAGGACGTCGAGCTCCGCCCGCAGCCGCCGCACCTCGCGCGCCGCGGCGGCGACCGGTTCGATCTCGGCATAATCCTTGGAAAGCCGCACGAACTCGTCGGGCGCGAGGTTCGGCGCCGACATGGCGTTCTGCAACTCGTCCTTCCGCCCTTCGATGGCGGCGATCCGTTCGGCCGAGATGGAGGTCATCGCCGCCCACTGTATCGCTTCAGAACGATGTCAGCCGTCAGGAAGTCCCAAAATCGCGTTCATGCGCGCACCATGCCTGCTCGAGAGTGACATCATATTCTAGGGCGAATGCCTTACCGGCCCGCCAAATCCTGTCGTGTCCCATTTCGCGGAAACGCTTAACATTGATGCGGCCAACAACGTTCGGCTCATCCGTCAGCCGCACGAACAAGGCGGTTGAGATCCCCTCTTGCGCAGCTTGTCGATGCGCTTCTTCAGGAACCGCCATACAGAAGATCATCTCGGATCTGGCTTCTCGGCGAAGCGCAAGTCCGAAAGCCTTGAAAGCCAAGCGCGCGTTCTCCGTCTCGGGTATGGACTCCAGATTTCGCCATTCGGTCGCGCTCGGTGTGGCAACCATCAATTGCCAGCCGCTCGATGCCCGCCGCCCATCCGACAGGCGTGTGTGCGCCGCCCCGAGTGCTTCGATGAGACCGTCGTAACGACCGCCTGCGAGCACTGTACCCTGCGCGCCCAAGCGGTCCGTGACGAATTCGAACGCCGTGTGACGGTAGTAATCGAGGCCGCGGACGCCGCGTGAATTACGCGTCCAGCGCACGCCAGCCGCGTCGAGGCCAGAAACGACGGCGGCGAAAAAATCCGTAGCGGCTTCGGTCAGATAGTCGTCGATCGCGGGCGCGCTGTCGGCGATCGGCCGGTCCCTCGGGTCCTTGCTGTCGAGGATGCGGAGCGGGTTCTTGTCGAGCCGCGCCAGGCTCTCCTCCGACAATGAGCCGCGATGCGCTTCGAAATGCTCGACCAAAGCCGCCCGCCAAGCCTCGCGCGTCTCCGGGTCGCCGAGCGTGTTGAGCTGCAGCGTGACGCCCTCGGCAATGCCGAGCTCGCGCAGCAGCTGGTCGGCAAAGGCGAGCAGCTCGACATCGGCCATCGGAGACTCGGTGCCGATCACTTCCGCGTCGAGCTGGTGGAACTGGCGGAACCGGCCCTTCTGCGGCCGCTCATACCGAAAGGCGGGGCCGTGCGTCGCGACCTTCAGCGGCGCAAATTGCTGCCAGCCTTCGGACAGATAGGCACGGGCGATGCCGGCGGTGAACTCAGGCCGCAGCGTGATCAGATCCCCGCCGCGATCCTCGAACGTGTACATCTCCTTCGAGACCACATCCGTGGTCTCGCCCAAGCTGCGGGCGAAGACGGAGGTCGCCTCGAACACCGGCACTTCCACCCGCTGAAAGCCGAAGAGCCGGCGCACGCGATCGAACGCCGAAACGACGGCGTGGAACCGCTCGGCCTCTTCGCCGAGCATGCTCTGCGTGCCCCTGATCGCCTGCACTTTGCTGCTCATCGGCGGGGGCTTAGCATTTTTATCTCGCCTGGGAAGCGCCTCGGCCCTATCGGGGCGCCGTCATGAACATCGATCTCATCCCCGTCGGCGACGATCCGCCGAACAGCGTCAACGCGATCATCGAAGTCCCGGTCGGCGGCGAGCCGGTCAAATATGAGTTCGACAAGAAGTCGGGCGCGATCTTCGTCGACCGCATCCTCCACACGCCGATGCGCTACCCGGCCAATTACGGCTTCATCCCGCACACCCTCTCGCCCGACGGCGATCCGCTCGACGTGATGGTTGTCGCCCGCTCGCCCTTCATTCCGGGCTGCGTGGTGCGGGTGCGGCCGATCGCCGTGCTGCTGCTGGAGGACGAGGCCGGCGGCGACGAGAAGATCCTCGCGGTACCCGACCACAGCACCTTCCCTTATTACGAGAAGGTCGAGGAAGCGGACGACCTGCCGGATATCGTTCGCCAGCAGATCGAGCATTTCTTCACCCACTATAAGGACCTCGAGCCGGAAAAATGGGTGCGCGTCGGCCATTGGCTCGGCCAAAAGGATGCCTGCCGGATCGTGATGGAGGCGATCGAGCGGGCGCAGGTGGCAAAGGCCGCCTGAAGCACTGACGCCGAAGCACTGGACGACAAGCCACTGGACGGAAAAGGAACAATTCGGCATCGGGCGGAAAACAAAGACGTTCCTTGAGAGTCGTGTTGCGCAAAGCCGTCCTGATCCTGCTCGCTGCTACGGCGGCCGTTCCTGCCCTCGCGCAAGTCGATCGCGCAGAACAGCATGCCGGCGGCCCGATGGCCAATGGCCGGATCCCGGCCGCGCGTGACCTGCGCTATCCGGGAACGCTGACGCTCAACGTCGATGCGACCGACACCGGCGCGCGGCATCTTCCGCGTGCGCCAGACCATCCCGGTCGCCCGGCGCGGGCGACTCACCTTGCGCTATCCCGAATGGCTGCCGGGCAACCACGCCCCGCGCGGCCCGATCGCCAGCATCGCTGGCCTCAAGGTCACCGGCAACGGCCGGCCGGTCGCCTGGCGGCGCGATCCGCGCGACGTCTTCGCCTTCGATCTCGACGTGCCGTCGCGCGCGCGTGACCTCGACGTCGCTTTCCAGCATCTCTCGCCGCCGAGCCCAACCAGGATCGGATCGTGATGACGCCGGACATGCTCAATGTTCAGTGGGAGAAAGTGTCGCTCTATCCGGCCGGCTATTTCGTTCGCCACATCATGATTCAGGCGACGGTGACGCTGCCGGCGGGCTTCGGGTGGTGGCCGCGCTCGACGTGGCGAGCCGCCAGGGTGACCGAGACCGCATCACCGTCACGACCTGTTTCCTACGAGACGCTGGTCGACAGCCGATGTTCGCCGGCCGCCATTTCCGCAAGTGGGATCTCGGCGGGAATGTCGACCTCAACCTGTTCGCCGACCGGCCCGAGGATCTCGCGGCGAAGCCAGAGCATGTCGCCGCGCACCGACGGATGGTGGATCAGACGCTGAAAACGTTCGGATCCGCCCATTTCGACGAATATGAATTTCTCGTCGCCCTTTCCGACGACCTCAGCGATATCGGCCTCGAGCATCTCCGCAGCTCGGAAAACGCCACCGCGCAACTATTTCAAGGAATGGGCCAATACGGGCTCCACGCGCGGTCTCCTGCCGCACGAATTCGTGCATAGCTGGAACGGCAAGTTCCGCCGCGGCCGGCACCTGGGACGCCGACTATCGCACGCCGAACCAGAAACACCATGCTCTGGCTCTACGAAGGCCAGACGAGCTTCTGGGATGTGGTGCTCGGCGCGCGCTCGGGCGTGATGCCCAAGGACGTCGCGCTGGGCGAGATCGCCAGCACGGCGGCTTATCTCGACACCGTGCCGGGACGCAATTGGCGGCCGCTCATCGACACCACCTTCGATCCGATCGTCGGCTATGGCCGACGCGGTGCTTTATCCAAGCCAGCATCGCGCGACGGATTATTATGGCGAGGGCGCTGATCTGGATCGACGTCGACACGCTGATCCGCCAGCGCACCGGCGGCCAGCGCTCGATCGACGATTTCGCCCGCGCCTTTTTCGGCGTCCGGCCCGGCGATTGGGGCGTCGTCACCTACACCTTCGACGATATCGTGCGGACGCTGAACGGGATCGCGCCCTACGACTGGGCGGGCTTCCTGCGCGAGCGCGTCTACCAGCCCGCCCCGCCGCCGCTCGACGGCATCAAGCGCGCCGGATACCGGCTCACCTGGAAAGAGGAGCCGAACGCATTCGACGCCTCAGCGATGAAGCGGGCGAAGACGCTGAACCTCAGCTATTCGCTGGGCTTCACCGTCGGTTCCGGTGGCAAGGTCAGCAACGTCATCTGGGATTCGGATGCCTTCAACCAGGGCGTCACCCCGGAAGCTCGATAGTTGCCGTGAACGGGCGCGAATATTCCGACGACGAGATCAAGAACGCGATCACCGCCGCGAAAGGCGGGTGCTGACAAAGCACTACCTGCATATTGCAGAGAAGGTCCAGGAAGCGGACGACCTGCCGGACGTAACGTCCCGATGCCAAGCGCTTTTCTATTCAACCCAGGTTAGGAGCAGCGCGCGTGGGCGGGCGCCGAGGTCGTTAGCGACCCTTGAGCTCAGGCCGTCGCGCTCGAGAATCGAAGCGACGGCCGGGGCCTGGTCGTGGCCGATTTCGACCGCCGCGAGCCCGCCTCGCTCGAGCAGGCGGGGAAGCTGGGGCCCGAGCGCGCGATAGGCTTCGAGCCCCTCCTCGCTGGCGAACAGCGCCTCGTGCGGCTCGAACTCGGCGACGCCGCGGCCGAGCTCCGCGCTTGTCGCCACATAGGGCGGGTTGCACAGGATGAGGTCGAAGCGCTGGGAAATGCCTTGCGCCCAATTGCCGACCTTCAGCCGCGCGCGGGGCTCGAGCCCGAGCCTGCGCGCATTGGACGCGGCATAGGACAAGGCCTGGCGGGACAAATCGACGCCGAGACCGGTCGCGCCGGGCCACAGGTCGAGCGCGGCGAGCAGAAGCGTGCCGGGCCCCGTGCCGAGGTCGAGGATGCGCTTCGGGCCAGACGTGCCTTCGAAATGGTCGAGCGCGACGGCGATCAGCACTTCGCTGTCGGGACGCGGGATCAGCACTCCGGGACCGACGTGGAGCTCGATGTTCCAGAAGGCGCGGCGGCCGCTGATGTAGGCGAGCGGCTCGCCGGCCCTGCGGCGCTCGACCATCTGCCAGAAGCGGTCGGGAACATCGCCTGAGGGGGGGTCGAGGATCAGCCGGTCGCGGTCGATGTGCAGGGCCTTGGCCATCAGCAATTCGGCATCGAGACGGGAGCTCTCGCTCAGGCCGCCAGCCGCGCGGCGGCGGCCCGGCCAGCGCCTCGCGCACCTTCATCGAGACTGGCGAGCCGTTCGGCTTCGTCCTCCGCGATCAGCGCCGAGACGAGCTCGTCCAGCCCGGGCCCGGCGAGGATCTCGTCGAGCCGGTGGAGGGTGAGGTTGATGCGGTGGTCGGTCACCCGCCCCTGCGGGAAATTATAGGTGCGGATCCGCTCCGATCGATCGCCCGATCCGACCATCGACTTGCGCGCGCCGGCGCGCTCGCTGGCGAGCCGCTCGCGCTCCAGTTCATAAAGGCGGGTGCGGAGCACCTTCAGCGCCTTCGCCTTGTTCTTGTGCTGCGACTTCTCGTCCTGCTGGATGACGACGAGGCCGGTCGGAAGGTGGGTGATGCGGACCGCGCTGTCGGTGGTGTTGACCGACTGCCCGCCCGGTCCCGACGAGCGATAGACGTCGATCCTGAGGTCCTTGGCCTCGTCGATCTGGACATCGACATCCTCGGCTTCGGGAAGCACCGCGACGGTCGCGGCCGAGGTGTGGATGCGGCCTCCGCTCTCCGTCGCCGGCACGCGCTGAACGCGGTGGACGCCGCTTTCGAACTTCAGCTTGGCGAACACGCCCTGGCCGGTGACGGAGGCGACGACTTCCTTGAAGCCGCCGACATCGGACGCGCTCGCCGAGATGATCTCGGCCCGCCAGCTTTGGCTTTCGGCATAACGCTGGTACATGCGGAGGAGATCGCCCGCGAACAGGGCCGCCTCGTCGCCGCCGGTGCCGGCGCGGATCTCGAGCATGGCCGGGCGGTCGTCCGCGGCATCGCGCGGCAGCAGCTTGAGGGCGAGCGCGCCGCTCCGCATCCGGCAGCTTGCGGCGGATGATCTCGGCTTCCTCCGTGGCCATTTCGCGGATCTCGGCCTCGGCGTCCCGGTCGTCGATCATGCCGGCAAGGACGTCGAGCTCGCCCGCAGCCGCCGCACCTCGCGCGCCGCGGCGGCGACCGGTTCGATCTCGGCATAATCCTTGGAAAGCCGCACGAACTCGTCGGGCGCGAGGTTCGGCGCCGACATGGCGTTCTGCAACTCGTCCTTCCGCCCTTCGATGGCGGCGATCCGTTCGGCCGAGATGGAGGTCACGAGGTCACGCTCGCTTCAGAACGATGTCACTCAGGAAGTCCCAACCGCCGCTTCATGAGCCACCACGTGCTGCGGTGACATCATATTCTAGGGCGAATGCCTTACCGGCCCGCCAAATCGAGTCGTGTCCCATTTCGCGGAAACGCTTAACGCCCATGCGGCCAACAACGTTCGGCTCATCCGTCTCGCACGAACAAGGCGGTTGCTGAGATCCCCCTCTTGCGCAGCTTGTCGAGCCGCTTCTTGGAGGAACCGCCATACAGAAGATCGGCTCTGATTCGCTTCTCCTAAGAAGAGCGGCAAGTCCGAAAGCCAAGTCCTCTGATTCTTCCGTCTCGGGTATGACTCCAAAGATTTCGCTTCGGTCTTTCGGTGTGGCAATCAGCATGGCGAGCCGCTCGATGCCTGCTGCCCATCCAACAGCCGGTGTGTGCGGGCCGCCGAGCGCTTCGATGAGACCGTCGTAACGCCCGCCTGCCAGCACTGTACCCTGCGCGCCCAAGCGGTCCGTGACGAATTCGAACGCCGTGTGGCGGTAGTAATCGAGGCCGCGGACAAGCCGCGCGTTGCGCGTCCAGCGCACGCCTGCCGAGTCCAGCCCAGAAACGACGGCGGCGAAGAAATCCGCGGCGCGCCTTCGGTCAAATAGTCGTCGATCGCCGGCGCGCCGTCGGCGATCGGCCGGTCCCTCGGGTCCTTGCTGTCGAGGATGCGGAGCGGGTTCTTGTCGAGCCGCGCCAGGCTCTCCTCCGACAATGAGCCGCGATGCGCTTCGAAATGCTCGACCAAGGCCGCCCGCCAGGCCTCGCGCGTCTCCGGGTCGCCGAGCGTGTTGAGCTGCAGCGTGACGCCCTCGGCGATGCCCAGCTCGCGCAGCAGCTGGTCGGCAAAGGCGAGCAGCTCGACATCGGCCATCGGAGAATCGGTGCCGATCACTTCCGCATCGAGCTGGTGGAACTGGCGGAACTCCCCTTCTGCGGCCGCTCATACCGAAAGGCGGGGCCGTGCGTCGCGACCTTGAGCGGCGCAAATTGCTGCCAGCCTTCGGACAGATAGGCACGGGCGATGCCGGCGGTGAACTCAGGCCGCAGCGTGATCGAATCCCCGCCGCGATCTTCGAACGTGTACATCTCCTTCGAGACCACATCCGTGGTCTCGCCCAGGCTGCGGGCGAAGACCGACGTCGCCTCGAACACCGGCACTTCCACCCGCTGAAAGCCGAAGAGCCGGCGCACGCGATCGAACGCCGAAACGACGGCGTGGAACCGCTCGGCCTCTTCGCCGAGCATGCTCTGCGTGCCCCTGATCGCCTGCACTTTGCTGCTCATCGGCGGGGGCTTAGCATTTTTATCTCGCCTGGGAAGCGCCTCGGCCCTATCGGGGCGCCGTCATGAACATCGATCTCATCCCCGTCGGCGACGATCCGCCGAACAGCGTCAACGCGATCATCGAAGTCCCGGTCGGCGGCGAGCCGGTCAAATATGAGTTCGACAAGAAGTCGGGCGCGATCTTCGTCGACCGCATCCTCCACACGCCGATGCGCTACCCGGCCAATTACGGCTTCATCCCGCACACCCTCTCGCCCGACGGCGATCCGCTCGACGTGATGGTTGTCGCCCGCTCGCCCTTCATTCCGGGCTGCGTGGTGCGGGTGCGGCCGATCGCCGTGCTGCTGCTGGAGGACGAGGCCGGCGGCGACGAGAAGATCCTCGCGGTGCCCGACCACAGCACCTTCCCTTATTACGAGAAGGTCGAGGAAGCGGACGACTTGCCGGATATCGTTCGCCAGCAGATCGAGCATTTCTTCACCCACTATAAGGACCCTCGAGCCGGAAAAGTGGGTGCGCGTCGGCCATTGGCTCGGCCAAAAGGATGCCTGCCGGATCGTGATGGAAGCGATCGACCGGGCGCAGGTGGCAAAGGCCGCCTGAAGCACTGGACGCCTGAAGCACGCCTGAAGCACTGGACGGGGCGCGCAGGTTCGGCAAGGGACGGAAAACAAAGACGTTCCTTGAGAGTCCCCTTGCGTAACATCCTGATCCTGCTCGCTGCTACGGCGGCCGTTCCCGCCCTCGCGCAAGTCGATATGAGCCGGCCGCAGCCGGCGCCGATGGAGAGCCGGATCCCGGCCGCGCGCGATGTGCCCTATCCGGGTACGCTGACGATCAACGTCGATGCGACCGACACGGCGCGGGCCGTGTTCCGCGTCCGCCAGACCATCCCGGTCCAGGGCGCGGGCACGCTGACCTTGCTCTATCCCGAATGGCTGCCGGGCAACCACGCCCCGCGCGGGCCGATCGCCAGCATCGCGGGCCTCAAGGTCACCGCCAACGGCCGGCCGGTGGCGTGGCGCCGCGATCCCGCCGACGTCTTCGCCTTTCACCTCGATGTGCCGTCCGGCGCGCGTGAGCTCAACGTGGAGTTCCAGCATCTCTCGCCGACCGAGCCCAACCAGGGCCGGATCGTGATGACGCCGGACATGCTCAATGTTCAGTGGGAGAAGATGTCGCTCTATCCCGCCGGCTATTTCGTGCGGAACATCCCCATTCAGGCGACGATCACGCTGCCGGCGGGCTTCCAGGTGGCCACATCGCTCGACGTGGCGAGCCGCCGCGGAGACCGCATCACCTACAAGCCTGTTTCCTACGAGACGCTGGTGGATTCGCCGATGTTCGCCGGCCGCCATTACCGGAGGGAGACTCTCGGCGGGAATGTGAACCTCAACCTGTTCGCCGACCGGCCCGAGGACCTTGCCGTCGCCAAGCCCGAGCACATCGCCGCGCACCGACGGATGGTCGAGCAGTTCATGAAGCTCTACGGCGCCGCCCATTTCGACGAATATGAGTTTCTCGTCGCCCTGACCGACGAGCTCGGCGATATCGGCCTCGAGCATCTCCGCTCATCCGAGAACGGCCACCCGCGCACCTATTTCAAGGAATGGGAAAAGGGCTCGGCCGGCCGCGATCTCCTGGCCCATGAATTCAATCACAGCTGGAACGGCAAATATCGCCGCGGCGCCGACCTGTGGACGCCGACCTATCGCGAGCCGATGGGCAACACCATGCTCTGGCTCTACGAAGGCCAGACGCAATTCTGGGGCAACATCCTGTCCGCCCGCTCGGGCATGATGCCGAAGGAGGACGTGCTGGGCGAGCTTGCGCGCAACGCCGCCTATCTCGACACCGTGCCGGGACGCAATTGGCGGCCGCTCATCGACACCACCTTCGATCCGATCGTCGGCGCCCGACGTCCGAAGCCCTTCCCCAGCTGGCATCGCGGCGAGGATTATTATGGCGAGGGCATGCTGATCTGGCTCGACGTCGACAGCATCATCCGCGAGCGCACCGGCGGCCAGCGCTCGATCGACGATTTCGCCCGCGCCTTTTTCGGCGTCAATCCGGGCGACCAGGGCATCCTCACCTACACCTTCGACGATATCGTGCGGACGCTGAACGGGATCACGCCCTACGACTGGGCGGGCTATCTCCGCCGGCGGGTCGAACAGACCGGCCCCGCCCCGCTCGACTGGATCAAGCGCGCCGGATACCGGCTCGTCTATCGCGACACGCCGACACCCTATTTCGCCTCGCGCGAAAAGGCGCGCGAAGTGGTCGACCTCACCTACACGCTCGGCATCACGATCGGCAAAGACGGCGAGATCAACGGCGTCGCCTGGGATTCGCCGCTGTTCAACGAAGGCGTGACCACCGGCACGAAGATCGTGGCGGTGAACGGCCGCGCTTATTCCAATGACGACTTCAAGGGCGCCATCACCGCGGCAAAAGGCGGCAGAAATCCAATCAAGCTCCTGGTGAAAAGGGGCTCGCTCTACCGCACGATCGAGCTGCCTTATCATGCCGGCCTTCGCTATCCGGTTCTCGAAAGGGTGGGAACCGGCCCCTCCTCACTTGACGCCCTGCTCGCGCCCCGCACGTAGAAAGGCAAAGCTCATGACCCGCAGCTTCGTTCTTGCCACCTTTTTCCTGCTCTCCGGCTGTGCCACCGCCTATCGCGACGCACCGGCCGCTTACGACCGCGGCTCCGCCACCGCCCGCGCAGACCGCGAAGACAGCGCGGCAGGCCGCACGCTTGCCGCCATCCGCCGCATCGAGGAGATCGACACCAGGCTCAATTCGGTGATCGCGGTCGATCCCACCGCCGTCGATCAGGCGCGCGAGCTCGATCGAAGCTCCTCGCCGCGCGGGCCGCTCTGGGGGATGCCGATCCTCATCAAGGACAATATCGAGATGAAGGGGCCGCTGCCGACGACCGCCGGCAGCCTGGCGCTGAAGGACAATGTCACCGGCCGCGACGCGCCGCTCGTGGCGCGGCTCCGGCAGGCCGGTGCCATCATCGTCGGCAAGACCAACCTTTCCGAGTGGGCGAATTTCCGTTCGAGCGACTCCATCTCGGGCTGGAGCGCCGTTGGCGGGCAGACCCGCAACGCGCATGCGCTCGACCGCAATGCCTGCGGATCGAGCACCGGGAGCGGCGTCGCCGTCGCGGCGGGGCTCGTCACCATGGCGGTGGGGACGGAAACCAACGGATCGATCACCTGTCCGGCATCGATCAGCGGGATCGTCGGCTTCAAGCCGACGGTCGGCCTCGTCAGCCGCACCTATGTGGTTCCGATCAGCCATAGCCAGGACACGCCCGGGCCGATGACCCGCACCGTCCGCGAGGCGGCGGCGATGCTGGCCGCGATGGCCGGGAGCGATCCCGCCGATCCGGCAACTCGGGAAGCGGACGCGCGCCGGACCGACTATGTGACGGCTCTTTCCGACAATTCGCTGCGCGGCCGACGCATCGGCGTGATGCGCTTCGCCACCGGCTTCGGCACCGACGCCCCGTTCGCCGAAGCGCTGGAGACGCTCCGGCGGGAGGGCGCGATCCTCGTCGATATCGACAAGTTCGAAGGCCGCGGGCAGATCGGCAGCGAATCCTACAAGGTGCTGCTGAGCGAGTTCAAAGCCGATCTGAACGCTTATCTCGCCAGCACGCCGCCGACCGTGCAGACGCGCACGCTTGCCGATCTCATCGCCTTCAACAAGGCGAACGCCGCGACGGAGATGCCGCTTTTCGGCCAGGACATCTTCGAAGGCTCGGAGAAGACCAAGGGCCTCGACGATCCGGACTATAAAAAGGCGCGCGCCACCTCCTTCCGCCTTGCCGGGCCCGAGGGCGTCGACAAGCTCCTCAAGGCGCACAAGGTGGAGGCGCTGGTCGGCCCGACCGTCGCCGCGGCATGGCTGATCGATGCGGTGCATGGCGATCAATATCCCGGCGGCGGTGCCGGCAGCCTTGCGGCCGTGGCCGGTTACCCGCACCTCACCGTTCCGATGGGGCAGGTGAAGGGGATGCCGGTCGGCTTGAGCTTCCTGGGCCCGAAATGGTCCGACGCGTTGATCCTTTCGCTCGGCTATGATTACGAGCAGGCCTCCCAGAAGCGGCTGGAGCCCCGCTTCGTCCGCTCGGTCGAGGACACGCCCGAAGTGCAGCGCGCGTTCGAAGGAGCGCGCTAAGCCAAGAAATCTAGTCAGCCGGCCGGAAGCGGCGGCGGCGGGGCTCGATTTCGTAGCGATAGTTCGGCTTGACGTAGGCGTTGACGAACTCGCCCGTGGAAGGCGCGTCGAGCAGCCCTTCGTAGATCTCGGCCGGAACCTCGAAATAGCTGTACCGGTCCCCGCCCCGGTACCAGATGTCCAGCGTCCCCGCCGCAGCCCGATATTCTGCCCGCTCGATCGCGCTGGAGGAGGGGAACTCGGTCATGGCGGATGCCTCAGGGACGGAGTCAAGGCGACAGGCGTCCGGATCAAGACGAACCTGGCCCGGTGGATCGGCATCACGCCGTAAGCTTCAATCCGGCGATACAGGCGATCAGCGCGAAGATGAGGAGGATGCGGATCGTCGCCGCCGGCTCGTCGAACCAGAGGATGCCGACAAGCACCGTTCCCAGCGCCCCGATGCCGCCCCACACCGCATAGGCCGTACCCATCGGGATGGTGCGGGAGGCAAGCTCCAGCATTCCCATGCTGACGGTCACGGAGGCGAGGAACCCGAGCGTCCAGGGAATGTTGCGGAAGCCCTCGACGAAGCGGAGGCAGGTCGTGAAGCCGACCTCGAAGCAGCCGCCGACGATCAGGATCAGCCAGGCAAGCCCGGCGTTCACAGCGCGGCCTCCGCGGCCGGGGCGGGATGGCTTGTCGTCCGTGCGGCAAGTATGCAGCCGGCAACGATCAAAGCGGCGCCGAGGAGCGTCGGGACCGCGACTTCCTCGCCGAAGATGACGAGGCCGAACAAGGCGGCCCAGAGCAAAGCCGTATATTCCACGGCTGCGAGGCGATGCGCTTCGGCCCTGGCATAGGACCAGGCGAGCAGCATCAGCGACACCAAAGCGAGCAGGGCGGCGAAGACGAGGTTCGGCCATTGGCCCGCCGGCGGAAGGACGGCAATGAAGGGCGCCGCCAATGCCAACACGCCGCCGATCACGAGATATTGATAAAAAGCGATCTCGAGCGGCTTCGCCACCAGCGCCTGCTGCCGCATCAGGATGATATTATAGGCGTAGAGCATGGCCGAGACGAGGACGGAGGCGGCACCCCACAGGTCGCGGTCTCCGGGCGTGCCGGCACGGGCGCCGACGATCACCAGCACGCCGGCAAAGCCGATCACCGATGCAAGGACGGCCTGGCGCCCGACCGGCTCCTTGAGGAATACCGCGGCCAGGTAGAGCGAGAGCAAGGGCGCGATGAAAGTGAGCGCCACCGCCTCGGCAAGCGGCAATCGCGCAATGCCCCAGAAGAAGGTGAGCGCCATCACCGACCCGACCACCCCGCGGATGATATGAAAGCGCGCCGCCTCCCGCGAGGGCCGGGGCGGCCGCCGCGTCAGATAGAGCAGGCTGCTGAGCGCCAGGCCCACCAGCATCCGCCAGAACACGGCATTATAGGCACCGATCGCGATCGAAAGCCCCTTCATCACCGCGTCCATCGCGGAGAAGAGCGCGATGCCGAGCGTCGCCACGCCAAAGGCGACGGACGTTCGATCGAGGTGCGCGGCGGAAGCCATGCGCCGCCCTTAGAGCCTGATCGTCTTTGCTCGAAGCGCTTTCGCGCGCTTCAGGATCAGGCTGCAACCGATGGTGAGAGAAGAAGAAACCGCGTCACGTCGCCCTGCGCGGTCTAGCGCAGGGTCATATGGTCGCCGCTCATTTCAATCGAGCCGATGCGCGAGAGATAGGATTGGCCGAGCAGGGACGTGGTGAGGCCTTCGATCACCGCGCCGTTAACGTCCCTTACTTCCCTTCCCTGCACCGACACCCTGGCGAGCGTGACCATCTGCCCCCGAACCTCTCCCGAGGCGCCGGTGCCGATCACGGTGAACTCGCTTGGCGAGAAGCCGACACCCAGCCTCCTTGCGTCCTCCACCGTCAGGGCCACGCTGGTCGCACCCGTATCTACGAGAAAGTGCACGAGCTCCCCGCCATTCACTTCAGCGTCAACGTAGAAATGGCCATTCTCCTGCCGCTCTATCCGCGCCGGCGAGTGAGAGGCAGGCTGCGCCTCATCGGAAGGATCGGCTGCCTTGTTCGTTGCCGCCGCCGCTTCGAAACCGTGCTTCGGCGCGGCCCCCGCTCCGTCGCCCGGCGGGTTCGACGGGAGGATCAGCCCGAGCGCGGTCCCGAGGACGATGGCGAGGAGAAGCAGCTTTTGCACGATCGCAGCTTAAGCCGAAGCGGCTGCGATCGCCTTAAGCGCTATGGTGAATATGGGGCGCGAACCGCTTATTCAGCGGCATGCACATGCGGCCGGCGATATTGCGGCCAGGCTTCGGCGGTGACCCGGAACGCCGACTTCAGGAACAAAAAGGCGATCACCACGGCCACTGCGATGTCCGGCCAGGGCGAATCGAGCAGCGCGACTCCGCCCGCGGCCGCGATCACGCCCGTATTGGCGATGACGTCGTTGCGCGAGCATTCGAAAGTGCTCGAAAGGTTCACATTGTCGGCCTTGAAACGCCACAGCAGGCGGAGGCAGGCGAGGTTCGCGGCCAAGGCCAGTCCGCCGAAGACGAGCATCAGGATTGACGAAGGCGGCACCCCGAAGAGCATTTTGACCGCGATCTGGTAAACGACGCCCAAGCCGAGGAAGAGGATGAACCCGCCCTTGAACAGCGCCGCTCCCGCCCGCCAGCGGGCGGAACGATCGAGCGCGTAGAGGCTGACGGCGTAAACCAGCGCATCGGCGAGCATGTCCATGGAATCGGCCATCAAGGCGGCCGAATGAGCGATGATCCCGGCCGTGAATTCGAGCACGAACATCGCGCTGTTGATCGCCAGGACGATGATCAGCACCCGGCGGATGTCGCGGCGCCGGGCCATCTGGGCGAGGTCCTCGCCCTTGGCGTGGCAGCAATGGTCGCTCATTCGGCGGCCTGGAGCGGCGCGTCGGTCATGCCGGCCTCGATCTCGGCGGCCTTGGCCTCGACCAGCCTCACGATGTGCTCGACCATGTCCGCGTCCTCAACATGATGGTCGGTGACGCCGGAGAGATAGACCATGTGACGGCCGTTGCCGCCGCCGGTGAGGCCGATATCGGTGTCGCGCGCTTCGCCTGGGCCGTTGACGACGCAGCCGAGCACCGACAGCGACAGAGGCGTGCGGATATGGGCAAGCCGCTCCTCCAGCGTCTGCACCGTGCGGATCACGTCGAAGCCTTGCCGCGCGCAGGAGGGGCAGGAAACCACCCGCACGCCGCGATTGCGGATGCCGAGCGACTTTAGGATCTCGAAACCGACGCGGACCTCCTCTTCCGGTTCAGCCGAAAGCGACACTCGGATCGTGTCGCCGATGCCGAACCAAAGGAGCGAGCCGATACCGATCGCGCTCTTCACGGTGCCGCCGCGAAGCCCGCCGGCCTCGGTGATGCCGAGGTGGAGCGGGCAATCGACCGCTTCGGCGAGCTGCTGGTAGGCGGCGACCGCAAGGAACACGTCCGAGGCCTTCACCGCGACCTTATAGTCGCGGAAGCCATGATCCTCGAGCAGCCGGATGTGATCCAGCGCGCTCTCGACCAATGCCTCCGGGCAGGGTTCGCCATATTTTTCGAGCAGGTCGCGCTCCAAGCTCCCGGCATTGACCCCGATCCGGATCGCGCAGCCATTGGCCTTGGCGGCATTCACCACCTCGCGCACGCGCTCGGCAGAGCCGATATTTCCGGGGTTGATGCGAAGGCAGGCGGCGCCCGCGTCGGCCGCTTCGAGCGCCCGCTTATAGTGGAAGTGGATATCGGCGACGATCGGCACATGCGCGGCGCGGACGATCTGCTTCAGCGCCTGGGTGCTCTCGACGTCGGGGCAGGAGACCCGGACGATATCCGCGCCCGCTTCCTCGCAGCGGCGGATCTGATCGATCGTCGCCCTTGCGTCCGCGGTGATCGTGTTGGTCATCGTCTGCACGGTCACGGGCGCGTCGCCGCCGACCGGCACGTTGCCGACCATGATCTGACGCGAAGGACGGCGCGCGATGTCGCGCCACGGGCGGATGGACATGGCCGCTATATAGAGGTTTGAGGTTGCAAGGCAAAGGCGAGGCGAGCAGCGCCAGCCGCTCCCTTGAAGGGGACAGGGCTAACCTTCCTTCGGCGGCCGCCCCGCTGGCGCTTTTCGGGCGGGGCCACCTTTACGCCGCGCCGCTGCAGCGCCTCCCTCAGCAAGCATTCGATCTCCGCGTTGACGCTCCGGAAATCGGCCGCCGCCGCGCGTTCGAGCGCCTCCCAGAGAGCGGGCTCGATGCGCAGCGGAAAGGCCTTTTTCGGATCGGGCGGCATCGAGACCTACTGGTAGAGGGTGCCGGCATTGACGACCGGCTGGGTGTCCCGTTCCGAGCAGAGCACCACCATCAGGTTCGACACCATCGCCGCGCGGCGCTCGTCGTCGAGCTCGACCACGTTCTTTTCCGACAGCATCTGGAGCGCCGTCTCGACCATGCTGACCGCGCCGATCACGATCTTCTGGCGCGCCGCGATCACCGCCTCCGCCTGCTGGCGGCGCAGCATCGACTGGGCGATCTCCGAGGCATAAGCGAGGTGCGTCAGGCGGCATTCGTCGATGGTGATGCCAGCGACCTGCACCCGGTCCTGAAGCTCGGTGCGCAGTTCGCCGTTCACCTCGTCGGCATGGCCGCGCAAGGTCGTCTCCTGGTGCTCGATATCGTCATAGGGATAGCGCGCACCGATCGAGCGGACCGCGCTTTCGATCTGAACGAAGACGAACTTGGTGTAATCGTCGACGTCGAACAGCGCCTGCGCGGCGTCGGTCACGCGCCAGACCACGTTGGTGGCGATCTCGATCGGATTGCCGCGAAGATCGTTCACCTTCAGCCGCTCCGAGGTGACGTTGTGGACGCGCGTCGAGATCTTGGTCCGCGTCAGCCAGGGCAGCCGCCAGCGAAGCCCGGCATTCCTGTCGGTCCCGCGATAGTCTCCGAACAGCAGGATCGCGGCGGCCTGATTGGGCTGAAGGAAGTAGAAGCCCACGGCGACGACCGCGGAGGCGATCACAGCCGCCGCGAAGAGGCCGAACCCCCAAACCTCTTCCAGCCCGGCCGCAGCCCACAAGCCCAGGCCCGCGAGCACGATCGAAGCCAGCAGCACCAACAGCATCACATAGCCGTTCTGGGTGGCCGCCGCGCGCTCCTGCGACAGCCGAAGCGCTTTCAGATCACCCGAACCAGTAACAGACTGAGTCATGGCCGTCCCTCCTTTATTATGATATCATAATTATATGGTCCGACGGCGGTCAAGAGGAATCGGGCAGGCGCTGGTGGGACGGCATCATTGTGGCTATGCGAGCGGCCGATCCCCCGATTCCGGAGCCCAGAGCCGATGCCGAATGCCGCTTATGCAGATTGGAAGCTGGTGATCCACGGCGGCGCCGGCATCATGGAGCGGGATGCGACCACTCCGGATCAGGACCGGGAGATCCGGGCGGCGCTTGCGAACGCGCTGGAGGTGGGCGGAAGCATTCTCGCCGCCGGCGGCGCTGCGCTCGACGCGGTGGAGGCAACGGTCAAGACGCTGGAGGACGATCCTCATTTCAACGCCGGCCGGGGAGGCGTGCTCACCTATGACGGCGCGTCCGAGCTCGACGCTGCGATCATGGAGGGGACGAACGCCGATCGGGCGCGGTGGCGGGCGCGACGGCAACGCGCAACCCGGTCACCCTCGCCCGCGCGGTCATGGAAAAGAGCCCGCACGTGATGCTGAGCGGCGCTGGCGCGGATCTTTTCTCCCGTGAGCAGGGCCTCGAACAGGCGGATCCCGATTGGTTCGCGCTGCCCGAACGGCGTCGGCAGCTCGAGGAGATGAAGCGAATGGGCGCCGACTGGTTCGACGTCGACATGAAATACGGCACGGTCGGCGCGGTCGCGCTCGACACCAGCGGCCATGTCGCTGCCGCCACCTCCACCGGCGGGATCACCGGCAAGCGCTGGGGCCGGATCGGCGACAGCCCGATCATCGGCGCCGGCACCTATGCCGACGACCGCGCCGGCGCCGTCTCAGCGACCGGATCGGGCGAATATTTCATCCGCGAGGCCGCGGCTCACGAAATCTGCGCCCGCATCCGTCTGCTCGGGCAGGCGGCCAAGGCCGCCGCGGACGCGGTCATTGCCGAAGTGGGCAAGCTGGGCGGCACGGGCGGCGTCATCTTCGTATCGCGGAGCGGCGAAGCCGGCTGGTCGTTCAACAGCTCCGGAATGTACCGCGGCCGCGCGTCGGCGGCGGGCACGCAGGTCGGGATCTACGGCGACGAATGATCCGCACCCGATAGAGCGCCCCGGAGAAGCGGAGCTCGAGGCGGGTCGCTTCGGAGTGGGCTACCGGAGCAATCAGATTATGTTCTATATTCCGGGCTCGATTCCGGGCTCAGGCCGTCTCCGATTGGAGCGCGGGGAAGCTCTTCACCTTCCGCTTGCCGCACCACAGCTCCATCGGCCGGAGGCCGGTCGACGGCTTCACGATCCGCACCGCCTCGACATCGTCTTGCGCCGTCAAGTCGTTGAAATCGACGAACGGGCCGCCTTCTTCCCTCAGCGTGTAGAGCCGGTAATTGAGCATTGCCGATCCTCCAGCCGAGTCGAGATGGCAGTGTATCACGCCGAGGGCCGGGAGCCACCTTGGATGAACTTATTTCAGCCGGTTCCGGCGAGCTTCGCGGCGATTGATAAACGTCGTGGAGAGCCGCTGGAGCACTTCCCGAAAAAAACCGTGGGCACCGGTTTTCGGCCGGGAAGGGCATGCTCAAGACATCGATCTGGAGCCTTTCTGATCCGACAAGGCGATTCCGCCTTGTCGGGAAGGCTCTAGAGCCAGATCGTTTGAGGTGGAAGCGCTTCGCGCTTCCGCCGAAAGCGTGAATCTGGCTCTATTCAGATGGTTGAGACCAAGATCGCTTCAGGTTGATTCAACCTGAAGCGATCTTGGTCTAGGGCCGCGCCATGAAGCTTAAAATCCTGATTCTCGCGGCGCTGCTGCTCGCCCCCGCCCCGGCCTCCGCCTGGTGGGAATATGGCCATTACACGGTGGGCCGGATCGCCCAGATGAGCGCCAGGCCTTCGACCGTGCGGGCGGTGCGGCAGCTGATCGCCCGGTCCGCCGAGCTCGACACGCCGAAATGCCCGATCCGCAACATCGAGGATGCGGCTTATTGGCCCGACTGCGTGCGCCAGATGGGAGAGCGGTTCAACTACAGCTTCCCCTGGCACTATCAGAATGTCGACATCTGCAAGCCGTTCGATGCCGCCGGCGCCTGCAAGGACGGCAATTGCGTGTCGGCGCAGATCGAGCGCAATGCCAAGCTCCTTGCCGACAAGACGCTGCCGGTGCGCGAGCGGGTGATGGCGCTCGCCTTCCTCGCCCATTTCGTCGGCGATCTCCACATGCCGCTCCACGCCGGCGACAAGGGCGACCGCGGCGGCAACGATTTCGCCGCCTCCTACGGCCTCATTGCCGGCCGGGCGAACCTCCATTCGATCTGGGACGGCTATCTCGCCGAGCGGGCGATCTCGACCGCACAGGCCGATGCCGCCGGCATCCTGGCCGAGCTTGATCCCGGAGCACGGGAGGAGATGACGCTCGGCACCGTCACCGACTGGTCCCGGCAGGGCTGGGAGGCGAGCCGGGAATATGCCTATGGAACCGTCATGGCGGATCCCTGCGGGCCGAAGCCGGAGACTAGGCCGGTGATCCGCGAGGAGACGACGCAGCGGCTGATCCCGGTCGTGCGCAAGCAGATCGCCCGCGGCGGCCTGCGCCTCGCCCGACTGCTGGACGATGCACTCGGCTGATCCTCATTGCGGCAGCACCGTGACCGCGCGGCGGTTCTTTGCCCAGGCGCTCTCGTCGGATCCGTCGGCCTCCGGGCGCTCCTTGCCCCAGCTGATGACCGTCATCCGCGATTCGGCGATGCCGCGGCCGGAGAGATAATTCTTGGCCGCGTTCGCCCGGCGATCCCCGAGCGCGAGATTATATTCACGGGTGCCACGCTCGTCGGCATGGCCTTCGATCGTCACCCGCGCGCCCGCGTTGCGGGTGAGCCAGGCGGCTTGCGTGTCCAGCACCGCCCGTGCTTCCGGATCGAGCGTGTGGCTGTCGGTCGCGAAATAGACCCGGTCGGCGGTGACGTTCTGGAGGAAGTCCGCGCGCGCGAGCCCGGCAAGGCTGCGCCGCCGACCGTGCCGGCCCGCTCCCGCACCCGTTCCGGCGCCCTCGGCCCCCACGCCCGTCTCGGTCCCGCCCGGCGGCGGGGGCAGATCGGCCGGCTTCTTCTTCGCGCAGCCGGCGCTCAGCACGAGCGCGGTCGCCAACGCGGCGATCGTCATGCTCTTTTTCATCCTATTCTCCCTCCTGAAATTACGATTGTCATTTGAGCAGCGGCGACCAGGCCGGGTCCGATCCGTCGAGCGGCGTCGCCACCCGTCGCTCGTTGGCCCCGGTGAGATCGACCGCCCACAAATCCGCCTTTCCGGAGCCTTGCGCGGTCCGGAAGAACATGATGGCGCGGCCGTTGGGCGCCCAGCTCGGCCCCTCGTCCTGCCAAGCTTCGGTGAGGATCTTCTCGCCCGCGCCGGACGGGCTCATCACGCCGATCCGGAAGCCGCCGCCGCCGATCCGGGTGAAGGCGATCATGTCGCCGCGCGGGCTCCAGACCGGCGTCGCATATTGGCCGCCGCCGAAGCTGATCCGCCGCTGATTGGAGCCGTCGGCGTCCATCACGTAAAGCTGCTGCGATCCGCCGCGGTCGCTCTCGAACACGATCTGGCGCCCGTCCGGCGAATAGCTGCCGCCGGTGTCGATGCCCGGCGTGTTGGTGAGCCGCTGCGGACGCCCGCCCGAAGTCGGCACGCGGTAAATGTCGGTATTCCCGCCCACCGACATCGAGAAGACGACCCACTGGCCGTCCGGCGAGAAGCGCGGCGCGAAGGTCATGTGCGGCTCGTTGACGAGCAGCCGCTGGCGGCCGGTGCCGACGTCGTAGACATAGACCCGCGGCTGATCGCCGACATAGCTCATATAAACGACCGTCTGCTGATTGGGCGCAAAGCGCGGCGTCAACACGGTCGACTGGCCGTTGGTGAGGAAGCGGTGATTGGCGCCGTCCCAATCCATGATCGCCAGCCGCTTGGTCCGCTTCCCCTTCGGCCCCGCTTCCGCGACGTAGATGATGCGGGTGTCGAAATAGGCGCCCTCGCCGGTAAGACGCGAATAGACGGCATCGGCGCATTTATGCGCGGCCCGGCGCCAGAAGGCGGGCTGCACCACGAAGCCCTGCCGCGTGAGCTCGGTCTTGGCGAAGACGTCGTAGAGATAGCAGCCGACGGTGAGCGTCCCGTCGCCGTTCGCCTGCACATAGCCCTGGACCAGCGCCTGCGCGCCCGTGCCGCTCCAGGTGGGGAAATCGGGGGCGGTCACCTGCGGGTAGCTGACCCCCGGCAAGCCGCCCGGCCCCTTGGGCGTGAACAGGCCGGAATTGCGAAGGTCCGTCGCGACGATCTCGGCCACCTGGCGACCAAGCGCTCCCGTCTCCCCCGCGGGTGTCGCGGCGGAGCGCGGCGTCGGCATCACCGGGATCGCGATCGGCATCGGCGCGGAAATGCCGCCGATGATGTCGACCTCGAGCGGCGGCGCCTCGCCGGCGGGGGGAGCCGCGTTCTGCGCCAGGGCAGATGGGGCCGTCATCGCGAATAGCGCAGCGATGAAGCCTGTCCTGAGCGACGCCCGCCTCCCGGACCTTTGGATTGCTTCGCTTCGCTCGCAAGGACGATCTCTCATGTCATCACTCTTCATGGCAGTTTGTAGTTCATGTTGATGTTGCTCCACCCGCCATTGGCGGTGCGGTAAAGCTCTTCGGGCAGGTTCCTCAGCGGCGAGCAGCCGGTGTAGGCGGCGATCGCAAGATCGGTTACGCGCTTCTCGTAGCGGCTGTTGGCGTCGCCGACACCGCCGGTCCTGACCACGCTGGGGCGCGCGGCGAGCGAGCCGTCGCGGTTGAGGCGGAGGTTCAAGGTCACCACGATCTCGTTGGCGCCCGGACCGGGATTGACCTGCCGGTCCGCGCAGGGCTGGATCTGGCGGGTGATCGCCGATTTGATGCCGGAGAGCGCGATCGGGCTCAGCACCGCGCCCGTCGGCTTCTGCGAAGTGGACGGCGTCGGGTCGCTGCCCACGCCCTTGAGGAAGTCCCGGCCCAGGCGCGAGCCGCGCGTCTGCTGCGCGCTCCCGCTTCCCGTGGCCGCGGCCTTGGGCCGGGCGGCGGCAGGCGCCGGGCGGGCAGGCTGCGGCGCGGGCTTCGGCGGGGCAGCCTGGGCAGGCGCCGGCTTGGCGGGTGCGGGCTTCGTCGCCGGCTTCTGCGGCGCCGGTTTTTGGAGCGCCGGCTTCAGCACGACTCTCGGCTGCGGCGGGGGCTGCACCTTGGGCTGCGGGGGCGCCTCCACGGGGCGCGGCGGCGGCGGCAGCGGATCGGGCGAGGCCGGCTCCGGCATCGGCGCCGCTTCCTCCGGCGCCCCGGCGGCCGGGGCAACGCTTGGCGCGGGCGCCTCCGTGTTCAGCTCGGTGACGGCCGACTTCAGCCCCACCTCCTCGACGAAGGAGACCTCCATCGGCTCGGACAGCAGGGGCTTCTTGGTGGCGGTGGCAAGGCCGAGCGACAGGATCGCGAGCAGGACGGCGTGTCCTGCCAGCGCCAAGCCGAGCCCGGTTGCCTCCGCCCGATCCATCAGCCCTCGTCGCCCTGGACACTGACCAACGCCACCTTGCGCAGGCCGGCGCCGTTGATTTCGCCCATCACCCGCATCACCCGGCCGTAATCGAGCCCTTTGTCGGCGCGCAGGAAGATGCGCGGACCGCCCTCTTCCTTCGAGGAGGCTGCGATCGAGGCGAGCCGCCCGGCGAGCGCATCCTCCGTCACCGGATCCTCGTCGACGAAGATCGCTCCACTCGGATCGAGCGAGATCTGGATCGGCTTCACCTCCTGGTCGAGCGCGCCCGCCTTGCTGTCGGGGAGGTCGACCGGCACGCCCGCGACCAGCAGCGGCGCGGTCACCATGAAGATGATCAGCAGCACCAGCATCACGTCGACCATCGGCGTGACGTTGATTTCCGCCATCGGGGAGCGCCGGCCGCGCCGGTTGCCGCCAAGCATGGGTCCCATCGCCATTAGAGCTTCCCCTCCCTTCCAGGGAGGGGATCGAGGCGTGGGTGAAGCGGTGCGGCCGGCTCGATGCCGGCAGCGCCGCTACCAGAGGCAAAGCGGAATGCTCGCTGCGCTCGCACCCACCCCCAACCCCTCCTTTCCAGGGAGGGGCGCATTTTGGCGGCCCGCATCATACCTCCCGTTCCAGCTCACGGCTGAGCGTGCCGTGGAAGGCGTCGGCAAAGCGGGTCAGCCGCGCCTCGATCCGGTTGATGCCGTAGCTCATGCGATTATAGGCGATCACCGCAGGGATCGCGGCGAACAGGCCGATCGCGGTCGCGAACAAAGCCTCGGCAATCCCCGGCGCCACCACCGCAAGGCTGGTGCTGTTGGCGCCGGCGATGTCGCTGAAGCTGCGCATGATGCCCCAGACCGTGCCGAACAGGCCGACGAAGGGCGCCACCGATCCGATCGTCGCCAGGATGTTGAGGCGCTCGGCGAGCCGGTCCACTTCGGCGGTGATGGTCGAATGCATGGCGTTGGCGAGGCGCGAGCGCGCGCCCTCGCGATCGACCACCTTGCCGACCGTCGAGCGGCGCCATTCGGCGATGCCGGCGCCGAATACCTTCGCGCTCGGCAGATCCTCCTTGGCCCTTTTGTCGAAGAAGCGGTCCATGTCGTCCGCCGCCCAGAATTCCCGTTCGAAGCGGGCATCGTCATGGTTGATGCGGCGGATCCTGAGCGCGTGACTGAGGATGATTGCCCAGGTCCAGATGCTGGCGAGGATGAGGCCGATCATCACGGCTTTGACGACGATGTCGGCCTGCATGAACAGCGCGACGGGCGACATCATCTCGGGCGCGCCGGCCGCTCCTGGATTGCTCACTCTTCCTCTTCCTCTTCTAGCCGCTTGAATATCTCCACCCACTCCCGCGGCTGGCGTTGCGGACGCCCCTCCTTCGAGAGGAAGGCGGCCGTGACCAGCGCATCGGTCAGGAGTTCATCCCCCCGCATGACTCGCTGATGAATGAGGACGCTCGCAGCGCGGACCTGGCGGATGCCGCTGAGGACCACAAGCTCGTCCTGGAGCCGGGCCGGCATGCGATATTTGATGCGGAGCTCCGCGACCGCATAGGCGCCCTCGCCTCGCTGGATGATTGCCCATTGATCGATGCCGGCCGATCGGAGCATATCGGACCGCGCCCGCTCCATGAACTTCAAATAATTGGCATAGTAGACCACCTGGGCGACATCGGTGTCTTCGAAATAGACGCGCAGCGCGAAGCGGTGGGTCTTGCCCACGAACGCGCCCGAATACGGCCTGTCATGCTCCCCACCCACGAAGGCCGGTCTATCGGGCCTCGATTCGGCAGGGCAAGGGGCAAAGACCGGCGTCCGACGAGCCGAAGCTTTTTTGCGTTAACGAGGTAAGGTGCTGAAGAAGCTGGCGGCGTCAGCGGCGTTTGAATCCCTCCGCCTGCGCCTCCACCAGCGCGATCAGATCCCCGAGCGCGAGGTTCATGTCGGCAAGGTGCAGGCCCCACCCGGGCTGCATCCGTCCGGCGATCGTCACATCGCCGGGGATTCGATCGGTCCGCATGTCCGCCGGGTCGGCATTGACCGCGATCGACAGATAGCCGACCTGGCCGCGGTTGACGCAGGCGCCCGAGGCAAGACCTTCCGTGCGCACGAACGGCGTCGGCGGCGCGCCCGCGGAGGACCAGCTGATCGTGCTCGGCGTGCCGGTAAGCGAGGGGCCGGCATACCAATAGCTGTCGAGCGGCATTGTCGCTCTTCTGAGACGGGCCGGGTTCGTGCAGGCGACGGTCATGCCGGGCCGTGGCGAGCGGCCGAACAGAGCGCCCGGGGGAGGAGGATTGGTGGCCCGATAGGAGACGTAGGTGACGATGCAGCCCGTCTCGCCGAGGCGCGTGCAGAGCGGCGTCTGCTTGAACGATCCGCCGACCAGCCGGCCCTCGGGCACCTCGACATTGTAGCCGATCAGCATCGCGGACAGCATCCGTGTCGCCGCCTCCGATCCTTCGATCTCCTGTGCAATGAGGCGGGTGAGGTGGATCGTGCCCTGGCTGTGGCCGATCAGCACGAAGGGGCGGCCGCCATTGTGGTTTGCAAGATAATGGCGCCAGGCGGCGAGCACGTCGGCATAGGCAAGATCCATCACCTCAGCGGTGCGTGCCGCGCCGCCGGTGGCCTGTCGCAGCAGGGCGGTCAACGTCGCCTGCCGATAGAGCGGCGCGAAGGTCCGGCAGATGGCGGAGAAGCGGGCGAACTGGATGGCGGCGACGCCCTGCTCCTGGGGGCCGGGCATCATGTCCGAATTGTCGGCCTGATCGGCGGAGACGGTCGGATAGACGTAGAAGCAATCCACGGCCGCATCCTGGCGCGGAACGCTCTGCCCGACCGAGCCATAGCCGTTGGCGTTGAGGGCGATGGTCGGCAGCGGCTTTCCGCAGGCATCGCCGCGTCCCGGCAGGCAGAGCCAGCTCGCCGGCAGTGAATAATCGACGGGAGCGGGCGCGCCCTCCGCCTGCTGGGCCGGAGCAGGCGCGGCGATCAAGGCCGCCAAAGCCGCTGCGATCGGGCCAACCGCCTTCATCCTGCCCCCTTCTATCACTTGCCTTCGAACAACCCGCCTTGTGCCGATCCTTGCGGCGGCGTCAGCCCCAAATGCGTCCAGGCGCGCCCGTTGAGGCAGCGCCCGCGCGCCGTCCGGGCGACGAGCCCGAGCTGGATGAGATAGGGCTCGATCACTTCTTCGATCGTGTCGCGCGGCTCGGAGAGGCCGGCGGCGAGCGTCTCCACCCCTACCGGTCCGCCTTTGTAGATGTCGGCGATCATATTGAGGTAGCGCCGGTCCATGGCATCGAGGCCGAGCGCATCCACCTCCATCCTGGTGAGCGCTGCGTCCGCGACCGCGGCGTCGACCACCGGATCACCGGCCGCATGCGCGAAATCCCGGACGCGGCGAAGCAGCCGCCCGGCAATCCGCGGCGTGCCGCGCGACCGTCGGGCAATCTCGGTGGAGCCGTCGTCCGTCAGCGGGAGGCCAAGAAGACCGGCGCCGCGGCGGACCACCTTTTCCAAGTCTTCCACCGAGTAGAAGATGAGCCGGACGGGAATGCCGAAGCGATCGCGAAGCGGCGTGGTGAGGAGGCCCTGCCGGGTGGTTGCCCCGACGAGCGTGAATTTGGGAAGATCGATCCGCACCGATCGGGCCGAGGGCCCTCCCCGATCATGATATCCAGCGCGCGGTCCTCCATCGCCGGATACAGGATTTCCTCGACCGCGGGATTGAGCCGGTGGATCTCGTCGATGAACAGCACGTCGCCATCTTCCAGATTGGTGAGAAGCGCCGCCAGATCGCCCGACTTGGCGATGACCGGACCCGAGGTGGCCCGGAAGCCGACCCCCAGCTCGCGCGCGATGATCTGCGCCAGCGTCGTCTTGCCGAGCCCTGGGGGCCCGAAGAACAGCACATGGTCGAGCGCGTCCCCGCGGGCCTTGGCCGCCGCGATGAAGACGCGCAGATTTTCCCGTGCCGCGCGCTGGCCGACGAAATCGTCGAGCGTCTTGGGCCGGAGCGCGGCATCGACGTCCTCCGGCCTTTTGTCGCCCGTGATGATGCGTTCCTGCTCCACGCGCGTCAGCTTTAGCGAAAGGCAATCGACTGTCTAACCCTAACGCGCCGCCTTCTTGAGCGCCGCGCGGACCAGCGCGTCGAGGCTGGCTTCAGGGCCGAGCTCCGCCTCCGCCTTGGCCACGGCAGCGGATGCTTCGGCGGGTCGGAAGCCGAGATTCTGGAGAGCGGAAGCGGCATCGGCGGCGAAGCTGCCGGCCGGAGCCGCCGGCGCCGAGCCGCCGCTCCCCAGCACCACGCCGCCCGCCTTGTCCTTGAGCTCGTTGACGATCCGCTGCGCAAGCTTCGGCCCGACACCCTGGGCCCGGGCCACCATCGCCTTGTCGCCGCCGGCGATGGCCCGGTGGAGTTCGTCGCCGGTCAATGCGGAAAGGATGGCGAGCGCGACCCGCGCGCCCACGCCCTGGACCGAGGTGAGGAGGCGGAACCAGTCGCGCTCCTCGGCGGTCGCGAAGCCGATCAGGCGGATATCGTCCTCGGAGACCTGCATCTCGGTATGCAGGACCACCTCGCCGCCGATGGCGCCGAGCTGCGAAAGGGTCCGGCTCGAGGCGAAGACGAGGTAGCCGACGCCTTGGACGTCGATCACCGCCTGATCGGCGCTGAAGCTGTCGAGCAGGCCGCGAAGCTTGGCGATCATGCCGCGTGGCCCCGAAGCGAGCGTGCGCTCGCCAGATGGTGCGCATGGGTGATGGCGATGGCGAGCGCGTCGGCCGCATCGGCTCCGGCGATCTTGACGCCGGGAGCAGCCGCCCGACCATCGCATGCACCTGGCTTTTTCGGCGCCGCCCGTCCCGACCACCGCCTTCTTCACCAGCCTCGATGCATATTCGCCGACCGCAATCCCGCTCGTGGCGGCCGCGAGCAGCACGACGCCCCTGGCCTGTCCGAGTTTCAGCGTCGACTGCGGGTTCTCATTGACGAACACCTCCTCGACCGCCGCGGCCTGGGGCCGATATTCCGCGATCCTTTCCGCGAGCCGATCGTGCAGGTCGACCAATCGCCGCGGCAGGTCCGCCTTCGGGTCGGTGCGGATCTGCCCATTGGCGACATGGCTCAGCCGGTTCCCCTCGGCCGCGATCACGCCCCAACCCGTACAGCCCAGGCCCGGATCAAGGCCGATGATGATCAGCTGAGCCGCTCCATCACCTCTTCCGGGACTTCGTAATTACCCCAGACGGTCTGGACGTCATCGTCGTCATCGAGCGCGTCGATGAGCTTCAGCAGCGAGCCCGCTTCCTCCTCGCCCACCTCGACCGGGGTCTGCGGCCGCCAGGCAAGCTTGGTGCTCTCCGGTTCGCCGATGCTCTTCTCGATCGCGCGGGCGACCTCGTGCAGATCCTCCTGCGCGGTCCAGATCTCATGCCCCTCCGCCGTCGAGGAAACGTCTTCGGCACCCGCTTCGATCGCCGCCTCGAAGATGTCGTCGGCGCTCCCGGCGACGGCGGGATAGGTGATCAGGCCAAGCCGCTCGAAGCCGTGGCTCACCGAGCCCGAGGCACCGAGATTGCCGCCGTTCTTGGAGAAGATCGTGCGGACGTTCGTTGCCGTGCGGTTGCGGTTGTCGGTCAGCGCCTCGACGATCAGCGATACGCCGCCGGGGCCGAAGCCCTCGTAGCGAAGCTCCTCATAATTCTCGGCATCGCCGCCCGACGCCTTCTCGATCGCCCGCTGGATATTGTCCTTGGGCATCGATTGGGCCTTGGCGGCGGTGACCGCGGCGCGGAGGCGCGGGTTCATGTCCGGATCGGGCGTTCCCATCCTGGCCGCGACGGTGATTTCGCGGGAAAGCTTGGAGAACATCGCCGAGCGCTTCTTATCCTGAGCGCCCTTACGATGCATGATGTTCTTGAACTTGCTATGGCCGGCCATTGGTCCGGTATCGCCTTCCTGATGCTGATGGATGGAAGCCGGGGAATAGCCGAAACGATCAGCTTCGCGCAACGCGCCGATATGCGGCGGCGTTGAGGCCGAGCCCGATCAGCGCCATCAGGGTGCTGAGAGCCCCGTCGAACAGCGCCGCCGGCCAGAACCAGCCGTCCGCCCCTTCGATCAGCCAGATGCCGATCGTCGCGTGGAGCATCCCCATCGGCGTGACAAGAAGCAGCGTCCAGATGAGGAGCGGCGGCAGCCAATCTCCCAAATTCCGCACCCAAAAGCGAGGCCGCCAGGCGAGCGGCTTTGCGACGGCGAGGGCGACGAACCAGGGCACTAGCGGCGCGAGCAGCAGAGTGACGATGACGTTGCTGATGAGGAGGCCGGAGAAATCGGTGCGGCCGCCCGTCAGCTGCCGCGCCAGGGCGCTCGCCAGCAACCCCGCGGCGAAGCTCAGCGCATAGAGCCAGAAGCCTCCGTCGGGCAGCCATCGCGGCCGTTCCGAAGCGGCGGCGATGCGCAGCAGAGCGACCGCAAACAGCAAGATCCCGGCGATGCGAACGGCGGCCGCCACGAGGAATGGCGCCGGGGGCAGAGCGCCCTTGGCGGCCGGCATGTTGATAAGGATGACGATGTTCGAAGCAGTGAGCAGCACCATCAGCAGCAAAGCGGGGATCAAAGTCTCACGCCTGAACATTGCCGCAAGCGCCCCCCGCAGAAAGGAAGCAAGGCCCGCCGTCCCGCTTTGCCCGCCTGCCGCAATGTCCGCCTGGTCCATCATTCCCCGTGCCCGAAGCCTGGACCTTATGATGAAGTAGGACCCGAAGGCGAACGGAAAGGACTATCCGAGGCGGACCGCCGTCCCGGAGACGGTGACCATCAGCATCGAGCCCTCCTTGCCGATCACCTCGTAATCGATGTCGACGCCGATCACCGCATTGGCACCGAGCCGGGTCGCCTCCGCCTCGAGCTCCTGGAAGGCGGTGTCGCGCGCCGAGCGGAGCGTGGATTCATAGGAGCCGGAGCGGCCGCCGACGATGTCGCGGATGCCGGCGAACAGATCCTTGAAGATGTTGGCGCCGACGATGACCTCGCCGGTGACGACGCCGAGATACTGGCCGACCGGCCGGCCTTCGATCGTGGTGGTGGTGCTGATGATCATCTCGCCTCTCCTCTTCCGTCGAGCGCTGCCCTAGCCGAGACCGAGCGCCGCCTTGTAGGTGTCGAGCAAGGCTTCGGCCTCCTCGCGCACATGCTTTTCCATCTTCCTGAGGCGAACGATGGCCCGCATCGTTTTCGCATCGTAGCCGCGCGACTTGGCTTCGGAATAAACGTCCTTCACGTCGTCCGCGATCGCCTTTTTCTCTTCTTCCAGCCGCTCGATACGCTCGATCAGCAATCGCAGCTCGTCGGCCGCGACCGATCCTTCAGACATTGTGAGCTCCTCGATTCTTTAGGATGAGCGGCAGGCTCTAGGGACTGGGACTCGGCCGCTCAAGCCATGCGGCCAATCGCAGGTTGAACTCACACCAATAGTGGCTATTCCGCCACCTCGAACAGCACAGGCGGTCCGAGACTGCCAAGCAGCGCAGCCGCTTTGGAGAGACGATGCCGAGCCCGATCGTGCCCCGCAGCCGTAAGGTCCGCGTCCTTGCGACGCTCGGCCCGGCCAGCGACACTGCCGAGATGATCCGCCGCCTCGTCCGATCGGGCGCGGATGCATTTCGCATCAACATGAGTCACGGCAGCCACGAGGATCATGCTGCGCGGATCGAGATCATCCGCAGCCTCGAAAAGGAGCTGGAGCGGCCGACAACGGTCCTGGCCGATCTTCAGGGGCCGAAGCTCAGGGTCGGCAGGTTCGGCGGCGACCGTGTTCAGCTCGACAACGGCCAGCGTTTCTTTTTCGATCGGGACGAGGCCCCTGGCACCGCCAAAAGGGTCAACCTGCCGCACAAGGAGATTTTCGAGGCGGTCGAGAAGGGGACGCGCCTTCTTGTCGACGACGGGAAGCTGGTGCTTCGCGTGCTCGATGCCGGCGCGGACCGGCTGGAGACCCAGGTCGAGGTCGGCGGCACCATCTCGAACAACAAGGGCCTGAACGTGCCCGACGTGGTGCTGCCGCTGGCCGCGCTCACCGCCAAGGACCGAGCCGACCTCAATTTCGCGCTCGATCATCATGTCGATTGTCGCGCTGAGCTTCGTGCAGCGTCCGGAGGACGTGGCCGAGGCGCGGCGGCTGATCGCCGGCCGCGCCGCGCTCCTCGCCAAGATCGAGAAGCCGGCGGCGATCGAGCGGCTGGACGGGATCCTTGAGCTTGCCGACGCCGTCATGGTCGCGCGCGGCGATCTCGGCGTCGAGATGCTTCCCGAGGAGGTTCCGCCGCTCCAGAAGCGTATCGTCGAAGCCGCGCGGCGGATGGGGCGGCCGGTGGTGGTCGCCACCCAGATGCTGGAATCGATGATCACCTCGCCCTCTCCGACGCGTGCGGAGGTCTCGGACGTGGCGACGGCGGTCTATGACGGGGCCGACGCGATCATGCTGTCGGCCGAGAGTGCGTCGGGTCAGTTCCCGTGCGAATCCGTGTCGATGATGAACCGCATCGCCACCAGCGTGGAATCGGACCCGACCCACAGCGCGCGCGTCCACTTCACCGAAACGCTGCCGGATCCGACGACCAACGACGCGATTGCGCAGGCGGCCAGCAACATCGTCGGCACGGTGAGCGCTGCCGGGATCGTCTGCTTCACCACTTCGGGCTCCACCGCCCGGCGCGTCTCGCGCGAGCGCCCGACTGTTCCGCTGCTGGTGCTGACGCCCTCGCTCAAGACGGCCCGGCGGCTCGGCCTCCTCTGGGGCGCGCACGCGGTCCGGACGCGCGACGTGACGAGCTTCGAAGAGATGGTCGCCAAGGCCAAGCGCATGGCGCTGCGCCACGGCATCGCCAAGGGCGGGGACCGGATCGTCGTGATCGCAGGCGTTCCCTTTGGCACGCCGGGTTCCACCAACGTCGTGCACGTGGTGCGGCTGATCGGCGACGAGCTTGAACGGCACAAGGCGGTGAAAAGCTAGCTTCGCGGACGGCTCAAACCGGCAGCAGATCGAACGCGATCGTCGTCCGCCACTCATCCGTGTGGAACGCTGCGGTGCCGTGCCACATGTAGGAAGGAAACAAGACAAGCCGTCCGGCAACCGGACGAATGAACCGTTCCGCCGGGAGCGTCGGCACGGTTCGGTAGGGGGGCTGCCCCAGCCGCAGCCAGCCGTCACGGCTTTCCTGCTTGAGGGCATCCTCCGGCGTCTCGACGTAAAAGGCCGAGGACAGCCAGCCCCTATGGTGCATATGATCGAGATGAAAGCCGCCGCTCCGCAGCCGCACCGACCAGGCGCCGGCGATTTGATAATTCCCCGTGTTGCGACTGCGGAGCGGATCGGGTCCACGGCCAAGCTTTTCCAGATGTTCCCGGATCGGCCCGTCGATCGCCCGGAAGAATGCCTGGATTACGGCCTCCTTCGCGCCGGTCAGTTGATAGCTGGTCTGGGTGCCGTGACGCAGCGACTGTGCGGAGGGATGCTCCTTCAGCACATGATGCTTGTCCAGTGCTGCCTTCAGCTCGTTAAGGAAGTCGTCCTTCGTCGCCCAGCCCGGCGGCGGCTCCACCTCGTAGATGCCGACCATGTGCTCATAGTCGCAGAGCTCGCGATAAAGCGGATCTCCCGCCGCGCGGGAAGCCGTGGAGGCCCAGGCGAGCACCGATTGATCGAGCGGGGAAAGGCTAAGCGCCTTTCGGATGCTTTCCGAGGCGGCCCCGATCCGCCCCAGTGCTAGATTGACGATGGTAAGCTGAACCAGCGCCGATACGTTTTGGGGATCGATGTCACGGGCCCGGTGCGCAAGGCGCTCAGCGTCCGGCAAGCTATCAGCCTCGAGCGCCGCCTGCGCGGCGGCTACGATAAGACCGCACTCATCCGGCAGCCCCTCCGCCCCACGGGCGAGCAGGGCTGCGGCCTGCTCCCGATCGCCGGCCGATGAGAGCAGCTTTGCCTTGGCGAGCAGCAATGGTGCTGGCGGGGCGCCGGCGTGGAATGCCCGATCGAGGACGACCCGGGCCGCGGCCAAATCGCCTCGAGCCATCCAGACGAAGTCCGCCCGTTCCACGGCAAGGTCGGCAAAGGCCGGGGCGCGACGCGAGGCTTCCTGATAGGCAGCCTCTGCGCCGGCTGCATCGCCGCAGGCGACGTGCGCACGCGCCTTCACCTGGTACGTCACCGGCGAATCCAAGCCGAGCGAGAAGCCCTTCGCAAGCGCCTCAAGGGCCTCGTGCCCGCGTCCCAGATCGATCAGGGTTGCCGCCAGGTTGTGCCACGCCGTCCCGTCGGTTGGAAATCGCTCGATCGCCTTTCGGTTGAATAAAAGCGCGTCCTCGTGCCGCCCGGCGGCATTCAGCACGGTGCAATGGAGTGCGAGCGCCGCGTGACTGGGCTGGGCGGGGTCGACGAGCCGGGTGCTGATCTCCCGCGCCTCTTCCAGGCGGCCTCGTTCAAGAAGCGTGTAAGCACGATCGATGAGATCCGCGCTCATTCAATCCGTTTCCGCAGCCGGTTCACGTGCGCAGGCATAGTCTTGGGCGGCCGCAAATGACAGATGGGGCCTTGCTTCACTGGTCCATGAGCTTGGGCACCAGATCCGGAAGCTCGCGGGCGAGGAAGCCGACACGGCCAACCTCGTTCATCAGCCTGCGCCCGGCGGCGCCGTGAAGGT
This sequence comes from Allosphingosinicella sp., assembly GCA_030447665.1. Taxonomy (GTDB): domain Bacteria; phylum Pseudomonadota; class Alphaproteobacteria; order Sphingomonadales; family Sphingomonadaceae; genus Allosphingosinicella. The sequence goes on along the minus strand of JAUJOJ010000020.1, from coordinate 540 downwards.
AGATGCCCCAGATCGCCGCCACCAACGGATCGGTCCCGCGCGCGGCCAACCCGCCCACGATCCCGGCCAGGGTATCGCCCGATCCTGAAGTCGCAAGACCGACGCCGCCGCCGCTGAAGCGGAACGCCCGCCCATCGGGCGCGACGATGTAGCTGTGCTGACCCTTCATCACCGCGACGACATTGAAGCGTTGGGCGGCGCGCCGTGCCGCCGCTTCGGGGTCGGCGCTTACCTCATCGGCCTCGCATTCGAGCAACCGGGCCATTTCGCCGGCATGCGGAAGCACGATGGCCCCGCCCTGCCAGGCTTTCAGTGCTTCGGCGCGGGGGGCGAGGCTGCCCAGTACGGCCGCGTCGAGCACGAGCGGGATACCCGCCGCGCAAGCAAGCAGCGCGTCGAGGAGCTTGTCGAGCGGCGGTCCATGCTGAAGACCGCAGCCGATCATCACCGCCTGCGCCTTGCCCGCCCAGTCGATGATCGTCTCGATCGCGCTTTCATCGACGCAGCCCTCCGCGGTTTCGCGGTGCGGGATGACCCGCG
>JAUJOJ010000019.1:9636-52403 GCA_030447665.1 Allosphingosinicella sp. | reverse complement strand
CTTGAGCGCGCGCTTCGCTTTCATGATGCCGCGATAGGCGGCCGATTTGGCGAGGTTCTGCGCCGGGAAACGGCGGGGAGGGGCCGGATCGACCCCGGCCTTGCGAAGCAGGCGGTTGAGCCCCCGCGCATCGGCTTCCTGATAGCTCCACTCGGAACGCCAGGTGATCGAGAAGGAGATGGAGGGCTCCGGCCCGTTCTTCACCCAGTGCGGCGCCTTGACCGGCACGTAGATCGCCTCGCCCGGCGTGAGGTGGAAGGCCTGTCCCGCGGCGCCGAATTCGTCCTGCCACGGAAGATTCCGGTGCCCGCCATTGTGGAACGTCTCGTGGCAAGCGCCGCTGGCGATCCGCTCATCATCGGGCGGGAAGACGGTCATCGTCTTGCGGCCCTTGAGCTGCAGGAGGATGTTGTGCTCGGGATCGAAGTGGAAGGGCGTCACGGCATCGGGCGACGAGATGAAGACGAAGCCTTCCATCTTCAGCATCTTGCCCGTCACCGGCTCCACCACCGGATCGAGCTCCGCCAGCACGCTGTGGAGAAGCTCCCGATAGGCGGGGTCCTGCTCGACGAATTTCAGCACCATCCAGGAGCCGCATTGCTCGATCGACCGGATCGTCTCCTCGGCGCTGAGGCCGTTGGACGGCGTGGCGGCCGGATCGAGGCCGACCGGCACGTCACCGCGATTATATTCCGCGTCGACCGGCCGGATGCGCTGCGCCAGCGCCACCAGCGCATCGAGTTCGAACATCGGGTGTCCGACCAGCCGGTGCGTGATCTTGGCCGCGGTTTCGGGATAGATCGAGCGGAACGCCTGAAGCGCTTCGGGTGAGAAGGCGGGTTCACTCATCATTCTGCCCTTGCTGTTGGAGCGCATTGCCGCGGACCCGCCGCAGCTTTGCTGAACTGTTCTCGACGAGGCGGCACATGCGGAAGACGAGCCGGTGCAGGGGCCGCCCAAGCGGCACCGTCACCCGGACGATCGGGCGCCGTTCACCCCACAGGCTGTTGATCATCGGGTGCTCCGCCACCGCGCAGCTGTCCATCCAGCGCACCTCGTCGCGCTCAAGGATGCGGAAATTCTCGATCTGGATGAGCACACCCGGCGAAAAGCGGGCATAATCCTCGTCGAATGCGATCTTGAAGGAGAAGCTGCCCGGAGCCGTGAGGAAGTTCACCAGCATCGCGATCGGGCGGCCGTCGAGATCAAGCCGCAGGAAATCGAGCTTTCCCGCCTTGAAGGCGCCGGCGAGCGCCTCGCGAAAGAACAGCTCGGTCGATCGGCTGCAGCCGAGGGCAGAGCCGAATTCCCCCTTCCAGCCCGATCGTTCGAGCGCGAGGAAGGCATCGCACCAATCCCCCAGATCGGCTTCGGCCGCGAGAGTGCGCGTTTCCACCGTGCCGAGCTCGGCCAGCCGGCTGGAAAGGCGCTTCAGCTCCTTGCGCTTCTTCTTCCGGACCGTTCGTTCGTAATAGTCCTGCGGCGACAGGCTGCTTTCCAAGAGCGCCCGTTCCATCCTGTAGACGGTGTCGCAGGGGCGGCCGAGCCCGTCGGCGGCAGCGATGAGCCCGCGGTGCACCGGTCCGTCTTCAACCAAGTCACGGAGGTGAAGGAAGTTCGTGGCCCAGGCCGACCGGTCCAGCGCGGCCAGAGCGGCGGACCAGAAGTCCCGCTCCCGGCCCGCGCGGACCGCCGGAGTGCCGAGGAAGCTGTGGAAGTGGAGCCAGTTCTCGACGAACTTGACGGGTATACGGCCATAGCCCCGCGAGACGCAGAGCGGCAGGAGGCCGATCAGGCTCGGCTCGCCGGTGCCTCCGCTCCAGACCTCCAGCATCTGGATGTCGGAGGCGAGCTCCAGATGGCGAAGCGCGGCTGCGGCAAACCAGGGTTCGGCAAAGGCGTTCGGCTCTGATGCGTTGGCCGACAGATCGGACCAGTGATGCCCCAGACGCTGGGGAGCAGTGCGGGCAGGAAGGATTTCGGCCCATGTCGAGACGGGGTGACGACGCGGAGCTTGCCGCTGAGCCTCTTCCGGCAGCTCCGTGGCCCCGTAATTGGCGACGACTCCGTCCATTGCTTCCATGCTCCGCTCTGGAGGGTCGGACTAGCGGCCAAGGGTAAATATTTCCGTGCCAAGCGAGCTGAAAGCGGAGCGGAGCAACGAAAAACCCCGCACGGATCGCTCCATGCGGGGTTTTCGCCGGTTCAGGCTGTTCAGCCTGAACGATCTTGGCCGAAGATCAGGCGCCGCCGCTTGCCAGTGCCGCGAGCAGCAGCAGCGCGACGATGTTGGTGATCTTGATCATCGGGTTGACCGCTGGGCCGGCCGTATCCTTGTAGGGATCGCCGACCGTATCGCCGGTCACGGCCGCCTTGTGGGCTTCCGAGCCCTTGCCGCCGTGATTGCCGTCCTCGATATATTTCTTGGCATTGTCCCATGCCCCGCCGCCGCTCGTCATCGAGATGGCGACGAACAGGCCGGAGACGATCACGCCGAGCAGCAGGGCGCCGAGGGCGGCGAAGCCCTGCTCGCGGCCGGCGATCGCGGCGATCACGAAATAGACCGCGATCGGCGCCAGCACCGGGAGCAGCGAAGGAATGATCATCTCCTTGATCGCCGCCTTGGTGACGAGATCGACGGTTCGGGCGTAATTCGGCCGCGAGGTGCCATCCATGATGCCGGGTTCTCCCGGAACTGGTTTCGCACGTCGATCACCACGTCGCCGGCCGCGCGGCCGACGGCGGTCATGCCCATCGCGCCGAACAGGTAGGGCAGCAGCGCGCCAAGCAGCAGGCCCACGACGACATAGGGGTTGGAGAGCGAGAAATCGACGCCGGCGGGGCCGATGCCGAGCTCCGGACCGAATTCCTGCAAATCGGTCGTATAGGCGCCGAACAGCACGAGCGCGGCAAGCGCGGCCGATCCGATCGCATAGCCCTTGGTGACCGCCTTGGTGGTGTTTCCGACCGCATCGAGCGCATCGGTGCGGGTGCGCACATCCTCCTCCATGCCCGCCATCTCGGCGATGCCGCCGGCATTGTCGGTGACGAGGACCATAGGCGTCGAGAGCGACGACCATGCCGGCCAGCGCCAGCATCGACGTCGCCGCGAAGGCGATCCCGATCAGGCCGGCGAGCTGATAGGAGACGATGATGCCGACGCAGATGACGAGGGTCGGCAGCGCCGTCGATTCCAGGCTGATCGCGAGGCCCTGGATCACGTTCGTGCCGTGGCCCGTGACCGAAGCCTTGGCGATCGACTTCACCGGGCCGGTACTTGGTGCCGGTATAATATTCGGTGATCCAGACGAGGAGGCCGGTGACCGCGAGGCCGACCATCATGGACCAGAAAAGGTCCATGCCGGTGAAGCCGCCGGCGACGGCCTCGGTGGCAACCTGCCCTTCCACCTCGAACCCGGCCGCTTCGCGCGGGCCGCCGATCACGGTGTTCATGCCCTGGTCGAGCGTTTGCGCGGTGACGTAATAGATCGCCGGGACCGAGAGCGCAGCGGTGGTCCAGAAGCCCTTGTAGAGCGCACCCATGATCGACTGGCTGCGGCCGAGGCGCACGAAATAGGTGCCGATGATCGAGGTGAGGATGCAGACGCCGCCGACGATGAGCGGCAGCGCCATCAAGGCGGTGAGCTCCTCGCGAGTCCCGCTGACGAGGAGGGCCGTCAGCACCATCGTCGCGCCGACGGTGACGACGTAGGTTTCGAACAGGTCGGCCGCCATGCCGGCGCAGTCGCCGACATTGTCGCCGACATTGTCGGCGATCACGGCCGGGTTGCGGGGATCATCCTCGGGGATGCCGGCCTCGACCTTGCCGACGAGGTCCGCGCCGACGTCGGCGGCCTTGGTGAAGATGCCGCCGCCGAGACGCGCGAAGATCGAGATGAGCGAAGCGCCGAAGGCGAGCGAGACGAGCGCGTCGACGACTTCGCGGCTGGCCGGATCGGCACCCTGCACTTCGACGAGAACATAGAAATAGACGGCGATCGCGAGGAGCGCGAGGCCCGCCACCAGCATGCCGGTGATGGCGCCGGCCCGGAATGCGACGGTGAGGCCGCGCTGCAGGCTGGTCCGGGCCGCTTCGGCGGTGCGGACGTTGGCGCGAACCGAGATGTTCATGCCGATATAGCCCGCCACGCCCGAAAGCACCGCGCCGATGACGAAGCCGATCGCCTCGGTGAGGCCGAGGAACAGCCCGACCAGCACCGCGACGACGGCGCCGACGATGGCGATGGTCGTATATTGCCGGCCCAGATAGGCCTTCGCGCCCTCCTGGATGGCGGCGGCGATATCCTGCATCTTCTCGTTGCCGGCCGAGCTGGCGAGCACCTGACGGCTTGTCACGATGCCATAGAGCACTGCGGCCAATCCGCAGACTATGGCGATGAGCACGACGGTCATCTGAATTCCTTCCCCTGAAATAAACCCGTCGAAGTGGGACTTCGACGGGAACCTAGAGCATTTCCCGAAAAAGCAGGCACCGGTTTTTCGGCCGGGAAATGCCCCGGAGCCTTTCTGATCCGACAAGGCGATACCGCCTTGTCGGGAAAGGCTCTGTGTCCGGGCAGCCGCGCCCGGATATGCCGCGCGTCTTAAGGTGCGGGGCTCAATGTTTCAACCTGTTGGACACCATTGCGCCAGGCCGCTCAGGCCGGTCCGGCGGCGTGCTCTATAGCCGAGGCGCGGCGGCAGCGGGAGCGGCGTGCCTTCGTGCGTCAGGACGATGCCCTCTCCGCGCCCGAGGCGGCCGACCGGCGTCAAAGGCAGGCCGAGCGCGGCGGAGATTTCGCGGATCGCCTCCGTCCGCTCAGCGGGCGCGGCGAAGAGAAGCTCGTAATCGTCTCCGGCGATGGAGGCGTCGATCCGCGCCTGCCGCCCGCCTCCGGCGGCGGAAAGGAGGGCCGCGGACAGTGGAATGTCGCCAAGGTCGATGCTCGCCGCGAGCCCGCTGGCCTGCGCCATTCGGGCGGCATCGATGAGGAGGCCGTCCGATACGTCCATCATCGCGGTGACGATCGGCGCCAGCCTTTGCCCCAACTCCAGCCGCGGCTGGGGGCGGCGATAGCGGGCGACCAGCTCGGGCGGACCCTCGATCTCGCCGAGCGCGATCCGCAGGCCCGCGCCGGCATCGCCGATCGTGCCGCTCACCCAAAGCAGGTCGTCGGCCTCTTCGCGTCGAGCGCGAAGGCGGGACGTGCCGAGCCTCGCCGATCGCGGTCAATCCGAGCGACCGGGGGCGAGGGGGGGCGCCGAGACCGTGTCGCCGCCGATGAGCGCGGTGCCGAACGCGTGAAGAACCTCGCCGAGACCAATGACGAAGGCGTCGTCCCAGTCGCTGTTTCCCGTCAGGGTGTAGCCGAGGAGGACGCCCAGCGGCTTCGCGCCCTTGGCGGCGAGATCCGACAGGTTCACCGCCACCAGCTTCCAGGCAACATCCTCGGCCGGGTCTTCGGCGAGGAAGTGCACGCCTTCCACGATCATGTCGTGCGTCAGGACGAGGTTCTTGCCCTCGAAGGCGAGGGTCGCGGCATCGTCGAGCAGCCCTCGCGCGGCGGGGTCGCCGGCGAGCGACCGCAAGGCGGAGATGAAGGCGGATCTCCTGACACGCGCCTTCTATAAGCCTGTTTGAGGCTAGCGCCGCACTTCCTTGGCGATGGCGTCGAGCGAGGCCGTTGACGAAGGCGGTCTCGCGCTTGTCGTAAAAGGCTTTGGCGACCTCGACATATTCCGAGATGACGCTGCCGGTGGGGACACCGATCCGGGCGACGAGCTCACCCGGCGCGCAGGATCTGGCGCATCGGCTTGTCCAGCCGCGCCAGCGACCAATCCTTTAGCGAGCTTGCCGGCGATCAGCTCGTCGAGCAGGCCGAACGAAGGCGGTCTCGCGCTTGTCGTCGAAGAAATCCACCTCCGCATCCTCATATTCCACTCCGAGATGGCGCCGATGGTGCGTGGAGCGGGCCGGGATCGGGGTCTGCTCCATCTCCTGCTGGTACAATGCGACTCGGCAAGGCGCGCGGGCGCGCAGGATCTGGCGCATCGGCATGGGAGGCGGGCCATAGCGCGAAAGCGACCAATCCTTGGCGAGCTTTCAGGCGATCAACGCGTCGAGGTCGGCCGTGGACGCCCGACGATGTCGTCGAAGAAATCCACCTCCGCATCCTCATATTCCGATGGTGGCGCCGAGCCGATGGTGGTGGAATTCGTGGGAAGCGCGCCGGGATCGGGCTTTTCTCCATCTCCTGATGGTACAGCGCCTGCACCGGCGGCGCGCGCGGAGCGGGATCGAGAACGGTCACGAGTCTGCGGCATGGGAGGCGGGCCATAGCGGGGCCGGGCGGTGAGCCCAAGCTTTAATCCAGCGGCGTCTCCGCGACGAAGTCCCGAATGGCGGAAGTCACGACCTCAGGTTTCTCCCAGGGGATGAAATGGCCGGCGTCCTGCTCCAGCGTCCAACGGAGATCTGGAACATGGTTCTGAAGCCCCTCGAGCTGGATCCGGAGCAGCGCCTTGTCCTTCATGCCCCAGATCACCAGCACCGGCATTTTCGGTTCGGGGAGAGAAGGGGTTTTGGGCCCAGAGCGGCTTGTGTGCCTTCTGGCCCACCTCCGGCACCTCGATCTTCGCGGCGCGATACCAATTCAGCATCGCGAGCGCACCCGGCTGGGACCAATCGTGGATATAAGCTTCGCGCTCAGCCTCGGAGATGAGACGGAGGTCGACGTGCGGCTTTAGGCTCTTCTCGAGGAAGGTTTCGAGCCCATCGCCTCTATCGCCGCCTCGAACCCGGGCGTGCGGAAGGCGCGGATATATTGCGAGGCGGCGCGTTGCGCCTCGTCGTCGATCACGGTGCGCTGGAAAATGTAAGGGTGGGGCGCGTTGACGACGACGAGCCGTTTGATCCGTTCGCCCTCCTTCAGCGCTGCGCCCCAGGCGGCGGCGCCGCCCCAATCATGGCCGACGAGGGTGAAGCGGCGGATGCCCAGAGCGTCGGCAAGCGCGAACACGTCCTCGACGATCTTGCCGACGCATATTCCTCGACTCCCTCCGGCTTGTCCGACCCGGCATAGCCGCGCTGGTCGGGCGCGATCACGCGGAAGTCCCGGACCAGGTTCGTCAGCTGGTGCCGCCAGGTGCGGTGCGATTCAGGAAAGCCGTGGAGGAAGATGATGGGCTCGGCATCCTCCGGCCCGCCGAACGCCACCTTCAGCGTCACTCCGGTGGGGAGGCTGATGCGGGTGGTCTGTATCTCGCTCATGATCTGTTTCCTGAAGTCCTCCCCTGCTTTGGCAGGGGAGGGGACCGGCGCAGCCGGTGGAGGAGCGCATGGCAATGAATTGAACAACCGGCTCCAGGTCGCGAAAAACCTCTTCTGCCGGGATGCGCCGTTTCGACCGGTTTGGCCAGCGTCGCATGTCGCGCTGCGGATTGTCGCCCATGTCGTGCGCCAAGCCGTCCACCTCGATGCATAGGCAGGCTTTCGAACAATAGAAGTCCAGCACGTAGCGGCCCGCCGGGTGCTGGCGGCGGAATTTATACCCTCCCGGCCGCTCGAGCAGCGCACACCAAAGGCGGGTCTCCGGGCGACATTTCGCGACGAAGCCGCTTGGCTCTTAGCACCGTTTGCGGGTACTCATCCGCAAGACCGGTCTCCGAACGACCGTCTTCGGTGCCACGACGGGGAGCGGGATGCGCTCGGCGGCATCGTCGGGCACGACCGGAAAGCGCTCGCTCAGCCAGTCCTCCTTGGCCTGGTTGATGCGGTCCCGGCGGGACGACACGAAATTCCACCAGACATGGCGGGGGCCGTCCAGCGGCGCCCCGCCGCACAGCATCACATGAGCCCCGCGTTCGGAGCGCAAGGTCGCGCTGGTGCCCGGCCGAAGCACGTAGAGCAGTTGAGGCTCCAGATCTTGCCCGTCGAGGCTCGCATCGCCCTCCGCCACATAGATGGCCCGCTCGTCGGCCGCCGGATCGACCGGCATGCTGCCGCCGGGCTCGATCGCGACGCTCGCATAAATGGTCTCGCTGTGGCAGGTGACGGGCGAGGTCGCGCCCCACAATGTGCCCATCACCACGCGCGCCCGGGCGCCGCTGCCCTCGATCGTCGGAAGCTGGTCCTTCGGCACATGCTCGAAGGCCGGATCCATCTCCTCCTTCGCCTGGGGCAGCGCCAGCCAGGTCTGGATGCCCGACAGCTCGGGCCCGCTTGGCCGGAGCTCGGCCGGGGAGCGCTCCGAATGAACGATACCCCGTCCTGCCGTCATCAGGTTCACGGCGCCGGGCTCGATCGTGCGGAAGGTGCCCAGCGAATCGCGGTGATCGATCGCGCCGGCGAACAAATAGGTGACGGTCGCAAGGTTGATGTGCGGGTGGGGGCGCACGTCCAGCCCCTGGTTTGGCGGCAGATGCGCCGGGCCCATCTGATCGAAGAAGATAAAGGGCCCGACGGTGGTGCGCTCCTTGTGCGGAAGCGTGCGGTGGACCTTGAACCCGCCGAGATCGTGCGTCACCGCGCGCAGCGTCTGAATGAAGAGGTCGCTCATTCACCGGGGGTCCTCGCCTTGATCGCGAGCGCATGCACCCGCTCCTGCAGAAGATCCGCCAGCGCATGATTGACCGCACGCTGGCGCGCGACGCGGTTCATCCCCGCAAAGACGGGCGACTCGATCTCGACGGTGAAATGGCTTTCCCCGCCGTTCGGATTGTAGCCGCCGTGGCCGCGATGTTTCTCGCTGTCGTCAATGACTTGGAGGTGCGTCGGACCGAGTGTTTCGGTGAGACGTCTGGTGATCTCGGCCGCGATCGGCCCGGTTAAATGCGCGCTCATCCGGCCTATATAGCGGGTTTGCACGGGAAGGGAGCAAGTGGCGAGTTCGGGCAAGAGGCAAAGCCGGTTCCACGGCCGGGTGGAGGCGCAGGGCCATTGCGCACGCCCCGGCTGCGAGGAGCCGGGCGAGTTCCGCGCGCCTTCGGGGCGGCGCGCCAGCTTCGACGGCCCGGGCGAGTGGCAGTGGCTGTGCCTGGATCATGTTCGCGAGTTCAACACCGGCTATAATTATTTCAACGGCATGAGCAGCGAGGAAATCGAGCAGGCCCAGACGCCATATGGCGGGTGGGAGCGCGAGACGCGCGCTTTCGCCCATGTCGGCTCGCAGCCGCCGAAATGGGCCGACTTCACCGATCCGCTCGACGCGATCGGCGCCCGCTTCCGGCGCGCCCAATCCCAGCAGCAACGCAGGGACGGGCGCGAGCTCAGCGAGACGGACAGGAAATCGCTTCGGATCCTCGGCCTTGGAACCGATGCCGACCGGCGCGCGCTGAGGCAGCGTTATGCCGATCTGGTGCGCCGCTATCATCCCGACCGTAACGGGGGCGACCGCAGCCACGAGAAGGCTTTGCAAGCCGTGATCGAGGCCTATACGCAGCTCAAATCCCGCCCCGCATTTGCGGGGTCCCAATAGAGTATTCTTTATCGGGCGCCCTTTCGCTTGAGACCCTGAAAGTCAGAAGATGGCCGACCTTGCCAACGTGAAACCCGACAGCCGCGCCACCACGCTCATGGGCGCGCCTGACAAGATCGTGAAGGTGCGCGACCTGTTCGGCGTCGACAGCGACATGGAAGTGCCCGCCTTTTCAGAAGCCGACGAGCGGGTGCCGGACCTCGATCCCACCTATGTCTTCGATCCCGACGTGACGCTGGCGATCTGCGCGGGCTTCGGCAAGAACCGCCGTGTGATGGTGCAGGGCTATCACGGCACCGGCAAGTCCACTCATATCGAGCAGGTGGCGGCGCGCCTCAACTGGCCGCTCATCCGCATCAACCTCGATGCGCATATCAGCCGCATCGACCTGGTGGGACGCGACGCGATCGTGCTGCGCGAAGGCCAGCAGGTGACGGAGTTCCGCGAAGGCCTCCTGCCCTGGGCGCTGCAGACCCCGACCGCGCTCGTCTTCGACGAATATGACGCCGGCCGGCCGGACGTGATGTTCGTCATCCAGCGCGTGCTCGAGACCGAGGGCAAGCTGACCTTGCTCGACCAGAACCGGGTGATCCGGCCGAACCCCTGGTTCCGGCTGTTCGCGACCACGAACACGGTCGGCCTCGGCGACACGACCGGCCTTTATCACGGCACGCAGCAGATCAACCAGGGCCAGATGGACCGCTGGAACATCGTGGTTACATTGAACTATCTGCCGGCTGAGACCGAGGCGCGGATCGTGCTCGCCAAATCGGGCGAGTATGATCATGAGGGCGGTCGCCAGGAAGTGGAACGGATGATCAAGGTCGCCGAATTCACGCGCCAAGGCTTCGTGAACGGGGACATCTCGACAGTGATGAGCCCCCGAGCGGTGATCAGCTGGGCGCAGAACGCGCTCATCTTCGGCGATGTCGGCTTCGCCTTCCGCCTCACCTTTTTGAACAAGTGCGACGAGGCCGAGCGGCCGCTGGTCGCCGAATATTATCAGCGCGTGTTCGGCAAGGACCTGCCTGAAAGCGTGGTGGGAAAGGCCAACATGGTAGAGCTGGTCGCGTTACAGCGTAGGCGATCGCGGCCGGCCAGGGCATCGATGCCGTCCTCTCCGACTATCCGTATCTTGAGCGCGCCGACGTTATCATGGCGCGCCGAGGAACGTGAGGTTGCGCCGCGCATGAGCTGATCGATATGAACCTGTCCCCACGCTGGGAAGAAGCCCTGGAGCGAGCCGGCATCGAGGCAGCTCACTGGTCGAACGTGGGAGCTGCGACAGCCTCAGATGTCGAGATCATGGCGTTCGCCGAGGGTCACGGCTTCGTCGTCCCGAGATCTGGACTTCGGCGCGATCTTGGCCGCGACGAAGGGGCGAGGCCCCAGCGTCGTGCAACTTCGCGCCGATGACACAAGCCCCGACGCCAATGCACCGGTCTTGATCGCTGCCGTTCGTCAGTGCGGGCCGGAGCTGCAGGCTGGAGCCGACCGTTGATGTCGCGCAAATCCGGCTGACGCTGTTGCCGCTCGCGATCGCGCGCTCGAATCCTTCCGTCAGGTCCTGACCGGCGCGTCGCGCGCGATCGCGCGGGAGCCGGAGGTGGAGCTTGGCTTCTCCGCCGAAACGCCGTCGGCGCAGGGCAAGACGATCAAGGTGCCGATGCCGGGCCGAACGCTCCCCCAGCGTGAAGTCGCCGAGGCGAGGGGCTATGCCGACGCGGCCGCCTTGAAGCTCAGGCATCACGATGCAGGGCTTCATTCTCGCAACACCCCGCTCGACGAGGTCGCCCGGGCGGTGTTCAATGCCGCCGAGCAGGCGCGGGTCGAGGCGCTCGGCGCGCGCTCGATGGAAGGCATCCGCGCCAATCTCAGCCGGCTCACCGAGATGCGGATGCGGACGGATCCGATCACCCGCGCGCGCAACAAGGCGGAAGTGCCGCTCTCGACCGCAGTCGCGCTGATGGTGCGCGAGCGGCTGACCGGCGATGCGCCGCCCGAGGCCGCGCGTCAGGGGCTGAAGCTCGTCTCCGACTGGATTGAGGAAAAAGCCGGTGCCGATCTCGACGCGCTCGGGCTGGCGCTGGACGATCAGGCCGCCTTCGCCGCGCTCGCCAACAAGGTCCTTCAGGATCTCGATCTGGTGGAAGCCGATCTGAGGCCCGACGAGGAGCTGGAGCAGGGAGACGAATCCGAGGGCGAGGATCAGGACGAAGGCGACGGCGGCGACGAGGAGAGTGAGGACGAGGGCGGCGGCGAGGGCGAGGCCGACATCCGCGTCGAGCAGGGCGATACGTCCGACGAGGAGGGCGAGGGCGACTTCACCGATCAGGAAATGGCGGAAGGCCAGGAGGGTCTCGGCGAGGAAGGCGAGGAGGGGATGCTCCCCGTCCGGCCCAACCGCCCGCTCTCGGACCTGCCGCCGCAATTCGATTATCGGGTGTTCACCACCCGCTTCGACGAAGTAATCGAGGCGACCGAGCTGTGCGACCCGGAGGAGCTGGGCCGCCTGCGCATGTATCTCGACCAGCAGCTGACGCACCTCCAGGGCGCGGTGACCAAGCTCGCCAACCGGCTGCAGCGGCGGCTGATGGCGCAGCAAAGCCGGAGCTGGGACTTCGACCAGGAAGAAGGGCTGCTGGACGCGGCCCGGCTGGCGCGGGTGATCGTCAATCCCGCACAGTCGCTGAGCTACAAGGTCGAGCGCGACACCGAATTCCGCGACACCGTGGTGACTCTGCTCATCGACAATTCCGGATCGATGCGCGGCCGCCCGATCTCCATCGCCGCAATCTCGGCCGATATCCTTGCCCGCACGCTCGAGCGGTGCGGCGTCAAGACCGAGATACTCGGCTTCACGACGCGCGCTTGGAAGGGCGGGCAATCCCGTGAAAGGTGGCTGAGCGACGGCCGGCCGCCGCATCCGGGACGGCTCAACGACCTTCGCCACATCGTCTACAAGCAGGCCGACGAGCCGTGGCGGCGGGCGCGCAAGAATCTGGGCCTGATGATGCGCGAGGGGCTGCTCAAGGAGAATATCGACGGTGAGGCGCTCTTGTGGGCGCATAGCCGGCTGATCGCCCGCTCCGAGGAGCGGCGGATCCTGATGGTGATCTCGGACGGCGCGCCGGTCGACGATTCGACGCTGTCGGTGAACAGCGGCACCTATCTCGAGCGGCATCTGAGGCAGGTGATCGGCTGGATCGAAAGCCGCTCGCCGGTCGAGCTCGTCGCGATCGGCATCGGGCACGACGTCACCCGCTATTATGAGCGCGCCGTCACCATCATGGACGCCGAGCAGCTCGGCGGCACGATGATCGAGCAGCTCGCCGCCCTTTTCGACACGAACGCCTGAAGCTGCTCGTCACATCAGCGTGCGGTATGGATCAATCGTGGGGTTTCAGGCCACGGCGGCGGGCAGGGCCGTAAAAGTTGGGGCCGGCACCCACATGGAGTACCGGCCCCGCCCTCGTTACGCGACCCGAGGGATGCTGTTAGCGGCGGCAGCTGCTCTTGCCGACTTGGCGGCCGAGAAGCGCACCGGCGGCGGCCCCGAGGATGGTGCCGGTACTGCCGCGGTTACCGATCGCGCGGCCCGCGAGCGCGCCCGCTGCTCCGCCGACGATCGTTCCGGTGGTGCCGCTGCAACGGCGGTCACCGCGATAGGAGCGGCTGTCGCGGTAGGTACGGTCGCGATAATAGCCGTCATTATAGGACGCGCGTAGCGATCATCCCGATAGGACTGCGCATAGCGGTCGTCATAATAGCCGTTGCGGCCATGAGCAGCGGCAGCGGCAGCGGAGGTGATCTTCTTGAACATGATACGCAATCTCTTCGGCGGCCGCGGCAATCCCGATTGCCGCTGGGCTTCGTCGTTGACGCCCTTATGGGGTGATTCGCTTGCTGACCCTGAATGCCTCCGTCAGGATCGTTCTCGAAATTTGGCCGCTGTTCTCGCGGGGATCCGCGGCACTCCCGATTGCCGCCATGGGCTTCGTCGTTGATGCGCTTATGGAGTGATGCGCTTGAGCCGACCCTGAATGCCCCCGTCAGGCATAGTTCATCCAAATTGGCCGCTGTCGCCGGCCCGGGGAGAGGCTGGTGGGCCGGACGATGCGACTGCTTCTCCCGCTCCTGGCGGCGCTCTTTCTCACCACCTTCGCGCCGGTGTCGCTCTTCCGGTCGCCCGTGCCTCCGGCAACGGCGACCTTGTCGTTCACTCCGGTCCCGCTCCACGAAACCGATCCGGCGCGAAGTACGGTCGGCAAGCTCGCTTACCTGGGCGGCTGGGCGCTGCGCAGCAATGACGGACGCTTCGGCGGCATCTCGGCGATGCATGTCGAAGAGGGGGAGGTCGTCGCCCTCAGCGATGCCGGGTCGCTGTTCCGCTTTTCCGTGCCGGGGCGGCAAGAGCCCGCACTGACGATCCTGCCCCTGCCGCAAGGTCCGGGCTCGCCGGACGTGAAGGGCGATCGCGATACCGAGGCGATGGCGGTGCACAAGAAGCGGGCCTGGATCGCCTTCGAGGGCCGTAACCAGCTGTGGCGCTACCGCAGGAGCGACTGGACGAGCGATGCTTGGGCGGCGCCGGCCGCAATGCGCAAATGGTCCTCGAATTCCGGTGCGGAGGCGATGCTCCGCCTGCCCGACGGCCGCTTCATCGTCTTTTCAGAAGGGCGGGGGCGCCCCGACGGCAGCAGCGAGGCGCTGTTGTTCGACGGGGATCCGGCAGTCGAGGGCACGCCGGCCAGAGCGATGAGCTATGTCGCGCCGAAGGGCTTCAGGATCACGGATGCGGCGGTGCTGCCCGACGGGCGCCTGCTGTTCCTGAACCGGCGGGTGGGTCTTGCCGACGGCATCTCAGCCAAGCTGACACTGGCCGATGGCGCCAGCGTCGCTGTGGGAAAGGCGCTTTGGGGGCAGGAGATCGCCCATCTTCAAGCGCCGCTGACGGTGGACAATATGGAGGCGCTGAGCGTCACGTGGGAAAATGGGCGTACGATCGTCTGGATCGCATCGGACGACAATTTCATCCCGCTGCAGAGGACGTTGCTGCTGAAGTTCGCGCTAAACCTCGATCGGATCACGGCTTTAAATCAGCCCCATCCGTGAAGCGCCGGAGCAGCCGTTCAGGCGGCGGCCGCGGTGGCCTTCTTCTCGATCTCGCGCTTCAGGCGGCGGGCCTTCAGACTGAGCTGCTCGTCCGAGGTCTTGGCGAGCCAATTGTCGAGGCCGCCGACATGCTCGACCGAACGCAGGCCGTTCATCGACACGCGCAGCTTGACGCCACGGCCGAGCGCGTCGGAGAGCAGGGTCACGTTCTGCAGGTTGGGCAGAAAGGTCCGCTTCGTCTTGTTGTTGGCGTGGGAGACATTGTGGCCCACCAGCCGGCCCTTGCCGGTCAGTTCGCAAATGCGCGACATCTTTGCTCTTTCCTGGATTGGGAACTCTTCGTTCCCCGAAAGTGGGCGCGGATAGCGCTCCTGGGTGGATTCGTCAACCTTCGCGCGCCTCAACTGGGCGAGTTTGGTCGTTGCGGAGGTGCAACCTCCTGTGCGAGGCTGCGTTGATCCAAGTGACCAAAGTTCAGGTTGCCCCGGAGGCGTGCATGAAGCGTTTTATCCTGACGATCCTCGTTGTCGCAGTGTTGGTGATGATCGTCGGCGTGGCGACCGGATTTGTCGATCTCAACAGCAGCGGTGAGCTACGGGCGCCGAAGGTCAACGTCACGGCTGAGGGCGGCGAGGTTCCCAAGCTCGATGTCGACACCAAGGAAGTGGTCGTCGGCACCACCGAGAAGACCGTGGGCGTGCCGAAAATCGGCATCGAGCAGAGCAAGATCAATGTGCCGACGATCGGCGTGAAGGACGATGGCGACGGAAACCAGCAACAGCCCCAGCAACAGCCTAAGTGACGAGCCGAAGATCGCGGCACCGGCCTCGCTCTCCGCGGCTCATGTCGCGGCGGCGATCCTCCTGCCGCCGCTCGCTTTGTTTCTGGTCCAGGGCGTATCGCGTGACTTCTGGATCGCGTTCGGCCTGACCTGCCTCGGCTACTTTCCGGGGGCGGCGTTCGCCTTGTTCGCGTTGCTGAAGGGACGCTCCCGGCGCGACGCCCCGGCATAGCGCCGCGCCCTTGTTCGGCGCAGGGTCCCGACCTAGCGCCTGGCGCCGAAGGGCGCTAACCCGCTCCCATGCCGTTCCCGCTTCCCGAACCTATGCGCCGGGCGCTCGAAGAGGCGCGATCCGCGGCGCCGGGCGCGGGCGAGGGCGGGGGAGGGCGAGGTGCCGGTCGGCGCCGTCGTCACCTGCGGCGGCGAGATCGTTGCGGTGAGCCGCAACGCGATGCGGCTGACGAGCGACCCCACCGCCCATGCCGAGATGGTCGCCGTTCGCGCCGCTGCCGCCGCGCTCGGCACCTCGCGCCTCGACGAGTGCGACCTTTGGGTGACGCTGGAGCCCTGCGCGATGTGTGCCGGCGCTATCGCGCTGGCCCGGATCCGGCGCCTCTACTTCGCCGCCGCCGATCCGAAAGGCGGCGCGGTGCTGCACGGCCCCCGCTTTTTCTCGCAGCCAACCTGCCACCACGCGCCCGAAGTCTATTCCGGTATCGGGGAAGAGGCCGCCGCCGCGCTGCTGAGGGATTTCTTCAGAGACCGCCGCCCCTAGCCTGGTACTGGTCTGGGTTGATCCACCCAAACCGTTCGCCCTGAGCTTGTCGAAGGGCCGTCCTTCTCTTGCAGTGTAGAAGAAACAGGGCTTCGACAGGCTCAGCCCGAACGGAGAAGAGCGGTTCGACCCTAATCGATATTGCTTTAGCTAAGGGCGGCGCGGGAGCATCCAGTCGAACGTCCTGGTGACGATTTCGGTGACCGGCCTGCCCTGGGCGTCCCGCGCAGGCTCGTAGCGGAACCGCCGCTCGATCAGCCGGCAAGTCGTCGCGTCGAGCTCATCATCCGCGCTCGATCTTATGACCTCGCAGTCGGTCACCGATCCATCACTCTCGACGGTGAAGCGCACCGCGACGGAGCCTTCGATGCCCGCCCGCTTCGCGCCACGCGGATAATCCGTGGCACCGGATATGGAACCGCTCAGCCGGACCGCCTTCGAGCCGCCGCCCCCGCCGCCCGGACCGGTGCCTTGCCCGCCGCTGCCGGTGCCCGTCCCGATGCCGCCGCTTCCGGTGCCTGGCCCCGGCAGGTTCGAGGCGCCGGCCGAAGGATCGCTTCCGGTCACCGGGCTGGGAAGTGGTGCCGTCACGACAGGCGTCGGGAGGTTGAGCCTGACCACGGGCGGCGGCGCGACCACCGGCGAGGGTTTCGCCTTGAGGTTGGGCGGTGCCGCCGCGCCCTCCTCCTGCGGCGTGCGCTTCGTCGCGGGCTCAGGCTCCTCCGGCGGGGGAAGCGGCTGTTCCGGCAGCACATCGAATGCCTTCAGGCGGTCGCTGACCGTCGTCGCGATGTGCGTGCCCAGCCCATTGATGAAGGCATAGCCCAGCAGCGCGTGAAAGGCGGCGACGCCGAGCAGCGCCTTTATCCGATCGCGGTTCTTGTCCTCAATGGGCGGGACGACCATTCCCGATCCTCGCACAGCGCCTGGACCCTGATCGGATCAGGCTGAATCGGCCCTATCCCTGAATCAAGGTTTCAATCATATGAAGAGGGCCGCAAACGGGAAGGGCGCCGGGTTTCCCCGGCGCCCCCCTTGCCGGCGCTCGGCCCCGCTCAGCCGCCCTGAGTGGCCGGCACGATGCGGATCTCGACGCGACGGTTGGCGGCTCGCTCCGCCTCGGTGGCGTTGGTGTTGCCCGGCAGCGGCTGCGAGGAACCGAAACCCTGCGTCGCGATGCGCGCCCGGTTGACGCCCTGCTGCGAAAGATAATTGGCGACCGATTGCGCACGATTCTGCGACAGCGGAATGTTGATCGCATCGCCCCCGCTCGGATCGGTGTGGCCGTAGACGTCGATCAGCGTCTGCGGATAGGCGGCAAGGGTCTGCGCCACTTGGTTGAGGGTGCCGTAGAATTGCGGCTGGATCTGGAAGCTGTTGATCGGGAAGGTGATCCCCGCGGGCATGCTCAGCAGCAGTTCGTCACCCTGGCGCTCGACGACGACGCCGGTCCCGGCGGTCTGGCGGCGAAGCTCACGCTCCTGCCGGTCCATATATTGACCGACCGCAGCGCCGGCGATGGTGCCGATGCCCGCGCCCACGATCTTCTCGGTCCGATCGCGACGGCCGCCGATGAGGTCGCCGCCGAAATAGCCGGCAATGGCGCCGACGGCCGCACCGATCGCGGTGCGGGTCTGGAATTCACGCTCGCCCGTTTCCGGATTGGTGACGCAGGCGGTGGTGGTGAGGAGAGCGGCCGCGACTGCGCCGCCTGTGATACGCTTGGACGCAAACATACTGATCCCTTCCCGTTGGCGGGTTATCGAACGATGGCCTAAACCTACGTTGCGAAGCGCTTGTTCCCTGAAGGAGCGACCGATCGCGGACGAAGCGGTTGTTCATCCCGAAGAAAGGCGGCTAAACGGGACCGCCCATCATGCCCCCCGCCTCCCCCCTCTCGCCATTCCCCTGGTTCGATGTTGTCGTGATTGCGCTCCTCATCGCGCTGAACGGCGTCTTCGCGATGTCGGAACTTGCCATCGTGTCGGCCAGGGAGGCGCGCCTCAAGGCGATGGCCAAAGCGGGAAGAGCCGGGGCACAAACGGCGCTTGACCTCGCTGCCGATCCCAGCCGCTTCCTCTCCGCCGTGCAGATCGGCATCACGCTGATCGGCATCCTTGCCGGTGCTTATTCCGGTGCCAGCCTGGGCGGGCCGGTTGCGGAACGGCTTACGCTTCTCGGCGTGGACCCCCGATATGCGCAGACGATCGGGTTCGCGATCGTCATCGTGGTGACCACCTATGTATCGCTGGTGGTGGGCGAGCTTGTGCCCAAGCAGATCGCGCTCCGCGCGCCCGAGACCTTGGCGGCGTTCATCGCCGTTCCGATGCTTTGGGTCGCCCGGGCGACCGCTCCCTTCGTGTGGCTGCTCGACCGGACCAGCGCGCTTATCTTCAAGCTGATGAGGCTGCAGCGCGACACCGAGAGCAGGGTCACCGCCGAAGAGCTCCACATCGTCGTCGCCGAGGCGCACCATGCTGGCGTCATCGAGGAAAGCGAGCGGGCGATCATCTCGGGCGTGGTTCGCCTCGCCGATCGGCCGACGCGCGAGATCATGACGCCGCGGACCGACGTGGAATGGATCGA
This sequence comes from Allosphingosinicella sp., assembly GCA_030447665.1. Taxonomy (GTDB): domain Bacteria; phylum Pseudomonadota; class Alphaproteobacteria; order Sphingomonadales; family Sphingomonadaceae; genus Allosphingosinicella. The sequence goes on along the minus strand of JAUJOJ010000019.1, from coordinate 33,670 downwards.
CGTCGACGCGGACGTGGAGACGATCCGGCAGAAGCTCCTCGAGACGCCGCACAGCCGCTTGCCGGTGGCGGAGGGGTCGGTCGACCGGCTGGTGGGGGTCGTCCAGGCGCGCGATATCGTGCAGGCATTCGTGCAAGGGCGGCCGCTCGACCTCAGGAGCTTGATGCGCGAGGCGCCCGTGGTTCCCGACCAGATGGACGCGATGGACACGCTGACCGTCCTCCGGGAAGCCGAGGTGCCGATGGCCTTCGTTCATGACGAATATGGCCATTTCGATGGATTGGTGACCCCGGCGGATCTGCTTTCCGCCCTCGCCGGCGCCCTTGCGACCGGCAATGACACGGATCCGCCGCTGGTCGAGCGCGAAGACGGCAGCTGGCTGATCTCGGGCTCGCTCTCGGCGGACGCGCTGAGCGACCATCTCGGGATCAATCTGCCCGAGGACCGGGATTATTCGACCGTGGCCGGCTTCGCGCTTTCGGTCCTCAAGCACCTGCCCGAGACCGGCGAGCGCTTCGGCCATGGCGAGTGGCGGTTCGAGATCGTCGACATGGACGGCCGCAAGATCGACAAGCTGATTGCTTCGCTGGACCTTGATCGTCTTAGGCTGAAACAGCTGAACGTAATCAGGTCTCGATCTATGGTGAAAGCATGATTCACGCCTGAGGTTGAACCGCTCGCAGCGGTTCAACCTCAGACGATCATGCTCTAGACCTGCGGAACGGCTGAAACGATCTCGGCTCTATTCAGATGGCTCCAGACTTCAGCCGCTGCCGAGATTGCCGAAACGCGCCTCGAAGCCGTCGCGGTCGCCGCGGGCAAGATAACTCGCCTGTTCGACCACCCGATCGCGCTCCAGCCGGCCTTTGAACGGCCCCAGCTTGGCATCGAGGATATTGATCTCGTTCGGCGACAGGGCCGCAAGCTGATCGAAGCGGAAGATGCCGTTCTCCTGAAGCTTCTGCGCGAGTTTCGGCCCCACGCCCTTCAGCATCTGAAGATCGTCCGAAGGTCCTTCTTCGACCGGAGCTTTCGATTCCGCCGAAACGCCGAGCACCTCGCTCGCCACGTCCCGCATCGCGGCGGCGCCTTCATCGGCGACGCCGCGCCTCTCGATCGTATCGACGCCGTCGCGGATCGGACGCGTTCGCATATAAGGCCTGACCGGCGCGGGCGGCGGCTCGGCGGCGGTCGCATCGATCCGGTCGCGGCGGCCATCGCGATCCAGCACCGACTTGCGGTCCTTCGACCGGTGCCGCTTGAACATCCACCAGCCGATGATGAAGCCGATGACGATCGCGATGATGATGGGAAGAATATTGGCGTCGATGACGGTCATCATGGTGACGGAGGATCCTTGGAGGCCGGCATTGGAACGAAATTATCCGAGGTAGCTGTCCCGTTTCGCCCGGCCGAAGAACAGCCAGGCGACGCCCACCCCGATCAGGTAGGCAAGGACGATAGCGATCAGCGTTTCAAGCAACAAAGGCATTACGAGTTCCCTTTGGTTGCGGCGGGGCTTGCGACCGGCGGCGGATTTGCCCAGCGGACGCCGGAAATCCCCTCGATCGCACGAATGCGGTCGTTGAGGCCAGGAAACTCCCCCATGCCCTCGCGCTGATAATCGTTGGCGGGGCCCGACAGCGTCGCATGCCGTGAAAGCGGGTCGCGGCCTAGCCGCACGTCGACGCCGGGTACCTCGCTGGCGACCACCGCCGCCCGGGCCTGCGCTTCGAGCTGCCCAACCAAGGCCTCGCCGTTGCCGAGAGGGCCATGATGGACCCAGCCCATCAGCAGGACGGCGACGAGGCCGATCAGGAATTTCACGGCAGGCGGCATGATACCTGTCTCCCTCTAACTCTCTGCCAGAGCTTATCCAATCGCTTCCGCCTGTCCAGCCGAGGCGGCTTGCCGGGCAATCTCGCGCCAGCCAATGTCGCGGCGGTAAAAGCCGGTTGGGAAGTCGATCGCGTCGATGGCGGAATAGGCCTTTTCCCGCGCCTCCGCGATCGTCGTGCCGAGGGCCGTCACGTTGAGGACCCGCCCTCCGCTCGAAACCAGCGTGCCGCCGGCGACCGACGTGCCGGCCTGGAAGATCTTCGCTTCCCCGGCCGCTTCGATTCCCGAAATGCTTCCGCCCTTTACCGGAGCCCCCGGATATCCGTCGGCAGCCATCACCACCGTCAGCGCCGTCGCGTCGGCAAAGCTCGGCGGCGGCAGCTCCGCCAACCCGCCCCGCGCGACCGCCGTCATCAGGCCGAGCAGGTCGCTCTCCAGCCGCATCATCAACACCTGGCACTCCGGATCGCCGAAGCGGGCATTATATTCGATCAGCTTCGGGCCCTCGCCGGTCAGCATCAGGCCCGCGTAAAGAACGCCGGAATAAGGGGTGCCGCGCTCCGCCAGGGCGCGAACGGTCGGCTCCACGATCTCGGAAAGTGCGCGGCGCTCGAGCTCGGGCGTCAGGACCGGGGCGGGGCTGTAGGCGCCCATGCCGCCGGTATTGGGCCCGGTGTCGCCGTCTCCCACTCTCTTATGGTCCTGCGCCGAGCCGAAGGGGACGATCGTCCTCCCGTCGGTCAGCGCGAAGAAGCTGGCTTCCTCACCCTCGAGGAACTCCTCGATCACCACCGCCGAGCCTGCGCTTCCGAAGCCACCGTCGAACATCGTCGCCAGCGCCTCGCCCGCCTCATCGGCCGAGCCCGCGATGATGACGCCCTTGCCCGCCGCGAGCCCGTCCGCCTTGATGACGACGGGAAAGCTGAAATCCTCGAGCGCGGCTTCCGCCGCCAGCCGATCGGACGCGCGCACGTAGCGGGCGGTCGGGATGCCGTGGCGGGCGCACAAATCCTTGGTGAAGCCTTTGGAGCCTTCGAGCTGTGCGGGAATCCTGTTCGGGCCGAACACCGCAAAGCCCATCGTCCGGAGGTTGTCGGCCAGTCCGTCCACCAGCGGCGCTTCCGGCCCGATCACGATCAGCTCGACCGAATTCTTGAGGCAGAAATCGACGGTGGCGCGATGATCGGCGGGATCGATATCGACAAGCCGGGCGTGCTCGGCGATACCGGGATTTCCCGGCGCGGCGAACAGCTTGCCGAGCTTCGGCGATTGCGCCAGCTTCCAGGCCAGCGCATGTTCCCGCCCGCCCGAGCCGATCAGCAGGACATTCATGAACGCTTTCCCTCCTCCGCAAGACGGGCTGTTAGCAACCGAGACGCCCGGCGACAACGCGCCTGCCATGTCCGTGTCCGAGCTGTCGAGCCGGCTGAAGCGCACCGTCGAGGACGCTTTCGGCCTGGTGCGCCTGCGCGGCGAGATTTCGGGCTTCAAGCGCCACGCCTCGGGTCATTGCTACTTCACGATGAAGGACGACAAAGCCTGCATCGATGCCGTGATCTGGAAGGGATGCGCGGCGATGCTCCGCTTCCGTCCCGAAGACGGCATCGAAGTGGTCGCGACGGGCAAGCTCACCACCTATCCGGGCCGATCCAAATATCAGATCGTCGTCGATCAGCTGGAGCTGGCCGGCCAGGGCGCGCTGATGGCGCTGCTCGACAAGAGGCGCCGCGCGCTTGCCGCCGAGGGGCTGTTCGATGCGGAGCGCAAGAAGCGGCTTCCGTTTCTGCCGCGAACGATCGGCGTGGTCACCTCGCCGACCGGGGCTGTGATCCGCGACATTCTCCACCGCCTCGCCGATCGCTGCCCGAGCCACGTCATCGTCTGGCCGGTGGCGGTTCAGGGCGAAGGCGCAGCCGGCCAGGTGGCGGCGGCGGTGCGCGGCTTCGAAGCTTTGGCGACACGGCCCGATCTGGTGATCGTCGCTCGCGGCGGGGGCTCGATCGAGGATCTTTGGGCGTTCAACGAGGAGGAGGTGGTCCGCGCCGTCGCCGCCTGCTCGATCCCGATCATCTCGGCCGTCGGGCACGAGACCGACACCTCGCTCTGCGACTTTGCCGCGGACGTGCGGGCGCCGACGCCGACCGCCGCCGCAGAAATGGCGGTGCCGGTCCGATCCGAGCTGCTGGCGCAGGTGCGGGAGATGGGGCTCCGTTCGTCGCGCTGCGCGCGGCGCTCCGTCGAGCGGGCGGGGGAGCAGCTCGAGAACGGCCTCCGCCGCTTTCCGAAGCGCGAGGCTCTGCTCGCGCCGCAGCAGCAGAAGCTGGACGAGCTGTCCGAACGCCTGCCGCGCGCGCTGTCGGCGCGGCTCAGCCACGCCCGCGCAGATCTCGGCCACGCCGCCGGGGCGCTTCGGCCGTCTTTGCTGGACATCATGATCCGGCGAAGCGCGGATCGTCTCGGCGCGGTCAGGCTGGCACCGGCCCTTGTCCAACGCAAGATCGACGAGGGCAGGCGAACCCTGGAAAGCCTGTGGCGCATCGCCGCCCAAGCCCATCCCGACAAGCCGCTCGCCAAGGGCTATGCGCGGGTGGAGGACAAAGACGGGCACACGCTCATCTCGGCCGGTGCGGCGCGGGCGGCCGGCCGGTTGCGGCTGGTCTTCGGCGACGGGCGGGTGGAGGCAAGCGTGCGCGAAGGGGTTGAGCGCACGCCGCGGCGCTCCTATTCGGCGCCTAAGCCGGAGCAGCCGAAACTCTTTTAGCAAGGCAAATGAACGATGCTGATGTCCAACAGGGGCAAGCCCGCAAGGCTCCATTATATGGCGGGGACCTTCCGCGTTCTCAGCCCCGGCGACCACGTAATCTGTGCGGTGACGGGCGAGGCGATCCCGCTCGAGGCCCTGAAATATTGGAGCGTCGAGCGCCAGGAGCCTTATGCCTCGGCCGAGGCCTCGGTGAAGGCGTCCAGGCGCGGATGAGGTTCTTACGAGTGGCCGCGCGACCGGGCACGCGACCGGGCTGCACCTCCACTGGAGCATGAAGTGGCGGAATGCGCGCATCGACCCGCAGCGGGTCGCGGGGCCGATCGACTAAGATTCAGCGGGCGCGCTTCATCCGGATCGCGTTTTGCTTGTTCACGTTGGCCAGATAGGATCCCATCGCGGCCTTTCGGATAACGATAGGCTGGCCGGGTTGAGGCGTGATCGAGAGCGCGCGCGTGTCGGTCTGGATCCACCGGGCGCCGTCTTCAAGCTCGAAGATCCACTTGCCGTACGCGTTCTGGGCGAGCCTCCTGATTCGGCCTTCGATATGAGACATGCCCTCATCGTCGGGAGAATCGTCCCCAAAGATCGAAAGATCGGGAAGCGTCAGGCCGAACAAGGTCCGTCGGGTCTTGCGCAGCTGCTCACGATCGACGACCACCAGATCCTTGCGAGCTTCGGCGGCATCGACTGCGGCGACCTCGCGGTCATAGCAGGCGAGGCGCGCCATCTGATCCGTGATAGAGCGGCAGTCGCTCAGCCGCTTCAGCGCCTCCGGCCTGGATTCCTTGACGTCCTTAGCCGAGGCCGGCGCTGCCAGCGCCGCCACGGCGGCAACAAGAAAGATTGCGCGCATGAACATCCCCTCCAGCCTACCATAGCATATTAAGAGGGTAGAGGCCGCGGGACGGTGATGGCAAGCCTCTGGATCTTACCGGACGATTGCATGACTTGGCGGCCACGGCCATAGAGCAAGCGAGCGTCCGTCAAGCGAGCCGAGGCCGTGAGCAGTGCGATTCCAATTTTCCAAATCAACCCGGCGCTCGACCGGCACCGCTTGAAACGTCGCTTCGTTGCCGAGAACCGGCTGCAGATCCGAGAATTCCTGACCCCCGAGGCTGCACGGGCAATCTACGCGATCCTGGCGACGCAGACGCCATGGGGTCTTGCCTGGAAGGGGGCTGGCGATGGCCCCCAACGCCTGCGGTGGGAGCAGCTCTCTGCGCTTCACCATGCCGAGAAAGAGAGGATTGGGGCAGAGGTGACTGCTGCCATGCGCGGGCGCGACTATGGATTTGTCTACGCGCACTATCCAATGCTCGATGCCTATCTCCAGAACTGGTCGGAGGGAAGCCCGCACGATCTGCTGATCGAGCATGTCAACGACCAGCCTTTCCTGGACCTGGTGCGTGAGGTCACCGGCATCCCTGAGCTGATCAAGGCCGACGCGCAGGCGACACTTTATGCGCCCAATCAGTTTCTCGCGCTCCACGACGACAGTCACGTGGCGGAAGGGTGGCGCATCGCATATGTCCTGAACTTCTGCGCGGAGGACTGGCGGCCCGACTGGGGCGGCTATCTGATGTTCTATGACGAGGACGGAGATGTTGTCGCGGGGTTCAAGCCGCGCTTCAATGCGCTGAACCTGTTTCGCGTTCCGCAGAAGCACAACGTAACCTACGTGCCGCCCTTCGCACCGGTCGGCAGGTTTGCAATAAGCGGCTGGTTCCGCGATCGCTGAGAGCGTCCCTATCCTGGCTGCCAGGGGCTGTAGGGCGCGCCACGGATCCAACGGCTGGCGAGCCACTTCACCCCCGAAGTGACGGGGAGGCCTGCATGGCGCGTGCGGCCGTCGCTTCGGCCGTCCGGCAGAATGTTGCAGAAAACGAGCGCATCCCCGCGCTTCCCCCGCACAGTCAGGCCTAGTTCGGTGAAGCGGGTTTCTCCTCCCGAATAGTCCTCGTTGAGGTAGATAAGCACCGTCCAGGCGCGCTGATTGGCTACCCCGGGCAGGGCGTCGACATGAGGCTTGTATTCCTGGCCCGGCGAATATCTGAGCACATGCAGTGGCTCGCCGCAAAACACGTCCGTGCCGGTTACGGCTGCGATCCGGCGGTTGATCGCATGGATGACTAGGTCTTCCTGCGTCGGCCCGAAGTTCATGCCCGTCGACGTGCGGATCGGATGCGGTGCGCTCCTGCCCGTGCGGGGATCCAAGACGAAGGAGGGCTGAAGCGCGGGCTTGGCGAGTGCCGTGATGTAGGCGCACTCCGGCCCAAGCAATAGTCCACGCACGATACGGATGTGCGGGTCTTCGCGAGCGACCTCTACGGGACGCTGAGAGACGCTGTCGAGAGCGGTCATGTTCGCCAGAACATCGAGCTGGTGTGCAGCAAGAGCATCCTTATCCCGCAGCGCTTCGAGGAGGGTCTTCGCTCGGTCAGGATCGCTCGTGCAGCCTGTGCCATTCGCGACCAGAACCGCCCTCAGCCGGGCAGCTTCGGCGTTGCCGGCTTCGGCGGACCTGCCGAGCAGCTCATGGGCAAGTGCGAGCTCCTGATTGCCGTGAAGTCCGAAAAGCCTCCACTTCGCCACGATGAGCAAGGCCTCGCTCTCGCCTTGCTCTGCGGCGAGTTTGACAGCTGCGACGGCTTCCAGCTGCCTTCCTGCCCGGGCAAGCCTCTCAGCTTGTTCCATGACGCTCATGCGCACGCTCCTTGGTCTGGACCCTAAGCCGTCCAGGGCGCTTAAGGCAATGCGTCCAGGCTCCGCCTAGGCGGAGTTGCAACAGCTCGGAACGATGGACGCTGCCTGACTCCGCCAAAATCAACTTGTGATCTTTTTGCTACACTTTGATGGGAAGTTCCCCCTCCGCAACGGTGCTGATTGCGTTGGGTCGCGCAGCTGTCCTATCCAGATGAGCGAAAGCGGCCAGCTTAGCCGTTTCGCTGCATCATCGAGCCTGGCCAAGTCCCGCAAAGAGGACCCTGCCGGCAAGCTAAATTTGGCGGCTCTCCGCCATCGGTAAGGGGACAAACAATGCGAACCGGTTTTCGTCAGCACCTGATGGCGTCCACGCTGTTTATCGGGGCCGCTTTATACGCGTCGCCCGCCTTCGCTCAGGAAAATCCGGCGCAGGAGGCGGCCGACGCCCCAGCCGAAGGCGACGCCAGCCCGCTCGACGAGGGGGAGGCAATTGTCGTCACCGGTTCGCGCATCCGCCGCACCGACCTCACCGCATCGAGCCCTGTGGCCGTTGCCACTGCCGCTGAAATCGGCGTCAGCGGTGAAGTCGCGAACGTGGAAAATTTCCTGAACGAGCTGCCGCAGTTCACTCCCTTCACCACCGGCGCATCGAATAACCCGGGCAACGGCCTGGCCGTCGTAGACCTCCGCAACGCCGGTCCGACCCGCACACTAGTGCTCGTCGACGGCAAGCGGTTCGTTCCATCGACGCTCGGCGGCCTCATCGACCTCAACAACATCCCGACGCCGCTGGTGGAGCGGGTAGAGGTCGTTACCGGCGGCGCCTCGGCCGTTTACGGCTCGGACGCGCTCGCGGGTGTCGTGAACTTCATCCTGAGGGACGACTTTTCCGGCGTCGAGCTGAACAGCTTCTATCGCATCACCGAAAGGGGTGATGCTTCGATCTTCACAACCAGCCTCACCGTCGGCGGGAATTTCGCGGACGGCCGCGGCAACGCCGCCCTGTTCGTCGGCTATACCGACCGCGAAGCCGCATTTGCCAGTGACCGTGAATTTTCGCGCGTGGTGCTGCTCGACTCCGTTCCGAACGCGGCGGGAAGCGCGGGGGGGTGTATTCCGGGCACGTTGAACAAGTTCGAGTTCGGACAGCGTCAGAGGCCGGGAGCGGGGCTTCCCCGCGTCCCCTGCTTTGTTCAGGGCGGTTCGTCGGGCATCCCCGGAACGCTCTTCTTCGACATCGGGCGGAAGATCGAACCGAACGGGACGACGAGTCCGTTCGTCAACCCGGACGATCTCTACAACTTCGCGCCGCCCAATTATCTCCAGCTCCCGCAGGAGCGGTGGATCAGCACGGCCGTCGCGCAATTTGAGATCACCCCGGCCATCGTCCCCTTCGGCCGCTTCTCCTTCGCCTGGAACCAGGTTCCGCAACAGCTGGCGCCGACGCCGATCTTCGACAGTTTCGATTTCAATCTCGACAACCCGTTCATCTCTCCGGATCTCCGCGCCCGGCTTGCGCCGCTGGACACCGATCGGAACGGTATCGTCAACACATTCATAGGCCGCCGTTCGCTGGAGACCGGGCCACGCCGGAACCCGCAGGAGGCGTACTCATTCCAGGCGCAGGTGGGGCTCAGAGGCGACCTCGGAACCAACCTGAACTATGAGGCCTTCTATCAATATGGCCGCACCATCCGAGACCAGCTCCTTCAAGGCGACGTTTCCCGGGATCGCTTCCAGCAGGCATTGCTCGCCAGGAGAGACGCTTCCGGAAACATCGTCTGCATCAATCCGGCTGGCGGCTGTGTGCCGGCCAATATTTTCGGCCCCAACAACGTCAGCCCGGAAGCCGCGGCCTTCATCGACCTCCAGGCTCAGAGCCAGACGATCGTGAAGGAAGAGGTCGCCGGGGTCAATCTCGGTGGGCTGCTACCCTTCAACCTCTTCAGCGAGGAGCGGGTCGGCATCTCGGTCGGCGCGGAGTATCGCGCCGTTCGGGGCAGCTTCGAGCCGGACGAGGCGCTGCAGAACCAGGTTCTCGGCTTCAACCGCACAAGCCCCACCAGGGGCGGGTTCGATGTCAAGGAGGTTTTCGCGGAACTCAGCGTTCCGATCGTCGGGGGCTTGTCGTTCATCCATGACCTCCGGGTCACAGGGGCTGTCCGCTATTCCGACTATTCGACGGTCGGTGGCGTCACCACTTACGCAGGCGGTGCCGAGTTCGCTCCAATTCGGGATATCCGCTTCCGCGCCCAGTATCAGAAGGCGATCCGCGCCCCCAATGTCGGCGAACTCTTCGCGGGCCAGGGCAACAACTTCCCGGCCGCCGTCGATCCCTGCTCAAATCAGCAGCCCACGAGCGGACGTACCGAAGCACTTCGTCAGGCCTGTATTCGCAGCGGCGTCTCGGCGGGAGCGGTGTTCAACTTCACGCCTCCGGGAGGCACCCAGGTCGAAACCCTGATCGGCGGCAATCCGGATCTCGATGAAGAAGAATCCGATACTTACACCGCCGGTGTGGTCTTCTCGCCCACCTTCTTCCGCGGCTTCAACGCGACGGTCGATTATTACAACATCACGATCGACAACGCGATCGCGACGTTTGGAGGCGGTACCGCGAACATCATCAACACCTGCTTGACACTTCAGGGCGGTGACCCGAGCAGTCCCTTCTGTCAGGCCATCGTCCGTCGCCCCAACGGCACAATCGACTTCGTTCGGGGCACCAACGCGAATATCGCCTCGCTGAAGTTCGAAGGCGTCGATTACCAGGTCGACTACCGCACGACCTTGCCGTTCAGGCTGTTTACCGACGAGGACACGGCGATCGCGCTCATCAGCAGAGGCACCAGGACGATCAAGAACCAGAATTTGGCCAGTCCGGTGGCGGACGTCGTGAACTGCCTCGAACTCTTCGGCGTTCGTTGCGGCAATCCGACGCCGAAGTGGCGCATCAACAACTCGGTTTCGCTAACCGCCGGCCAAGTCGGCCTGACGTTCCAGCATCGTTACTTTTCGCAGGCCTTCGACGCCCGGCAGGTTACCTTCCCGAATCGTGTCCGGAACGTAGAGCGCAGCTTCACCGCGATCGACCGTCCGAGCAGCTTCATCGACGATTATCACATCTTCGATGCGTCGGTGAACTTCGACATCAACGACAACCTCGAGATGACGCTCGGTGCCGAAAATATCTTCGATCGGGATCCCCCGGTTCCCGGCGATGCCGCGGACGAGCAGAACAATACCTATCCGAGCTTCTACGACCCGTTCGGGCGGAGGTTCTTCGTGTCGGTGCGGACTCGCTTCTAACCGACAGGGGGCATGCGACACATAGGGGCGGCGGAGCGATCCGCCGCTCCTTTTTGTACGGAAAGATACGAGCGGCTTAAGCCCATGCCGTCGTGAGCGCGGTCTGGGAAAATCCGAAAGGCCCGCGGGCGGCGGTGGAAGCTTTCGGGAAGGTGCTGGGGAGACGGCGATGAAGACTGCGCGCATCCTGCGCACCTCGGGAGCGCTGCCGCCGCTTGCTACCGCTGCTTTTCACGGCAGCGTTAGTGGTATCCTCTTGGGCTGGTTCGCAGGTGGCCGCGGCCGGATAGCGCAGATGCGCTGGTTCGTGCCGTCGCTCGACTGGCCGGTTGCGGCCCTGGTCTTCACCTTTGTTTCCACCGGCGGCGCCTTCGAATGGATCGAAGGCAAGGAGCTGCCCGAAGTGAAGGCACTCTATCGATGACCGACACGCGTGGACCGGCCGCAAGGGCGCAGGTGGCAAGCCTGTTCGAGACCCCAGTCATCATCGACATGTTTCCGCAGGCTGAGGCCGCCAACGCCTCCTTCGCCGAAGTCATTCTCGCCAAGCGCTCGGAAAGCCGAGGCGTGAATGTCTCCAACGTCGGTGGCTGGCATTCCACGACCGACATGGCCGATTGGGGCGGCCCCTACGCCCTATCGCTGGTCGAGCATGTCGTAGCGCTCGCCGACCGGTTCACGCACGACATAAGGGGCGCCGGCGAGCCGCGCTTCGTCTGGTATCCGGAAATGTGGGCCAATGTGAATGAAAGCGGCGCGTCCAACACCTTCCATTATCATTCAGGCTGCATCTGGTCTGCTGTTTATTATGTCGCGGACGGTTATCAGAGGCAGGATGAGCCGGCCGGTGGCGAACTCGTCCTGCTCGATCCGCGCGCGCCTGCAGCTACGATGGCGGCGCCGGATCTCCGCTATCGCCGACCCGACGGACAAATCTACAACAGCGAGGCGAAGATGCGGCCGAAGGAAGGTCGGATCGTCATGTTCCCATCCTGGCTGATGCACGCCGTAAAGCCCTACAGCGGCGACAAGCGCCGCATCTCGATCGCCATCAACCTGTCCGCCCTTCCGGTCAGAGCACCGGAGCCGCCTCGAGGTGAACCGTGGCGCTGAAACCGTTGCAGGTCTAGCTATCTTCTCGCAATGAGAATGCTGAACCCGTGCAGCAAATTCGGTGTAACGAGATGGTGCAGTGGGGAAAGCGCTTTCACTTCGTAGGCTTTCCCCCGCTGACCAGCCAGGCGATGGGCCGCGCCGCTTTTTCGCCGCTGAGCTCGGCCGGCGCCTCGACCTCAAGCCCGGCGGCGCGCAGCCGGTTCACGATGAGCTCGATTCCCTCGCCGTCGCAGGCGGCCCCGGCGAGCGAGTCGATCCGCCCTATTTCGTTTTTCGCCTTGTCTTCGAGGGCCTTCAGCACCTCCAGCGCTTCCGCGGGAGGCCGGCTCCGGCTTCGTTCCAGCGTCTCCAGGATCGCAGCCAGGAATTCCGCTGCGACGGGTTCGGTCGAAAACAGCCGACGTGCTTCCGAAGGAGCCTCGCGGAAGACGGCCGGGGTGGGGATCGAGGCGCTCGCACGGGCCGCTGCCAGCGCTCGCGCTTTGGCCAAATAGCCGCTTTCGTCGAGTGCCCAGTGGAGGGCCTCTCGCCTCGGCGCATTGTGGGCCAAAATCGGGCCGTCGCAGTGGTGGACGATGAATCGGAACTCGCCTCCCGCGTTAAGCGCGCGGGCGAGTTCGACCGATGCGGCGGCCGTTTCGCCATATTCAAATCCGAACTGGCTCGTGGCCGCCGCGAACGCGCCATCGGCGAAGGGAAGCCGCTCCATCGCCACGCCGGGTTTCAGCGAAGTGCCTCTTGGTGAGGGTGGAAGACTGGGAGCGGAATCGACGCCGACCAGCACCAAGTCAGGGCGAACGGCAGCCATGTGGACGAGAACGACACCATTGCCGGTACCGAGATCGAGCACGCGGGCCCCCTTTTGCAAGCTGCGGGCAAACGCCTCCCAGACGCGCCGTTGCACCGCATTTATCTCGGCCAAAGCGCCGACATTGCAGCCGGTGCTGCGGCTGGGCCGCCGCGTCTCCCAGAACCTGCCCCAAATCTCCTTGTTACGGTTTCGGTTCATCGTGCCACGATGTCGAAGGCGACGCTGAGGCGCTCGCCTGCCTCCACGGGCACAGTGCCGTGGAACATGTAGCTGGGAAACAAGGCGAGCCGACCCGGCCGCGGTTCGACTGTCAGTAGCGGCGGCAGGCCCAGCTCCATGTCCGCAGGCGCCCCGCCGAGTTCCAGCCAGCCGGCCCGGCCAGCCCCGGGCGCGGCTGGCGGCAGACGTAGATAGCAGGCCGAGGAAAGCAGACCCAACGGATGGATGTGTGCAACGTGAAAGCCGCCGTCGGTGAGCCGAACCGACCAGGAGCCGGCAAAGCGTGGCGTCTCGTTCCGGTGGCGAAGCAAGGGATGAGCCGGATCGCCCGCCGGAAGCCTTTGCCAGTGGGCGCGGACGGCGCCCATGATGATGCTACGAAGCCGCGCCATCGGTTCCTCTGCCCGTTCGAACAGCCGCCCACGCGTCTGAGTGCCGCCGCGAAGCGACTGGCCGATCGGGAAGCTGCTTGCATGATGCAGCTTCGCGACGTCGCCGGCGAGGGTCTCCAACTCGCCATCGGTAATATCGAGCTGGCACAATCCGACGACGCTCTCCTGCCGGTAAAGCCAGTCTGCGCGCTGATCTCCCTTCAATCGCCAGGCAAGGCCGGTCAAAGCCCAGGCTGCGACATTTTCCGGCTCTTGCTGGAGCGCCCTTTCCAGCAGCGTTTCCGCCCGGTCGGGATCACTGATCTTCAGCCGGTGGCGCGCCTCGGCGACGATGGCGCCGTCCAGGTTTGGCAGCCGCGCGAACAGCCTGTCGGCACGGTGAAGGTCGCCACCCTCGCTCGCATTGGCTGCCTCAAGGAGCAGGAACCGCGGATCCTCGCCAAGCGAGGCCCGCGCCCGGGCGGCGGCATCAGCCGCGTCGATGTGCCGATCGACTCCGCTGAGGGTAGTGATGAGAGTGGACCAGAGCTCCGCATTCGCCGGCTGTTCGCTCAGCGCAGCCTCCAGGCTCGCCGTGAATGTCTCGTGCTCGCCGGTCTCCCACCGAAGCCGCGCCAAGGCAGCGTGCGGCTCTGCCCAGCCCGGGAACCGGGCAATCACCGTCTCAAACTTCCGTAATGCCTCTTCCCTCCCCAGCGCCAGGGCCGCCTCTGCCGCGCCGAGCGCCACCTGCGGATCCTCCGGGAGCAGGCGCTCGGCTTCCGTGAAGCGGCGGGCGGCGTCCTTCTCGCCACGCTCCAGCGCCACGCGTGCCCGGCCGTGAACGGCGGGCGGAGCCGCCGGAGCGAGTGCCAGCGCCCGATCGAATGAGTTGCCCGCCGCTTGGAGATCGCCTTCGTTCCGCTCGAGCGCGCCAAGCGCGATCCAGGCCTTCGCGTCCTTCGGAGCCAAGCCGACAGCCCGATGATAGGTGGCGCGGGCTTCCTGGGTGCGGCCTAGCCGCGCGAGGCAAAGCGCCCGCCCGCGCATCGCGGGAAGGTGGGCCGGCTTAACCGCCAAGGCCTGCTCATAAGCCGCGAGGCCAGCTTCGTAGTTCGCGCAGCCGCTGTAGAAGTTGCCGGCATTGGTCGCGATTTCGGCGTTTCGCGGGTCGAGCCGAAGCGCTTTGGCAAACGCCGAGCGCGCGCTCTCCGTCTTGCCCAGCTTCTTTTCGACCAGTGCCAGTAGGTGCAGCACCGCCGGGTGGTCGCCGGCGAGACGCTGCACCTGCGCGAGATGGGCTTCAGCCTGCTCCAGCCGGCCAGCGGCGAAGGCCTGCTCGGCGCGCGCGAATAGGGCGTTTACGTCGAGTGCCTGCATGCGCAGACGATGGCGACTAAGCCGCTTCCTGTCTACCCGATGGCTCGCTGAGATCCACGCCACTTCGAAGCACCAGTCTGCCCTCGCCCTCCTCGACCTGCACCGCCGCGCCGTCCGGAATCTCACCGCGCAGGATGGCGTCCGCAAGCGGATCCTGCAGATATTTCTGCACGGCCCTTTTAAGTGGGCGCGCGCCGTAAACCGGATCGTAGCCGACGCGGCCGAGCCAGGCGCGCGCGCCGTCGCTGAGCTCCAGCCGGATCTTGCCGTCGGTGAGCAGCTTCTGCACCCGCTCGACCTGGATGTCGACGATCGGCCCCATATGCTCCTGGCCCAGGCGGTGAAACAGGATAGTCGGGCGAAGCGCGGATCGTCTCGGCGCAGTCAGGCTGGCTCCGGCTCTCGTCCAGCGCTTCTCACGGTCGGCGGAGCTTGGAGAGCTTGGCGCGCATCGCCGGCAAGACGCTGTGATACGGTTTCGCGGCCGCCGCTGTCGTCGGATATATTGATCAGCGACCGGCGAGATGATAGCAGGTTCGCTGCTTTAGTCGCCGCGCCGGCGGCTTAATGTGCAGCCGGCGGGATGGGTGCGAGTTGCTCGTTGCCCACGAGGAGCCTCAGGATGCGAAGCTTTACTTTGTCCATCATCATTCTAGCCTCTTTTTCCACTCCCGCCCCTTCCATGGCTCCAATGCCTTCGGTGAAGGAACCGTCCGACATGGAGAGTGTCGTCTGCAGGCGCTACAACGTGGTCGGATCGCGGGTGCGGAAGGAGCGGATTTGCATGACGAAGCGCGAGTGGGTGAAGCTCCAGAATGGCACTCGTGACGGTGTTCAAGATTATTTGACCCGCGCCACTGCCGGAGCGCCTCGGAGCTAGCCTCGGGCGCCCGGGTCTGTGCCCTCAGCAACAGTCGGAGGAGCTCCGTTCAGCGGAGCCGCATGGCCCTATGCTTGCGGCCGCCCTCCACTGAAAAAACGTAGCTTCCAAGAGCTCCCTTCTTGATCCGCACGATCTCCCCTCGCTTGGGCGCGGCTCTCCCCTCGTCGCTTCGGTGGTCTGCCATGTGGCGCCGGTGTCGAGGATGACGAGCCACTTGCCGTCTGCGAGCATCTCCGCCGCCCGCACCTTCGACCCACCTCGTTCTGCTCCTTATCCTGACTGTCATCGCCGCCGAAGAACGGCACCCCTGGGAGGCTGAAGCCGAACAGCGACCGCCGCGCCGTCTTAAGGTCTCGCTGGTTTACGACCACCACCTCGCCCTGGGCGGCCGCGGCGGTGAGCGCCCCGGCCGCAGCCTCGTAGCAGCGCAACCGCGCGGCGTCCTCCGCCTGCGCCTTGCAGCGCGCGAGCGCCTCGACCAGCGGCGACTGCGGCGCCCTCTCCTCGCCTCGACCGCCGCCGCTCCGGCAACGGCCAGGCAGGCAGCCGCGATCAATTTGAACGACATTTCCGGCTCCCATGAGTCTCGTGATTGCCGCCGAAAATGGCACGGCTGGCGCCTGAATGATATGTGTTCGAGTTGCAACATACCCGTCAATTCGTGGCGCGGCGATTGCGTGGCGTGGGGGATTTTCCTACACAGAGGCGCTTGAGACCGGAAAACCGGCGACCGATTACAGATGAATGGCGCGGCCGCGCCAGATCAAGGGGACTCAAATGTCTAAGAGAAGATTCAAGGATACGCTGCTGGCATCGACCGTGATTGCCGGCATGACCGTGTTTTCGACACCCGCTTTTGCGCAGCAGTCGGCGGCGCAGCCGGTCGAAGCGCAACCGGATCTTGCGGAGGAGGCTCCGGGTGCGGACGCGGGCGATATCGTCGTCACCGGTTCGCGCATCTCGCGTCCGAACCTGGAGCAGTCGAGCCCCGTCTCGGTCATTGACGCTGAGGAAATCTCGCTCACGCAGCCGACCTCCGCCGAAGAATTCCTGCGCGACCTTCCGGGCAGCGTGCCTGGCACCAACCCGACCGTGAACAATGGTGCCAACGGCTCGGCCACTTTGAACCTGCGCGGGCTTGGCACCAATCGCAATCTGATCCTGCTTAACGAGCGCCGGATCGTACCGGCAACCCTCGGCGGGGTCGTTGACCTCAACATCATTCCGGTCGCGCTTCTCGAGCGGACGGATGTCTTCACCGGCGGCGCCTCGAGCGCGTACGGCGCGGACGCGGTCGCGGGCGTTGTGAACTTCATCACCCGTCGCAACTTCGCCGGCTTCGATATCAACGCCAATTACGGCATCACGGAGCGAGGCGACGGCGCCAACCGGCGGATCGACCTCACCACGGGCGCGAACTTCGACGACGGCCGCGGCAACGCCGTCTTCAGCGTCAGCTACACGAAGACAGATCCGGTGCTCCAGGGCAATCGTGCGATCGGCACGGTGAGCCGTGCCTCGACCTGCACCACCGCCCAGGTTACGGCCGGACAGTGCGACACGCTGCAGGTCGGTGTCGAGCAGGGCTCGTCGGCCGCGGCTCCGGCTAGCATCTTCTTCCCCTTCGTGGGGCGGATCAATCAAGCGGGAACTGCCTTCGAACGCGGTGTCCTGAACAACTTCAACTTCAACCCGCTGAACGTCTTCCAGACCCCGTTGGACCGCTACAGCATATTCAGTCAGGCGCGGTACGAGGTCAGCGAAAGCATTGAAGTTTATACCGAAGGTTTCTTTACCCGCAGCCAGGTTCTTCAGCAGATCGCACCGGGCTCCAATTTCTTCAGTTCCTTTCGGCTTCCGCTGAACAACCAATTCCTCACGCCGACGATGCGTCAGCAGCTGTGCGAAGGCGCGATCGCGGCAAGGAACCTTCCCGCGGGCACGAACTGCGCTGCGGCCATTGCTGCGGGCACTGAGATCACCGCGCTCATCCCGCGGCGCTTCGTTGAGGCGGGGCCGCGCCTGACTCAGTTCAACACCAACACCTTCCAAGTGGTGGCCGGCCTTCGCGGTGCGCTGACGGAAGCACTCAACTGGAATATCAGCGCTCAATATGGTGAGTCGCAGCGCATCAACCAGTCGCAAAACCAGGGTCTTCAATCCCGATTCCAGCAGTCGATCCGTAATTGCCCGGCTGGGTCGGATCCCGGTTGCGTCCCAATCAACATCTTTGGCCCCCAGGGAAGTCTCCAGCGGGAGGCCTTCGATTTCATAAACGTCACCACGAACACGTTTCAGAATACCGAGCTTGGTGCTGCGCAGGCGGTGATCGAAGGGGATCTAGGCATTGCCAGCCCGCTGGCCAATGAAGGGATTGGTATCGCAGTCGGCGCCGAATACCGCCGTGTCGCTGGCTCGCAGCGTGGCGATCTTCCGTCGTCTACACCTGGCGCCGTGCTCGGTGCTGGCGGCGCCTTCACAGCGGTCGAGGGTGAGTTCGACGTAAAGGAGGCTTTCACCGAAGTCGTGATCCCGCTGATCGAGGACCGCCCCTTTTTCCACAATTTGACCGTTGAAGCCGGCGCGCGCTACTCAGATTATTCGACCTCTGGCGGGAGCTTTACGTATAAGGTGGGCGGCAGCTACAGCCCGATCCGGGACATCAAGTTCCGCGGCGTCTACTCGCGAGCCGTCCGTGCTCCAAACCTTACCGAGTTGTTCTCGCCGCAGAATACCGTGCTCAACAACCTGGCGGTTGATCCGTGCCAGGGCAGTCTCGCCGCCGTTCGCGCGCGTGGCCCCAACAATGAAGCGCTCTGCAGGGCGCAGTTGGCAGCTGTCGGCCTTCCGGCCGCGCAGCTCGGGAACGTGCCTGCGCCGATCGCCGGGCAGATCAACGTGACCGTCAGTGGCAATCCCAACCTCGATCCTGAAGTGGCGACCACCATCACCGCGGGCGTCGTGTTCCAGCCGCAGAGCATTGTTCCGGGGCTCGCCGTGACGTTCGACTACTACCGGATCAAAGTTCGCGAGGCCATCTCGTCGCCGACGGTGTCTGATATTCTGAACGGCTGCTTCGGCCAAAGTAACCCGCAGGACCCGCGGTGCCAGTCGATCCGGCGCAACCCGTTCACCGGCGGCCTGAGCGGCGGTGCTGCTGAAGCCCAAGGCGTTCTCCTCGCCTCCTCCAACCTCGGCCGCCTGCATACTGAAGGATTCGACGCCACGCTCGGCTATACCCGGGATCTTGGCTTCGCCCGCCTGCGGCTAAGCGCCAACGGCAACCACACCAGGAAAAGCCGCTTCCAGGCGACCCCAAGCGCGTTCATCCGCGAATGCGTCGGCTTTTACAGCGTCTCGTGCGATCCGCCGCTGCCGCGGTACAGCGCAAACGTGCGTACGACCCTCGGCTTCGGTGAGAGCGACATTTCCCTGGCGTGGCGGTACATCAGCTCCACGCGGTTCGAGCCCCGTACCGGCCCGAACGCCTCGACACCTCCGGCTCCGGGCACGGTGGGAAGCTTTGGGTCGTCCGACCCGGCCACCGTTGTGGGTGCCTATCGCTCAATTCCGGCCTACAACTTCTTCGATCTGGCTTTCCAGCAAGAGGTGTCGGAGAATATGCGCATGACGATTGTCGTGCAGAACCTGTTCGACAAGGATCCGCCGGACGTGGGGAATACGATCGGCACAACCGCGTTCAACAGCGGCAACACATATCCGAGCGTCTACGATCCGCTGGGCCGCCGCTACACGGTGGCCGTGAACCTGCGCTTCTAATAAAGATCGGCAGGGCAACTGAAACTACTGGGGCGGGCCTTCTGGTCCGCCCCATTGTTTTTCCGCAAACGGGGCGGCTTCTAAACGCGCCACGAGGGGCATACAGAGGCGCCATGAACCCGAATCCTGCAACGCCGGCAGGGTGTGGGCAGCAGGCCATGCGCTGCTCGCGAGCCTCCGACGCTGGACGCTAGGAACCGAAGCGCGGATCTTGGCGCTATGCTGCGAGCGCGCGCGGGGCAACCCGGCAGCCATATGCTGGGGATGGCGTTTATCCGGCAATTCAAGCCTTCATCCAAGCGCCGCCGATCGGATGTACGCACGCGCGCGTCTGCATGGAGGGTG
Organism: Allosphingosinicella sp.; assembly: GCA_030447665.1. Taxonomy (GTDB): domain Bacteria; phylum Pseudomonadota; class Alphaproteobacteria; order Sphingomonadales; family Sphingomonadaceae; genus Allosphingosinicella. Next base: position 14,150 of record JAUJOJ010000019.1, on the reverse strand, counting down.
GCCGGCCCGCCGTTGCTCTATTCGACCGTGCACGACAATGGCGCAGCGGGAGGCGGCAGCGCAGGCCGCTGAGGGCGGGCTGTGGAGGCCATAGCCGAGCTGGATGCCCTGCTGCAGAAAAATCCCGAATGGGCGGCCGGCGCTACTCGCGACCTCCGGTGGACATCTGGGCCATAGCCAAGAATTCGGCGCAAGCTACGCGCGCTCCGCCAACATCCCGGCAGCCAGGCGTTGTGGATGGCGTTCATCGCGCATCCAAGCCGGAATGTACCACGCGCCGAGAGGCGGTGGCGAGGCTCAGCCGGAGGAAGCCTGGCGCTTGACATCGCGCCATGCTGCGCCACCGAGGCCGGTGATCTCGACAGGGCCGGATAGCGTTTGCCCGTGCGAAGGTCCTGGAAGATGCTCGTGTCGCGCCATGGTACATACGGCACCTGCTCCGCGCCAACCGCCCGACGAAGCGGCGCGCGCTGGGGAGAGTCTGGTGGAGGACTCGCAGGCCGAACAGATCCGGCCCTATCTGGCGCTCGCCTGGCGGCTGATCGGCGATGTACGATGGGAATGGCTGGAAGGCGATCCGCGCCTCTGATCGGCACCTACGAACTCGAAGAGGGCGTCCAGCTGTCCGCCCTCGCCGACAGACTCCGTTCGCTCCATAATAGCCTAAGCTACCCGATTGGCCAGTCGGTACGCGGGGGGACGCAGACCGATGGGCCGCTGTTCGCAAGGGCCGACCCGGAGATCCGCGCCCTCCGTGCCAGCATCGTCGACGCGGTTGAACGGCACATCCGCAGCCTCGGCGCGATTGACCGGCGGCATCCGGTGTTGCGCCACCGCCCGCACCCGGTGCGCTTCGCCGGCTCTTGGTCGGTGAGGCTCAGGGGTGCAGGGCACCACACCAACCACATCCACCCGCAGGGTTGGCTCAGCTCAGCGTTCTACGTGTCCGTTGCCAGCCAGGAGCTGATGGGGCCCGCTCCGGCCGGGTGGCTGGCCCTCGGCCAGCCGCCCGCCGAGCTTGGCCTCGATCTGTCGCCGCTTCGGATGATCGAGCCCAAGCCAGGCCGCCTCGTTCTCTTCCCGTCGATCATGTGGCACGGAACCGTGCCATTTGCGGGCGGCGAACGCCTTTCCGTCGCCTTCGACGTCGCGCCACCTGCATAAGACCTCAGGCCGCGATCTGCTCACTCGCTGCATTTCCGACGCGCAGGACGAGGCCGCCCTCGCCCTCGTCGACCCGCACCGTCGCGCCATCCGGGATCCCGCCGCGCAGGATGGCGTCGGCGAGCGGATCCTGCAGATATTTCTGCACGGCCCTCTTGAGGGGGCGCGCGCCGTAAACCGGATCGTAGCCGACCCGGCCGAGCCAGGCGCGCGCGCCGTCGCTGAGCTCCAGCCGGATCTTGCGGTCGGTGAGCAGCGTCTGCACCCGCCCGACCTGGATCTCGACGATCGGCCCCATATGCTCCTGGCCCAGGCGGTGGAACAGGATGATCTCGTCGAGGCGGTTGAGGAATTCCGGCCTGAAATGGCCGCGCACCACCTCCATCACCTGCGGCTCCACCTTCTCCACATCCTCATCGTCGGTGAGGCTCGACAGATACTGGCTGCCGAGATTGGAGGTGAGGATGATGATCGTGTTGGTGAAGTCCACCGTGCGGCCCTGGCCGTCGGTCAGGCGGCCATCGTCGAGCACCTGGAGCAGCACGTTGAACACGTCGCCATGCGCCTTTTCCACCTCGTCGAACAGCACGACCTGATAGGGCCGCCGCCGCACGGCTTCGGTCAGCACGCCGCCTTCCTCATAGCCGACATAGCCCGGAGGGGCGCCGATCAGCCGGGCGACCGAATGCTTCTCCATGAACTCCGACATGTCGATCCGCACCATCGCGTGAGGGTCGTCGAACAGGAAGTCGGCGAGGCTCTTGGTGAGCTCGGTCTTGCCGACGCCGGTGGGGCCCAGGAACAGGAACGAGCCCATCGGGCGGTTCGGGTCCTGGAGACCGGCGCGCGCGCGGCGGATCGCGCGGGAGACCCTCGACCGCCTGTTTCTGCCCGATCACGCGGCGCCCAAGCGTCTGCTCCATCTGGAGCAGCTTCTCGCGCTCGCCGCTCAGCATCTTGTCGACCGGTATGCCGGTCCAGCGTGACACCACCGAAGCGATATCCTCGCTGGTCACCTCCTCGCGGATCATCGCGGTCGCGCTCGCCGCTTCAGCCTCGGCGAGCTGGCGTTCGAGCTGCGGGATCGTGCCGTAGGCAAGCTCGCCGGCCTTGGCGAGATCGCCCGAGCGCTGCGCCTGCTCGAGCTCCAGCCGCGCGGCGTCGAGCTGCTCCTTGATCTTGCCCTCGGCCTGGATCTTCTCCTTCTCAGCCGTCCAGCGCTGGGTGAGCTCGGCCGACTGCTGCTCGAGATTGGCGAGCTCCTCCTCGAGCGCGACGAGGCGATCCTTGGAGGCGCGGTCGGTCTCCTTCTTCAGCGCCTCGCGCTCGATTTTCAATTGGATGATGCGCCGGTCGAGCGTCTCGATCTCCTCGGGCTTCGATTCGACCTCCATGCGCAGCCGCGAGGCGGCTTCGTCCATCAGGTCGATCGCCTTGTCGGGAAGGAAGCGGTCGGTGATGTAGCGATTGCTCAGCGTCGCCGCGGAGACGAGCGCGCCGTCGGTGATGCGCACCCCGTGGTGCAGCTCGTATTTCTCCTTGAGGCCGCGCAGGATCGAGATCGTGTCCTCGACCGTCGGCTCGCCGATGAAGACCGGCTGGAAGCGACGCTGGAGGGCAGGGTCCTTCTCCACATGCTTGCGATATTCATCGAGCGTGGTGGCGCCGATGCAGTGCAATTCGCCGCGGGCGAGCGCCGGCTTCAAGAGGTTGGACGCGTCCATCGCGCCTTCGCCTTTGCCGGCGCCGATCAGCGTATGCATCTCGTCGATGAAGAGGATGATGTCGCCCTCGGCCTGCTTGACCTCGTCGAGCACGCCCTTCAGCCGCTCCTCGAACTCGCCGCGATATTTTGCGCCGGCGATGAGCGAACCCATGTCCAGCGCCATCAGCCGCCGGTCCTTCAACAGATCCGGCACGTCGCCGTTGGCGACGCGCAGCGCCAGGCCCTCGGCGATCGCGGTCTTGCCGACGCCTGGATCGCCGATCAGCACCGGGTTGTTCTTGGTGCGGCGGGCCAGGATCTGGACCGTGCGCCGGATCTCCTCGTCGCGGCCGATCACCGGATCGAGCTTGCCGTCGCGCGCGGCCTGGGTGAGGTCGCGCGCGAACTTCTTGAGCGCGTCATAGCGGTCCTCGGCGCTCTGCGTGTCGGCGGTGCGCCCGCCGCGAAGCTCGTTGATCGCGGCATTGAGCGATTCGGCCTTCACCCCCGCATCGGCGAGCGCCTTGCCGGCATCGCTGTTTTTCGCAAGCACGAGCGCGAGCAGCATCCGCTCGACCGTGACGTAGGAATCGCTCGCTTTCTGGGCGACCTGCTCGGCCTGATCGAGCACGCGGATCGTCTCGCCGTCGAGGCCGGGCGCCGCGCTGGCGCCGCTGCCCGACACCGCCGGGATCCTGGCGAGCGCCTCGTCGGTCGCGCGCCGTGCGGCCTCGGCGCTTCCGCCGGCGCGGGCGATCAGGCCCGCCGCCATACCCTGCTCGTCTTCAAGCAGTGCCTTCAGCAGGTGAATCGGCGCGATCCGCTGGTGATTGTTGCGAAGCGCCACGGTCTGCGCGGACTGAAGGAAGCCGCGAGCTCGATCGGTGAATTTCTCTAGGTTCATATCAACCCCTGTCCTTTCGGGAGGGATGTAGTGTTGCCTTTCTGCAACACAAGAGCCTCTCGTCTATTTTCGCCGGGGGTTCGCGGCTCCGGCTCCCACCGTCTGGCCGAAGAAGCTGTCGCTGTTCCATCTCGGCGCTTCGGGAGCATCGGCGATCTCGCGCGCGATCAGATAATTGATCCGCGCGAACTTGGCGCCGGCATCCCAGTTGAAGGGCAGATCGAGCTGGTCGCTCGGCTTGTGATAATGCGTGGCGAGGAAGTCGCGGAAGCGCTGCCCGCCTTCGCCCGAAAAGCCCGTCATCAGGAAGACCGAGGGGATGCCCTCCTGGACGAAGCGGTAATGGTCGGAGCGGGTGAAGAGCCCTTCCTGCGGCAGCGGATCGGGGGAGAGGGCCACGCCCATCCGCTGCCCCGCGCGAGCGACGATCGGCCCGAGCGTCGAATGGTTCGCGCCGAAGGCGATGACGTCTTTGAAATCGTAGAGCAGGACCGGCATGTCGAGGTTGACGACGCCGACCACTTTGCCGTTCCCCACCACCGGGTTCTTCGCCAGATACTGGGCGCCGAGCAGCCCCTTCTCCTCGGCCGTCACCGCTGCGAACAGGATCGAGCGGCGCGGCCGATTCGGCGCGCTGGCCATCGCGCGCGCCACCTCCAGCATGGTGGCGATGCCGCCGGCATTGTCCATCGCGCCGTTATAGATCTTGTCGCCCTCCCGCTCCGGGTTGACGCCGACATG
>JAUJOJ010000019.1:7705-9536 GCA_030447665.1 Allosphingosinicella sp. | reverse complement strand
TCGGGCTCGTTCATGCCCTCGATGCGCCGCGCCCAGGGCCTCCGCTCCATGTCCTGCCGGGTGAGGATGGTGATGATGCCGATCGCGCCGTGGCGCTCGGCCATGCGCGCCTTTTCGGCATTGAGGTGCGCGCCGATCTCGCTCGGCGTGCCTTTCGGAAAGCCGGAAAGCGCCGCCACCCACTTCCCCCTGACGTCGAGTCCCCGATAATCGTTGAAGCCTTGGCCCGGCAGGTCGAGGCCGTAGCCGGCGAACACCACCGGCGCGTCGATCGTCTGGCCGGCCTCGGCCGTGCTCGGGCGGATCAGCACGCCTTTGCCGTTGCTGAAGGCGGTGCCGCCCACCGTCACCTGGGCCGGTGTGCCGCCCAGGCGGGCGCGGACGAACGGGACCGTCTGATACCAGCCGGCGTTCGTGACCGGCTTCAGCCCCAGCGCCTCGAACCGGGTGGCGACATATTTGGCGGCGATGTCATAGCCACGCGTTGCGGCATCGCGGCCTTCGAGCAGATCGTCGGCAAGGAAGGCGACATGAGCCCGGAACGGCTCCGGCCGGAATTCCGGCTCCGCATCTTGGGCGAAGGCGGCCGCGCAGAAAGAGGCGCTAGCGAAGGCGGCGAGCAGTTTCAGACGCATGAACAAGGTCTCCGAAGAACAAGCGGGCACGTTGATAGGCCAACGATGGCTCGAGCCGATCACCTTCCACCGTTCGGGCCGAGCTTGTCGAGGCGCTGCACTCCCCCTTTTATTCGTGGGAGAAGGGCAGCCCTTCGACAAGCACAGGACGAGCGGCGTGAGTTGGTCACTGAGCCAGAGACGCTCTACTGGAATGCTGAGGCACCGCAAGCGGAAGCGGCAGAGGAGCGCAAGAATTGAGCGTTGTTTTAAAAGTCTTTTTCCTTCGCGTTAACCATCTTGCGCCCCAAGCCCCCGCCGCTATGGTGCGGCCACACCTTTCAGGAGGAAGTTCCTTTGCGCTACGTGCTGCTCCTCTCCACCACCTTAGCGCTGTCCGCATGCACGACGATGAACGGCGGAAACGCTGCCGCCGACGCGCCGGCGTCCGCTGCATCGGCCACGGCCATGGCGCCCGGCGGCACCCGGCCGGCGCCCGTCTCGCAGCTGGTCCGGCAGGTCGACATTCCCTACGAGCAGTTCACGCTTCCCAACGGCCTGCGCGTTATCGTGCACGAGGACCGCAAAGCGCCGGTCGTCGCCGTCTCCGTCTGGTATCATGTCGGCTCCAAGGATGAGCCCAAGGGCCGCACCGGCTTCGCCCACCTCTTCGAGCATCTGATGTTCAACGGTTCGGAAAACGCGCCCGGCGATTTCTTCGAGCCGCTGCAGCAGGTCGGCGCAACGGATTATAACGGCACCACCTGGTTCGATCGCACCAATTATTTCGAGACGGTGCCGACCCCGGCGCTGGAGCGCGCTCTGTTCCTGGAGAGCGATCGCATGGGGCACCTGCTCGGCGCGGTGACGCAGCAGAACCTCACCAACCAGATCGGCGTCGTTCAGAACGAGAAGAGGCAGGGCGACAACCAGCCCTATGGCCTCGTCGAATATAGGCAGCTCGAGGCGCTCTTCCCCGAAGGCCACCCTTATCGCCACTCCACGATCGGATCGATGGCCGACCTTTCGGCGGCGAGCCTCGAGGATGTGAAGAACTGGTTCCGCCAACGCTACGGTCCCAACAATTCGGTGCTCGTGCTCGCCGGCGATGTCGATGTGCCGACGGCGCGCCGGCTCGTCACCAAATATTTCGGCGACATTCCGCGTGGGCCGGAGGTGAAGCCGATGGCCGCCGACGTGCCGACGCTTTCCGTGCC
>JAUJOJ010000019.1:0-7605 GCA_030447665.1 Allosphingosinicella sp. | reverse complement strand
TCGATGCGGCTTTGGTTTCCCGCCGGCTCGACGAGATCGTCGCCGAGTTCGTCCGCAATGGGCCGACGGCCGACGAAGTCCAGCGCGTCGCCACCCGCGAAGTATCGGGCCGCATCAACGGCCTCGAATCGGTCGGCGGCTTCGGCGGCAAGGCCGTGGCGCTCGCCGAGGGCGCGCTCTATGCGCGCGACCCTGAATTCTACAAGAAGCAGCTCCAGGCCTATGCATCGGCGACTCCGGATCGGGTGAAGGCGGTGACGCAGAAATGGCTGAGCCGCCCAGTTTACGCGCTGACGGTCGAGCCGGGCGAGCGCGAGGCCTATGAAGAGGTGAAGGGCAGTGGCGGCGCCGGAACTCACCATCCCGCTTATTACCGCGCGCCGACCGAGGCCGAAAAGCCGCTGGCGCCGAAGCCGCCGCAGGCCGTGATGCAGCAAGCGCCCGGATCGCAGGGCGCCGGATCCGCGGCCCGCAGCGGCGGTGTCGACCGGTCGAAGATGCCCGAGGTGGGCGAGGTCCCGAACCTCGACTTTCCCGATATCCAGCGGACCCGGCTGTCGAATGGGATGGAGATCGTCTACGCGCAGCGTTCGGCAGTTCCGGTCACGCGCGTCGCCGTCAGCTTCGATGCGGGCAACGCCGCCGACCCGAAGGGCAGGCTGGGGACGCAGGCGTTGGCGCTTGCCCTGCTCGACGAGGGCACCCGCACCCGCAATTCGATCCAGATCGCCGAGGAGCAGGAGCGGCTCGGCGCCCGGATCAGCGCCGGCGCCACCATGGACCGGACCAGCGTATCGCTTTCCGCGCTGACGCCGAACCTTGCGCCGTCGCTCGATCTGCTTGCCGACATCGTTCGCAACCCGGCCTTCGATCCGGCCGAGGTGGAGCGCCTGCGCGGTGAGCAGCTGGCGCGGATCGCGTCCGAGCTGACCCAGCCGCAAGGCATTGCCCTGCGCGCTTTGCCCCCGGTGCTTTATGGCGCCAATCATCCCTATGGCGTCCCGTTCACCGGCACGGGCGATCCAAAGGCGGTGGAGCAGGTGAGCCGCGACGAGCTGGTGGCGTTCCATCAAAGCTGGCTCCGCCCGGACAACGGCAAGATCTATGTTGTCAGCGACCGGCCGCTTACCGAGGTCCAGCCGCTGCTGGAGCGGAGCTTCGGCCACTGGGCGCCGCCGGCGGCCCCGAAGGGGGTCAAGAACCTCGCTGCCGCAACCCCGGCGGCGAGGCCGCGGATCGTGCTCATCGACCGCCCACAATCGCCGCAGTCGGTGATCCTCGCCGGACAGCTGCTGCCCTTTCGCGGCGCCGACCAGATCGAGCCGCTGCTGGTCTCGAACGACGTGCTCGGCGGCACCTTTCTCTCCCGGATGAACATGGATCTGCGGGAGACCAAGGGCTGGTCCTACGGCGTCAACGGCCGGATCAACCGGCTGGTGGGCACCGTGCCCTATATGGTGTCGGCTCCCGTCCAGGCGAACCAGACCGGCCCCTCGATCGCGGCGCTGATGAGCAACATGAACGACTTCCTCAGGACCAAGGGCATCACCGGGCCGGAGCTGGAGCGGACGATCAACAATCGTACGCTGAGCCTCGCCGGCAATTTCGAAACGTCGGACGATGTCCTGTCCGGGCTGCAGTCGATCGATCTCTACGGCTGGCCGGAAGATTATTACGAGACGCTGGCGGCGCGCTATCGGGCGATGACGACGGCTGAGCTCGACCAGGCGGCGCGCCGGGTGCTCGATCCCGGCAAGCTCGTCTGGGTGGTGGTCGGCGATGCCGCCAAGATCAGGCCGCAGCTCGACAAGCTCGGCATGCCTATTGAGGTGATGCAGGCGCGATAGGCAGGGCTCCCTCGCTCGCTCGCGCGAGAGCGGAAGATCATCCGAGGCGCGTCACGTGGCCCATCTTGCGGCCCGGGCGCGCCTCCTTTTTGCCGTAGAGATGGAGGTGCGCGGCGGGATCCGAAAGGATCTCGCGCCAGGCATCTACGTCGCTCCCGATCAGGTTCTGCATGGCGACGCGGGGCAGGACGAGGCCGGTGTCGCCGAGCGGAAGCCCGCAGATTGCCCGGATGTGGTTCTCGAATTGCGAGCTCAGCGCGCCCTCGATCGTCCAATGACCGCTATTGTGCACGCGCGGGGCCATTTCGTTGAAGATCGGGCCGTCGGCCGAAGCGAAGAATTCCAGCGTGAGCACGCCGACATAATCGAGCGCGTCAGCCACCTTCCGGGCGAGCTCTTCCGCCTCGGCGATGGCGGGCCGCAGCTCCGGGCCGGCGGGGATTTCGGAGCGGTCCAGGATGCCGTTCAAATGGCTGTTGCGGGGAGCATCCCAGCTGATCATCTCGCCCGATGCCGCGCGGCAGAGGAGGATCGAGAATTCAGCCTCGAACCGGATGAAGCCTTCCAGCACGCACGGCGCGCCGCGCACCGCCTCCCATGCGGCGGCGGCCTCGGCAGCGGCCATGATCCTGGCCTGTCCCTTGCCGTCATAGCCGAAGCGGCGGGTCTTCAGGATGGCGGGGGTTCCGATCTTCGCCAGCGCCCCATCCAGCTCGGCTGCACTGTCGATGGCGGCGAAGGGCGCGGGGCGCCCCCAGATCGAGGACGAATTCCTTTTCCGCGAGCCGATCCTGCGCGATTTCCAGAGCCCGGCGCGGCGGGTAGAGCGGCGCTTCGGCGGCCAGCGCGCTCAAAGGTCCGGCCGCGATATTCTCGAACTCGTAAGTGGCGACATCCACTTCGCTGCCGAAGCGCGCCAGCGCCGCTTCATCCTCATATCGGCCTCGGGTGAAGCGGGCGGAGACTTCTGCAGCCGGCGGCGCTTCGCTGGGGTCGTAGATGTGGCATCTGTAGCCGAGCTGGGCCGCTGCGATCGCCAGCATCCGCCCAAGCTGGCCGCCGCCGACGATGCCGATCGTGGAGCCGGGCGGGATTAGGATCATTCGGGACGTTCGGCGATGCTGTCGGTCTGCTGCCGGCGATGGGCGTCCAGCCGCCGCGCCAAGGCCTCGTCGCGGATCGCGAGGATCGCAGCAGCCAGAAGCGCTGCGTTGATGGCGCCGGCCTTGCCGATCGCCAGCGTGCCCACGGGAATGCCGGCCGGCATCTGGACGATTGAAAGGAGGCTATCCAGCCCGGACAGGGCCCTCGATTCCATCGGCACCCCGAGCACCGGGAGTGTCGTCATCGACGCGGCCATCCCGGGAAGGTGTGCAGCGCCGCCCGCGCCGGCGATGATCACCTTCAATCCCCGTTCCAGGGCACCTTTCGAATAAGCCACCAGCCGGTCGGGCGTGCGGTGTGCGGACACGATCCGGGTCTCGTAAGCCACCTCGAGCGCGCCGAGCGTCTCGGCGGCATGGCGCATCGTCTCCCAATCGGATTGGCTGCCCATGATGATGCCGATGGGGGGAGCCTCGTCTGCCATCCAACAACCTTCTGCCCGGCGAAGCGCCACCTCTTAACCTCGGCCAGAGCCGAGGCAATGCGGCTGCCTTGGTTCGCGTTGTATTAACCGGCAACGGGTAAGGCGATCCCCTTGTGTTGGGCCGCATTGCGAGGGACGCTGGATGGCTGGCGGGACTGAGACGAACGGGTCGGGGATAGCATGCGCCGGCTCGCCGACGAGAATGCGCTGCTTCGTGCTTCGATCGCCGAACTGCGCGATCGCATGACCCAGCTCGAGGCGCTTGCCGATACGGACACGCTGACGCCGCTCCCGAACCGCCGCCGCTTCCTTCGCGAGCTTGAGCGCGCCGTTGCCCAGGCGAGCCGCCACGGCACGCCCGCGGCCATGCTCTATGTCGATCTCGATAGCCTCAAGACGATCAACGACCGCCATGGTCATTTCGCCGGAGACGCCGCCCTCATTCACGTTGCGAAGCTGCTGAGCGGGCTCATTCGATCCACCGATATCGCCGCGCGCATCGGCGGAGACGAGTTCGCGTTGCTGCTCGACCATCTCGATCTGGAGAGTGCAATCGACACGGCCGAACGCATCGCTCGATGCGTTGCCTCCACGCCGCTCGACCTCGGCGGAACCTTCATCCAGCTGCAGGCATCGATCGGGACGGCCGCGATCAATGCCGGCGACAGCGTCGATGACGTGATGCAGCGCGCCGACCGCAACATGTACGTCGCCAAGGCCGCCGCGGCCTGACTAGGATGGCCTCCCTCGAAAGGGAGGATGATCAGCGGTCCTTCAGATAATAGCGATCAGTGGCGGAGAGGTTTTCGTCCAGCTCGTAGACGATCGGCTGTCCGGTCGGGATCTCGAGGCCGGTGATCTCATCGTCCGGAATGGCCGAAAGGTGCTTCACGAGCGCCCGCAGCGAATTGCCATGCGCCGAGATGAGCACGCGCTCGCCCGCTTTGAGGGCCGGTGCGATCCTTTCCTCCCAATAGGGAAGCACGCGCGCGATCGTGTCCTTGAGGCTTTCGGTGCCCGGCACCTCGATCCCGGCGTAGCGGCGGTCGGCTGAAAGATCGAAGGGGCTGCCTGGGTCCAGCGGCGGGGGCGGGATGTCGAACGAGCGCCGCCAGATATGCACTTGTTCCTCGCCCACCTTGGCGATCATCTCGGCCTTGTTGAGGCCGGTGAGGCCGCCATAATGGCGCTCGTTCAGCCGCCAGTTCTTCTCCACCGGCAGCCAGAGGCGGCCCATCGCTTCCAAGGCGAGGTTCAGCGTCTTGATCGCACGGATTTGCAGGCTGGTGAAGCAAAGGTCGAAATCGAGCCCCCGGCTCGCCATCAGCTCTCCCGCCGCGCGCGCCTCCTCCGCGCCCTTCTGGGTGACGTCCACATCCCACCAGCCGGTGAAGCGGTTCTCGAGATTCCACGCCGACTGGCCGTGGCGGATGAGGACCAGCCGGGGCATCAGCGCCGCCGCGCCGCGAGCTCGTCGACGATCGCGTGCAGCGCGTCGAGACAGGAGCGGCCGAGCAGGCGGCTGCGGTCGGGCGACCAGCCCTCGTCCGGATCGGGAAGGTCGTCATTGTCCTTGAACGGCATTTCGAGCGTCATCGAAATGGCGCCGAACCGTTCGGCCAGTTGCGCGGTGGACATCGAAAGGTTCGCCTGGCCCGGAGCCGGGATTTCATAGCCCTTCTGGGTCTGGAAGTCGGGCGAGATGCGGACGAGCTCGTCGCTGAAGCGGTTGAACAGCTGCTGCTGCTCCTTTTTGAGGCTCGGAATACCCTCGAAGCCGGCCAGGAAGTTGGCGGCGATGGCTTCGTCGCCATGAACGTCCATAGCGAAATCGACGCCCGTCTTGTCCATCTCGTTTCGGACGTAAAGAACCTCGGGGCTGCGTTGCTGGGAGGGATCGTGCCATTCACGGTTGAGGTTCACCCCCACCGCGTTGGTGCGAAGATGGCCGCGCTTGGAGCCGTCAGGGTTCATGTTCGGAACCAGGTGGAAGGTCGCCTTCTGCCGAAGCCGGCGCGAGACGGGATCGGCAGTGTCGAGCAGCTTTTCGAGTGCGCCTTCCATCCACCATTCCGCCATCGTCTCGCCGGGATGCTGGCGGGCATAGAGCCAAACCTGGAGCCGGCCTTGCCCGATCTTCAGATAATCGAGCTCCTGCCCGTCGACGGACTGCCCTAGCGAGCGATATTCGACTTCGGGATGGATCACCGCCTCGGCGATGAGGTCATGATGCCGTTCCATCGTGTAGGGCGCGAAATAAGCGAACCAGGCGTTGTTCTCGCTCGGCGTGACGCGGATCGTGAGGATGCCCTTCTCGAAGCTCGTCTCAGGAATGCGCTGCCAAAGCTCGCGGTCATAGGATAGGCAGGCGCGGTAGCCGGGCCAGCCGTGCGGATAAGCCGAGCCTCCGCAGTTCAGCAGGCGCAGCTCGACCGGCACACCGGCGGCGCCGGTGAGGCGGAAGTAAAACCATTGGTAGAAATCGGACTGGGCATCCTTGGCGATTTCAAGGTTGATACGGTTGCCGTCGATGGCGACCAGGCGGATGTTGCCGCCATCGAAGGCGCTCGAAATGGAAAGATTCATCGCGTGCTGATAGTGCGGCCCGATTCACCAGGGAAGTCCCGAAACAGGGCCTCCGACAGTCTTTGCACGGCGGCGGTCCGGCCGGATCCGGCGGCCGCCGAAAGCGCGCGGCCTTCCCAGATCACCGACCCGTCGGAGCGCCGCTTGATGCTCACTTCGAGCATCGTCGCCTGGGCGTCCGAAGCGCTTCCCGCCGCGGCCGGCGTCGCACCTGCTCCGGTGCGCATGCCGCGGCCTTGCAGTGCGCCGCTTCTGCCCTGCTCGACATCGACCAGGGCCACCTGTTCGCCCTGACCTGCGGCGGCAACGACGGTCCAGCCGAGGCGGCTCAGTTGCGCACCCACGGCCGCGGCATAGCTGCCGAATTCAGGCATGTTGGCGTCGGCGGCGTCAAAGGCTTCGACCGCGATCCGGCCGCGCGCCATTGGCTGGCCGAGATGGACCCGCGTCACCTCCGTCCCGCCCTTCGCTCCCTCGCCGCCGCTTATTGTCGAGCAGCCCGCCAGCGAAGCGGCGAGCAGCAGTGCAGAGGCGTTTAGAAAAACAGCTTTCATTCGAAATCCCCGTGGCTAACGGCAGAATGATCAGGTTATGCGTTGCCCCGCGATCCTGTCCAGGGGACATGGCGACCTGATCATATAGGTGGTGGAACGATCTTGCCGCCTTTTTGCTGCAACGGAAAGACCGAGGATGGATTTCGAATGACCAGGGACGGGACCAAGCCTGCCGTTCTCGTGACCGGCGGCGCCGGCTATATCGGCAGCCACGCCGTGCTCGCCTTGCTCGACGCCGGCTGGCCGGTGGTGGTGATCGACAATCTGGTGACCGGCTTTCGCTGGGCCGTGCCGGAGGGGGCGGTCTTCGCCGAGGGCGATATCGCCGACCAGCCGCTGGTGGCGCGGCTCATCGAGGAGCATGGGATCGGAGCGATCATCCACTTCGCCGGATCGATCGTCGTTCCGGAATCGGTCGAGAACCCGCTCAAATATTATGAGAACAACACGGTGAAGAGCCGCTCGCTGATCGAGAGCGCCGTCCGGGGCGGCGTCCGCCACTTCATCTTCTCGTCGACCGCCGCCACCTATGGCATACCGGAGGAAGTGCCGATCCGCGAGACGACCCGCACCCAGCCGATCAATCCTTACGGCTGGTCGAAGCTGATGACCGAGCGCATGCTGGCCGACGTCGCTGCGGCGCATCCGCTCAATCATTGCGCGCTCCGCTACTTCAACGTCGCCGGAGCCGATCCGCAGGGACGTTCCGGCCAGTCCACGGCCGGCGCCACCCACCTCATCAAGGTCGCGGTCGAGGCGGCGATCGGCAAAAGGTCCCACGTCTCCGTCTACGGCACCGATTACGGCACGCCCGACGGCACCGGCATCCGGGACTATATCCATGTCAGCGACCTTGCCGCGGCGCATGTCGACGCGCTCGAAAAGCTGATCCAGGATCCGGGGACGAGCTACATCATGAACTGCGGCTACAGCCGCGGCTTCTCGGTGCTGGAGGTGCTCGACAGCGTCGACCGGGTGACCAACATGAAGATCGAGCGGCGCATGGAAGCGCGCCGCGCCGGCGATCCGG
>JAUJOJ010000001.1:296604-315513 GCA_030447665.1 Allosphingosinicella sp. | reverse complement strand
GGCTCATGTCCGACGTGATGGCGGCCAGGGCGAACGCCACCGAATGCTCCGAGCACACAAAGCTGACGGCGATGCCGTCGCCGGCGATCGCCTGGACAATGCCGGCGATCGCGCCTGCCTCCGGATGATGGAGTTCGATTGAGGTGCCGACGGCCGGGCGAGCATTGGTTTCCAGGAAGGCGCCGGTGGCGGAGACCTCGCGTAGGCCTGCCGGTGCGGGGGCATCGCAGATCAGCACGCACATGCGCCGCCTGCGCCAGCGTGACGCCATTGCCGATGCGTCGTTGAACCTGCGCCGTGCCTTCATCTGCCGCCCCTTAAGGCCCAATTGTGGACGTCCTAAGGGTAAGCGGCAGCAACGAAAAAACGGTTAAGGGGACCGGGAAATTCGCCTGGGAGGCTATTTTAAATGCGGTTCCGGCCAGACACCCCACCCAGCCTCCCGACGACAGTAGGATTGCATCGGGAGGCTGGGTGGGGGAGCGGGCTGGCGCTGAGCCGAACAATGAGCCCTTGCGCATTTCCAAGCAGGCCCTGAACCGGGCTTCAAAAAGGAAGTGCCCGGAACGCAAGCGGTCCGGGCACCCGTGTGACGATCGCTCGCCAACCCCCTTTTTTGATGCTCGGCCCACACGCTCGCTTCACCTCGCAGAAGCGAGCGGGACCAAACCTCCCCGAACCACGGCCATTGCCTTAGGTGCGGTGCAATGATGGCTATGGAAGGATGGCCCGGTTGTCACGGCTATTTCGGGACACATGGCGCCTTTCGGCGGTGCCTGTGTCGCGGGAGCCACATGGCGCGGCGGTTGCCTTGCAGCCACCGCGACCCTAGAGGTCGCGGCTTCATTTCTTCTCCGGATCGTCTTCAGCCGACATGCGCCTTTCCCGCTACTTCCTGCCCGTCACCAAGGAGACGCCCGCAGACGCCCAGATCGTCAGCCACAAGCTGATGCTGCGCGCCGGGCTGATCCGCCAGACCGCCGCCGGCATCTATGCCTGGCTGCCGCTCGGCCTGCGGGTGCTCAACAATATCGAGCGGATCGTGCGCGAGGAGCAGGACAAAGCGGGCGCGATCGAGCTCCTCATGCCGACTATCCAGTCGGCCGATCTCTGGCGCCAGTCGGGCCGTTACGACGCCTATGGGCCCGAGATGCTGCGCATCGTCGATCGGCACGAGCGCGAGATGCTGTTCGGCCCGACCAACGAGGAGATGATCACCGCCATCTTCCGGGATGCGGCGAAGAGCTATCGCGATTTGCCGCGCACGCTCTACCATATCCAGTGGAAGTTCCGCGACGAGGTCCGCCCGCGCTTCGGCGTGATGCGGGGGCGTGAGTTCCTGATGAAGGATGCCTACAGCTTCGACCTCGACGAGGAAGGGCTTCGGCAGAGCTACGAGGCGATGTTCGTCGCCTATCTGCGCACCTTCGCCAGGCTTGGCCTCAAGGCGGTGCCGGTGCGGGCGCCGACAGGGCCGATCGGCGGCAATCTCAGCCACGAATTCCACGTCCTCGCGGAAACCGGCGAGAGCCAGCTTTTCTACGACGCGGCGCTCGAAGATTTCAGCCGGCAGGAGCTGCTTTCCGCCGACAAGTTCACCATTGCCCGCCTTACCGACCTTTATGCGATGGAGGCCGAGGAGCATGACAAGGTCGCCCGCTGCCCGGTTCCGTCGGACCAGCTTCGCACCCGGCGCGGGATCGAGGTGGGGCATATCTTCGCCTTCGGGACGAAATATTCGGAGAGCATGGGCCTGTCGGTCCAGACGAAGGAGGGCGAGACCGTCCATCCCCATATGGGCAGCTACGGGATCGGCGTGTCGCGTCTGATGGGGGCGATCATCGAGGCGAGCCATGACGAGGGGGGCATCGTCTGGCCCGAAGGCGTGGCGCCGTTCAAGCTCGGCCTCATCAACATGCGCGCCGACGACCCTGCCTGCACCGCCGCGTCGGACCGGCTTTACGCGCAGCTCGAAGAGGCCGGCGTCGAATTGCTGTACGACGACCGCGACGAACGCGGCGGCGCCAAGTTCGCGACGATGGACGTGATCGGCCTTCCCTGGCAGCTGATCGTCGGCCCCAAGGGGCTGGAGAAGGGCGTCGTCGAGCTCAAGCACCGCGCTACGGGCGAACGGCAGGAGCTGTCGCCGGAGAGCGCGCTGGCGAGGCTCACCTCTTGATGCGTGCCCTCACCCTCCCATTGCCGACGCGATGGGTCCCTCCCTCTCCCCAAGTGGGAGAGGGGTATAGGCGCGGTGATTTCCTGCCCCTCTCCCTGCACGGGAGAGGGAGGGACCCGCGGTGCAGCGCATTGTGGGAGGTTGAGGGCACGTGATCCTGTCCCGTTACGAGCGGATGATCGCGCGGCGCTACCTGCTGCCCGGGAAGGGCGAGGCGTTCATTTTCCTTGTCGCCTCGATCAGCCTGGTTGCGGTGATGCTCGGCGTTGCCGCGCTCATCATCGTGATGAGCGTGATGAACGGCTTTCGAGCGGAGCTTTTCGACAAGGTCGTCGGCCTCAACGGGCACGCGGTTGTCCAGGGCTATGGCGGCCGGATTCCGAACTGGCGCGAAGTTCTCCAGCAGGCAAAGGCGACGCCCGGCGTCACCGCCGCGGTCCCGCTGATCGAGCAGCCGTTGATGGCAAGCTATGAGGGGCGGGTGGAGGGCGTCCTCGTCCGCGGCATGCAGCGCCGGGATATCCTCACCAATCCCACCCTCCAGGGCAAGGTGCTCGCCGGATCGCTCGAGGACCTTCAGCCGGGCTCGGGCAGGGTCGGCATCGGCGCGCGGCTTGCCGAGGCGCTCGGCGCGACGGTCGGCGGATCGATCACCATCATCAGCCCGCAGGGGCAGACGACGCCGTTCGGCACCGTGCCGCGCATCGTCGACTACGAAGTCGCGGCGATCTTCGAGGTCGGCGTCTACGATTACGACAAGGCGTTCGTGGTGATGCCGATCGAGGATGCGCAGACGCTTCTGATGCTCGGGGACGATGTCCAAATGATCGAGGTCGAAACCGAGGACGCCGAACGCGTCGGCGAGATTCTCGCGCCGCTCGCCGCGCGGGTGGCGGGAAGGGCGGCGGTCGCCGATTGGCGGCGCATGAACGCGTCCCTGTTCGAAGCGCTCGCCGTGGAGCGGGTGGCGATGTTCATCGTGCTGTCGCTGATCATCCTGGTAGCGGTGTTCAATATCCTGTCCTCGCTGATCATGCTGGTGCGGGCCAAGACGCGCGACATCGCCATCCTGCGGACGATGGGCGCGACCAGGCGCGGGCTCATGAAGGTGTTCATCACGGTGGGGATCACGATCGGGACGCTCGGCACCGCAGCCGGGCTCCTGCTGGGGGCGGTCTTCCTCTTCTTCCGACAGCCCATCGTCGATGCCATCCAGGTGCTGACCGGCCAGAATCTGTGGGATCCTTCCGTGCGCTTCCTGACCGAGCTGCCGTCCAAGACCGATCCGTTCGAAGTGGCGGCGGTGGTGATCATGGCGCTCGGCTTCAGCTTCCTCGCGACGCTCTACCCCGCCTACAAGGCGGCGAGCACCGATCCCGTCCAGGTGCTCCGCTATGAGTGAGCCTGCAGGCGCACCCGAGAACGAAGGGCGCGGCTTTGCCGCGGGCGACGGCGCCGTTCTGGCGGTCACCGGCCTCAAGCGGAGCTTCCAGCAAGGCGGCGAGACCATTCACGTCCTGCGCGGCGTCGACCTCACCGTCTCGCGCGGCGAGATCGTGGCGCTGCTCGGCCCCTCTGGATCGGGAAAATCGACGATGCTGCAGGCGGTGGGGCTTCTCGAGGGCGGCTTCGAGGGCTCGATCCGCATCAACGGCGAGGAAGCGGCGCGGCTCGACAATGACGGGCGCACGCGCCTCCGCCGCGACGTGCTCGGTTTCGTCTACCAGTTCCACCATCTGCTGCCGGATTTCAACGCGGCGGAGAATGTGATCCTCCCGCAGCTCATCCACGGCGCCGCGCCGGATGCCGCGCGAGCCCGCGCCGATTCCCTGCTCGGCTCGCTCGGCCTCGGCCATCGCCTGACCCACCGGCCCAGCCAGTTGAGCGGCGGGGAACAGCAGCGCGTCGCGGTCGCCCGAGCGCTTGCGAACCAGCCGGCTTTGGTCCTTGCCGACGAGCCCACCGGCAATCTCGACGAGGCGACGGCGGACGTGGTTTTCGCCGAATTCCTGAGCCTCGTCAGGGGCGAAGGCAGCGCCGCTCTGGTCGCGACACATAATGAACGGATCGCTGGAAAGATGGACCGGGTCCTGCGTTTGCACGAGGGCGTGCTGGAGTAGCCTCATCGTCGCTCCACACTTTTGGGGTCTGGACCCCTAGTGCATTTGTGAGGACGTATGGGTGCGATCGACAATCGGAAACTGGTGTGGATCCTGGCGGGCCTGCTGCTCGTCGTGGCCGCGGCGTTCGGCTATACGCTGACGCGCGGCTATGACGACAAGAAGGAGGAGGCCAAGACGGTCGTTGCCGGCGAAGAGGAGAGCTCCGATCAGACAGCCTGCGCTTCCAACGCCACTTATGCCCGGCTGAAGGAAGTCACCTTCGAGGAGGCGCTGCGCCTCCGCAACGCTGCTTCCGGCAACCTCGACACGCTTGCCGCCCATTCGGTGGTCCGCATGGAAAATCCGGTGGTGAAAAGCCGCGACGAGGATCTCAACGTCACCGTCTGTTCGGGCCGCTTCATCCTCGAGCTTCCGCCCGGGTCCGAAGCCGCTTTCGGCGGGCAGCGCCGGCTGACGGCGGACATCGAATATGCGGCGCAGGCCGCGGCCGACCGGAGCGGGCTCGTCTATCAGATCCGGGGGGCGGAGCCGATCATCTACAAGCTCGCCGCGTTCGATCTGCAGGGGCAGCCGCTGCGCTTGCCGCCCGCCGAACCCGCGGAAGCGGACTATGCCGAGGCCAATCCGGACGAAATCGCCCCGGTCGTGGAGACGCCAGAAGCCCGCAGGCCTGCGCCTGACGTCGCTCCGTTTCCGCCGGCAATGCGCCCCGCGCCTCCACCGGAACCGCGCCGGCCCGCACCTGCGCCTCGTCCGGCCCCGGCGCCGCGCACCGCCGAGCGGCCGGCGCAGCCGGTGGAAGCGCTGGAACCGAGGCGAGCCGAGGATTCCGAGCCGGTCCGTCGGGCGGGGACCAGCTCGAATCCGAGCTTCAGTTGCCGGAGCGCACGGACCCGCGGAGAGAGAATGGTGTGCGCAAGCAGGCAGCTTGCGGCGCAGGACCGGGCGATGTCTTCCATGTTCTACTCGGCCCTGTCGGGTGCGAACCCCCGGGCCCGTGCGGAGCTGCGCCGGACGCGCGACCGCTTCCTGGCCTATCGCGACCGGTGCGGGAGCGAGGCCTGCATCGCGGATGCCTATGAGGGCCGGATGCGGGAGATCAGGGACATCGCCGGCCAAGAGGAATAAGGGCCGATTCCTGTGGAAAAGTAGCGGCCGAAGGTTTCCATGGCGGCCGCGACTGCCCATAGTGACGGCATGGCCGCGCCTTACGTCCCTTTGCGGATCTTCTCCTGCTACACGATGCTTGAAGGCGCGATCGAGCCCAAGGCGATCGCCAAGCAGGCGAAGAAGCTCGATTTCCCCGCGGTGGCGGTGACCGACCGAAACGGGCTCTATGCCGCGATGCCGTTCACCGATGCCTGCAAGGCGGAAGGGGTGCAGCCGATCATCGGCGCGATGCTCGGGGTGGCTCGGCCTGCCGGCCCCGATACCAGGAGCATAACGCTCGACTGGCTGCCGCTCTACGCCCAGAGCGAGGCAGGATATCAGAATCTCTGCGCCTTGGTGTCGGAGGCGCATCTCGGCCGGCCGATCGAGGAGGAGGCCCACGTCACCCTCGACGCCCTGGAAGGGCGCACCGATGGGCTGATCGCGCTGACCGGCGGGGGCGAGGGCGCTCTGACGAGGCTCCTGGCCGAGGAGCAGCGGGACGCGGCCTTTGCCCATCTGGCGCGGCTCGAGGCGCTTTTCCCCGGACGGCTATACATCGAGCTTTCCCGCCGCGCAGACGGCGCGGAGGAGCGCGCCGAGGCGGCATTGATCGATCTCGCTTATGAGCGCGATCTGCCGCTGGTGGCGACCAATCCGGCCTGCTTCACCGACGGCGCGTTCCACCGCGCGCATGACGCCATGCTGTGCATCGCCCAGTCGAGCCAGGTGGACCGCGACGACCGCGCCAAATCCTCGCCGGAAGCCTGGATCAAGCCGCCGGCCGAGATGCGCAAGCTGTTCGAAGACCTGCCGGAGGCGATCGAGAACAGCTCCGTCATCGCCCGCCGCTGCGCGTTCGGCGCGCCCAAGCGGAAGCCGATCCTGCCGAACATCGCCGGCGACGTCGCGGCGGAGGCGGAGCAGCTTCGCCGCGACGCCCGGGCCGGCCTCGAAGCGCGGCTTGCCGACTATGACGATCTCGGCGGGGAGGAACGGAAGGCCTATTTCGACCGCCTCGATTTCGAGGTGGACGTGATCGTCCGGATGGGCTTCCCGGGCTATTTCTTGATCGTCGCCGACTTCATCAAATGGGCCAAGCAGAACGACATTCCGGTGGGTCCGGGGCGCGGCTCGGGCGCGGGCTCGGTGGTCGCCTGGGCGCTGACGATCACCGATCTCGATCCGATCAGGCTGGGGCTGCTGTTCGAGCGCTTCCTCAACCCCGAGCGCGTGTCGATGCCGGACTTCGACATCGACTTCTGCGAAACCCGGCGCGGCGAAGTCATCCGCTATGTCCAGCAGCGCTACGGCTCGGACAAGGTCGCGCAGATCATCACGTTCGGAAAGCTCAAGGCGCGCGCGGTCCTCAAGGATACGGGCCGCGTGCTCCAGATGAGCTACGGCCAGGTCGATCGGCTCGCCAAGCTGATCCCCAACCACCCGACCGATCCATGGACGCTCGACCGCGCGCTGAACGGCGTTTCCGAGCTGGCGGCCGAATATAAGAACGATGCGCAGGTCCGGCGACTGTTCGACCTTGCCATGAAGCTCGAGGGCCTGCCGAGGCACAGCTCCACCCACGCGGCGGGCGTGGTGATCGGGGACCGGCCGCTCGACCAGCTCGTGCCGCTCTACCGCGACCCGCGCTCGGATATGCCGGTGACTCAGTTCGACATGAAATATGTCGAGGCGGCGGGCCTGGTGAAGTTCGACTTCCTCGGTCTGAAGACGCTGTCCGTGCTGCAAAAGGCCGTGCGGATGATCGCCGCGTCGGGCGCTGCGGTCGACCTCGACCGCATTCCGTGGGACGATCAGGAGGTCTACAAGCTCCTCCAGCGCGGCGAAACGGTCGGCGTGTTCCAGCTCGAATCGGAGGGCATGCGCCGGACGCTGGCGGCGGTGAAGCCGACCAGCTTCGAGGACATCATCGCGCTCGTCTCGCTCTATCGGCCCGGCCCGATGGACAATATCCCGATGTTCGGAGCCCGCAAGAACGGCCGAGAGCCAATCCAATATCCGCACCCGATGCTCGAGCATGTGCTGAAGGAAACCTACGGCATCTTCGTCTACCAGGAGCAGGTGATGGAGGCGGCCAAGGTGCTGGCCGGCTACAGCCTGGGTGAGGCCGATCTCCTCCGGCGCGCGATGGGCAAGAAGATCAAGGCCGAGATGGACGCGCAGCGCGAGCGCTTCGTCACCGGCTGCGCTGCCAACGGCATCGCCCGTCCCAAGGCCAACGAGCTGTTCGACTTGATCGACAAATTCGCCGGCTACGGCTTCAACAAGAGCCACGCCGCCGCCTACGCTCTGGTCGCCTACCAAACCGCCTGGGTGAAGGCGCATTATCCGGTTGAATTCTATGCTGCCTCGATGTGCTTCGACATGGCCCAGACCGACAAGCTCGGGATCTTCGTCGAGGACATGCGGCGCCTGGAGATCGAGTGCCTGCCGCCCTCGATCAACGCCAGCGAAGCGGAATTCTCGGTGGAGCCGCTCGGGGAGGGCCGTGCCGTCCGCTATGCGCTCGGCGCGCTGAAGGGCGTCGGCGAAAAGGCGATGGAGCAGCTTGTCGAGGAGCGGCGGGCGAACGGCCGCTTCAAGTCGCTCGACGATTTCGCCGAACGCGTCGACCCGCGCCTTTTAAACCGGCGCCAGATCGAAAGCCTCGCCGGCGGCGGCGCGTTTGACGAGGTGGCGCCCAATCGCGCCGCCGTGTTCGCCGCGGCCGAGACGATTCTGGCCCATGCCTCCAGCGCCGCCGAGGCACGCCTCAGCGGGCAGGGAGGATTGTTTGGGGGCACAAGCAATGTCGTGCCGATCCGCATGCCGGCTTCCGCAACCTGGTCGCTCGCCCAGCGGATGGTGCAGGAGAAGGAGAGCTTCGGCTTCTATTTCTCGGCCCATCCGGTCGACCGTTACCGCCACCTGGTCGAGGCGCACGGCGCCAAGAGCTTCGCCGATCTGGGCTCGCTGCCGGCGCCCGCCGACGGCGGCCGCTCGGCGGGGGTGATGGCCGGGCTCGTCGAAGATGCACGCTGGCGCACGTCCGCCAAGGGGCGCCGCTATCTGATGGCGACGCTGTCCGACGCCTCGGGCCAATTCATCGCCACCGTCTTCGACGATGCCGTCGCCGCGCAGGTCGAGGAGGCGGCCAAGGCGGGCGGCTGCGGCCTCCTCAACGTGGAGCTCGACCGCCGGCCCGGGGAGGAAGCGCCGCGGGTGACCATCCGCTCGATCCAGTCGTTCGAGGCGCTCTCCAAGCGCACCCGCCTGCAGCTGACGGTCGAGGTGGAGGGGCCGGAGATAGTCTCCCGCCTTGCCGATGTCGTCGGGGGAAGCCGCGGCGGCAACGGCCAGCTTCGGCTTCGCACTTCGCTCGACCAGGGTGAGGCGGAGATCGTCCTCGGCCGCGATTTCCAGCTCGATGCCGAGCTTGCCGCGCGGATCGAGCGGATCGAAGGGATCAGCAAGGTTCAGCTGTCGGTGGCCGAGCCGCCGCGACTTGCGCTCGTCTCGTAGCTGACCTTAAACTGCCTCCCCGAAGAGTGGAGGGTCTATGCTTGGTGGAATGCAGCACTGGCCGCTGAGGATCATGCGGCTGCTCGACCATGCGGAGCGGGAGCATGGCAGGCGCGAGATCGTGTCGCGTTACGCGGCGGGCAACACGGAGCGGACCAACTGGAGGGGCATAGCCCGGGACGCGCGCCGGCTCGCCCGGGCGCTCGAGCGGCTCGGCATCCGCAAGGGCGATCGTGTCGGCACGCTTGCGATGAACCATGGCCGGCACCTCGTCGCCTGGTACGGCACAATTGGAATGGGCGGCATTCTCCACACGATCAATCCACGCTTGTTCGAAGACCAGCTCGCCTACATCGCCAATCATGCCGAGGATCGCGTGCTCTTCTATGATCAGGCCTTTGCGCCGTTGGTCGAACGCATGAAATCGAAGTGGACGACGATCGAGCATTATATCTGCTTCGACCCCGCAGACGGCAGCGGCCCCTCGACCGGGCTCGGGACAGGGTTCGAAGAGCTGATTGGAGTTGAAAGCGACGACTATCGCTGGGTCGAAGGCGACGAGCGGGAGCCCGCGATGCTCTGCTACACGAGCGGCACCACCGGCAATCCCAAGGGCGTGCTCTACGAGCATCGCTCGACGGTCCTCCACGCGATGATGGAGATCAGCACCGATTGTCTCGATTTATCGGCGCGCTCCGTGGCCTTGCCGATCGTGCCGATGTTCCATGCCGCCGCATGGGGACTTCCTTTTGCGGCGCCGATCGTCGGCATCAAGCTCGTCTTCTCAGCCGATTACACCCCGAGCGTCATGTGCGACCTGATGCGAAGCGAAGGAGTGACGCACAGCGCCGGCGTGCCGACGGTCTGGCTCGCGCTGATGCAATATGTCGACGGCACCGGATCCGATCTTGCGCCGCTCAAGGTGGTGACGATCGGCGGATCGGCGGCGCCGCGCGCGATGATCCAGTTCTTCGTCGATCGCGGCATCCGCGTCGGGCACGCCTGGGGCATGACGGAGATGTCGCCGATCGGCACCGTCGGCGCGCCGCCCGCCGACTGGGACCTGTTCAGCCGCGAGCAGCAGATCGACTATATCGCACGGCAGGGAAGGGTGCCGTTCGGCGTCGAGCTGCGCATCGTCGACGATGTGGGCGCGGTGCTGCCGCGCGACGGCATCACCTCGGGGCGGCTTCAGGCGCGCGGCCCCTGGATCATCGAGCGCTATTTCAAGGATGAAAGCGGCCCCGCGGCCGAGCCGGACGGCTGGTTCGACACGGGCGACGTCGCCGTCCTTCACCCCGACGGCACCATGCAGATCACCGACCGCGCAAAGGACGTGATCAAATCGGGCGGCGAGTGGATCAGCTCGATCGAGCTTGAAAATGCAGCGGTGGGCTGCCCCGGCGTCGCGGAAGCGGCGGCGGTCGGCGTCCACCACCCGAAATGGGACGAGCGGCCGCTGCTGCTGGTGGTGAGGAAGCCGGGCGCGGAGGTCACGCCCCAGGCGATCCTCACTCATCTTTCGCAGCATGTCGCCAGATGGTGGCTGCCGGACGAGGTGCTGTTCGTGGACAGCCTTCCGCATACCGCCACGGGCAAGCTCCTCAAGACGGCCCTGCGGGAGGAATATAAGAATTATAAGCTGGCGAGCGCGGCCTGACGGAGCATAGTTATAACAGACGCAGCTGCGGCCCCTGAGGCGGCGTGAAAAGATCGGTGCGGAGCGTCAACCGCTCCCCGCCGAAGCCGTGCTTCTTCTTCGCGATCCTGAAGCGGGTCGCGAGAAGGTCGGCCCAGGGGCCCTGGCCGCGCATCCGGGTGAACCAATTGGGGTCGTTGTCGCGGCCGCCGCGAAGCGACTGGATGATGCTCATCACCTTGCCGGCGCGGTCCTGGAAATGCTCGTCGAGCCAGGCGCGGAACAGCGGCGCGACCTCGTGCGGCAAGCGCACCGGCAGGTAGAAGATGCCCCTTGCGCCGGCCTCCGCCGCGGCGGCGACGATCTCCTCCAGCTCGCAGTCGGTGATGCTGGGAACGACCGGCGCGATCGCCACCGTCGTTGGAATCCCCGCCTGGCTCAGCGCCTTGACCGCCGCCAGCCGTTTGCGGGCTGCCGGCGCGCGCGGCTCGAGCGTTCTCGATATTTCCGGCCTCAGCGATGTGACCGAAAGCGCGACGGAGACCAGATCCTTAGCGGCCATTCCGGCCAGCAGGTCGATGTCGCGGGTCACCCGGTCCGACTTGGTGGTGATGAACAGCGGGTGGTTGGTTTCGGCGAGCACCTCGACGATGGAGCGCATGATCCGCCACCCGGCTTCGATCGGCTGATAGGGATCGGTGTTGGTGCCGATCGCGATCGGGGCCGGCACGTAGCCTCGCTTCCCCAATTCGGCCCGAAGAAGGGCCGCGGCATCGGGCTTGGCGAACAGCTTCGATTCGAAGTCGAGCCCCGGCGAGAGGTCATGGAAGGCGTGGGTCGGCCGGGCGAAGCAGTAGATGCAGCCATGTTCGCAGCCGCGATAGGGATTGATCGAGCGGTCGAAGCCGACGTCGGGCGACGCGTTGCGGGCGATGATCGTCTTCGGCTTCTCGACCGTGACCGTGGTCCGGAGCGGTGGCCGCTCGCCGTCGAGCCGCTCCCGCTCGTCCAGCCAATCCCCGTCCGGCTCGCGCACCGCAAGGCCGAAGCGGGTCGGGATCCTATTCTCAGGCGCGCCGCGCCCGGGGCGAAGGTCGGGACGACTCATCCACCGAGCTTAGGCCCGGCGGCAGAACATAACAAGAACCAAAATCAGAGCTCAGCGCGTTCCAACCCGAATACCGGCCGCCTGCTGCGGCTCGATGCGGACCGCGGAAGCACCGCGCGCTCCGGGGAATTTCGGCCAGAGACCCTGGGCGAGCGCCTCGCGGCTGGCCGAAGTCTTGCCCTCTTTCTGCTCGTAGACCCAATAGTTGCGCAGGATGATCGGCACGTAGCCGCGCGTCTCCCAATAAGGGATCGATTCGATGTAGAGCAGGGGATCGCCCCGATCGAAGGCCCGCCCATTCCATTCGGCCACGGGCGCCGGACCGGCATTATAGGCGGCGATCACCTTCGGCAGCAGCCCCCCGGTGCCGCCGTAATCGCGCAGATATTCGAGATAGCGCTGGCCGTATTCGAGGTTGAAGGTGGGATCGCTGAGCTGGCTCGGCTCGAATGCCTCGCCGCGGCTCCGCGCCATGTCGCCGGCCGTGCCGGGGCGGACCTGCATCAGCCCCGATGCGCCGGCGGGGCTCACCACCTGGGTCCTGAAGTTGGACTCCTGGAGCGCGTGCGCGAAAGCGAGCGCTTTGTCGACGCGCCATCCCTGGAGTGGCCGCCAGTCCGGATCGGGGTAGCGTGCCGCAACATTGACCCGCGCTCCGGCAGGAGCATTGTGGGCGAGCCAGAATTGAGTTCCGGCGAGGTTGAGGTCGGAAGCGAGGTGAAGCAGCGCGTTGTGGTCGCTTGCAGTGCCGATCCTGGTCTGATGCTTGATCATTTCGTCGGCAAGCTGGCGCTCTCCGATCTCGTTGAGCGCGATCGCCGCCCTCACGTTCGGCTTGGCGGCGATGCTCCGCCATTCCTGGTCAGAGAAATTGTGGAGCTGGTCGGCGATCGGCTTCTTGATCCCGAGCGCGCTTGCCGCGAGCAGGCCGTAAAAGGTCTCGTTGAGCCGCGATGCGGTTCGCAGCCGCGCCTGGACCCGCTCCGGCTTGCGGCACTTCATGTCCGCGCGGGCCGCCCAATAATGGCCGGCCGCGTTGAGTTCGGGGTCGGTCGTCCGTGCGCCCACCGCGGCGAAGCTGTTCGCGGCAGCGTTGCAGTCGCCCGATCGCCAGGCGGCGAGGCCGGCGACCCACTCGCCCTGAAGCGCCCATTCGCCCACTCCCACTCGGGCGAGATCGGCAAGCCGCCGGGCATCGGCATCGCGCCCGATCAGATAATAGGACCAGGCGATCCGCTGCTGATATTCGGTGCGCGCCTGCGGCGTCAGCCGATCCTGCCACTCGACGAGAGTGGCTTCGGCCTCGCTTGGCCGATCGGCGACGATCAGCGGCTGGACGACGACTTCCAGTTCGGTGGCGACGGGATCGCCACCAACGCTCCGAACCCTGGATCGTCGGGGTTGCTCGCCCTGCCATTTCAGCTCCTGCGGCTGGGTGATGTAGGGCAGCTCGACTGCGCCGCGCGCGGTTGCAAGCCGTCCGATCTGCGCCGCCTGCGGCAAGTCCGGCGCCTTCATGATCAGGGCCAGCAGCGGCTCGAGCTCGGCCTTGGGCGATCCCTTCGCCAGATAAAGCTCGGCCCGGGCGACGGCATGGAGCGGCCCGTCGCCGATCGCGTCGAGCCGTGCCGTCGCGGCGCTCCAATCCGCAGCGCGGATTGCGGCGAATATCTCCCGATAATTGGCGCGCTCGATTTCGCTGAGCACCGTCGGCATGGAGGAGCGCTGCACCGGGCGTCCGGGAGCGCCCGCGTCGGCAGCGGCGGGGGCAAGCGGAAGAGCGACGGCTGCGGCAAGCAACAGGCTGGGCAAACGCATCATTGATCGAGGCCCTCCATCAACAGTTGAAGATCGGCCCAGGCGAGCGCCTTGGCCGAGGGCTGAGCGAGCAGATAAGAAGGGGGAAGGGTTACGATCGTCCTAACCGGCCCCGCATGGGTTGCGATTTCGTGCCAGCGGCCACGGGCCTGGGCCATCGGCAGGCCGAGCAGCGCCTTGGCGCAGGCATCGCCGAACAGGAGCAGGGCCTTGGGCGAGGCGAGGCCGATATGGTGGAGCGCCAGCCGGGCGCAGTCCTTGGCCGCGCCGCTCGTGAAGCGGCCGTCGGGCGAGCGCAGGCAGGAGAGGGAGGCGAGATAGATCGAGCCGCGGTCCCGGCCGATCGCCGCGAGCATGCGGTCGAACAGACGGCCGACCTCGCCCGACAGTAAGGTGCCGGTGCCGCAATCCTCGGCCGCGGGCATGTCGGCCATGATCATGAGACCCGCCGCCGGATCCCCCGCCGGGCAGACGCGCCTGGAGGTTGGGGAGGCGAAGGGGAGCGTTTCGTCGTCGCGCAAATAGCCGCGAAACAGCTCGAGCTGGCCCGGGAGAACGTCCGCGGGAGCTGGGGCAGGATCGCGGGAAGCCGGGGCGGAGATGTCCGGAAAGGCGGGCTCAGCCTTGTTCTTCACGCGCAGCCAGTCGCGTGGGGCCTCGTCGATCAAAGTATCGACGCCCGCATCGGCCCACCATTGCAGCACGCTCGCCGCGGCGGCCGGTGATATTGGATCGTTCCCCCGCTCCACCCCGGCAGCTTGAGTCAGAGGCAGGCGGGCTGGTCAACCGCAATCGCGCCCCTTATCTGCCAGCTGTTGCCAGGGTGCGACGAAGAGTCCGAACGCGGCCGAAACGGAGAAGCTTAGATGCCTGAACGCGAGTCGATGGCCTATGATGTGGTGATCGTCGGCGCCGGTCCCGCCGGGCTCGCCGCGGGCATTCGCCTGAAGCAGCTCGCCGAGGAACGGGGGCGCGAGCTTTCGGTCTGCATCCTCGAAAAAGGGTCCGAAGTCGGCGCGCATATCCTGTCGGGGGCGGTGATCGATCCGCGTGCGATGGACGAGCTGCTGCCGAACTGGCGCGAGCTGGACAGCCCGCTCACCGTGCCGGTGGTCGAAAACCGGCATTGGGTGCTGACCAGGACCAAGAAGTACGAGCTGCCGCACATCATGATGCCGCCCTTCATGAGCAACAAGGGCACCTACACGGCCTCGCTCGGCAATGTCTGCCGCTGGCTGGCGGGGCAGGCTGAGGCGCTGGGGGTGGAGATCTTCCCCGGGTTCGCGGCGGCCGAGATATTGTACAATGACGACGGATCGGTGAAGGGCGTCGCGACCGGCGACATGGGCGTCGCCCGCGACGGCACGCACAAACCCGATTACCAGCCGGGCATGGAGCTTCACGGCCGCTACACCTTCTTCGCCGAAGGTGCGCGCGGGCACCTTACCAGGCAGGTGAAGCGGAACTTCGACCTCGATGCCGGCTCCCAGCCGCAAGTCTATGGAATTGGCCTGAAAGAGCTCTGGGACATCGATCCCACGAAGCATGTGCCGGGCCGCGTCATCCACACCCAGGGCTGGCCGCTCGAAGATGCCTGGGGCGGCGGCTTCATCTACCATCAGGAGAATGCTCAGGTCGCGATCGGCTTCGTCGTCGCGCTGAATTACCGCAATCCCTATCTGTCGCCGTTCGAGGAGTTCCAGCGCTTCAAGCAGCATCCCGCGGTCCGCGAGATGCTGGAGGGCGGGCGCCGCGTCAGCTACGGCGCGCGGGCGATCAACGAGGGCGGCTACCAGGCGATCCCGAAGCTGGCCTTTCCGGGCGGCGTGCTGATCGGCTGCTCGGCGGGCTTCGTCAACGTGCCGCGGATCAAGGGCAGCCACACGGCGATGAAGTCAGGCATGCTGGCAGCCGAAGCGGCGTTCGAGGCAATCGCCGCCGAGCGGAACGGAGACGCGCTCACCGCCTATGACGAGGCGCTCCATGCCGGCTGGGTAGGAGACGAATTGCGGATGGTGCGGAACGTCGAGCCGATGGTCGCGAAATTCGGCGGCACGCTCGGCACCCTGCTGGCGGGCACGGACATGTGGATGCGCTACCTGAAGATCGGACTGCCGTTCAGCATGCGGCACCACCCGGACAACGAGACCTTGTGGCGCAAGGATCTGGTGAAGCCGATCCAATATCCAAAGCCTGACGGGGTGATCAGCTTCGACAAGCTCTCTTCGGTCTTCCTTTCCAACACCAACCACGAGGAAGACCAGCCGGTCCACCTGACGCTCAAGGACCCGGCCATTCCGACCGAGGTCAACCTGCCCCTCTATGACGGGCCGGAGCAGCGTTATTGCCCGGCGGGCGTTTACGAATATGTCGAGGAAGGCGGACGGCCGCGGCTGCAGATCAACGCGCAGAATTGCGTCCACTGCAAGACCTGCGACATCAAGGACCCGACCCAGAACATCGTCTGGGTCGTGCCCGAGGGCGGAGGAGGACCCAATTATCCCAATATGTAGGCCATCGCTGCACGCGGTCCTTGCCGCCGCCCTCGCCTGCACGGCGGGGCAGGCCCTGGCGACGGTGGACGACCGCGCGCTCCTCAGCGCCTATGCCAAGGCGAGGGCGGCCGACAGCGTCGGAGCCGCGGGCATTGCTGCCGAAGGCTATGCCGCCGCCCTCGCGCTGACGCCCGACAATGAGATCCTCGCCGCGCGCGCCGTCAGCCAGGCTTTGGCGGCGGGCGATCGGACGCTGGCGGTGAGGGCCGCGCGGATCCTCGAGCAGAAGGGCCTGCTCGCGCCCGACACGCGCCTCCTGCTGCTCGGCGAGGCGCTTCGCACGCGCGACTGGAAAAAGGCCCGCGCTCATATCGACGCCATCCAGGAGGACAAGGTGTTCGCCTTCATGACGCCGGTCCTGCGCGCCTGGGTTGCGCACGACACGCGCAAGGGCGATCCGATCGCGATCATTGCCGAGGCGCAGAAGGACCAGCTTGCCGCCGGCTATTCGGCCGAGCACCGCCCTCTGCTGCTGATCGCGCGAGGCAGGAAGGAGGGCGTGGCGGAGCTGCTCAAGGTGAGCGAGGCGGCGGGAATGCGGGGCAGCCGGCTCCGCATCGCCGGCGCGGCGACGCTGGCGAGGAAGGGCGATCGGAAAGGCGCGGCGGCCCTGCTTGTGGACGAGACCGAGCCGGTCCTGGCGGCGCGGAAGCTGCTCGAGAGCGGCAAGGCCATACCGGGGGAGGTGGCGAGCGCACCCGCGGGCATCGCCGAGTTCCTGATCCGGATCGCGACCGACCTCCACGGCCAGAATGTCGACGGGCTCGCGCTGAGCTATGCGCGTCTGGCTACCTTTCTCGCGCCCGAGAATAGCGAGACCTGGCTGGTTACGAGCGAGCTGCTCGCCGCGGCGGGGCAGCATCGGGAAGCGCTCGCGCTGCTCGCCAATGTTCGCGGCGACGATCCTTTCGCCGACAGCGTCAAGGACAGCCGCATCAAGCTGCTTGTCGCCGCCGGCGATAAGCAAATGGCGCTTGCCGAGGCGGAGGCCGCCAGCCGGGCCGGAACGGCTTCGGTCGCGGATTGGGCGAGGCTCGGCGACCTCCACACCGAGGTCGAACGGCTGGATGAGGCCGCCGCTGCTTATGCGCAGGCGATCGAGCTCGCGCGGAAGGACGGGAAGGGCAATCCGGAATGGACCTTGTGGCTGCTCCGGGGCGGCGCGCTCGAGCGGGCGGGAAAGTGGCCCGAGGCCAAGGCCGCGCTGGAGATGGCCTACAAGCTCGCGCCGGAGCAGCCGCTCGTGCTCAACTATCTCGGTTACGCCCAGCTTCAGCGCCGCGAGAATGTCGATCAGGCGATGAAGCTGATCGCCGAGGCAAGCAAGCGGCAGCCGGAAAGCGCGGAGATCACCGACTCGCTCGGCTGGGCCCATTATCTTCGCGGCAATCTTCGTGATGCGATCGGCCTCTTGGAGCGGGCGGTCGAGGGGCGGCCCGCCGACGCTGAGATCAACGAGCATCTCGGCGATGCTTATTACAGCGCCGGCCGCCATTACGAGGCGCGTTACGCCTGGCAGGCCGCGCTCCTCCACGCCGAGGATGAGGATGCGGCACGCATCCGCGCCAAGATCGACAGCGGATTGACGGCGAAGCTCGCCTCCCCCTGATGGAGGAGGTTGCTTATGCCAAGATCAACCTGGCGCTCCACGTCCGGGAAAGGCGGCCCGACGGCTATCATCGGATCGAGACGATCTTCGCCTTTGCCGAGGATGGCGACCGGCTGAGCGTCAGCAAGAGCGATGAGGTCCGATTGGACGTCCGGGGGCCATTCGCGGCCGCTTTGGAGGGCGAGAACCTCGTCCTGCGCGCCGCCGAAGCGCTCCGCGCGAGATTTGACGCGCGGCACGGCGCCGCTCTCTCCCTCGACAAGCGCCTGCCGGTGGCGTCCGGGATCGGTGGCGGCTCCGCGGACGCTGCCGCGGCGCTGCGGCTGCTCGACCGCTGGTGGGGCTTGGGGGCAAGCGAAGCCGAACTGCTGTCGATTGCGGCCAGCCTCGGCGCGGACGTTCCGGCATGCCTCAGGAGTCGGACGGCAATGGGCAGGGAAAGGGGCGACGAGCTGGAGCCGGTGAAGGGAGAATATCTTTCCGGAACGCCGCTGCTGCTGGTCAACCCGAAGGTGCCGGTCTCGACCGCGGCCGTGTTCGCCGGCTGGGACGGAGTGGATCGCGGGCCGCTTCGCGACGCGGAACCGATCGAAGCCGCCCTATCGGGCAGGAACGATCTCGAGGATCCCGCGATGAGGGTAGCGCCCGTCATCGCGACCGTGCTCGCGGCGCTTGCCGAGGCCGCCGACCCGGTCATCGCGCGCATGTCCGGCTCCGGCGCCACCTGCTTCGCCTTGTACGGGAGCGGGGCGGAATGCGATCGCGCAGCCCGCCGGATCGCGGCCGAGCATTCCAATTGGTGGCTGCTGGCCAGCCGTCTCAGATGACCCCGCTGTGCCACGCCGGGACAGGGTTCCAGGCGCTTAACCATCGCATCCCGCAGGACAGCGTCATGGCACGGCCCTTGCCTCCTTCCCCGCAACGGGTCGAAGCATAGTGATCGCTATGCGAACATTCGCGCACGGCCCTTGCTCCCCTGCGGTCAAGCGCCGTGTTTCCCTGTGCCGGGCGGCCCTTGCGGGCGGCCCGGCCTTTTTTTAGGCCGCTCCCATGTTCGAGCTCAGCAGAGACGGCGCGATCGCGCGGCTTCGCATGGTGCGCGCCGAGGCGCGCAACGCAATCTCGCTGCAAGGCTGGTCCGACCTCGCCGATAAGGCCGAGGAGGCGGAGCGGAACGGGGCTCTGGTCCTCATCCTGTCGGGCGACC
>JAUJOJ010000001.1:288565-296504 GCA_030447665.1 Allosphingosinicella sp. | reverse complement strand
AAGGCCGAGGAGGCGGAGCGGAACGGGGCTCTGGTCCTCATCCTGTCGGGCGACCCCGGTCGCGTCTTTTGCGCGGGCGCCGATCTTTCGACCTTCGATCGGTTCAGGGACGAGCCCGAAGCGCGTGCCGAGTTCCGTCAAGCCATCCGGAGCGGCCTCGATCGGCTGCGGGACCTGCCGATCCCGACCATCGCCCTGGTCGAAGGCGGCAGCCACGGCGCCGGGGTTGCGGTTGCCATCGCCTGCGACATTCGGGTGGCCGGACCCAAGGCGCAGTTCGCGACCACGCCGGCCAAGCTCGGCATCTCCTATCCGCAGGAGGATGTGCACCGGCTCGTGTCGCTGGTCGGCGCTGGACAGGCGGCGCGGCTGCTGTTCGGCGCCCAGGCGATCGACGGGCGGGAGGCGGAGCGGATCGGGTTGGTGGAGCTCTTCTCGGAAGATGCTCCTGAGGCAGCGGAGGCGCTTGCCCGGAGCATCGCCGGCAACGAGCTGCAGAGCCTTGGAACGCTGAAGCGCTCGATCCGGCTCGCGGCGCGGAATATCCGCCAGGATGACGAGCAGGACCGGACCTTCGACCAGCTGCTCGGCTCCGACGCTTTTGTTCGACAGGCTCGCGGCCCATCGCAAGCGGCCGCGTTGAGGCGAGCCGCGCCCGCACTTGCGGGGCCGCGCCGCATCGGCCAATCAGCAGGCCATGAAAGCGCCCTTTGCCCTGACTGCTCTGCTCCTGACGGCCGGCTGCGGCGACCCGAATGAGACAGGTCCTGAAGCGCCTGCCGCGGCCCAAGCTGAAGAGGAGCGGGTCGACTGCGCTCCGGCCGGAGCCGGCGAGTTTCGGCGGGTCTGCACGATCGAGCGGGCCCAAGGGACGGAGGGGACGATCCTCACCGTCCGCCACCCGGACGGGGGCTTTCGCCGGCTCCTCGTGACCAATGACGGGCGCGGCGTGATCGCCGCCGACGGGGCGGAGAAGGCGTTGGTCTCGATCATCGGCGACGATCGCATCGAAGTGGCCCTGGCGGGCCATCGCTACCGGCTGCCGGCGACGGTGAAGCGCGATTAGCGGGAATGGCCTGGCGCCCGATCCTTACTGCGGACGAGATGCGCGCCGCCGAGGCGGCGGCGATCGCGGGCGGCACTCCCGTCGAGACCCTGATGGAGTGCGCCGGAACGGCGGCCGCCGAAGCGATCCGGCGCCATGCGGGGCCGCTCCCGGCATTGGTGCTGTGCGGCCCCGGCAATAATGGCGGCGATGGCTATGTGATCGCCCGCGCGCTTCGGCAGCGTGGCGTGAGGGTGCGCGTGGCGGCATTGGGCGAGCCGCAAAGCCCCGCCGCCAAGGCGGCCCGTGCTTCATGGGGCGAGGCAATCGAGGATCTCGGCGGAAATCCGCCCGCGCCGCTGCTGGTCGACGCCTTGTTCGGCACGGGGTTGAAGCGGGGCTTGGACGAACAAGCGGCTTTCGAACTGATGCGTCTCGCGGCAGCCGCGCGGGTGCGGGTGGCCGTGGACCTTCCAAGCGGCGCCGCGACCGACGACGGGCGGCTGCTGTCCCCGGTCCCCGAACAGGACCTTACCATCACCTTCCAGACGCTGAAGCCGTCGCACCTGCTGCAGCCCGCGGCGCGCCACATGGGCCGTATCGCAATCTGCGACATCGGCGTCGAGGCGACGAGCCGGCTTCATCAGATCGGCGCACCGGCGATCGCTCCGCCCGGCCCCGACGATCACAAATATACGAGAGGCTATGTGGCGGTGATCGCCGGCGAGATGCCCGGCGCGAGCGCTCTCACGGCGGCGGCTGCCGCGAAGGCAGGGGCCGGCTATGTCAGGCTCATCGCCGAGCGCCGGGTTTCCGGCGTGCCGAGCGCGATCGTGCAGAGCGTAGGCGATACCGGCTCGTTCGACGATCCACGGATCGGGGCCGTCGCTTTTGGCCCGGGACTAGGCCGAAGCCGGCCGGCCCGAGACGCTTTTGACGGGATCATCGAGGCGGACGCGCCTCTCGTGCTCGATGCGGATGCGCTCAGCCTCCTTTCTGCCGATGGCCCGCAGACGCTGGAGCGGGCAAAGCATGTTCCAATCCTGACGCCGCATGGGGGAGAGTTCGGGCGATTGTTCGGGGCGCTCGCCGGGAGCAAGGTGGAGCAGACAAGAGAGGCTGCCCGCCTGTCCGGCGCGGTGATCGTCTTCAAGGGGCCGGATACCGTCGTCGCGCATCCGGACGGCCGCGCCGCGATCGGGCCACCCGCCAGCCGCTGGCTTGCGAGCGCGGGAACAGGCGATGTCCTCACCGGCATCATCGCGGCGATGCGGGCAAAGGGAATGGAGCCGTTCGAGGCAGCATGCGGCGGCGTTTGGCTCCACGGCCGGGCGGCGGCGCTCGCCGGGCCTGGGCTGATCGCCGACGACCTTGTCGCGCAGCTCCCGCGGGCAGTGGCGGAATGCGGTGGCTGAGCCGGATACCATTATCCGGATCGCGGCGCGGGGCGACGGAGTGTCGTCCAACGGCCGCTTCTTTCCGCTGACCGCGCCCGGGGACCTGGTGCTTGGCGACGGCAGCGTCGAGCCCGGTCCGCACCGGCGCGTGCCGCCATGCCGCCACTTCCCGGAATGCGGCGGGTGCCAGCTCCAGCAGCTTGACGACGAGAGTTTCGGCGAGTTCCTGGTGGATCGCGTCGCCTCGGCTTTGGCTTCGCAGGGGGTGGACGCTCCC
The DNA here is from genome assembly GCA_030447665.1 of Allosphingosinicella sp. Taxonomy (GTDB): domain Bacteria; phylum Pseudomonadota; class Alphaproteobacteria; order Sphingomonadales; family Sphingomonadaceae; genus Allosphingosinicella. Next base: position 293,785 of record JAUJOJ010000001.1, on the reverse strand, counting down.
GAGATCCGGCGGCCCCACATCTCGCCGCCGAACAGCCGCAGGCGGGCCTCGCTTCGCGCGGAGCGGCGCGGAAAGCAGGTTCTGCTCGGCTTCAACGCGGAAGCGACCCACCGCATCATCGACATGCGCGAATGCCACATCCTGCGGCCCGAGCTGTTCGCGTTGGTGGACCCGCTGCGCAGGCTGATGGGCCAGCTTCTCGCCCCGCGAGGCAATGGCGGGGTGCGGATGACGCTCGCCGACCATGGAGCCGATATCCTGCTCGAAAAGGTGGAGGTGGAAGGTCTCCAGGCGACCGAGGCTCTGGCCGAGTTCGCCCAAGCCCACCGGCTCGCGCGGCTGGCGGTGGACGACGGCTACGGTGCCCAGACGCGGTGGGAGCCGGAGCCGGTGACGGTGACCCTCGGCGGCGTGCCGGTCGCGCTGCCGCACGGCGCGTTCCTTCAAGCCACCAGCGAGGGGAGGCGGCGCTCGTCGAAGCGGTGCGGGAGGCGGTGGGGCCTGCCCGCATCGTCGCCGACCTGTTCGCCGGCCTCGGCACCTTCGCTCTCGCGCTCGAAGGCCGCATCCTCGCCGTCGAGGGTGGGCGCGACGCCGCTTTGGCGCTGAAGGCTGCCGCCAACTGCAGCCAACGCCGGCTCTTCGTCGATCATCGCGACCTCTTCCGGCGCCCGCTGGATGCGAAGGAGCTGGGCCGTTTCGACGCGATCGTGCTCGATCCACCCCGCGCCGGGGCCAAGGAGCAGGTCCCGATCCTTGCACGCTCGGCGGTGCCGCGGGTCGCCTACGTCTCGTGCAACCCCGCCACCTTCGCCCGCGACGCCAAGGCACTGATCGAGGGCGGCTACAGGCTGGAGTGGGTGAGGCCTGTTCGGCGACCCATGTCGAGCTGGTCGACCCATGTCGAGCTGGTCGGCGCGTTCAGCCGCTGACAGGGCAAGCGCTTCAGTGGATCAGCCGGGCGGCCGCTACGATGGTCAGGCCCAAAAGGCACAGGGATCCGGCGAAGAAGAGGTAGAAGCGGATGAGGACCACGTTCGTCGTGGCGTGGACGAGGCTATGTGCGATGCGGAAGGCGACATAAGCCCAGCCGAGCACGAGCGGAGCGCCGTTCATCCCGCCGTCTCGGTCCATCACCGCAAGGGCAAGAGAAACGGCGTAGAACAAAGTGGGCTGCTCCATCAGGTGGTTGTAATTGTGCGCTTTCCACTGGACCTGGTCTTCGACAACGCCGTCGAGCACCCCCGGCCTGCTGCCGACCCGTCCTTTCAGGGAGATGCCCTTGCGCCGCATTGCCGGGAAGCGCGTGGCATACATCCACGCCATCATGACGAGCGACCAGGCGACCAGCGCGACGACCGGGCCAAGTATCGGGCTGACGACAATCATGAAAAAAGCACCTCCCCTCGAACTGAAGGGAAGGTGCTTCCGGCAAACTAGGTTGTCAAACGAAACTTAGGATCAGTCGACGTTTAGTCGAACAGCTTCGAGAAGGCGCGCTTCTCGCGGTTGCGCCAGTGGCCGCGGTGATAGGCGTCGGAGGCGAGGAGCGGCATGACGCTGGTCGCCTCGGCGAACACCATCTGCTCCATCGCGGTCGAGACCTTGCCCCAGCTCGCCGCTTCCTGAAGGGTCGAGGAGGAGCAGGCGCCGTCGCGGACGTCGGCCACCGTGATCTGAACCGCATATTTGTGCACGTCGACTTCCTTGCCCAGGATCTCGGCGCAGACGACCGTGTCCTGGATGAAATTCTTCGGCACGCCGCCGCCGATCATCAGCAAGCCGGTGGTGCCGGCCGCGATCTTGATATCGGTGAGCTCACGGAAGTCCGCGATGCTGTCGAGCGTCATGTAGGGCTTGCCCTCCTTCATGCGATCGACCTGGTGCTTGACGAGGCCGAAGCCGGCCGACGAGTCGGTGAAAGCCGGGCAGAAGATCGGCACGTCATGCTCGTAGGCGAGCTTGACGAGGCTGTTCTCCTTCTTGCCGTGGGTCATCAGCCATTTGCCCATCTCGCGGATGAAGGCGCGGGACGAGTAAGCGCGCGGCTCGAGCGAATTGGCGATCTCGCCGATCGTGTGATCGGTCTCCTGCAGCTTCTCCTCATCGATATAGGTATCGTAGATCCGATCGATGTAGAGCGATCGCAGGGTGTCGTCGTCAGGGATTTCAAGCGCTTGATAATGCTTGTGGCCAAGCGCTTCGAAGAAATCCATGTCGACGATCGTGGCGCCGGTGGCGACGATGCCGTCCACCATGTTGTTGCGCACGAGCTCGGCATAAAGGTCCATGCAGCCGCCGGCCGAGGTCGAGCCGGCGACGACGAGAAAGATCGAGCAGTCCTGGTCGGCGAGCATCTGGTTGTAGATCTCGGTCGCCCGGCCGAGGTCCCGGCTGGTGAAGCTCATCTTCTTCATCGCGTCGACGATCGGGCGGGCATCGAAGCTCTTGATGTCGACATGCTCGACGACCGTGCCGAGCAGCTCGGCCTTGCGGGTGTCGTTGACCTTGGTCTGATCGTTCATTTCTTGTCTCCAATATCCGCGACACTCCGGCTTCGCCGGGTCCTTCGGAGCGATGTTCACAGATCATGGACGGGACCCGGGCTCCCGAAGGCCACGCAGGTCCAGTCCTCCTACAAAGAGGCGGCTTTCTTAAAGCTTAACCACGTTGTTCCTTGCGACTTCGCGCCTCTCGGCACCGTAGAGCGTCGCCATCGGCTCGTCCTCGGCGACGACCTTCATATCCGCGCCGAAGCCATTGAACGCGGTCCGCATGGCGCAGCCGTAGGCGCCGAGCATCCCGATCTCGATATAGTCCCCCACCTGGACGTCCGCCGGCAGCATGAACGGCCCCGCCATGTGATCGAGATCGTCGCAGGTCGGCCCGTAGAAGCTGAACGCCAAGTCCCTGGCGTTGGACGTGGTCTCGCGAACGAGCTTCACCGGGAAGCGCCAGCCGATATGCGCTGCATCGAAGAGGGCGCCGTAAGCGCCGTCGTTGATGTACAGCTCATCGCCGCGGCGCCGTTCGACGCGGACGAGCAGGCTCGCATATTCCGCGCACAATGCCCGGCCCGGCTCGCACCACAGCTCGGCCGAATAGGAGATGGGCAGGCTCTCGAACGCGTTGTGGATCACTTCGAAATAAGCCTCGAGCGGAGGCGGCTCCATGCCGGGATAGCTGGAGGGAAAGCCGCCGCCGACATCGACGATGTCGACCGTGACCGATGCCTCGACGATCGCTGCACGCACCCGGGCCATCGCTTCGGCATAAGCGGCCGGCGTCATCGCCTGGCTGCCGACATGGAAGCAGATGCCGAGCGCGTCCGCTGCCTGGCGGGCTGCGAACAGAAGCTCTTTCACTTCAGCGGGATCCGCTCCGAATTTCGAAGCTAGGCTGAGCTTCGAATGATCGGACGAGACGCGGATCCGGACGCAGAGGTTGAGATCCGCAGCGCCCCTGGTGACGCGAACGATCTTTTCCAGCTCCTCGATCGTGTCGAGCGAGAAGGTGCGCACGCCATGCGTGAAATAAGCCTCCTCGATCGCCTCTTCGGCCTTCACCGGGTGCATGAAGCAGATCGTGGCTTCCGGCAGCATCGCCGCGACCAGGCGCACCTCGGCGATCGACGCCACATCGTAATGAGTGACGCCGCTCTCCCAGAGCAGCTGGAGGAGATCGGGAGACGGATTCGCCTTGACCGCATAGAGCGACCGCCCCGGAAACTTCTCGACGAAGAAGCGGGCGGCGCGCCGGGCGGCGTGCGGACGAAGAAGCGTAACCGGCTGAACCGGCTTAAGGGACGAAGCTAGCCCCAGCGCGTTATGATGGCTGTGCAATTCAAGGGACCTCCACAGGGGTAGTTGACGACAAGGGCTGCCTTGCGGTTGTTGGAAGTCCCCATGGGGCAGCGGGGCGGGATATATGGACGTCGAACCGCCATGTAAAGACTTCAATTTTCCCCTTGTTTGTCAATCCGTTGGCTGCTGTCGACGGGCCGTTTTTTCGCCGCCATAAGGTGGCTCTTTTCAGATGAGGCGTAGAGTCGATGATTGAGCGCAGACCAAGCAGGCAGGGAGTGGAGGCTGCGTCGCAGCGGATCGGGAGCGAGATCACCCGCACGCCGCTGCTCCCGGTGGAGATCGAGGGCGTGAAGCTGTGGGTGAAGGCCGAGTGCCTGCAACAGGGCGGAAGCTTCAAGCTCAGGGGCGCGACCAACCGGCTGATGCTGATGAGCGCGGAGGAGAGGCGCCGCGGCGTCGTCGCTTTCTCCTCGGGCAATCACGCGCAGGGCGTCGCCATCGCCGCCAAGAAGATGGGGATCGCCGCGACGATCGTGATGCCGGCCGATGCGCCCGCGGTGAAGCGGCAGGCGACGCTGGCGGCGGGCGCCGACATCGTCGACTATGACCGGCGGACCGAAAGCCGCGAAGAGATCGGCGCCCGGCTTGCCGCCGCGCGCGGTGCGACCTTGGTGCCCTCGTTCGACGATGTCGACATCATCGAAGGGCAGGGCAGCACCGGCGTCGAGATCAGGGACCAGCTCGGCGGAGCGCCGGACAAGGTGCTGGTCTGCTGCGGCGGGGGCGGGCTTTCGGCCGGGATCGCTCTTGCTCTTCCGGAGGCGGAGATCGTCACCGTCGAGCCTTTCGGCTGGGACGACATGGCCCGCTCGCTCGAAGGGGGGAGGATCGTCCCCGTCGCTGAGGACGCGCCGCCCACGCGCTGCGACGCGCTGCAGACGAAGCTCGTCTCGCCGCTCACCTTCGGCCCGCTGACCGAGCGCGGCGCGCGCGGCGTAGCGGTGACGGAGGACGAGACCGCGGCCGCGATGGCTTTCGCGGCGCGCAGCCTCAGGCTCGTGGCGGAGCCGGGCGGCGCGGTGGCGCTTGCGGCCGCGCTCACCGGCAAAGCCGGTGCCCTCACCGGGCGGAGCGTGATCGTCGTGTCCGGCGGAAATGTGGATCCGCTCGTTTATGCGGAAATTCTCGAAGGTCAGGCGACGCGGGCGCGATATTCCTGAGGATCGACGATAGCGGGCGAGATCGCCTCCACCTGCTTGGTGAGCGCTTCCAGCTGCAAGGCGATGGTGCGCAGCTCGGCGGCATAGGCTTCGGCATCGACGCCGGGCTGGGCGAGCGTCGCCGCGTCGAGGAGCGTGTCGAGCATCATCGAGATGCTCGGCAGGATCGTCTCCTCGATCCGGTTGAGGGCTTC
>JAUJOJ010000001.1:180057-288465 GCA_030447665.1 Allosphingosinicella sp. | reverse complement strand
GTCACCACCTCGTCCGCCTCGCCCTGGATCAGGATGCCCGAGGAAGGGCAGGGCGCGAGGAAGCTGAAATCGTACATGTTGGCGGGCGGCGCGATCGAGATGAAGCCGCGCACCTCCGGCCGGCGCATCAAGAGCTGCATGCCGATCCAGGCGCCGAAGCTGAAGCCTGCGATCCAGGTCGCCTCGGCTTCCGGATGAACCTGCTGCACCCAATCGAGCGCCGAGGCTGCGTCGGAAAGCTCCCCGATGCCGTTGTCGAAAATGCCCTGGCTCTTGCCGACGCCGCGGAAGTTGAAGCGCAGGGTCGCGAAGCCGCGCCGCACGAACGTCTTGTAGAGCGCCTGCACGATCGCATTGTTCATCGTGCCGCCGCCGTGGGGATGCGGATGCAGGATCAACGCGACGGGAGCGCGGGGGCGGGGACCGGGGCTGAAACGGCCTTCGAGACGGCCTTCCGGCCCTGGAAAGATGACTTCGGGCATTGCACCTGAGCTTGGGCTAAACAGAGAAATTCGCATGGGCTGTGCCCAGCGAGCGCGGCTTCTATATAGGCAGCTGCATCCGCTTAGCAATTCTGGAGGGTGCCCGCTTGGGGCAAGGCCGTATCTATCTGGATCATGCCGCGACGACGCCGGTGCTTCCCGCGGCGCGCGCGGCGATGATCGAGGCGCTGGAGCGCTGGCACAATCCCAGTTCGCCGCACGCGGAAGGGAGGGCGGCGAAGGCGGCGCTGGAGGATGCGCGCGAGCGGATCGCGGCTGCTCTCGGTTGGAATGGCAAGATCGTCTTCACCTCGGGCGCGAGCGAGGCGCTGGCGATTGCGCTCGGGCGCGGACGGGCGGGGCCGAGATATGTCTCGGCGGTGGAGCATGACGCGGTCTTCAGGGCCGCACCCGATGCGATCCGCCTGCCGGTGAGGCCCGACGGCTCCGCCGACCTGGGGCCCGTTACCGGAGAGCGGCCGCTGGTCGCGATCCAGCATGCCAACAACGAGACCGGGATCGTGCAGCCGCTCGATGAGCTCGTCGACAAGCTGAGGGTGCGGGGCGGCATCCTCGTCGCCGACTGCGCCCAGACGGCGGGCAAGATCGCGCTGCCCGACGCCGACCTGATCGCCATCTCCGCGCACAAGTTCGGCGGTCCGCCCGGCGTCGGCGCGCTGCTGCTCAAGGATTTCGACCTGGTCGAGCCGGTCGGTGGTCAGGAGCAGGGCTATCGGCCCGGCACCCACAACCTTCCGGGCATCTTGGGCATGGCCGCCGCGCTGTACGCAGTGAAAGATTGGGTGGCCAAGTCTGCCGAGCTTCGACGCAGATTGGAAAAAGCCGTCGTCGGCGCCGGCGGGGAGGTGGTCGGAGCCGGAGGCCCGCGTATTGCCACGATCGGCGCCTATCGGATGCCCGCTGTTCCCGCCAACGCCCAGCTGATCCAGTTCGACATTGCCCGCATCGCCGTTTCCGCAGGCAGCGCCTGTTCGTCGGGGAGCCTCAAGGCGAGCCATGTCCTTGCCGCCATGGGCTGGGACGAGTCTGCAGCCCGGGAGGTGGTTCGGGTCAGCTTCGGCCCCTCCACCAGCGAGGCCGAGGTGGACCGGTTCGCGGAGCTCTGGACCGTCGTGGCGGGGAAGCGCCGCGCCGCATGATCTATCTCGATTATCAGGCGACGACACCGCTTGCGCCCGAAGTCGCGGCCGCGATGCGCCCATGGATCGAGACCGCTTTTGGCAATCCGCATTCGCCTCACCGGATCGGCCGGGAAGCGGCGGCGGCGATCGAAGTGGCGCGGGAGCAGGTCGGGTCGGTTCTGGGTGGCGGTGGACGCGTCTTCTTCACCTCAGGTGCTACGGAGGCAGCCAATTGGGCGCTGAAGGGCGCAGCGTCGCGGTTAGAGAAAGAGAGGCGCAGGATCGTCACTCTGGCCACTGAACATGCCTGCGTCCTCGACACGGTTGAGTGGCTCGGCAGTCAAGGCTTGGAGATTGTCGTCGCTCCCGTCGGATCTGACGGCGTCGCGGATCTTGCCCGGCTGCGCGAGCTGATCGACGATCGCACCGGGCTAGTGGCCGCCATGCTCGTCAACAACGAAATTGGGGTAGTCCAGCCGGTCGAGCAAATTGCCGAGATCGCCCGTGCGCACGGCGCGCTCTTCTTCTGCGACGCGGTGCAGGGCTTCGGGCGAGTGACGCTGCCGCTCCACGCCTGCGACATGGTCGCCGTCTCCGCTCACAAGGCGCACGGCCCCAAGGGCATCGGGGCGCTGTGGCTGCGTGAGGGCGTGGAGATCGATCCGCTGCTGCATGGCGGCGGGCAGGAGGGCGGCATCCGCTCGGGCACGCTGTCGCCGGCGCTCTGCGTCGGCTTCGGAGAGGCGGCGCGGCTGATGACGGGGCGGCGCGCCGCCGATCATGAGCATGTCGAGGCGCTCTGGCGGACGGCGATGTCGATGCTCGGCGAAAGCTGGAGCCTCAACGGCTCGGCCGAACGGCGCTATCACGGCAATCTCAATGTCCGCAGCGACGGCATCGACGCCGCTCGGCTGATCTCGGAGGTGCGCCAGGTCGCCTTTTCGGCAGGCTCCGCCTGCGCGAGCGGTTCGGGCCGCCCGAGCCATGTGCTCTCGGCGCTAGGGCTGAGCGACCGGGAGGCGCGCTCCAGCCTCCGCCTCGGCTTCGGCCGCTACACGAGCACGGAGGAACTGGTGCAGGCACTCACGTTGATGGAGGGCGCGGCCGGGCGGCAGCGCAGCTTCGCCGCATGACCCGCATCCGTTTCATCTCCGCCGATGGGGCAGCGATCCGAGACGTCGATGCCCCCGCCGGCGAGCGCCTGCTCGACGTCGCCCAGGCCGCCGGCCAGCCGCTCGAAGGCACGTGCGAGGGCCAGATGGCCTGCTCGACCTGCCACGTGATCGTCGACGCTGCGGATTTTGCCAAGCTCCCGCCGGCAAGCGAGGAGGAGGAGGACCTGCTCGATCTCGCCGCGCACGTCACGCGCACGTCGCGGCTGGCCTGTCAGATTTTCTTGAGTGAAAGCTTAGAATATCTGACGGTGCGGATGCCCGGCGCCTCGCGTAACATGCAGGGGAGATGATCGACCGCCGCACCTTGCTCTTCACCGGGACTGCCGCCCTCGCCGGCTGCATGGCTCCCATCGCCGCAGCGCCGCGCATCCGCGGCAGGTTCGAAGAGATACGGGCGGAATTGGGCGCAGGCGCGAGGCTGGGCGTGGCCGCGCTCGACACTGCCAGCGGCCGGCGGCTCGAGTTCGACGCGGGCAGCCGCTACGCGATGTGCTCCACCTTCAAGGCAGCTCTTGCCGGGGCGATACTCGCCCGCGTCGATGCCGGCGATCGCTCGCTCGGCGACAGCTTTCCGATCAGCCGCGCTGATCTCGTCGACCATGCTCCCGTAGTGCCGTGAACCTTCAGCGTGGCCGCATGCGCGTCGAGGAGCTTTGCGCGGCCATCGTGGAGGTGAGCGACAACGCCGCCGCCAACATCCTGCTGCGGGAGATTGGCGGGCCGGCCGGTTTCACCGCCTTCGCCCGGCGCTGCGGGGACAAGGTGACGCGGCTCGATCGCATGGAGACGGAGCTCAACACGAACATTCCGGGCGATCCGCGGGACACGACCACGGCGGCCGCGATGCTGGGGCTGATGCGCAGCCTGCTGCTCGGCGACGTCCTCGCCCGCCTTCCTCCGCGCGCGGCTTGCCGGCTGGATGGAAGGCGCCAACACCGGGCGCGATCGGCTGCGCGCCGGGTTCCCCGCCGGGTGGAGGGCCGGCGACAAGACCGGCACGGCGAACGGCGCCAATAACGACATCGCTTTCGCCGCGCCTCCGGGAAGGGCGCCGATCCTCGTCTCCAGCTATATCGACGCCCGCGCGGCGGAGAACAGCGCCAGGAACGCCGCTCACGCGGCCGTCGCGCGCCTGGTGGCGGAGGCGTTTGCCTGACGTCGGCCGCCTGAACCCTCGGCTTGCGCGATCGGACGCAACCCTCCATATGCGCTGCGGGAGTCGGGCGGACGGCGCTCTCGCCAACCCGGTCAGGTCCGGAAGGAAGCAGCCGTAACGAGTTCAAGCTCCGGGTCGTCCCGGCTCCCACCGCGCAGCGCGCACGATGATAGCCGAGCTATCGCCGAGACGCGCAGGCGGCGCATCCGCTCGGCCTTCGACAGCTCCGGCCCGAACCTCAGACCATCTGAGAAGGGCCTGATTCACGCCTTCGGCCGAAGCGCGTAGCGCTTCCACCTCAAGCGATCAGGCCCTAGACCGATCCCATGGCTTCCGAATCTCCCGACTCCTTCGGCCTGGGCCTCGACGAGCCGCCGCAGCCGGCGCGCGCGCAGCCCTATCGCGTGCTCGCCCGCAAATACCGGCCGCAGCGCTTCGACGAGCTGATCGGCCAGGATGCGATGGTTCAGACGCTCGGCAACGCGATCAAGCGCGACCGGCTCGCCCACGCATTCCTCCTCACCGGCGTTCGCGGCGTCGGCAAGACCTCGACCGCACGCCTCATCGCCAAGGCGCTGAACTGCATCGGCCCGGATGGGCAGGGCGGCCCCACCATCTCGCCCTGCAACGTCTGCGAGCCCTGCGTCGCCATCGCGGAAGGGCGCCACATCGACGTGGTCGAGATGGACGCGGCCTCCCACACCGGCGTCGACGACGTGCGCGAGATCATCGAGGCGGTGCGCTATGCGGCCGTGTCGGCGCGCTACAAGGTCTACATCATCGACGAAGTCCACATGCTCTCGAAGCACGCCTTCAACGCGCTCCTGAAGACGCTCGAAGAGCCGCCGGCGCATGTGAAATTCCTGTTCGCCACCACCGAGGTCAACAAGGTGCCGGTCACGGTGCTGTCCCGCTGCCAGCGTTTCGACCTCCGCCGCATCTCGGCCGAGCAGCTTGGCCGACATTTTGCGCATGTGTGCGAGAAGGAGGGCGTGGAGGTGGAGCCCGAGGCGCTGGCGCTGATCGCGCGCGCCGCCGAAGGGTCGGCACGCGACGGGCTTTCGATCCTCGACCAGGCGATCGCTCACGGCGCCGGGGGCGTGACCGCCGACCAGGTCCGGGCGATGCTGGGCCTGTCCGATCGGGGCGCCACCCGGCGGCTGCTCGGCCTGCTCCTTGGCGGAGACGCGCAGGGCGCACTCGCTCAGGTGCGGGAGCAATATGATCTCGGGGTCGAGCCTTCGGCGCTGATCCGCGGGCTTCTCGAGAGCGTCCACGGCATCACCCGGGCGAAAGTCGGCGGCGTCCAGGACCCCGCCCAGTCGGTCGAGGAGCGGGAGGCCTATGCCGACTGGGCGAGCCGCCTCGGCTATGCCACCATCCACCGGATCTGGCAGCTCCTTCTCAAGGGCCTGTCCGAAGTGAACACGGCCGCGATGCCGCTGGAGGCGGCCGAAATGGCGCTGCTGCGGGTGATCCACGCCTCCGAGCTGCCCGATCCCGGTGCGCTCATAGAAAAGCTGATGAGCGGCGAGGCTGTCGCCGCGGCCGCTCCGCAGGCGGCCGCGGCCCCTGTGCAGGGTTCGGTGCTGAAGGCGCCGCCGAGCTTTGCCGCGCTCGTCGATCTGCTCGCGACCAACGGCAAGCCGCACCTTGCCCAGCAGCTGCACGATTTTGCCGGGCTCGTCCGCTATGCGCCGCCGGAACTGGTGATCCGGCCCTCAAAGCCGCTTTCCGGCGACCTGGTCCGCGACATCTCGGCCGCGCTAAAAGCGCTTAGCGGGGAGGTGTGGAGCGTCCGTGCCTCGGACGAGCCGGCCGAGCCGACGCTTCTGGAGCAGGAGAAGATGGAGGCGGAGACGCTTCGCCAGGCGGTGCTTGAAACTCCAACGGTGAGGGCCGCGTTCGATGCTTTTCCGGGCGCCGAGCTCATCCACTACAGCACGAACGAAGAACGGAGCGCGTAAACAGATGCCGAACCTCGATGAAATCATGAAGATGGCCCAGGAGGCGCAAGCCGAGCTCCAGCGGGCCACCGACAATCTCGACAAGGTCGAAGTCGAGGGGATTTCCGGCGGCGGCCTCGTCAGGATCCGCTGCACCGCCAAGGGCAGGATCATCGCGGTCGGTCTCGACGACAGCCTGATGCAGCCGTCCGAGAAGCAGATGCTCGAGGATCTGATCGCCGCCGCCTTCAACGACGCTCGCGCCAAGGCAGATCAGGCGGCCGCCGGCGAAATGCAGAAGGTCACCAGCGGCCTGCCGCTGCCGCCCGGCTTCAAGATGCCGTTCTAACGTCCCCCAACAGGACGTCACCCCGGACCTGATCCGGGGTCCACCTTCTCATCCTCAAAGACACCAGGTGGATGCCGGATCAAGTCCGGCATGACGGCTATCGCTGGTTGCCCTCGACCGGCTCCGCCTTTGGCTCTTCAGACGGAGGGGGCGTCGCCTCCTCCGGCGCCGGCGCTTCTTTCGGCGGTGGCGGCGTTTCGGCGGGGACCGGCGCGCCGATGTCCGGCGCCTGCAGATAATCCTCCGCCCGCTCCGGCCGCGGCGCCGGCACGGTCTTGGTGCCCGCCTTTTTCTTGACGGGCAGCGTCTCCAGCGGCTCGTCGGCTTGCCCGGCGACGCCTTGGCCCCTCAGGCAGGAATCGAGTCCATCGCGAGCGACGACGCGGATCCGGGCGGCGATCGAGTTGCCGTAGCGGCGGGTGAAGCCCCTCGGGGTGACAGCGTCGCGCTCCTTGGGAAGGGGCAGGACCGCGGCGATCCGCGCCGCCTCGTTGCGGGTGAGGTTGGAAGCGTCCTTCCTGAAATAGCGCTGCGCGCCCGCATTGGCGCCATAGGTGCCGATGCCGGTCTCAGCGATGTTGAGATAGACTTCCATGATCCGTTCCTTGGACCACATCGTCTCGATGAGCAGGGTGAACCAGGCTTCCAGCCCCTTGCGGAAATAGCCGCCGCCCTGCCAGAGGAAGGCATTCTTGGCGGTCTGCTGGCTGATCGTGGAGCCGCCGCGGATCACGCCGCGCCCCTGGGCATTGCGGCGCATCGCTGCGGCGATCGCGTCCTGATCAAAGCCGTTATGCATGCAGAATTTGGAATCCTCGGCCGCGATCGCCGCCCGCTCCACATCGTCGTCGATTTGGCTGAGCGGCATCCAATCCCTAGAGATCTTCCGGCCGTCCAGCGTGTCGCCCACCATGGTGAAGGTGATCGGCGGCACCACCACCATGTAGAGCGCCGCCCAGAGCAGGCTGAGGATGATGAACAAGAAAAAGGCGCGGATGGCCCAGCCGATCACCCGGCGGTATCCTCCGCGCTTTGGTGTCCTGTGCCTTGACCTCGCCGCCGTCGCCATGGCTGTTGATTAGCGCCGTACCCTACGCGCGTCACCCCGAACTTGTGGAGATCGGATCAGCTCGGAGCATGGGGATCAGCTTGCGAAACCAGCCATCCAATTGACAATCATTTCGGCTGCGCTTAATAGCGCGCTCCTCCGCGGCATCCAAGCCGCGGCTTCAACCGGAGATAATGAGTGCTTGGTCGCGATATGTGTACGCGATTTCTCGCCTCCTCCGTTCGGACCCCGCCCCAGCATTAAGCTGCGCCAGCCGGTTCGGACCGGCGGCGATGAAATCCTCGAAACCTCAATGAACGACTGGAGCCGCATGCGCGCGCTCCAGCGATGGGTGTGTCATGGGCGAGAAGCTTTTGGCGCAGCGTCTTCTTGCGCTGCTCCACGCAAATAATGGACGCTGCAGCCGCGAGGCCGCCGTGCTGATGGATTGGACGCTCGAACAGCGGGACTGGCTCTGGCCCGGCCGCAGCTGGTCGGACGCGCCTGCTCCGGACCTGTTCGGCCGAGCTTCGGTGAGCAGCCTTGGCTGGGAGACGCTGCCTCAGCTGATCGGCGAAATCCGGACACTGGAGCCGCCAAGCGGCCTCGAGGAGTGCCTCGACGCCGTCTCCGGGCTTCTGGAGCTCGACGCGTTCGAGCGGGAAGTGCTGAATGCGGCAGCGCTTCTCGAGCGCCTGCCGCGTCTGGCAAACCTGCGCATGCGACTGCTGGGCGCGGGGGTCGACCTGACGGCCTTGGTGGGCTGCCTTGCCGGCGCCAGGCCGGCGGAGGCAGGTTCACGCGTGCGTGGGTCGCTGCCGCTCTCTTTGGGTCTGCTCTACCTCGGGACCGACAGCTGTGCTGGCGGCCTGGAGCTGGCGATCCAGTGGCGCTTCGGCCGCGTGCTTGACGCGGGTCTGTCAGACGAGGAGAGGCTGGTTGCCGCGCTCACGGGCGTCCCGCAGCAGGCGGCGTTGGGGCCGGAGGATTTCGCCGAGCGGGGCGAGGCCGTGGAGCTGCTCACGCGGCTGCTGAAGGGCGCCCTCCGCACTCGCGCGACCGGGATTAACGTGCTGATCTACGGGCCGCCGGGCACCGGGAAGACAGAGTTCGCGCGCATGCTTGCGGCCAACGCCAACGCTCCGATGTTCGCGGTGGGCGAGGCCGACCTCGATGGCGGCGAGCCCTCGCGCTGCGAGCGGCTCCAGTCGTTGAAGCGGGCTCAGCATCTGCTGGCGCGGCGCGGCGGCAGCGTCCTCCTTTTCGACGAGATGGAGGACCTGTTCTCTGAGGCGACCTTCGCTGCCGATGGCGGCCGCCGGGCCGGTTCGAAGATCTTCGTCAACCGCCTGCTGGAAGAGGGGCGGGTGCCGGTGATCTGGACTAGCAACGACATCGATGCCGTCGACCCGGCCCACCTTCGCCGCATGAGCTTTGTGCTACGGATGGATTATCCGTCGGCGAAGGCGCGGGCACGGATCGTCGCTCGCGCGGCCGAAGCCGAGGAAGCTGCAGGTGCGGCTGACGGACTTGCCGCTCTCCTTGCCGACGAGGCGGAGACGGTGAGCATCGCCCGCGCCGCCCTGCGCACCACGGCCATCGCCGGCGGCGGTGCCGAGGATGCGGAGGCAGTCGGAAGGTCGCTGCTCCTCGGCCTGCGCCGGGGCCGTTCGCTCCCGCCTCGGGTCACGGGCGGCGGGCTCGACCTCGGCTTGTACGAGGCGGAACAGCCGATCGGACCGCTGATCGAGCGGCTGGTGGCACCTGGCTCGGCGAGCGACTTCTCGCTCCTGCTGACGGGACCGCCGGGCACCGGCAAGACGGCGCTTGCGGCCTATCTAGCGCAGCGGCTCGACCGGCCGCTCCAGGCGAAGCGAGCCTCAGACCTGCTCTCGAAGTGGGTTGGCGAGACGGAGGCGAACATCGCCGCTGCGTTTGCGCAGGCTCGTGATGAGGGCGCCGTGCTGCTGTTCGATGAGGCGGACTCGCTTCTCCTAGACCGGGCGGATGCGCAGCATTCGTGGGAGATCACCCAGGTGAACGAGCTTCTTACCTGGATGGACAGCCACCCGTTGCCGTTCGTCGCAGCGACCAACTTTGCCGGACGGCTCGATCCCGCGGCGCTCAGGCGCTTCGTATTCAAGATCGAGCTGAGGTCGATGTCGGCTGAAGCCGCAGGTCAGGCCTTTGAGCGCTTCTTCGGCGTGCCGGCGCCGAGCCGCCTTGCCGAGCTCAAGGGGCTTACGCCCGGCGACTTCGCGGTGGTGAAGCGGCAGCTTCGCTACCGCCCGGAGGCAGTGGCGGCCGAGATACTGGCGCTGCTCGAGGGTGAAGTGAAGGCGAAGCCCGAACGGGCGGTGAAGATCGGCTTCTAAACTAAGGGGCCGGCGCTCAGCGCCGGCCCTGCTTTTTCCTGGTTGTCGTACCTGTCGCTCAGTGCGCCGGCAGCAGCCTGCGCTCGCCGGCGAGGTTCATCAGCGACTTCTGGAGCTTCTCGAAGGCGCGCACCTCGATCTGGCGAATGCGCTCGCGGCTGACGTCGTAGACTTGCGAGAGCTCCTCCAGCGTCTTCGGATCGTCCGACAGCCGCCGTTCGGTGAGGATGTGCTTCTCCCGGTCGTTGAGGCTCTCCATCGCCTGCACGAGCAGCTCGTGCCGGACCTTGGTTTCCTCGGCCTCGGCCACGCGCTCGTCCTGCAGCGGACCGGTGTCGACCAGCCAATCCTGCCACTGGCCTTCGCCTTCCTCGCGCAGCGGCACGTTCAAGGACGTGTCGCCGCCCATCGCCATGCGCCGGTTCATCGAGATGACCTCGTCCTCGGACACGCCGAGATCCGTCGCGATCTTGGTGACGTCCTCCGGCTTGAGGTCGCCGTCCTCGAACGCTTCGATCTGGTTCTTCATCCGGCGAAGGTTGAAGAACAGCTTCTTCTGCGCCGCCGTGGTGCCCATTTTCACGAGGCTCCACGACCTCAGGATGAATTCCTGGATCGAGGCGCGGATCCACCACATCGCGTAGGTCGCGAGACGGAAGCCCCGTTCGGGCTCGAACTTCTTCACACCCTGCATGAGGCCGATATTGCCCTCGGAAATAAGCTCGCTGACCGGCAGCCCGTAACCGCGATAGCCCATCGCGATCTTGGCGACGAGGCGCAGGTGCGAGTTGACCAGCTTGGCCGCCGCATCGGTGTCCTGATGCTCGGTCCAGCGCTTGGCCAGCATATATTCCTCCTCGGGCGCGAGGATCGGAAACTTCTTGATCTCAGCAAGATAGCGATTGAGCCCCGCTTCACCGCCAGCGGCGGGAATACTCGGGACGTTCTTGGCGCCTGCCATAACTCTTCTCATTCTCCCTGGCCGGATCGGGTTTCTCACTCTCTCCGGTGCTTGGTTTCTATACGGTAAGCGCCCTGAACAGTTCCTGCATATCCGATGGAAGGGCACTTTTGAACGATAAGGATTCTCGGGTCACGGGATGAACGAAGCCCAATTCGGCTGCGTGCAGTGCCTGACGCGTGAAGTCCAATTGATTGAGCAACTCTCTGTGAACGCTTCTGGTGCGGCCATAGACCGGATCGCCCAGCAAGGGATGCCCAAGCGAGGTCATGTGGACCCGCACCTGATGCGTCCGCCCCGTCTCCAGCCGGCACTCGACCAGTGACGCCTCCTTGAGCGCCGTCACCAGCCGGTAATGCGTCACCGCGCGCTTGCCGCGGCCCTCATCGACGATCGCCATCTTCTGCCGGTTCGCCGCAGAACGGGCGAGCGGCGCGTCGACCGAGCCGCTCGGCGGGTTCGGCAGCCCGGCGACGATCGCCAGATAGCGCCTGAGGATGCTGTGCTTGGCGAACTGCGCCGCCAGCCCTCATGCGTCACATCCGTCTTGGCGACCACCATCAAGCCGGACGTGTCCTTGTCGATCCGGTGCACGATGCCCGGACGCGCCACCCCGCCGATGCCGGACAGCCGCCCGGCGCAATGGTGGAGCAAAGCGTTGACCAGCGTGCCGTCGAGATTGCCCGCCGCCGGATGGACGACCAGACCCGCCGGCTTGTCGACGACGATCAGATGATCGTCCTCATGCACGATCTCCAGCGCGATATCCTGCGGCTCGTTATGCGCCGGTGCGGGAGCGGGAACGGTGACTTCGTAGGTGCCGCCGGGAACCGCCTTCGCGGCTGGATCGCGGACCTGCCGGCCTTCCGGGCCGAGCACCTCGCCGCTGCTGATCAGCGCCTTCAGCCGCTCGCGCGACAGCGTCGGCACGGCTGCGGCAAGCGCCCGATCGAGGCGCCAGCCATGCGCGTCCGCGGCCACTTTCGCTCGTATCGTCGATGCCCCCATCTGGATTGCCGATGTGGTGACGATCCGCCGGATTTCAACGTTTCGCCGGCCGCCCGGCAATCAGCGGAACGACAGATGCTTTGAAGCCTTGCCTTGAAACCGAAGCAGGCAAAGGCCAATAGGCGTTAAGCAAAAGCAAAGTCGGCACAGGGACGTCAATCGGCATGAAATCCTATGAATTCGCGAGCTTGCTCTGTTCGCGCCTGTGCCACGACCTGCTCTCTCCCGTCGGGGCGCTCAACAACGGCATCGAGCTTCTTGCCGACGAGCACGATCCCGAGATGCGCGCCCGCTGCCTGGACCTGCTCGGCGAAAGCGCGCGCGCTTCGGCCAACAAGCTCAAATTCTTCCGCCTCGCCTTCGGCGCCGCGGGCGGCTTCGCCGACGAGGTCGACACGCGTGAGGCGCGGGTCGCCATCGAAGGCCTGTTCGGCGGCGACGGCCGGATCCAGCTTGGCTGGATGGTCGATGAGCCGACGATGAGCAAATCGGCGCTGAAGGTGCTGCTCAACATCGTCCTCATCGCCGGCGATGCCCTCGTGCGAGGCGGCCGGCTCGATGTCGGCGCGGAGAGGCATGGCTCCGGGCTCGATATCGTCGTTCGCGCCGAAGGCAGCCGCATCGTGCTCGATCCCGAGCTCAAGAGCGTCCTTTCCGGCGAGACGTCCGAAGATTCGATCGCGCCTCGCGCCGCCGCCGCCTGGCTCGTCCACTGCCTGGTCAAGGAAGGCGGAGGACAGGTCCAGGTGTTGGACGGCGACGAGGGCATGCTGCTGATCGGAGCCGCGCTGCCCGCTTGACGCGCGGGGAAGTAAACGGCTCCTTTACCAACCGCGCTCCATAAGCGCTCCTGCAAAACGGCCGGCAGGGGCGGATGGAAGACCTCATCAACGAATTCATCGCGGAAACGCGCGAGATGCTCGAGGCGCTCGGCGGCGAGATCGTCGCTTGGGAAGCAGCGCCCAGCGACCGCGCACGCCTCGACGAGATCTTCCGGTTCGTTCACACGGTCAAAGGCAATTGCGGCTTCTTCGATCTGCCGCGGCTCGAAACCTTGAGCCATGCCGCCGAGGGCGTGCTCGCTGAAGTCCGCTCGGGCGAGCGCCCCGCCGATCACGGGCTGGTGAGCGCGGTGCTGGCGATCATCGATCGGATCGGCGAGCTGGTCCAGGCGCTCGAGACGGGTGAATCCATCTCCAGTGCCGACGACGCGCAGCTGATCGAGGCGCTCACCGCATCGCCTTCGGCATCCGAGCGCGAACATCAGGGCAGTGCCGGAACCGTGCTGGAGGGCCGCAAGGCGGTTCGAAGCATTCGCCTATCCATCGATCTGCTCGACCGCATGATGAGCGGCGTCTCCGACATGGTTCTGGCGCGCAATGAGCTTTCCCGGCGGCTCCGTGAAGCGCCGACCGACCTGGCGGTGGAAGCCGCCTTCGAGCGCGTCTCCACCTGCATTGCCGAGATGCGCGACGCGATCACGCGCACCCGGATGCAGCGCATCGACAATTTGTTCGTGACCCTGCCGCGCATGGTCCGCGATCTCTCGTCCGAGCTCGGAAAGCAGGTCAGCCTCGAAGTCGATGGCGGCGATGTCGAGCTCGACCGCGAGATGATCGAGATGATCCGCGATCCGCTCACCCATATCGTCCGCAATGCGATCGATCACGGCGTCGAGCCGCCGGGCGACCGCACCGCCGCCGGCAAGGCGTCCTCGGGCATGCTCCGCGTCTCGGCCCGTCAGTCGGGCAACCAGATCCTGATCGACATTTCCGATGACGGCCGCGGCATCGACGGCGACAAGCTGGTCAAGAAGGCGGTTTCGAACAACCTCCTCACCGAGCAGCAGGCCGAGCGCCTCGGCGCCGCCCAGAAGACCGCTTTGATCTTCGAGGCCGGCCTCTCCACTGCCAGGGAAGTCACCTCCATCTCCGGCCGGGGCGTCGGCATGGACGTGGTGCGCGCCAATATCGAGCGGATCGGCGGGGTGGTCGACGTCGACAGCAAGCTGGGGCAGGGGGTGCGCTTCACGCTCCGCGTCCCGCTCACGCTCACCATCATCCCGGCGCTCACGGTTAGTGCCGGCGGCCAGACCTTCGCCATACCCCGCTCCGCGATCGAGGAGATCGTGCGCAGCAAGAACGACTCCGTGCGGGTCGAGGCGCTCGGCGGCTCCCATGTCGCCAGCATTCGCGGCAAGCGCATCCCGCTCACCTGGCTGGCCGACGTGCTCGGGGTCGCGCCCGAAGCCAGCGCTTCGGAGCAGAGCTTCATCGTCTTGAAGCCCGCGGGCGGCGACGTCTACGCCGTCGGGGTCGATTTCGTCCATGACCACGAAGAACTGGTGATCAAGCCGGCGGCCCCGGTCGTGATGGCGACCGGCCTCTATGCCGGCACCACCCTTGCCGACGACGGCAGCCCGATCCTTTTGCTCGACCCTTCCGGGATCGCGGCCCGCGCCGGGCTGCTGCTCGACCAGAACGAGCTGGAAAAGCTTGCCGCAAGGCCGCACGCGCCGGAAGCTCCGCAAGAAGGCACTCAGGCTCTTCTGTTCCGCACCATCTACGGTGCCAAGCGCGTCATCCCCCTGGCCGTGGTGGAGCGGATCGAGGATGTGCTGCCCGATGCGATCAAGCTCAGCGCGGGCCGGCTTCGGGTCGCGATCGGTGACGAGATCCTGCCGCTGGCGGGTTGCGGAGACCAAGTCCCGTCCCACCGGATCAGGATCCTGCGCCTTTCCGACGGAGCCACGGAAGTCGCCTACGGCTTTGCGGACGTGGCTGATCTCGTCTCGGTCACCGGCGAGATGAAGCCGGCGGCCAGCCCAGGCGAGGTGAGCGGCGTCACCCTCATTGCCGGCGAACAGGTTGAAATCCTAGATACCTATTGGCTGTTCGCCGACTGCGCCTCCACGCGTGATGGGGGCGGGAGGAAGCCGGTCTGCGCCCTGCCGACGGACGATCCTTGGATGAACACGATCCTCCGCCCGATCATCGAGGGCGCCGGATACCATGTCGTGAGCCACGCCGATGCCGAGGCGGCGGACATCCTCATCACGAACGCCGAAGACGAGGACGTTCCCCCGCTGCCCTCCGGACAGGTCGTGCGAATCCGGTCGAGCGCGGAAGTTCGGGGCAAGGCCGATGACAGTATCTACCGCTACGACCGGACCGGGCTGATCTCCGCCCTCAGCCGGCACGCGGCCAAGCGGACCAAGGGCTGACCATGACCGAGCTTCTCCTCATCGCCACAATCGCCGGGGAGCGCGTGGCCATTCCCGCGGCGGACGTGGAATCCGTCGTCGAGATCGAAGGGGTCACCCCGGTGCCGCGGTCCCCGGTCCACGTCGCGGGGCTGGCAGCGCTTCGCAGCCGGGTCCTGACCGTCATCGACAGCTGCGCATCGCTTGAGCTTGGCACCTCCGACACGGGAAGGTCGCGGGAGGCGATCGTCATCGAAGTCGGCGGTTACCCCTACGCCCTGCTGGTCGATACGGTCGAGGACGTGATTGAGCATTCGGGCAAGGTCCGCCCGATACGGACCTCTATCGCGCCGGGCTGGCGGCGCGTGGCCACCGGAATGGTGGAGACGGAAAGCGGCTTGATGCTGCTCATCGACGCAAATTCCATTTTGAGCGGCCCCACGGCGGAAGCTGCATGAGACGCTTTAAGACTGTTATTACCAATTGCGGCTAGCGTGCCGGTCGATCCTCTAAACGGAAGAAGGTTTGGGATGAAGAGCTGCCTGGTCGTCGACGATTCCAAGGTGATCCGCAAGGTTGCGCGTCACATCCTGGAAACGCTCAACTTTTCCGTGGACGAGGCCGAGGATGGCCGCCAGGCGCTTTCGCGTATCGAGACGAAGATGCCCGATGTGGTGCTGCTCGACTGGAACATGCCGGTGATGAGCGGGATGGAATTCCTTCGCACGCTCCGTCAGCAGGATTTCGATGTGCAGCCGAAGGT
Source organism: Allosphingosinicella sp. (assembly GCA_030447665.1). Classification (GTDB taxonomy): domain Bacteria; phylum Pseudomonadota; class Alphaproteobacteria; order Sphingomonadales; family Sphingomonadaceae; genus Allosphingosinicella. The sequence continues at coordinate 272,858 of JAUJOJ010000001.1, read as the reverse complement.
GGTCTTCTGTACGACAGAGAACGATGCGGCCCATATCCGGGCCGCGATCGAAGCCGGCGCCGACGAATATGTGATGAAGCCGTTCGATCGCGAGACGCTCGAGAGCAAGCTGCAGATCGTCGGGGTCGCGTGACCTCCCCACCAGCGATCGCGCCGGCGCTGCCGGCCGATCAAGCGCTGCCGGCGCAGCCGCCGATCCGGCTGATGATCGTGGACGATTCCCCGATCGCGCGGGCGGTGCTGTCGCGAATGCTTTCCAACCAGAAAGACATGGAAGTCGTCGCGCTCGCCAGCAACGCGGACGAGGCGCTCGATGCCCTTCAGGGCACGCGGCTCGACATTGTCCTTCTCGACGTGGAAATGCCGGGAACGAGCGGCCTCGAAGCCCTTCCGGAAATTCTGAGACGGGGCAGCGGCGCCCGGGTCATCATCGTCTCCTCGCTTGCCGAAGACGGCGCCGAAGTCGCGGTCCGGGCGCTGGCGCTCGGCGCAGCCGACACGCTGCCCAAGCCGGGTGCCGGCGCGTTCGGCGGCCGCTTTGCCGAAGTGCTCTGTGAGCGGCTGCGCCGTATCGGCCGCGCCTGCCGCCAATCAGGTGCAGCGCCGGCGGCGCAGCCTGCCGAGCTCGTGCCGGTGAAGATCAGGCCCGCTTCCGATTACCGGCTCGGCTGCCTTGCGCTCGGCGCCTCGACAGGGGGCCTCCACGCGCTCAGTGAATTCCTGCGGGCGCTTCCGACCCGGATCAGCGCCCCCATCCTGATCACCCAGCACCTTCCCCCTGTTTTCATGCCGTTCTTCGCACGTCAGATCGAAGCAGCCTCGGGCCGTCTGGCGCGGGTGGCAGAGGACGGCGTGGCGCTCGCGCCCGAACAGATCCTGATCGCGCCCGGCGATGCGCATCTCGGCCTCGCGCGTGTCGGCGGCGAGGTACGCGTGCAGCTCACCCACGCGCCGGCGAGTTCCGGCTGCATGCCGTCGGTCGATACGATGCTCTGGTCGGTCAGCGAGGTTTACGGCAGGAACGGGGTTGGGATCGTGTTCAGCGGCATGGGCCGTGACGGCCTGGTCGGAAGCGCCCGCATCGTCGATCGCGGCGGAACAATTCTGGTCCAGAACCAGCAGAGCTCGGCGGTTTGGGGAATGCCCCGGGCGGTCGCCGAAGCAGGGATCGCCTCGGCTGTGCTGGCGCCCGCCGAGCTTGCCGTGCGGATCGCAGCCCGTGCGGAGGGCCGCGCGTGGAAGTAAGCGACGTCTCCAGCCGGATCCTTGCCGGCCTGCTCGAAACCCGCACCGGGCAGCAGCTCACCATGAGCCGGCGCTGGCGCATCGAGACTGCCCTGGGCGGCTTGATGCGCGACCGCGGCATCACCTCGATGGATCAGCTGATCACCGCGCTGGTCGCGGGCCGTGAGCCATGGCTGGCGGGCGAAGTGGTCGATGCCCTTCTCAACAACGAGACCTTCTTCTTTCGCGATCGCGCGGCGTTCGACCTCGTGCTGAAAGGCGCGCTTCCGCGCCTCCAGCGCTCCCGCGAAGCCGAAAAGAAGATCTCGATCTGGTGCGCCGGCTGCTCGACGGGGCAGGAAGCCTATTCCCTCGCCATGTCGTTTCTCGACGAGCGCGTCCGCTGGCAGGGGTGGAAGATCGACATCCTCGCCACCGACGTCTCGCGCACCGCCATCGAGCGCGCCCGCGAGGGCGTCTATTCCCAGCTCGAGGTCCAGCGGGGGCTGTCCGTCCTCCAGATGATGCGCTGGTTCACGGACGAGGAGGGGCAGCAGTGGCGGATTTCGAAGCAGCTTCGCGACATGGTCCGCTTCGACGTGCACAACCTCACCGAGGCGCCGCCGAAAGGCCGATTCGACGTCATCCTTTGCCGCAACGTCCTTCTTTATTTCTCTGAAGCGACACGGACCGCCGTATTCCAGCGGCTCGCCGAGGCAAGCGCCCCCGACGGCTATTTGATGCTGGGGGCAGGAGAGACGATCATCGGCCATGGCAGCGACTTTGTCATCGATCCCGACAATCGCGGCCTCTACATCCGCAACGCCGTTCAGCAGCCGGCGCCGCTTTCCGGCCTCGCCTGATCCTGGCAAGGCTTGACGAGAGCCCCTTTTGTCGCGCATGTAGGTCATGGACCAGATCATCGACAGCCCTCGCCCAATTTCGACGAGCGCGACAAGCCGATCTCGATCCTGGTGCTCCATTATACCGGCATGAAGGATGCGGCGTCGGCGATCGCATGGCTCCGCAATCCCGAATCGAAGGTCTCCTGCCATTATCTTGTCGCCGAAGACGGCCAGATCCTGCGCATGGTGCCGGAGGAGAAACGGGCCTGGCATGCCGGCCGATCCTATTGGCGCGGCAATCAGAACCTCAACGCGAGCAGCATCGGCATCGAGATCGTCAATCCCGGCCACGAGTTGGGCTACCAGCCTTTTCCGGACCAGCAGATCGACGCCTCATCCCGCTCGTCGCCGACATCATGAAACGGCACGGCATCACGCGCGGCAATGTGGTGGGGCATTCCGATATCGCCCCGACCCGCAAGCAGGATCCCGGCGAGCTCTTCCCATGGGGTCGGCTGGCGAAATTAAGGCTGGCGCTGCCGCGGCCGACCAAGAATCTGATGGATCCCAACTGGACCGATGGGGGCTTCCTGCTCGCGCTCGAACGCTTCGGCTACGACGTCAGCGACAAGCTCGCTGCGATCGTCGCCTTCAGCGCCGATTCCGCCCGGAATTGATCGACGGTGAAATTGACGGCGAGTGCCGGGCGATCCTGCTCGCTCTTCTCCTTCCCAAACCGCAAGGCGACGACTAGACCGGTTCCGCCAGAGGGTCGGGCGGCCGCGGCTTGCGTTCGCGCGAGGCGAGGAAAGTCCGGGCTCCACGGAAGGACGGTGCCGGGTAACGCCCGGCGGGCCAGGGGATCGTTTCCTGGTTCAGGGACAGTGCAACAGAAAGCAGGTCGCACAGGCTTCGGCCCTGCGATGGTGAAAGGGTGCGGTAAGAGCGCACCGCGGGCCCGGCAACGGGAACGGCATGGCAAACCCCACCGGGAGCAAGACCGAATAGGGGCGGCAATGGGGCACCCCGGGAAGTATCGCTTTCGGGACCCCGCATGAGCCGACTTCCGGCTCGTCGCCCGGGTTGGTTGCTTGAGGGGCGGAGCAATCCGCCTCCTAGAGGAATGGCCGCACATCTTCCCGAGCTTCGGCGAAGGAGGAGGACAGAACCCGGCTTATAGACCCTCTGGCCCTGCTTCGCCAAAGACTTCGCGGGGGCATGCCCCTCGGCGGCTTCGCTGAAGCTTGCGGGGCTTGCCCCCCGGGCCTTGGCGAAGGAGGGTGGCAGGACGCGCTCTCAGCCTCTATCTGGGCCGGATGGCGAGGCAGACGCGATCGAACGACTGGGGATTTCCGCGCTGGCGCGGCTATGGGAGCACGCGCGAGACGGAGCAGGTGCGGCTTTGCGACCGGCACGGCTGCAGCGATCCGGGCGATCGGCCTGCGCCGAAATCTCCGAACAGCCGCGACCGCTGGTATTTCTGCGAGCGTCACGCCTCCGAATACAACCGCAACTGGAATTATTTCGAAGGCCTGACGGCGGAGGAAGCCGCAGCGCGCGAGGCCGACGAGCGGCGCGATGCCGGCGGCTTTCAGGACGCCGGATATTATGGCTGGGGCGGCCCGGGCGACGGCAGCCGCGGCCGCGATGAGATCCGCGCGCTCGACCTCCTGGAGGTGGCGACCGATGCCAGCTTCGATGAGATCAAATCGGCCTATCGCCGGCTCGCCAAGGTCAATCATCCCGATGTGACGCCGGGCGACGAGGAAGCCGCCAAGCGCTTCCAGGCGATCCAGGCCGCCTATGAAGTGCTGCGCAAGGCCGAGGAGCGGCGGTCCACGCTTTCGCCCTGATATGGCCCGCCCGGCACGAGGGGCTGCGGAGGCTGGCTACTTGATCAGCCGCTCCGCGGTCTCGCGGATCAGCGCGATCATGTTGGGAATGCCCTGGGTGCGGTTGGAGCTCAGCTGCTTGCCGAGATCGAACCGCGCCAGTTCGGCGCCGATGTCGGCTGGCAATATCTCCGCCGGCGTCCGGTTCTGGACCGCCATCAGCACGAGCGCGATGATGCCCTTGGTGATCGCCGCGTTGCTGTCGGCGAGGAAGTGGAGCCTGCCGTCATCCTGCTGGACCGGATAGACCCACACCGACGCCGAGCAGCCACGGACCAGGGTCGCATCGGTCTTGAGCGCGTCCGGCATCGGCTCCAGCGAGCGGCCGAGGTCGATCAGCAGCCGGTAGCGGTCGTCCGGCTCGAGAAGCTCGTAATCGTCGTGAATGTCGCTGAGGCTTTGGTGGGACATGCCCCCTCGCTACCAGAGGCAGCGCTCAGGAATCCACCCCGTTCGCAATAGCTTCGAGCTTGCGGACCCGCTCCGTGAGCGACGCGACCTCCATCCGCGTCGGTTCAGGAAAGGCCGGATCTTTCCGGCCACTATTCTCAAGCTCCAGCCGCCGCACCGCCAGCCAACCGCTCCAGCCACGGAGAAGAGCAGTGCTGACGATGCCGAAGGCGACTAGCCCGGCCGATGCAATCGTCAGGAGGGTCGAGGTATCCGCCATTCCCGTCTCCCTCAGCGGTCCCGCAGCTGCTCGATCTCGCGTTCCAACGAGTTTTCCTTTTCAATCGTGATCCGCTCCAGGACCGCCAGCCGTTCCTTCAGCTGCTTCACCTCGTCGCGCAGCCGGTTTGTCTCGCCGGTCTCCTGGATTGTCTCCGATCCGGGGGCTCCGTGCCGCTGGCGGCGGTGCGATCCATGCCTCGACTTGATGATGCTCGCGATCATCACGATCGCCACGATCAGCACCACCATCATTTGACCGCCATTCATGCCCTGTCCTTCCCTGTTGCCGGCGCATCTCGCCAATGCGGGTCTCAATTGAGCGGCTTGTCTCGCAAGCGCTCGATCTCTTCGGCCACCACCATGCCCTTGTCGGTGACGATCCGTTCCAGAACCCGGACCCGCTGCTCGAGCCGCGCGGTGTGAGCGGCATATTGTGCCGCTTTTTCAGCGGTCATTTGAGCTTCGATCTCCATCCGCCGTTCACGATGCTTTAGCCAGCGTTTGTAGCTGTCGCTGAACACTCCCAACACCACCGGCAGGCCGACGACGATCCCGAAGAACCAGATCCATGGCGGCACGTTCAGTCTCCTCAGTTGCATGAAACCCGAAGCGACTCGATCTCCTGATTGAGCCGGTGGCTGTCGTCGGTGACGATGCGCTCGACATTGGCGAGCCGATCCTTGACCGATCCGAGTTCGGCGCGGAGCTGCCCGTTTTCGGAGCTGAGGAGCTTGATCCGCTCCACCGCCTCGTCGCTCTTCTTCGGATAGATTGCCTGGCCCCAGGCGCCGTCCAGCGGGTAGCCGTTCTTGATCCGCATCCAGGTGGTGATCACCCAGCCGGCGACGCCAACGCTGACGATGATTGCAATGAACGGGAAAAGCTGCGCGACGAAGGCGAGCTTATGGGCCTTTTCAGGATCCATCTCTTATTTCTCCCTGTTGGTTGCTTCGCGCTTCAGCGCAGATTCTCGATCTCTCGCGACAGGCGGCTGTTCGAGCTGGTGACGTAGGTCTCGACGTCCGCCAAACGGCGGTCGATGTCACGGAACTTGGAGCGGACGTCGCGGACGGTCCGGCGCGGGGATGCCCTGACGCCCTGCCAGAATTTGGCGTCTTCAGGGGTTTGCCGGGAAAGCTCCAGCGGCTTTACCGGAGCGATCCAGGCTGCGGCGAAATAGACGATGATCAGCGCGCCCGATCCGAGCACCGTTCCCAGCACCATCGCGATGCGCACGATCGAAATGTCGATCCCGGTATAATCGGCGATCCCGGCGCAGACGCCTTTCCATTTGGCATGCTGCGTATCGAGATAGAATTTGGTGCGGCGCGGTGTTTCGTTCATTGTCCAATCCTCCTGACGGAGCTGCTGTCTTCAATCCCAAGGCTCCCCGGATCGGCTGCCATCTGGCGCCAGGCCGGATTTTCGGCTGCCATGATCCGTTCGATCGTGACCATGCGGTCCTCGAGGCGCCGGGCGAGCTCGTGGAGATCGTCGAGAAGCCTTTCGTCCTCGCTCGTAAGGCTCGCCTGGCTCTTCCACTTGGTGATGTAGTGGAAGATGATCCACGGCAGGCCGAGGAAGATGGCCGGCACGATGATGATCGGGACAAGAATGTCTTCCATCCCCTCAGCCTTCCTTGTTCGGGTTGAGCTTGGCTTTCAGCGCTTCGAGCTCGGCATCGACCGCTTCCTCGTTGCGAAGCTCGGCAATCTCTTCCTCCAGCGTCTTGGCAGGGGCTCCCAAGGAGAGCGCGTCCGCCTGGCCTTCGGCCATGTCGGCGCGCCGCTCGAGCACGTCGAAGCGCGAGAAAGCCTCATTGACCTTGGGGCCGGCATACATCTCGCGAAGCCGCGAGCGGTTCTGCGCGCTCTCGATCCGGCTCATGATCGCATTCTGACGGGTGCGGGCATCGCGAAGCCGCGCCTGGAGCTTGGCAATGTCCTCCTCGGACCCACGAAGACCATCGTCCAGAACCTGGATCTCAACCCGAAGCTGATCGGCCATGTCGCCCGCCTTGCGCTTCTCGACCAAAGCCGCCTTGGCCAAATCCTCCCGGCCCTTCGACAAAGCCAGCTCCGCCTTCTCCGTCCAACCCTCCTGAATCCGCTCAAGCTTCGATACCTGCCGACGCATCTCCTTCTGATCGGCAATCGTCCGAGCCGCAGAAGCCCGAACCTCCACAAGCGTCTCCTCCATCTCCATGATGATCATCCGGATCATCTTGGCCGGATCCTCAGCCTTATCCAAAAGATCCGTGAAATTGGCCGCAACTATGTCGCGCGTGCGTGAGAAAATACCCATGAATATGAACTCCATATCTTTGCGCGCCGGCCAGGGATGGCGGGAAAGGCGCGACGGTCTCGGTGGCCGCGAGGGTCGGGGAGGAGCCATTCTGATGAGCTCGTCCCTTGCCACCATCACCGGATCAGGCATCGATCCCGCCCCAACCTGCGGAGCCGCCCCTGCATAAACCACCGGGGCCGTCTCGACCATATGGGCCGGACCGACTGCGGCGCCGACCAAGGCGGCGGTGAAGAGCAGAGCGCCGAGCGCGGAAAAGGCGGTGCGGCTGAGATCGCTGTCGAACATCCCGGTTCTCCCTGAACCTTTGTTTCTTCCCCGCCGAGGCGGTATGCCCAACTGTTACAAGAGCCGTGCCAAGCCCCGACGCTGGCGGAAATCGGCCATTTTTCTGCTGGCGCCCCGCCATTTCGCCCAAAAGGCTTGCCAGATGGTGGGAAATGGCGCCAACTATTGGCATGGAGAGAACATTGCAGCTGGTAGGGCAATCCTCGTCCTTTCTCGACGCGATCGAGCGGGCGAGCCGCGCCGCGCCGCTCGACCGGCCGGTGCTGGTGATCGGAGAGCGCGGCACCGGCAAGGAATTGGTGGCCGAGCGGCTGCACCGTCTTTCGTCGCGCTGGGACGGACCGCTCGTGACGATGAATTGCGCGGCGCTTCCCGAGACCTTGATCGAGGCGGAGCTGTTCGGCCACGAGGCTGGGGCGTTCACCGGCGCGACCAAAGCCCGTGCGGGCCGCTTCGAGGAAGCGGATGGCGGCACCTTGTTCCTCGACGAGTTGGCGACGCTCTCCCAAGGTGCGCAGGAGCGGCTCCTCCGCGCCGTCGAATATGGCGAGGTCAACCGCATCGGCTCCAGCAAGCCGGTGCAGGTGGACGTAAGGATCGTCGCGGCGACCAACGAGCACCTGCCCAAATTGGTGGAGCAAGGCCGCTTCCGGGCCGACCTCCTCGATCGGCTTTGCTTCGAGGTCATCACGCTTCCGCCGCTCCGGCACCGGATCAGCGATATCCCCATCCTGGCCGAGCATTTCGGGCGGCGGATGGCGCTGGAGCTCGAATGGGAGCGCTGGCCCGGCTTCAGCAACCCGGCCTCCACCAAGCTCCTCAATTACAGCTGGCCCGGCAATGTTCGCGAATTACGCAACGTCGTTGAACGCGCCGTCTATCGCTGGGCGGATGCTCACAGCCCGATCGAGGATATCCAGTTCGATCCGTTCGAGTCGCCCTGGCGACCGATCGCAGCGAATGAAAACCGGCCGGCCGAAGCCGCCCAGCCGCAGTCTCAGTCGGTTGTGCAGATCCAGGGGCCGAGTGCTTACGATCCCTCCGGCTGCGCCGACTTCCGCCTAGCCGTCGCCGAATATGAAAAGGCGATCCTTTCCGCTGCGCTGGAGAGGTGTCGCTGGAATCAGCGGGCCGCCGCCGCAGCGCTCCAATTGAGCTATGACCAACTCCGCCATGCGCTGAAGCGGCACGACCTTATGGCGCAGGAAAGCAAATAACCGCCCGGCTTGCCATGCCGTCCGTCGAGCGGCGATGCGCTTGTCGAACCGGTCCGGGAGCCGCCGGGATGCTAAGCTAGGGCGCAGGTCTGGACCCTGGTCATTCGTTTTCGCCGACCGCGCCAAAGGAGAAGAACGATGAGGAGATCCTTCTTCGTATCAGGCGTCCTGGCCGCCTGGCTCAACCCGCCGCCGCCCCAGCCAGCGTGATGGTGATCGGCAACAACCCCGGCCGCGGGCTCCCACCGCCGGCAACCTCACCGATGCCTATCGCGACTATAAGCGCGCGCAGGAGCTGGCTCCGCGCTGGCACCGGCCAGGCGAAGAGCTCAGCCGCTTCCAGGTGACGCGGGTGTCGAAACAAAAGATGTAATCGGCGCGGGCAGACTTTTCGGGTTTGCCCGCCAACTCCTCCGGGGGTATCGGCGACCTGCCTTTCCCCCGAGGAGTCCGCCCATGCCATTCACGCTTCCCGACCTTCCCTTCGCCAGCGATGCGCTTGGCGATTTCATGTCAGCTGAGACGCTGGTTTATCATCATGGCAAGCATCACAAAGCCTATGTCGACAAAACCAACGGCATGCTTGGAGAGAAGGGTCTGGAGGGGGCGTCGCTGCTGGAGGTGATCCGCGCCGCTCATGAGCGCGGCGACAAGGGCCTGTTCAACAACAGCGCGCAGATCTGGAACCACAGCTTCTACTGGCAGTGCCTCGCTCCGGCGCAAGGGCAGCGGCCGATCGGGATGCTCGCCGAGATGATCGACGAGGCATTCGGGTCCACGCAGGCGATGCTCGACAAACTGAAGTCGGAAGCGGTCGGCCACTTCTCGAACGGCTGGGCGTGGCTGGTGCTCGACCGGGATTCGCTGAAGATCACGTCGCTCCACGATGCCGACACACCGGTCGTCTATGAAGGGATGAAGCCGCTCCTGACCCTCGATGTTTGGGAGCATGCATATTACATCGATTATCGGAACGCGCGGCCCGACTTTGCCGACAAGGTGTTGAGCAATCTCGTCAACTGGGAATTCGTCGCTCAAAACCTCGATGGCGAAGGCTATACCCGCGCCAACCAGGAGGGCTGATCGACGCGAGCGGCTGCGGAGTTCAGCTCTTCAGCCGGTAGCCCGTTCTGAAAGATCCACGTGATCCCGCCCAAGCAGGCCAGAAGAAAGGCGAGGGTGGCGAGCATGCTCCAGACCACCGGCACCTCCGCCGTCCCGAAGAAGGTCCAGCGGAAGCCGTTGATCAGGTAGACGACGGGATTGAAGAGCGTGATCGTGCGCCAGGGTTCGGCGAGCATCTCGATCGAGTAGAATGAGCCGCCGAGGAAGGTGAGGGGGTCACGATCAGCAGCGGGATGACCTGAAGCTGCTCGAACCCCTTCGCCCAGATGCCGACGATGAAGCCGAACAGGCAGAAGGTCGTCGCCACCAGCAGCAGATAGGCGAGCATCGCCACCGGATGTTCGATATGGACGTCGACGAACAGATTGGCGGTGGCGAGGATCACCAGCGCCACGATCATCGATTTCGTCGCCGCCGCCCCGACATAGCCGAGCACCGTCTCGAACGCTGAAAGCGGCGCCGAGAGGAGCTCATAGATGGTGCCGGTGAACCGCGGCATGTGGATGCCGAACGAGGCGTTGAAGATGCTCTCGGTGAAGAGCGACAGCATCATCAGCCCCGGCACGATGAAGCTGCCGTAGGGCACGCCTCCGATCTCCGTCATCCTCGACCCGATCGCAGAGCCAAACACGACGAAATAAAGCGAGGTGGTGATCACCGGCACCGCGAGGCCCGTCCACAAGGTCCTGCGGAAGCGGTGCATCTCGAATTTGTAGATCGCCCAGACACCGCGGGCGTTGAAAGCGGCCGCGCTCACGATGCTTTCCTCTCGGTCACAAGGTTCACGAAGATATCTTCGAGCGAGCTTTGGTGGGTGTTGAGATCCTTGAAGCCGATGCCGAGGTCGCTCATCCGGCGGAGGAGGGAGGGAATCCCCGAACGCTCCGCCCGGCCGTCGAACACATATTCGAGCTCGCTGCCGTCCGCATTGAGCTTCACATCCCAGTCGGAGAGCTCCGACGGCACCTGCGCCATCGGCTCGGCGAGGTTCAGCGTCAGCTTCTTCTTGCCCAGCTTCTTCATCAGCTCCGATTTCCGCTCGACGAGGATCAGCTCGCCCTTGCTGATCACGCCGACCCGGTCGGCCATCTCCTCGGCTTCCTCGATATAATGCGTGGTGAGGATGATGGTCACGCCGCTTGTCCGCAGGCGATGAACGAGCTGCCACATGTCGCGCCGGAGTTCCACGTCCACGCCCGCCGTCGGCTCGTCGAGGAACAGGATCTTGGGCTGATGCGAAAGCGCCTTGGCGATCATCACCCGGCGCTTCATGCCGCCCGACAGCTCCTTCATGATCGCGTTGCGCTTGTCCCAGAGCGATAGCTCGCGAAGAAGCTTTTCGATATAGCCGGGATCGGGCGGGCAGCCGAACAGGCCGCGGCTGAAGGAGACGGTCGCCCAAACCGGCTCGAACTGATCGGTATGGAGCTCCTGGGGCACGAGACCGATCTTGGAGCGGGCGTTGCGATAATCCCGGATGATGTCGTGGCCGTCGGCGACGACGGTGCCTGAGGTCGGGTTCACCAATCCGCACACGATGCTGATCAACGTCGTCTTGCCCGCGCCGTTCGGCCCCAGCAACGCGAAGATCTCGCCCCGGCGAATTTCGAGATCCACGCCCTTCAGCGCCTGGAGCCCCGAGGCATAGGCCTTGGTGAGACCGGAGATGGAGATGATCGGCTCGCTGGAATCGCTCATTGGCTCGGCGGAACGGGCGGTTCCTGCTTTCCGGGTTCGAGCTCCATGCCGTGCTTCATCAGCATCGGGATATTGGCCATTGCGAAGACGAAGGTGGCCGGTAGCGCGCCCCACAATTTGAAGCCCACCCAGAAATCGGTGCTGGTGGTGCGCCACACCGCTTCGTTGACGATCGCCATGGCGATGAAGAACAGGATCCAGTTGCGCGTCAGCAGCTGCCACCCGCGCTCCGACAGGCCCGGATAGGCCGAGCCAAGCACCATCGCGAGAAGGTTGCGCCTGGTGACGACGCCGAAGGTCAGGAGCCCCGCCGCCACCAGATAGTAGATGGTGGGCTTCAGCTTGATGAAGGTCTCGTTGTGGAGCCAGATGGTGAGGCCGCCGAGGATCAGCACCATCACGCCCGAGAACCACAGCATCGGCGAGATATGCTTGTAGCGGAATTGCGAGATCATCATCGCGATCAGCATCGCCGCCATGAAGGCGCCGGTCGCGTAGAAGATCTTCACCATGCCCGGCACCGGCGCGAAGCCGTTCACCAGGAAGAAGACGAGCAGCGGCCCGAGATCGATGGCGAGCTTCGCGCCGGTCGAGGCCTTTCTCTGTTCGCTGCCCGGCATGCCCGATCCACTCACAGGAGGTCCGCCTCGGTCGCACCCGCGATCGCCTGCCCGGCTTCCAGTGGATCGAAGGGGCGCAGATCCTCCATGCCCTCGCCGAGGCCGATGGCGTGAATGGGGATGCCATATTGCTCGGCCGCCGCGACGAGCACGCCGCCGCGCGCAGTGCCGTCGAGCTTCGTCATGACGAGCCCGGTCACTCCGGCCACCTCCTTGAAGACCTCGATCTGGCTGAGCGCGTTCTGACCGGTGGTGGCGTCGAGCACGAGCACGACGTCGTGCGGCGCCTCGGGATTGAGGCGGCCGAGCACGCGCCGGATCTTGGCGAGCTCGTCCATCAGGATCTTCTTGTTCTGGAGCCGACCGGCGGTGTCGACGATCAGCACGTCGATGCCCTCGGCAGTGGCCTTCTTCACCCCGTCGAAGACGATGGCGGAAGGATCTCCCCCTTCCGGGCCGGTGATGATCGGCACCCCGATGCGGCCTGCCCAGATGCGGAGCTGCTCGATGGCGGCGGCGCGGAAGGTATCCCCGGCGGCGAGGAGGATGCTGTAATCCTGTTCCAGGAACAGGTGCGCGAGCTTGGCGATCGTCGTGGTCTTGCCCGAACCGTTGACGCCGACGACAAGGATCACCTGCGGGCGCGGGAAGGCGTCGATCTCCAGCGGCACCGCGACCGGGGCGAGGATCTTGGCGAGCTCATCCGCAACGATCCGCTTCACCTCGGCTTCGCTGAGGCCGCGCTCAAACCGCTCGCCGGCCAGCCGCGCGCGGACGCGGGCAGCCGCTCGCGGCCCCAGGTCCGAGGCGATCAGCGCTTCTTCGATGTCGTCGAGAATGTCATCGTCCAGTGCAGCCTTGGTGAACAGGCCCGTAAGGTTTGCACCAAGTCGGTCCGAAGTCTTCCTGAAGCCGCCGTTGAGGCGCTCGAGCCACCTGTCTTCGCTCAAAGCGCGTCTCCGATCAGCATCTCGTCCTTCAACCCCGTGATCAGCACATTCGACACCTTGGTCGCCTCACCGCCACGCACGCGGACCGGCGCGAAGCTTTCCGCATGGCCGGTGCTTCCATCCCGCTCGACCAGCACTCGCTGCCGCGTGCCGATCAGCCGCTTCAGCCAACCGGCCCGTCGCCGCAACGATGCCTCGCGCAGGCGACGTGCCCGTTCCTTGACAAGGGCCGAGGGCACTTGCGGCATGCGCGCGGCGGGGGTGCCCTGCTTTGGCGAATAGGGGAAGACGTGCCCCATGACGATGTCGCATTCGTCGACGAGCTTCAGGCTGTTCCCGGCCATTTCCTCCGTCTCGGTCGGGAAGCCGGCGATGAGGTCGGCGCCGATCGCGATCTCCGGTCGCTTGTCCTTGAGGCGCTGCACGATCTCGACCGCCTGACCGCGGCTGTGGCGGCGCTTCATCCGCTTCAGGATCATGTCGTCGCCGGCCTGGAAGCTCATATGGAGGTGCGGCATGAAGCGCGGCTCTCCGGTGATGATCTCGAACAGCCGCGCGTCGATCTCGACGCTGTCGAGCGAGGACAGGCGGAGCCGGGGAAGCGCGGGCACATGGCGGAAAATCCGCTCGATCAGCAGGCCGAGGCTGGGCCTGCCGGGCAGGTCCGGGCCGTAGCTGGTGACGTCGACGCCGGTCAGCACGATCTCCCGGACGCCCTCGTCGACCAGTGCCTTGATCCGGTCGACGACCCGCCCCGCCGGCACCGAGCGGCTGTTCCCCCGGCCATAGGGGATGATGCAGAAGGTGCAGCGATGGTCGCATCCATTCTGCACCTCGACGAAGGCGCGGGATCGTTCGGAAAAGCCGGTGAGCAGGTGAGGGGCGATCTCGCGGACCGTCATGATATCGGAAACGCGGATTTCCGCCGTCATTCCCCCAAAGGCCGGGGCCTCAGGGCCGGAAGACGCCGGTGCCGATCCTCGCAAAGGTTGCGGCATTCGCCGGAACGACTGAGGCTCGAGCTTCTCCCGATTGCCGATCACGCGCGTCACTTCGGGCATTGCGGCAAACGTCTCCGGCTCCACCTGCGCGGCGCAGCCGGTCACGACCACCTCGGCCCCGGGGCGGGCGCGCTTGGCCCTTCGGATCGCCTGCCGCGTCTGCCGCACCGCCTCGTTGGTGACGGCGCAGCTGTTGACGATGATGAGATCGTCGCGGTCGGCCGCCAGCCGCCGCATCGCCTCGCTTTCGGCGGCGTTGAGGCGGCAGCCCATCGTGATCAGCTCGGGCCCGCTCATGCGAACGTCTCCAGGTCGATCTCGCCGGTGAAGATGTGCGCCGCGCCGCCGCTCATCCGGATCGGCCGGCCCGGGCTCCAGTCTATGACCAGGGAGCCGCCCGGGAGCCAGACCTCGACCGGCGAGCTGACCAGCTTGCGCCTGATCGCCGCCACTGCCGTTGCGCAGGCGCCGGTGCCGCAGGCCTGGGTCAGGCCGGCGCCGCGCTCCCAGACGCGCAGCTTGACCGCGCCGCCCTGGATGGACGCGACGTTGACGTTCACACGGCTCGGAAAGAGCGGATCGCGTTCGATCTCGGGCCCCAGCCGTTCCAGCTCCACCGCGTCGGCATCTTCGACGAAGAAGACAGCGTGCGGATTGCCGACGTTGACGGCCGCGGGGTTCTGCAGCCTCTCCCAGCCGACCGGCATCGCCGCCGTGTCGACGGGGTAAGCGAGAGGGATCTCGTCCCAGCCGAAGCGGGGCTCTCCCATCTCCACCGTCGCTGCGCCCGCCCCCGCCGATCCGCCGATCACGCCGCCGCGGGTTTCGATCCGCGTCTCGCCGCCCTCCAGCAGAGCAACGCAACGTGCCGCGTTCCCGCAGGCCTCGACCTCGCCTCCGTCGGCGTTGAAGATGCGCATCCGCACGTCCGCCGCATCCGAGGGCTCGAGCAGGATCAGCTGATCGCATCCGATGCCGGTCCGCCGGTCGGCGATGGAGCGCGCGCGGGCCCCGCTCATCTCGAGCGCGCCTTCACGCGCATCGAAGATGACGAAGTCGTTGCCGAGACCATGCATCTTGTGGAAACGCCGCATCATTGCGGCGCGATCTAGGGAGTGGGGCGCGGCAAGTCCACCGCGGCGGCCCTAGGCCTTGATCGGATCAGGCTGAATCAGCGGGAGCCGTGAATCAAGGTCTCAGCGATATGAAGAGGGCCTGATTCACGCCTTCGGCGGAAGCGCGTAGCGCTTCCACCTCGACCGATAAGGCCCTAGCCGGTGCGGCTGAGGCTCTCGAGCGGCAGCCCGATCGGCTCCTGGACGCGGGACGTCGGCAGCAGCCCCCGGTCGGCCAGCATCTTGCGCACGTCACCCACCGGCATCGGCTTGCCGTAATACCAGCCCTGGCCCTTGTAGCTGCCGATCGAGCGCAGCCGCGCCTCGATCAGCGCGTCCTCGATGCCCTCGGCGGTAACGGCCAAATTGAGGCTGTCCGCCAGCCGTGTGATCGCGTTCACGATCGCGACGCTCTCCGGATTGGTGTTGAGTGAGGTGACGAAGCTTCGATCGATCTTGATCCGGTCGAAAGGCAAAGCGCGAAGGTGGGCGAGCGAGGAATAGCCCGTCCCGAAATCGTCCAGCGCAACGCGTATTCCCTGGTTCTTGAGGCTGCCGACGATTGATTGGGCGAGGCCCAGATTTTCGAACAGCGAGCTTTCGGTGATCTCGACCTCGAGGCGCTCGGCCGGGAACCCGGTTTCGACCAGCAATTTGACGATCTTCTGCGACAGCCACGGATCCTTGAGCTGCGTCGGCGAGATGTTGACCGAGAGGGTCAGATGCGAATCCCAGCCGCGCGCCTCCAGGAAGGCCTGGCGCATCACGGAGAATGATAGATCGCCGATCAACCCGCATTCCTCCGCAACCCCGATGAACTCGTCGGGCGGCACCAGGCCCAGATCCGGGTGGTGCCAGCGCGCAAGCACCTCGAACCCATGGAGGCTGCCCGAGACGAGATCGATCTGCTGCTCGAAAAAGGGCACGAATTGGTATTCCGGGATACCCGTGCGGAGCCCCGCTTCGACGCTGTTCCGCTTTTGGAGCTCGCGCTCCATGCTGGCGTCGAACCAGACGTGCCTGCCCCGGCCGAGCTTCTTGGCGGCATACATGGCGATGTCGGCGCGCCGCAGCAAAGCATCGACGCTGGTGCAGTCCAGGTCCGAGCGCGCCACTCCGAGCGAGGCGCTGATATGGGTGTGGACGCCGGCCAGGTCGAAGGGCTTGCCCATACGCTCGACGATAT
Source organism: Allosphingosinicella sp. (assembly GCA_030447665.1). Lineage (GTDB taxonomy): Bacteria > Pseudomonadota > Alphaproteobacteria > Sphingomonadales > Sphingomonadaceae > Allosphingosinicella. Next base: position 256,721 of record JAUJOJ010000001.1, on the reverse strand, counting down.
AGTCAGCCACCGCCTCGACTTCACGGGGCATGGCGGGATCGAACAGGAAGGCGGCCGCGAACTCGTCGCCGCCCAGCCGCGCTCCGATCGCGTCCTTGGGCAGCGCCTTGCCGATCACCTCGGCCGTCATCCTGAGGAGATTGTCGCCGGTGAGGTGGCCGTGGACATCGTTGATCGTCTTGAACCCGTCGAGGTCGACGATCAGCATGGCGACCGCCTGCTTTCTTTTATCGGCGCGTTCGAGCAGGTCCTCCACCGCCTCGGCCAGCGAGCGCCGGTTGAGGAAGCCGGTGAGCGGATCGGTCGATGCGAGCGACTGGGCTCGCATCTCCGCCGCGGTTCGTTCGACGACCTCACGTTTCACGTCCCGATATTTGCGCCAGCCGTAGATGGTGAGCGCGACGTTCAGGAGCAGCAGGCAGACGATTAGCGTGCCGTTATTGGAGCTGAGCCGCACGAGCTGGGAGCGAAGCGACTCGAAATAGAAATTGCCGAGCGCGGCGATCACGAGAAGGCATGCGACAGCGGTGCCGATGATGACGAAATCTTCGTCCCCCGATCGGACCGGACCGGTTCCCTTCGGAAACATGCTCGCCATTCTTTCGAAGCTCCCGCGGCCGAACGATTATCGGCGCGTCAATGAAGAAGCGGTAGATCCGGGTCGGTCGCGGCTGCCGGAATGGCGGGCACGATGCTTGGCCCCGCTCCCTGCCGATCGAGACGATGAGCTGCCGCTGAAGCGGCGCATCAATCCTTGGCCATTTTGCTGAACTTCTCCGCCAGCTCCCGATGCCAAAGCCTCGCATCCGCGCTCATCGCTCTTGCTGCTCTTGCAGCTTCCTCCGATGCGCGACGTTCGAAATAGCGCTGGTTCGATATCACTGGCCGTCCCCTCAGCAACTTTTCCCGGACAGTGGCGCAGCTTCGTTAAGAAATTGCACCATGAGCATTGCGAGCTTCACGAGGCGGTGGCGGGTGGCTCGGCGCAGTAGGCGGAGGCAAGGTCGCGGCGTGACCAGATGACCGCGTAATCGGTCGGCAGATAGGCGCCGTCCTGATAGCGACGGCGGCGTTCGGAAGAGGTTGCGGTGGCGTTGGCGATCGCCGCTTCGTTGCTGCCGATCTTGAGACGATGGGCGCCGCGGCCGACCTGCAGATCCTGCGCAAAGCCCAGCCTGGGGCTCACCTCCTTGACCGCCGGATCGTAGAACCATGCCGTGCCGAAAACGCCGCGCAGCCGGGGCATGGCCGGGAGCGCGAGCGCCGCCAGCCGAAGCGCTTCGCCCCAGCCCTGTTCGTTCCAATAGGCTTTCGCCATTGGATCGTGAGTGTGCCCTTCCAGCAAAGGCCGCCGCCCGCCGCAGCGCAGGAACACGTAAGCGGCTGCGGCCGGACCGGCGCCAAACACGCGCTTGGCCGCCAATCCTGAATGCGGCCACCAGACCTGGGCGAATGCCGGGATCATCACGACGCGTGCGATCCAAAGATCCTTGAGGAAGCTATCGTTGTCGAGCTCGGCGAAACTGGGTGCGGTCTCGATCTGATCGAGGATGCGGTGGAAGGCGTCGCTGTAATGGAGCCGGAATTCGTTGTGGAGACCGGTCCTTGCGAAGACCTCGTCGAAGCGGCTCATGTGCCAGATCAGCAGTGCACACAGCCAAGGGGCGCGAAGCCCTTCGGGCACGCTTGCCAGAAGCGTCGCCGCCTCGGCCGGCACATGATTATATCGGCGAACAATATTGCGGGAGCAGTGAGCGGCCTCGAACGGGGCGAAGGGCAGCGCAACGAGTGCCTCGCCGAGGCCTGGATGCATTTGCGCCAGAGCGCCGGAAGCAGCCTGCAGCCGCACCTTATAGGCTCGCGCCCGCGCCATGAGGGAAACAATGCGTCCGCCGGAGCGGGCGCTTCATTCTTATCCACGGTGCCGCTCCCGCCCGGCGGACGAGCGTCGGCCCGACACCAGAGGGCGAACTCGCGGCATATGCGCCATATAATGCAAGATGCCGGAAAGATAGGCATCGAACCGCGCATCACTGATGCTGCGTCCGTCAAGGAACCGCCGCAACGCGAGCGGATCGCTGCCCGGCGCGTTCAGCCCCTCCGTGACAAGCGTGCCGGACCGCACGCCGTTGGCGGCGAGCAACGCCCGCGCCCGCGGGTGATTGGTCCCGCTGGGGTAGCAGAAATGCTCGAGGCGCGCATCGCCGACCGCGGCGCGCAGGAACGCCCTGTTTTCGTCCAGCTCGCGCGGCAGTGCGTCGACGTGCGCCTCGACATCGATATGGCGATGGGTGTGAAGCTGAACGTCGAGGCCGCGCCGTTGTGCTTCGGCAAGTTCGTCGACCGACATGATGTTGAACTGCCGCAATTCGAGCCAGGCCTCGTCGACGCCGAGCTCCGCGCCGAAGCACCTCAGCGCGTCCAGCCGCTCACCGACCGGAAGCGCTTCGATCTCCCGGACCTTCGCCTCGCCGTCGATGTCCAGCCTGCCGGCAGCAGCCCTGAGATAATCGACCGCAACGTTGACGACCGGCAGCGCGCGTCCGGCATACCATGTCGTGGCGTAGAGAGTGGCCGGGAGGCGGTATTTCTCCAGCACCGGCAGCATATGGGTGAAGGTGGACACCCAGCCATCGTCGATGGTGATCACGACCGCTGCCTCGGGAAGGCTGCCGTTGGCGAGACGGTCGACCGCTTCGGCGAGCGGAAGCACGGGCTGCCCCGATCCCTTCAGCCGCGCCATTCGCGCTTCGAACACCTCCGGGCACATGAACACGCAATTGCCGAACTGATAGCCCGGCGTCAGCCAAAGCCCGTGGTAGCCAAGAATCCGAAGCTGCGAGCCGGTTGCCTTGCGCGCTGCAGCGGCGAGCCCTGCCGAGCGGGCGGCCGACAGAACGACTTCCTTTAGCGACATCAACGATCCCCCCAAAGCCCCTGCCGAGGCTGAGCCATGCCTGACAATCGCCGGCATGGCTGGCCTGCAGCTGTGGCAAGGTGGGCTTGATACTCGGGGTGGGTTAAAATCCGCGAAACGGCGCATCTTGGACCGGCAAGCTGGCTGTCTTGGGTCCAGGCTTGTTCACGCAACGATCACCTTTGGCCCGCGCGACCATGGCAGCGGAGTAGTTTTAACCGGTCGGCTTGCCTTCGGAAGAATCCCCTTCGGGTGATTCTTTCGGCCGCGCCAGGATGTCGATCATCGCGTGCTGCGAGCTGTTGCGCCGCCTCCGCTGGTGCACGGAGCGATGCCGCGCCGGCTCCTCCTTGTCGGCGCCGGAGCCGCCAAGCAGATCGACCTGGGTGTGCTTCGTCCTCCGCGATGCGGAGAGCTTGTTGTGGTTTTGCTACCTGCGCCGCGCGACCTTGTTGATGATCAGGAAGGCGAGGGTCGCGACCCCGATTAGAATGATGATCAGGATCAGGAGTTGCGCGATCGGCTCGAGTTGCGCGTCCAGATTTTCGCCGCCGCCCCCATCATGGTCCTCCTGCCGGAAACGACTAGGGGGAGGCGAGGGAAAGGCCATAAGGAAAGATGCCTGCGGGGGATTGCGGGGCCCGAACGCGGAAATTACGATATTCGCGGACGCGCTCGATTAAGGAGGCTTTAGGCGACGTGCGATAAGTTCATGCAGATGAACAAGCTCTCTCGGCCCGTTGCCGCTCAGGTCGCGTACCTCGCCGTCGGCGCGGAACAGCGGCAAACCCGCCGCCGGGCGGTCAATTTCGCGGCAATCCTCGAAAGCGAAGGCGTGTCTTCCCATCCGGTGAACGTCCTCGACATCTCCGAACAGGGGTTCCGGATCGTCACGGCAGCCGAGGTGGGCCAGGGTTCTTCGATGCTGATCAAGCTGCCCGGCTTGGAGGCGGTGCGCGCAACAGTCGTGTGGGCGAAGGACGGGCAGATCGGTTGCTCGTTCGAAGAGGAACTGCACCCGGCGAGCATTCGGACGCTGACAGCCGATCCACCGGCAGGAAGCGGCCGGCTATCCGCAAAGGCCCAGTTCGGCTCGAAACTCACGAGCTGAGCGGGCCGCTCCCGGAGCGTCTTCGTCCTCCCGCGAAACCTTGCTTTCGCGCCATGACGAGGTTATCTGCGCGCCATCCCGTTTGCACGAATGGGTTGAAGAGAGCGTCCGTTGACGCGCGCTGGCCGGCGAGTTTCGCCCGCCGGCGCTTTTGCGTTTAACGTTCGATCGAGGAGGACGGAGCCGATGTTCGAGAGCCTGAGCGACCGGTTGAGCGGCGTTTTCGAGCGCCTGCGCGGCCGCGGCGCGCTGAGCGAGGCGGACGTTCGGGCAGCGATGCGCGAGGTCCGGATCGCGCTGCTGGAAGCCGATGTCGCGCTCCCCGTCGTGCGGGAGTTCGTGGACAAGGCGACGGAGCAGGCTGTCGGCCAGCAGGTGCTGAAGTCGGTGACGCCCGGCCAGCAGGTGGTCAAGATCGTCCACGATGCGCTGATCGACATGCTCGGCGCGGAGGCGGCCGAGCTTTCGGTCGACGTGACGCCCCCGGCCATCATCATGATGGTGGGGCTGCAGGGTCGGGCAAGACGACCAGCACCGCCAAGCTCGCCAAGCGCCTTGCTGAGAAAGAGCGCAAGAAGGTCATGATGGCCTCGCTCGACGTGGCGCGTCCCGCAGCGCAGGAACAGCTCGCCGTGCTCGGGCGCCAGGCGAACGTCGCGACGCTTCCGATCGTGCCCGGCCAGCAGCCGGTGGACATCGCCCGCCGCGCGGTCCAGTCGGCACGCCTCCAGGGCTATGACGTGCTGATGCTCGACACGGCGGGCCGGCTCCACGTCGATCAGGCTCTGATGGACGAGATGAAGGCGGTGGCGGAAGTGGCCGCGCCGACCGAAACCCTGCTCGTGGTCGATGCGCTGACCGGCCAGGACGCGGTCAACGTCGCGCGCAGCTTCACCAGCGAGGTCGACCTCACCGGCGTCGTCCTCACCCGCATGGACGGCGATGCCCGCGGTGGCGCGGCGCTGTCGATGCGCGCCGTCACCGGCAAGCCGATCAAGTTCGCCGGCGTGGGCGAGGGGATCGACGCGATCGAGCCATTCCATCCGGGCCGCGTCGCCGGCCGCATCCTCGGCATGGGCGACGTGGTCAGCCTGGTCGAGCGCGCGCAGGAAACGATCAAGGTCGAAGAGGCCGAGGCGCTCGCCAAGAAGATGGCCAAGGGCGAGTTCGACCTCAACGATCTTCGCGGCCAGCTCCAGCAGATGCAGCGCATGGGCGGCCTCGGCGCGCTGGCCGGAATGCTGCCCGGCATGAAGAAGATGGCGGGCGTCGCGCAGAAGGCACAGGACGACAAGACGCTGCCGCGTTTGGACGCGATCATCGGGTCGATGACTCCCAAGGAGCGGACTCGGCCCGAGCTGTTGAACGCGAAACGCAAGATCCGCGTCGCCAAGGGGTCCGGCACGACTGTGCAGGAAGTGAACCGTCTCCTGAAGATGCATCAGGAAATGGCGTCGGCCATGAAGAAGATCAAAAAGATGGGCGGCCTCGGCAAGCTCGGCGCGCTCTTCGGCGGCGGCGGCGCCGGCGGCCTTGGCGGGATGCTCGGCGGCATGGGCGGGATGCCCGGTGCCGGCGCGCCGCCGCCGGCCGGTCTTCCCGGCTTGCCGGGAGCAGGGGGCGGGGCGCCGTTCAACCTGCCGCCCGGCTTCGACAAGTTCATGAAGAAATGAATGTTTCGCGGCGAAGGCCGGGAACCAATCTGGACCCCGGCCCTCGCCGGGGAGCGAAAGAAAGGAAGACGAAATGGCAGTAGCAATCAGGCTCTCGCGCGGCGGTGCGAAGAAGCGTCCTTATTACAAGATCGTGGTGACCGACGCCCGCAATTCGCGCGACGGCAAGTTCATCGAGCGCATCGGCAGCTACAATCCGCTGCTCGCCAAGGACAATCCGGACCGCGTGAAGCTCGACACCGAGCGCGCGCGCCATTGGCTATCGGTGGGCGCCAAGCCTTCCGACCGCGTCCATCGCTTCTTCGACCAGGCGGGCCTGCTCGAGCGCGCCGCCCGCTCCAACCCGAACAAGGGCGAACCCGGCGAGAAGGCCAAGGAGCGCGCCGAGGAGCGCGCGACCCGCGAAGCCGAGTTGGCCGCGGCGGCGGCGGAAGCCGAGGAAACGACTGCGGACGTCGCCGAAACCGCTGAGGCGGGCGGCGACGAGGGCGAAGCCGGCGCGGCGACGCCTGCCGACGAGGCTCCCAATGAGGGCCAGTCCACTGCCGAGCCGGCCGAGGGCGCTCCCGAGAACGCTCCGGCGGACGGCGCTGAAAAGGCAGAGTAAATGACGAAAGCGGAGGCGCCGGGGGCGTCTTCGCCCTTCGGCGCTCCGAAGGGCGAGCCCGACCAGCAGGTGACGCTCGCCGCCATTGCAGGTGCCCACGGCATCGGCGGCGAGGTCCGGCTGAAGCTTTTCGCCGAAAGCTTGGAAAGTCTGAGCCGCCAGACGGCGGTTCAGGTCGGCGACCGGCTCCTGACCGTGAAGTCCGTGAAGTCCGTGAAGTCCGGCGGCGCGGCGCCCATCGTCCGCTTTGCGGAGATCACCGACCGCAGCGCCGCCGAGGCGCTGCGCGGCCGGCTCATCACCGTCTCCCGCTCAGCGCTGCCGCCGCTGGAGGAGGGGGAATATTATCATGCCGACCTTATCGGCCTCCCCTGCGAAAGCGCCGAAGGAGAGCCGCTCGGGACGGTGGTCGCGGTCGAGAATTTCGGTGCCGGCGACATCCTCGAAATCGAGAAGCCGGACGGCAAGCGCAGCATGGTTCCGTTTCGCGGCGGCGTCGCCGATCTCCACGACGGCAAGATCGTCCTGGATGCTGCATTCCTCGCCTGACCTGATCTTGGTCTTACTGCGTCTAGCGCATCGAATTGCCCTTGAGCCGTTCGCGGATGATCGGCTTTTCCTTGGCGAGGTCGTTGCGCATCGTCGTGGCCGCGACGCCGCCTTCGCCCATGGCATGGCTGATCTGGTCGAGGCCGAGCGACGTCGCCCGCCGCGTAAAGACCGGGAACGCTGGTGCGCTGGTGGTCGTCGACCGGCAGTGTCCCGTCCGCCGCGATTTCAGCGTCGACTTGCTGGGCGAGCTCGGTGTGCGTGTCCGATCCCAGCGCCGGATAGACGCTGTCGAAGATATGCTCGCCATAGGGCGTCGCGACCGTGATGCACTTGTCCACGGCGGCCACCGCCTGGCAGGGGCCGTCGACGCACTTGATCCCGAACTCCTTCATGCGGGCAACGTCGTCCGCGCTGAATTCATGCGCGCGGTCCGGCGCGATGAGGGTGATGTCCTCGGTAAAGCCCCGCAAGAACACCGACTCGGCGACGCCGTGCGACCCACTGCCGATCACGCCCACTTTTTTGTCGGTGACCTCATAGCCGTCGCAGACCGGGCAGTAGCGGATGAGACCTTTCGAAAGCGCCTCGTCGTGGAGGTCCTCGTCCATCGGCGGCTTGCGGTTGGTGAGGCCGGTCGCAAGCAAAACCTTCCGGGCGGTAACGGAGCCGCTGCCCCATTCGGCCATGAAGCCGCCCTCGATCTTGTCGAGCCGTGTCACGCGTCCGGTCTCGATCGAGGCGCCGTACATCTGCGCCTGTTCGCGCATCAGCCGAAGCAGCTCCTTGCCTTCGACCCCGCCCGGATAGCCGGCATGATTGTGCGAGCAGGGAATCCAGCTTGCCCGGCTCTTGCCGGCATCGACGACCTTCAGCGACAGATGATAGCGGGTAAGATAGATGGCGGCAGTGAGCCCCGCCGGCCCGCCTCCGATCACCAGACAATCATAATCCATTTCCTGCATTGGCGCTTAGCGCGGGCGGGTTGGCTTGGTTCCCGTCCCGCATGGCTTTTCCTGCTTCCCGGTGGCGCGGACGGGAAGGGCGGCTAGAGCCAGATCGTTTGAGGTGGAAGCGCTTCGCGCTTCCGCCGAAAGCGTGAATCCCATCGAAGTAGTCAGATGATTGAGGTCCAAATCTGGCTTCAGGTTGATTCAACCTGAAGCGATCTTGGTCTAGTCTTCGCGGCGGCGAAACTCAGGGGCGAAAATATGAAAATGCTGAAGCTGTTGCTCACCGCTCTTCTGGCGCTGGTGCCCGCTGTCGGGGCCGCGCAAGGAGCGCCGGAGCGGATTGCGGTAGCCATTCCGGAGATCGATAGGATCTTTTCCAACTTCCAGGTCGAAAGCCATGCGCCGGGGCTGGTCTACGGCATCGTCGCCGATGGGCAGCTCGTCCATGTCCGAGCCTTCGGCGTCCAGGATCTTCAGGCACGGCGGCCGGTGACGCCGGACAGCCTTTTCAGGATCGCGTCAATGAGCAAGGCTTTCACGGCCTTGGCTATCCTGAGGCTTCGCGACGAGGGCAGGCTCTCGCTCGATGCGCTGGCAGAGACCTATGTTCCGGAGCTGCGGAGCTGGCGCTATCCGACTGTGGATTCGCCGCGTATCCGGGTCCGCGATCTTCTCAACCATGCCGCCGGCTTCGTCACCGACGATCCTTGGGGGGACCGGCAGCAGGTCATCACGGAGGCGGAGTTCACCCGGATGTTGACGGAGGGCGTGCCTTTCACCCGCGCCCCGGGGCTCGCCTTCGAATATTCGAATTTCGGCTACGCCTTGCTTGGGCGAATCGTCACCAACGTCTCCGGCATGCCTTACGACCAATATATCGGCCGCACGATCCAGCGGCCGCTGCGCATGACCAGCACCGGTTACGAGGTGCGCGACTGGCCGATCGAGCGACGGGCGATCGGCTATCGCTGGGAGAATGACGCCTGGAGCGAGGAGCCGACGATGCGCCACGGCGTGTTCGGCGCCATGGGTGGGGTCCAGACGAGCGCCAATGATTATGCGAGGTGGATGGCTTATCTGCTTTCCGCCTGGCCGGCACGGAGCGACTCAGAGACGGGGCCGGTCAGGCGCGCGACCCTTCGCGAGATGGCACAAGGCTCGAACTTCCCGCAATTGCGCCAGCGTTTCGGCACCAGCGGCGCGACGGCATGCCGGCAGGCGGCCAATTATGGAATGGGGCTCATCGCCGCCGTCGACTGCGATCTCGGCCTGACGCTCAGCCATGGCGGCGGCTATCCCGGCTATGGCTCGCACATGATGCTCATGCCGGATCACGGCATCGGCATCTTCGTCTTCTCGAACCGAACCTATAATGGCGGCTCGGGTGCGGCTTGGGACGCAGCCGTCGCGCTCCACAAGGCGGGTGCCCTCACCGGCCGCACCATGCCGATCAGCGTTGCGCTTGCCGCCGCTTATCGTGCGGCGGGCGCAATGTATGCCGCCGGCAACATCGGCCCAGGCCGCGATCGGCTCGCAATGAACTTCCTGATGGATCGGTCGGCGGCGAACTGGCGCGCCGAATTCGCGCGGCTGAAAGGGCAGGTCGGCGACTGCCGGACCAATTCGCCGATCCTGCCGACCGGCGCGTTGTCGGGCACCTTCCAGTGGCAATGCGCCCGCGGCAAGCTCGACGGGCAGCTGCTGCTCGCCCCGACCAATCCCGCCGGCATCCAGGCGTTGCGCTTCTCCATCGCCGCGCCCTGAGCGGATGCCGTTCGCCGCGACCGTTCTGACGCTCTATCCCGAGATGTTTCCGGGGCCGCTTGGCCTGAGCCTCGCCGGCCGCGCCATGGCCGAGGGGAAGTGGTCGCTCGATACCGTCCAGATCCGCGACTTCGCGGCCGACAAGCACCGCTCGGTCGACGACAGCCCGGCCGGAGGCGGGGCGGGGATGGTGATGCGGGCCGATGTGCTCGCCGCGGCCGTCGATCATGTGCTGGAGCGGCGGCCCGGCGCGCCGCTGCTGGCGATGACGCCGCGGGGAAAGCCGCTCACGCAAGGCCTGGTGCGGGGGCTCGCCGCCGGCCCCGGCATCTCCATTCTCTGCGGCCGTTTCGAAGGCATGGACGAACGCCTGTTCGAGGCGCGTCCCATCCTTCCGGTGTCGATCGGCGACTATGTGCTTTCCGGCGGGGAAACGGCGGCGCTCGTGGTCCTCGACGCTTGCGTTCGGCTGCTCCCTGGCGTAATGGGCGCGGCTTCGAGCGGTGAGGAGGAAAGCTTCGAAACCGGTTTCCTCGAATATCCTCATTATACCCGACCTCAGATGTGGGAAGGGCGCACGATCCCCGAAGTGCTGCGATCGGGGGATCATGCGAAGATCGCCGCCTGGCGGAAAGCGAGGGCGGAAGACGATACACGGCTAAGGCGGCCGGACCTGATCGAGCGTCACGGGGACGCGCGAAGGCCTCCGCCCTCTGGCGCGCAGCGCGAAGACGAAGGCTGACACGACATGAACCTCATCCAGCAGCTCGAGGCCGAGGCCATCGAGCAGTTCGCCGCCACCAAGACCATTCCGGAATTCCGCCCGGGCGACACGCTCCGCGTCGGCGTCCGCGTCGTCGAAGGCGATCGCACCCGCGTCCAGAATTTCGAAGGCGTCTGCATCGCCCGCGCCAATCGCGGCCTCGGCAGCTCCTTCACCGTCCGCAAGATCTCGTTCGGCGAGGGCGTCGAGCGCGTCTTCCCGCTTTATTCGCCGAACATCGAGACGATCGACGTCGTCCGCCGCGGCGTCGTCCGCCGCGCGAAGCTTTATTACCTGCGCGGCCGCACCGGCAAGGCCGCCCGCATCGCCGAGCGCCGCGACACCCGTCCCGGCCCGGAAGCTCGTGCCGAGGCGCCGACCGCTACTCCCGCCACCGAGAACGCAGAGGGCTGAGCCCAAACGTTTGAAAGCGCAAGACTAAGGGCGGGGAGGGAGCGATCCTTCTCCGCCCTTTCTTTTGCCGCCGCTGAAGCTAGGGTGCCGCCATGCGCAAGACCTTCAGCCTCGCCGCCGCCTTACTCCTCTCTTCCACCCCCGTTATCGCCGCAGACCTCACGCTCGAGCGCGTGTTCCAAAGCCCCGCGCTCCAGGGGGCCGCGCCGCGCCTGCCGAAGCTGTCGCCGGACGGCCGGCTCGCCACCCTGCTCAAGAACCGGTCCGCGGATCGCGACCGCTACGACCTGTGGGCGGTGGACACCGCCACGGGACAGGCGCGCATGCTGGTCGATTCCGAGAAGCTCGGCACCGGCGCCGAAATCTCGGAAGAAGAGAAGATGCGGCGCGAGCGGGCGCGGATCGCCGGCACCAAGGGGATCACCGCTTATGACTGGGCGCCGGACGGCAGGTCGATCCTGGTGCCGATCGACGGCGATCTTTATCTGGCCTCGCTCGACGGCAGCGCGCGGCGGCTGACCAACACCAAGGAGACCGAGGTCGACGCGCAGGTGTCGGAGACCGGGCGCCTCCTCTCGTTCGTGCGCAACCAGAATTTGTTCGTCGTCGATGTGGCCAGCGGCCAGGAACGGCCGCTGACGACGGACGGCGGCGGCACGCTCAGCTGGGGCTCGGCCGAATTCGTGGCGCAGGAGGAGATGGACCGGACCAAGGGCCATTGGTGGTCTCCGGACGACCGCTATCTGGCGGTCGCGCGGGTCGATGAAAGCCCGGTCAAAGTGGTGACTCGCGCCGCGATCGGCGCCGAGGGCACGAAGCTCTACGAGCAGCGCTATCCGGTTGCGGGCAGCGCCAATGCGCGCGTCGATCTTTATGTCTTGGCGCCGGACGGGGGCTCTAAGGTGAAGGTGGATCTCGGGCCCGATCCCGACATCTATCTTGCCCGGGTCGATTGGAGCGCCGACGGGAAGTGGCTGTTCGTGCAGCGCCAGAGCCGCGACCAGAAGAGGCTGGACCTGCTTCGCGTCGATCCTGCCACCGGCCGTTCGACGACTTTGTTCAGCGAAGCATCGAAGAGCTGGATCAACCTCCACGAGAATCTCAAGCCGCTCAAGGACGGAAGCCTGGTCTGGTCCTCCGAGCGGAGCGGCTTCTCGCACCTGTACCGCTGGAAGGGCGGCAAATGGACGCAGCTCACCCGCGGCAATTGGGAAGTCGGCAAGGTCGCCGGCGTCGACGAGCGCGCCCGCCGCGTCTACTTCACAGGTGGCTACGATCATCCGGACGAGCAGCATCTCTACTGGACCAGCCTCGATCGTCCCGGCAAAATCGTGCGGGTCACCGAACCCGGCTGGCATACGAGCGACGTGGAGATGGACGAGGCGGCGACGCGGGCGCTGGTCTTCCGCTCCAACCCCAATCATCCGACCCAAGTCTATCTCGCCGATGCCAAGGGACAGCGGCTCGCCTGGATCGAGGAGAACCGGCTCGATGCCTCGCACCCTTATGCGCGCTTTCTCGGCAGCCATGTCACGCCCGTCTTCGGCACCTTGAAGGCAGCCGACGGGAAGACCGACATCCCCTACAAGATGCTCTCGCCCCCGCGGGAACCCGGCAGGCGTTACCCGGTCTTCGTCCAGGTCTATGCCGGTCCGTCAGGCGGGCAGGTGACGCGTGCCTGGGGCAACCCGCTCCAGCAATATCTGGTCGACAAGGGCTGGATCGTCTTCTCCGTCGACGGGCGCGGGACGCCGCGGCGGGGGCGGGAATTGGCCGACGAACTCTACCTCAAGCTCGGCAGCGTCGAAGTGGCGGACCAGCTGGCGGGGGTCGACTGGCTGAAGCGCCAGGACTTCGTCGATCCCGAGCGCATCGCGGTCTACGGCTGGTCCTATGGCGGCTACATGACGCTGAAGCTGCTGGAGGCTTCGCCCGGCGCCTATGCCGCCGGCGTGTCGGGAGCGCCGGTGACGCGCTGGGAGCTGTACGACACTCATTATACCGAGCGCTTCCTCGGCAACCCCTCGATCGATCCGAAGCCCTATGAGGCTGCGAGCGCGCTGCGCGATGCCGGCAAGATCGCCGATCCGCTGCTGATCCTCCACGGCATGGCGGACGACAATGTCGTCTTCGAGAACACCACCGCGCTGATCGCCCGGCTCCAAGAGCAGAAGCGCCCGTTCGAGCTGATGGTCTATCCCGGCGCCACCCATGCTATCACGGGCGAGGAACGGCAGACGCATTTGTGGCGGACGATCGAATCCTTCCTCGACCGGACCGTGAAGGGGAAGGAGTAGCACATTGCGTTGCATTGCATTGCCGCGGCTCGCCCTTCGACCTTGATCGGATCAGGCTGAATCAGCCTGATCCGTGAATCAAGGTCTCAGCCATATGAAAAGGGCCTGATTCACGCCTTCGATGGAAGCGCGTAGCGCTTCCACCTCAGCCGATCAGGCCCTATGTGACGGGCTGCAGCATTGGAGAATTCAGATGGGTTACCGGATCGTCGTCGTCGGTGCGACGGGCAATGTCGGGCGCGAGATCCTGAACATCCTCGCCGAGCGGGAATTTCCCGCCGACGAGGTGGCGGTCGTCGCCTCGCCAAGCTCCACGGGCGACGAGATCGAATATGGTGAGACCGGCCAGATGCTCCGGATCCGCAACATCGAGCATTTCGACTTTGCCGGATGGGACATGGCGCTGTTCGCCGCAGGCTCCGAGGTGTCCAAGCTCTATGCGCCGAAATCCGCCGCCGCCGGCTGCACGGTGATCGACAACAGCTCGCTCTACCGCATGGACCCGGACGTGCCGCTGATCGTGCCGGAAGTGAACGCGCACGCGATCGACGGCTATCGGCGCAGGAACATCATCGCGAACCCCAATTGCTCCACCGCGCAGATGGTGGTCGCTCTGAAGCCGCTGCACGATTTCGCACGGATCAAGCGGGTGGTCGTCTCGACCTACCAGTCGGTCTCGGGGGCGGGCAAGGCGGGCATGGACGAGCTGTTCGAGCAGAGCCGCAACATCTTCGTCGGGGACCAGTCGGAGCCGGTGAAATTCACCAAGCAGATCGCCTTCAACGTCATTCCGCATATCGACGTCTTCCTCGACGACGGCTCGACCAAGGAAGAATGGAAGATGGTGGTCGAGACGAAGAAGATCCTCGACCCGAAGATCAAGGTGACCGCGACCTGCGTGCGGGTGCCGGTATTCGTCGGCCATTCGGAATCGATCAACATCGAGTTCGAGAATGAGATTTCGGCCAAGAAGGCGCAGAGCATCCTGCGCGAGGCCCCGGGCGTGATGCTGGTCGATAAGCGCGAGGACGGCGGCTATGTGACGCCGGTCGAGGCGGTTGGGGAATATGCCTACCTATGTCAGCCGCGTCCGTGAGGACCCGACGGTGGAGAACGGCCTCTCGCTCTGGTGCGTCTCCGATAATCTGCGCAAAGGCGCTGCGCTGAACGCGGTCCAGATCGCGGAACTGCTCGGCCGCAAGCACCTCCAGAAGGCCGCTTGAGCGGGTGATAGCATGATGCTATCATTTTGGCATGGAACAGGTCGTCATTCGTCGGCTGAAAGATGGGACGCTGGAGCCCTTTCGAAGGGCTGCAGAAGCGAAGGGCAGGTCGCTCGAGGCGGAACTCCGGGAACTGCTCGAAACTCACCGGCCCAAAGCGCCAAAAAACTGCGCGGAGTTGCTCCGCTTGTCTGACGAGGATTGGCGATGACACCGCCGGAAGGGCCGGTCGCGCCAAGCGACAGCACCCTTCTGATCCGTTGGGATCGCGATACCAGCCACGGAGATCGGGTCGGCGACGGCTGGACTGACGATGATGCTCGTCGTTGATGCGAGTGTGGCGGTAAAATTCCTCGTGCGCGAACCGGGCAACGAGGAAGCCCGTCGCCTGCTGGCGATACCCGATCCGCTCATCGCACCGGACTGGATTCTCGCCGAAGCAGCAAACACCTTCTGGAAGAAAGTGAAAAGGTCGGAGCTGCTCGTCGTGCATGCGGAGAGGCACCTGACCGATCTGCCCCGTTTTTTCGAGACGCTGCACCCATCCGCGGACCTTGTGGCGGATGCTTTCGACTGGTCGATCCGGCTGCGTCACCCGGTATATGATTGCGTCTATCTCGCATTGGCAGTTCGCGAGAATTGCAGGCTCGTCACTGCGGATGTTGAATTCGCTGGAGCTATCACGCGCGGGGGTTTGGAAGACATGCTGGAGGCATTTGCGTGAGCATAGTGACGGGCGGCTGCATGTGCGGGAAGGTCCGCTACACGGCCGAGATCGAGAATGACGACGCCTATCTCTGTCACTGCCGCATGTGCCAGCGGTCGAGCGGCAACGTCAGCCTGGCGATGAAGAACGTCAGGGAGGAGAATGTCCGCTGGGAGGGTGAGCCCGATTACTACCAGTCTTCACCGTTCGCCCGCCGCGGCTTCTGCTCCTCCTGCGGGACGTCGCTGACGTTCGAATTCACTCAAGGGAGTAGCGGGAAGATGGACCTGATCGTCGGTACGTTCGACGATCCCTCGCGCTACAAGGCCAAGCATCATTTCGGCGTCGAGAGCATGCACCGCGCTTGGCTCGACACGGAGGGGCTGCCGGAAATGCGCTCGGACGAGCATCAACGGCTGGTCGATCTCTGGATGAAGACGGTTGGCAAGCTCCCCGACTAAGCACAGCTTCGCCGCGCCCGACGGCGCCGAACTCGTCTGGTACGAGCTGGGCGAAGGCCGGCCGGTGCTCCTCCTCCACGGCCTTTTCTCGGACGCGGACACGAACTGGATCCGCTTCGGCCACACCGCCGAGATCGCCGGGCGCGGGTTCAGGGTCATCACGCCCGATCTGCGCGCGCACGGCCGTAGCGCCAAGCCACACGACCCGAGCTCCTATCCACCCGACGTCCTCGCCGATGACGGGCTTGCCCTGATCCGGCATCTCGGCCTCACGGACTATGACCTTGGCGGCTATTCGCTCGGAGGCCGAACGTCGGCGCGAATGGTGATCATGGGCGCGGCGCCCCGGCGGCTGATCATCAGCGGCATGGGCCTGCCGGGAATGCTGAACGTCGGGCGGCGAGCCGAGCATTTCCGGCGCATCCTCACCGGCCTCGGCACGCACGAGCGCGGCTCGCCGGAATGGCTGGCGGAGGCCTTTCTCAAGACCACCAAGGGCGATCCGCAAGCGCTGCTTCCGCTCCTCGGCAGCTTCGTCGATTCGACCGAGGCTGAGCTCCGCCGCATCACGATGCCGACACTGGTGCTCGCGGGTGTCGATGACCGGGATAACGGGCCCGCGGGCGAGCTGGCGGACCTCCTGCCGGACGGACGGGTGGCTGGCATTCCAGGCAATCATATGAGCGCGGTGACCAAGCCGGAATTCGGCCGCGCGATCGCCGATTTCCTTGCCGCTTGATCAGCTGCCGTTCAGCGGCGCAGAATAGATCGCAACCCATAACGATTTCGAGGATGCTTCCATGAAAGCCACCGTATCCGTGCTTGCCCTCGCATTCAGCCTCGCCGCCTGCACGACCGCGGCAGCGGACCAGGAGCTGGCGTCCGCATCCCCCGCTGCCGCCGCTCCTGCCCCTGCCCCGCGGAGCGCGGCGCCGACTGCCGAAGAGGCGCGGGCCTTCGTTGCGCGCGCGGAAAAGGAGCTTGCCGATTTCTCGGTCATGAGCAGCCGCGCCCAGTGGGTGAACGCGACCTACATCACTGACGACACCGACGCGCTCGCCGCGCATTTCGGGACGCTGGGCACTGAAATGGGGGTGCGCTTCGCCAACGAAGCGGCCCGCTTCGCCGATGTCGAGGGGCTGGACGACGACACCAGGCGCAAGCTCGACTTCCTGCGCGGCGGCCTCGTCCTGCCGGCGCCGACGACGCCCGGCGCCGCGGCCGAGCTCAACACCATCTCGACGCGGCTCCAATCGACCTACGGCAAGGGCAGGGGGACCCTTAACGGCAAAGAGATGACGGGCAACGACCTCGAGGAGAAGATGGGGACCGTCCGCGACCCCGAGGACCTCAGGGAGATGTGGACGAGCTGGCACAGCAATGTCGGTCGGCCGATGAGGGCGGATTATGCCCGCATGGTCGAGATCGCCAACCAGGGCGCCAAGGAGCTCGGCTATCCGGACGTCGGCGCGATGTGGCGATCGCAATATGATCTGCCGCCCGAGCAATTCGCGGCGCTCACCGACAAATTGTGGAGTCAGGTCAAGCCGCTCTACGATCAGCTCCACTGCTACACGCGCGCCAAGCTCAATCAGAAATATGGCGATCAGGTCCAGCCCAAGTCGGGTCCGATCCGCGCCGACCTGCTCGGCAATATGTGGGCGCAGGAATGGGGCAATATCTACGACGTGGTGGCCCCGAAGGGCGCCGGCGACGTCGGCTACGACCTCACCGATCTCCTCGTGAAGCAGAAATATACGCCGGAGAAGATCGTGCGCACCGGCGAGCGGTTCTTCACCTCATTGGGGTTCGCGCCGCTCCCGGAGAGCTTCTGGAAGCGCTCGATGATCACTGCGCCGCGCGACCGCGAGGTAGTCTGTCACGCCTCGGCCTGGGACGTTGACAATGTCGAGGATCTGCGGATCAAGATGTGCACCAAGGTGAATGCGGACGATTTCGTGACCGTCCATCACGAGCTCGGCCACAATTTCTACCAGCGCGCCTACAACAAGCAGCCCTATCTGTATCTCAACAGCGCGAACGACGGCTTCCACGAGGCGATCGGCGACATGATCGCGCTTTCGGTGACGCCGGAATATCTCGTTCAGGTGGGCCTGCTCGACAAGGATCGGGTGCCGTCGGCCGACAAGGACACGGGGCTTCTTCTTCGCCAGGCAATGGACAAGGTGGCGTTCCTGCCGTTCGGGCTGCTCGTCGACAAGTGGCGCTGGAACGTGTTCAACGGCCAGATCGCGGCCGGCGCCTACAACCAGGGCTGGAACGACCTCAGGCTGCAATATCAGGGCATCGCGCCGCCGGGGCAGCGGACGGAGGCGGAATTCGATCCGGGCGCCAAATATCACGTGCCCGCCAGCACGCCCTACACGCGCTACTTCCTCGCGCGGATCCTGCAGTTCCAGTTC
This sequence comes from Allosphingosinicella sp., assembly GCA_030447665.1. GTDB lineage: Bacteria > Pseudomonadota > Alphaproteobacteria > Sphingomonadales > Sphingomonadaceae > Allosphingosinicella. The sequence continues at coordinate 238,860 of JAUJOJ010000001.1, read as the reverse complement.
TACAAGGCGGCCTGCGACCAGGCCGGCTGGAAGGCCCTCTCCACCGCTGCTCCTTCTACGGCAACAAGGAAGTCGGACGGCGCCTCAACGCGATGCTGGAAATGGGCGCATCCCGGCCGTGGCCCGACGCGCTCGAAGCCTTCACCGGCACTCGGGAAATGTCGGGCGAAGCGATGATCGAATATTTCCGGCCGCTGATGAGCTGGCTTCAGGAGCAGAATAGGGGCCGCAAATGCGGCTGGTGATGATCGGATTTGCGGGGCTTGCCGCGCTTTCGATGACACCTTCGGCCCTCACTGCCCAAGCCGCCCCTCCGCCGCGCTGGGCTCCGAATGCGCCCGACAATGCGCAGCTGCTGGCGAATTTCAGCTATGCCACGGTGGAGCCCGTGCTGACGGCTATCGGCGCCCGTTTCCAGCGCTCGGGCCAGGCGGCACGGCCGGCGCTGCTCGTCACCTTTCCGAACAACCGGCGGGCGACCTTGATCCTGAGCTCGTGCGACGCGGCCGGCGCCTGCAAGGCGCTCAGCATCCAGTCCTTCTGGACGCGCATCGCCAATGCGCCGCCGGAAAAAACGGCGCAGGCGATCGCCTCGTTCAACCAGCGGTACAGCTTTGGCAAGGCGTTCGTCGCAGCCGACGGGCGCCCGGCGCTGCAGCGTTATCTGACCGCCGATTATGGCTTCGTGCGCGGCAACTTGGCCGTCAATCTCCTCGTCTTCGCCAACCAGGCCGACCAGTTCGCGGCGCAGGTTCTGAGACCGCTGGAGGCTAGTCCGCGCTAGGGCGTATCGACATTCAGCACATATTCCCTCTCCCCGGCGGGGAGAGGGTAGGGTGAGGGGGAGCGAGCGTTCAGCGAGCGTCTATCTCCGACTACAATCACCAGCATCCGACACCCTCACCCAACCCTCTCCCTTAAGGGAGAGGGCTCTAAAGCTGAATGTCGATACGCCCTAGCGACGCTCGCAGCCGGCCCGAGCTCATTCCGGGCTTTTCGGGACGGCCATGTCCCCAGCGGTGATCGCGGTGCAAAGGACCGAATTGATGCGCCCGTCCTTGCCGGCGTTTCGCCGCGCGATCGCCTTGGCGCCGAGATAGGCTCCCGCCGTTGCCGCCATCGCGCCGCCGACCAGGGCGGCGGCGGTCAGCGGATTCCACTGCGAGCCGCCCGCCACGGTTGCGGCGTCGTCCTCGTTGCTCCCACCGATGCCCGCCACTGGCGCGCCGGCTCTCGACTCCGTGTCCCCTGGTGAGGAGCTCGCCGCCATCCAACTCTCCTGAATCAGCACAAGTTTTGCCGATCAAATGCTTACGGCCGGTGCTTGTTTCCCTGCCGCGCAATAAGAAAAAGCGGGAGGGCCGGAAACGAGTTCACGGCCTGCGGAGGTGCGGCGTCAAAGACGTTCGAGCATGTAATCGGCGCTGCTGACGTTGAACGCGCCGGGCTCCTCCACGTTGAGCTGCTCGACCACCCCGTCGTTGACGATCATCGAGAAGCGCTGGCCGCGCGTGCCCATGCCGTATTTCGAGCCATCCATGGTGAGGCCGAGCGCCTGGGCGAACTCGCCATTGCCATCCGAGAGCATGGTCACCTTGTCGGCCGCGCCGCTGCTTTGCGCCCAGGCGCCCATCACGAACGCATCGTTGACGGCGGTGCAGGCGATCTCGTCCACTCCTTTGGCCTTGAGGTCTTCGGCCTTGTCGATGAAGCCGGGAAGGTGCTTGGCCGAACAGGTGGGGGTGAAGGCTCCGGGAACCGAGAAAAGGGCAATGCGGCGGCCGCGGAAATATTCGTCCGAGTTCACCGGCTGCGGCCCCTCGCCGGTTGCTTTGATGAAGGTCTTCTGAGGAACCCGGTCGCCGACATTGATGCTCATTGCCTCTTCCTTTCGCATGGCCTGTTTGGAACGGCGGCGGCTCTAGCAGGGCCGCCGCGCCCCGCCTATAGGCGGGAAATGGACGAACCCAAGTTCCTCAGCGGCCAGTTTCTTCTTGCCATGCCGGGCATGGGCGATCCCCGCTTCGAGCGCGCCGTCATCGCGATGTGTGTCCATGACGAGGATGGGGCGCTCGGCATCGGCCTCGGGCGGATCATGCCGCGCATCACCTTCCACGATCTTCTGAAGCAGCTCGACATCGAGCCCGGTGTCGCACCCGACGTGGCAATCCATGCCGGGGGTCCGGTCGAGCCGCAGCGAGGCTTCATCATCCATTCGGCCGATTGGGGCGGCGAGGAAGCGTCCACGTCGCCGGCAAATGGGTGCTGACGGGCACGCTCGACATCCTCAGGGCGATTGCGGAGGAAGGGCCCGACCCGCTGGCTGGTGGCGCTCGGCTATGCGGGATGGGGGCCGGGCAGCTCGAGCAGGAGCTCTGCTCCAACGGCTGGTTCGCCACGGCCGGCAGCGAGGAGCTGCTCTACGGGTGCGACGTCGGGTCACGCTGGGCAAGCGCCTTCAGCAGCGCGGGCATCGATACGCGGCTGCTGAACGCCGGCTTCGGCACCGCCTGACGGGCACATATAAAGATATCTTTATATTTGCCTCGAAGGGCCTGATTGGCTAGAGCCTTTCCCGACAAGGCGGAATGGCCTTGTCGGATCAGAAAGGCTCCAGATCTATGTCTGGAGCCCACGACCGACCGAAAAACCGGTTCCCACTTTTTCGGGAAGTGCTCTAGGGAGCCGGGACGCGGCCGCCCATCTTCAGGCGGTCTTTTCTTTTTCCCACGGGAGACCGCCTTTGGCTACGCAGCCCCAGCAGACCTTCAACGACCATGTTGTTCGCGACCTCGATCTTGCCGCCTTCGGCCGCAAGGAGATCGAGATCGCCGAGACCGAGATGCCGGGCCTGATGGCGCTCCGCTCGGAGTTCGGCGCTTCGCAGCCGTTGAAGGACGCGCGGATCACGGGTTCGCTCCACATGACGATCCAGACGGCGGTGCTGATCGAGACGCTCACCGCGCTCGGTGCGCAGGTTCGCTGGGCTTCGTGCAACATCTTTCGACCCAGGACCATGCCGCCGCGGCGATCGCAGCGACCGGCGTTCCGGTGTTCGCCGTGAAAGGCGAGACGCTCGAGGAATATTGGGATTACGTCACCCGGATATTCGATTGGGGCACCCCAGGCGATAGGGACCAGACCTGCAACCTGATCCTCGACGACGGCGGCGATGCGACCATGTTCGCGCTTTGGGGCGCCCGCGCCGAAGCCGGCGAAGAGCTGCTCACGCCCGAGAACGAGGAAGAGGAGATCTTCGTCGCCACGCTGAAGCGCTTCCTCGCCGCGCGTCCGGGCTACCTCACCAAGACCGTGCAGAACATCAAGGGCGTGTCGGAAGAGACCACGACCGGTGTTCATCGGCTCTATGAGCTGTCGAAGCGCGGCAAGCTCCCGTTCCCCGCGATCAACGTCAACGACAGCGTCACCAAGTCGAAGTTCGACAATCTTTACGGCTGCAAGGAATCGCTCGTCGACGCGATCCGGCGCGGGACCGACGTGATGCTGGCCGGCAAGATCGCCTGCGTCGCCGGCTTTGGCGATGTCGGCAAGGGCTCAGCTGCCTCGCTTCGCAATGGCGGCGCCCGGGTGCTCGTCACCGAGATCGACCCGATCTGCGCGCTGCAGGCGGCGATGGAAGGCTATGAAGTCGTCACGATGGAGGAGGCCGCCACTCGTGCCGACATCTTCGTGACGGCCACCGGCAACGCCGACGTAATCACCGTCGATCATATGCGGGCAATGAAGAATATGGCGATTGTCTGCAACATCGGCCACTTCGACAGCGAGATCCAGATCGGCGGCCTCCAGAACATGAAATGGACCGAGATCAAGCCGCAGGTGGACGAGGTGGAATTCCCGGACGGCAAGAAGATCATCGTCCTCTCGAAAGGCCGGCTGGTCAACCTCGGCAATGGGACCGGCCATCCAAGCTTCGTCATGTCGGCGAGCTTCACCAACCAGACGCTGGCGCAGATCGAGCTCTGGACCAAGGCCGAGACGTACAAGAACGACGTCTATGTGCTTCCCAAGCACCTCGACGAGAAGGTCGCCGCGCTTCACCTCGACAAATTGGGGGTCAAGCTGACCAAGCTCAATGAGAAGCAGGCCGGCTATATCGGCGTGCCGGTCGAGGGGCCGTTCAAGCCCGAGCATTACCGCTATTAAGATCGTTCAAGGCTGGATCAGCCTTGAACGTGAATTTGGATCCGACTGAAGGTCGGTGGAGTCTTACAGCACAGCCGGCGCTCGGAAGGGCGTCGGCTGTGTCATTTTTGCGACACGGCCAAGCTCTTGATCGAATCTGCCCGAGAGCGGTTTTAGCGCTTTTTTTGGCCCCGGACCCCTAAGCTGGCCCTGGGATGACCGCTTTAACCGAGGAGCGTGTTCGCGGGGTCCTGCCTTCCTGAATGGGCCAGGCTCCCGCTGCATGGCTCCCACGTCGATACAATAGGGGAAAGTCGATGGGCTCTTTCAATTCATTTCGCAGTCTTTCGACTGCGGCTTCCGTGCTGGCCCTTGCCGCCGCCGCTTTCCCGCAGGCCGCTCTTGCTCAGGCAAGCCCGACTCAAGAGCCGGCGCTTCCGGTCCAGCCAACGGAGCAGCTAGACGAGGCCCAGACCGGCACCGCCCAGGCAGGCGAGCCCAGCCCCACGCAGGCAGGCGACATCGTTGTCACCGGATCGCGCATTGCCCGTGACCCGAACGCAACCGCTCCTTCGCCCGTGGTCACCGTCACAGCCGCGGACTTCCGCAGCAGCGGCCAAATCGACATCGCGGAAACCTTGCGCGAAGTCCCGGCACTCGTCTCTTCAACGAGTATAGCGGACTCGCTGGAGCGCGGGCCCGCGTCGATCCCTGGCGGCACAACTGGCCAGGCAACGCTCAACCTTCGGGGTCTCGGCGCAAATCGGACGCTGGTGCTCGTCAACGGCCGCCGGCACGTGTCGGGCGTGGTGGGCACACAAACGGTTGACGTTTCCACCATCCCCACGGCTCTGATCGAAAGCGTCGACGTTCTGACCGGCGGCGCATCGGCCATCTATGGTGCGGATGCGGTGACGGGCGTGGTCAACTTCAGGCTGCGCCAGAACTACGAGGGAAGCGAAATCTCCGCTCAGGTCGGCATCTCGGAGGAGGGCGATGGCCGCACCTTTTCGCTGCAGGGCGTTACCGGGCGCAACTTCGCCGACGATCGCGGCAACATCGTCATTGCCGGCTCCTACAATCGGGGCGAGGAGCTCCGGGCCGGATCTCGCGACTTCACCCGCGACAATATTCAGGCAAATGTTGGCGGAACCTACGCTAATCCAGCTCGCCGATTTCAGGTGGGTGACATCACGGCCGCAACCCCGAATTTCCAAAGGCGGTTCAGCATAGCGGCAGGTCGCTTTCCCTTTGGTTTGGTTATTCCCACAGCGGCTCAGTTCGCCACCTTTTTCCCCGGCGTCACTCCGACTGCCGCTGAGCAGGCGCTGATTGACAGGGCAGCCAATGCCCCTACGCTGGCGATTGCGCCGTTCCCCACCTTCGCGATCAGCTCCGCGGCGGGGCTGATCCAGCGTGCCGACTTCGGTGATTTCCGGCTCGATTTGAATGGCAACGGCATCAACGATTGCGACGAATCCTTTATCGGCAACCGTTTTGGCGGCTGTTACGTCTCGACTCCCGGCGGCGGCGTCCGCCCGTTCCGAGACGGCATCATCTCAACGGGCGCCAACCAGTTCGGCGGCGACGGCGTACCGGAGGGAACGAACATCGGCTCGCTCATTCCGCAGAACGAGCGCTACGATGTGAATCTGATCGGCAGTTTCGAATTCTCACCCGCATTCGAAGTCTTTGCCGAAGCAAAATATGTACACAGCGAAAGCTACTCTCAGGCGGCGCCGAACAGTTTCTACGACTCGCTTTTGATCCGCGCCGACAACCCTTTCATCCCCGTTGCCTTGCGCCCGGCCGCAGTGGCGGCGCGAGGTCTTCGCATCTCTAGGGACTTTTTCGACATCCTCTCAACCACGGACGCTGACCGCGACACCTATCGCGCTGTGGTCGGCGCTCGCGGCGAACTGACGCCCAACTTGCGCTATGAAGTTTACGGCAATTACGGCCGCACGGACAACGTGACGACTAGTTCGTCAGTCCTGCCTGACCGGCTCTTTGCTGCGATCGATGTCGTGACGGGCCCCAATGGCCAGCCGACATGCGCTTCCAACGTGGATCCGACTCGCCGCCATCCGGGCAGCGAGTTCTTCCCAGTGATTACACCGGGTTTCTTCACATTCACGCCGGGGCCGAACAGCGGGTGCGTTCCGGTCAACCTGTTCAATGGCGAGAACTCCGTGACTGCGGAGGCTGCGGATTTCATTACCGAGCCGACGACCACGGATGCCCGTCTGGAGCAGATCGTATTTTCGGCCGCGATCAATGGCGACAGCGGAGCTTTTTTCAATCTGCCCGGCGGTGCCGTCCAGTTCGCCCTCGGGGCCGAATATCGCGAGGAAAAAAGTCGGACCCGCTTCGATCCGCTCGTGCTCGGGCTGCTGCCGAACGGTTCCCCTGCTGGTCCGGCGGGCACTTTCGTCGGCGACATCGACCCACGAAAGCAGCGCCTGACGTTCGATACGACGACCCGGCTCTTCAACACGTCCGGAAGGTTCGACGTGAAGGAGGTGTTCGGCGAGCTGTCCGTGCCGCTCCTCGCCGATCGTCCGTTCTTCCACGAACTCACTGTCGGCGGTGCCGCCAGATATTCCGACTACTCCACCGTTGGAGGTACGTTCACCTGGAACGTCAACGGCGTCTTTGCTCCGTTCCGCGACATCAGGTTCCGCGGCACTTACGCGCAAGCTGTACGCGCGCCGAACATTAGTGAGCTGTTCTCGCCGCAGCAGGGCGCGGTCTTCCGGCCGACGGACCCCTGCGACCAGAACGTGATCAACGGACTTGTGCGGGCCAATGCGCCCAACGCCGCGACCCGCATCAGGAATTGCCGCGCGGCCGGCATTCCGGAGGGGTTCACCGATCCGCTCACCGCTCGCTTTTCGGGAACGACCGGCGGAAATCCGGATCTCGAAGAAGAAACCGCAAAAACCATCACAGCCGGTGTCGTGCTCCAGCCAAGCTTCATTCCGGGGTTGACGCTGAGCGGTGACTATTACGACATCAAGATCGAGGATGCGATCGCAGCGGTTACGGCGCAGAACATCGTCAACGCCTGCTTCGACCTCGAGCAATTCCCAAACAATTTCTGCTCGTTGTTCACTCGTGGTCCAAATCTGGGATTCAACTTCCTGAGGCAGACGCAGCTGAACTTCGGCCGGTTCGAGACGTCCGGTGTCGACGCGTCGATCGCTTATGCCTTCTCCCTCGGAGATAATCGCGTCGCACTCCGCGCGACGGGCAACTGGACCGAGAAGGTCAACCGCTTCTTCGACCCGACGAACCCAGCGTTGGTCGATCCGCAGCTCCTCGAGACCGGCTTTCCAGAATGGTCCGCGGTGGGCTCCGCCAGCTGGAGCAACGGGCCTTATTCGTTCACCTACCGCGTCCAATATATCGGCGAACAGGCTTTGGCTGGTGTGGAGATCGAGCGGTTCGAAACCGAATATGGGCGGTCGGTGATCGTCGACGAGACCTTCGTCCACGACATCTCCTTCAGCATCGATGCGACCGACCGCTTTACCTTCTACGGCGGCGTCAATAATCTCACCAACGAGGAGCCTTACATCAACCGCAGCGCTTATCCGGTAAACCCTGTCGGGCGCTTCTTCTTCGTGGGCGCTCGCACTCGTTTTTGATCTGAAGCAAGTGTAAAGCAGGGCTTCCTTCTTCGGATGGGAGCCCTGTTCCTCTGCACGCGGCATCAGCTTCCGCGCAGCTCTTCTGCTTCCACCTCAACCGATCAGGCCGTAGAGATTAGTGCGAACATGGGCTCGGTGGAAATCTCTCGGACGGCATTGGCCAGTGTCGCTCTGCTCTCGGGGCTCTGGCTCGCGCTGGCTTTGTGGTTCGTGCTGCGGGGCGCGCGGCAGAGCGCAGCCGGCCGGGCTGCCATCGACGGCCAAGCGCGCTGCAAGGCGCTGCTGGATTCGGGCCCGGCTACCGCCTTGATCGTTCATCCCGACCGATCGATCGAAGCGGGGCAGCGGCTCGCGGGCCTATTGGGACTTTCGCAGCTGCCATCCGATCTCGACGGCCTTTCGGGCCAGGATGAGGGGCTCGGGGCCGACGATCTTCATTCCCTAGCCGGCCATGTCCGCGACAGCGCGGCTACGGGCGCAAGCTTTTCCCTGTCGCTGCGGCCGAGCGGCTCGTCACGCTTCCTCCAGGTCCAGGGCGGCCCGGCTCCGCCGCCTTATCCGACGAGGTCCGTCCTGCTCTGGTTTACCGATGCGACGGAAAGCGAGCAGCAGGGCGTGGAAATCAGGGGGGAGCTGGCGCGCGTCACCACTGCCCTCGACTCCCTCTCCGCGCTCCTGGAGGCGGCGCCCTTCCCGATGTGGTATCGCGGGCCGGATCTCCGGCTGGCCATGGTCAACAGCGCTTACGTCGCCGCCGTGGAGGCCGACAATGCCACCTCCGCGATCAAAGCCGGGATCGAGCTGGTCGACGAGGCGGACGGACGCAATCCATTGTCCCAGGCGGCGGCCGTGCGCGAAAGAGGCGAAGCGACGGAGCGCACGGTTCCCGCCACGATTGCGGGCGAGCGGCGGATGATGCGCGTGGTCGAGGTGCCGCTCGGCGAAACCGGGGTCGCGGGCTATGCGATCGATATCGACGATCTCGATCAGGCGCGGGCCGATCTCGCCCGCTTCGTCCGGGTTCAGCGGGACATGCTCGATCGGCTGTCTGCCGGGGTCGCCCAGTTCGGACGCGACCGGAGCCTCATCTTCTACAATCAGCCCTTTGCACGGCTTTTTTCGCTCCGGGCCGATTTCCTCGGCGATCAGCCCGAGTTCAACCGCGTGCTCGACAGCATGCGCGAGAGCGGCAACCTTCCCGAGGTGCGGGATTATCCCGACTGGAAGGAAGACAAGGGCCGCTGGTTCACCTCCGGTCTGGCGGCGGAGGAGGAAGACTGGCTGCTCCCCGGCGGCAAGCATCTGCGGCTGGTCGCTCAGCCGCTTCCCGATGGCGGTCTCGTTCTGATCTTCGAGGATCGGACCGAGCAGATCCAGCTCGCCTCCGCCCGCGACACCTTGCTGCGCGTGCGCACCGCCACGTTCGACAATCTGTTCGAAGCGATCGGCGTCTTCGCCTCCGACGGGCGGCTCCACCTTTGGAACAATCGCTTCCGGCAGACCTGGGATTTCGAGGAGGAGATGCTCGGCACGCATCCCCGTGTCGACGCGCTGACGCCGCACATCGCGAAGAAGCTTCGAAATCCGGACCATGCCGGGTTGGTGCGGGAGCTGGTTCGGAGCGCGACGGTGGAGCGCAAGCAGCGCGCGGGCCGGGTCTCCTTCACCGATGGCCGCGACTTCGAGTTCGCGGCGGTGCCGCTGCCCGACGGAAACGCGCTTTTCACGATGCTGGACGTCACCGACAGCCGCAGGATGGAAGCCGCGCTTCGCGAGCGCAACGAGGCTTTGGAGGAAGCCGACCGCCTCAAGACGGCGTTCGTTTCCAACATGAGCTATGAGCTGCGCACGCCGCTCACCTCGATTGCCGGTTTCGCCGAGATGCTCGAAGGTGGCTATGCGGGCGAGCTGCAGCCGACCGCGGCCGATTATGTCCGCGCCATCCTCGAATCGGTCGGGAGGCTGAGCGGCCTCATAGACAATGTCCTCGACCTCACCCAAAGCGACACGGGCAGTCTCTTGCTCGCCGAGGACGAGGTCGATCTCGAGGGCCTCTGCCGCGATGCCGCCGAGGAGGCGCGCCCTGGGGCTGCGGCGAAGTCGGTGGAATTGGCGGTCGAGGTGGATCCGTCGCTCGGCACCATCACCGGCGACCGGCGGCGGCTGCGGCAATCGCTCGAGAACATCCTCAAGAACGCGCTTTCCTACACCTCTGCGGGAGGCCGGGTCCTGCTGCACGGCGTCGGCGAGAATGGGGAGGCGCGGATCACCGTGTCCGATAACGGCCCCGGCATCCCGCCCGCCGACAGGGCGCATATGTTCGACCGCTTCTATCGGACGATGGTGGCGGAAGAGGGGAGGGATGAGGCGCTCGGGCTCGGCCTCCCGCTCGCCAAGCAGTTCATCGAAGCCCATGGCGGCACCATCGGCGTGCAATCGGAGCCGGGCATGGGCACGACAGTCAGCATTCGCCTGCCGCGCCAGGCCTGATGCTCCTGGCGACCGCGGAGAGCACTGAAAGCCTGGGCCGCGCGCTCGCGGCGGAGCTGCGCCCCGGCGACGTCATCGCTCTGTTCGGCAATCTGGGGGCGGGGAAAACCACCCTCACACGGGGAATTCTTCAGGGCCTCGGCTTCGAGGGCGATGTCGGCAGCCCGACATTCCCGATCGTGCAGACCTATGAGGATCTCCTGACGCCGCTCTGGCATGTCGATCTCTACCGGATCGAAGATCCGGGCGAGACGACCGAACTCGGGCTGGACGAGGCCAGAACGGATGCGGCGCTCGTGATCGAATGGCCCGAGCGGCTCGGACCTTACCTGTGGCAGGACGCCCTTCAACTGCATCTTGCCGTGGCGCCCGGCGGCGAGCGCTCCTTGACAGCCCGAGTCCCGCCCGCTTGGGAGAGCCGATGGCCTCCCCGATGATTCCGCCTGCCGCGGCGCCCGATTTCCTCGCCGAACATGGCTGGAGGGACGCCGAGATCCGCCCGCTTGCAGGCGACGCCTCCTTTCGCCGCTACTTTCGCGTGGTGGACGGCGCCAAGTGCGCCGTGCTGATGGACGCGCCGCCCCCGCACGAGGATCCACGACCCTTTGTTGCGGTCGCCGAATGGCTCACCGGGGCCGGTCTCTCGCCGCCGCGCATCCTGGCCTCCGATCTGGAGCGCGGGCTCCTCCTCCTGGACGATCTCGGCGACGCTCGCCTTCGCGAAACGCTCGATGCGACGCCGGAGCGGGAGACCGAGCTATACGCGATGGCGGTGGACCTGCTCGTCCATCTTCATCGCCGCGAGCCTATGCCGGGCTTGCGTCCGCACGGCCTCACCCAATGGCTCGACGAGCTGCAGCTGTTCCCGGAATGGTATTGCAAGGCGCTGGATCTCGACGTGGACGTCGAAGGATATCGCGCAGCCTGGCGTGCCGTGCTCGAGCGGGTCGCCGGCGATGGATTGGGGCCGGTAACGGTGCTGCGCGACTTCCATGCCGAGAACATCATGCTGGTCGAAGGCCGGAGCGGCGTCAGGCATTTCGGGCTGCTCGATTTCCAGGATGCGGTGGTCGGGCACCCGGCTGACCTTGCCTCGGTGCTTGAAGATGCCCGCCGCGACGTGACGCCGGCGGTGGAACGGGCGATGCTGGACCGCTATCTAGCTGCAACCGGCTGCGATGCCGCCTTCGAAAGTGCCTATTGGACGCTGGCTGCGCAGCGGAACACGCGCATCCTCGGCGTCTTCACGCGCTTGTGGAAGGCGACGCCAAACCGCATTACGATCGTTCCAGCCGCGCATGTGGGGCCTGTTGGAACGGGACCTCCAGCATCCGGCGCTGGAGCCGGTGCGGGACTGGTTCGAGGTGAACGTGCCGAAGGAAAAGCGCGCCGCCGCCTGGGCCGAAGGCACCCCCGGTGAGCCGCCAAAAGCGCCCGCTCTCGCTTCGCCCCGATCCGGTTGCCGAGGTGCCGGAGGTGGCGATGGTAATGGCTGCGGGCCTTGGCAAACGGATGCGGCCGCTCACCGCCACCCGTCCCAAGCCTTTGGTTGAAGTCGCCGCGCGCCCTCCTCGACCACGCCTTCGACCGGCTCAGGGCGGCCGGAGTGAAGAAGGCGGTCGTCAACGTCCACTATCTTCCCGATGTGCTCGAAGAGCATCTCAAGACAAGGGTAAAAGGCATTGAGATCGCTGTCTCGGACGAGCGCGATCTCCTGCTCGAAACCGGCGGCGGCCTGGTCAAGGCGCTGCCGCTGATCGACGCCGATCCTTTCCTCGTCGTCAATTCCGACAATCTGTGGGTCGATGGCCCGGTCGACACTCTGCGCCAGCTTGCCGCCCTTTGGGACGACGAGCGCATGGACGCCTTGCTCCTTCTCGTGCCGCTGGCGCGTGCGAACTGCCATGACGGGCAGGGCGACTTCCACATGAGCGCATCGGGCGCCATTCGCCGGAAGAAGCCGGGCACCGTCGCCCCCTTCGTCTATACCGGCATTCAAGATGCTCTCGAAGCGGCTTTTTCTCTGGGAGGTCCCGGAGGGGCCTTTCTCGACCAACATCCTGTGGGACCGCGCGATCGAGGCGGGCCGCTGCTTCGGAGCCGGCACCAGGGCTTTGGTTCGATGTCGGCGCGCCCCCAACATTCGGAAAACCGAAGAGATTCTCGGCCTCGCATAGGCTGGAGCAAGATGGTGAATTCGCCCAGGCCAGCCGTCTACACCATCCCGCCGCACCGCGCCTTTGCCGACGCTCGCAGCCGGGCTGCTCGCCCGCTTCGGCGGCGACAAGACCAGGCTGGCGCAGGGGATCCTCCTGATCCCCAGCAATCGCGCCGGGCGCGCGATCACGGACGCATTCGTCCGGCGCTCCGACGGGGAGCTCCTCCTGCCGCGGCTCATTCCGGTGGGCGATCCCAAACTCGACGAGCGGATCGGCGGCGCCTTCGAGCCGCTGGACGAGGCTGCGAGGATTCCGCCTGCCGTTGATCCGACCGAGCGCCTTTCTTGCTTGCCCGCCTCGTCCAGCAGCACATGCCGGGCGACATCGACGCGGCCGAGGCGCTGCGCCTGGCGCAGGACCTCGCGCACGCTCGACCAGCTTCTGATCGAGGAGGTGGATCCAGCCCGCCTTCGCGATTTCACTGCGGATCTGCCGGACCCCTGTCCGTCCACTGGCGAAGTCCTCGACCGCTTGAGCCTGATCCTCAGGGAATGGCCGGCGCTTTTGGAGCGGCGCGGATCGACCTCAGCGACCGCCGCAATCGTCTGCTTGGGCGGTCGCGAAGCGCTGGCGCGAGCGGCCACCCAGCGGGTTCGTCGTTGCCGCCGGGCATCACCACCGGCGCGCCTGCGATCGCGCGGCTTCTTCGCGTGGTGGCGAGGCTCCCAGAGGGCATGGTGATCCTCCAGCGCTCGATACCCGCTTGCCGGAAGCCGAATGGGCGGCGCTGGGCCCGCACGATCCCGATCCCGTGACCGGGCACCGTCGCCGCTCCATCGAAACCCATCCCCAGTTTCACCTGAAGCTGCTCCTCGACCGGATGGGCGTCGGCCGCGCCGAGGTCGAGCCCGGCGCTGGCGCTGGGGCGGAGGCCGTGACGCGCCGGCGGTTCGAAGCCGCGCCATCGCCAATGCCATGACCCCCGCCGTTCAGCTCCAAATGGCAGGATCTGCGGCCGGCCGACCGCCGCCTCACCGGGGTTCGCGCGCTTGAGCTCGCCGATCCGGCCGAAGAGGCCCAGGCCGTCGCGATCGCGCTTCGCGAGGCGGTCGAGGAGCCGGGGCGGACGGCAGCCCTGGTGACGCCGGATCGGAAGCTCGCCCGCCGCGTTTCCGCGCATCTGAGGCGCTGGGGCATCGAGGCCGACGACAGCGCGGGACGCCCGCTTTCCGAGACCCCGCCCGGCACCTTCCTGCTTGCCCTGGCCGCCGCCGCTTCGGGAGAATTTCGCGCCGGTTCCGCTACTCTCGGCCTTGAAGCATCCGCTGGCGATGCGCGGCGAGGGCCGGCTCGAATGGCTGGAAGGCGCCCGCATTCTCGATCTTGCGCTGCGCGGCCCGCGTCCGCCGGCGGGACTGGAGGAGTTTCCGAATATCTTTCCGACTGGAGCGGCCGCGATCGTGAAATCCGCAAGCGGGCAGGGGAATGGTGGCAATCGGTCCGATCCATGCTGCGCCCGCTGGAAACGGCATTCTCGGCGCAGCGGCCGAGCATTTCGGGCCTGACGGCAGCCTTGCGCGAGACAGCCTCCGAGCTCAGCGGAAACGAGGTTTGGGCCGGCGTTGCCGGACGGGCGGCAGCGGAGCTGTTCACGCTTGCCGAACCCGCCTCGCTGAACGGTCCCGGCCGCGTCCTGTCCGCCAGCTTCCCGCAGCTCCTCGGTCAGCTCATGTCCGCGGTCGCGATCCGTCCGCCTTACGGACAGCATCCGAGGATCTTCATCTGGGGCCTCCTCGAGGCGCGGCTGCAGCATGCCGACCTGATGGTGCTCGGCGGCCTCAACGAAGGCACCTGGCCCGCGCTCCCGACGCCCGATCCCTGGCTGGCGCCGCGCATCCGGCATGAGCTCGGGCTTCCGGGGCTGGAGCGCCGCATCGGCCTTGCCGCGCACGATCTGGCGAGCGCGCTCGGCGGCCGGCAGGTGCTCGTCACGTGCGCGCCGCGCGCCCGCGCTCCGGCCGTCGCATCCCGTTTCTGGCTGAGACTGGAAGCCATGACGGGCGGGCTCACCCGCGCGCCGCACCCCAAGAGATGGGCGCAGGCGCTGGACAGGCCCGATGCGCACCGCCCCGCCGAGCAGCCAGCGCCCAATCCGCCGATCGCGTTGCGGCCCGACCGGATCTCGGTCACCGAGGTCGACCGGCTGAAGGCGGACCCGTTCGCCTTTACGCCAGGAAGATGTTGAGGCTGTCGGCGCTGGACGTGATCGATGCCGATCCAAGCCCCGGCCTGGCGGGGACCGCCGTGCACGATGTGCTGGAAGCCTGGATGAAGGAGGATGATTGCGACCCTGCCAGGCTTCGCGCGCGCGCGGAAGCCTTGCTCCAGGCGAGCTCAGCCCATCCGCTGATGCGCGCCCTCTGGCAGCCGCGACTGCTCGAGGCGATCGACTGGATCGCCGAGGAAGTGCGGAAGAACAAGGAAGCCGGCCGTCTGCCGCTCAAGGCCGAGGCCTGGGGCGAGATGGACTGGCGGGCGTGAAGCTCAGGGTATGGCGGACCGGATCGACCGGGCGTCCGACGGGAGCCTCGTCATTCTCGACTACAAGACGGGGACGCCGCCCGGCCCGAAGGCGGTGGCGGAAGGCTATTCCATGCAGCTCGGCCTGTTGGGCCTGATGGCCGAGGGCGGCGGTTTCGAGGGCCTGAAGGGAACGCCGAGCTGCTTCGAATATTGGTCGCTTGCGAAGAAGAACGGCAGGATCGGCTATGTCACCAGTCCCGTCGGCGGCAGGAACGGCATCGATGCCGGCGAATTCACGACCATGGCGGCGCGCAACTTCATCGCCGCCGCGCATGGCTCACCGGCTCGGAGCCGTTCACGGCCAAGCTCCACCCGGAATATGCGCCATACGCCGAATATGACCAGCTGATGCGCCTCGACGAATGGTACGGGCGCGAGCAGCGTTGAGCCGATCAGCGGATCCGGCGCACGCCGCGCTCGTAAAGCTGAATGCAGCGGTCGGTCACCGTCCGCGAGCAAGCGGGATAATCGCTCCGGGAGGTGCGCGGCCAGGCTGCGCCGTGTCCTCGCCCATCATCGTCGGCAGGCTCGTAAGGCCCGCCCATCGCCGCGACGCGATCGTCCATTCCAAGCCGTTCGTTGAGCGCCAGGTTCGCCCGCGTACGGATGCCGCGCTCGTAAAGCTGGATGCACCGATCCGTGACCGTACGGGAGCAGGGCGGGTAGCCGCGCCCGGCCCATTCATCGCCGTCCGCGCCGCGGCTCCAATGCGAGGGCGCCGCGCTGACGAGGGTCAGCCCTGCAACGGCGGTGAAGATAGCCAGCTTCTTCATCATGTCCTCCTGCTTTTCACCGGCTCTTTCCGGCCGGTCAGGCGCCCCCGCGCCGTCCTTGGTTAACAGAAACGCCGGGCAGCCGGTTCCGCTGCATGAGGGCAGCCCAGGACGCCGCTTAATATTCCGCCGGAGTCAGCAGGCCCTCGATCGTGTGGTGCTGGATCACCATTTCAGGCGCGTCCACCAGGCGGTGGGTGAGGTGGTTCAGCACGCGCTCGGGCAGGCTCGCGGCATAGGGGCGGGTGATCTGCAGATCGTGATGATTGGCGTTGGTCGCATCGGGGGCGTCGACGCCGACGACCAGGACGGGGCGGGATTGGCTCGATCGATTGGCGGTGCCGCGGTGGATGGTCAGCGCCGAGCGCGCCGACATATCCCCCATCTGCGGCATCTTCTGGACCATGCGCGCGCGATAACGCGGCCAAAGCTCCTTGGGCGGGAACATCTCATTCGGATAGCCGGTGAGATCGTCCCACTGCGTCCCCAATGCGATCTCGAACGGGCCCATTTCCGGGATCGTGTCCACCGCGGTGAGATTGAACGCCAGCGAGTTCAGCCTCCTCCCCTCGAGCGTCGCGGCCGGGGAGGGGAAGTCCCGGTGCCACGGCTGGTCGGCCGCGCCCGGGAAAGGGATGTCGAAGCCGATCTCGACGATCTTGTAGTCGGGCCCAAGCACGGCTTCGCACACGGCAACGAACCATGGGTGAGTGGCGATGTCGACGAAGCCGCGGATCCGCTCCGGGTGGACCTCGACGTAGAAGCGCTCCGGCCCGCGTGGCAATGCGCCGCCCGGAACCCGCCGCGCTTCCTCGAACAGGCCTTCGATATCCTCCGCATCCGCGCCGCCCAGTCGCGGCTGAACGCGCCTTTGAGCGCGATGATGCCGTCGCCGTAGAGGCCGCGCATGATGTCGGCGGTGTCATAGTCTTGATGAAGGATGGCCGGGGCGGTGCTCATGCGGAAATCTCACCGGGAAGTGGAACCGTCTGAAGGTTAAAGCCTTTCTTCGCGCTTTGCGAGTGGCGGTGCGATGAAGATCGGAATTTTGGAGACCGGCCGGCCGTCGGCCGCCTTGGAGGGACGGTTCGGCCGCTACGACGCCATGTTGATGCGCCTCCTGGGCGAGCACCACCAGACCCGAACTTACGCGGTCACGGCCGGCGACTATCCCGAGCGGCCTGAAGATGAGGACGCTTATCTCATCACCGGCTCGGCCGCAGGCGTGTATGACGATCTTCCGTGGATCCCCGGGCTCAAGACCTTTCTTCAGGAGACCAAGGGCAAGGCCAAGCTGGTCGGCATCTGTTTCGGACACCAGATCATGGCGGAGGCATTTGGCGGCCGCGTCGAGAAGTCGGACAAAGGCTGGGGCATCGGCCTCCATCGCTACGAGGTGCGGGAGGCGGCGCCCTGGATGGACCCGGTGGATGGCTTTTCGGTCCCGGTCTCGCATCAGGACCAGATCGTCCGCCAGCCGCCGCAAAGCCGCGTGGTCGCCGCAAGTCCGTTCACGCCGTTCGGAGTCGGGCGTATGACGATCAGCCCGCCATCTCCTTTCAATGTCATCCCGAGTTCGAGCCCGAATTCGCGCGCCTCTGATCGAGGAGCGGCGGGACAGGGTTCCCGGAGCCGGATAGTGCGATCGCATCCTCGCCCAGGGCGAACGACGGTCCGCTGGTCGGCAGCTGGATCCGGCGTTTCTTGAACGGGTCAGCGGCCGCCGACTTTAGCCGCCTCATCGTCTCGGGGCCGACCTTGCCGGTGAGGCCCGGAACTTCGTCCAATTGCTCTACGCCGGTGAAGCCGCCGCGCTCTTCCCGGTAGCGGACGATTTCGTGGCCGTGGCCCTTGAGTCCGTCGATTTCGTCGAGCGCTTCCTTGCTGGCGCTGTTGAGATCAAGCCTGTCTGGTGTCGCCACGCACTTCCCTTTGGGTCCGGATCATCCGTCCCGCGGGAACAGCCGATGACGGCGGAGCGTTCCACCCCTGTAACTATTTTGAGGCGTATGTGGCCGATCGTGATCATGACAGGGTGGTGGAGCGGGAAACCGTGGTGGTCGATAGCGGCGGCGGAGGCGGCGCGGGAGTGATCACGGCGATCGCGCTGCTCATCCTCGTCGTCGCAATACTCTACTATTTCGGGATGTTGCCGATCTGAACGGGTGGCCGGCGGTCGGGACCGCGCATCGATTGCGGATATGGGGCGCTTCCGCTACCGAGAAGGTCTGGCGGGGCGGAAAGGTCGCACATGATGTATCGGTTCGTCTCGAAGGCGGGTTTGGCGGCTTTGCCGTCAGCCTCGCGCTTTCCTCCCCGATATTCGGGCAGCCGGTCGATGCCGGCGCCGTGAAGGCTGGACCTTGAAGCTGAACCGATGCCGATGATGTCGGCATCGGACATGACAGGCGCGACCGGATGACCGTGCCGATCAGCATCGACGGCAAGGGGTCCCTATGACTTCCTGATCGACACGGGGGCCGAGCGGACCGTCATTTCGGCCGAGCTGGCGCGGGAGCTGGCGCTTGTCCAGGGCGCCCGCGCACGGATGCACAGCATGAGCGGCGTCGGCGATGTCGAAACGGTCATCATCCCGAAGCTCCAGGTGAGCAGGAAGAGCGTCGCCGGCATTCATGCGCCCGCTCTCAAGGCCGCAAATATCGGCGCGTCGGGCATGCTCGGTATCGACAGCCTCCAATCCCAGCGCATCACGTTCGATTTCCAGCGGAAGAAGATGACGGTCGTCGCCTCGAACACCGCGAGCCCGACGACGATCCTGACGAGATCGTCGTGCGCGCGCAGCCGCCTCGGCCGCCTGGTGCTCGTCGACGCCTCGCTCGACGGGCAGAAGCTGATGGTCGTCCTCGACACCGGCTCGGAGGTCACGATCGGCAACGATGCATTGCGCCGGAAGCTCGTCGCCAAGCGCAAGATGGGCGTCACAATCCCAATCGAGCTGATCAGTGTGACCGGCGGCGTGATCCAGGCGGATCATACGCAGGTCAGGCAGGTGCGACTCGGCGGAGTGCGCATCCAGGATCTGCCGGTTGCCTTCGCGGAGGTTCATCCGTTCAAGCAGCTCGATCTCACCGATCGGCCCGCTTTGCTCCTTGGCATGGATGCGCTCCGCCTGTTCGATCGCGTCTCGGTCGACTTCGCTAATCGCAAGGTTCGCTTCATGGCGCCGGAACTGTCCGGCTTCGGCGGGTCCACCCGGATGGCGGCTTGGCGGAGGCCACCCGAATGGCGGCTTTGCTTCGAAGGCGGGCGCCGAAGGCCGGAGCAATCCGACCTTGACGGGCAAGCCTCAGATGATCGGCTTGCCGCCCGTCACAGCGATGTTCGCACCCGAAACATAGCTCGCTTCGTCGCTCGCGAGCATGACGAAGACGGGCGCGACTTCCTTCGGCTGGCCGGGCCGCTGCATGGGAACCTGTTTTCCGAAATTCTGCACCTTGTCGGCCGGCATGGTGGCCGGGATGAGCGGTGTCCAGATCGGCCCCGGCGCGACAGAATTGGCCCGGATGCCCCTGTCGGCCAGCATCTGTGCGAGGCCGGCGGTGAAGTTCTGGATCGCGCCCTTGGTGCTTGCATAGGCCAGCAGCTGCTCGGACGGGTTGTCCGCCTGGATCGACGTCGTGTTGATGATCGAGGCGCCGGGCTGCATGTGCGGCACCGCCGCCTTGGTGATGTAGAACATGGCGTGGATGTTCGTCGCGAAGGTCTGCTGCCACTCCTCGTCGCTGATCTCGCCAATGTCGTTGAACGTGTCCTGATGGGCGGCATTGTTGACGAGGATGTCGATCCTGCCAAACTCCTCCACCGTCCTGGCTACGATGGCCGGCAATGTTCGGCGCTCGAGATGTCCCCCGGCAGCAGGACCGCTTCTTGCCCAGCCTGCCGCACCAATCGCGCCGTGTCTTCGGCGTCCTTGTGCTCGCACAGATAGCTGATCGCCACGTCTGCCCCCTCACGGGCGAAGGCGATGGCGACGGCGCGGCCGATGCCGCTGTCGCCGCCGGTGATCAAAGCCTTCTTGTCCCGGAGCCGGCCCGATCCCTTGTAGCTTTCCTCGCCATGATCCGGGCGCGGCGTCATGGCGTCGGTCGTGCCGGGCATGGCCTGCGGCTGATCGGGGAAAGGAGGTTCGGGAGTGTCGGTCGGCATCATCGGCTCCTGGAAAGGGGACGACGGGGCCAACCTGTCTTTCCGAGCCTTGTTCCGGCTTCGACGAATAATCGGCAGCCCGAATCAGGCTCTAACCGTTTCCTTTGTCGCTCCCACGCTTGCCGCGGTTCGCATAGAGGAGGGCTGCCACGATCGCCGCCGAGCCGATCCCGACCGCCACGCCCGCCTTTACATATTGCTTGCGCTTGCCGGCGCCCGTCTCCGCCGCATCTTGCTCGCCGGCGGCATCAGCCGCCGACTGCTTGGCCGCTTCGGCGCCCACGGCCGCTTCCTCGGGATAGGTAGGTTCATCTGACATAGAGCACTCCGCTGGACGAAACTAAGCCCGCTCCCCATAATCGCAGCGTCGTACCGCGTGCTAGTCTGGACGCTAGACTGAACGGAGCAGCTGATGGATTTCCTTAAGAACATGGCGCGTATTAAGGTCCAGACCTGTACTTTATGAGGCCGTGATGGTACAAGGAGGGGATGAGCCCGCAAGGAGAGCGCGCGAAGGCGTGGCGGGCACCACGTCGAGCGCGCCCGACGATCGCCGTCCAACCTAGGAGTCCGCATTTGGCGCATGGCTGATAGGACTTCCTCAAGAACATGTCACAGCAGCGGGACCCTGAACCATCGCGTTCGTGGCCTTCATCCTCGGCGCCATCGTCTTCTGAGCGACACGGTCCGTTCTACACCGTCCGCGCCAGACGCATCGGGCGCTGGCCGACGGAGCGGTAAAGGCGGGGTCCAAGGTCCAGCCTGAAGGCACCCATCTTCTCGGCCGGCGTTTCGGCTTCGCGGCCGACGATATAGCTTGCCGAGGTCTGTCCCGACTTGCCGTTCCCCCAGTCGTAAACCACGTTGAAGGCGACAGTCGGGATGAACAGCCGCCGTCCCTGGACGGTCAGCTCCCGGACATTCTCGTTCGGCATCGCCACCGCGCTGGTGAGCTGCACCTCGCCCTTGGCCGGAAGCGCGTCGAGGGCAGGGGGCGAGCGCTCCCGGATCGGCTCACCGTAAAAGGCCTCGATCTCCTGCTCCTGGCCGTGCCCGGCATTGAACATGCGAACCTCGATCCGGACATTCTTCGCCGGCGCGGTGCCGGTGTTCCGCACAATGAGATCGAACTGGACGTTGGCTTCGGTCGGCGTCGCCGCTGCCCGCGCCGGCCTGAATTCGAGTTCGATCCAGGGCCGCATCTGGATGCCGATGAAATCGCTCGCGGGCGCCCTGGGCGGCTCGACCACAGGAACGGCTGCCGCGGCCGGAGCGGGCTCAGGCGCGCGCTGCAACCGGCTCCGGCCGCGGTTCGGCGGCTGGTCCGGCTGCTTCGTAGAGATACTGAGGCTCCTCGTCAGCCTCGGGCCGCCTCCGCACCTTCAGGAAGACGAGCAGCGCCACCAATGCCGCGAGGGCAGCAAGGCCGATATAAAGCCATGGAATGTCGCGCCCGACCGCTGCGGGCGCGCGAGCCGGTTGCGGCGGCGACCTCTGCCGCCGGCGCCGGAACAGGAGGCGCTTCTCCCACGCCTTGGGGTGCAGGCGCTGCGGTTTCCGCAGGTGCCGTCGGCGCGGGCACCGGCGCCGCCGGCGCTGCAGCAGGGGCCTCGATCCTGCGATTCTGCTGAACAGGAGGGGCGGTGGCACGAGGCGTTCGGCGCGGGCGGGAGTGGCGGCGTCCGGGAGCGGAGTCGGGCGTGGCAGCGGCGGGGTCCGGAGCCGGGATCGTCACGGGAGGGGTCGCGGCTTCCGGTCGTGGAGCGGGCGGTGTGACCCTGGTACCGGGCAGCTCGAAATCCCGCAGCTGCGGGTTGCCCACCGAATTGGTGGTGACCGTGTTCGTGTTCTGCGTCTGCGCAGCCGCCGGGCCGCCCGTCAGCAACACGGCAAGGGCGCCGACCAGCATCTGTCGCGGGCTCATGATCATCGCGTTCTAAACGATCCGTAGAGAGTGATGGCTCCCTCTATTCCTGCTTCGCGGAACAGTCCATCATCTCGGGCAAGACCAGCCGGCGAAGGTCAGAACAGGCCGCTCGGAACGAGAAGATCGGACCGATGTCCGGGTCGAAGGAGAGGCACATGCAGTTCGTCGTCATCGGCAAGGACAAGGGGCAGGGGGAGCTTCGGCTGAAGGCGAGGGCGGCGCATCTCGAACATGTCTCCGGGCACCAGCAGCTCATCGTCTATGCCGGCCCGCTCATCGAAGGCGGGCGGATGATCGGCAGCGTCTTCATCTTCGACGTCGAGGACCGGGCCGCGCTCGACCGCTATCTGGCCGGCGATCCCTATTTCAGGGACGCAATCTTCGAGACCGTCGAGATTTACGAGAGCCGCTGGATGGTGCCGGAACGCGAGCCCGGCTTCCTTGCGGCCGAAGCAGAGCGCGCCCGGCAGACGGCAGGCTGACTTCATTCTCGAATATCTACTTCTAAATCGGGGCGAGGCAAGGCGTGCCTCCGTCCTTGACGTGAAATCGCCGCCTGCCTAGCTCGCCTTCATGTCCCTCCTGCCGATCATCCAGATTCCCGATCCGCTGCTGCGCGCCCAGTCCGCGCCCGTGGAATCGATCAGCGACGACATCACCCGTCTTATCGCCGACATGCTGGAAACCATGTACGAAGCGCCCGGCATCGGGCCTTGCCGCGATTCAGATCGCGGTGCCGCGCCGTCTCCTCGTGATCGACCTCCAGGAACCGGAGGAAGCGGAGGGCGAGCCGGTGCGCAAGCCCCACGTCTTCATCAATCCGGAGATCCTCCACCGCTCCGACAGGCGGAAGACCTACAATGAGGGCTGCCTGTCCATCCCGGATCAATATGCCGAGATCGAGCGTCCCGACATCGTCCGGGCGCGCTGGATCGATGAAGGGGGACAAACCCGGAAGCCGAGTTCGACGGCCTCATGTCGGTCTGCCTCCAGCACGAGGTCGACCATTTGAACGGCGTCCTCTTCATCGACTATCTCTCGCGCCTGAAGCGCGACATGGTCGTCAAGAAGGTCGTCAAGGCCCGCAAGGAACGCGACAAGGCCGCGATCCTCTGAAGGCGGCTACATTGCGTCGATGGCGGCGCGGCAGTCCCTTGCCGTCTCCCGGCACATCTCCGCACAGAGCCGGCAATGCTCATGATCGTGCCGCGCGCATTCCTCGGCGCAGATGTCGCAGGCGGTGATGCAGAGCTGCAGCATCTCCTCGGGCACGATCTCGTTGCTCCCCGTCCGCCGCGTCGCGACCTTGTAGGCGGCCTCGCAGATATCGGCGCAATCGAGGCAGGCGCGGATGCACTGCCGCATCCGCTCGACATGCTTTTCGGCAAGGCACGCATCGGCGCAGCTCGTGCAGATCGCGGAGCAGAACATGGCGTGGCGGACCGCCAGCGCGAGCGGCTCGTTCGGCTTGCCCGCGACATCGGGATGCGCGGCGATCATCTTGGCGATCGACATGAAGGCGTCTCCGCTGATTTCTTCCCTAGCGAACGGACTTTCTGTGCGCGCGGTTCCGCAGGGTCTTGAGCGCCGGCCGCGGCTGCTCTAGGTTCGCGCTCTGTTCCAAGGGGGAAATTGTGGACCCGCTCATCCTGATTCTCATCCTGCTTGTGCCGTTCGGGATTGCGCTCGGCTGGTATCTCGGCAGCCGGCAGACCGCCGCCTTACGCAAGGAACGGGACGAGCGGCTCGACGATTTTCGCCGCGCCATTGCCGATCTCGCCGTCGCCGTCGCCGACGAGCGGGCGAAGCAGGTCCCGACGCTGCAGACCCAGCTCGAGGAGGTGCGCCAGGCCTGCGGCGAAGCCAGGACCGAATGCGCGCGCCTGTCTTCATCGCAGCAGGAGCGGGAGCGGGCGTTCGAAGCACGTCTGACCGAGCTTCGCGAGGCGCGCGAGGCGCTCAGCGCCCAGTTCGGCGAGATCGGCACCAAGCTGCTCGGCGATGCCCAGAAGCATTTTCTCGAGCGCGCCGACGCCCGCTTCAACCAAGCGGGTGAGAAGCACGAAGAGAAGCTGAAGTCGCTGCTCCAGCCGGTCGAGGCGACGCTGAAGCGGTACGAGGAGGGCCTCACCCGAGTCGAGAAAGAGCGCGAGGGTAGCTATCGCGAGCTCAACAAGGCGGTCGAGCTGCTCCACGCCGGCCACAGCCAGGTCCGTGACGAGACGGCGCGGCTGGTCAACGCGCTCCGCCACAGCCCCAAATCCGCGGCCGCTGGGGCGAGCAATCGCTGCGCAACGTGCTGGAGCAGGCGGGGCTCTCGCCTTATGCGGACTTCCGCTCCGAAGTATCGGTGAACACCGACGATGGCCGGCTGCGCCCGGACGTGGTCGTGAATCTTCCCGGCGGGCGGAAGCTGATCATCGACGCCAAATGCTCATTGAACGCCTTTCTCGACGCGTCGGAGCAGGTCGACGAAACGGTGCGGACTTCGCACTCAAGGCGCACGCGGCATCGATTCGGCGCCACGCCGAACAGCTGGGCTCAAAGGCCTATTGGCAGCAATTCGGCGACGCAGCCGATTATGTCGTCATGTACATTCCCGGCGAGCATTTCCTCACCGCCGCGCTGGAGCAGGATGACGGCCTTTGGGAATGGGCGTTCGAGCGCCGCGTGCTGCTCGCCACGCCCACGAACCTCGTCGCGATCGCCCGTACCGTCGCGAGCGTCTGGCGCCAGGAGAAGCTCGCCGAGGAAGCCGCCGAGATCGCCCGGCTCGGCAAGGAACTCACGCCCGCCTCGCGACGATGGGCAGCCATGTCGCCAAGCTCGGCCGCAACCTCGAGCTTGCCACGGGTGCCTACAACAGCATGGTCGGAAGCCTGGAAAGCCAGGTGATGACGCAGGCCAAGCGCTTCGAAGCCTTGGAGGTGTCCGGCGGCGCCAAGGAGATCGAGCCGCTCCCGGTGATCGACACCAGCCCCCGCGTGCTGACCAAGCTCGACACGTCCGACATTCCGGAAGCCGCGGAATAGCCGCGCTTACGAGACGAGGCAGCCCCGACATGCTCCGGGAGTCGCTTTACCGGTGGCCGGTTCTTTCTCATGCATCCAAGGGGTGCCCGGTGATTTTCGCGCCCTAATTGTCCCAGTCGGTCCGTCGCTCACCGCCGCAGCCGCGATAGGTTTCGCCGTCGGCGATCACCATCACCTGGTCGGCATAGCCGTGGCCGCTCATCACGTCGTTGCAGCGGCCATGGGTGACGTCGACGATCAGCCGGGGTGTCTCGTAGCGATGGCCGTTGAAGGTCGTTCGCGGATCGGGGCGGGCGACATTGATCCGCTTCTCGCCATAATTGCCGATATAATCGATCCGGCCGTCGGCGATCGTCAGTGCCCATCCAGGCTCCTGGCCATGCGCCGTGTAAGTCTCGCCCGCCGCTATGCCTTGGGTGGCACAGGCGGACGCGGCGAACGCCGCGAGCGGCACCAGCGACGTCATCCATGTCGCCATTGATTGACCACCTCATAAGCCATGACCGCCGTCGCCACCGCCGCGTTGAGGCTGTCGGCCTTGCCCAGCATCGGGATCTTCACCAGCGTGTCGCATTCGGCCTCGTAGCCCGGCGGCAGACCTTGTGCCTCGTTGCCGACCAGGATGAAAGCCGGGCGGCGATAGCGCGGCTGCTGGTAATCCTGATCCGCCTTGAGGCTGGTGCCGATAAGCTCCCCTTCGTCCGCGCGCAGCCAGGCGATGAAGCTCGCCCAATCGGCCGCCGCGATCGCTTGCGTGAAAAGCGCCCCCATCGATGCCCGCACCGCCTCGACCGAGAAGGGATCGACGCATTCGTCGACGAGGATAAGGCCGCCCGCTCCGACCGCGTCGCCGGTCCGCAGGATGGTGCCGAGATTGCCCGGATCCCGCAGCGCCTGGGCGACGATCCAGAGGTCCGCCTTGCTCCGGTCGAGCAGATCGAGATCGGATGCGAACTCGTCATAGACGCCGAGAACGACCTGCGGATTGTCCTTGCCCGAAAGCTTGTGGAGGATGTCCGAATTGGTCTCGATCGTCTCGCCGCCTGCCGCCTCGATCTCCTCGATCAGCGTGTCGAGCAACGGATGGCGGGCTCCCGCGCCGAAGAACAGGATCCGCGGCAGGGTTCCGGCCTCTCTGGCTTCGGTCAGGATGCGCAGCCCCTCGGCCATGAACAGCCGCTCGCGCCGCCGGTTCTTCTTGTCGCGGAGGCCGCGGACCTGCTTCACCAGCGGGTTTGAAAAGGCGGTGATCGCCCTCGGCATGGCCTAGCCGATGCCGTTTCGAAAAAACGCCCTCATTCTTCGCCGAACTTGGCCTCGACCAACCCCGCCAGCGCGGCAACCGCCTCGTCTGCCCCTTCCCCCTCGGCGCTGATGGTGATCCGATCGCCGCAGGCGGCGCCGAGCATCATCAGCCCCATGATCGAGGTTCCGCAGACCTTCGAGCCGTCCTTCTCGACCTCGACGGCCGCGACATGGTCGGAGGCGAGGGTGACGAATTTGGCGCTCGCCCGTGCATGCAGGCCGCGCTTGTTGAGGACGTCGACCGTGCGGCTCGGCATATCAGGCGGCCTCTCCCAGAATTTCGGACGCGACCGAAATATATTTTCGCCCCGCCTCGCGCGCTGCGGCAACGGCGGACTTCACGTCCATATTCTTGCGCGCGCCTTCGAGCCGGATCAGCATCGGCAGGTTCACGCCGGCGATCACCTCGATCTTGTCGGTTTTCATCAGCGAGATGGCGAGGTTCGACGGCGTGCCGCCGAACAGGTCGGTGAGGATGATGACGCCCGCTCCCTCGTCGACGCGGGCGATCGCTTCGGCGATGTCGTTGCGGCGGCCCTCCATATCGTCGTCGGGCCCGATGCAGATCGCCTCGATCCGCTGCTGCGGCCCGACCACATGCTCCATTGCCGTGATGAACTCCGAGGCCAGCCCACCATGGGTCACGAGCACCAAACCGATCATTCAAACACCTTGTTCAGTCGCCGCCTCAGTGCGCTGGGCGGCTTCGATGACGTCGCGCGGCAGGGACCCGAGATCGCGATGCTCCACGGTGGGCAAAAAACCCGCCTCTCGCAGCCGTGCGGCCACACGTTCCGCCACATGGACGGAACGATGGCGCCCGCCCGTACAACCAAAAGCGATCGTAACATAGGATTTTCCTTCCGCGGCGTAGCGGGGAAGGAGGGTGAGCAGCAGCGTCTCGATCTGGGGCAAGACGTCGGCATAAGCCGGGTCGCCCGCCACATAATCGCCGACCGGCGGATCGCGGCCGGTCAGCGGCCGAAGCTCGTCGACCCAATGGGGGTTCCGGAGGAAGCGCATGTCGAAGACGTTGTCGGCGTTGCGCGGAATGCCGCGAGCGAAGCCGAAGGACATGACGTGGAGCGTCGCAGCGCCGCTGCCGCTGCCGAACCGCTCGCGGATTTGCCGCTGGAGAGCGTTCGAGTCGGTGTCGGTCGTGTCGATCACATAATCGGCCCAGCGGCGGAGCGGCTCCATCAGACCTCGCTCGGCGGCGATGCCGTCCGTGGCCGGCCGGTCGGGCGCAAGCGGATGGCGCCGGCGCGTTTCGGAGTAGCGGCGGAGAAGCTCGGAGCCGGCGCAGTCGAAATAGAGCGTCTCGATCGGAAAAGAATGGTCGCTTGCCAGCGCCTTGATCTGCTTCACCACCCTGGCGGCATCGAAGTCGCGCGTGCGCGTGTCCATGCCGATGGCCAGCGGGCGCCGGCCCTTGGCGGCTCCCTTGGGGATCGGAGTGGAAAGGAGGTGGTCGAGCAGCGACAGCGGCAGATTGTCCACCACCTCCCAGCCGAGATCCTCCAGCGTTCGAAGCGCGGTCGATTTGCCCGCGCCGGACAGGCCGGTGACGAGCAGGATTCTCTTGGGAGCGGTGCTCTTCTTCACCCGGCTTGCAATCCGAAACGGACCAGCGCCACTTCTACCTTCACGGGGGCCGATGCCTCAAGTCCGTTGAGGGCGACGACCGGCACCCTGATTCCGGCGACGACGACCGGCCCCGCTGCGGCAGGCATGCGCTCGACCTCACCGTTCAGATCGACCATCATGCAGACTGGTGCATCGCCCGAAGCCGGCAGCTCGACAATGCCGATCCCGCGGATTTCCAACTTGCCCGCTATATCGGGCGGCGCGCTGGCCAGCAGCTTTCCGCCGACCCGCCGCACGATCGTGTAATCGTCGCTGACGAGGCTTGCGCCGCGGTCGATGAGACGCAGGGCAAGATCCGATTTGCCGCTTCCCGAGCGGCCGCTGATCAGGATCGCGCGCCCTCCCTGACGACGCATGATGCGTGGAGAGTCTCGGAGGAAAGGGACGGGCTGCTCATCAATCGACTCCCGGAAAGCGGATCACGAACCGTGCGCCGATGCGGCCGTCGCGGCGGTCCTCGGCTGCGATCCGTCCGTCATGGCCTTCGACGATCGCCTTGGCGATGGCGAGGCCGAGCCCCGAATGGCGGCCGAACGCTTCGCCTTCCGGTCTGATGCTGTGGAAGCGGTTGAAGATCGCCTCACGCGCGGCCTCGGGAATGCCGGGGCCTTCGTCCTCGATCGTGACGATCACCTCCCTGTCCAGCCGAACCGCGCAGATCTCGATGAGGCCGCCATCGGGCGAGAAGGAGATGGCGTTATCGACGATATTGTCGAAGACACGCGCCAGCCGCGACTCCTCGCCCAGGATCACGGCCGTTCCGGCGCGCGGCCGGGCAAAGGCGATGTGCGCCTTGCGCTCGGAGGCGCGGGGTTCCCAGAGGCCGAGGAGCGATTCGATCATGGTGCCGAGATCGACCGGCTCGAACCGGGCTCGGGAAAGCTCGGCATCGAGCCGCGAGACTTCCGCGATGTCGACGATCAGCCGATCGAGCCGGCTCACGTCGCTCCTGATCACGTCGAGGAGCTGTTCCCAGGCCGCGGGATCCTTCACCCGGTCGAGGGTGTCGACGGCCGAGCGAAGCGAGGCGAGGGGGTTCTTGAGCTCGTGCGTGACGTCCGCCGCGAAGGCTTCCGTCGCATCGATCCGGTAGCGGAGCGATTGCGTCATGTCGTGAAGCGCGCGGGCGAGCATTCCGATCTCGTCCCGGCGGGCGGGAAGGCGGGGCACCGACACTTCCCGCGCCCTGCCCATCCGGACCTGCACCGCGGCGCGGGCAAGCCGGCGCAGCGGAAGAGCAATGGTGCGGGCCAGGAAGAGCGACAGCAGGATCGACAGCAAGGTCACGCCGGCGAGCACGAAGCCAAGCCTCAGCCGCTCCGCGCGGACGATCCGAGTGACGTCCCGCGCATTGATCGTCGCGAGCAGGACGGCTCCGCGATCGCCGGCGAACGCGGCGATCGGGACCGCAGTGGAGATGACGGGGGTAAGATCCTGAGCCTGTCGAACCCGGCTGCGGAGGCCCGGATCCTTCTTGACCGCCACGGCTTCCGGCCAGGCGGATAACCGGTCGGGCGAGGGTTCGGCGAACAGGTCGATCGGGGCCGCGCCGGCAATATAATTGACTATTCGGTCCATCGTGCGGGCCGCCTGCCGCTGCCAAGGCTGCGTTGCCGGGTCTCGAAGGACGTAAGTTGGACGTGCCCCCCGCCAGCTGTCGAACGGCTCTGTGGAAGGTTCGGCGGTCCAGTAAACGCGCAGCCGCAGTCCGGTCATGGCTCCGAAGCGGCGCAGCAGCTCCGGCCGCCGTTCGGGAGGCGCGGCATTGCTGGCTTCGGCGATCAGCCGGGCCTGGTCGGCGACCTGCTGCACGCGGCGATCGAGCAGCCGTGTGCGATAGCTGTCGAGATAGAAGAAGCCGCCCGCCAGCACCGCGAGCGCGACGATGTTGACCAGCAGGATCCGGGCCGTCAGCGGAATGCGGGCGGACCATCGGAGCGCAAGCTCCCGGTCGTCACTCCTCGCCAAAGCGGTAGCCCACGCCGTAGAGCGTCTCGATCGTCTTGAACTCGTCGTCCACCGCCCTGAACTTGCGGCGCAGCCGCTTGATATGGCTGTCGATGGTGCGGTCATCGACGTAGATGTCGTCCTGATAGGCGACATCCATCAACTGGTTGCGCGATTTGACGACGCCCGGGCGCTGGGCGAGAGCTTCGAGGATCATGAATTCGGTGACGGTCAGAGTGACATCCTTGCCGTCCCACGCGACGCGGTGGCGGGCAGAATCCATCGAGAGCCGGCCGCGCACGATCAGCGGCGCTTCCTCCTCGGCCGGGCTCTCGGCCGGAGGCACCGCGCGCATCTCGGCGCGCCGGAGCACCGCCCTGATGCGGGCGATGAGCAGACGCTGCGAGAAGGGCTTGGCGATATAATCGTCCGCGCCCATTGCGAGGCCGAGCGCCTCGTCCAGTTCATCATCCTTGGACGTGAGGAAGATAACCGGGATCGAGCTCCTTTCGCGCAGCCGCCGCAGCAGCTCCATGCCGTCCATGCGCGGCATCTTGACGTCGAGCACGGCCAGGTCGGGCGGATTGTCGACGAGTGCCTTCAGCGCGGTCTCTCCGTCGGAATAGACGCGGGTGATGAAGCCCTCGGCCTGGAGCGCGATCGAAACGGAGGTGAGGATGTTGCGGTCGTCGTCGACAAGCGCGATCGTTATCGACATTGTTCCCGCTTTCCCGGCACCGGGCAAGTCTTATCCAATGCGGGACAGACGGGCAACCGGGGTGCTCCCCCCTTTGACGCAAGCCCACTCGTTCGATATGCGGGCGGGGTTCGGAAGCAGCGTTTCTCCGCTGCAATTTGTCGCATAAATCAGGAGACGGACGTGGCCAATCGCGTGCCCTTATTCGGGCTTGCCAATCAGGGCATCAGCACCCCCGCGGAGCTTTACTGGAACCTCGGCCACTCGGCGCTCGTGGAGCAGGCGGTGAAACGCGGCGAGGGGCTGCTCGCGAAGGACGGGCCGCTCGTGGTCGAGACCGGCAAGCATACCGGCCGCTCGGCCAAGGACAAGTTCATGGTCCGGGATGCCGAGACAGAGGGCACGCTTTGGTGGGACAACAACAGGTCGATGACACCGGAGCATTTCGAGGCGCTGAAGCAGGACTTCTTTGCTCATTTGGGCGGCAAGGAGACCTTGTTCGTTGCCGATCTGTACGGCGGTTCGCAGCCCGAGCACCGGGTCAACGTTCGCGTCATCAACGAGCTCGCCTGGCATAACCTTTTCATCCGCACCTTGCTGGTGCGACCGGACTATGCGGATCTCGAAGGCTTCAGCCCCGATTTCACGATCATCGACCTGCCGAGCTTCGTCGCCGATCCGGCGCGCCATGGCTGCCGCTCGGAAACCGTGATCGCGGTCAGCCTCACGGAGAAACTGATCCTGATCGGCGGCACCGCTTATGCCGGCGAGATGAAGAAGTCCGTGTTCGGCGTTCTCAATTATCTGCTGCCGCCCAGGGGCGTGATGCCGATGCACTGCTCGGCCAATATCGGCCCGAACGGCGACACGGCCGTGTTCTTCGGCCTTTCCGGAACCGGCAAGACCACGCTATCGGCCGACGCGAGCAGGACGCTGATCGGCGACGACGAGCATGGTTGGTCCGACACCGCGGTCTTCAATTTCGAGGGCGGCTGCTACGCCAAGATGATCCGCCTCTCGCCCGAGGCCGAGCCGGAAATCTACGCGACGACCAGGCGCTTCGGCACCGTGCTCGAAAATGTCGTGATCGATCCCGATACGCGCGAGCTCGACTTCGACAGCAACCGTCTCGCCGAGAATAGCCGCGGCGCCTATCCGATCGACTTCATCCCCAATGCCTCCAATGAGAATATGGGGCCGGTGCCGCGCAACATCGTGATGCTGACGGCGGATGCGTTCGGCGTGCTGCCCCCGATCGCCCGGCTGACGCCGGAGCAGGCCATGTATCACTTCCTGTCCGGCTACACCGCCAAGGTCGCCGGGACGGAGATCGGCGTGACCGAGCCCGAAGCGACCTTTTCGACCTGCTTCGGCGCGCCCTTCATGCCGCGCCACCCGAGCGTCTACGGCAATTTGCTGAAGGAGCGGATCGCCAAGGGACATGTCGATTGCTGGCTGGTCAATACCGGCTGGACGGGCGGCAAATACGGCGTCGGCAATCGCATGCCGATCAAGGCGACGCGCGCGCTCCTGAACGCCGCGCTCGACGGCAGCCTCAAGAATGCCGAGTTCCGCAAGGATCCCTATTTCGGCTTCGACGTGCCGGTCGCCGTTCCGGGCGTCGCCACCGCCATCCTCAACCCGCGCGACACCTGGGCGGACAAGAGCGAATTCGATGCGACCGCCAAAAAGCTCGTGAACCTCTTCATCGACAACTTCGCCAAGTTCGAAAGCCACGTCGATCAAGGCGTCAAGGAAGCAGCACCCACGGCAGCCTGACGCCAAGCAGCAAGCAAGCTCAACAAGGAGCGCGTCGGCGGCGGCCGGCGCGCTCCTTCTTTATTGGAGAAACGACATGAGGGAGGCATATGAGCCGCGGCTGTTCGCGGACGACGGCGCGGTCCGGAGGATCGGGGAGGGGCTGATCGCCCGCACCCTGACGCGGCCCGACTGGACGCACGAGGCGCACCTCGCCGCATGCCTTTACATCCTGCTCGAGCGGCCGGAGATCTCCGCCGAGCGGGACCTGCCGGACATCATCCGCCGCTTCAACGAGAGCGTCGGCGGCGTGAATGACGAGACGCAGGGCTATCACGAGACGATCACGCAGGTTTATATCCGGGGGGTGCGGGCATTCCTGGCGCGCACTGATGCGGGGCTGCCGCTGGTGGAGAAGGTCGACGCGCTCTTGGTCGCGGAAGAGGGGAGGCGCGATTGGCCGCTGCGTTTCTACTCGCCCGAGCGGCTGTTATCGAAGGAGGCGCGGCTGGCGTGGGTGGAGCCGGATTTATCATTCTGAGGGAGCGCGCATTCATTTCTGAGTCTTACCTCGCGGTCGGGACCTGCAATGTCAGAACGGGTGGAAGCGGACATGCAAAGGAGAAGGTGGACCCCGGATCAATTCCGGGGTGACCGTATGGGCGAGTGATGGAGTGTGCAGGTTTCGCCGAGCGTCACCTCGTGCCGGCTTCGTTGCCCGCTTCCTCCGCGCGCTTGCGCCTGACGTCCACATCGACGTCGATCTCGCCGACCTCGTTCTTGATCGCCCGGCCGGTGCTCACGGCGACATTGCCGACGCCGGAACTAACCTCTTTGGCGGTGCGGGCGGTGGCGGCGGCGGCGCGCTCGATCCGCTTCTGATCATATTCCACCCTCACCTGATCGTTCGCCGCATCGTTATCGACGTTGCACGCGCCGACCATCAGAAGCGGAAAAGTAAAAATGATGCGCATGGCCTGTCTCCTCGGTTGCGGCCACAACGTCCCTGCCGCTGTTCCGGCTCCGGAGATTTGAGGGGGTGGCGCTCCTCGAAGCAGAGCGGATCCCAGATCCGGGACGGCTTCAATTCCGTCGACCGATTTCCGCTCCAGCCGTGCATCCATTGCGCGTCCGGTACGTTCCAAAGCCATCCAAACAGCGTGAAGGAGTATCGAAATGGCGGATCTCAGCCAGATTCGGGAACATATGGAAGTGATCGGCGCCGACGGCGTCCATGTCGGCACGGTCGACAAGCTCGACGGCGATCGCATCAAGCTTACCAAGAAAGACAGCGGCTCGCACAGCGACCACCATCATTATATTTCGCGCGGCCTCATCGCGACCATTGAGGGCGACAAGATCCGCCTTTCCGCCAACGGAAACGCCGCCGTGCTGCTCGAAGAGGAGGAAGGCGGCGAAGCTATTGCCGACAAGGGCCTGTGGAACTGGAACAAGATCGGTGTCGGCGCGGCCGCCGCCGTCGGCGTCGCAGCGGCTGCCGCAGGAGCTGCCAAGCTGGTCCAGCAGCGCAAGGGGCGCCAGCAGGACGACTTCCAGGCCCGGCTGGAGACGGACGAGAGTGTCCGGCTCATCTCTTCGACCAAGGTCGAAGGCACTCCGGTCGTCGGCACGAACGGAGAGACGCTGGGCCATATCCAAGGCTTCATGGTCGACAAATATACCGGCCGCGTCGCCTATGCCGTCATGAAGTTTGGTGGGACGATGGGGCTTGGCGCCTCGCTCTTCCCGCTCCCCTGGCCGATCCTCGAATATGACGTGGAGAAGGACGGCTATGCGCTCGACATCACCAAGGAGCAGATGGCCGATGCGCCGCGCTTCGAGGCCAATGACGAGCCGGAATTCAGCCCCGAATATCGGCGGACGCTGATTGCTTTCTATCGGCCGGCATGACGCTGGCCCGGGCGCGGCTTTTCGAGGCCGCGCCCGCTATTCGAGGGCGCGTGCCGGAGGGCCGGCGGGCTCGACCTTGAGGCAGGTGCCGTCGGCGCCCGTCACCCGCACGCACGCGCCGATCGCCGCATCGGGGCCTTTCGCGTTCCAGACGCCGTCGCCGACCTTCACCCGCCCCAGTCCATTTTCAATCGGGCCGACAACGACCACTGTCTGACCGATCAGCCGGGTCGCACGGTCGTTGAGGAGCGGATCGCTGCTCTCGACCGGATTGTCGGCGTACCAGCGGCGCCCTGCATAGACCGCCGCGATTGCCAGCAGCGCGAACAGGGCGAACTGGAAGGCGAGCGGGAAGCCGAACAGCAGCGCCGCGAAGCCGGTGATCGCCGCCGCGGCCGCCAGCCAGATCAGGAAGACGCCCGGCATGAGCAGCTCGGCGATGCCCAGAACCGCCGCGGCGGTGAGCCACATCCAATGCGGCTCGATCCCCTCGAAAGTCACTGGCCGGGGCCCTCGAAGGGGCCTCGGCGCCGAGCAGGCGGGGCGGGCGGCGGCGCAGCATCCCGTGTTCCAAGCGCGTCGCGCGCGAGCTCACCGATGCCGCCGAGCGTGCCGATCAGCTGCGTCGCCTCGACCGGGAACAGGATCGTCTTGGCATTGGGAGAGGTGGCGAACCGGCTCACCGCCTCGACATATTTCTGCGCGATGAAGTAGTTGATCGCCTGCGCATTGCCTCCCGAGATGGCGTCGGAAACCATCTGCGTCGCCTTGGCCTCGGCTTCGGCTTCGCGCTCGCGCGCCTCGGCATCGCGGAAAGCCGCTTCGCGCCGCCCTTCGGCCTGGAGGATCTGGCCCTGCTTCTGCCCTTCCGCCTTCAGGATCTCGGAAGCGCGCAAGCCTTCCGATTCCAGGATCAAAGCGCGCTTCTCGCGCTCGGCCTTCATCTGCCTGCCCATGGCGTTGACGATGTCCGCGGGCGGGCGGATGTCCTTCACCTCGACGCGGGTGATCTTAACGCCCCAGGCTTCGGTCGCCTGGTCGACGACCAGCAGGAGACGGGCATTGATCTCGTCGCGCTTCGACAAGGTCTCGTCGAGATCCATGGAGCCCATGACGGTACGAAGGTTGGTGGTCGTGAGCTGCATGATAGCGAGGTAGAGGTCGGACACCTCGTAAGCGCCCTTGGCCGCGTCCAGCACCTGGAAGAAGACTACGCCGTCCACCGAGACCATCGCATTGTCCTTGGTGATGATCTCCTGGCCGGGAATGTCGAGCACCTGCTCCATCATGTTCACCTTGCGCCCGACACGGTAGAAGAAGGCGGGGTAGAAATTGAAGCCGGGGCGCGCGACGGTGGTGAAACGGCCGAAATATTCGATCGTATAATGATAGCCTTGGCGGACGATCTTGATGCTGGCCATCAGGTAGATGATGACCAGCACGAGCACGAAGAACAAAGCGGTGGCTGCCATGTCGATGCACCTTCCAAGCCTGCGGCGCATATCATGTAGACAAGCGACCCCGCTTCCAAGAAGAATCGAGAGATGAAGCCGACCAACCTGCGCCTCTGCCGCTCGATCCTGTTCCTCCCCGCCTCGAACCCGCGAGCGATCGAAAAGGCGCGGGGGCTGCCGGCCGACATGATCATCCTCGACTGCGAGGATGCGGTAAAGCCGGAGGACAAAGCGGTCGCGCGCGCTGCCGCAGTGGACGCGGTGGCAGACGGCTTCGGCGATCGTCCGTCGGTGATCCGGATGAACGGGCACGGCACACAGCATTATGAGGAGGATATCCTCGCCTTTCGTCACAGCGAGGCTGCTTTCGTCATCGTTCCGAAGGCCGAGGACCACCACCAGGTCGAAGATGCCGCGGGTCTGCTCGGCAAGCCGGTTCTGGCGATGATCGAAACCGCGCCGGGCGTGCTGAACGCGCCCGCCATCGCCCCCCGCACCGCCGGCCTGATCGCGGGGACGAACGATCTCAGCGCCGATCTCGGCATCGCTTTGGGCGCAGGGAGAGCGGGGCTTGTCCACAGCCTGCAGATGGTGGTGCTCGCCGCCCGGGCAGCCGGGGTCGCGGCGTTCGACGGCGTCTACAACAAGCTTGAGGACGAGGAGGGACTCGCCCGCCAGTGCGAGGAAGGAAAGGGCTTCGGGTTCGACGGCAAGTCGCTCATTCATCCCGCCCAAATCGATATCGCCAACCGCATCTTCGGCCCGGGTCCGGAAGAAGTGGACGCCGCCGAGCGGCTGATCGCCGCCGCGACCGGTGGCGCCGAGCGGTACGAGGGCCGGATGATCGAGGCCATGCATGTCGAACAGGCGCGGGCCGTGCTTGCAAAGGCGCGCCGCTAGGCGAAACTTGCGGCAAAGGCGCGCCGCCACGCTCTTGCGAGCGCCGCCGCTCCCCCGTAGGCAGCTTCATGTTCTCACGCTTCCCGCCCGCGGCCGCGCTGCTCCTTCTCTCGACAATCGCCGAGGCCCAGCAGCGGGTCGGGCCCGACGAGCTGATGCGCCACATTCGGGTGCTCGCCAGCGACGGCTATGAAGGCCGCGAGCCCGGCACCCCGGGGGGCGAGCGGACCGAAGCCTATCTGCTCGAATCCTTCGCTCAGGCTGGGCTCGCGCCCGGCGCGGCCGGCGGAGGCTGGCGCCAAATCGTGGGCATGATCGAGCGGCGGCCGGAGCGAAGCCGGATATCCTGGAAAGCCGGAACCCGGCGGTTGGAGGTGCCGGAGGATGCCCTGGTCCTGGTCGGCAAGGAGGCTCGGCTGCGTCTCGCCGACGTGCCGGTGATCTTCGCAGGATATGGGATGGCGGAGCATATCGAGGGCGCTGACCTCGGCAACGCGTTGGTGCTGGTCCTTGGGGCCAACCCGCCGGGTCGGGAGGGCGCCGCGGAGCTGAGCGCTCGCACGGCCGCGCTTGCAGCCGCGGGCGCGCGGGGCGTAATCGCGATCGCGCCAGCCGCCGCGCCGTGGCCCGATGTGAAAACGGCAGTGGCAGCGGGAAAGGCAGTCCCGCTCGACCGTGCTGCTCCGCTCGAAGGCGCGATTTCGACGGCCGGTGCCGCATCTTTGCTCCGCGGTGCCGGTCTCGATCTTTCCTCCATTAGCGAGGAGGCCTCGCGTCCGGGCTTTCGGGCGCGGAGGCTCGGCATCGATGCCAGCTTCGATATTGGAACCACGGTGCGCGCCTATGAAGCGGCGAACATCATCGGCAGGATCGAAGGCAGCGGCCGTCCGGGTGAAGCCGTGGTCCTAATGGCCCATTGGGATCATCTCGGTCTGTGCAAGCCGGAAGGCACGCCGGACCGCATTTGCAACGGCGCGGTCGACAATGCGAGCGGCACCGCGATCCTGATCGAGACGGCGCACGCCGCCGCCGCCGGGGCGAGGCCGGCGCGCAGCATCTACTTCGTCGCGACGACGCTGGAAGAGCGGGGCCTGCTAGGCGCCGATGCTTTCGCCGCGTCGCCGCCGCCCGCCATCGAGCGGATTGTCGCCGCCCTCAACATCGATACGACGGCGATCGCTCCGGCCGGCCTTCCCGTCGCGATCATCGGCCGCGGGAATTATCCCGGGCTGAAGCGGGTCATCGACGCGACCGCCCGTGCCTTGGGGCGGGCGGTCGATACGGATACCGAGGCCAATGTCATGATCGAGCGGCAGGACGGCTGGGCGCTGGCCCGACGCAACATCCCCGCCGTGATGGCGACCGGGTCGGTCAGCGACATGAGCCGGCTTCGCGCCTATCTCGACGGTCCCTATCACAAGCCGGATGACGATCTTGATCAACGCATCGAACTCGGCGGCGCTGTCGAGGACACCGATCTTCACATCGCGCTCGCCCGGGCACTCGCCGATCCGGCGCGTTATCCCGCGCCCTAGACCTTATGGAAAGGGCGTGATCCACGCCTTCGGCGGAAGCGGTACGCGCTTCGGCCTCAACCGACCAGGCCCTAGGAAACGCCTCCCACCCTCCCTATAGAGCAGCCCCGATCCTCGCAGAAACAACCTCGACTCATGGACATCCGCCTCGGCCTCACCTTCGACGACGTTCTGCTGCAACCCGCCGAATCGAGCGTTCTGCCGAGCCAGGCCGACACGCGGACGCGGGTGACCAGGGTGATCGCGCTCAACATTCCGATCCTCTCTTCGGCCATGGATACGGTGACCGAAGCCGATATGGCGATCGTCATGGCGCAACTCGGCGGGCTCGGCGTCCTCCACCGCAACCTCTCCGTCGAGGAGCAGGCGGCGGCGGTAAAGGCGGTGAAGCGCTATGAGAGCGGCATGGTGGTCAATCCGATCACGATGCGCCCGCACCAGCCGCTGGCGGAAGCGCTCGAGCTGATGGCGAGGCACCGAATTTCCGGCATTCCGGTGACGGACGAGGACGGGACCCTGGTCGGCATCCTCACCAATCGCGACGTGCGCTTCGCCGGCAATCCCAAGCAGCCCGTGTCGGAGCTGATGACACGCGAGAATCTCGTCACCGTAGGGCCTGGAGTGACGCAGGAGGAGGCGCGGCGGCAGCTCCACCAGCGCCGCATCGAGAAGCTCCTCGTCGTCGACGACAATCGGCGCTGCATCGGGCTCATCACCGTCAAGGATATCGAAAAGACGGTCACCTATCCCCGGGCGACCAAGGATGCGTCGGGCCGTTTGCGAGTGGCAGCGGCCACCACGGTCGGCGACAAGGGCTTCGAACGCAGCGAGGCGCTGATCGATGCGGAATGCGACCTCATCGTCATCGACACCGCGCACGGCCACAACCGCGACGTTGCGGCGGCCGTCGAACGCATCAAGAAGATTTCCAACGCCGTCCAGATCGTCGCCGGAAACGTCGCGACCGGCGAGGCCACCAAGGCATTGGTGGGCGCCGGCGCGGATGGGGTGAAGGTCGGCATCGGGCCCGGCTCGATCTGCACGACGCGCGTCGTCGCAGGCGTCGGAGTCCCGCAACTCACCGCGATCATGGACTCCGCGCAGGAAGCGGCGAAGACGGGAACTCCAATCATCGCGGACGGCGGCCTCAGGACCAGCGGCGACGTCGCCAAGGCGCTGGCGGCGGGCGCGTCGACGGTGATGGTCGGCTCCCTCCTCGCGGGCACGGAGGAGGCGCCGGGCGAAACGTTCCTTTACCAGGGGCGGAGCTACAAGAGCTATCGCGGCATGGGCTCGGTCGGCGCGATGGCGCGCGGCTCGGCGGACCGCTACTTCCAGCAGGACATCAAGGACCAGTTGAAGCTGGTGCCTGAAGGCATCGAAGGGCAGGTTCCCTATAAGGGCCAAGCCAGGGACGTGATCCACCAGCTGGTCGGCGGCGTGAAGGCGGCGATGGGCTATACCGGATCTGCGACGATCGCCGACCTTCAGGAGCGGGCCCAGTTCGTGCGCATCACCAATGCGGGGCTTCGCGAAAGTCATGTTCACGATGTCGCGATCACCCGCGAGGCTCCCAATTATCCGACACGCTAGCGCACTTCGCCGATGACTCCGGCCGCGCGGGTGCAGGCGGCGATCGAGCTGCTCGACCAGATCATCGGAGCGGCGGCCTCGGCTGGGCCTGCCGCGGACAATCTGATCGCGGCTTATTTCAAGACGCGCCGCTACGCCGGGTCCAAGGACCGGCGCGCGGTTCGCGAGCTCGTCTACCGCGCCATCCGCAGATCCGCCGAACGCCCGCCTTCGGGACGCGCGGCAATGCTCGGCCTTGCCGACAAGGATGCCGTGCTCCGCCCCCTGTTCGATGGGTCGGTGCACGGACCGGCGCCTTGGCAGGAAGGCGAGCCGATCGCCGCACCGGCGCTGGTCCCGCAATGGCTGGACGGCCGCTTCGATCCGCTCGTCGGGGCCGCGGAAATGGCAGCACTGCTCGAACGGGCGCCGCTCGATCTTCGGGTCAACAGGCTGAAAGCCGATCCGGCTTCCGCTCGGGCGGCGATCCCGGAAGCAGGCCCGACACCGCTCTCCCCGATGGGGCTCCGGCTGCCCGAGGGCTTTCAGGTGGAAAGCGCGGAAGCCTGGCAGATGGGACTAGTCGAGGTTCAGGACGAGGGGAGCCAGCTGCTCTCGCTCGGTTGCGGCGCGGCGCCCACCATGCTGATCGTCGACTTGTGCGCCGGTGCCGGCGGCAAGACCCTGGCCCTGGCAGCCGAAATGGGCAATGACGGGCGCATCGCCGCGTGCGACGTCGATCGTGGCCGCCTCTCGAGAATCCACCCGCGCCTCGAACGTGCCGGAGTGTCCATCGTCGAAACCCGGCTGCTCAACCCGGACCGAGAGCTGGAGGCGCTGACGGATCTCAAAGGATCGGCCGATCTCGTGCTGGTCGATGCTCCATGCTCGGGCACCGGCACTTGGCGCCGCAACCCGGAGACGCGCTGGCGTCTCACTTCCGAGCGGCTGGAGAAGCTGGTCGCGCTCCAGGCGCATCTTCTTGGGATTGCAGCGGAACTTGTTCGGCCGGGCGGAATTCTCGTCTATGCCGTCTGCTCGTTGCTCGAAGAGGAGGGAAGAGGCCAGGCGGAGGCGTTCGGAAGCTTTCGTTCAGCCTTCGTTTCGCAACCTCTTGCGATAGAGTTCGGACGGCCCGCGGGTCCGGGCCGTCTGCTCACGCCGGGACGCGACGGGACCGACGGCTTTTTCGTCGCGCGGTGGCAGGCGCCATGCTAGGCTTCCGCTCGGCAGGAACATGGAGACATTGATGCGCCTCACGCCCATTGCACTTTCGGTCGCTCTTGCCCTGGCGACGATCGCGAGCGCCGGTCACGGGCAGCGTGCCGACAGCCAGATCGACCCTCGCTCAACGGCCCTTCTCCAGCAGGGCCAGGCACTGACCGCGTCTGCCCAATATAACCTTGCGATCGATGCGCTGGAAAGCGCTCTCGCGGTCGATCCCCGCAACCGGGCGGCTTATGTGGCGCTCGCGCGGGTGGCGCAGGGCCAGAAGCTGCCGGGCAAGGCAATCCGTCTTTATGCAGAGGCGTTGAAGCTCGAGCCGAACGACGTGACGGCGCTTGCCGGCCAGGGTGAGGCGCTGGTGCAGCGCGGCGCGGTCGAGCGTGCCAAGCGCAACCTCGAGAAGCTCAAGACCGCCTGCAAGGGCGATTGCCCCCAGGCGACTACGCTCGCGGCGGTCATCGCCAAAGGTCCTCCGGCCGAGGTGCTCACCGCACGCGCTCCGGACGCCGCCACCCCGAAGGTCGAGAAGAACTAGGGTCTGGACTCATTCGAGTCAGACGCTGAATGCGGCGGCGATGCAGATGCTGGCGAGCTTGTGATATCGAGTGGCGACGGAAGTCTTTGAGGCGCGATCGCTGCGCGACGGCTGTTCCGCCTCCGTGCCACTTGGTTCAAAAAGCACTTGGGCGACGTCGTGACTCCAAGGCAATTCAATCGAGCTGGCCCGACGCCGAGCAATCGCACTGACATGGCAGGAGGGCGAGAGGAAAGGCGTAGCACGCCGAGCTTCTCGAGGCTTTGCGATGGAGCGCACACGCGGTCGGAAGCGGATCGGCGCCGTTAGACGAGGAGCGATCACCGCACAGCTGCGCCAAGCGTTTGAGCCAGTCCCAAGGCAGGCCTAGCGCTTGAGCAAAGGGGGAGCAGAGCTGTCGCGCTAAGGCGTGACACAAGCCGGGCTCATGATAAGGTAAGAGAGATGTCGCTCCGGCTTGCTCTTGCCGCTCTCCTGTTCATCGTCTCGGGTGCAAAGCGAGAAGAGCCGCGCGAGCGGGCGCGTGAGACTGAACCCGATTACAGCGTGACCTTAACCCGGCGGCAGCGGGAGACTGGATCGCCGAATATGAGTTCCGTCGGCGAGCGCCAGCTTGGCTCTTCACCGTCACGCGCATGGCCGAAGACGGGCAGCCGTGGCGCCCGAGATCGTGGACGATCGAGACGCCCGGTGTACGCCTGGAGCGGCGAGGAGCGCACGAGCTTTTGGTGGGGGATGGAAGACCGCTCCGGAAGGTTCGCATCCGGGTGCGCCCCTACACAGGCGGCCTTCGCGCCTCCTATACGCCTGTGCTGCGCTTCTCCGATGGCGCGCTTGCCCATTTCGACCTGCACTACCAAGCAGCGCCCCTGGCACGTCTCGCGGAGAGGACGCTTCCGTCGGAATTGGACGAGATCAAGGACCTCGACGAGGCGATCGGTCTTCTAAGCGTGCGCGATCCCGGTGCGCGTCTTCTCGTTCGCGGACGCGTAGCGCGCAGCAGGATCAGCACGACTTTGGGGAAAAGGGCGGGCGCTTATGTCTACTCCGGCAACAGTCCGATCCTTGAGACCAACGCATTGGCCGCCGTTTTCGATTCGAACCTTCCAGCCTGGACGAGGAAGGAGCTGAACGAATTCACTCCCCGTCTGCTTGCTCTTTATGCTGAGCGCATGGGTCCTCCGAAATGGGGAAGACCGATGGCGATCGTGGCCTGGAGCGGGCCATCGCCGGGCGTCGCATCTGCGAGCGGCAGTGTTCTTCCCGGTGCGGTGGTGATGGAGCTCGGCGGAGAAGGTCTTCTTCAGTCGTCTCCCCGCATCGTCAAATACCTCTATGGGTTCTTAGGCCACGAGACTGCTCACTTTTGGCTGGGGCAGACGGTGCATCAAGCTCGACGCGAGGACGCCTGGATCACTGAAGGCGGTGCCAATCTCATCGCGCTACGTGGGTTGGAGCAACTGGCGATCAGCCGTGACTCGCGTGCCGAATTACAGAAATATCTGGACGATTGTCTGAGCTCATTGGCCAGTGGACGCTCGCTCCGAGACGAGACGCTGGAGGGGAAAGACGCCGGGGGACATTATACCTGTGGCGCGATGCTTTTCCTGGCGGCAGAGGGAGCTGCTCGTGGCCGCAATGTTGGGGCTGACGCGTTCACCTTTGTTCGAAGGCTGATCGAAGCAAATCGCAGCGATGGCGCGGTCAGCACGCGCGATTGGCTGACGGCCTTCGAGGCTGAGACGCTAAACTCGACTCTTTCGAAGAGCGTCCTGGACCTCGTTGAAAATGGGCACGATAATCCCGCCGATTTCTTTGCAAAGCTGTTCGTCGCCACCGGCGTGCGACACGCGCGTGAAGGAGCCGAAATCAGACTGCTTTGACGCGCTCAAATTCCTGAAAGCGGCGTGATTCACCCCCTTCGGCTGAGCACATAGCACTTCCACCTCACCTGACCAGGCCCTGATGTTCGTCCTTATCGAGACGACGCGCTATGGCGACGAACTCATCGACGCCGAGTGTCTCTGCCCGCCGTTCCGGACGGATGCCGAGCGCGTGAAGCGCCTCAAGCGCTCCCGGGAATGAGCGGAGGCTGCTTCGAAGCATCTTGCGGCGTTGGCCGAACGCCGCTGCCGTGAGCTTCTCCAACGTTGCC
Organism: Allosphingosinicella sp.; assembly: GCA_030447665.1. Classification (GTDB taxonomy): domain Bacteria; phylum Pseudomonadota; class Alphaproteobacteria; order Sphingomonadales; family Sphingomonadaceae; genus Allosphingosinicella. The sequence continues at coordinate 195,287 of JAUJOJ010000001.1, read as the reverse complement.
GCCCGCACGCCTTCCGGTGCCGGCTTCGGCACGATGTGAACCACGGCCGACATCACCTTCGGCGGCGGCACGAAGGCCGAACGATGAACCTTCATCGCGAGCCGTGCCTCGCTTCGCCACCCCGCCAGCACCGCGAGCCGGCCGTAAGCGGAGCTGCCGGGCCGAGCCACGATCCGCTCCGCCACCTCCTGCTGGAACATCAAGGTGAGTGATGTCCACCAGGGCGGCCAAATCTCGCCGCCAAGCCAGCGGACGAGCAGGGCGGTACCGACATTGTAGGGGAGGTTGGCGACAATGTGCGCATCTTGGCCCGCCTCCCTCGCCTCATCGATCGCGAGCGCGTCGCCCTCGATCACGCGAAGCTTGCCGTCGAATGCCTCCTGGAGCTCCGCCAATGCGGGAAGGCAGCGGCGGTCCCGCTCGACGGCAGTCACTGTGGCGCCGGCCCGGAGCAGCGCCCGCGTGAGCCCGCCGGGGCCAGGTCCGACTTCGTAGGCACGCTCGCCCGCAAGCTCCCCCGGCACGCGAGCAATCCTGTCCAGCAACTGTTCGTCGAGCAGGAAATTCTGCCCGAGCGACTTGGAAGCGCTGAGGCCGTGCCGCGCAATCACCTCGCGCAGCGGCGGAAGCTTGGTCACGCCTGCGCGATGCGGTGGGCGGAGGACGCGGCCGTCTTCAATGCGGCGATCATCGCTCCGGGATTGGCCTGCCCCTTGCCCGCGATCGGGAAGGCGGTGCCATGATCGGGGGAGGTGCGGACGATCGGAAGGCCGAGAGTCATGTTGACGCCCTCGTCGAAATAGAGCGTCTTCAGCGGCACCAGGGCCTGATCGTGATACATGCAGAGCGCTGCGTCGTAGCGTTGCCGGGCGCGTTCGTGGAACATGGTGTCGGCAGGGTAGGGGCCGGCGATGTCGAAGCCCTCGTCCCGCAGCCGCTCGATCGCAGGGATGATGACGTCGATCTCCTCCCGCCCGAGTGCCCCCTCCTCGCCCGCATGGGGATTGAGGCCGGCCACCGCGATCCTCGGCTGCTCGATGCCGAACTGCCGCTGCAGGCCCCGGATGGTCGCTCGGGCTTTGGCGATGATCCGTTCGACGGTGAGCAAGTCCGGCACGTTGCGGACCGGTACGTGCACCGTTACCGGCACCGTTCGTAAGGTCGGCCCAACGAGCATCATCGCGACCATGTCGCCGGAAACACCGCACCGCTCGGCTACGAACTCGGTTTGGCCGGGATGGGTGAAGCCGATCGTGTAAAGCTGAGACTTGGAAACGGGGCCCGTCACCAGGCCCGATGCGGCGCCCGAGCGAGTCAGGCCCACCGCGATTTCGAGCGAGTCGAGCGCGTGGCGTGCTCCGTCGAGGTCCGGCGCGCCGGGACTTATCCTGCAGCCGCCGCCAACGCGGATGAGCGGCAGGGCGTGGGCGAAGCAGTCCGATGCCTCGCCTGGGCTGGCGATCGCCTCTACCGGCCCGCGCCAGACCGCTTCGATGGCCTCGCAGTCGCCGACCGCGAAGAAAGGCGGGACGCCGAGCGCGTCCCGCTTCTCCCAAGCTTTGGCAACAATCTCCGGGCCGATGCCAGCCGGATCTCCGAGGGCGACCGCCAGAGGTGTGGGCATCAAACTCCCTTAGAGCACTTCCCGAAAAAGTGGAACCATTGAGTAGGTCGCCAGGCCCCCCGGGCATTGCTGCGCAGTCCGGGGACTGCGCACCTACTCAATTTTCGGCCGGGAATGATCAGGTACGGATTGCCTCCGGCAATCCGTAGCCCTGCCGGGGGCATGGCGGCCTGATCATCTCAAGACGTGAACCTGGAGCCTTTCTGATCCGACAAGGCGATCTCCTTGTCGGGAAAGGCTCTAGCGGTAATCGACCACCGCGTCACGGCGCAGGTCGCGAAGGTAGCGGCGCGCGCGGCGATTGACCCGGTCGTCGTTGAGCTGCGCATAGACCTGATCGAAGGTCGGGCCGCTTGTCGTGTCGGGATCATCGCGGCCGCACAGGACCAGGACGCGAACGCCTTCCTCGAAGCTGCCGAACGGCGTCGTCGACTGACCGATGCTGAGCTGCAACAGCATGTTCTGGAGCGCGGCCGGAAGATCCCGGACCTTCACCTGATCGCTGGAGACCACCTCGGCGCCGATCTGCCCCGCCGCTTCCTCGGCGCGGCCGCAGCCTCCCATGTTGCGAGCAGTCTGAGCCAGGCGCTGCACCAGCGGCTCGGCCTGAGCGCGCGTCATGCCCTTCGGGAAGGAGATCGAAAGCTGTTTGAGGCTCAGCACCGCGTCGCGCGGATCGGCCGTGAGCACCTTGCGGCTGTCCTGAACCGCGATGATCGAAAAGCCGCCGGGGATCGCGATCGGATCGCTCACCTGACCGACCGGGAGGACCCGGGCGGTCTCGGCAAGCTGCTCGGGAAGCTGCTCGGCACGAACCCAGCCGAGATCGCCGCCAACCGCCGCGGTCGAGGCTTCGGAGAACTGACGCGCATAGGCAAGGAACGACGCGCCCTGGCGAAGCTGCTGCACGATCCTCGACGCATTGGCCCGCGCGTCGGACGCGGTTTCCGGCGTCGAGGAGAGGAAGATCTCCGCGATCCGAAATTCCTGGGTCCCCTTCGAGGCGTTGAGGCGCTCTATCACCGAACGAACCTCCTCGTCGGCGACATTGACGAAGGGTTCGATCTCGCGGCGCTGGAGCCGGCTCCAAGCAAGCTCGCCGTGGATTTGGCGCTTCAGCGACGCGGGCGAAGAGCCGACCTGCCGGAGATAGGCCTCGAACTGCTGCGGCGTCTGTTTGAAGTTCTTCACATATTGCGTGTAATAATTGTCGATCTCCCGCTGCTCGATCTTGATCTCTGCTGCCTTGGCGGCCTGGATCTGCAACGTTTCATCGACGAGATTGCGGAGGATCTGCTCGCGCAGCCTCTGCATCTCCTCAGTGGGGATTGCCGTGCCGCCATTCGCAAGCAGCACCAGCGCAAGACGCTGGTCGAGGTCCGTGCCGGTGATCACGTCGCCGTTGACGATCGCCGTCGCCTTGCGGACGGACGGGTCGGCATTGCCGAAGAATTGCGGATTGGCGGGTATGTTGAGGTTCGTGGACGGGCTGTTGCCGGCCGTCTGCGCAATCGCAGTTGCCGCGGCGAGCGAACCCGCCAGCAGCAGCGCCGCCCTTCCTATGGTGCCGAGCTTCATCATTCCTCCAGTAAAAGCAGTCCTATAGGCTGCCAGAAACATGCTGAACCCAAGGTTAGCGGCCCAGGTTCTTGAGCGCTACCCTGAACAGGAAGGTGTTGCCCCTCCGAAAGTCCCCGGTGGTGTCATAGTCGCGCCGCCAGGTTACGCCAATCTCGATGCAGTCGTCGTCATAGGCCAGCCCAAGACGGTGGCGGACAGGCTCGTAGCCGTCTGCACCCGAGGCCGGATCCTCGTCGGCATTGGTGAGGTCGACGACGGCCGAGCCGAAGACCGACCAATAGCGCATGAAGCGCCACCGCCCGCCGAGCCGAAGTTCCTCGCGATCGCGAAGGTCCTCGATGCCTAGATTGATGTCGCGGTCGAGGCGGAGATAACCGAGGGTGGCATAGGTCTGGCGGCCACCGAAGATCGCGTCGACTTCGTTGCGCTGTACGTCCAAGCTGTCCTTGTCGATCCGGAAGCGGTGGACGAAGTTGAGCTTGCGGCCGACCTTGACCGTGGTGCGGCCGACGATGTCCGAGAAGCGATCGGCAAGCCCGGTTCCCTGCGGGAAGATGCTGGGCTTGTCGCCGAGGCGGTAGCTCTGCCCGACCGTCGTTCGGACGGCGACCTTCGGGAAGTCGAGCGCCCAATCGACGCCGTAGGTGATGCGCGTGCCGTCTTCCCACCGGTCGTAGCCGGGAAAGCGATTGAGCGCGAACAGGTTCGAATCCTCTAGCTCGATCGCGCGGGCATCCTCGTTCGGGATGCGGAGATTCTTCGTCGGCGGCGAAGCGACCACCTGGATGCGGGGCGTCAGCCGCTGGGTGCCGCCAAGGAAGGTGCCGATAAGGGGCCAGCGAAGCTCGGCCGCCAATGCGCCGACGCCGCGCGCGCTCCAGCCCTCCGATCCCCGATAAATAGCGACGGGTTCGAGGCTCGTGTCATTGGCATGATAGACATCGCCCCGCGCATAACCGGTGAGAATGAGCTCCTGGCCGAGGCCCGTGATGCTGCGCCGGTCCCAGCGTGCGCCGGCAAAGGCGCGCTGCGTGTCCTGGCCCTCGGTGCGGAGGATGGAGAGGCTGTTCGCCTGAAGCTCGACCCGTCCGTTCCAGAAGATGTCCTCGAAACGCCAGCGCGCATCGATGGCCGGAAGCACGAACGGCTGTTGGCCGGCAACATCCGTCATCCTCAGGCCCTGAAAGGCCCAGCCGGCGATCGAGATATAGCTGTTGGGCGTAATCCGCTCGCCATTGACGAAGGTGCGCAGGCGATCGTCCCGGGAGATGTCGTAGCGGCGAAGGAAGGTGCGGTCGGTCACGTAGCGCGCCGAGGCCGTGATGCTCCAATAGGGATCGAGCTGGAACCGCCCATTGCCTTCGAGATAGGCGCGGAAACCCCGGTCCCGCTCCGCGGGCTCGTTTTCGAGCAGGCTGATCGGAAGGCGCGAGCCATAGGTCAGGTAGCCCGCCAGCTGGAAGGCGCCCAGCTCCGTCAGGTGGCGGTAGCGCCCCTCCAGCATCGGCAACACGCCGGTATAGACGTGGGGGGTGATGGTCGCGTCCCGATTGGGCGCGAGCTTCAGATAATAAGGAAGCGAAAGCTCAACGCCGTTGCTGCGGCTGATCCGGAAATCGGGAACCAGCATGCCCGTGCCGCCGCCCTCGCTGCCGTCGGGATGGGAAAGGCCGGGAAGCGCGATGATCGGAACCCCGAACAGGCTGAGGCTGGCGCCTTGATACCGGATCCGGTTCCTCACCGGATCGTGCACGACCTTGACCGCGTTGATCCGCCAGGTGGGGTCCTTGGGGCAGCCATCTTCGTCCACGACGGCGCAAGGTGAATAAGCGGCGCGATAGAGGGTGGTATATTCCTCCTGCCGCTCGCCGCGCTCCGCCGCGAGCCGGCCGCCGCCTTCGAGCACCACCAGCAGATTGTCCACCACTCCGTCGCGCAACGTGTCGCTGAGGACGATCCGGTCGCCATAGGCGGCATCGCCCTGCGGATTGACCGCGCGGACATTGCCCTCGGCGCGGACCTCGCCTGTGTTGCGGTCCCACACCACCCGGTCGGCACGCAGATTGTTGCCCTCGCGCGTCATCCGGACCTCCCCCGTCACGGTGACGATCTCGGCGCGGCTGTCGTAGATCAGCTGGTCCGCCTCGAAGGTGACCTGGCCGTTCTCGCCGACCACGAGGGGGGGATCGGGCAGCGTCGGATCGGGCGGCGGGGCCGCTTGGGCCAGCGCGATTTCGGGCGCGCTCAGCAGCAGCGGCAAGGCCGTCCAGCAGATGAAATTGATTGTCTTCACAACAGAAGCTTGGCCCCGCCGCTCCGATACAGGCGACAAACGGAGCCTATCGCACCGGAAAGTGTTCGCTGCAATGGCGGAAGCCGAGCCGAAGGCGGCTTTGCCAGCGGCGATTCCTTTCCCTATGTGCCACCGGCAGCCACAGGGAGTTCCCGTTTCATGAAGATCAGTTTCGCCGCCCAGCGTCCCGAAGGATCCTATGCGCTCGCGATCCCGGCCTGGAGCGAGGACATGCTGGCCGACCGCCTTTCCGGCCTGGACGAGGCGAGCCGCACGCTCGCGACGCGTGCCGCGGAAGCGCAGAGGTTCGAGCGGGAGGCCGCGGCCGTGGCCGAGACCTTCGTCACCTTTGGCGATCGGGTTCGGCGCCTGCTGCTGGTCGGCCTCGGCGGCAAACGCGACGACGATGCCCTGTTCGAAAAGGTGGGCGGCGCGCTCACCGCCAAGCTGCTGACGTCGGGCGAAACGCGCCTCGTGGTCGATCTCAGCGGCCTCAACCTGAGGGCCGACGCCGCCGCTCGTGTCGCCTTCGGGGCCGCGGCGCGCGGGTGGCGCTACGACATTTACCGGACGAAGCTTGCCGCCAAGGCCAAGCCCACGCTCGCCGAGATCGTGATCGTCGGCGCAAGCGAGGGCGCGGAAGCCGAATGGCAGCGCCGCTCGGCGCTGCTCGGCGGCATCTCCCGACCCGCGAGCTCGTCACCGAGCCGGCCAACATCATCTATCCCGAAAGCTTCGTCGAGCGCTGCCGCGCGAACATGGAAGGGCTCGGCATCGAATTCGAAGTGCTGGACGAGAACCAGATGCGCGAGCTCGGCATGGGCGCGCTGCTCGGTGTCGGCCAGGGTTCGGTCCGCCCGCCGCGCCTCCTCGCGATGCGGTGGAACGGGGCAGGGATGCGAACCGCAAGCCCGTCCTTCTCATCGGCAAGGGCATCACGTTCGATACCGGCGGCATCTCGATCAAGCCGGGCGCCGGCATGGAAGCGATGAAGTGGGACATGGGGGGCGCCGGCGCCGTTGCCGGAGCCATTCGCGCGATCGCGGCGCGCAAGGCCAAAGCCAACGTGGTCGGCATCTGCGTCCTGGCCGAGAACATGCCGGACGGGAACGCGCAGCGCCCCGGCGACGTCGTCACCAGCATGTCGGGCCAGACGATCGAAGTGATCAATACCGACGCGGAAGGCCGCCTTGTTCTCGCCGACGCGATGACCTGGGGGCAACGCCAGTACCGCCCGGAGATGATGGTCGATCTTGCAACCCTTACCGGCGCCATGATCATCGCGCTCGGCCATGACTATGCAGGCATCTTTTCGAACGACGATGGCCTTGCGCAAAAGCTGATCGCCGCCGGGCTTGCGACCGGCGACCGGCTCTGGCGCTTCCCGGTGGGCGAGGCTTACGACAAGCTCATCGACTCGCCGATTGCCGACATGAAGAACATCGGTCCGCGCGAAGCCGGCTCGATCACTGCGGCGACCTTCCTGCAGCGTTTCGTGGAGGACGGCGTGAAGTGGGCGCACCTCGATATTGCCGGCACGGTGTGGGCCGACAAGCCGGGCTCGCTCTGGGACAAGGGCGCGACCGGCTACGGCGTCGCCTTGCTCGACCGGTTCGTCTCCGACAATTTCGAGAGTTGAGCCTGTCCTTCTGTCGATGCCGGCGCAGCGAGGCAATCCAGCCGCACCGGACATAGATTGCCCTTCGACGCCGCCTGCGGCGTTGTTCAGGACTGGCTTTGTCGCTCCGCTCCCCGCAATGACGGGTCCGCCATGCTCGTCGACTTCTATCATCTCGCTTTCTTGCCGATCGAGCGGGTGCTTCCCCGCGTCTGCGAGCGGCTGATAGAAAGCGGCGAGCGACTGCTCGTGGTCGCCGTGCCGGAGCTGTTGGGCCAACTCGACGAGCAGCTCTGGGCCTATGCTCCCGACGCATTCCTCCCGCACGGACGGAGCGACAAGCCGGGAGCGAAGGACCAGCTTATTCTCCTGTCCGACCGGGTGGACCCGTTGAACGGTGCTGCCAATGTGGCGCTGGCGGACGGCGTCTGGCGGGACGAGGCGCTGGCCTTTGCCCGCAGCTTCTACTTCTTCGACAACGGCCAACTCGATGCAGCTCGCGGCGCGTGGCGGGCGCTGAGGAGCAAAGCCGAGGCAGAAGCACGCTACTGGAAGCAGAATGAGGCCGGCAAATGGGTGCAGGGGCCCTGATCGGGCGCTCGCTTGCGGTTTCCCGGAGCCCCCGCCTAGAGAGCGCGCCACAATCAATCCCACATCAATGGAGCTTTGCCGGCCATGGCGACCGAACGCACTTTCTCGATCATCAAGCCCGACGCGACCCGCCGCAACCTGACCGGCGCCGTCACCAAGATGCTCGAAGATGCCGGCCTGCGCGTCGTCGGCTTCCAAGCGCATCCACATGACCCGCGAGCAGGCCGAAGGCTTTTACGCCGTTCACCGCGAGCGGCCCTTCTTCAACGATCTGGTCAGCTTCATGATGTCCGGCCCGGTGGTCGTGCAGGTGCTCGAGGGCGAGAATGCCGTCGCCCGCAACCGCGAAGTGATGGGCGCAACCAATCCCGCCAATGCCGAGGAAGGCACGATCCGCAAGGTCCATGCCGAATCCATCGAAGCCAATTCGGTCCACGGCTCCGACAGCGCGGAGAATGCGAAGATCGAGATCGATTATTTCTTCAAGCCCGAAGAGATCGTGGGATAACTACTTCCCCTCCCCTCAGGGGAGGGGATCGAGGTGGGGGCTGTGTCCCAGGCGCGCTTTTTCCGGGCAAGCCCCACCCCAACCCCTCCCCTGAAGGGGAGGGGCTTTCACCCCGTAGCGCTCTCGAATAGACGTCGAGCGCTGCGGGATAGAGCTTATGCTCTTCCTCAAGCACGCGCTCCGCCAGCGATTCCGGCGTATCGCGGCCGCGGATCTTCACCGGAACCTGGGCGAGTACGGGCCCTGCATCCAGCTCCTCGGTCACCACGTGAACGGAGCAGCCGCCAAACTCCTCTCCTTCCAGCAATGCGCGCCTGTGGGTGTCGAGACCCGGATATTTGGGCAGCAGGGAAGGGTGGATATTGAGGATCCGCCCCTCCCACTTGCGGATGAACTCGGGCGAGAGCAGCCGCATGTAGCCGGCCAGCGCGATCAGCTCGACGTCGTGACGGCGGAGCTCCTCGTCGACAAGCCGGTCGAACGCCGCCCGTTCCATGCCCTGGTGGCCGAGCGCCCAGGTCTTGATCCCGAAGCGCCGCGCCAGCACCAGTCCGCGCGCCTCGGGCACGTTCGATCCGACGAGCACGATCTCATACGCGGGATCGGCAACGCGCTTATATTCGGCCAGTGCCCGCATGTTGGAGCCGCGGCCCGAAAGCAGGACCGCGACCCGCACCCTGTCAGCCATGGTGCGTGGCGGCCCAGGGTGCCCGTGCGCTCCAGGTTTCAGCCGAGCCGGAGACGGTGCAGCCTTTTGTCCCGGGTTCGATCCGCCCGATCGTGAACACCGTCTCGCCGGCCTCCACGAGCGCCGCCGAGACTCGGCTTGCCTGCTCGGAAGCGACCACGACAGCCATGCCGATCCCGCAATTGAAGGTTCGCGCCATTTCTCCGGGTTCGATATTCCCCTGCGCCTGGAGGAAGGCCATCAGCCGCGGCTGAGGCCAGGCATCGGCCTCCACCTGGGCATGGAGTCCTTCCGGCAGGACTCGCGGGATGTTCTCGAGAAGCCCGCCGCCCGTGATGTGCGCAAGCGCGGCAATGCGGCCGCTCCGCACGACCGGCAGCAGTGATTTCACATAGATGCGCGTCGGCTCGATCAGGGCGTCGAGCAGGATCTGCTCCAGATCGAACAGGGCCGGCCGCTCGAGCTTCCATCCTTTGTCGGCCGCAAGCCTGCGGACCAGCGAGAAGCCGTTGGAATGGACGCCCGACGAGGCGAGGCCAAGGATGAGGTCGCCCGCCTTTACCTTGGCGCCGGTCAGCGCCTCGCCGCGCTCGACGGCGCCGACGCAGAAGCCGGCAAGGTCGTAATCGCCCGGCGCATACATGCCGGGCATTTCCGCCGTCTCGCCGCCGATCAGCGCGCAGCCGGCCTGGCGGCAGCCATCGGCAATGCCCGCGATGACGCGTTCGGCCACGCCGTTTTCGAGCTTGGCGCAAGCAAAATAGTCCAGGAAGAAAAGCGGCTCGGCACCCTGCACGATGAGGTCGTTGACGCACATCGCGACGAGATCGATGCCGACACCGTCATGACGGTCATGATCGATCGCGAGCTTCAGCTTGGTGCCGACACCGTCATTGGCGGCGACCAGCAGCGGGTCCTTGTAACCCGCCGCCTTCAAGTCGAAGAAGCCGCCGAACCCGCCCAGCGAGGCGTCCGCACCGGGCCGGGCGGTGGATTTCGCCAGCGGTCCGATCGCTGTTACCAACGCATTGCCGGCGGCGATCGAAACGCCGGCCTTGGCGTAGGTATAGGATTCGCCGGAGGTCTCGGGATCGTTCATCGGCGGGGGCTAACCACATCCCGCTTGGATTTCCAACGCCATCTCGTAAAAGGCGCTTGTCGTGAAGCTTTCCAGCCGCCTGTTCCCCCTCGCATCCCTGCTCGTTGCCGCCAGTTTGATCGGCGGCGGCGCTCTTTACGCGCAGCTCGAGGGTGCGGACCGCGGCGTTCCTCCGGTCGACAGCGCGAGCACGCTCGAAGTGACGGGCGTCGAGGTGGACGTCCCCGGCAAGACTGCGGATCAGGCGCGGTTCGAAGGCTGGCGCCAGGCCCAGTCCAGGGGCTGGAAGGCGCTCTGGGCCAAGACCACCGGGCAGCCGGTCGCACAGGCGCCGGACCTCGCGGATTCGGTCCTGAACTCGATTGTCTCCGGGATCATCATCGAACAGGAGCAGATCGGCCCCACCCGTTACATCGCGCGCCTTGGAATCCTGTTCGACCGCGCACGCACGGGCCAGCTGCTCGGCGTCGGCCCGCTCGCCGGCCGCCGCTCGGCGCCGATGCTGGTCATCCCGGCGATGCTCACCGGCTCTTCCTTCCAGACCTTCGAGTCGCGCAACGAATGGCAAAAGGCCTGGGCGCGCTTCCGGACCGGCGGCAGCGCGGTCGATTATGTCCGGCCGACCGGCTCCGGCATCGATCCCCTGCTCCTGAACCTCATGCAGACCCGCCGCCCCGGCCGCGCCTGGTGGCGGATGCTGCTCGACCAATATGGCGCGGCCGACGTGATCGTGCCGGAGGTCCATCTGAAGCGCTTCTATCCCGGCGGGCCGGCGATCGGCACCTTCACCGCCCGCTTCGGCCCCGACAACCGGGTAATCGGCAGCTTCTCGCTTCGGGTCGAGAATAGCGGCGCCATCCCGCGCCTGCTCGACGAAGGCGTCCGCCGGCTCGACCTTCTCTACACCCAGGCACTCGAGGCGGGCATCCTGATCCCGGATCCCACGCTGATCATCGAGGAGCCGGAGGCGCTCGTCGATGCGGCCGAGAAGATCGAGGCAGCCAATGAAGGGCGGTCCGTCGCGGAGCCGGGGCCGTCCACAGCGGTGATCCCGGTGCCGACCGGCGCGGCAGCGCCGGTCACGATCCAGGTCGATACGCCGACCGCGGCGCTGATCCAGCAGGCCGAAGTGTCGGTGAGCCGCGTCCCGGGCGTCACCTCCGCGCTGACGATCAATCCTGCGGTCGGCGGCACCTCGACGATGCGCGTCACCTTCGTCGGCGACGCCTCGGCGCTTGCGGCCGCGCTCCAGTCGCAGGGCTGGACCGTGCAGGGCTCGGGAAGCACGCTTCGCATCTCCCGCCCAGGCGCCGCGGCGCCGGAAGCGGAATAGGAACCATCGTGAACCAGATCGCGCTGCCGCTCGACTGGCCGGTGGCGGATCGCGACGAGGATTTCCTGGTGTCGGACGCGAACCGCGCCGCATTCGAGCATTTCAGGCGCTGGTCGCTATGGCCGGTGATGGCGACGGTGCTGACCGGCCCCCGCAAGTCCGGCCGCAGCCTCCTTGGGCGGATCGTCGCCCGCAAGACGGGCGGACGCCTGTTCGACACGGCCGAGGCGCATGACGAGGAAAGGCTCTTCCACGCCTGGAACGAGGCGCAGGAAAAGCGCCGCCCGATCCTGCTGATCGCCGATGCGCCGCCGCCGCAATGGGCGGTCGCGCTTCCCGACCTGAGGTCGCGCCTCGCCGCCACGCCGCATGTCCGGATCGAGGATCCCGACGATGCGCTCCTCGTCCAGCTTATCGAAAAGCTGCTCGGCGACCGCGGCGTCGTCACTCCGCCCGAAATCTCTGAATTTCTGGTTCCCCGGATCGAACGCAGCTATGTGGCGGTTCAGCAGGTCGTGGACGTGCTCGATCGCGCCATGCTGTCGCAACACCGCCGGATGACCCTCCCGATGGCGCGCAAGACGCTGGTCGAGGCGGGCCTGATCCGACGAGCAAAAAGCCGAGCCTGAGACGATGGACAGTCCTTCCTTAGCGCCCCTCAACCTCGAGGAGGTTCCGCAGCGCACCCCCGACGAGGCGCGCAGCCGCTATTTCAACCGGGAGCTGAGCTGGCTCGCCTTCAACCGCCGCGTGCTGGAGGAGGCCTGCAATGCTGCGCATCCGCTGCTCGAGCGGCTCCGCTTCCTGTCGATCTCCGGCAACAATCTCGACGAATTCTTCATGGTCCGCGTCGCCGGTCTCAAAGGGCAGCAGCTGCTCAACGTCGAGGAGCGCTCCGCCGACGGGATGACGCCCGCCCAGCAGCTTGCAGCGCTTGGAGAGGAGGCCGATCGCCTCACCGCGAACCAGCAGGAGGTCTGGAACAGCCTTCGGTCTGCGCTTGGCGAGGCCGGCATCGAGGTGATGCGGCGGAGCGATCTGGAGGAGGAGACCGCCGCCTGGCTCGACCAGTATTTCCGCGGGCAGATCTTCCCGGTGCTGACCCCGCAGGCGATCGATCCGGCGCACCCGTTCCCGTTCATCCCGAACAAGGGCTTCTCGCTGATCTTCGACCTTAAACGGCTTTCCGACGGGCAGCCGATCCGCGAGCTGCTGATGGTGCCCGCGACTTTGCCCCGCTTCGTCCGGCTGCCGGGCGAGCCCGCCCGCTACATTGCCATCGAGTCGCTGATCCGGCGCCACATCTCGACACTGTTCCCCGGCTATGAGGTGCTTGGCCACGGCGCGTTCCGGGTGATCCGCGACAGCGATCTCGAGGTGGAGGAGGAGGCGGAGGACCTCGTCCGTTATTTCCGCAGCGCGATCAAGCGCCGCCGCCGCGGCCGCGTCATCCGGCTGGAGCTCGAGGCGGAGATGCCGGAAGAGCTCGAGGCCGTGGTCCGCGAAGGGCTCGATGCCAGCGAGGCGCTGGTGTCCGATCGACCGGCTTCCTCGGGCTCGGCGACCTCGAAGCCATGGTCGAGGAAGACCGGCCGGACCTCAAGTTCGTGCCCTACAGCCCGCGCTTTCCGGAACGGATCCGCGAGCATGGCGGCGATTGCTTCGCCGCCATCCGCAGCAAGGACATCATCATCCACCATCCCTATGAGACGTTCGAGGTGGTGGTGGAATTTTTAAAGCAGGCGGCGGCGGATCCGGAGGTGGTCGCGATCAAGCAGACGCTCTACCGCGCCGGCAAGCAGTCCGCGATCATCCGAGCCTTGATCGACGCTGCCGAGGCGGGCAAGTCGGTTACCGCCGTGGTCGAATTGAAGGCGCGCTTCGACGAGGAGCAGAACCTCCTCTGGGCCAACGCGCTCGAGCGGGCCGGCGTGCAGGTCGTCTACGGCTTCATCGAATTCAAGACGCACGCCAAGGTCTCGATGGTCGTCCGCCGGGAGGAGAAGGGCTACCGCACTTATTGCCACCTCGGCACCGGAAACTACCATCCGCTCACCGCCCGCATCTACACCGATCTCAGCTTCTTCACCGCCGATCCGCGGGTCGGCCGCGATGCGGCGCAGATGTTCAACTACATCACCGGCTATGTCGAGCCACGTGGGCTCGAGCTGCTGACCATGTCGCCGCACGACCTTCGCGACAGCCTTTGCCGCCTCATCGAGCAGGAGATTGCCAACGTTCGCGCGGGAAAGGCCGGCATGATCTGGGCCAAGATGAACTCGCTCGTCGATGCCGTGATTATCGACACGCTCTATGCGGCCAGCGCCGCCGGAGTTCAGATCGACCTCGTCGTCCGCGGCGTCTGCTGCCTGCGCCCCGGCGTCCCCGGCCTGTCGGACAACATCCGGGTGAAGTCGATCGTCGGCCGCTTCCTCGAGCACAGCCGCATCTGGGCGTTCGGCCACGGGGAGGAGCTGCCGAACCGGGGGGCTCTGCTCTATGTGAGCTCCGCCGATTGGATGCCCCGCAACTTCGATCGCCGCGTCGAATATATGCTGAAGATCGAGAACCCGACCGTTCACGCCCAGGTGCTGGACCAGGTGCTTGTCGCGAATCTCATCGACAATGAGCAGAGTTGGCGGCTCGAGCCTGATGGAAGCTACCAGCGGCTCTCGGCCGACGCCGGGAAGTCGTTCAACCTGCACCTCTATTTCATGACCAACCCGTCGCTTTCGGGGCGGGGCGCGGCGCTGCGGAAGAGCGGCTCGGTTCCCAAGCTCCAACTCCGGCGCCACTGAGGTTCGGCTCGGCGCATGTACGAAAAGCCTGTGGCGATCATCGACATCGGGTCGAATTCCGTCCGCCTGGTCGTCTATGGCGGCTCGCCGCGCGTGCCCTTCACACTGTTCAACGAAAAGGTGCTGGCCGGGCTCGGCGAGGGCGTGTCGCGCGGCGGCATGCTGTCCGAGACGTCGCAAGAACGCGCTTTGGCGGCGCTTCGCCGCTTTCGCATCCTCACGCGCCAGATGGATGTCGATGAGGAAAGGGTGGTCGCGACCGCCGCCGTCCGCGATGCCGCCAATGGCGGCGCTTTCCTGGAGCGGGTGCGGGAGATCGGCTTCGAGCCCGAGATCTTGTCGGGCGGGCGCGAAGCCGAAATGGCCGGCTACGGAGTGCTTTCGGCCATTCCCGACGCCGACGGCGTCGTCGGCGACCTTGGTGGCGGCAGCCTGGAGCTGGTCGATCTTGCCAAGGGGGAGATGCGCCGCACCGCCTCGCTTCCTTTCGGAGTGCTGAGGGTGAAGCCGAGCCTCCCAAAGGGCGAGGCGGCGTTGGCCAAGAAGATCACGGAGGCGGTCGAGGACTCCGGCTTCCGCAGGGCTGCCAGGAAGCGGCCCTTCTATCTGGTGGGCGGCTCCTGGCGGGCGCTGGCAAGGCTCGACATGTTGCTTTCCGAATACCCGCTGCCGATCATCCATCAATATGCGATGCGCAGCGACCGGCCCTCGGAACTGCAGCCGCTCCTCACCGAGATCGACAAGGTCAACGTCAAGAACATCGCGTCGCTTTCGGTCTCCCGAGTTCCAACGCTGCCAACCGCGAACCTGCTCCTGAAGCTGCTCGTCGAGGAGCTGAAGCCCAGCCACCTGGTCGTCTCCAGCTTCGGCATCCGCGAGGGCCTGCTTTACGAGCGGCTCGACGGGAAGACGCAGCTGCGGGATCCGCTGCTCGAAGCGGCGCGCGAGACGGGCAGGGGGCTTGGCCGTTTCGCCGAGCATGGCCGGCTGCTGGACCGGTGGATCGCGCCGATCTTCGACGATGAACCGGGAGCGGCGCGCCTGAGGCTCGCCGCCTGCCGGCTCGCCGACATCGCCTGGCTGTCGCACCCGGATTT
>JAUJOJ010000001.1:149376-179957 GCA_030447665.1 Allosphingosinicella sp. | reverse complement strand
GGGCGGAGCCAGCGCAGCGTCCCGGCGCCGCTGAGCCGGAGCGCTTCGGCGCCGAGCTTGGCGCTGCGCGCCCGGCCGACCAGCGGCTGAGCCTTGACGGCATTGCACAGACGGCCCGTGCCGCCCTGCACCGGGAAAGTCTCCGCCCCATCGGGAGCGGGCGGAACCGGCGCGCAGCCGATCGTGATCATCATCAACCCTCCGCCAACGAACCTGCCGATCATGCTTCCACTCCCGTCCGCGTCATCGCCAGCCTGCCGTCCCGGATCGCAAAGGCCAGGCGCCCTTCGACCAGGTCCAGCGCATCGCGCCCGAATTCCTCGAAGCGCCAGCCTTCGAGGATCGAAAGGCCGTCGCGCCTTCCGGCGGCAAGAAGCTCCAATTCTTCTGAACGGGCGATGAGCCGCGCAGCGACATTGCTTTCCCGCGACCGGATCTTGAGCAGCAGCTTCAGGAGATCGGCCACCAGCGCGCCCTCCTTGCCGAGACCGGGCTGGCGATCGTCGCGCGCAGGCATTTCCGATGCGGGGAGGGGGTGCGCGCTTGCCAGGGCGTCCATCAGCCGCGCGCCGATGTCGTTCGACTGCCAGGCCCCGGATAGCCCGCGGACCTTCGCCAGCACGTCCTGGCCGGAGGGCGGATGGGAGGCGATGTCGGCGAGCGTCTCATCCTTCATGATCCGGCCGCGCGGCAGGTTCTTGGATCGCGCCTCGATCTCGCGCCAGGCCGCCAGCGCCTTCAAACGCCCCAGCACCTCCGCCTTGCGGCTGGCGATCTTCACCCGCTTCCACGCCTGCGCCGGGTCATTGGCGTAATTGGAGGGATCCCCGAGGCGGTCCATCTCCTGGTCGAGCCAGTCGCCGCGGCCGGTCTTGCGGAGCCGCTGCAGCATCTTGGGAAACAGCGCCGCGAGGTGCGTGACGTCGCCGATGGCATAATCGATCTGGCGCTTGTCGAGCGGCCGCCGGCCCCAGTCGGTGAAGCGGGCGCCCTTGTCGAGGCTCTTGCCGAGCAGGCTTTCGACGAGGTTCGAATAACCGACTTGCTCGCCCAGCCCAAGCGCCATCGCCGCGACCTGGGTGTCGAACAGAGGGTGGGGGGTGCCGCCCGTCAGGTTGAAGATGATCTCGAGATCCTGCCCGCCGGCGTGGAAGACCTTGAGCACGTCCTCGTTGTTGACGAGCAGGTTGAGGAGGGGCGTGAGGTCCAGCCCGTCGGCTTTGGGATCGATCGCGGCGGCTTCCTCGAGATTGCCGATCTGCACCAGGCAGAGATCCGGCCAATAAGTGTTCTCGCGCATGAACTCGGTATCGACGGCGACGAAGCTGGATTTGGCCAGCCGTTCGCAGAGCTTCAGGAGCGAGTCGCTGTCGGTGATGAGCGGATGGATATGCATGCTGGCCGCTCTCATAGCGGCGACCTCCCGCCTTGACAAAAAAGTCCTTCCCGCCGAAGCGCAGCCGGCATTTCCCGCCCCAAGACCCGAAACGAAAGCCAGCCCCGATGCACGCCTATCGCACCCACAATTGCGCCGAGCTGCGCGCCGGACAGGTCGGCGAAACGGTGAAGCTTTCGGGCTGGGTGCACAGGAAGCGGGATCACGGCAATCTGCTCTTCATCGATCTTCGCGACCATTATGGCCTCACCCAGATCGTCAGCGACATCGCGGACGCCTCGTTCAAGGCGCTGGAGAGCGTCCGCGCGGAATCCGTCATCACCGTCGAGGGGACGGTGGTCGCCCGCTCCGCCGAAGCGGTGAACCCGAACCTCGCGACCGGGGAGATCGAGGTCCATGCGAGCGCCGTCACCGTTCAGTCGGTCGCTCAGGAGCTGCCGATGCCGGTCGCCGGCGAGGCTGAATATCCGGAGGATATTCGCCTCCGCTACCGCTATCTCGACCTTCGCCGCGAGCGCATCCACCGGAACATCGTTCTTCGCTCCAACGTGATCGCCTCGATCCGCCGCCGGATGGTCGATCAGGGCTTCACCGAGTTCCAGACGCCGATCCTCACCGCCTCCAGCCCGGAAGGCGCGCGCGACTATCTTGTGCCGAGCCGCGTCCATCCCGGAAAATTCTACGCGCTCCCGCAGGCGCCGCAGATGTTCAAGCAGCTGATCATGGTCGCGGGCTTCGACCGCTACTTCCAGATCGCCCCCTGCTTCCGCGACGAGGACGCCCGTGCCGATCGCAGCCCCGGGGAATTCTACCAGCTCGACCTTGAAATGAGCTTCGTGACGCAGGACGACGTCTTCGCCGCGCTCGAGCCGGTGCTCGGCGGCGTGTTCGAGGAATTCAGCGAAGGCAAGCCCGTCACTCCGGCGCCGTTCCCGCGCATCCCCTATCGCGAGGCGATGCTCAGATACGGATCCGACAAGCCGGATCTGCGCAACCCGATCCAGATCAGCGACGTCTCCGATCATTTCCGCGGCTCGGGCTTCGGCCTGTTCGCCAGGATCGTCGAGGCGGCGGCGTCGTCCGCGCCATCCCCGCGCCGCGCACCGCCGACAAGAGCCGCAAATTCTTCGACGACATGAACGAATGGGCGCGCTCCGAAGGCCATGCCGGCCTTGGCTACATCACCCAGAAAGCCGGGGAGCTCGGCGGACCCATCGCCAAGAACCATGGCGAGGAAGCCACCCGCAAGCTGATTGCCGAGCTCGGCCTCGGCCCTGACGACGGCATCTTCTTCGCCGCCGGCAAGGAAGCGCAGGCGGCCAAGCTCGCCGGCGCCGCCCGCACCCGCACCGGCGAACAGCTCGGCCTCATCGACGAGAACCAGTTCAAATTCTGCTGGATCGTCGACTTCCCGATGTTCGAATATGACGAGGAGGCGAAGAAGGTCGATTTCAGCCACAATCCCTTCTCGATGCCGCAGGGCGAGCTGGAAGCGCTGGAGACCAAGGACCCGCTCGATATCCTGGCCTACCAGTATGACATCGTCTGCAACGGGGTGGAGCTCTCCTCGGGCGCGATCCGAAACCACCGGCCGGACATCATGTACAAGGCGTTCGAGATCGCCGGCTACAGCCGGGAGGATGTCGACCTGAATTTTTCGGGCATGATCAACGCCTTCAAGTTCGGCGCGCCTCCGCACGGCGGCTCAGCGCCGGGCATCGACCGGATCGTCATGCTGCTCGCGGGCGAGCCCAATATCCGCGAGGTCGTGCTCTTCCCGATGAACCAGCGCGCCGAGGATCTGATGATGGGCGCGCCGAGCGAAGTCACCCCGAAGCAGCTGCGCGAGCTCCACCTCCGCATCGTTGCTCCGGCCGGCGCGGCCGCGAAGGATCCGACCAAGGTGGTTGCACCGGAATAGGCACTCCCGTAACGCCGGGATGACGATTAGACGCTCGACTTCGGTCCCGGCTCCCGCATAACCTCAGCGGATGACGATCAATCTTTCCGATTACGAGGCCGGCCCGAAATATCGGGGAAATTATGACGAGGACCTTTGCGCGCTTCAGGAGCGGCTCTCGCGCATCCTCGTCGCCCATATCGTGCACGGCAAGCGGAGCGTGATCGTCTGCGAGGGCTGGGATGCGGGCGGTAAGGGCGGGGCGATCCAGCGCATCACCGCCAAATGGGATCCGCGCCACTTCTCGGTCTGGCCGATCTCCGCGCCCACGCCCGAGGAGAGGGAGCGTCATTTCCTGTGGCGCTTCTGGACCAAGCTGCCGCGCGCCGGGAGATCGCGATCTTCGACCGCAGCTGGTACGGGCGGGTCTTGGTCGAGCGGGTCGAGGGTTTCGCGAGCGCAGCCCAGTGGGGCCGCGGCTATGACGAGATCAACGAGTTCGAGGCGCAGCAGGCCGACGACGGCACCAACATCGTCAAGCTCTTCTTCCACGTCACGCAGGAAACCCAGGACGAGCGCCTGAAGGCACGTCTCGATCATCCCTGGAAGCGCTGGAAGGTCACCGCCGAGGATTTCCGCAATCGCGCCCGCCGCGACGATTATCTCGCCGCCGCCAGCGGCATGTTCGCGCAGACCAGCACGCGCTGGGCTCCCTGGCAGGTGATCGACGGCAACAACAAGAAGTCGGCGAGGATCGCCGCGCTCACCGCCGTCGCCGACGCGCTGGAGCGCTCCGTTCCGATGAAACCGCTCGATCTTTCGCAGGAAATCAGCGCGCTTGCCCGCGCCGAATTCGGAAAAGATAGTTAACCCTCCGTAACGAGCAACCAAAGGCGGATCGTCACGTTTCTCCACTGTCAGGGATGTTGGGGAGATGGTGATGCGGCGGCCTGCGATCGTGGCGTTGTTGGGGTTGGCACTGGGTGTTTCGGCCTGCGCTTATTATGACGATTACGGCTCCGGCTCCGGCCCTCCCGGCGGTTCTCTCTACGGCGACTATATGTATGCAGGCGCGGCCTATGATCGCGGCGCCTGGGATGAGGGAGCATGCAGCTCGGCGGCCCCGGCGCTTCCATCCTCGACCCGTGGCTGGCGCTCACGTCGGAAGGGCGGGATATCCTGGCGCTCGGCTTCAATGCCGGCGCGAACGGCACTATCAGCAGGGAAATGGCCGATCGCGCGAACGTCTGGTTCCGCCGCTATGCCGATAACGACCGCGACATGCGCCTTACCGACGAGGAGATCCGCCTCGCGCTCGCTCATGCCTCGAAGGAGGCGGCCGCGGCGGCTACTGAGCCGGATAGCGGATCGAGACGATCTCCAGTTCTTTCTCGCCCGCGGGAAGGGTCACTCTCCTGAGGTCGCCCACCGCGGCGCCCCGGATCGCCCGCGCGATCGGCGAATTCCAGCTGATGCGGCCCGCGCCGGCATCGGCCTCGTCCTCGCCGACCAGCGTCACGACCCGCTCGACATCCTCTTCGTCGGCGAGCGTCACCGTCGCGCCGAAGAAGACGCGGCCCTGGTCCTGCTGCCGTGCAGGATCGAGCACGCTCGCCGCCGCCATTCGCTTCGACAGCCAGCCGAGCCGACGGTCGATCTCGCGCAGACGCTTGCGGCCATAGATATAGTCGCCATTCTCGGACCGGTCGCCATTGCCGGCCGCCCAGCTGATCGTCTCGACCAGCTTGGGCCGCTCGGTCCCGAACAGCGCCTCATATTCCTCCCGCAGGCGCTTGAAGCCCGCGGGAGTGATGTAGTTCGGTTTGTCCGCCATGGGCGAAAGGGGTTAGCCGGGCCGCCCTGATTTGCCGAGATAGGAGGAGAGCCGCGTCCGCTCCGGCGTCCGCGCGCGCGACGGGTTCAGCGCGTCGTACACCACCGCATTTTCAAGCACGCGCTGCACATAGCCCTTGGTTTCGGTGAACGGGATGTCCTCGATCCAGCGCACCACGTCGACGCCCGACAGGCGCGGATCACCGAATTCATTCACCCATTTGCGGACATTGCCCATGCCGGCATTGTAGCTCGCCACCGCCAGCGGCGCGTTGCCGCCCCAATAGCTCATCAGCGTCTCGAAATAGCGGCTGCCGAGCATGACGTTATATTCAGGGTCGCGCGTCAATCGGCCGAGATCGTAGCCGAGCCCCATTTTTCCCGACACTTCACGCGCCGTGGGCGGCATCAGCTGCATCATGCCGCGCGCGCCGACCGGGCTCACCGCTGCGCGATCGAACGAGCTTTCCTGGCGGGTGATGCCGTGGACCAGCGACCAGTAATTGCTCTGCGCCGCCGGAACCCGGACTTCAGGATAGCTCGAGCGCACGTAAAAAGGACTTCCGGCATTGCGGCCAGTGCGCGCGAGCCAGACGTTGAGATCGGGCCGATACATCTGCCGGCCCAATTCGGCGGCCAGCGCACGCTCCCGCTCGTCGCTTGCCTGCTCCGCGAGCGCGCGGACAAACAGCGATTGATCTTCCCAGCGGCCGTTCTGCCCCAGCCAGCGCGCCGCCTCGACGACGCCCCGCCGCTGGAACGCCGTGCGATCGGCGTCGGTCAGCGTTACCGCCGGGGTGGCGGCAGGAGCGGGTACCGGCCGGCCCAGCCGCTCGAGCGCGAGCTGCCGTAGAAAAGCTCCGGATGCTGCGCGGCCTCGGTGAAGTAGCCGGCCGCCTGCATCGGCTGCCCCGCCGCGTCGGCGGCCCGTCCGGCCCAGTAGAGCCCCTTGGTCAGCACCTGGGTCGAGCGGCCGCCGCGGGCGTAGCGAAGGAACATCGCCGCCGCGTCCGCCGGGCGGTTCAGCCGCTGGAGCGCGGTGGTGCCGGCAAGCCAGACGAGGCTGGTATATTCGTCCCGCTCGCCCGCCGTGCGATCGGACACCCTGATCCCCGCCGGAAAAGCCTCGTCGGCCTGGCTTGCGATCTGATAGGCCGTCATCCAGTTGCGGTCGCCGGCCGCGCCGCGCGCCATGGTGAGCGCCGTCTCCAGCCATTTTTCGGCATTCTGCGGCCGGCTCGTGAAGGAATGGCGCTGTGCCAGCAGCGCGCGCGCGGCCGAGCTCTGGCCGCCGTTCCGCAGCCAGTTGGCGCGGTCCATCACCAAACCGGCTTCGCCGTTCGCCGCGGCCCCAATCATGCCGAGCCGCGAGGCGGCGTCCGACGCATTGGTCTGGAGCGCGAGCCGGGCTTCGTAGACCATCCGGCGGCCGGCGGAGGTCAGCGGGAGCGTCCGCTGCGCGCTCTGCGTATCGCGATTGTCGAGCAGGGTCTCCATGCGCGCGTCATGATCGCGCTGGGTCAGCGCACCGCCGAACAGGCTCAGCAGCCGTTCTTCGTCCGTTCGCGGCAGCACGCCTCCGACCCAGGCTTTGCGTGCCGCCTCGCGCGCCTCGGCGACATTCCCTTCGGCGAGCAGCGCGAAGGCATGGCGGGCGTGGCCGATCGTGCTGGTCGGCGGCAGCAGGCGGAAGAAGAAACCACTTCGCGCGGGCTGGTGCTCTCGGGGCTGATCGCGCGCTCGGCGGTCTTGCGCATCGAGGCTTCGCCGGGCCAGCCGCGATAGCTGGTGAGGAACGCGGCGTAGGAGGAGAAGGGGAGACTGTCCGTCTGCCTGAGGCTGCGCCAGCGATCGACCGCCGAAGCGATGTAGGGCGCGCCGGTATAGGGCGCGGCGGTGGCCCGGGAATAGCTTTCCGGCGGCAGATAATGCGCCGGCGGAGCCGAATAGGGACCGGGCTGGGCCGCGGGCTGGGCCGCTTCGATCTCGGTGCTCGGCGCAAGCGTCGCACCGACGGCTGCGGCGGAGGCGAAAAGGGCGGCGAAAATAAGCGTCTTACTGTGCATGCTGGACACCATGCCGACCCCCTCCTTATCAGGCCCTGAATAACCGAGGGCCGATTTGGCTTGTATGATGGAATCTGCGTCTGAGGTGAAGGAGATAAGTATGTTCCGCGGCTCCATCCCCGCCCTTGTGACACCGTTTCGCGACGAAGCGTTCGACGAGGCCGTTTATCGCGATTTCGTCGAGTGGCAGATCGGCGAGGGAAGCCACGGTCTGGTGCCCGTCGGAACGACAGGAGAATCCGCCACCTTGTCGGCCGAAGAGCAGCGCCGGGCGATCTCCGTCTGCGCGCACCAGGCGAAGGGGAGGTGCCGGTCATCGCCGGCTGCGGCTCCAACAGCACCAGGATCGTCATCGAACATATGAAGGCGGCCGAGGAAGCGGGAGCGGACGCGGCGCTCGTCGTGCTGCCTTATTACAACCGGCCGAACCAGGAGGGGCTCATCGCCCATTATTCCGCTCTCGCCGAGGCAAGCGCGCTCCCGATCATCGTCTACAACGTGCCCGGGCGCACCGTCACCGACATCCTGCCGGAAACGCTCGGCCGCATCGCCGCCCTGCCCACGGTCGTCGGGATTAAGGATGCGAGCGGCGACCTTACCCGGGTGAGCGCCCACCGGCGCCTGTGCGGGACGGATTTCGTGCAGCTCTCCGGCAATGACGACATGGCGCTGGGCTTCCTCGCCATGGGCGGCGTCGGCACCATCTCCGTCACGGCCAACGTCGCCCCGCGCCTGTTCGCGCAATTCCACGATGCCTGGGCAGCGGGCGACCGCGATGCCGCCGCGGCGCTGCAAGATCGCCTGTTCCCGCTCCACAAGGCGCTGTTCAGCGATGCCTCTCCGGGCCCCGTGAAATATGCGGTAAGCCGCGTCCGCCCGGATTTCCCGACGGAGCTTCGCCTGCCGATGACGCCGCCCTCGGACGCCAGCCGCCGCGCCGTCGACGCGGCGCTCGATCATGCCGGCCTCCTCTAACCTTTTTGCGCCTGCCGCCAGCTCTGTCGCTTCAGCCTTTTGGTCTCAACGAATAGAGCCAGATTGCCGCCGAAGCGCTGTCTGAAGCCTGTCGATCAGCGTTTCTTCACTTATATAAGGAACAAGGGCGAGGGCTGGACAGCCGGCCCGAACGTCCTTTCAGGAACAGAATGGCCCGCCCGCACCATCCCGAGTTCGACAAGAAGAAGGTCGTCGCCGAGAACCGGCGCGCGCGCTTCGATTATGCTATCGAGAGCACCTACGAAGCGGGTATCGCGCTCACCGGCACGGAAGTGAAGTCGCTCCGCTTCGGCGAGGGCTCGATCGCCGAAAGCTATGCGGAGGTGAAGGATGGAGAAATCTGGCTCATCAATTCCAATGTCCCCGAATTCAGCCACGGCAACCGCTTCAACCATGAGCCGAAGCGGCCGCGCAAGCTGCTCCTCAAGGAGCGCGAGATCTCGAAGATGTTCGGTGCGGTGGCGCGGCAGGGAATGACGCTGGTTCCCCTCTCCATCTACTTCAACGGCCGCGGCCGCGCCAAGGTGGAGCTTGCGCTCGCCCGCGGCCGCAAGGCGCCGGACAAGCGCGAATATCAGAAGGAAAAGGACTGGAAGCGGGAGCAGGGCCGTCTGATGCGCCAGCATGGTTGAGCGGGTGATGGTCGAGCGGCCATATGGTTGAACGGATTAGCCGCTGGGTCGCCAGGAACGCGCCCAAGCGCGAGGACATGGCCAGGAATCGCTGGACGAGGCCCTTCGCGCACCGCGCCGATCTGTGGCGCTTCACCCGCCGTTCGGTGCCACGCGGCGTGGCGGTCGGCCTGCTCGTCGGCATCTTCCTGATGATCCCCGGGCTCCAGATCATCGGCGCGGCTCTGCTCTCGCTGCCGCTCCGGGCCAACATCCCGATCGCGGCGGCGATGACCTTCCTCAGCAATCCCGCGACGACCCCGTTCATCCTCGTCATGTCGCTGATGGTTGGGAACGGCCTTGGCTTTCGCGCCGACATCAACAGCTTCTATGCACTTTACGAACGGCGCGCGGCGGCCAGCGAATGGTTCGCCTGGCTCTTCTCCGACGCCGCGCCCGCGCTCGTCTCCGGCCTGTTCGTCATCGCCTTCGTCTCGGCGATCGTCGGCTACGTCATCTCGGTCTTTGCCTGGCGCTGGTGGACCGGCATCAAGTGGAAGCGCCGGCTGGCCCGCGCCGAGGTTTAACCGGTCCGATAAGCACCCGCCTGATCGATGTCTCGGTCGAACGGGCGCCTCGTGGTTCAAGCGGGCAAGATTGCGGCGGAAAATTAGTCTCGCCGCTTGGCGGAACCCCGTGGGCTTCCCGGACTTCTACGGACGCAAGGCCGTCTCAATTCCTCCGGCCGGCAGAAGAGATGCTCATGCGCACCCTGGCGTCCACGTTCAGCACAAGGGAAGAAGCCGAAGCGGCGCGCCGCCGTCTGGAATCGGTCGGCATTGCCAGCGAGCGGATCACCCTGAAGGATGTAGCCCGGGCCGTGGAAGGGCCGGCGGCAGCGGCCGGCTCCACCGGCGGGGCCTTCATCAGCGTCAAGGTGACCACGGATCAGGTGGAACGGGCCAGCGAGATATTGAAGGGCCAGGCGGCGGGACGAGCCTGCGGCCAGCGCGCCAAACATCGAAAGCCGCCCGCTTGGGTCCGCCTCGGGACGCCGTGGCCGAGCCAGATGTGCCGCCCCGGCCGCTGCCCACCCGGGACGCCGGCCCTGGGCCGGTGTCGCCGCGCCAGGAGGCCGAACCGCAGCATCGGCCCGGCGGAGCGCAGCGCGCCGCTCAAGACCGCGCGCGGCTCCCGCGATATGTGATCTTCTACCTTCTCGCGCTCGTGGGGGCCTTCATGATCGGCGCCTGGCTGGGGCTGGCCGGCTGGAATGACCTGACTCGGAAAGCCGCGCTTTATTCCGGCGGCAGCCGCTCCGTCTCCACCTGGGTGCGGCGCACCGTCTCGTCGATCCGCGCCACCCGCCGGTGCAGGCTCTTCGTCACCACCAGTTCCTCGCGGACGAATGCCTCCTTGGTGACGACGGCTTCCTCGCCAATTTCGGTGATCTCGATCACCCGCTCCTGCAGCAAGCCGCCTTGCTCCACTTCCTCGTCGGAAAGCCGGCGATCGACGGGCCGGCGCCTGAGATGCGTCTCCTCGTGCAGCAGCTCCACCTGCTCCTGCACGGGATTTCGGCAAGGAAGGTACGAACCCGCGAGCGGCCTCTCACCACCTCGCGCTTGCCGACACGGAGCTCTTCCTCGACGATCGGTATCCGCTCTTCCCCGTACTCATCCGCGGGCACCTCGCTTGCCGCTGCGGAAATCGCCGGGGCCGCAGCCGCGGCTGCCTCAGGTTCGCTCTCCGGGTCCATGCCGTCCAGCCGGGGAGGCGCCGCTTCGTCGCCGGTTGCCGTAACTGCAGGGGCCGCAACCGCCGGCGCGGCAATTGCGGGCGCGGCAACCGCCGGTGCCTGGGGCTCGCCTTCCCGGTGCATGCCGTTCAGCAAGCGAAGCACCGCCTCGCCCCGGCTTTCGCTGGCGACCTGCGCGACCAGGAGGAACCCGCCTTTCGACAATTGCTGCTCGCAGGTGGCGCGCTCCTCAGGCGTCAGATGAAGGCTGTCGAGCATCAAGAACCCCGCCGGGCCGCTGCTCATCACCGCCGAATCGCGCAGCGGCACGTCGGAGGCGACAAGGAGAGGGCCCGCTCAGCCTCCTCCTCGGTCCCGAAACGAGCGGTGACGGTCCGCGGCATCAGACGCGCACCGGTCGCGAGCCGGCTGCCGCGGGGCGCTCGCCGCCCGGGAGACGTTGTTCGGCAAGCGGCAGCGCTGCGAATTTCTGGTGGCCGGCCATCTAGCCTCGTCTTCGTATCGTCGGTGGGCGGTCAGCTAACCCGCGGCGACCGCTGCCGTTCCATGGTCTGATTGGCCGCTTGCCCGAACCTGACAAAGCGTCTCGCGAATTTCGCGCCGTTTAAAAATTTCCGCGCGACCGCCTTGTGCCCCCACCGCTTAAGCGGCGAGAGGGACGGGGAGGGCGTCGGCCGTTCCGTCAGCTGCTGGCGTGGGTTGGGCGACAGACGGCTCCGGAGCGGGTCTCGTGCGGGTCTCCGCCACCGCAGCGCGCGGGTTCGGGAAGAGGAGGCGCGAAAGCAGAACCACCACGCCCGCCGCCGCATAGCCGGCGACCGTCTCCGCCGGGAAGAAGAACAAGGGCACTGGAAGCGCCACCCGCAGGTAGAGCGGATTGAAGCCGAAATCCTCGCCGAGACCCTCGCACACGCCGAAGAAGGTGTGGTCGCGGGCGAAAAGCGACGGCTGAACGTTCTGCATGATCTGCTCCCTTGATATGGTTTGCAGGCCACTCAGCACGTCCCGTGCCAGATGGGGGAATGCAGGGCTTTCAAAGGGTTGGCGAGGTTGCAAGCGGCGGCCGGGCGCGCGGACGGGTGCAGGGCCGCCAACAGTTGGGAATTTGTGCCAAGCCGGAGCGAGGTGTTGGAAGTGCCGGTTGGAGCGGGCGGGGCCGTCACGGGAGTCAATCCCGTGACGTCAGTCGGCGCTCACGAGCCGCTGGCCGGACTTCGCGCTCTCTTCACGCTGCTCCGGCGGCTGCTTCGCAGCCGGCGTCGCTACGCTCGGGCGCTTGTCACTGATCCAAAAAGCTCCGCATTTTCCGTGACCGGCTCGGATGCTTCAGCTTCCTCAGCGCCTTGGCCTCGATCTGGCGGATGCGTTCGCGGGTGACGCTGAACTGCTGGCCGACTTCCTCGAGCGTGTGATCGGTGTTCATGCCGATGCCGAAGCGCATGCGCAGCACACGCTCCTCGCGCGGGGTCAATGACGCCAGCACGCGGGTGACGGTTTCCTTGAGGTTCGCCTGGATCGCGGCGTCGACCGGGATCACCGCATTCTTGTCCTCGATGAAGTCGCCGAGATGGCTGTCCTCCTCGTCGCCGATCGGCGTCTCGAGGCTGATCGGCTCCTTGGCGATCTTCATCACCTTGCGGACCTTCTCCAAGGGCATGGAGAGGCGCTCGGCAAGCTCTTCCGGCGTCGGCTCGCGGCCGATCTCGTGGAGGATCTGGCGGCTGGTGCGGACCAGCTTGTTGATCGTCTCGATCATGTGCACGG
Source organism: Allosphingosinicella sp. (assembly GCA_030447665.1). Taxonomy (GTDB): domain Bacteria; phylum Pseudomonadota; class Alphaproteobacteria; order Sphingomonadales; family Sphingomonadaceae; genus Allosphingosinicella. The sequence continues at coordinate 167,632 of JAUJOJ010000001.1, read as the reverse complement.
GGATGCGGATCGTGCGCGCCTGGTCCGCGATCGAGCGGGTGATCGCCTGCCGGATCCACCAGGTGGCGTAGGTGCTGAACTTGTAACCGCGGCGATATTCGAATTTATCGACCGCTTTCATCAGGCCGATATTGCCCTCCTGGATAAGGTCCAGGAACTGGAGGCCGCGGTTGGTATACTTTTTCGCGATCGAGATGACGAGGCGGAGGTTCGCTTCGACCATCTCCTTCTTGGCGATGCGCGCCTCGCGCTCGGCCTTTTGGACCTGGTTCACGATGCGGCGGAATTCGACCAGGCTCATGCCGGTCGCCTGCGCGATCTCGGAGATTTCGGCGCGGATGCGCTCGATCGCGTCGGCTTCCTGGGTGCAGAAGGCGTTCCACTTCTTGTCCATGCCGCAGACGCGGTCCGACCAGCCCTCGTCCAATTCGTGGCCCATATAGGCGTCGAGAAAGGCTTTGCGCGGTACCTTGTGACGCTCGGCGAGGCGCAGCATCTGGCCGCCCAATGCAGTCAGGCGGCGATTGTAGCTGTAGAGCTGATCGACCAGATATTCGATCTTCTGCCCGTGAAACTGGACGCTCTCCACCTCGGCGGTGAGCTGCTCGCGCAGCTTCTGATACTTGTTCTCCTCCGACTTGGCATAATCGAGGCCGGCGCCCATCGCGTCCATGCGGGCGGTCTGGAGCTTGGAGAATTTCTTGAAGAGGTCGGTGATGCGGGCAAACTTCTCGAGCGCGGCGGGCTTCAGCGTCTCTTCCATCTGGGCGAGGCTGAGGGTGTTGTCCTCTTCCTCCTCCTCGACGGGGCGCGGCGCGCGCCGTTCAACGAGGCTGTCCTCGTCCTCTTCCTCCTGCGGAGCCTCCTCGACCTCCTCTTCCTCCTTGAAGGAGGGGCCGGCCGTGGTTTCGGAGATATCGTCGCTGTCTTCCTCGGCGCTCGCGACCTGCTCGGGCGTCGGGCCCTTCGACAGCATCGCCTCGAGGTCGAGAATTTCGCGCAGCTGCATCTGCCCGTTGTTCAGCGCGTTCGACCATTCGATGATCGCGTTGAAGGTGATCGGGCTTTCGCACAGGCCCCAGATCATCGTGTCGCGGCCGGCCTCGATGCGCTTGGCGATCGCGATCTCGCCCTCGCGGGACAGCAGTTCGACCGCGCCCATTTCCCTGAGGTACATGCGGACGGGATCGTCGGTGCGATCGACCATCTCCTTCTTCTTCTCAACGATGAAGGTGCCGCCGTCGCCGCCGTCATTGTCGTCGAGCCCCGCCTCGACATCGGCCTCGCCGGTGCCTGCGGGCTCGTCCTCGTCGGCTTCCTCGTTCTCGACGATGTTGATGCCCATTTCCGAGAAGGCCGACATCACGTCCTCGATCTGCTCGGAGGACATCTGGTCCTGCGGCAGGGCCTCGTTCAATTCATCGTAAGTGATATAGCCGCGCTTCTTGGCGCGGCCGATCAGCTTCTTGAGCGACGCTTCGTTGAGGTCGATGAGGGGAGCATCCCCATTGTCCGGCTTCTCGTTGGTATCAGCCGTATTCGTCTTCGCCATTCGCACGCCTTAATCTTGTCTGCCCAGCCCTCAGCCCGCGTCGCCTTCGATCAGAGTCGCGAGCTGCCTCTCCACCTCGTCCCGTGCCGCCCGGAGCCTTTGCTGCTCCTGGAAGGCGGCCTCGTCGCCATCTTCCTTCAGCCGTGCCGTCGCCGCTTCGAGCGCGGCGTCGAGCCCCGGCCGTGCCGCCAGCGTTTCGATGACCAGAACGAGGTCGCGGCTCGCACGTTCCGGATCGGCATCGCGGCGGGTGAAGGAGAAGGCCAAACTATGTTGCAGGCGCAGCTCCTCGACGAAAGCAGATGCACCCATGTCGGCCAATATGGTATTTAGCCGCTGCTGATCAAGTTCGCCGTTCAGCATGGCCGCCGAGAGCATCGCATCGCGCAGGCGCGCCGATGGCCGATCGGAAAAGCTCAAAGCCGCAATGGCTTCCGCATGATCGGCGATGATCCCAGGATGGCGGAGCAGACCCTGCAGCACGGCGCGGCTCCATTGCGCCCCGAGGCCGGCGCTGCCGAGCGCCTTCGCCTGCGCCGAGGCCTGCCGCTGCGGCACGAAGCCTCGGCCACCACGGGCCGGGCCGTTTCTGCTCCATTCCCGCTGCTTGGGACGGGTGAGCTCGTTGAAGCGGGTCATGAATTCCGACCGGTACTGCTCGCGCACGTCGGGATCGGCGATCGTGGAGGCATGGTCGAGCAGACGCCGCCGTAGACCGGCCTTTTGCTCCGGAGTGCCGATCGGCTCCGCCGCAACCTCTTCGCGCCAGATCCGGTCCACCAAGGCCTCGGGCCGATCGAGCAGCGCCTCGAGCGCGGGGCGCCCCTTGGAGCGCAGCAGATCGTCCGGATCCTGGCCCGGCGGCATGGTGACGAAGCCCAGCGAGCGCCCCGGCCCGACATGCGGCAGCGCCCGAAGCGCGGCCCGCAGCGACGCCTTCTGGCCGGCCGCGTCACCGTCGAAGCAGAGGATGGGGCAGGGGACGAGGCGCCATAGTCGCTCCAGCTGCCCCTCGGTGACGGCGGTCCCGAGCGGCGCCACGCTTTCGGCGATGCCACCCTGGTCGAGCGCGATCACGTCCATATAGCCTTCGACGACGATCAGCCGGCTCGCGTTGCGGCTCGCCTGGCCCGCCCGATCGAGATTGTAGAGGGTGCGCCCCTTGTCGAAGAGCGGCGTTTCCGGCGAATTCAGATATTTGGGCTCGCCCTCTCCGATGATGCGGCCGCCGAACGCGATCACGCGGCCGCGCTGGTCCCGGATCGGGATCATGAGCCGGCCGCGAAAGCGGTCATAGGGTTCCTTGCCGCCTTCCGGTTCGATGACGAGGCCGGCTTCGATGAGCTTTTCCGGGCCGAACTGCTTCAGCGCGGTCTTGAGCTTGCTGCGCGAATCCGGGGCGAAGCCGAAGCCGAAGCGCTGCCTCGTCGCATCGCCGATGCCGCGGCGCTGGAGGTAGGAGCGCGCGTCGCCGCCCTCCACGCCGCCCAGCTGCTCGCCGAACCAGCGGGCGGCGGCGTCCATCACCTCGTAGAGGCTGGACGCGCGCTCCGCCTTTTCCTGCGCCCGGGGATCGGGCGCGGGCAAGTCCATCCCGGCCGAGTCCGCCAGCTCCTTCACGGCATCCATGAAGGGGAGCCCGCGAGCATCGGTGAGGAAGCGGATCGCATCGCCGTGCGCGCCGCAGCCGAAGCAATGATAGAAGCCCTTCTCGTCGTTGATTGTGAAGGAGGGGGTCTTTTCCTTATGGAAGGGGCAACACGCCTTCCACTCCCGCCCGGCACGGGTCAGCTTCACCTGCTTGCCGATCACACCCGAGAGCGAGGTGCGCGCGCGAATCTCGTCGAGAAACTGGGGGCTGAGGGACATATCCCCAGCTTAGGCGGAGAGCCGCGCTTTCACGAGGCCGCTTGCCTTGCTCATGTCGAGCTGGCTGGCGTGGCGTTCCTTGAGAGCGGCCATGACGCGGCCCATGTCCTTGACCGAGCTTGCCCGGTCTCCGCGACGATCGCATCGATCGCGGCATTGGTCTCGCTTTCGCTCATCTGCTGGGGAAGGAATTCGTCGATCACGCCGACCTCGGCCTGCTCCGCCTGGGCAAGCTCGGCGCGGCCGCCCTGCTCGTAAAGCGCGATCGATTCGCGGCGCTGCTTGATCATCTTCTGGAGGACCTCGGTCACCATCGCGTCGTCGTCCGTGGGCGCGGCGCCGGTGCGAAGCTCGATGTCGCGGTTCTTCAGCGCCGACTGAATGAGGCGAATGGTGGCGGTGCGCTGCTTGTCGCCCGCCTTCATGGCGGAGACCATCGCAGCCTTGAGACGATCGCGAATCATAAAATCTCTCGAAGCGGTCCGGGACAGCGGGGAGGATAGCCGCCGCCCCCGATTTTAATAGATTGACGCTGCCCGGCCTCGTCTCTAGCCGTCGAGCCTTAGCGACATCGCCGAACCCACGCAGGAGTGCCCGCCGCCATGGCCGACGCCAATCAATCGCCCGCGCGCGTTCTTGGTCGTTCGGATCGGACCGTCGGAGCATGACTGCGCCGCACTCCGCCTACGATCCGAATGGAGCGACGGGCGTATTGGTTCTGGCCGACGGCACGATCATCTGGGGCAGGGGCTTCGGCGCGGAAGGCGAAGCGGTCGGCGAAGTCGTCTTCAACACCGCGATGACCGGCTATCAGGAGGTGATGACCGATCCCTCCTATGCGGCGCAGATCATCACCTTCACCTTTCCCCATATCGGCAATGTCGGCGCCAATTACGAGGATCTGGAGGCGGACAATCCGTTCGCCTTGGGCTGCGTGGTCGCGCAGGACGTGACGGCGCCCAGCAATTACCGCGCGGTCCAGAGCTTCGCCGAATGGATGCGCGCGAACGGCCGCATCGGCATTTCCGGCATCGACACGCGGGCGCTGACGCGGCGGATCCGGGAGGGCGGCGCGCCCAACGGCGTGATCGCCCACGAATGCGCGCGGCGAGTTCGACGTGGACGCGCTGCTGCAGAAGGCGCGCGAGTGGCCGGGACTCGAGGGCATGGACCTCGCCAGGGAGGTGTCCTGCCGGCAGATGTTCCGCTGGTCCGGCGGCGGCTGGACGCGCGGCGATGGCTATGGCGAGCACGAGGAAAATCGGCGCCGATGGCGCCCGACCGCACGTGGTGGCGATCGATTACGGCTCGAAGCGCAACATCTTCCGCAACCTTGCCGATGCCGGCGCGCGGGTGACCGTGCTTCCCGCCACGTCCACCTTCGAAGACGTAATGGCGCACGAACCGGACGGCATCTTCCTGTCGAACGGCCCCGGCGACCCGGCGGCGACGGGCGAATATGCGGTGCCGGTGATCCGGCAGCTGCTGGAGACGGGCAAAGCCTTTGTTCGGCATCTGCCTCGGCCACCAGCTGCTCGGCCTCGCCGTCGGCGCGAAGACGTGACGGACGGAAGATGCACCGGCTTCGGGCCACCGCGGCGCAAACCATCCTGTCGAGCGCCTGGAGCTGACGGCCGCGTCGAGATCACCAGCATGAACCACGGCTTCGCCGTCGAGACTCGGATCACGCTGCCGGAAAATGCGCGGTGAGGGGGCACCACATCGTACACCCCGTGTCCGTCCCCCGGTTCGACGGGGGAGCCTGGGCGGGGCGATCGGAGCTGACGGACCGGCCGGCGTTCAGCGTGCGCTATTCCGGAAGCGCAGCCCCGGGCCGCAGGATCAGTTACGTCGAGCATCTGTTCAGGACCATCCGAAATCGCGCAGGGCGAAATCCGAGCAGCGCGGTGTTCGGCGCCGACGATCGGAGCGAATCCGTTACCAAAGCAGCGATCACAGCACTGCTCTCATTGAGGCTTCCATGCCGCGCGGCTCAGCTGCCAAGCCGGCGTCATCCTTTTGGCCCATTGAAAGCCGGACGAGAACGATACAACCCTCTCCCTCCAGCCTCCAGATGACGACCTAATCGGACTGAAAATGCTGATGGAGAAAACAGACATCTCCTCCATCCTCATCATCGGCGCCGGGTCCCGATCATCATCGGGCCAGGCGGCGGAGTTCGATTATTCGGGGACGCAGGCCGTCAAGGTGCTGCGGGAGGAGCATTTTCGAGCTCTCGCATGATTGCTGGATCGGACCATCCTCGTCAATTCCAATCCGGCGACGATCATGACCGATCCGGAGCTCGCCGACGCGCACCTATATCGAGCCGATCACGCCCGAATTCGTGGCCAAGATCATCGAAAAGGAGACCGATCCGGAACTGGCCGATGCTACCTATATCGAGCCAATCACGCCCGAATGTGACCAAGATCATCGAAAGGCCGGACGCAGTGCTGCCGACGATGGGCGGGCAGACGGCGCTCAACACGACGCTGGCTTTGTTCAAGGACGGAACGCTGACAGATACGGCGTCAAGATGATCGGCGCCGACGCGGACGCGATCGAAAAAGCCGAGGACCGCCTCAAATTTCGCCAGGCGATGGACCGGATCGGGCTGGAATCGCCCCGCTCGGCGATCGCCCACAGCATCGATGACGCCATGACGGCGCTCGGCGCCATCGGCCTTCCCGCCATCATCCGCCCGAGCTTCACCCTGGGCGGCACCGGCGGCGGCATTGCCTATAACCGCGAGGAGTTCGTCGAGATCGTCACCAGCGGCCTCGACGCCAGCCCGACCACCGAAGTGCTGATCGAGGAATCGGTGCTCGGCTGGAAAGAATATGAGATGGAGGTCGTGCGCGACCGCAACGACAATTGCATCATCGTCTGCTCGATCGAGAATGTCGATCCGATGGGCGTGCATACCGGCGATTCGATCACGGTCGCCCCGGCGCTGACGCTGACCGACAAAGAATATCAGATCATGCGCAACGCCTCGATCGCGGTGCTGCGCGAGATCGGGGTGGAGACGGGGGCTCGAACGTGCAGTTCGCCGTCAATCCCGCGGACGGGCGGCTGGTCGTCATCGAGATGAACCCGCGCGTCAGCCGCTCCTCGGCGCTCGCTTCGAAGGCGACCGGTTTCCCGATCGCGAAGGTCGCGGCCAAGCTGGCGGTCGGCTACACGCTGGACGAGATCGGGAACGACATCACCGGCTGCACGCCCGCCTCGTTCGAGCCGACGATCGACTATGTCGTCACCAAGATCCCGCGTTTCACCTTCGAGAAGTTCAAGGGCGCCGAGCCTTTATTGTCCACCGCGATGAAGTCGGTCGGTGAAGTGATGGCGATCGGGCGGAGCCTTCCACGAGAGCCTGCAAAAGGCGCTTCGCGGGCTTGAGACCGGCCTCATCGGCCTCGACGGCGTCAAGGCGCTGTACGGCGCTCCGCGCGCGGAGATCGAGGCCGCGCTCGCCCGGCCGACTCCGGACCGCCTGCTGGTTGCCGCCCAGGCGCTGCGGGAGGGCTTCACCGTCGGTGGAGGTCCACGACATCGCCAAATACGATCCCTGGTTCCTGGAGCGGATCAAGGAGATCGTGGACGCCGAGAACGGGATCGCGAGCGACGGGCTGCCGACCGACGCGGCCGGCATGCGGCGCCTCAAATCGATGGGTTTCTCGGACCGCCGCCTGGCCGAGCTGGCGCTGCTGTCGGCAGGGCTTCGCGGCGGCGCGCACAAGGTTCGCGCGCGCGGCCACGGACTGATCCACGACATGGTGCGCGCGATGGTCGGCGCGACCACCGAAGACGAGGTCCGCGCGCTCCGTCACAGCCTCGGCGTGCGCCCGGTGTTCAAGCGCATCGACACGGTGGCGGCCGAGTTCGCGGCGCGGACGCCCTATATGTATTCGACCTATGAGGCGCCGAGCTTCGGCGAGCCCGAGGACGAGCCAGCCCTCCGACCGTCGCAAGGTGGTGATCCTGGGCGGCGGACCGAACCGGATCGGGCAGGGGATCGAATTCGATTATTGCTGCTGCCATGCCGCCTATGCGCTCGGGGCCAAGGAGCAGGGGGCGCCGGCTTCGAGACGATCATGATCAATTGCAATCCGGAGACGGTGTCCACCGACTACGATACCTCGGACCGGCTCTATTTCGAGCCGCTGACGATCGAGGACGTGCTCGAGATCCTGCACGTGGAGCAGTCCCGGGGCGAGCTGGTCGGCGTGATCGTCCAGTTCGGCGGCCAGACCCCGCTGAAGCTCGCCGCGGCGCTCGCCAGCGAAGGGATTCCCATCCTCGGCACCTCGCCCGACGCGATCGACCTGGCCGAGGACCGGGAACGGTTTGCGGCGCTGGTGGACAGGCTCGGCCTCAAGCAGCCGGCCAACGGCATGGCACGAAGCCGCGAGGAGGCGATCGCGGTCGCCGAGCGGATCGGCTATCCGGTGCTGACCCGCCCCAGCTACGTGCTCGGCGGCCGCGCGATGGAGATCGTCGACGGTCCCGCCCAGCTCGACGACTATATCGTCACCGCCGTTCAGGTCTCCGGCGACAGCCCGGTGCTGATCGACCAATATCTGCGCGACGCGATCGAGGTGGACGTCGACGCCATTTCGGACGGCAAGGACGTGGTCATCGCCGGCGTCATGCAGCATATCGAGGAAGCGGGCGTCCACTCCGGCGACAGCGCCTGCTCGCTGCCGCCCTACAGCCTTGAACCGCCGATCGTCGCCGAGATCGAACGGCAGGCGAGGGCGCTCGCGCTGGCGCTTGGCGTCATTGGGCTGATGAACGTCCAGTTCGCCGTGAAGGACGGCGCCGTCTACCTCATCGAGGTCAATCCGCGCGCCAGCCGGACCGTTCCCTTCGTCGCCAAGGCGCTGGGCACGCCGATCGCCAAGATCGCGGCGCGGGTGATGGCCGGCGAGGAGCTGATGAAGTTCCTGCCGATCCACCGCGACATCCGCCACATCGCAGTCAAGGAAGCGGTGTTCCCGTTCGCGCGCTTTCCGGGAGTCGATCCGGTGCTCTCGCCGGAAATGAAGTCCACCGGCGAAGTGATGGGAATCGATACGGATTTTGCAAAGGCTTTCCTGAAGTCGCAGCTCGGCGGAGGCATCGTGCTGCCGGCGAAAGGAACCGTGTTCGTGTCGGTCAAGGACAGCGACAAAGCGCTGATCACGCCGGCTGTCCGCGCCATTTGCGAGTTCGGCTTCCGCATCGTCGCGACCGGCGGCACTGCCGATTATCTCACCGCCCAAGGCATCGATGTCGAACGCGTCAACAAGGTCGCTCAGGGCCGCCCGCATATCGTCGACAAGATCAAGGACGGCGAGGTCGACCTCATCTTCAACACGACCGAGGGGTGGCAGAGCCACAAGGACTCGGCCTCGATCCGGGCTTCGGCGCTGATGGCGAAGGTTCCCTACTTCACCACGGCGGCTTCGAGCGCCGCCGTGGTCAGGGCGATCGGCGCCCAGCGCGAGCACAGCCTTGATGTTCGCTCGCTCCAGGACTATTATTCAGCGTCCAGAACTTGATCCTCAACAACTCAAACTCAGTTCTGCCGCGTCCCGAGGGAGTGCGGCGCGACGGAAGTTTTGACGAAAGGCAGTCCCATGGCGACGGTAGACAAGATGCCGATGCTGGCCGAAGGCTATGAAGGCTTCAAACGGAAGTCAGGCACCTCAAGACCGTCGAGCGCCCCGCGATCATCGACGCGATCGAGGAAGCGCGCGCGCATGGCGACCTCTCAGAAAATGCCGAATATCATGCGGCGAAGGAACGGCAGGGTCAGGTCGAGGCGCAGATCGCCGACATGGAGGATCGTCTCAGCCGCGCGATGGTGATCGATCCGACAAGCTTGTCGGGCGACAAGGTCGTGTTCGGCGCAACCGTCCACCTGCTCGACGAGAACGACAAGCCGATCAAATATCAGATCGTCGGCCAGACCGAGGCGGACGCGAAGATCGGCCGGATCAGCTATTCCTCGCCGCTCGGCCGCGCCCTCATCGGCCGCAGTGTCGGCGAAGAAGTCGAAGTCTCGGCTCCTTCGGGCGACAAATATTATTCGATCGAGAAGGTCGAGTTCATCTAGTTGAGACCGCCTGAAAACTGGAAGAAGGCGCGGGTCACGGTCACGATCGCGGCGGTGACGGTGCTCGCCTGGGGGCCTGGCGGCAGGGATCGGGATGGCAGATGGCGCCGCGATTTGGGCCGGCTTCATACCGGCCCGGATCGGCGATTTGCCGAACGATGGTTCGCTCGCACCTTTATTCCTCACCCCGCTCACGGCGACGCTCGTCCATGCCGGGCCGATGCACCTCCTGTTCAACGTGCTGATCCACCTCTTTTGCGGACGGTCCGTCGAGGTGATCATCGGCGGCCGCCAGCTTCTCATCCTCTACGTCACCGGCGCCTATGCAGCCGCTGCCGCCCATTATCTGGTGGATCCGTCCGAGCTCACGCCGATGGTCGGCGCGAGCGGCGCGATCTCGGCGGTGCTCGGCGCCTACGCGATGCTGTTCGGGCGCAACCGGGTGAAGATCGCCAATCCGACCGTGGCGCTTTGGGTGAACGCGCTCTGGCTTGCCGCCGCTTGGGTAGGGCTCCAGCTCATCGTCGGCCTGACCTTCGAAACGGCGGGATCGAGGATCGCCATCGCCGCCCATATCGGCGGCTTCCTCACTGGATTGCTGCTGGCGAAGCCGCTCTTGCTCCTCCGCTACCGCAAGGCCTGATCAGGCCTCACCTTTCAGATCCGGCTCCAGCAGCCGGTGGAGATGGACGACCACATATTTCATTTCGGCATCGTCGACCGTGCGCTGGGCGTTCCCCCGCCAGGCGTCGAGCGCGCTGGCATAATCGGGAAAGAGGCCGACCATGTCGATCGTCGACAGATCGAAATCAATGCCCTGCGGATCCTTCACGCGCCCGCCGAAAACGAGATGCAACTTGCTCATGCCCAACCTCTATCCGCCGGCTCAGGGACGCGAGCCCATATCGTAGCGCCCGACCTACCAGGATGCGCATTTCAGGCGAGCCGTTGCGGGACAAAGGCTGGCTTGGACGAGCAGTGCAGGGAACTCCCCCGGCCGCAAGCCGGGGGAGAAGCGCCTTTTCACTGCGTCGATTGCTGACCCGATCCCGTCGTCGGGGAAACGGCTTCCATGACCGCATGACCGATGTTCGACGCGGCGGTTTCCTTGATCTCGTTCACCTGCTGCCGGCCCGCATCCATCGCGGTCTGCGCGGCCTGCTTGGCCGTGTCGGTCAGCTTCTGGCCGACACCGCTGAGGGCTTCCGTCTCGCGCTGCGATTTCGGAAGCACCCACGCCAGGATACCGCCGAGCGCGAGGCCGCCAACGATTGCCGAGACCGGGTTCGTCTCGATCCGCTGGGACGTGCGCTGGCCGGCGCGGCTGGCGGTTTCCTTGGCGCTGCTCAAAGCGGCACTGGTCCGTTCGCGTGCCGCGCTATAGGCTTCGGCAGCCCGGCCGGAACCCGCGCCGGCGCCCTTGGACTTGCCACCCTGGGTGTCCCCGGTGCCGCTGTTGGTGGTCGTGCTTGTGTCCGTTGCAGTCGTACTCATGCATTCACTCCTTCATTCAACGATTTCTGCACCGTCGGAGCGGTGAGGTCATATTTTTCATGATCTTCGAGATCGGCATGGATGATGCCCTCGTCCTCGCGGCTGCTCGAGAACAGCCGGGAGGCAGCCCGCCAGAGGGGGGCACGAGCCAGGAAGATCAGGATTCCGGCGGCAATACCGGAAGCCGCCATTGGCCGCCCCTTGATCGCGTGAAGGGTGCCGTCGGCGATGCCGTTGACCGCGTGGAACGCATCGTCCGCCATTTCGCTGCTCTTGCCACGCATCTCGCCCCAGGCATGCTCGGCCAGTGTCCCAGGCTTCAGCCGGTACTGCAGCGCGCCCACGGTCGAAGTGAAGCGCTTCTTGGCTTGCTCGACCTGATATTGCGCCAGCTCGAGCTGCCGGGTGCCCGCCGTCTGCGATTTCTTCTTGTTGTTCTTCTGGCTCATGCCCTTTGCTCCCCGCGCCTCAGAGCAGCCTTCTCTTCCGCATCGCCGCCGAGCGCGGACATCTTGTCCACGCCGTAACGGATGAGGAGGAAGGCCACGCCGCCACTGACGGCGAGCACGACCAGTCCGCCGAGCACCGGGCCGATGAGATCCGCCAGACCCATGACCAAGCCGACCAGGAAGGCGATCAATGCGGCATAGGCAAGCAGCCCTCCCGCAACCAGCGCGACGATACCGTTCTTCGCCTTGCCCACGCGGTACGTCGCGATCTGCTTGTAGAGGTTCGTCTCGGCAGTGACGAACGCCCGCCCATCGTCGACCAGCTGGTGGAACAGGTCGCCGATGGAAGCGTCTGCGGGATCATCCGCCCGCGGCGTCTGGACCCGCGCGTCCAAGGTCAGGCGCCCTTGCCGGAGGTGCCGCCGCCGGTGTCAGGCTGGAATTCGATGCTCCGCCCGCTATCGGCGGTGAACTGGACATTATTGCCCTCGTCGAGACCCGCCTTGACGAGACGCACCAGGGCGAAGCCAAGCACGGCCGCAGTGCCGATCGCGATGCCCGGGCTCTTCCGAACCGCCGAGCGGCTGTCCTCGAGCAGCTGGTCCACCGTTTTTCCACGCAGATTCTGCGAAAGCGACGTGACGGCGCCGGCTGCGCGGTGCGCATATTCGCCATATTGACTGCCGAGCCGTTCGTCGACCGAGCGGGCCGCGTCGTTGATGACTTCGGCAAATCCGTCGAGCGCGCTGGTGGCCCGCTCCTTGCCTTGGTCGGCATATTCGCGCGCCTTGGTGGTGGCCTGATCGGTCAGGCTGCTCACCTGGCTTTTGACGCCGCTGACGATCTTGTCGGCCGCTCCCTTGGCCGCACCGCCACCGCCGCGACTCGTCGAAGTCCCGCCGGTGTCATCGCCGCCGCTGCTGGCCACGAACGCACCGCCAGCGGCTCCTCCAGTCGTCGCTGCCTTGACGGCCGTGCTTCCACCGGTGCCGCCTGTCGTCATGCCCGTGCCGCCGCCGGTGCCGCCTGTGGTCATGCCGGTGCCGCCGCCGGTGGCGCCCGCGCCGCCAGTCGTTCCGCCGCCGCTGCCCGCGGTCCCGCCGATCCCGCCACCGCTGGAGCCGGTGCTCGCACCGGCGCCTGTGCCCGTCTCCATCGCGCCGCTGATGATGTGGTCCGTTCCTTCGGGCAATTCTGGATTGCGAGGGGGCATGGTTGTTCCTCCGTTACTGAACTGGGTTGGGCAATTTTGCTCGACAAACACCTCTGGCGCGGCTTCCGTTCCGTTTCGGCAAAGGAATCCGTTTCGGGAAAGGAAAGTTGCCCTCCCGAACCGAGCCCGATAAGCCGCCCTCATAGCCGATACCTTCCATTACGAGGCCGTAACAATGACCGCTATTCTCGACCTCCACGCGCGGCAGATCCTCGACAGCCGCGGCAATCCCACCGTGGAGGTCGAGGTGACGCTGGAAGACGGCAGCTTCGGCCGGGCGGCGGTGCCGTCGGGCGCCTCGACGGGCGCTCACGAGGCGGTCGAGAAGCGGGACGGCGACAAAGGCCGCTACCTAGGCAAAGGGGTGACGCAGGCGGTCGAGGCGGTCCGGGGCGAGATCGCACAGGCCATCGTTGGCATCGACGCGGAGGACCAGAGCGAACTGGATGCGCTGCTGATCGAGCTCGACGGCACGGAGAACAAGTCGCGCCTGGGTGCGAACGCGATCCTCGGCGTCAGCCTCGCCGCCGCAAAGGCGGCGGCGGACGCAAGAGGCTTGCCGCTCTACCGTTATGTCGGCGGCGTTTCTGCGCAGCTGCTGCCGGTGCCGATGATGAACATCATCAATGGCGGCGAGCATGCCGACAATGCGATCGACTTCCAGGAATTCATGGTGATGCCGGTGGGCGCGGAAAGCCTCGAGGAAGCAGTCCGCTGCGGCGCGGAGATCTTCCACACGCTGAAGAAGGGTCTCTCCGAAGCCGGCCTGTCGACGGCGGTCGGCGACGAGGGCGGTTTTGCGCCGGCGCTCGGCCGCACGCGCGATGCGTTGGATTTCATCATGAAGTCGGTCGAGCAGGCCGGCTATCGGCCCGGCGACGAGGTCATGCTCGCGCTCGATTGCGCGGCCACCGAATATTTCCGGGATGGCGGCTACCGGATGGAAGGGGAGGGCCGCAGCTTCACCTCGGCCGAGATGGTCGATTACCTTGTCGAACTGGCTCGCGATTATCCGATCCTTTCGATCGAAGATGGAATGGCCGAGGATGATTGGGACGGGTGGAAGCTGCTCACGGGCCGGCTGGGCAAACAAGTCCAGCTGGTCGGCGACGACCTGTTCGTGACGAACCCGAAGCGGCTCGCCCGCGGCATAGAGCAGGGCATCGCCAACTCCATCCTGATCAAGGTCAACCAGATCGGCACCTTGAGCGAAACGCTCGAAGCCGTGTCGATGGCGCAGCGGGCCGGCTATACCGCGGTCATGTCGCACCGTTCAGGCGAAACCGAGGACACCACCATCGCCGATCTCGCCGTCGCCACCAATTGCGGGCAGATCAAGACCGGCAGCCTTGCCCGTTCAGACCGCTTGGCCAAGTACAATCAACTGATCCGCATCGAGGAAGAGCTCGGCTCGGCCGCAAAATATGCCGGACGGACGAGCTTTGCCCAAAAAAGGGTTGATTCGGCGGCCTTTTCCTGATTCTGTTAACCGATGGCGGTGGGGACCAAAAACACATTCGGCGCGATCAGGCGGGCGGCGCTCCCGGCGGTCGCTTTCCTGATCATCGCCAACTTCCTTGGCTATGCGATCGTCGGCTCGAACGGGATCCTTTCCTGGGGCGATTACCGCCGGTTGAAGGAAGAAAAGGCCGTTGAGCTCGCCCAGCTCGACGAGGAAAAGGCCCGGCTCTCACACCGCGCCGTTCTGCTCGACCCGCGCCGCGCCGACCCCGATCTTGCCGACGAAATGGTGCGTAGCGAGCTTGGCCTCGTCCGCCCCGACGAGGTCATCGTCGAAATCCAGGATTGAGCCCCGGCCCGATCCGGAGCGCGAGCTTCCTCATCTGCCGGTTTTCGATCTAAGCTGCCGCGACCCGCGATATTCCCTTTTTCAGTTGCAGACTTTGCCCATCGAGGGCCGCTGAGCCCAAGGCCGGACCCCCGTTGCGCGCTCCTGCGTTTGAAGCCATAGAGCCGCCAAATCATCTGACCGGAAAGGAAGGGCCTTGGCCAAGGCAGCATCGTCGAAACGCGGCACCGATCCCGACGCTACGGCAGCGCCTCCGCCTGTTTCCGATCTGCGCCCCAACCGCGAACGCCCGCCCGAGCCGCAGCGCCACCAGGCGAGCCGCGACGAGCTGCTCGAATATTACCGACAGATGCTGCTCATCCGCCGCTTCGAGGAGCGCGCCGGCCAGCTCTACGGGCTCGGCCTGATCGGCGGCTTCTGCCACCTCTATATCGGCCAGGAGGCGGTCGCGGTCGGCCTGCAGTCGGCGATGGAGCCGGGCAAGGACAGCGTCATCACCGGCTATCGCGACCACGGCCACATGCTCGCTTACGGCATCGATCCGCGCGTGATCATGGCCGAGCTCACCGGGAGGGCCGCCGGCATCTCCAAGGGCAAGGGCGGCTCGATGCACATGTTTTCGGTCGAGCATCGCTTCTATGGCGGCCACGGCATCGTCGGCGCGCAGGTGAGCCTCGGCACCGGCCTTGCCTTCAAGCACAAATATGCGGGCGACGGCGGCGTGTGCCTCGCTTATTTCGGCGACGGCGCGGCCAATCAGGGCCAGGTCTATGAAAGCTTCAACATGGCCGAGCTGTGGAAGCTGCCGATCATCTACGTGATCGAGAACAATCAATATGCGATGGGCACCAGCGTCAATCGTTCCTCGGCCGAGGACCAGCTCTATCGCCGCGGCGAGAGCTTCCGGATCAACGGGCTTCAGGTCGATGGAATGGACGTGCTCGCGGTGCGCGGCGCCGCCACCACCGCGCTCGAATGGGTCCGCGCCGGCAAGGGACCGATCCTGCTGGAATTGAAGACCTACCGCTACCGCGGCCATTCGATGTCCGATCCCGCCAAATATCGTTCGCGCGACGAGGTCCAGGCCGTCCGTGAGAAGTCGGACCCGATCGAGGCGGTGAAGCGCGAGCTTGCGGCGGCCGGCGTGGCGGAGGATCAGCTCAAGAAGATCGACGGCGAGATCAAGCGCATCGTCACCGAGGCCGCCGATTTTGCCGAACAGATGCCCGAGCCCGAAGCTTCCGAACTTCACACAGACGTGCTGGTCGAGACCTACTGATGCCGATTGAACTGAAGATGCCCGCCCTTTCCCCTACCATGGAGGAGGGCACGCTCGCCAAGTGGCTCGTCAAGGAAGGGGACACGGTCACCTCCGGCACGATCCTCGCCGAGATCGAGACCGACAAGGCGACGATGGAGTTCGAGGCGATCGACGAAGGCACCGTCGCCAAGATCCTGGTCGCCGAAGGACGGACGAGGTGAAGGTCGGCACCGTGATCGCCATCCTCGCGGGCGAAGGCGACGACGCCGACGGTGTCGCCGGCGGAGCCCGCCAAGTGGCGGCGCCGGAGGATAACGGCCATGCCATCGCTTCGACGCCTGCCGAAGAGGCGCAGGCGCAGCAATCGACGGTGCAGGCGCGGCCCAAGGAAGGGCAGGAGCCCGCAAGCCTCCGCGTCGAGCCCGAAGTGCCGGAAGGCACGGAGATGGTCCGCACCACCGTCCGTGAGGCGCTTCGCGATGCGATGGCCGAGGAGATGCGCGCAGACGACCGCGTCTTCGTGATGGGCGAGGAGGTCGCCGAATATCAGGGCGCCTACAAGGTGACGCAGGGGCTGCTCGACGAGTTCGGCCCGCGCCGGGTGATCGACACGCCGATCACCGAATATGGCTTTGCCGGCGTCGGCACCGGCGCGGCGATGGGCGGTCTTCGCCCGATCGTCGAATTCATGACCTTCAATTTCGCCATGCAGGCGATCGACCACATCATCAATTCGGCGGCCAAGACGAATTATATGTCGGGTGGCCAGATGCGCTGCCCGATCGTGTTCCGCGGTCCCAACGGCGCCGCCAGCCGCGTCGGCGCGCAGCATAGCCAGAATTACGGGCCCTGGTATGCGAGCGTGCCGGGCCTGATCGTGATCGCGCCTTATTCCGCGGCCGATGCGAAGGGACTGCTCAAGGCGGCGATCCGTACCGAGGATCCGGTCGTGTTCCTCGAGAACGAGCTGCTTTACGGGCAGACGTTCGATGTGCCCAAGCTCGACGATTACGTATTGCCGATCGGCAAGGCACGGGTCGCGCGCGCGGGCAAGGACGTGACGCTCGTCAGCTACTCGATCGGTGTCGGCGTCGCGCTCGATGCAGCCGCCCAGCTCGCCGAGCAGGGGATCGAAGCCGAGGTGATCGATCTCAGGACGTTGCGCCCGCTCGACAAGGAAACGGTTCTGCGCAGCCTCGGCAAGACCAACCGCATGGTGTGCGTCGAGGAAGGCTGGCCGGTCTGCTCGATCTCGGCCGAGCTGATGGCGGTCGCGATGGAGGAAGGGTTCGACGATCTCGACGCGCCGGTGATGCGCGTCACCGATGTCGACGTGCCGCTCCCTTATGCTGCCAATCTCGAGCGGATGGCGCTGATCAAGGTGAGCGATGTCGTCGATGCAGCGAAGAAGGTCTGCTACCGCAGCTGAACCATGGCCGAGCTCGACGCCGATCGGGCGCTCGCGCTCACCTATGTGCCCACATCCGCTCGGCCGGCGATCGATGCGCTCTGGCGTCTTGACGTCGCCCTGGGCGCGGTGCTCGCCGGCGGGCGCGAGCCGCTTATCAGCCGGATCAAGCTCACCTGGTGGCGGGACGCGCTCGAGAAGCTGGATCTCGAAAAAGCGCCGGCGGAGCCGGTGCTGGAAGCCGTTGCGGGTAAGGTTCTTCCCGCGGGGGTAAGCGGCTGCGCCCTCTCGCGAATGGAGGAGGGCTGGACCGTCCTTCTCTCCCAGGAGCCACTCACCGCCTCGGATCTGGCCAGCTATTCGGCCGCGCGGGGCGGGCTCCTCTTCCGCTATTCCGCAGCGATCCTGGCCGGCGGGCTTTTGCCGGAGATGGAGCAAGCGGGGGAAGGCTGGGCGCTCGTCGACCTTGCGCGGCACAGCAATGTGGACGATGCGGCTGCGTCGGTCGCTCTGGCGGGGGAGCGACTGGCGGCAAGCGCCGGCATCGTCTGGCCCGTCGCGCTTCGCCCGCTCGGAATGCTGGCCGCGCTTGCACGCCGCGATCTGGAGCGGGGCGTCGAGCAGTTCGAGGAACAGGGCGCTCCACGGCGAATGCTGCGCATGCTTCGGCACCGCTTCACCGGCAGATGATCCAGATCGAACCTGTCGGCCGATCCCGTTTGCCGGTGAGAGAGGCTTAGGGTAGCCTTGCGGTCCGATCCACAGGAGGGGCCGATGCTGCGTTTCTTCGGAGGGGTGCTTTCGACATTGCTTCTGGTCGCGGCGGGCTTCTTCATCTGGAAGAGCCGGGCCGAGCGACAGGAGCTGATCCCGTCCGCTCCCGAGGCCCGAACCTATGCCGGATCGCTGCTCCAGCAGCAGCAGCCCGCTTTGGCAGAACCGCCCGCGGCGCCCGAGAAGAACAAGGAGCAGAAGCGCTTCGCCCGGGCGGACAAGGACGATGACGGGCGGATCACCAAGCTCGAGCTGCTGGAGCCAAGGCGCAAGGCCTTCGCCAAGCTCGACACGAACGGGAACGGCAGCCTGAGCTTCGAGGA
>JAUJOJ010000001.1:127479-149276 GCA_030447665.1 Allosphingosinicella sp. | reverse complement strand
TTCAGCCGCAGCGTGCGGTCGAGCAGCTGGGGAGAGTTGATGAAGGTGTTGCGGTGAAGCCCTCCGAGCCTGGCGAACTCGGCATTCTCGAGGCCCGGAATAGTGCGGAACAGGCGCACCTGCTCGGCATGTTTGAGCTTGGTCTGAAAGCCGACCATGTTCCACAACGTGCCGAGGGCATTGTCCTGCCGAAGCTGCACGACCGCATGAGGCCAGCGGCCGGTTTTCGGATTGTCGAGACCGACCGGCTTCATCGGCCCGTAGCGCAGCGTATCCAGCCCACGCTCCGCCATCACTTCGATCGGCATGCAGCCTTCGAAATAGGGCGTGTTCTTCTCCCACTCCCGAAACTCGGTCTTCTCTCCGTCCAGCAGCCCCTGATGAAAGGCGAGATACTGCTCCTTGGTCATCGGGCAGTTGATGTAATCCTTGCCGTCGCCCTCATCGGACGATTTGTCCCAGCGGGAGGCCATCCAGGCGATATCCATGTCGATCGTGTCGCGATGAACGATCGGCGCGATCGCGTCGAAGAAGGCGAGGGCGTCGAAGCCGGTGGCGGCGCCGATCGATTCCGCGAGCTTGGCCGCGGTCAGCGGGCCGGTGGCGACGATGGTCGAGCCGGAGGAGGGGAGGGCATCGACGCGCTCCCGCACCAGTTCGATATTGGGGTGGCCGGCGAGCCGCTCCGTCACCGCGCGGGAGAAGCCGTCCCGATCCACCGCCAGGGCCGAGCCTGCCGGCACCTTGTTCGCATCGGCCATGGCCATGATGATCGAGCCGAGCGCGCGCATCTCCGCATGGATGAGGCCGACGGCGTTCCGCTCGGCATCGTCCGAGCGGAAGCTGTTCGAGCAGACGAGCTCGGCCAGCCCGTCCGTGTGGTGCGCCGGCGTCATCCCGCCCGAGCCGCGCATCTCCGAAAGCCGCACTTTCACCCCGGTCTCGGCGAGCTGCCAAGCGGCTTCGGAGCCGGCAAGGCCGCCGCCGATGATGTGCACCTGTTGTGTCATGGTTCCGATCATGCGAGCCGGGAAAGCAGATCTTGCTGCTATTCCTCCACGTCCTTCTCGTCGAGCGTCTGCGGGCCGGTTCCGTCGTCGAGCTGGACGCGATCGCCCTGCGGCTCCGGCGCCTCCGCCCGTTCGTGCGCGATCAAAGCCTCGGCCTCGTTCTCCGGGCCCTCTTCCTCGTCGATCCGCGCGGCGGACACGACATGCTCGTCCTCGCCGACCCGGAAGAGGATCACGCCTTGGGTGTTGCGGCCGGTGACGCGCACGGAGCCGACGGTGGTGCGGATCAGCTTGGCCTGATCCGTGACCAGCATCAGCTGCTCGCCATTGTGCGCCGGAAAGCTTGCCACCACCGGACCGTTGCGGTCGGAGCTGACGATGTTGGTGATGCCCTGGCCGCCGCGGTTGGTGCGGCGATATTCGAAGGCCGAGGTGCGCTTGCCATAGCCCTTGGCGGTGACGGTGAGGATGAACTCCTCGGCCGCCTCGAATTCAGCCATGCGCTCCGGCGGGAGGGTTACCTCACGGTCCCCTTCCTTCCACGGTGCGGCCTTGAGGTAATCCTCGCGCTCCTGCGGCGTTGCGTCGAACCCACGAAGCACGGAGAGCGAGATGACTTCGTCGCCGTCGGCCAGCCGCGCGCCGCGCACGCCGGTGGAATCGCGGCTCTGGAACTCGCGGACGTCCGTCGCGGCAAATCGGATCGCCTTGCCTTGCCGGGTGGCGAGCAGGACGTCGTCGTCTCCGGTGAGCAGCGACACGCCGATCAGCCGGTCCGCCGATCCCTCCTCGAACCGCATCGCGATCTTGCCGCTCGTCCGGATATTGGCGAAGGCATCCATCGAGTTGCGGCGCACCGAACCCTTGGCGGTGGCGAACATGACGTGGAGGTCGCCCCAGGTCGATTCATCCTCGGGCAGCGGCAGCACGGTCGAGATCGTCTCGCCGGCGGCAAGCGGCAGCAGGTTGATCATCGGCCGCCCCCGCGTCGCGGGCCCACCCTCGGGCAGGCGCCACACCTTCATCCGGTAGACCTTGCCCTCGGTGGAGAAGAACAGCACCGGCGTGTGGGTTGAAGTGACGAACAGGTGCGTCACCGCATCCTCGTCCTTGGTCGCCATTCCGGCGCGGCCCTTGCCGCCCTTGTTCTGGGCTCGGAAGGTATCGAGCGGGGTGCGCTTGATATAGCCTTCCATGGTGACGGTTACGACCATATCCTCGCGCTCGATCAGATCCTCGTCCTCGATCCCGTCCCAGGCGGCCGCGATCTCCGTCAGGCGAGGAGTGGCGAAGTTGGCGGAGATCTCGTCGAATTCCTCGACCATCACCTCGTACAGCCGCGCGCGATTGCCAAGGATCTCGAGCAATTCGCCGATGGAGGTGGCGAGCTCGCGCAACTCGCCGGCGATCTCGTCGCGGCCGAGCCCTGTCAGCCGGTGGAGCCGGAGTTCGAGGATGGCACGGACCTGAGTGTCGCTGAGCCGGTAAGTCGATCCGTCCACCTCGTGCTCGACAGCCTCGACAAGAGCGATGTAGGGCGCGATCTCAGCCACCGGCCATTGGCGGGCGAGCAAGGAGGCGCGCGCTTCGGCGGGGGAGGCCGAGCCGCGGATGATCCGCACGACCTCGTCGAGATTGGTGACCGCGATGACGAGGCCGAGCAAGATGTGCGCCCGCTCGCGCGCCTTGTTCAGCTCGAACTTGGCACGGCGGGTGATCACCTCCTCGCGGAATTTGACGAACGCCTCGATGATGTCGCGCAGGTTCAATGTTTCCGGGCGGCCGCCGCGGATCGCGAGCATGTTCGCGGGAAAGCTCGACTGGGCCGGCGTGTGCCGCCAGAGCTGGTTCAGCACCACGTCCGGTGTGGCGTCACGCTTCAATTCAATGACGACGCGGACGCCCTCGCGGTTGGATTCGTCGCGGATGTCGGAGACGCCTTCGATCCTCTTGTCCTTCGCGGCCTCGGCAATCTTCTCGACGAGGCCGTTCTTGCCGACCTGGTAGGGGATGGAGGTGAGCACGATCGAGCGGCGCCCCTCTCCTCTACTGGCGCCGCGGCCTTCCTCGACCTTGTGCCGGGCCCGCATGATGATCGAGCCTCGGCCGGTATGATAGGCGCTGCGGGCGCCTGCCTGGCCAAGGATCAGAGGCGAGGTCGGGAAGTCGGGGCCGGGGATGATCTCGATCAGCTCGTCGATGGAGATCCCGGGATTTTCTATATAGGCTTTGCAAGCCTGGATCACCTCGCCGAGATTGTGCGGCGGGATGTTGGTCGCCATGCCGACGGCGATGCCGCCGGCGCCGTTGACGAGGATGTTGGGGAAGCGCGCCGGAAGTACCTGCGGCTCTTCGCGTGAGCCGTCATAATTCGGCGTGAAATCGACCGTGTCCTTGTCGATGTCCTCGAGCAAGGTCATCGCGACCTTAGCGAGCCGTGCCTCGGTGTAGCGCATCGACGCCGGCGGATCGGGATCCATCGATCCGAAATTGCCCTGGCCGTCGATGAGCATGACGCGCATCGCCCAATCCTGGGCGAGACGGGCAAGCGCGTCGTAGATCGAGCTGTCGCCGTGCGGATGGTAATTGCCCATCACGTCGCCGACGATCTTGGCGGACTTGCGATACGGCCGGCCGGGGATGAAGCCGCCTTCGTTGCACGCGTAGAGGATGCGGCGGTGCACCGGCTTCAGCCCGTCGCGCACGTCCGGCAGCGCGCGGCTGACGATCACCGACATTGCGTAATCGAGATAGGATGCCTTCATCTCATCAACGATTGAGATCGGCGAGATGTCGCTATTGTCGATGGTCGGCGGTGCGCTGGCCAATGTGCTGTCCTGATCTTCTAGGCTGAGGAACGCCCGCGGGCGCGGGCGGATGTCGGGACCCTAGCCGATGATAGGGAAGGGCGCCACCCCGCGCGCGTACGCGTACGCGCGTGAGGCCTTGCTCACGATCGGCGGAAGCGCCAGCGATGTTCGTCGCTATCCTCGGGATTGAAGGCATAGCCGTCGCTGTCGAAGCCCTTGAGTGCTTCCGCTTCGTCGAGCCGGTGCTCGCAAATGTAACGCGCCATCATGCCTCGCGCGCGCTTGGCGGCAAAGGTGTTGAAGCGAAGGCCGGTCGGCCCCTGCTCGCGAAAGTCGATCTCGATGACGCGAACGTCGTCGGGCAGCTTGCCCGCGGCCGCCGCCCAATATTCCTTGCTGGCAAGATTGATCAGGGTCCGGCTGCCCGAGGCGTCGAGCTCCTCGTCCAGCAAGGTCGAGATGCGCGTGCCCCAGTAGGAATAGAGATCCTTCCGTCTGGGTGCCCATCTGGTGCCCATCTCGAGCCGATAGGGGCGGATCTGGTCGAGCGGACGCAGCAGCCCGTAGAGGCCGGAGAGGATGCGGACATGATCCTGGGCGAAAACAACCGCCTCCTCAGCGAGGCTGTGAACCTCGAACCCGGCATAGACGTCGCCGGCAAAGGCGTAGATTGCCGGCCGCTCGGGAAGATCCGGGAAGCTGCGGAAGCGTTCGACGTTGAGCTTGGCGAGGCTGTCGGAGATATGCATCAGCGCGCCGAGCTTCTTCTCCGACATCTTCGCCGCCGCCTGCGCCAGCGCCGCCGCATCCGCTTCGAAGGCAGGGCGGGTGGGCTGAAGCGGCGGGAACGGACGCTTATAGTCGAGCGTTTTGGCCGGAGAGATGACTGCAAGCATGAGGTGGCGGTTAGCCAGCCGCCGATCCTTCGTCAAACCGGTGGCGGTCGGCTGAAATTACCTTTCAAAAGCCGTGGCTTGCGGTTCAAGCAGCGTTCAGCGCCGCGGCGCTAGAAAGAGGGGGCGATTGGCGATAGAAGCACGGGCTTCTTCCCCGTTAGATCGGGTTCGCCGCCGTAGGGCGAGCCAATAGGAGGCATTCTTATGAAGTCCGTGTCCAAAGTCGCGCTTGGCGTGGCGCTTGCCGTTGGCGGCGCCACCCGTCCAATATGCGCCGGCGGCGGCGCAGGAGGCGCAGACGGCGGAGCTCAACAAGACCGAGCGGGCGGCTTTGCTCGCGTTCCGGAACGGGCTCGAAGCCCGCGACTATTCGGCCGCAACCAGCGCTATGAACGCCGCCCAGTCCGCCGCCCGCTCCGGCTATGCCCGCTATCTGGCCTCCGCGCTTCAGCTCCGGCTCGGCGTTGAAACCGGCAATATCGGCCTTCAGACCACCGCGATCGAGGCAATGATCGGCAGCGGCGCAGTGCCGGCGGCGGAACTGCCGCTGCTTTACCGCAATCAGGCCGCGCTCATCCAGAATGCCGGGAGGCTGGACCGGACCGAAACCGCTCTCGCCCGCTATGTCGAGCTTGCCCCCAACGACACGGACGCGCTGCTTGCGCTGGCGCAGGTCAAGAACGATCGCAAGAAGCCGCAGGAAGCGGTGGCCTTGCTCGATCGAGCCATCGACCAGCGCAAGGCGGCCGGCCAGCCGGTGCCGGAAAGCTGGTATCGCCGGGCGCTCAGCCTCGCCCTTCAGAACCAGATGCTTCCGCAGGCCCTGAGGCTGAGCCGCGCCCTCGTCGCGGCTTATCCGAGCGCCGTCAACTGGCGCGATGCCGCGCTTATCCACCGCGATGCGGCCCGCGCCGACCAGGAGGCGGCGATCGACACCTGGCGGCTGATGCGATCGGCCAAGGCGCTTGCCGGCGAACGCGACTATCTTCAGTTCGCTCAGAGCCTCGATACGGCGGGCCTCGCCAGCGAGACCAAGGCGGTGCTGGACGAAGGTGTCGCGGCCAAGATGGTCGATCCCCGCAAGGCCGCCTTCAAGGAGCTGATCACGTCGTCCGGTAAGCGTGCCGCCGCCGATCGCACCGGGCTGAACGCTCGGCAGACCTCGGCCATGGCCGCGGCGACCGGTACGGCAGCCCTTCGCGCCGGCGACTCCTTCCTCGCTCAGGGGGACTTCGACAAGGCGGCGGCGCTTTACCGCGCGGCAATCCAGAAAGGGGCGGTGGATCCGGGCGTAGCAAATACCAGGCTCGGAATTGCCTTGGCGCGGGCGGGCCAGCGAGCCGAAGCGGAGGCCGCCTTTCGCGCCGTGACTGGACCCCGTGCCGAACTCGCAAACCTTTGGCTGGTCTGGCTCGCGCAGCGCGCCTGACCGGAAGAGCCAAATTCGAATGATGGGAGAAGATGCAATGAAATCGATTTCGACGTTTGCAATCGCGGTGTCGCTGGTGGTGGGCGGCGCTGCCGTCGGCGCGCCCGCGCTCGCGCAGAAGAAGCAGGACGCCAAGGCGGCGGAGGCCCCGGCGGGTCGCAAATACGAGCTCAGCAAGGCCGAGCGCGCCGCCATCGCGCCCTTGCAGCAGGCGATACAGGCGAAGGATTTCGCCACGGCCGCGACCCTGCTTCCGGCGGCCCAGGCCGCTGCCAAGGGCGGCGATGCCCGCTACATCCTTGCCAACCTGCAGCTCCAAATAGCGACCAACAGCAACGATCAGGCGGGGCAGGCCGCGGCGGTCGAGGCGATCATCGCGAGCGGCGGCGTGGCGCGTGAAGACCTGCCGAAATTCTATCGGGCGCTGGGTGGTCTTTACACGAACCTCAAGCAGCCGGACCGGGCGAAGGCCGCCTTCCAGAAGCTCGCGGAACTGGAGCCCAACAACACCGACGCCATGCTGATCATGGCGGAAGAGACGGCGGGCACCAACAAAGCCGAAGCCGTGGCGCTGATCGAGCGTGCAATCACGGCCCGGAAGGCGTCGGGCCAGGCGGTGCCGGAAGCGTGGTACAAGCGCGCGCTCCGCTTCGCCTATGAAGGCAAGCTTGCGCCGCAGACGGCGAAGATCAGCCGCGACCTCCTCACCGCTTACCCGACCGCGGATAATTGGCGCGACGCGATCACGATCTACCGTCAGGCCGGCAACTTCGACAAGCAGACCGAAACCGACGTGTTGCGCTTCATGCGGGCCGCCAAGGCGATGAAGGGCGATCCGGATTATTTCACGCTGGCCAGCAATCTCAACGACATGGGTCTGCCCGGCGAGAGCAAGGCGGTGATCGACGAGGGCGTTGCGGCGCGGGCGATCAGCCCGACCAAGGACTATTTCAGGCAGCTGCTCACGGCAACCGGCGGCCGCGTCAGCGGTGACCGCGCGTCGCTGCCAGGGCTGCAGTCGAAGGCGATGGCAGCTCCGAACGGCAAGCTCGCGCTCAGCACCGCCGATGCTTTCTACGGCTATGGCGATTATGCCAAGGCGGCGGCGCTTTACCGCGCCGCGATCCAGAAGGGGGGCATCGACAACAATGTCGCGAACACCCGCCTGGGCGCCGCGCTCGCGCTTGCCGGCCAGCGGGCGGAAGCGGAAGCTGCCTTCAAGGCGGTGACCGGCAACCGCGCCAATCTCGCCGCTTTCTGGATGCTCTGGCTCTCCCAGCGCGGATAAAGGCGGCAAAGCTGCCCAAGAGAGATAGGGCGCCGGCTTCCCGGCGCCCTTTTCTTATCGGGAACCGTGTTTCTACCCGTGCCAAAACGCGACGGCGCGGAATTGCCTCTTCCGAACGAACGCGGCCCGCGTTAACGATTGACTCGCCAGTATTTTCTCAAGCGACGGCGGGGATTGGATCAAGCGTGCGCTTCGATGACAGAATCGCGACCGTCATGGCGCTACCGGCGACGCAGCCCTCCGCGCGTGCTGCCAAATGGCGGCAGCTGGTCGATCTTCTGGCGCAGCAGGGGGACGAAGAAGCGGGCGACGAAGTCGACGCGGCGCTCGATTGGCTCCAGGACCATCGCGGCGAGATCGACGTGGCGACCCGGCAGGAGATCGCACGCTCGCTGGCCGGCCGGAACATCTCGCCTTTGCTCTTCCGCTTCTTCGCCGAGGATAGCCCCTCGATCGCAGCGCCCCTGATCGCCGGCGCCCGGCTTAGCGCGGCGCAATGGGTGGAGCTGCTGCCCGTGCTGACGCAAACATCGCGCGCGCTGATCAGGAACCGGCGGGACCTCGATCCAGCGGTGGCGCAGGCGCTCGCCAGCTTCGGATCGAGCGACATCGGCATCCCCGGAACCGTGGATAGGTCGGCTCCGGTGCGGCTGCGGCCGGCGCCGGTCACTCCGTCGGCCGAAGCAGGTGAAGCGCAGATCCGGGAGCTCGTCGCCCGCATCGAGGCATTCCGCAAGCAACGGGCGGAAGCGCCCGCGGAGGCGCCGGCGGAGCCCCCGGAAGCGAGCCCGGATGCAGGGCTTCAGATCGACGGCTTCCGTTGGGAAACCGGGCCGGACGGCGTGATCCACTGGGTGGACGATGCCCCTCGCGGGCCCCTGGTGGGCCAGACGGTCGCCAGCATTGCGGGGCCGGGGCTGCACGGCGTCGACGGCCAGGCGGCCGGAGCTTTCGAGAAGCGCTCGCCGTTCCGGGACGCCCGCTTCATCGTCGCCGGAATAGGTCCCGCCGCGGGTGACTGGCGTATTTCCGGCGTTCCGTTCTTCCACAGCCGGACGGGCTCGTTCCTCGGCTACCGCGGCAGCGCGCGGCGTCCGCGGGTGGATGAAGTCGCACGCCCCGATGCAGCCCCGATCCAGGACGGCGTGTTCGGCACCAACCTTCCCGCGGATTCGCTTCGCCAGCTCGTGCATGAGCTCCGCACACCGCTCAACGCCATCATCGGCTTCGCCGAGATGATCGACGGCCAGTATATGGGGCCCGCAGGCGCGCGTTATCGCGCCAGGGCCGTGGAAATCATGGAGCAAGCGAGCCGTCTTTTATCGGCGGTGGACGATCTCGACACGGCCGCGCGGATCGAGACGCAGCGGCTCAGCCTCAGCGAAAGCTCGGTCGACGCGGTGGCGCTCCTGTGCCGCCTCCACGATGCCTATGAACGGGTCGCGGGCCAGCGCGGCGCCCGGATCGCAATCGAGATCATGCGCGACCTGCCGCCTGCAAAGGCCGAGCTTGGCGCCGCCGAACGCATGTTCGCCCGAATGCTGGCCGGGACGATCGGCCTTGCCCAGGAAGGCGAGACGATCACCGCGAGCATGAAATTGGGCCAGCTTGGCGGCGTGACGATGCTGTGCCTCTCGATCGACCGGCCGCGGGCGATCGACGGCCTCGACGAGGCGGCCTTGCTCGATCCCGGCTACAGTCCGGAAGGGATTGGCCCGGAGCGCCTGCGCTCGGGCTTGGTTTTGCGCTGCGGCTGGTGAGAAACCTGGCTGAGGCGATGGGTGGCGGCCTCGAGGTCGCGTCGGATCGCTTCTCGCTTTTCCTTCCGCCGCTCGAGGCGCCGGAGCGTTCGACCGGGCAGGGCAGCTGACCGGCTATGGCTTCCGAAATTCCGGACGATCCGTCTGCCGGTGGCAGGCTGGACCTCCGCGCCGCATGAGAACTGGTACCTGAAGCTGCCCCGCCTCGTTCGGGCGGCGCTTCATGGTCTTCTGCGACACCGAGGAGGAGTTCGACTGGTCCAAGCCGCAAAACCGCGACAATCGGTCCACCACCCACATGAAGGCGATGCCGGCGGCCGATCGGCGGCTTCGGGATCTCGGCGCGCATAGCATCTACCTCGTCGATCATCCGATCGCGACCGATCCTGCTTCGATCGACATCCTGGGCCCGCTTCAAGAAGCCGGTGCCTGCGGCATCGGCACGCAGCTTCATCCCTGGGTGAACCCGCCCTTCGAGGAACAAGTCAACCGCACCAACAGCTTCGCGGGCAATCTTCCGCCTGCGCTGGAACGCGCCAAGCTCACCAACCTTACCGAAACGATCGAGAGATCGTTCGGGCGGCGCCCGGTCATGTACCGTGCCGGCCGCTACGGCGTGGGTGCGAATACCGCCGGGATCCTGAGCGATCTCGGCTACGAGGTCGACGTCTCGGTGCGTGCCAGATTCGATTATAGCGACGAGAAGGGGCCGAACTTCTCGGCTGTGAAACCGATACCCTACCGGATCGGCGGTGGCTCGATGCTGGAGGTGCCGCTTTCCTCCGCTTATCTTGGCGCGCTTCACGGCCTTGGCCCCTCCTTTCTTCCCGCTGACCGGCAAGGTTCCGATCCTGCGCGGCGCGCTCGCCCGGTCGGGGCTGCTCAACCGGGTCTCGCTGACGCCCGAGGGGTTCCCGCTCCGGGAGGCGCGCTGCCTGCGCTCGAGCGGCTGCTCGACGACGGGCGCCAGATCATCTCGATCTCCTACCATTCCCCGTCGATCGAGCCGGGGCATACGCCCTTCGTGAAGACCCAGTCCGATCTGGACGTCTTTTATGCCTGGTGGGAGGGCATCTTGGGCCTGCTCGCCAGGCGCGGCGCCACCGCCGCCACGATCGACGATGTGGTCGAGGCAGGCAGGAACGCCACGCCGCTTCACGCCTGACCCACAAGCTTGCAATAAGAGCGGCGCCTCCGCTATCCGGGGCCGGCTTCGGGTTCGGGCCTGTAGCTCAACGGTAGAGCCGGCCGCTCATAACGGCTAGGTTGGGGGTTCAATCCCTCCGGGCCCACCAACCTGCGCTGCCGTGTAGCTTCGGATGGCCAGCGATAGGGGCCGCCGAAGCTCTCACAGAATCAAAGCGAACGTTCAGAGCGTGAGCGCGCCCGCATAGCCTGTCAGTTCCAGGTAGCCGCGGCCGCCCGGGGTCGTCACGGCGCCTTCCCAGTAAACCGGCATGCCCCCGCCGCGCCCGTCAAGCTCCTGCGCGTCGAACAGCGGCCTCAGCGGAAAGCGGCGCGCCTTCCGGCAGCTTCACGATAAACTCCGCTTCGACCGGATAAACGGCGCCGGTACGGGGCGAGCGCCAGCGCCTTCGCGGCACGAAGCGCACGTCGCCCGGAGCGAGGACGATCACGCTGCCGCCCGGCCTCCGCAACGTACCGCCGGCGTAAAGCGCACGGCCGTCGCGTCCGCGCACCTGGAACGCCATCAAGGCGCCGCCATCGTCGAGGTTGATCCCCGCCCAGTCCCAGCCGACCGCAGCGGGATCGAGCAGGGTGGAGGACCATTCGCGATCCAGCCAGGCCCGACCCGTCACCGCCACGCGCTTGCCGCCCCGCACGATCGTGCCCGAAGCCGCCAGCTGCGGCATCGAATAATAATAGCTTGCCTGCTCCGGCCGCGGTCCCTTGCGGCTATATCCTCGGTCGCCATTGACCATGATCGGCTGGGTGGGGGTGAAGGCGAGATCGAGGGCGAAATCCCGCGCGGGAGTGCGCGCGCGAAGACGCCGTCGGCGCCCCGCTGAAGCCGCCAGTCGAGCAGCACGATGTCGGCTTCGTGCGCCGCCGCTCCCGCGAGCCCGAAGCCGGCCCGCGCGGTGCGCTGGTCGTGGATCAGCTTCCCGCGTCTCCGGATCCGACAGCGCCGCATGGGCGAAGACGATCTGCCTCGGCGCAAAGGCGCTTGGATTGGCTGGATCGATCGCAGGCCGGGAGCGGAAGAAGGTGATCTGAAAGCCGAGCGGTTTGCCGTCCGCTCCCTGGAGCCAACCGGTGAAATACCACCATTCGGTCCGGAAATCGGGATGGGCGCCATGGTCACGCGGGAAGCGGAGCGCGGCACCGGCAACGACCCGCGGATAATCAGGCTTTGTGTCCGCTGCCGGCGCGGCCCAGGCCGCGCCGACCGCCAGCAACAGGAGGGCGGTCCACCGCCGCATCACCAATCCTCGCTGACGGCGCGGACGGCGTTGCGCGAGACGGCGCGCCGGCCGGCGAGCATCGCGGTTCCGGCCGATGTGACGACCAGCGCGCCGGCGACGCTTAGCAGCAGCAACCAGGGGATGCGCGTCTCCATCGTCCAATTGAACGACTGCGGATTGACGACGTGGATGAGGATCTGGCTCAGCGCGAGCCCGACGGCGCACCCGGCGGCGATCCCGATGAGGCCGAGCAGCGCCCCTTCGCTCGCCAGCATCGCGACGATCTGGCGCGCCGTCATGCCGATGTGGCGCAGCATCCCGAACTCCCTGATCCGCGCGATCGTCTGCGCCGATATCGTCGCCGCCACTCCCGCCAGCCCGATCAGGATCGCAATCGCCTCCAGCACATAGGTGATGCCGAAGCTGCGGTCGAACAGCGCCAGCGCCTGCCGGCGCAGCACGCCGGGCTGGGCGAACTCGACACGGGCGGCGAGGCTCTCCGGAAGCCGCTTTTGCAGCGTGGCCTGAACCGTTGCGGGAGAGGCTCCGGGGAGGAGTTCGATGGCGGCTTCGCTGCGCACCTGATCGCCGGTCAAGGCCACATAGTCGCGGCTGTCGATCACGATCGCGCCCTGCTGACGCGCATAATCGCGCCAGATGCCGGCGACATAAGCTGCGGCCGGCTTGTCCGAGCGGCCGATCGGGAGCGGGAAGGGGGCGCCCGGCCGTGCCCCGTAAAGTCGCGCAGCCGGTTCCGACAGCCAGAGCGGAATGCCCTTGCCCGGGGCCGCGGCCTCCTCGATCAGCGGCAGCGCGTAGCCAGCGCCTGCCACGGGCCGGACCACCAGGAGCACCGACGGAAGCTCCGGATCGAGCACGACGGGAACGCTTTTGCTGAACGCGATCGAAGCCACGCCGGGCGTGCTCGAAAGTCGTTGCTGCACCGGCGGGTCGAACAACGGCTCGTTCGAAGCAGCGGCAGCATAGAGGTCGGCGCTGAGGAAGCTTTCCAGCCATTCCTCGACCGAACCGCGGAAGCTCGTCACCATCACGGCCATGGCGATCATCAGCCCGGTGCTCGCCACGATCCCGCCGAGCGCCGTCGCCGCCTGTGAGGGAGCCCCGAGCAGGCGCCGAAGCGCGAGTTCCACCGCCGGCATTCGCGTGTCGATCCGCGCGAGCGGCCGCAGCAGCGCTCGCGCGAGCCACGGCATCGCGGCGACGCCGCCGGCAAGCACCAGCGTGACCGCGAGATAGCCGAACAAGGGCAGCCGGTTCACGGCCGGGAGGAAAGCAAAGGCTGCTCCCGCCGCGATCAGGGCAAAGGCGGGAAGCCAGAGCGGGCGCGTGCGCGGGATCGACGGGATCACCGGCGCTCTTCAGCGCCTCGGCCGGCACGATCTTCGCCGCCTGGCGAGCGGGCGCATAGCTTCCCGCGATCGCCGTCGCCACTCCAAAGGCAAGGAACAGCATCGCGGCGCCCGGCGCGAACTGCAGTTCAGCATTGCTGTTGCCGAAATAACCTCCGCCCAGATCGCCGCCGACGAATCGCATCCCCGCCCCGGCGAGAGGTAGCCGAGCCCAAGGCCGATGACCGACCCGGCAATGCCCAACACGGCGCCCTCGCCGAGCAACTGCGCCGTCAACGCGCTCTTCTGCATGCCGAGGGTCCGAAGCAGCGCGAATGCCGGAGCCGGCGGGTAACGGACAGCGATTGCGCGGAATAAACGAGAAAGCCGCCGGTGAGCAAAGCGACCAAGGCGAGCATGTCGAGATTGACCCGATACGCCCGCGACAGGCTCTCGCCGCGCCGGCTTTCACCGATCGGGTCGCTGACCCGGGCGCTCGCCGGGAGCACCCGCCCGATCGCCTCGCGCGCGGCCGCCAGTGAAGCGCCTTCCCGGAGCTTCAGATCGATCCGGTCGAGCTTGCCAAGCCTGGCGAAGCGCCACTGCGCGGCCGCGATGTCGATCATGCCGATCGCCTGTCCCGCGCCGACGCCGGGCAGATCGCCGGCGATTGTGAAAACATGCGCGCGGCCGCCCATCCGCACTTCGATCCGATCGCCGAAGCCGAGGCCGCTGCGAGTAAGCGCGGCCTCCGACAGATAGAGGGCGTCCATGTCCAGCGCCGCGTCCACGCCGGAGGGGCGGGTCGAGGTCCGCCCCTCCGCCGGCACGTCGCGGCGCCGGCCGAGCAGGCTGGGCGAGACGGTGAGCGCGCGCAGCATGTCGAGACCGAGCAACGTGATCGGCACATCCCTGGCGCGCAGCGAGGCCCTGAGCTGCACCACCGGGCTCGCATCGGCAACTTCGCGCAGCGCCATCAGCCGCGGATAGAGCATTTCGTCGAAGCCGAGTGCGCTGGAGCCTCGCACCTGGAGATCGGCTTCGCCCGACACGCTTCGCACCGCCTCGCCGAACGCGTCCGCGGCGGATCGGTTGATCACATGCACCGCAAAGGCGAGCGCGACCCCGATTGCGATGGCAAGGGCCGCCACTAGGAACCGAACGGGAAAAGCCCGCCACTCACCGGCGATGAGCCAGCGCCACCCGCTGGAAGCGCCCGCTTGTGCTGCCGCCTCAGCCATGTGCCGGGACCAGACCCTGCCGGCTCAGCAGCAGCTGCCGGTCAGCGGTGGCGGCTGCCGTCGGGGAGTGGGTGACGAGCAGCATCGCCGAGCCGCGCTCCTTCACCGATCGGGCGAGGAGGGCGATGATCTGCTTGGCCGTGTCGGGATCGAGATTGCCGGTCGGCTCGTCGGCGAGGATGAGGGCGGGCTCATGCACCAGGGCGCGGGCAATCGCGACACGTTGCAGCTCGCCGCCCGACAGCTCCTTTGGATAGCTTCGCAGGCGGTCACCGAGCCCGACCGCGTCGAGCAGCACGCCCGCTCGCGCAAGCGCGGCCGTGCGAGATGCTCTTTGAAGGATCAGCGGAAAGGCGACATTCTGGGCGAGGTCGAGATGGGGGAGCACGTGGAATGCCTGGAAGACGAAGCCGATCCTGTCCCGCCGGAGCGCGGTCCGTGCCGCTTCGCTCAGCCCGTTGAGGCTTACTCCCGCGACTACCACGTCTCCCTCATCGGCGGTGTCGAGCCCAGCGACGATGTTGAGCAAGGTCGACTTGCCGACGCCCGATTCGCCCATGATCGCAACATGCTCGCCTGGGCGGAGCACAAGATCGAGCCCCTCGAACAGTTTGCGGCCGCCGGGCAGGGACTTGGAAAGCCCGGTCAGCCCCAGGGTGTCCTCGTGCATCAGAACTTGATGTGGGCGCTCACCCGATAGGTTTGGTAGCGCACGTCCTTCCTCGCCAGAGTGGCGTCCGCGGAAAGGCTGACGCTGAACCGATCACCACCGATCCGGACCTCCGCACCGACTTCGCCCCAATGGCGATCGGAGCTCGGAAGCAGGAAGGGCACGGTTCCAACCGGGACGGCGGTCGCGACAAATCCCGCATCGAAGAATTGGGGCTGGTCCTCGAACTCGTGCACATAGGCGGCGGTGAGCCGCGGAGCGATGGTCATCCCGCCACTCTCCATGTTGCCCGCCAAATCCGCGCCGAGCCGGCCTTGCACGCTTTCATGTCTCCGCCCGCGCACGACGAGGGCTGGGGCGCCCCCTTGCTCACGCGAGTTGCCGGCATCGACGATCGTGAAGCGGAGCGCTGGGTGGGGCGTCAGCGTGAACGGGCCAAGGCTCATCCGCTTGCCGATGCGCCTTCGCCCTGCAACCGTCAGCGCGTTGTTGTCGGCAGTCAGCGTGAAGTTGCTCGCACCTGCCGTGACCGACCGGCGGGTGTCGGTCTCCAGCAGGCCGGCGCTCAACTGGGCGTGGGCCATCAGGGTGCCGCCCAGTTGCTCGACGCCATAATGGGCTCCTGATAAAGGTTTCCCTTCGCCCGCTGGGCGAGTGCCGAGGTGCCCTCGGTATCGACATAATGGAAGGCGAGACCAAACCCTCGAACCCTAGCGAGAAGCGCGCGGCGCGAGATCTGATCGACATCTTCAGCCCCCTCAGAAACGAAGCTGCGGCTTCGCGCATAACCGGCGGATTACGCAAGCCGATTCTGATCCGGAACAAAGCAGATTGGAACTGATTATCAACTGTGCCTTTCGTGTGACAAACCGCTGAAATCGATTGCGAAGTGACATGGCTGTGCGCCTGCGGCGGGCGGTGCGGGTCCGCTGGGGCGGCGCAATGGGGCTTTCAAGTTGCGTTGCCGGCGCTGCTGAAGATAGAGGGGCTGCGTCGGGGAGTAGCGCAGCCTGGTAGCGCATCTGCTTTGGGAGCAGAGGGTCGCAGGTTCGAATCCTGTCTCCCCGACCATCACTTAAAAACGGCAATTTTCTGCTGTTTTTTGTAAGGTGCTGTAGCAGTTGCTGTAGCAGCTAGAAGCTAGGGCTTTCCAAGCCGTCAGGGGCTTCCACCTGACTAGAAAAGCACGCTAGCGCGCGGCCGCCGCAGGAACGGGTCCGAACTCGACCTCGGCATTCGCGGCGATCGACAGCATCGCGGTCCAAGCCGCGACATTCTGGCGCAGCTGCTCCGGGTCGATCTTGTCGAGCGTGTCGTCCGGCGTGTGGTGCAGGTCGAAATAGCGGGTGCCGTCCTGCTGCAACTCTATGGTGGGAACGCCGCTCGCGGAGAGCGGCCCGATGTCGGAGCCGCTCGCCTGCGTCGTCGAGCCCTTGACGATGCCGAGCGGAAAGAGGGCGCGGGCGATCCGATCGACCACCGGCTGAGCGGCCTGCGAAACCTTGCTGTCGAAGCGCCAGATTTTGTCCGCCCCGAAATCGCTTTCGGCGATCACGGCATGTTTTTCCTGCCCGTGCTTTGCCAGATAGTCGCGCCCGCCGATGAGGCCAACCTCCTCGGCCCCGAACCACACCAAACGGATAGTGCGGAGCGGCCGTCCCGCCTGCATGACGCGCTTTGCGGCGGCTGCCGTGATTGCGACGCCGGCGCCATCGTCGATCGCTCCAGTCCCCAGATCCCAACTGTCGAGATGGCCGCCCACAAGCACAATGCCAGCCTTTGCGTCGCGGCCTGGAACCTCCGCGATGACGTTGCCGGATTGGCGCGTGCCGATCATGCGCGGCGTCAGCGTGAGCCGCATCCTCACCGGCTTGCCGCGCTTCAGGATGCGCTGGAGCTGCTCGGCATCCGGAAGGGACAGGGCTCCGGCGGGGATCGGAGTGGCGCCCTCGGCCCAGCTCTGAACGCCGGTATGAGGATTGCGATGATAGTCGGTACCGATCGATCGGATGACGATCGCCGCCGCGCCCTTGCGGCTGGCCAGCGACGGGCCTTCGCGGCGCGCCCGGCCGTAATAGCCGTAACCGGATCCGTCCTGGGTCGGCACCATGGAGTGACTGACGAACACGATTTTGCCCCGCACGGCGGCATCGGAAGCCGCTTCGAAATCCGCCATGCTGTCGAAGCCGATCACGTCCGCCTGCAGGCCCTGGGGCGGCGTCGCGCCGCTATTGCCGAGCGCGGTAACGACGAGCTTTTGGGGAAAGGGCGCGACGATCTCGGCTCGCTCCTCGCCGCGGACCCAGACCGGCATGTCGAAGGTCTCCACTCGCACGTTCGAGAAGCCGAGTGCCTTCAGCCGGCGCACCGACCAGTCGCGGGCGCGAGCCTCGGCCTCGGTGCCGGCAAGACGCGGGCCGACCTCGGTCGTCAGCCCTTCCACGAGGTCCCACGCGAGCTCGTCCTTGAGCGCCGCATCGCGCAGCCGCTCGGCGTCAGCGAATAGTTTCTGCGCAGGGGCAGCGGCCGGGACGCAAAGGGTGAGGAGGGGGAAGGCGGTGAGAAGGATGAGCTTTTTCATGGCTGCCGATTAGGCAGCCGTGCGGCGTTTGCCAATCCCGCCCGGGCACACTAGGGAGGTCC
Organism: Allosphingosinicella sp.; assembly: GCA_030447665.1. Lineage (GTDB taxonomy): Bacteria > Pseudomonadota > Alphaproteobacteria > Sphingomonadales > Sphingomonadaceae > Allosphingosinicella. Next base: position 131,754 of record JAUJOJ010000001.1, on the reverse strand, counting down.
GCAAATCCCAATCAGCATCTTCCGGAGAAAAGCGCCGCCATGGCCGCACAGTACAGCTTCGTCATGAAGAACATGACCAAGACCTTTCCGGGCGCGCCCAAGCCCGTGCTCAACAACATCAACCTGCAATTCTATCCCGACGCCAAGATCGCGATCATCGGCCCCAACGGCTCGGGCAAGTCGACGCTGATGAAGATCATGGCGGGGCGGGACAAGGAGTTCCAGGGCGAGGCCTGGCCGGGCGAGCATATCCGCGTCGGCTATCTCGAGCAGGAGCCGCAGCTCGATCCCACGAAAACGGTCAAAGAGAATGTCATGGACGGGGTGCGCGCCGTCGCCGACATGATGGACCGATTCAACGAGATCAGCACGATCATGGCCGATCCGCCCGAGGATGCCGATTTCGACGCGCTGATGACGGAGATGGGGGAGCTTCAGGAAAAGATCGACGCGGTCGACGGCTGGACGCTCGACAACCAGCTCGAAATCGCGATGGACGCACTCCGCTGCCCGCCCGGTGACAGCCCGGTCACCAATCTTTCGGGCGGTGAGAAGCGCCGCGTGGCCCTCACCAAGCTGCTGCTCGAAAAGCCCGACATTCTGCTGCTCGACGAGCCTACCAACCACCTCGATGCCGAGAGCGTCCAGTGGCTCGAAAAGCATCTCGTCGATTATGGCGGCAATGTCATCCTCGTGACCCACGACCGCTACTTCCTCGACAATGTCGTCAATTGGGTGCTCGAGCTCGATCGCGGCCGCTACTATATCTACGAGAGCAATTATTCGGGCTATCTCGACAAGAAGGCTAAGCGCCTGGCGCAGGAGGAGCGCGAGGACGAAGGCAAGCAGAAGGCGATCCAGGAGGAGCTGGAGTGGATCCGGCGCTCACCGAAAGCGCGTCAGACCAAGTCCAAGGCCCGCATCAAGGCGTTCGACGAGCTGGTCGAGGCACAGGAGAACCGGAGCCCGGGCAAGGCGCAAATCCTGATCCAGGTTCCTGAGCGCCTCGGCGGCACGGTGATCGAGGCCAAGGGCCTGACCAAGGCTTATGGCGACAAATTGCTGTTCGACGATTTGAGCTTCTCGCTGCCGCCCGGCGGCATTGTCGGCGTGATCGGCCCGAACGGCGCGGGAAAGACGACCTTGTTCAAGCTGATCCGCGGCGACGAGCAGCCCGACGACGGCAGCGTCCGTATCGGCGAGACCGTCCACCTCGGCTACGTGGACCAATCCCGCGATGCGCTCGACCCGAAGAAGAATGTCTGGGAGGAGGTTTCCGGCGGCTCCGACGTGTTTCGCTTCGGCAAGCACGAGGTCGCGACTCGCGCCTATGTCGGCGCCTTCAACTTCCGGGGAGCGGACCAGCAGAAGAAGGTCGGTCAGCTTTCGGGCGGCGAGCGCAACCGCATCCACATGGCGAAGATGCTGAAGGAGGGCGGCAACGTCCTCCTGCTCGACGAGCCTACCAACGATCTCGACGTCGAGACCTTGCGCGCGCTCGAGGAGGCGCTGGAGAATTTCGCCGGCTGCGCGGTGGTGATCAGCCACGACCGCTTCTTCCTCGATCGCCTTGCCACCCACATCCTCGCATTCGAAGGCGACAGCCACGTCGAATGGTTCGAAGGCAATTTCGAAGCCTATGAGGAAGACAAAAGGCGGCGAATGGGCCCCGAAGCGGACCGCCCGCACCGGATGAGCTACAAGAAACTGACCCGCTAGACGGTATTGCGCCAAAAACGCAGGGGCCGGCACTCCAACGGGAATGCCGGCCCCACCCTCATTACGCGACGCGAGGGGTCGGGGAGGCGTCCAGCGCGAAAAATAAGCCTCGCGACAGGCCGGTGCGCTTCGTCCGACCATGCACTTATGCCCTGATTCGGTTGAGAAATTGCTGAATGCAGCTGACAGCGGCCGTTCATCGAGCGCCGCCCTAGCAAGAGAAAGTGCCCGGCAAAAAGCCGGACATGGCGCCCCGCGCTTGGGAGCGCCCCTCGCGTAAGCCCTCGAATTAGCGCCGGCAGATGAAGACCGGATTAACTCCGCAACGACGCGTCGCTGCGCTCGCGCCGACGCCATTAACCGTTCCGCTACTGCTCCGGAACGACCCTCGGATTATCGTGTTTTGATCAACCCGCGATTCGGGCGAAAAGGAGCGTTGAGGACCAACATTCGAGGGAGGCTGAGTGAATGATCGACCGCGACTTCCTGCTTCAGGTCAAAGGCTATGGACTGACCACGGCCGAGGTCAGCTATTACATGCCGGATCATCCCAAGCTCATCCAGCTCTTCGTCTGGCAGCTCTACGACGTTGCCCCCGCCTTTCCCGGAGTCCACCAGTTCCTCGACCATTGGCGCCGTGAAATCGAGGCCGCGATCCACTCGGTCCGCGTGGCGCATCACCAGCTGATCGGCCCGAACGAATGGCGCGCCGTCGACCGGATCATCACCATTAACTGACGCTCCGCGCGGGGGAAGGGAGGTCAGGCGGGCCTGAATTCCCGGCTCGGTTCGTCGAGCACGTGCAGCGCTCCGTCGGAAATCGCGAAGAAGGCGCCGTGCAGCTTCAGCGCACCGCCCGCCTCACGGTCCCGGACCCAGGGGAAGGTCCTCAAATTGGCGAGGCTGATCCGCACGCCTTCGAGCTCCATTGCGCGAAAGGCGGCGCGGTCCAGCTCCGGATGCTCGGCCCGAACTCGTTCCCGGGCTTCTCCCAGCATGTCGATCCAGCGGGCGATGAACCCCCTTCGCCCGGCGCGGTCCCAGCGAACTGGCCGGTGAGGGCAGCGGCGCAGCCGCCGCAAAAGCCGTGGCCCATCACGATGATCTCTTCGACGAGGAGCTGGGTGACCGCGAATTCCAGCGCAGCCGAGACGCCGTGATAAGCCCGGTCGGGCTCATAGGGCGGGACGAGGTTGGCGACGTTCCTGACGACGAACATCTCCCCCGGATTGGCGTCGAAGATCTGGGTCGGGTCCACCCGGCTGTCCGAACAGGCGATGATCATCACCTTGGGGCTCTGGCCCTCGGCGAGCCGGCTCCAGCGCTCGCGCTGCGCGGACCAGCCGCTCTCGCGGAACCTATGGTAACCCTCGAGCAGCGTATGGAAGTCGGCCATCATTTCCCCCCGATCTAGTTCCGCCTCCGTTAGGAGGGGCAAGCGGGGGTGGCAAGTCGCGGCTGGGATCGCTATCTGCCGCCTATGTCCGAAGCACTCGCGCCCACGCCTGCCTCCCCTGTTCCCGGCCGCGGCGAGGGGAAGCAGCGCAAGCCCGACTGGATCCGCGTCAAGGCGCCGACCAGCCTTGGCTTCACCGAGACCAAGAAGCTGATGCGCAGCCTCAACCTGGCGACGGTCTGCGAGGAGGCGGCCTGCCCGAATATCGGCGAGTGCTGGACCAAGAAGCACGCTACGGTGATGATCCTGGGAGACACATGCACCCGTGCCTGCGCCTTCTGCAACGTCAAGACGGGCATGCCGCGGCCGGTCGACCCGCTGGAGCCGGAGCATGTCGCCGTCGCCGCAGCCGAGCTCGGCCTTCAGCATATCGTCGTCACCTCGGTCGACCGTGACGACCTGCCCGACGGCGGCGCAAGCCAGTTCGTTAAGGTGATCCAGGCGCTGCGGCGGAACACGCCGTCCACCACGATCGAAATCCTGACGCCCGATTTCCGCAACAAGGCGGACGCGGCGGTCGAGTCCATCATCGAGGCGGGTCCCGACGTCTACAACCACAATCTGGAGACGGTGCCGCGGCTCTACCCGACGATCCGCCCGGGCGCGCGCTATTATGCGTCACTGCGCCTCCTCGAGAGCGTCAAGCGGCACGATCCGAAGCTCTTCACCAAGTCGGGCGTGATGGTCGGGCTCGGGGAGGAGCGGCTGGAGGTCCATCAGGTGATGGACGACATGCGCTCGGCCGACATCGACTTCCTGACGATGGGCCAGTATCTGCAGCCGACGCCGCGTCACGCAAAGGTGCAGGAGTTCGTCACTCCGCAGGCCTTCAAGGCCTATGCGGCAATCGCGCGGGCAAAGGGCTTCCTGCTGGTGGCTGCAAGCCCGCTCACCCGCTCCAGCTATCATGCCGGCGACGATTTCGCGAAGATGCGGGCCGCGCGGGAGGCCAAGCTGGCCGCCGCGCGTTAGGGAAGGGCGATGCCCCGCCACACCGAGACGCGGAACCTTCCCTACACGCCGGACCAGATGTTCGATCTGGTGGCGGACGTGAAGCGCTATCAGGAGTTCCTGCCCTGGGTCGCGGCGACACGCATCCG
>JAUJOJ010000001.1:97108-127379 GCA_030447665.1 Allosphingosinicella sp. | reverse complement strand
AGGTCGCCGAACTCCTTTCGGTCCGCGACGATCTCCTTGGGGTCTGCGCCCCTCCGCGCCCGCGCGAAAACGACGGTGCCGACCGGTTTGCGCTCGGTGCCTCCGTCGGGGCCGGCAATGCCCGTGATCGCCACCGCCACATCAGCGCCGGATCGGGCGAGGGCGCCCTGGGCCATGCTCCACGCCACCGCGATCGACACCGCGCCAAACGTCTCCAATACGTCCTGGCTGACCCCCAGCATGTCGATCTTGGCCTCGTTGGCATAGGTGACGAAGGCAGCCTGGAACACGTCCGACGATCCCGGTATCTCCGTCAGCGCAGCAGCGATCAGACCTCCCGTGCAGCTTTCGGCGAGCACGATCTTCTTGCCCCGCTCGCGGTTGGCTTCAACGACCTTCCGCGCGGCATCGAGGAGTTCCTCGGGAAGGACATAGTCGAATCTGTCGCTCATGATTGCTCCGGAAGCCGGACGGTGGCGACGGCCTGGGCGGCGATGCCTTCGCCGCGCCCTGCGAACCCCAGCCGCTCCGTGGTCGTCGCCTTGACGCTGACCTGGTCCGCGGGGAGGCGCAACAAGGCGGCGATCCGTTCGCGAATGGCTTCGCGGTAAGGGCCTATCTTGGGTGCTTCGCAGATGATGGTCAGGTCGACATGATCGATCCGCCCGCCGCGCTCTTCGATAAGGGCCTGGGCATGCTCAAGGAAACGGGAGGAGGCGGCACCCCGCCACTGCGGATCGCTCGGCGGAAAGTGCTGGCCGATATCGCCCGCTCCGATCGTCCCGAGAAGCGCGTCGGTCAGCGCATGAAGGGCGACGTCGGCGTCGCTATGGCCGCTGAGACCCCTGTTGTGCGGGATGAGGACCCCGCCAAGCCAAAGCGTTTCGCCAACGGCGAAGGCATGGACGTCGAAGCCCATCGCCGTGCGACTGACCAGCCCGCCTCCCAGCCTCTGCTCCGCCCGCTCGAAATCTTCGGCGAAGGTGAGTTTCTCCAGCATTTGGTTTCCTTCGACGGTGGCAACGCTCAGGCCGGCTGCCCGTGCCACCTGCGCGTCATCGGTGGCAGGCGATGCTCCGGCCCAACTCCGGTGGGCCTCCAGAATCGGCCCGAAGCGGAACGCCTGGGGGGTCTGCACGCGCACCAGGCTGCTCCGCTCCACAGGATCGCCGAGGCTCAGTCCGCTGTGGGCGAGGCTGTCGACAACCGGGAGAACGGGAACGGCCCCGTCACTCTCCTCCAACGCCTTCAGCAGCCGATCGATGACGGCTGCGGGCAGGAAGGGGCGCGCGGCATCATGGATCAGAACGGCGCCCGCGCCGCCGGCAGCGAAGATCGCCTCCAGGCCGCTTCGAACCGACTCCTGGCGCGTCTCGCCGCCCGGGGTCCAGGGCGGAATTTGCTGGTCGCGGAGGGCGGTCCGATAGGGATCCTCCTGGCCACCGCCGATCACCACCCGGACCTCGTCAATGAGCGGGTGGCGCAGGTGGTCCAGCGCATGCGCGAGAAGCGCCTTGCCGCCGATCCGCCGATATTGCTTCGGTGCGCCCGTGCCGGCGCGGCTGCCGGTGCCGGCAGCCACCACGAGCGCGATCGTCTTGCCGTCGGGGGACATGGGCCCGGCCCTAGCTGAGGCGATCCTTGCCCGCCAGCCGCTTTGCCCTTATCTAGCCGCTCCCCCATGACCCAGCTCCAGCCCATCTCCGTCGGCCCGGTCCGGATCGAAGCGCCCGTGATTCTGGCGCCGATGACGGGCGTCACCGATCGGCCGTTCCGAAAGATCGTCAAACGCTACGGGGCGGGGCTCACCGTCACCGAGATGATCGCCAGCCAGGCGATGATCCGCGAGACGCGCCAGTCGCTGCAGAAGGCGGCCTGGGACCCGGTCGAGGATCCGGTCTCGATGCAGCTTGCCGGATGCACGCCGATTGAAATGGCCGAAGCGGCGCGGCTCAACGAGGATCGCGGCGCCGCGATCATCGACATCAATATGGGCTGCCCGGTCAAGAAGGTCGTGAACGGCGATGCCGGCTCCGCCCTCATGCGCCAGCTCCCGCTCGCCACCGCCATCATCGATGCGACGGTGAAAGCGGTGAAGGTGCCGGTGACCTTGAAGATGCGGATGGGATGGGACCATTCGAGCCTCAACGCGCCCGAGCTCGCCCGCATCGCGGAGGATCTCGGCGTAAGGATGATCACCGTCCACGGCCGCACGCGCAACCAATTGTACAAGGGCGTCGCCGACTGGCAGTTCGTTTCGAGAGTGAAGGAGGCGGTGAGCGTTCCCGTCATCGTCAACGGCGACATCAACTCGATCGAGGACGCCGAGACGGCGCTCTCCCAGTCGGGCGCCGACGGGGTTATGATCGGGCGTGGAGCCTATGGCAGGCCGTGGCTGCTCGGGCAGGTGATGCATTGGCTGGCGACGGGCGAGCGCCTTCCCGATCCCGGCATGGACGAGCAATATTGCCTGATCTCAGAACAATATGAGGCGATGCTCGAGCATTATGGCCCGGTGATCGGCGCCAATTGCGCGCGCAAGCATATCGGATGGTACACGCGCGGGCTCCACGGCTCGGCGGAATTCCGCAATGCCTTCAACAAGGAAGCCGATCCGGCCCGGGCCAAAGCCATGCTTTACGACTTCTATGCTCCCTGGCTGAGCAAGGCCGCCGCCTGAGGGAGCGCCGAACACCCCTTTGCCGAAGCTGAAATGATGCAAAGGGCACAATCTACTGTGTTCTTTATGCCACAATGTTGTGCTAGGCCTAAGCTATGAACGCGGAAGCGCCGATCAGCATCGACCAAAGGCACCGCTGGCATCGGAAGATTTCAGTCGTGCTCCGTCGCAGCCGGATCGTGCCCTTGGTGGAATTGGTAACGGTGGTTGCGCTGCTTGCCATTGCCACGATCAGCTACTTCATCATCACCAATCATGGTTCGCCCCAGGCGCTGCTGAGGCCGCCTCTGGTGGCCGCCCTGCTGGTCGCGAACCTCGTCCCCGCCATGGCGTTGATGGTGTTGGCGGCGCGCCGGATCGCCATGCGCCGCGCCTCCCGGTCGCCGATCGGGGGAAGGGGGCGCCTCCACGTCCGGCTGGTTGCGCTCTTCTCCGTCATCGCCAGCGTGCCGACGCTGCTCGTGGTGATCTTCGCATCGCTCCTCTTCCAGATCGGCACCGACTTCTGGTTTTCGGACCGCGCCCGGGGAATGCTGGAGAACGCAACCGCGATCGCCAAGGAAAGCTACCAGCAGGAGATCGATCGCGTCGACCGCGAGACGGTGACGATGGCGAACGACCTCTCGGCTATCTTGCCGAGCTTCCCATCGATAATCCCGCCTTCTCCGAAGGGTTCTTCAGGCAGGTGCTGCTGCGCAATCTTTCCGAAGCAGTGCTCATGAACGTGACGGAACGCAACGAGATACAGTCGCTGGCCTTGGTCAACCCTTATGACCGGGCGCTCGAGAAGGAGGTGACGCCGCAGGTCATCGCCGAGCTCCGCAAGGGCCGGTCGAGCATCGTGATCCCCAGCGACGACCGCATCGGCGCAGTGACTCCGCTTCCCGGGACCAAGAGCACCTATCTGTACTCTACTCGGGTATTCGATCCAAAAATGGCCGTTCAGCTCAGCCGCGCCGATGCCGTGCTCGCCGATTACAGGGCGCTGATCGCGCGCTCCCGCGTGCTCCAGTTCAGGTTCAACGCAGCGCTGCTGCTCATCTCGCTGCTGATCGTCGCGCTGGCGATCTGGACCGCTCTGGCGCTGGCGGACCGGCTCGTCCGTCCGGTCGGCGAGCTGGTGGATGCGGCAAGACGCGTGACGGCGGGCGATCTTTCCGCGCGCGTCCCCAATTCCGCGTGAAGGACGAAGTCGGAACGCTCGGCAGCGCCTTCAACAGGATGACACGCCGGCTCGAGGAGCAGACCGGGGCGCTGGTTTCCGCGAACAGCCAGCTCGACAGCAGGCGCGCTTTCATCGAGGCCGTGCTCTCCGGCGTGACGGCGGGCGTGATCTCGGTCGATCACCACCGCCAGGTGCGCCTCATCAACAGCTCGGCCGAAGCGCTCCTCAAAATGCCGAAGGACGCGGCCGTCGGACAGAAGCTTCCGTGCTGGCGCCGGAGCTCGACACCCAGCTCCACGCCGAAGCGCGCGAAGACATCATCCAATTCTCGTCGGGAGGCGAGCCGCGGACGCTGGCGGTCAAGCGCGTGAAGGTGGAGGGGGGCACGTCCTCACCTTCGACGATATCACCGATCAGCTGCTCGACCAGCGCCGGGCCGCCTGGTCGGACGTCGCCCGGAGGATCGCGCACGAGATCAAGAACCCGCTGACGCCGATCCAGCTTGCCGCCGAACGGCTCCAGCGCCGCTATGCCGGGGAGATCACCTCGGACCGTTCGACCTTCGAGCGGCTCACCGGCACGATCATCCGCCAGGTGGGCGATCTTCGCAGGATGGTGGATGAATTCTCTTCCTTCGCGCGGATGCCCAAGCCGGTCTTCCGGAGGAAGCGATCAACGAAATCGTACGCCAATCGATCTTCTTGCATGAAGTCGCCCATCCCGAGATCCGCTTCGCGCTCGAAGCGCCTGAACCGTCTGCTGTCCTGATCTGCGACCGGCGGCAGCTGGGCCAGGCGCTCACCAACCTCGTCAAGAACGCGGTGGAAGCGATCCAGCAGAAGCGGGAAGCCGGACAATCTTCAGGAGAGGATCGGGTGAGCGTCACTATCCGCGAGGGCGACGCGCACCTTTGCATCGACATCGTCGACAACGGCATCGGCTTGCCCCAGGAGCGGGGACGGCTCACCGAACCCTATATGACCACACGCGCCAAGGGGACGGGCTTGGGGCTGGCCATCGTCAAGAAGATCGTCGAAGAACATTTCGGCAGCATGGAATTCGAGGACGCGCCCGGTGGGGGCACTTTGGTCCGACTGGTCTTCGACACTGAAACGCTCGCGCGCCTTGGGGGAGACGCTACGATGGCAATTCTGAAGAACAGGTAGTAAACGGTTGACCCTATGGCCCTAGACATTCTCATAGTTGACGACGAGCAGGACATCAGGGAGCTCGTTTCCGGCGTTCTGGAAGATGAGGGCTATTCGACCCGTACAGCGGCGGGCAGCAGCGAGGCGCTGGCCGCGCTGGCGGACCGCCGCCCGTCCCTGGTGCTGCTCGACGTGTGGCTGCAGGGCTCGAAGCTCGACGGCCTGCAGGTGCTCGAGGAGATCAAAAGGAGGGATCCGACGCTCCCGGTCCTGATGATTTCCGGCCACGGCAACCTCGATACGGCGGTCGCGGCGATCCGGCAGGGCGCGGTCGACTTCATCGAGAAACCGTTCGAGGCCGGGCATCTGCTGCACCTCGTCGCCCGGGCGACCGAGACCGACCGGCTGCGCCGCGAAAACGAGACGCTGCGCGCGCAGATGGGGCAGGAGACGGAGCTCACCGGCTCCAGCGTGTCCATCAACGCGGTGCGGGCCACGCTGAAGCGCGTGGCCGGCACGGGAAGCCGGTGCTCATCACCGGCCCCGCGGGCGTGGGCAAAGAAGTGGCAGCACGGCTGCTGCACAATTGGAGCCCGCGGGCCAAGGCGCCTTTCATCGTCGTCAGCGCCGCGCGCATGACCCCGGAACGCGTGGAAGAGGAGCTGTTCGGCGTCGACAGCGGGGGCGAACTTGCCCGGCCGGGGCTGCTCGAACAGGCTCACGGCGGCACATTGTTCCTCGACGAGATCGCAGACATGCCGCTTCCGGCTCAGGCCAAGATCCTGCGCGTGCTCACCGACCAGAGCTTCACGCGGGTAGGCGGACAGCGGGTGGTGAAGGTAGACATGAGGGTCGTTTCCTCCACCGCCCGCCACTCTGGCCGACGAGATTGCCGACGGCCGTTTCCGCGAGGATCTGTTCTACCGGCTGAACGTGGTGCCGGTGCACCTGCCGGCGCTCTCCGAACGGCGCGAGGATATTCCCGAGCTGGCGGCGCATTTTCGCCGCCCGCTTCGCTGCCGAGCAGAGGCTTGCAAGCCCCAGTTTCTCCAGCGATGCGACCGCCGCGCTGCAGGCCTATGATTGGCCGGGCAACGTCCGCCAGCTTCGCAACGTCATCGAGCGAACCATCATCCTCGCGCCCGCGGCCCGTATCGGCAGCATCGAGATCGATATGCTGCCGCCGGAAATCCTCAACGAGCATGCGCAGCTGAGCCCGGGCGAGGCGGTGAAGGCGATCATGGGAACGCCGCTAAGAGAAGCGCGCGAGACCTTCGAGCGCGAATATCTGCGCGTGCAGATACGGCGCTTCTCCGGAAACATCTCCCGAACGGCGAGCTTCATCGGGATGGAGCGATCCGCGCTGCACCGGAAGCTGAAGGCGCTCGGCATCGGCGACACCAAGGGCGACGAGCCGCAATAGGCGGCCATTGGCGCTGCCCTTCGCGCCGTGATATTGAAAGCTGGGGTGACGCTTCTAACTAGGGGAGGCTGATGCGTCGGTGCTTTGCCGCAGGTTCGGCCAATAAGGAGAGCGGGCAATGGCCGATAAGGTCAACAACCTCCAGGATCTGTTCCTGAACTCGCTGCGGCGGTCGAAAATACCCGTCACCATGTTCCTCGTGAAGGGCGTCAAGCTTCAGGGCATCATCACTTGGTTCGACAATTTTTCCGTGCTGCTGCGCCGCGACGGCAACGCGCAGCTCATCTACAAGCACGCCATTTCCACCGTCATGCCTGCGCAGCCGCTGGACCTGAACGAGATCGAGCGGACTTTCTCCGAGCAGATGCAAAAGAAGAAACCTGCCTTGCTTCAGGAAGTCTTCCTCAGCGCCGTTCGCCGCTCCGGCGAGCCGGTCACCATGTTTCTGGTGAATGGCGTCATGCTCCAGGGGGAGATCGCCGCGTTCGATCTCTTCTGCATGCTTCTCCAGCGGGACGGCATGTCGCAGCTCGTCTACAAGCATGCAATCTCCACCGTGCAACCAGAGCACCCGATAAGCTTTGTAGAGGCTGACGACGAGGAGTCCGGCGCCTGAGCGTTTTCAATCGAGACAATGATGACGTAAGCCGCGGTGCCCGCGCGATCATCGCGCTCCCGGAGCTTGGGTCGGAGGCTCGGCGCGATACTGCCGCCCGGCTCGACGAGGCTGCGGGGCTTGCCGAGGCGATCGGCCTCGACGTGGCCGAGCGGCTGTCCTTCAAGGTGCGTGCGCCCAAGGCGGCGACCCTGTTCGGATCGGGCCAGGTGGAATCGATCGCGGCGGCGGCGCGGGGCGCCGAGGCCGAGCTCATCATCGTGGATGCGCCGATCACGCCGATCCAGCAGCGCAACCTCGAGACCGCCACCAAAGCCAAGGTCATCGACCGGACCGGGCTGATCCTCGAGATTTTCGGCGAACGGGCGGCCACCGCGGAAGGCCGGCTGCAGGTGGAGCTTGCCCATCTCGACTATCAGGCGGGGCGGCTGGTTCGCTCTTGGACCCACCTTGAGCGCCAACGCGGCGGTTTCGGCTTCCTCGGCGGCCCGGGCGAAACCCAGATCGAGGCCGACAGGCGCCTGATCCGCGACAGAATGGCTAAGCTTCGCAAGGAGTTGGATCAGGTTACTCGCACGCGTGCGCTGCACCGGGCGCGACGGCAAAGGGCGCCCTGGCCGGTGGTGGCCCTGGTCGGCTATACCAATGCCGGCAAGTCGACTTTGTTCAACCGGCTGACCAATGCGGACGTGATGGCGGAAAACCTGCTTTTCGCCACCCTCGATCCGACCATGCGGGAAATCGAGCTTCCGGGATTCGACAAAGCCATCCTCTCGGACACGGTCGGCTTCATCTCGGAGCTTCCGACGCAGCTCGTCGCGGCGTTCCGCGCCACCCTGGAAGAGGTGATTTCGGCCGATCTCATCATCCACGTGCGGGACATCTCGCATCCGGACAGCGACGCGCAGCGCCAGGATGTCCAACAGGTGCTCGCCGAGATCGGCGCGGTGGGAGAGGGGACTGCCCCCTCATCGAGGCCTGGAACAAGATCGATCTGCTGCAGGGCGAAGACGCGGAGAGCGTTCAGGCGGAGGCGAAGCGGCGCGAGAATGTGGTCGTGATCTCCGCAATCAGCGGGGAAGGGGCCGAGTCGATGCTCGATTGCGTGGCAGCGCATCTCCGGAAGGCGCGAAGGTCCGGAAAGTGACGCTCTCAGCCTCCGCGGGCGAGGCGATCGCCTGGCTCTACGCCAATGGAGAGGTGCTGGATCATCAGAGCCAGGATCTCGAGACGGAGTTTGACGTCAGATTGTCCGACGCCGATTGGGCCCGCTTCCAGAACCACTATCTTCAGGCCGCCGGGTAGGCCTGAGGGAACGGAGTTCGCGCTTGGCGCGCTGCCAGAGCGCCTCGAGCTCGTCGATATCCATCTCCGTGAGCGGCGCTTGCGACAGCGTCTCGACCGCGCGGAAGCGCGCTTCGAACCGCGCGGCGGCGCCCCGAAGTGCGGCTTCCGGGTCGATGCCCAAATGACGTGCAAGGTTGACGACGGAGAACAGCAGATCGCCAAGTCCCGCCGACCGCTCGCTCTCGCTCGTCGCAGCTTCCAGCTCGGCAAGCTCTTCGTCGATCTTGGCGCGCGGCCCCGATGCATCGGGCCAGTCGAAACCGACGCGGGCGGCACGCTTCTGCAGCTTTTCGGCACGCTTGAGCGCCGGCAGTGCGAGCGCGACGCCGGCCAGCGCGCTCCGGTCCTGACGCTCGCCGCGCTCGGCCGCCTTCAAGGCTTCCCAGCCGGGGCTTTCAACCTGATCGCCGAAAATGTGCGGGTGTCGGCGGATCATCTTCGCGCAGATCGACGCCATGACGTCGTCGATGCCGAACGCGCCGAGTTCCTCGGCGATGCGGGCATGATAGACGACCTGGAGCTGGAGATCGCCAAGCTCGTCCTTGAGGTCATCGAGATCGTGGCGCTCGATCGCGTCCGCGACCTCATAAGCTTCCTCGATCGTGTACGGCGCGATCGTTTCGAAGGTCTGCTCCTTGTCCCAGCTGCAGCCGTTCACCGGATCGCGGAGGCGGCGCATGATCTCGACGAGATCCGAGAGGGTGGAGGATGGCGAAAGCGCCGCAGAGTCATCCATGGTTAAGTGCGATAATATACATTATGTAAAACGCAGGCAGGTTTGTACGAGAGGGGGTTTGGCTCGGCCCCCTCACGGCTTCAGGACCAGCCATTTGCCCTCGACGCTCCAGCCGGACAGCGAGGACAGGAAGTTCATGCCGAGCACGTTCATATCGCCGAACGCTTCGGAGATGTGCACCGCGAGGTTCCGGCGCTCGATCGTGCCGACCTTGAGCGTTTCGGCGCGGCCGCGCTCGACCGTGACCACGCCGTTGGCGGTTCTGACCAGAGCCGGAAATCCTTTGCTCGGCTCGATGCCGGCGCGCCGGGCCGTGTCGGCCGAGATGCTTGTGGTGGTCGCGCCGCTGTCGATCAGGAAGCGGACAGTCTCGCCATTGACCCGCGCATCGACCCAGAAATGCCCGTCGAGCGACTGCTTGATGCGCAGCGTCTCGCCGGCCTGGACGATTTGCGTGCCGCCGCCGCGCGTCTCATCGACCACGCGCTTGCCGAGCGCGATGAAGTCGTCCTTCAGCGTGAATGCCACGAACGCCGCCAGGAAGATGATCACCCAGCCGGCGAACATCTGCAGGCCGCGCCCGATCGGCACCTTGCGGACCATCAGCGCGCTGATGACGAGCACCAGCACGGCCATGAGGTAGACGAAATCGGCGGCCTGGTCGCCGTTGTTCAAAAAATGATCTCCATCCCGTCAAAGCCGGGCTCGATGCCGTCCGGCAGCTCCGCGAGCAAGGCCGCGTAATCCATCGACTGGTCCATATGCGTGAGAATGGTACGGCCCGGGCCAATAATCTGGGTCCACTCGAGGGTTTGCGCAAGATGGGCATGCGACGGATGCGGCCGCCGCCGGAGCGCGTCGACGATCCAGACGTCGGTGCCGCGGAACAGGTCGATCATGGGTGCCGTGAGCCCGTTCACGTCGGTCGAATAGACGACCGATTTCCCGCCGGCTTCGAACAACATGCCGGCCGAGGTGATGGACCCGTGCGGCTGATCGGCGATCCGGATTCGAATATCGCCGATCCGAAGCTCGTCGGGAAGCAAATTGGCTTCGACGACGGGGGGATATTCCCCCTTCCCTTCAAACGCGTAAGCGAAGCGCAGGAGGAGCGTGTCGAGCGTCTCACGGCGGGCGTAGCCCGCCACCGGCTGCCCGCGGGCATGATAGAGTTGCCGAAGGTCGTCGATCCCGTGGCAATGGTCCGCATGATCGTGCGTCCAGATTACCGCATCCACGTCGTTGATGCCGGCATCGAGAAGCTGCTCGCGCAGGTCCGGGCCGGTATCGACGAGGATGCGCCTATCCTCATGCTCCACCAAAATGGAGACGCGCCGGCGCCGGTTCCTGGGTTCTTCCGGATCGCAATCGCCCCAGTCATTGCCAACGCGAGGAACGCCCGATGATGTTCCGCAGCCCAGGATGCGGACCTTCATGTCAAACAGCAGCCTTGCTGAAGAGCTTGCGGAAATTGGCCGAGGTCGAGGCTGCAAGCGCCTCCACCGTCTCCCCGCGAAGATCCGCCAGGAAGCGCGCCGTGTCCGCAACGAAAGCCGGCTCGCACGGCTTGCCGCGGTGCGGCACGGGCGCGAGGAACGGTGCGTCGGTTTCAATGAGAAGCCGGTCAGCCGGGATTTCCCGTGCGGTCGCCTGAAGATCCCTCGCGTTCTTGAAGGTGACGATGCCGGACATGGAGATGAAGAGGCCGAGATCGAGCGCCTCGCGGGCGAAATCCGCGCTTGCGGTAAAGCAGTGGATGACGCCGGTGAACGCGCCCTTTTCCATCTCGTCAGCAAGAATCCGGTGCGTGTCCTCCTCGGCGTCGCGGGTGTGGACGATGATCGGGAGCCCCGTTTGGCGCGCTGCGGCGATGTGTGAGCGGAAGCTCTCGCGCTGCCGGTCGCGGTCGGAATGGTCGTAGTAGAAATCGAGGCCGCTCTCGCCGATGCCGACCACTCGCGGATGCTGGGCGCGCAGGGCGAGCGTCTCCGTCTCCACGTCCGGATGGACGTCCGCCTCGTGCGGGTGAATGCCGACCGAGGCCCAGACGTCCGGCTCCCGTTCGGCCACGCCGATCACCTCGTCCCACTCCCTTGCCTTGGTGGAAATGTTCAGCATGGTCGTGACGCCCGCCGCGCGGGCGCGCGCCAGCACCGCCGCCTGCTCCTCGACCAGGCCTTTGTGGTTCAGGTGACAATGGCTGTCGGTCAGCATGGGCGACCCTCTAGAGCCAGATCGTTTGAGGCGGAAGCGCTTCGTGCTTCCGCCTCCGTTGCACCCTCTTCGGACGGAGGCTGGATGCTCCGTCCGAGCGATGCTAGCTGAGAAGCGAGAGGATCAGGATCCCATGGTTTTCAAGAAGCTCTCCATCCTTGCGGCAGCCTTAAGCGCAACCGCCCCCCGCCGGCCCAGCAGGCGGCGGATGCCGTCCGGCGAGGCGAGCAACTTGTCCAAGCGGCTTGCTTGCCGCGCGTTGTCCCGGGCGCCCCCGAGAAGCAGCCGCCTCCCCTCCTCCTTTCGGGCCTCGGCTATGCGGGCGTCGAGGCGGACACGCAGGACCGGGACGCGATCGCCTGGTTCAAGCAGGGCGTAAGGCTCGTCTGGGCGTTCGACGAGGCCGAGGCGATCCGCTCCTTCCAAATGGCGCAACAGATCGATCCCCAATGCGCCCTTTGCTTCTGGGGCGAGGCCTGGGCGCGCGGGCCGACGATCAACCTTCGGCCGAGAAGCGAGGAGCTTGATGCCGCGCGCAAGGCCGCGTCGCGTGCGGCGGAGCTCGGCGGCAAACTCGGCGAACGAGACCGCCTGCTGGTCGACGCGATGCTGATCCGCACCAAAGGCGACAAGGGCTTCTCTCACGAACTCTATGCGGTACGACTGGAAAGCGCCGCGCTCCGGATGCCGCAGGACGACCTCGTCAACATCCTCGCGGCCGACGCACGCATGGTCTCGCAATTGCCGGACGCGTTCAAAGCGGGCTCATTGACGCAGCGGCTGCTCGAGCGGGTGCTTGCACGAAGGCCCGAGCATGGCGGCGCCATTCATTATTATATCCACCTCACCGACTGGATCGACCGCTCCTATCTGGCGGTGCCGCATGCCGAGCGGCTGGCGCGGATCGCGCCCGCGGCGAGCCACCTCGTCCACATGCCCTCGCACAGCTTCTACGGCGTCGGCCGCTATCGGGACGCGGCGGCGGTGAACGTCGCCGCGATCGCCGCCGATCGGGCCTTCGTGCGAAAGGTTCGTCAGCCCGCTTCGGATTATCGGACGGGGCTCCTCGCCCACAACATGCACTTCGCAATGAACAGCGCGCTCATTCGCGGCGACGGCGGTACTGCTCTGGCGACGGCCGACCAATATCGCGCGGCTTATGGAGCGGAGAGCGGCTTCGGCTACAAGCTGCTGGGATCGGCCACTTTCTTTGCGGCCGGGCTCCACGGCGAGGTTGCCGATGTCCTCGCCTTGCCGGCCGAGAAGAACCTACTCAGCAACGCGCTGCGCCATTATGCGCGCGGCGAGGCGATGGCGCGGCGGGGCGATGCCGGCGGGGTTCGGCAGGAAGCGAAGGCGATCGCCGGCATCCTGGCGAGCGATCAATCGGCCGGGTTGGGCAGCAAGACCGCCGAGGCGCTGGTCAAGGTGACGCAGCATGTGCTCGACGGGCGCGCCGCGATGCTGGCGGGAGATCCCAAAGCAGCCGCAGACGCTTATTTCAAAGGCATGCAAGCACAGGCAGCGGCCAACTTCTCCTCCGATCCGCCGCTCTTCTGGTATCCGGTTCGCAGGAGCTATGCCGCCGCGCTGCTGGCGGCTGGCGATCTGGCGCGGGCGCGCGAGCATCTTCATGCGACGCTAAAGCGCCCCCTGAATGTCGATACCGCCTAAGACCCCTCGCCCGGCATCTCCAGCCGGGGGAAGATCGGTGTCGGAGGCTCCAGCCTGAAACCCGACGCGGCAAGCCGCGCATAGCTGCCGCGGTCCGCAAGCGCGGCAAAAACACGTTCCTCGGCGGGAATTCCCATTTGGTCGAGCAGCTTGGCGGCGGCGTTCGGAATGATCGGAACGATCGCAACGGCAAGATCCCGGATCGTCTGATAAAGCGTGCCCAGGACCGCGAGCATCCGGTCGGGATCGGTCTTGCGGAGGGTCCAGGGCGCCTGCGCGTCGATATATTGATTGCAGGCAAAGACGGCGCGAAGCCATGCCTCGATGCCCTGGCTGAGCGCGAGCTCGCCGAACAGCCGCGGTAGCTCCTGTGCGGTCGCCTCGGCGACGAGCGCAAGAAGCTCCTCGTCGGCGGCATCCCCCTTCCCTCCCTGCGGCAGCACGCCGTCGCAATTTTTGGCGATGAAAGACAAGGTCCGCTGAGCAAGGTTGCCGAAGCTGTTGGCGAGATCGGCGTTGACCCTGGTGACGATCGCGTCCGCGCTATAGGTGCCGTCCTGGCCGAACGTCACCTCGCGCAGCAGGAAGTAGCGCAACTGATCGACGCCGAATGCGTCGGCGAGCTCGTGCGGGTCGACGACGTTGCCGAGCGATTTCGACATCTTCTCGCCGCGGTGAAGGATGAAGCCGTGGCCGAACACCTGGTGCGGCAGCGGAACCCCGGCCGACATCAGGAAAGCGGGCCAGTACACAGCGTGGAAGCGGACGATATCCTTGCCGATGATGTGAATATCCGCTGGCCAGAAGCGCTTATAAGCCTCTGTTTTCTCTGGATATCCAACGCCCGTGACGTAGTTCGTAAGCGCGTCCACCCAGACATACATGACATGATCGTCGCTGCCCGGCACCTTCACGCCCCAATCGAAGCTGGTGCGGGAAATCGAAAGGTCGGAAAGCCCTCCTTCGACGAAGCGCATCACCTCGTTACGGCGGGCCTCGGGCCGGATGAAATCCGGATGCGCGTTGTAATGATCGAGCAGCGGCTGCTGATATTTGGAAAGGCGGAAGAACCAGCTCTCCTCCACCGTCCACTCCACCTCGGTACCCTGCGGCGACAGGCGCTCGCCCGTATCCGCGGTGACGAGCTCCTTCTCGTCATAATAAGCTTCGTCGCGGACCGAGTACCAGCCTTCGTAGCGGCCGAGATAAATGTCGCCATTGTCCACCATAGCCTGCCAGATCGCCTGGCTCGCCTTGTGATGGGCAGGCTCGGTGGTGCGTATGAAGCGATCGTATGAAATGTTCAGACGATCGTCCATCTCCCGAAAATAAGAGGACATTTCCTCGGCGAGCGCGGCAGGCTCGATCCCCCTCTCCCGTGCTGTCTGAGCCATTTTGAGTCCGTGCTCGTCGGTGCCGGTGAGGAAGAAGACGTCCCTGCCCATCTGCCGCTGAAAGCGGGCGACGGCATCGGTGGCGATCGCCTCATAGGCGTGGCCGATATGCGGGCGTCCATTGGGATAGCTGATCGCGGTGGTGATGTAGAAAGGATCGGGCATTCGGGTCAGCCGGGGGCCTTTTGGGGAGCGAGCGCGGCGAGCATCCCGGCGAGCTCGAAGACGACGCTCTGTGGGTCGAGCGAGAGGCGCGTGGCGCTCCCGGCCAGGTCGTGCGCCCTTTCCCACAAGCGGAGCGCCTCGGCAAGCGCCGGACCGCGGCGCTGCTTCGCAACGCTCGCGATCATTGACGGCGTGCGCGCGAGGAACGCCTCGTAACGGGCCTGCGCCGACTTGAGCGACAGTGCCTGAGCGAGGGCGCTGCGCCTCGCATTGGTGGGATCCCCCTTCCTCGCGATGTCCTCGAGGGATTTTTCGAGCGCGCCGATCTCAAGCCCGCGAAACGCCAAGGCGCGGCCGGGAGAGCCCTCCCCTATTTCCGCCAACTCACTGACTTCACTACCGCCTGCGTCCGGCAGCGCGGCACGGACCGCTGACGTCATGGCGGCATGGCCGAGCCTCAGCAGGCGAAGCTGGCGGCAGCGCGAGCGGATCGTGGGAAGCAGCCGCTCCGGCGAGTGGCTGACGAGCAGGAACAAGCTGTTCGGCGGCGGCTCCTCAAGGTTCTTGAGGAGCGCATTGGCCGCGGAGCGCTCCAGATCGTCGATCGAATCGATGACGACCACGCGCCAGGGGAGAGCGAGGGTCGTGGAGAAGAGCCGCTGGAGGCTCCTCACCTGATCGACATTGATGCTTCGCGCAAGCTCGCCGCTATTGTCTTTGGGAAGGCGCTGGAGCCGCATCAGATCGGGGTGGCTGCCGGCGGAGGAGAGCCTCGCGATCCTGTGCTCATCCGGAACGTCGAGCCCCGGCGTTTCCACCGCGGGCCCCGCCGCATTGGCGAGAACGCGCAGGGCGGCCTTGTCCGCGAAGAGCGCTTTGCCGATGCCTTCGGCGCCGCTGATCAGCCAGGCGTGATGCAGCCGCCCTGAATCGACGCTTTCGCGGAAGGCTGCGACGGCCGCATCGTGCCCGAGCAGCGGCGTCACAGCAGGTCCCCGAGCGCGCCCAGCATGGCGTTCGTCACGGCTTCGGGAGTTCCCGAAGCATCGATGGTTCGAAAACGGTCCGGCTCCTCCGCGGCGATCGCGCGGAAGGCCGCCGCCACCTGCGCGTGATATCCGCGATCGCGCGACCCGATACGATCGCCGGCTCCTCCGTCGCGGAGGAGGCGCGCTCCGCCGCCGCCTGCGCCGGAAGTTCCAGCAGCAATGTGCGGTCGGGCAGGAAGCCGCCGCTCCCGATCCGGTGAAGCTGGCGGATCACTTCGGTGCCGAGGCCCCCCGCCCCGCCCTGATAAGCGATGGAGCTGTCCAAGAAGCGGTCGCTGATCACCCATTTGCCCTCAGCGAGTGCCGGCTTGATGAGTTTTGCGACGTGATCCGCGCGCGCTGCGGCGAAGAGCAGGGCCTCGGCGCCCGGTGTCCAGCGATCCTCCTCTCCCTGGAGAAGCAAGGCCCGAATGGCCTCGGCGCCCGCGCTGCCGCCGGGCTCGCGCGTCTCGACCACGTCGATGCCCCTCCCACGCAGGGATGACGCCAGCTGCATCAGCTGAGTCGACTTGCCGGCCCCCTCCCCGCCTTCGAGGCTGATGAAGCGTCCCGGCACCTATCGTGGCCGCATGATCGTCGCGGAAAACCGGTGCCCTCTTTTCCGCATCCTATTGGCTTAGCCGAAGAGCGAGGTGAGGCCCGCCCAGATCCGGCCGAAGAAGCCCGCCTCGTCGACTGCCTCGGCGGCGACCAACGGCATGCTCTGCGGCGGCGTGTCGCCGGTCTGGACGACGAGGTCCGCAACATGCTGGCCCTGCTTGATCGGCGCCTTGAGCGGCCCTTGGTAAACCACCTTCACGCGGACGTTGCCGGTGTTGATGCCTGCGGGAAGCGTGACGGCGAGGTTGCGCGGGGCGATCAGCGGAACGCTGTCCTCGCCGCCAAGCTGCACCTGCGCCTCGCCGACCTTCTCGCCCTTCTCGAACAGCGGCTGAGCCTTCCAGGAGCGGAAACCCCAGTCCATGAACTTGACGCTTTCCTCGATGCGCTGGTTGAAGCTGCCGAGGCCCGCGACGACCATGATCAGGCGGCGCCCCTCCTGCTCGGCCGAGCCGGTGAAGCCGTAGCCCGCTTCCTCGGTATGGCCGGTCTTGAGGCCGTCGGCACCCGATACCTTGCCGAGCAGCGGATTGCGGTTGCCCTGCGTGATCGGCGCGCCCGAGCCCAGCGTCTTGCCCCAGGTGAAGTCCTTCTTCTGATAAAAGGCTTTGTAGAGGTCCGGCGTCTCCTCGATCGTCGCCTTGGCCAGCTTCGCCAGGTCCCGCGCCGTGGTGACGGTGACGCCGTTGTCCGGCCAGCCGTTCGAATTTCCAAAGTTGGAATTGTTCATGCCGAGCCGCTTGGCCTCGGCGTTCATCAGCACGGCGAATGCGGGCTCGGTGCCGGCGATGCATTCGGCGAGAACCACGCTGGCGTCGTTGCCCGACAAAGTAACGATGCCGTGCAGGAGGTTCTCGACGCTCACCTGCTCGCCGGGCGAGAGGAACATGGTCGAGCCCGCCTGCGGCCCGTGCCATTGCCGCCAGGTTTCAGGCCGCACCGTGCAGACCTTGTCCAAAGCGAGCTCGCCGCGCTTGATCTGGTGGAAGGCAAGATGGGTGGTCATCATCTTGGCCATAGAGGCCGGCGGCACCCGCCGGTCCGCGTCCTTGGCATAAAGCACCGCGCCCGACGACAGGTCGATCATGAAGGCGATCGGCGCGACCGTGTCGAGAGGCGGCGCGGCGGCTGCGACAGGAAGAGCGATGGCAGCCGAAACCAGGCTGAAGGTCAACGCCTTGCGCTTCATAGATGAGAACCGATCCTAACTGAAATGAGCCCCTGCGGCCACAGCCGCGCGGCCATTCTTACCCAGTCGGATCGGCGCGCGCCAGACGCTTCAGCGGGAAATTGCGTCCGCCAGCAGCCCCACCGACAGCGCATAGAAATTCGAGCAATTATAATCGAGGATCGTCCGGTAATTGGTGCTGAGCAGATAGGCGGTCTGCCCCCGCCCGTCGGGTTCGAGCAGGCTCAGCAGCTCGGTGTCGGCGGGCCAGTAGCCGGTCTGGGACGCGAGCCCCATCCGGCGCCATTCGCCGGCCGTCATCCAGCGCGTATGGCGGTCATGCACCCGGGTGCAGCGCGGGAGGAAAGCCGCGTCCCGAGCCCGGCGGCGTTGAAGCTTGCAGGGACCGACACCGGAAAGCCCCAGCGCAGGTTGGGTTTCCAGCCGGCGTTGCTGAGATAATTGGCGATGGAGGCGAGCGCGTCGGCCTGGTTCGACCAGATATTGGCCCGCCCGTCGCCGTCCCCGTCGGCGCCGAGGCGAAGGTACACGCTCGGCAAGAATTGAGGATAGCCGGTCGCGCCGGCCCAGCTGCCCTTGAGCTGGCTTCGCGAGAAGCCGCGGTCCATCATCTTCAAGGTGGCGACGAACTCGTCGGCGAACAGCTGCCGGCGGCGGCCCTCATAAGCGAGGCTGGCGAGCGAGTTGAGGAGGTCGAAGTCGCCGGTATTGGCACCGTAGCTCGTCTCGTGGCCCCAGATGGCAACCAGAACTGAAGGTTCGACCCCGTAGCGCCGGCCGATATCGGTAAATCGGGCGCGGTTCGCGGCGTAGCGCTGGCTCCCCCGCTGATGAGTCCCGGCGTCACATGTTCGCGGCGGTAGGGAGCGAAGGGCGGGATGGCCGGATTGCCGGCGGTGCCGCCTGGCTGCGCCTGGTCGAGCTCGACCGTGCGGCGGCTGAAGACGAGATCGGAAAAGGCGAGATCGAGCGTCCGGCGGCTGACGCCCTGCCGCTCGGCCTGGGCGCGGAGCTGCGGGAGATAGGCCTGGAATCCGGCCTCGCTCAGCGGCGCCGTCTGCGCGATCGCTGCGCCTCCGCCGGCGCTGAACGGGGGAAAGGCGGCAAAGGCGATGGCGATCACCGGGGCGAACAGACGCATACTCTTCCTCATCACGCGGGCGCTCTGCCACAAGCGACCAGGCCGCGATAGCGGTTCCGTCGATCCGCTTGCACGCACCGTCGCTTGACGGTTAAGGCGGCGCCGTCCGGAGAGATGGCCGAGTGGTTTAAGGCAGCGGTCTTGAAAGTTTATGGGGGTAGAGCTGCCCTTTGCGCCTCGACCGACAATGAGGAGCAGGGTTACAGGGTTAGCTGAAGGTCCACTAAGCGGATGGTACGGGCGAAACCGGCTCGTAAGCACCCGCCAGCGGGCACAGCGACGGCATGGAAGAGTGGCCGAGTGGTTTAAGGCACTGGTCTTGAAAACCAGCGACGGTGCAAGCCGTCCGTGGGTTCGAATCCCACCTCTTCCGCCAGTCAGGCGCGCACCTACGTTCCGTTTCCTGGGGCATACAGAAGCGGACACTCATCAATCTCATTGTCCCCTACCCCGTACCACAATCCTTCCGGCTTCATGCTCCGTCCGGTCCAGTACCGACAAACGATAACGGCTCGCCTGTTACTCCCGAAGACCCAATCGCCCGCCGTGTAGGCCTCTCCCTGGTCAACAACCTTTTCACTTATCAGAAGCCGGTACCCCGAGGCCATGAGCAGGATATCGAGGACCAGACAGACACCGAGAGCGTAAGCAGCGAAGCGCCCAACACGGCGGATTTGCCCCTGCCGCAGCTTGCGCACCGCACCGGTCGACGCCTCTTTGCTCCGCGTCGTTGAGCCAAGCTGCTCGTATTGCCGGAGGCGGTCCTCGGCAAACAAGCGCTGTTCCTCCGTGCTGTCCGGGTCGGCAATCACCTCTCGCAAATCGGAAACGATCTCTTCGCGAGTCCGGCGTGATTTGGTTTCTCGCCTCATGATCCATCGAGAGACGAAAAATACTAAGATCCAGACGGGGCTGATGCGAGGATTAGCTTCTCCGGCTGCGGAGCGCACGAATAGGAAACCAAACGCGAAAATGACGCAACTCACGCCTGCGATCAAAGAAGCGGACCGGCCTGAGAGTGGCGCCTTTTTCCATAGGTACCGCGCTATGAACGCTGGTGAGAGCCCCACCACCCAAGTCACAAAGAACCCGAATAATAGATCGAGCGCGGTCAAAGTGGTCCCCTGCGAATGATGAATCGCTGTTTCACGCCTAAGGAAACCTCTTGCGGCATTTTTTCAACAGTTCTCTCGGGAACGGACATGGTACAGCGCCCCGAAGGCGAGCCGCTGGCAGCGTCACGTGGCGGAAAGCGAAGCTCCTATGCGGTGCCATGCCTTCCGGTATTTGTCCCCGTCGTATTCGCGCGGTTCTAGCCAGTACCGTTGTTCACCTCCCCTGTCGCGAGAGGCGATCCGCCGCACGCCTTCGAGCGACAAGACATAGCAGCATGGCGCGTCAGAGTGGGCGCGAACCCTGATAGCCCCCCAATCGGAGCGCAATGTCTCTAGGGAAGCTCCCAAAGCCCACCGAGGCCCGCTTGTTCAACGCTTTGGACTGCACACCGGAAATCCGCTTGCCCATTTCAGATGGTCGGCATTACATGCCAAATCTGGACTCGTGCCCGGTGATGGCCGTTCCGTTCTCACTCCCAGAAAAATTCGCGCTCTGAGACAGGTGTGGACGCTGCATGTCTGAGTTCCCTTGCTTTCTTTCGCGGGCGGCATGGCATGGCTGGCGAGTTTCCTCTGCTACCGACGATCGCTCGGGCTCGATCGCGACGCCCGCGCTTGCGCAAAGATGGCGTCGAGCAGTGCGAGCGCGGGGCGGTTGACCACGCCGCCAACCGCGATCGGATCGCGCAAGTGAAGCACCCGTTCCTCACCGGCGGTGAAAGAGGGCCACGCGGGCAATCCTGCACCGTTCGGATCGCCGCGCTTGGCGAAATTCGTCCAATAGGCGGCCATCGTCTCGGCAAGCTTGCGGTCGAAGCCGGTCCAAGCCCAACGTTCTTGGTCGAGGTGGCCGAAGACGTAGCGCAGCTCGGTTCCATGACCGGCGCCCCACGAGGCAAAGCGCGAGCCCTGCGGATAGGGCGGAACCTGTGCAAAATGGTAGGCGAAGACCCTGCCCCGTCCGGATTTCGCCTGCAGCCTCGCCCAGGTCCACATGTCGTAGCCGAAGCGGAGATCCCGCTCCAATGCGGCTCGGGACGTGCGCGCCTGGGCATCCGACGCCGCGGGATAGGCCGCCAACAATGGCGGTGGCAACCGACCGAAATCCCGTTGAAGATCGGCAGCGAAGGTCGCCGCGCGGACCCTCTGCCCTTCGAGAAAGGAGGTGCCCTCGTCGGCGTTCCAGCCAAGCAGCACCGGCATCTGGTGCTGCTCGGCCGCGGCGAAGACCTCGTAAGGCTCGCGGCGCAGGACATGACCATCGAGAATGAAGTGGTCCGCGCCCCTCGTCCGTTGTGAAAGGATCGCGTTGGCGGGCAAGGCTCGCATCGCCGCCAGGTCGCGGGCGCCGAGTGCGGCGGCGAGCTTCACGCCCGCTTGCTCGGCACCCTTCAAGAGAAAGCCGGCTCCGGTGGGGGAGGCTTCGGGCGGGATGAAGACGCCGCCGCTTTGGCCGATCACCTGGTGGAACAGCCCCTTGGCGAGCGGCGATGTCATTAGCAGGCTTGCGGACATCGACCCTGCCGATTGGCCGAACAGGGTGACACGCTCCGGATCGCCGCCAAACGATGCGATGTTGCGCTGAACCCATTTCAGTGCGGCGATCTGATCCATCAGGCCGTAATTGCCGGAAGCTCCGCGTCCGGATTCACGGGTCAGTTCGGGATGTGCCAGGAAGCCGAACGCACCGCCCCGGTAGTTCAAGCTCACCACGACGACATCCTTGCTGGCCAATCGGTCGCCCCAGGTCAGCGGATGGAGGACGACCCGTTGGTCCATCACCCTTTCGCCATAGATCCAAACCATTACCGGCAGGGGCTCGTTACGCCTGGCTCCGCTCCGGGCCGGCGCCCAGACGTTGAGGTAGAGACCAGCTCCGCTCGTCCGCTCGGGCGGCGCACCGGGAAGAGGTTCGCCGGACTGCATGCAGATCGGAGCGAAGGCATCGGCCTTGCGGACGCCCTTCCAAGGCGACGCTGGTTGCGGCTCGCGCCACCGCAAAGTGCCGAGCGGCGGCTTGGCATAGGGAACGCCCTTGTAGACGACCAATTGGCCCGACCGGACACCTTCCAGTCGGCCATGTTCGGTTCTGACCGCTTCCGCAGTTGCGGTACCGGGCAAAACAGACCAGCTGTCGTCATGGCTGCCAAGACATTTTGAAGTCGCATCTTCTTTCTCCGCCCGTGGCCGCCTGAAGGTTTCGCGGCCTTGGTCCCGAGCGGAACCTAGGGCCCGCGCCGCCTCGACGAACTGCTTCTGTGACAGGGAGGATTGCCCTTGGGGCCAGCGGGGTGGCTGCTCGAGGAGCGCTCGAAATCTCAATCTTGGACTGGCCTGCCCCCGGCACCTTAGGCTGCTAACATCTCGCCGAATGACTGACGATCAAACCGCGATAGTGGGGCCGCGAGTGTTCAACGAGGAGGCAGGTTCACCGCGCTTAGCCCTGGCGCGGGAATTGGCGCTTGGCTTTGCTTATTGGCTCGTCTTCCTCATCATCCTTCAGCCCGGCAACGTCTTCCAGGCAGCCAAGGCGGATATCCCGCTGCATTTCTCTCAGGAGCTTCTTAGAATCGGAGGGGCAAGCCTGCTCGGCGCGGCGATCACGCCCTTGCTGCTGCGGCTGACGCGCCGTTTTCCCGTTGAAGGGTCCCGCCGCTGGCGGCACGCGCTGATCCACGCCCTCAGCATCTTTTGTCTCTCGCTGGCCCTGATCTTCATTGCTCAAATATTGGCCGGGTGGCTGCTGACGGACCGGGATCCGCGCCTGCAGGCGCCGCTGGATCGGCAGATCGTCGCCAATGCTCCACTGCTGATCCTGTGCATGGCGGCGTTCGTGGCGGCCGCGCATGCCGTTATTTTCTGGCGGCGGGCGGAGCAGGAAAGTCTCTCGCTTGCCGGGGCGCGGAACCAAGCGCTGCAAGCCCGGAACGCTGCGGCGCCCAGATCTTATTTGACGACCGTGCCGGTGAAAACCCGCGGGCGCACTTTGCTGCTGCCGGTCGCCGAGATCGATTGGGTTGAAACGCAGGGCAATTATCTCGCCTTGCACGTGGGCCCCGCCAGCCACCTTATCCGAGAGACCTTGGCCAGTTTCGAGAGCAGCCTCGATCCGGACCGTTTCGTGCGTATCCATCGCACGGCTCTGGTTGCGATCGACCGCGTCCAGGAAATCTCAGCCCTTTCCAATGGCGATGCGTCGGTCCGGCTCGTTGACGGTACCCGGCTCCGGCTCAGCCGGAAATATCGGGCGGGCGCGGCGGCGCTTCTGACCAGCTCCACCAATCGGTAGACGGCTGCCGCACGGCCAGAAACAGTGCGGGGGCGCTATCGATCGTCAGCTCATCGCGGACCATCCAAGGAATGGTGTAGCAAGGGCAAGGCGCCGCCGCCGAAGCCGGCCGAGACCCCGGGGAGTAGACAGAAGCCTCACGACGCGCGAAGGGGCGGCATCCATTGAGGCCAGAGGAAACGAATGCCCAACCCCGCCGTCGCCCCCTTCGATTGGTCAGATCCGTTCGCGCTGGATGCGCAGCTTTCGGACGAGGAGCGGCTCGTGCGGGATACGGCGGCGGGCTATGCGCAGGAGCGGCTGCAGCCGCGGGTGACAGAAGCCTATCTCGAAGAGAGCTTCGACCGCGAGATCATGCGCGAGATGGGCGAGCTTGGCCTGCTCGGCGCAACCATCCCAACGGAATATGGCGGCGCGGGGCTCAATTATGTGAGCTATGGTCTGGTGGCGCGCGAGGTCGAGCGGGTGGATTCCGGCTATCGCTCGGCGATGTCGGTCCAATCCTCGCTCGTCATGCATCCGATCCATGCCTACGGATCCGAAGACCAAAGGAAGAAGTATCTCCCGAAGCTCGCCAGCGGCGAATGGGTCGGCTGCTTCGGGCTCACCGAGCCCGACGCCGGCTCCGATCCGGGCAGCATGCGCACGCGGGCCGAGAAGATCGATGGCGGCTATCGTCTCTCGGGCTCCAAGACGTGGATCACCAACTCGCCGATCGCGGACCTGTTCGTGGTCTGGGCCAAATCCGGCGGCCATGACGGCAAGATCAAGGGCTTCGTGCTTGAAAAGGGCATGAAGGGCCTCACCGCCCCGAAAATCCGGGAGAAGCTCAGCTTGCGCGCCTCGATCACCGGCGAGATCGTGATGGACGGCGTCGAGGTCCCGGAGGAAAATTTGCTGCCGAACGTGAGCGGCCTCAAAGGGCCGTTCGGCTGCCTCAATCGCGCCCGCTACGGCATCGCCTGGGGCGCGATGGGCGCGGCGGAGGCCTGCTACCATGCCGCGCGCAGCTACACGCTCGACCGCAAGCAGTTCGGCCGCCCGCTCGCAGCGACGCAGCTCGTCCAGATGAAGCTCGCCAACATGATCACGGAGATCACGCTCGGCCTGCAGGCGGCGCTGCGCGTCGGCCGGCGCATGGACGAAGACGAGCTCATCCCGGAGACGATTAGCCTCATCAAGCGCAACAATGTCGGCAAGGCGCTTGATATCGCCCGGATCGCCAGGGACATGCACGGCGGCAACGGCATCTCGGCCGAATTCCAGGTGATGCGGCACGCCGCGAACCTCGAGACGGTGAACACCTACGAAGGCACGCACGACGTGCACGGCCTGATCCTCGGCCGCGCCATCACGGGCATCCCGGCCTTTTAGTGGACAAGCCACTCGCCGGCATCCGCGTCGTCGAGCTCGCCCGGATCCTTGCCGGGCCCTGGGCAGGGCAGCTGCTGGCGGATCTCGGCGCGGAGGTGATCAAGGTGGAGCGCCCCGGGGAGGGAGACGATACCCGCCATTGGGGTCCCCCCTTCGCCGAGGATGGCAGCGCGGCTTATTTCCACGCCTGCAACCGCGGCAAGAAATCCGTTGCGATCGACCTCGAAAGCGCTGCGGGCCAGGAGCAGGTCCGTGCCCTCGCCGCTGGGTCGGACGTGCTGATCGAAAATTTCAAGGTGGGCGGCCTCGCCCGCTACGGCCTCGATCACGGTTCGCTCTCGGCGCTGAATCCCCGCCTCGTCTATTGCTCGATTACCGGCTTCGGACAGACCGGCCCCTATGCCTCCCGGGCAGGATACGATTTCATCATCCAGGGCATGGGCGGCGCCATGTCGCTGACCGGCGAGCCGGATGGGGAGCCGCAAAAGGCCGGCATCGCCTATGCGGACCTGTTCACGGGCCTCTATTCGTCCGTCGCCATCCTTGCCGCCCTCCGCGAACGCGACCGAACGGGCAAGGGCGCGCATATCGACATGGCGCTGCTCGATACCCAGGTGGCCGTGCTCGCCAATCAGGCGCTCAACTGGATGGTCTCCGGCAGGGTCCCCCACCGGATGGGCAACGGCCACGCCAATCTCGTGCCCTATCAGGCCTTCAAGGTGGCGGATGGAGAAGTGATCGTCGCCGTCGGCAACGACCGGCAATTCGAGCGGCTCTGCTCGATCCTCGGCCTTCACGAGCTGGCGGCCGACGAGCGCTTCCGCACCAATCCGGCCCGGGTGGTCAACCAGGCCGAGCTGATCCCGATCCTGGAGCGGGCGATGCTTGCCCGCGGATGCGCCGAATTTTCGGAGGCGCTGGAAGCCGCGGGAATTCCGGCAGGGCCGATCAATCCGGTCGACGCGGTGTTCGCCGATCCGCAGGTGGTCCACCGCGGGCTGCAGCTCCAGGGCCCCCTCCCCGGCCTCGCCTCCCCGATCGTGATCGATGGAAAGCGGCAAGTGGCGGAGCGGCGAAGCCCCAAGCTGGATCAGGACGGAAGCAGCCGGTTGTAGAGGGTGATCAGGTAGCCCGCCGCCAGCACCAGGATGATAGCGAGCACCAGGATCGAGCAGCGGCTCGTCGGCATGCGGCTCTTCAGGCGGTGGTGGAGGTGGTTCCGGCTGGCGAAGCCGCGAGACGGCGGAAGACGAGGATGGGAGTGCCTTTGTAAAGCGTCTGAGAAGCTTCGGCGAAGCCGAGTTTGAGCGCGAGCCGGATCGAAGCTTTATTCTCCGGATCGATGATGCAGCTATATTCGGGCGCACCGAGCTGCGCCTCCCCCCAGGCGAGGGCCGCCCTTGTCGCTTCACCGCCAAAGCCCCGGCCGTGGCACCAGGGATCGAGCACCCAACCCATTTCCGGAATACCCTCGATGGAGGGCTCGAAGGCCCGGTGGAAGTCGGCAAAGCCGACGTCACCGACGAAGCGACCGCTCTCCTTGGCGTAGACCGCCCAATAGCCGTAGCCCAGCATCGCCCAAAGGCCGCGCGCGCGGAGGATTCGCGACCAAACTTCCTCCCGGCTGAATACTTTGCCGCCGATATGACGCACGACATCCTCGTTCCCCCACATGGCTGTGGAAACGTCGAGATCATCCGCCGATGGAGCGCGAAGCTGGAGGCGCTCGGTCTCGAGGACCGGGATCGCGCCCTCAGACAATGCCTATTTGCGACCGCCGAGCGTCAGGCCGCCGAAGCGCTTGTTGAAGCGCGCCACTTGACCACCCTGATCGAGCATGCGGCTGTTGCCCCCGGTCCAGGCCGGATGGACCTTGGGATCGATGTCGAGCTGCAGCGTGTCGCCTTCCTTGCCCCAGGTCGAGCGGGTCTCGAACACGGTGCCGTCGGTCATCTGCACCTTGATCATGTGATAATCGGGATGGGCGTCGGTCTTCATCTGATTTTCCTGGGTTTTGGCTGGTTCCGACCAGCCTCATGGAAGCTGCGGCGCTCTTACTGGTTACGCCCCTTCATTGCAACGGGTCGGACCGGGACGCTTCATTTGCCGGCGATTCGAAGCGGCGGTAGACATCGGCTTGTCCTCCCCAATCGATCTGGTCCGGGTGAATGAGGTGGGCGAGGAGTTCGGCGCCCTCAATCACCCTTGGGCCGGGGCGAGCAAAATAGGCGTTGGCATCGACCACGTAAACGCGCCCATTCCGGACTGCTGGAAGGCCGGCATATCCCGGCAGCTCGCCGAGGGGCGGTGCGGCATCGAGTGCCGCCTCGAGCCGATAGCCGCAGGGCATGAAGATCAGCACTTCGGGCGACCAATCGAGCACCGATTGCCAGCTGATCCGGAGCGAGTCTCCTCCCTCCTGCCCCAGCCCGTCAATCCCGCCGGCCAGGCGCACCATCTCGGGCACCCAATGACCGCTGCAATAAACCGGATCGAGCCATTCCATGCAGAAGACGCGGGGGCGGTGCTCGATCGCGCTCGTCGCCGCCGCCAGCCGGGCAAGCCGCGCCCGCCCCTCCTCCACCAGGCGCGCCGCTTCCGCCTCACGCCGCGTCGCGGCGCCGAGTTCCATGATATTGGCTTCGATGCCGGCCAGATTGCTCGGGCTCATCCAGACCAGCTTGGGTCGTTTGCGAAGCCGGCCCAGCAGCTGCTCGATTTCGTTACCCGACGGGGCGCAGACATCGCACAAGGATTGGGTGATGATGAGATCGGGGGAGAGCTGATCGATCCGGTCCGCATCCAGTTCGTACAGCCCCAGCCCTTGCCGGAGCCGGTCCGACACGGCGGCATCGATCTCCCCCTGCGTCATTGTTTCGATGGGAAGCACGTTCCGTACGGTGGCGGGCTTACCGCGCGCGCCAGGCGGGTAGTCGCATTCGTGCGTCACTCCGACAAGGTTCTCCGCAAGGCCAAGCGCGTACACCATCTCAGTCGCGGACGGGAGCAGCGAGACGATGCGCATAGCGGCGGGCATGCGCCGGCGACCTTAAGCGGTTCGAAGCTCCGCCGATTGCTGCAGCGTCGGCATCAGACGCTCGGCCACGCCAAATCCGGCGAACAGCAATCCGGCGAAGATCAGGTCGCCGATCAGGCTGTTCTGGAAGAAGGGGAGCGCGGCGACGTAGCAAGCAGCAAGGCCGGCCGCCGTCTTAGGATACATATCGCCGAACGCCCAGACGCCGAAATTGGTGAGGAGATAGAAGAGCACGGAGCCGGCGAGCGCCGCCGCGACGATCCGCCCTGGCGTGCGCTTCGTGGAGAGGAGGAAGCCGAGTGCCACGATCAGTCCGACGCTGGTATAGACGATCGGCATTCCACCATGAAAGCCAAGCACCGCGTCGCTCAGCAGCATCGCACCAAGCGGTGCGACAAAGGCGAGCCCGCGCCGCGGCAGATAGGCGCCGCTGAACAAAGCCATGGCCGCGATAGGCGAGAAGTTCGGCGGATGCGGGACCAGGCGGAAGATCGCCGCAAGGAAAATTGCGGTGATCAAGGCCACAGTCCGGGGGGTCAGCATGCCTGGCGCTCCATTTCTTGTACCGGGAAGGCTGCTTCACATAGCGAGGATGGTTCGAGATCGCAAAAGCATAACGAGCCGCGGGTTACCCGCTCGCCGATGCGGAACGGGACCGGCCGCGCGAATGGCGGGCCATCGAAGACGAAGCTGTGGAACTCGCCATTCTCGCCGCACGGATCGACATTGTCGGGAAGATCAGCGAGGAATGTCTCGTCGATGAGGCGCCCGGAATAACTCTGGTCGAGTACGGCAAGGTCGACGCAGGTCGTCACCGCCTTGAAGCCTCGGCCGATGAACTCATCGACGAAATCGCCCGTGTCCCGGCCCCAGACCGGATAAAGAGCGCGCATCGCGTTGGCTGCCATCAGCCGGTCGCGATAGGCGCGGACATCGGCCAGGAAGAGGTCGCCGAACCCCACGGTTTCAAACCCTTCCGCCCGCAGAGCGCCGAGCGCTTCGCCCATCAATCGCTCATAATCCGCGTTGCTGCAGGAAGCCGGTATGAACACCTCACGCAGAGGAAGGTTGAGGGCGTCCGCCTGATCGTGAAGCAGCGTGCGGTCAACGCCATGCATGCTGATTCGATCGTAATCGCGCGTTATCGTGGTGAGCAGAATCGACACTTCATACTCACCCGACCCCTCGAGTTCGTCGAGTGCCATGCAGCTGTCCTTGCCGCCGCTCCAGGACATCACGATCCGCTCCAACGTGTTGCCTCCTGTTCATTGGCGGCGGCTCTGGCCCATGTCAGGCGAGCGAGCAAGCATTCGGTTTCCTTCTGCTCCGGACGTTCCTCCTGCTTGACAGTGAGTCCCGCGCTTCCTAACGGCCGCCGGGACGAAGGTGCCGCCCACGAGCTTCGGCTTGGCGGGGGCGGTTGAAAGGGAAGCCGGTGCAAATCCGGCGCTGTGCCCGCAACTGTGAAGGTCTGCTCCCAAAGGGCGGCCGAAGTCAGGAACCTGCCTTTGTCGGTCGTCCGCACCCGGCCGGGTCCAGCCGCGGATGCGTGGTGCCGTTCGGCGTTCCAAGCCGGGGGCCCTCCGTGACGACAATTCGTTTGTCACTGGAGAAGAAATCGATGATCCTCCCCCTTCTGTTCGCCGCTCCCGTTGCGGCTGCCGCTTTGCCTTCGTCTGCCGACGAGGTGCGATCCGACCAGATCGTCGTCACCGCCTCGCTCCGGCCGATCGCCCAACAGGAGTCGCCGGCGACGGTGACGGTGATCGGGGAGGAGCGGATTGAGGCGCTCGGTCAGCCGCTAACGCTCGACCTCCTACGGCTGGTGCCGGGTCTCGCCGTCGCGACCGCCGGTCCTCCGGGAACGCAGACACAGGTCCGGATCCGCGGAGCGGAGGCCAATCACACGCTGCTTCTGATCGACGGGATCCGCTTCAACGATCCTGCGTCCGGCAACGAGCCCCGCTTCGAGCTGCTAAGCAACGAAGGGGTGCGCCGGATCGAAGTGGTCCGCGGTCCGCAGTCCGCGCTTTATGGTGCAGAAGCGATCGGAGGCGTGGTCGCGCTCTATACCGGCACCGGCGAGACGGGGACCGGCGGCTCAGCGCTGCTAGAGGGCGGCAGCAACGACTTTTTCCGCGGAGCGGGGCGGATCAGCTTCGGCGGTTCCGACCGCTCGCTAGGGCTTTACGGCGGATACCAGCGTAGCGCGGGCATCGACAGCGTCGGCGAAGGCGGGGAGCGGGACGGCTACGAGAATGCCACAATAGGCGGCGCGGCCCGGGTCCAAGCCTCGGACACGATCGGCTTCCGTCTCGCGGGGCGCTATGTCGACACGGTCAGCGAATTCGACGGATCCGATCCGCGGACGTTCAGGCGGGCGAATACACTCGACAAGTCCCATAACCAGATCGGCGCGCTCCGCGTCGCCACCGATATCGCGCCGGCCGGAAGCGGCCTCAGCCTGACACTTGGAGGTACCCTGCTCGAGTCCGCGAATCGGAACCGGCGGGGCCCGCTTCGGCTTAATCAAACTGAAGGCGAGCGGCGCAGCGTAGACGCGCTCGCTTCGCTCGATCTTGCGACCGGCAGCATCGAGCATCGCTTCAGTCTGGCCGGCGATTATGAAGATGAGGGCTTCAAGGCCAGTGATCAGTCTTTCGGCGGCCGCACCAACCAGGACCGCAGCCGCGCGCGGGCCGCGTTCGTCGGCGAGTGGCGCGCAACCTTCGGCGATCGGCTGACCACCGATATCGCAGTCCGGCACGACACTTTTGAAGGCTTCAAGGATGCGACCACGATTCGCGGATCGGCACTTCTCGACATCGCCGGGCCCGTCTCGGCTCTTGTCAGCTACAGTGAGGGGATCGCTCGTCCGACCTTCTTTGAGCTCTTCGGCTTCTTTCCTGGGCGAT
>JAUJOJ010000001.1:90963-97008 GCA_030447665.1 Allosphingosinicella sp. | reverse complement strand
GAGGGGATCGCTCGTCCGACCTTCTTTGAGCTCTTCGGCTTCTTTCCTGGGCGATTTGTCGGTAACCCCGAACTGAAGCCCGAGCGCTCGCGTGGGTTCGAGGGGGGTCTTCGCTACCGCACAGGCCGCCTTAACCTTGCCGTGACGGCCTATCGCCAACGGCTGAAGGACGAGATCGTCAGCACCTTCAACAGCACCACCTTCCTGTCGAGCGCGGCGAACGCCGCCGGCACGAGCCGACGCCAAGGCATCGAGTTCGAAGGTGAGTGGCGGCCCGTCGAGAATGTCGGCGTCACCGCGACCTACAGCCATGTCGATGCCGAGGAGCAGCAGGTCCGGGGGGGATTGCTTCTTCGCGAAGTCAGGCGCCCCCGCCACAGCGCCTCGCTTGGGCTGGACGGAACCTGGGGCAGAATCCGCGCGGGTGCTGCGCTAGCCTATGTCGGCGAGCGGCAGGACCTGGACTTCAATGTCTTTCCGGCCCGCCGCGTCACTCTCGGCGACTATGTTCTGGCCGAAACCCGGATCGCCTACCGGCTTTCCGAGGCGCTCGAAGCGTTTGGACGGATCGCAAACGCTTTCGATGCCGATTACCAGGACGTGGTCGGCTTTGCGACGCCTGGCCGAACCGCTTATGCCGGCATCCGGCTGACGTTTGGAGATTAGGTCAAGCGTCCGGCTGGTCCGCGATCATCGCCATGAACCTGGCTTCGGCGGCAAGCTGTCCGTCGATCAGAGCGCGGCCGGCGAACTTACAGACCTTCGCGCGCTTCTGAACGAACTCGACTTCGAGGCGAAGCAGGATTCCGGGTTCGACCGGCATGCGGAACTTCGCCTCGTCGATCGACATGAAATAGACCAGCTTGCCGGTGCCGGCGAGGCCGAGCGACTCGACCGCGAGCACTCCCGCCGCCTGGGCGAGCGCCTCGACGATGAGCACGCCGGGCATGACCGGCCGCCCTGGAAAGTGCCCCTGGAAAAACCCCTCGTTGATCGTCACCGCCTTGATCGCGACGATCCGCTGGTCGGGGACGATCTCCTCGACCCGATCGACGAGGAGCATTGGATATCGGTGCGGCAGCGCCGCCATCACCCGCCTGAGATCGAGCGGGCCTCCGCTTGCTGCGGCGACGGCGGCGCCTGCCGTGTCGGCGTTCACCGGCCCTGCGGCTGCTGCTGCTGTTGCTGCTGAGGGAGCGGGGTGACGCTGACGCTCGGAAGCTGTTGGTTCAGCTGGGTGAGAACCTCGTTCGTGATGTCGAGCGCCGGAGCCGCGAAGAGAGCGCTCCCACGATCGACCGCAAGCGTCGCGCCGCGGGCTTGGGCCACCGTGCCGATGATCGGGAGAAGCCGAGTGCTGATCTGCTGCTGGACGTGAAGCTGGGTCGAGCGGAGATTCTGCTCGCTACGGGCAAGTTCCTGCTGCGCGTTGTTCTGCTGCGTCTGAAACGCCGTAATCCGCTGCTGCAACGCCGCGTCCGGCTGACGGCCGCTCAACGCACCCACTGCCGTCTGGATCGGCTGCCCCTGCGTCTGCAGCTGCGTCTGCAGCTGCTGAGCGCGCGTGCGCAGCGTGTTGCCCTGCGTCTGAAGCTGGCCCGCAGCGGCACGGCAGGCCGTGCATTCCCGAGAAATACGGTCGGTATCGACGACCGCCACCACAGCGGGGCCGATGCGCTGCGCCGACGCGGCGGCCGGAACAGTCGCGGCAAGCACGGCAAGGGCCGTGCCGAAGAGAGATTTGTTCATCAGAATGCAGTCCCTACATTGAACGTGAAGAGTTTGGTGTCGTCGCCCCTGGCCTTGGTAAGCGCCCTGGCTATATCGATCCTGAACGGCCCGAACGGCGAGTTCCAGTTAACGCCGGCGCCGATCGATATTCGCGGCTTCGACGTGTCCCCGAGGAATTCTTCCCTGAAGCCGGGAGTAGCCGTGCTCCCGGTTGGGCAGGCCGTGCCGAACGGCACCGACGACCGGGCCCCGGCAGATCCCACTGCCGGATCGCAGAAGGTGACGTTGAGCAGCGGCGGCGCCTTCAAACCGAACAGCGCGCCCGCATCGACGAAGATGGAGGGCCGAAGGCCAAGCTCTCGTCCTGAGGCGCCGAGCGGGATCTCGAGCTCGGCGCGTGCGAGGTAATAAGCGCGGCCGCCGAGCGGATCGTCGGTGATCTGCCGGCGCTCGGTCGAGAGCGTGCCATTGACATCGAGATAGGGAATCCGCTGCACGCGTGGGCCGACGCCGCGGATGTCGAAGCCGCGGATCTGCGGTTCGCCAAGGAAGAAGCGGTCCGTCAGCCGGACCGGATCAATGCCGGGCCCACGCGAATCCTCGAAGCTGTGAATGTACCCACCTTCGGCCGAGGTCGAGAAGATGAAGCCGCTGCCCACGTTCCAATATTTGGCGGCATTGAGCTTCGTGCGCAGATACTTCACGTCGCCGCCGAGGCCGGCAAAGTCCTGGCTGAGCACCACGCGATTTCCGCGGCTCGGGCGCAGCGAGTTGTTGAGCGTGCTGTAGACCAGCGAATAGCCGACCGACGACGTGGTACGATCGCCGATCGCGTCGCACAGATAACGGCCGGCCAGGAGCGGGTCGCACTGACGGGCGAGCGGCCCGGGGCCGTCCGGATCGGAGAAGAAAAGATCTTCGTCGAGAGAAACTTCGTCGAGATTGAGGCCGTAGCGAAGCGCCAGCGAAAGATATTCCGTGAGCGGAACGCCCGCGCGCAGCTGGCCGCCGGTCGTGACCTGCTCGTAGGTCGTGTTCCGGTCGCCGCCTCGCGTGAAGTTGAAGCTGTTCAGATCTTTCCTGTAAAGGTCCACGCCGACGGCGATGTTGCGATCGAACAGGTAGGGCTCGGTGAAGCCGAGCTCCACCGATTTCGAATAGGTCGAATAATTGACGCTGGCGCGAAGCTCCTGGCCCTTGCCCATGAAGTTGCGCTGGCGGACGGAGAGGTTGACAAGGAAGCGTTCGAGGCTCGAAAAACCCGCCGAAAGTTCGAGCGAGCCGGTGGAACGCTCCTCGACATCGACGCCGAGCACCACGCGATCGGGCGCCGTGCCCTGCTCCTGCTCGACCTCCAGCTTCTCCTGGAAGAATCCGAGCGACTGGATGCGGTCCTGCGAACGCTTCACCCGGATGGTGTTGAAGGGATCACCCTCCGCCAGCCGGAACTCGCGGCGGATCACCTTGTCGCGGGTGTTGGTGTTCCCGTTGATGTCGATCCGCTCGACATAGACGCGCGGGGTTTCCGCCACGCGGAAGGTCGGGGACATGGTGTGGGTGTCCTTGTCCCGGTCATACCCCACTTGAACATCTGCGAAGGCGTAGCCGAACAGGCCGGCGCTTTCGTTGAGCGAGGTGATCGTATCCTCGACCAGCTTGGCGTTGAACCAGTCGCCGTCCTTGATCGGGATCAGCGGCCGCAAGACATCCGGTTTCAGGTCGCGAATGCCGCTCTCCACCTTCACGTCGCCGAACTTGTACCGATCACCTTCCTCGACCACGTAGGTGATGATGAAGTCGCGCCGATCCGGCGTAAGCTCGGCCACCGCCGAGACAACCCGGAAATCGGCATAGCCGTTGATCAGGTAGAACTGCCTCAGCTTCTGCTGGTCGAAGGCAAGCCGATCGGGATCGTAACTGGTGTTGCTGCTGAAGAAGCGCGTGAGACGCGCCTGCTTCGTCAGCATTTCCGAGCGAAGCTCACCGTCCGAAAACTTCTCGTTCCCGAGGATGTTGATCTGGCGGACCTTCGAACGCGGCCCCTCCTGGATCTCGAACACCACGTCGACGCGGTTCTGCTCGAGTTGGACGATCTTGGGCTCTACGGTGGCGGCGAAGCGGCCCTGGCGGCGATAAAGCTCGATTATGCGAGCAACGTCGGCCCGGGCCTTCGAACGAGTGAAGATCTGCCGCGGCGCCAGCCGGATTTCGGGCGTGATCTTATCGTCCTTGAGCCGCTTGTTTCCTTCCAGCACGATGCGGTTGATGACCGGGTTCTCGCGGACTTCCACCGCGACCACGCCGTCATTGTAGCGGATCCCCACGTCGGCGAAGAGCTCGGTCGCGAACAGGTCCTTGAGCGCCTCGTCGCCTCGTTCGGGCGTGTAGGTCTCGCCGGGGCGAAGCTTGATGTAGGAGATGACGGTCTCCGGCTCGAGGCGCTGGTTTCCGGTGACCGCGATCGAACGAACGATCCCCGTTCCGGGAAGACCTGCGGCGGGAGCCTGGGCGGCCGGCACCGCCGATGGCTGGGCCGCAGCCGGCGTCTTAGCTGCCGGTGCCGCCCGCTGTTGAACGGCCGGTGCCGCCTGCTGCGCAAGCGCGGGCGCGGCCGTGCCGCCCAGGATGGTGCCGACCAGCAGCATCGTGCACAGCCGCTTTCCGCCTGAAAATGCCTTGTTCGCTGTCACGCGTCCCCACCCTTTAAACTATTAGACCGGATCGAATTCCGGCCGGTGACCCTGTTCGTTAACGCACTGCCCGATGACGGTCAGCCGATCAACCCGCCAAGCTTCGTCCACAGCCCGAAAGACGCCAAGTCGTTCAGGGTGACGAAGATCATCAGCGCCAGCAAAGCCGCAAGCCCGGTTCGGAACGCCCATTCCTGCGCTTCGGGCCTGAGCGGTTTTCGCCGGACGCCTTCGATGATGTAGAAGAGAAGATGTCCGCCATCGAGCAATGGGATTGGCAACAAGTTAATGAATCCCAGATTAATCGAAATGATGGCCATGAACCAGAAGAAGGGAAGCAGGCCCAGGCTCGCCTGCTGGCCCGAATATTGGGCGACCTTGAGCGGACCGCCCATTTCCTTGACTGAACGCTCGCCGCTGATCACCTGCCCGAGCGTCACCACCATCATCTGAACGGCGTCTACGGTCTGCGTGATCGCCGTGCCCACCAATTGGTGCGGCGCAAGCGTCTTGAGCTCGATCGTGCCGGGCCGAACGCCGAGCCGGCCGATCCTCGCCTGATTGCCGAAGCGGTCGCGTTCGATCCTGCTGCTCGTCCTCGCGGGAATGATCAGCCGCTCGCCTTCGCGCTGGATGCCGAACCGCATGGTCTGGCTGGGCCGGATCCGAACATGATCGTGAAGCTCGGCGAAGGTCTCGATCGCGCGCCCGTCGATGCTGACGATCCGGTCGCCCGGGCGCATTCCGGCACGATCGGCGGGGCTTCCGCTCTCGATTGCGGTGATCAGGGCAGGCGTCGCCGGATAGCCGATGGCGCCGAAGATCGCGATGAAGGCGAGGATGGCGAACAGGAAATTGATGAGCGGGCCGGCAGCGACGATGATGAAGCGCTGCCATACCGGCTTGGCCTGGAACGTCTCCGCGCGTTCCTGCGGGGAGAGCGACAGCCATTCCGGGCTCGGTTGGCTGGCGGGGTTCATGTCGCCCTTGAACTTCACATAGCCGCCGAGCGGGAGCCAGCCCACTTTCCACCGCGTGCCGCGCTTGTCGGTCCAGCCGGCGATCTCCCGGCCGAAGCCGATCGAGAAGATTTCGGCTTTGACGCCGAACCAGCGGCCCGCGAAATAATGGCCGAGCTCATGGATGAAGATGAGCGGGCCGATCACGAGCAGGAAGCTCAGGATGGTCATCAGGAAGCCGGGACCTGCTACTGTCAATGCTGGAACTCTCTCACTATTTCACGGGCGCGTCGCCGCGTCTCGCCATCCACCTCGAGCACCTCGTCGAGCGACCGCGGCGCCGGGGGGTCATATGCGTCCAGAGTGTCGCGGACGATTGCGGCGATATCAAGGAAAGCGATGCCGCTGTCCAGAAATGAAGCGACCGCGATCTCATTGGCAGCATTGAGGATTGCCGGCTTTGCAGCGCCGGCCCGAAGAGCCTCCCTGGCAAGCCGCAGCGCCGGGAATCGCTCCTCGTCCGGAGCTTCGAAGTCGAGCGAACCCAATTTCAGGAGGTCGAGGCGCTCGCACGGTGTTTCGATCCGTTCCGGATAGGCAAGCGTATAGGCGATCGGAATGCGCATGTCGGGCGAGCCGAGCTGGGCCAGGACCGAGCCGTCGAC
>JAUJOJ010000001.1:71263-90863 GCA_030447665.1 Allosphingosinicella sp. | reverse complement strand
CCGCCGCCGCGAAGCGCCGCCATCACCGGCCGGAGCCCCGCCGTGCCGACGATCGCGGCCATGGTCCAGTCGGCGCCGAGCGAGGCCGCTTCGACCACTGCCTCGTCGCCCGACGCCGCTTCGATCCCGCTTCCGGAGAGCGCGTCCCGGAGCGGATCGAGGAGCTTGTGATCGGCGATCACGGCATGGCGGGCTTTGACCTGCCGCGCGCTGGCGGCAAGCCCTGCCACATCGCGCCGGGCCGTCAGCGCGACGACATCGAACCGATCGGGGTTCCGGGCAATGAGATCGAGGGTCGATTGGCCCACCGAACCAGTCGCACCAAGGATCGTGACCGTGCGGGGGCTTGAGCTCACCCGCTCCACAGCCCCGCCATCAGGAATGCGAGCGTCGCGAGCACCACCGGAAGCAAGCCGTCGAGCCGATCCAGCATGCCGCCGTGACCGGGCAGGATGGTGCCGCTGTCCTTGACCCCTGCCCGCCGTTTGAGCCAGCTTTCGAACAGGTCGCCGCCTTGAGCGATCAGGCCCATGAAGCCGCCGATGTAGAGGAACGGCGCTCCAAGCTCGAGCCAATAGGCCGCGAGCGCGCCGAGCAACTCGGCGCCGACCAGGCCGCCGACGAGACCGGACCAGGTCTTGCTCGGGCTGATCCGGGGCGCGAGCTTGGGGCCGCCGATCGAACGGCCCGCAAAATAAGCAAAGCTGTCCGTCGCCCACGTCACGATCAGCGCCCAAAAGACGAACGCGAACCACACCCAGTGCAGCACCAGCAGTGCAAAG
This sequence comes from Allosphingosinicella sp., assembly GCA_030447665.1. Classification (GTDB taxonomy): domain Bacteria; phylum Pseudomonadota; class Alphaproteobacteria; order Sphingomonadales; family Sphingomonadaceae; genus Allosphingosinicella. Next base: position 90,081 of record JAUJOJ010000001.1, on the reverse strand, counting down.
GCCGGGACCGCCACATACAGGAAGCCGCCGAACATGGTGAGCCGCCGCGCGAGAAGGCCGATCACCACGGCCGAAAGGGAGAGCGCGGCGAAACCCGGCCAAACCGGATCGAAGCTCGCCGTGCTTATCTCCGCGTCCATCTCCGCCACCGGAAATAGAAATTCGGGAACGATCAACAGGTTCGCCGCCAACAATATCGCGCCGAGATAGCTCCAGAGGCGCGGCACGCGGTGCATGTCGCCCCATTCCATCAGCATGATGGCCGAGGCGGCGACCACGACCAGCCGGAACAGCCAGCCGCCGACATAGACCGCGACCACGGCGACGGCGATCATCGCCACCGCCGCGGCGAAGCGGGTCGGCAGGTCCGAAGCGGGTGCGGGCGCCGGGGAAGCCAAGCTCAAAGTCCTCCGTAGCGCCGCTCGCGCCCGGCGAAGCGAGCGATGGCGGCCCGAAGCGAGTCGCCGTCGAAGTCCGGCCAGAGCGTGTCCACGAACAGCAGCTCGGCATAGGCTGCCTGCCAGAGGAGGAAGTTGGACAGGCGAACTTCGCCCGAGGTGCGGATGAGAAGATCGAGCGGGGGAAGTCCGCTGGTGTAGAGCGAGCGGTCGATCAGATCCTCATCGATGTCATGGGGGCTGATCTCGCCTGCTACCGCGCGCCGGGCCAGATCCTGAGCCGCCGCCGCAAGCTCCCCCCTGGAGCCGTAATTGAGCGCGATCGCGAGCGTCATTCGCTGGTTCGCCGCCGTTTTCGAGACGGCTCCATCGACCAGCTTGGCGACGTCCGCCGGAAAGGCGCTATGGTCTCCGAGGATCTTGAGACGGATACCCTCGCGGTGCAGGGCATTCAGCTCCGCGCCGATATAGAAGCGCAGCAGCCCCATCAGGTCGTTGATCTCGGCTTCGGGCCGACGCCAATTTTCGGAGGAAAAAGCATAGAGCGTGAGGCACTCGACCCCTGCCTCGCCTGCCGCGCGGAGGACCTTCCTGGCCGCCTCGGCGCCCTGCCGGTGGCCGGCAACGCGCGGCAGGCCCCTCGCCTTGGCCCAGCGGCCATTGCCGTCCATGATGATCGCGATGTGCCTGGGCACGGCCGTGCCGCCGGCGCCCTCCGGCCGCGGCTCCGCGCTGGCCGGAACGGACGTCACCGCTGGAGGATCTCCTTCTCTTTCGACGCCGCCGCAGCGTCGATCTCGGCGATGGTCTCGTCGGTCAGCTTCTGGACCTCCGTCTCGAACCGCTTGCGCTCATCCTCGCTGATCTCGTGCTTCTTCTCGTCCTGCTTGAGGCCATCCATGCCGTCGCGGCGAACGTTGCGGACGGCGATCTTCGCCTTTTCGGCATATTGGCCGGCGAGCTTGGCAAGCTCCTTGCGCCGCTCTTCGGTGAGATCGGGAATGGGCAGGCGAATATTCTGCCCTTCCGTCACCGGGTTAAGGCCAAGGCCGGCGGAGCGGATCGCCTTTTCGACGGTGCCCACGTTGGAACGGTCCCACACCTGGACCGACAGCATGCGCGGCTCCGGGGCGGAGATGGTCGCCACCTGGTTCAAGGGCATGTTGGCCCCGTAAACCTCGACATGGACCGGCTCTAGCAAGGTGATCGAGGCACGCCCGGTGCGAAGGCCGCCAAGATCGTGCTTCAATGCCTCCACCGCACCGTGCATCCGGCGCTGGAGATCGGCTTTGTCATATGCGGGCATCTCGTCCTCCTCGTTCCTGACGATCGTCGCGACGCCCTCGCCGCTCAGCACCCGGGCAAGATTGCCCTGCTCGCGGATGTTGAACACGACGATCGGGATATTGTTGTCCCGGCAGAGCGCGATCGCGCTTGCATCCATGACCTTGAGATCGTCCGCCAAGACCCTGTTGAAGCTGACGCTTTCATAGCGTTTGGCTGCTTGCACCTTCTTCGGATCGGCATCGTAGACGCCATCGACGCTGGTACCCTTGAACAGCGCGTCGCAGCCCATCTCGGCTGCGCGAAGCGCGGCGGCGGTGTCGGTGGTGAAGTAGGGATTGCCGGTTCCCGCCGCGAAGATCACCACCCTGCCCTTTTCGATATGCCGCACGGCGCGGCGGCGGATATAGGGCTCTGAAACCGTCGCCATCGGGATCGCGGAAAGAACGCGAGTATGGACGCCGATCCTTTCGAGCGCGTTCTGCATGGCGAGCGCGTTCATCACGGTCGCGAGCATGCCCATGTAATCGGCGGTGGACCGGTCGAACCCCTTGGCGGCGCCGGCAAGGCCGCGGAAGATGTTGCCGCCGCCGACCACCAGGCAAAGCTCATGGCCGGCTTCCTTGGCCGACTTGATCTCGCCGGCAAGCCGGGATGTGGTGTCGGGGTCGATGCCGAACTGGCCCTCCCCCATCAAGGCCTCACCCGAAAGCTTCAGAAGGATACGATCGAAGCGCGGGCGCGTCATGGGAGCTTGAATTTCCAATTGGCTCGAAGATCAGGGTGGGCGGCGCGCACCTTAATGAGGCCGCGCCACCCTGCCAACCGATTAGGCGGCGTCCGCCTCAGGCTTGTCCTGCGGCTTGTTCACGCCTGAAGCCGCCGCGACCTCGGCCGCGAAGTCGCTTTCCTTCTTCTCGATGCCTTCGCCGAGCTGGAAGCGGACATAGGCCTTGAGCTCGATCGGGGCACCGGCATTCTTCGCCTCCGCCTTCACGACGTCCTCGACCTTGGTCTTGTTGTCCATCACGAAGAGCTGGCTGAGGAGAGCATTCTCCTTGCGGAACTTGGCGATCGCGCCTTCCACCATCTTCTCGACAATGTTGACGGGCTTGCCGGATTCCGACGCCTTTTCCATGGCGATGCCGCGCTCGCGGTCGACCAGCGAGGGATCGAGCTCCTCACCGGTCAGCGCCATCGGATTGGCGGCCGCGATATGCATTGCGAGCTGCTTGCCGAGGCCTTCCAGCTTCGACTTGTCGCCGGTGCTTTCGAGCGCGACGAGCACGCCGATCTTGCCGAGGCCGGCGGCGGCCGCGTTGTGGACGTAGGAGACCACCACCCCGTCATTCACCTGCATCACGGCAGCGCGGCGCAGCGACTGGTTTTCACCGATGGTGGCGATGTTCGACGTCAGCTTCTCCTGGACGGTGCCGCCGGTGGGCCAGGACGCCGCGGCGAGGCCCTCGACGTTGCCGCTGCCGGTAAGCGCCAGCTCGGCCACGGTGCGGACGAACTCCTGGAACTGCTCGTTCTTGGCAACGAAGTCGGTCTCGGAATTGACCTCGACGACGGCGCCGCGATTGCCGCCGACGGCGACGCCGACCAGGCCCTCGGCGGCGGTGCGGCCGGCCTTCTTGGCGGCGGCGGCGAGGCCCTTGGTCCGCAGCCAGTCGATCGCGGCCTCCATTTCGCCGCCGGTCTCGCCCAGCGCCTTTTTGCAGTCCATCATCCCGGCACCGGTGCGCTCGCGCAGTTCCTTCACGGTTGCGGCAGCAGTGATTTCCGCCATTTTCCTATCCTCTTTAATTGTGTCCCGGCGGAGGCCGGAACCCAGTCTTCTTGTGGCTGGACCCCGGCATCCGCCGGGGAACAATCAGGCGTCGGCGAGCGCGGCTTCGGCCGGCGGCGCTTCCATGGCACCGATATCCACGCCGCGGGCGGCCTGGCCGCCCTGCTTGCCGGCCAGGGCAGCATCGGCGATCGCATCGCAATAGAGGCGGATCGCGCGGCTGGCATCGTCGTTGGCCGGAACCGGGAACGCAATGCCCTGCGGGCTCACGTTGGTGTCGAGGATCGCCACCACCGGAATGCCGAGCACGTTGGCTTCCTTGATCGCCAGCTCTTCCTTGTTGGCGTCGATGACGAACATCACGTCGGGAATGCCGCCCATGTCGCGGATGCCGCCCAGCGAGAGCTCGAACTTGTCGCGCTCGCGGGTGAGCTGAAGGACTTCCTTCTTGGTCAGGCCGGTCGTGTCGCCCGACAGCTGCTCCTCGAGGCTCTTGAAGCGCTTGATCGAGTTCGAGATCGTCTTCCAGTTGGTGAGCATGCCGCCCAGCCAGCGATGGTTGACGAAATGCTGGCCGGACCGGCGCGCGGCTTCCGCGATCGGCTCCTGCGCCTGGCGCTTGGTGCCGACGAACAGCACCTTGCCACCCGCGGCCGCGCTGGCCCGCACGAAATCGAGGGCGCGCGCAAAGAGCGGCACGGTCTGCGAAAGATCGATGATGTGAACGCCGTTCCGATCGCCGAAGATGTACGGCTTCATCTTGGGATTCCAGCGGTGGGTCTGGTGGCCGAAATGCGCTCCGGCCTCAAGCAATTGCTGCATGGAAACGTCCGAGGACGCCATGGTCTTTCTCCTTCCGGTTATACCTCTGCGGGGCCGAGAAGCTGAGCAAGCCCAGCCACCGGTATGATGGCCCCGCATGTGGAATGGGCGGGCACTTACGTCCCCCAGCCGTCAAAATCAAGGCGCGACAGGGGCCTTGACTTTGGCATCGGCCTAGAACAAACCATGAACGTACAAAAGAAACAACAACCTAGGAAACTAATCCACAGCAAGTGCGTTCTGTGGACAAAATAGGGGATAAAGCTGTGACTCACATTGCTGCCGGGCTCTTTTTCGCTGCTCTCATTGTTGCATCCGCTGCCGTCATCCACCTCACCGTTCGCGAATATTGGCAGGAAATTCTCTCCGCGTTGCGCGGCGAGATGCCGGTTCGCCACTCCGCTCGGGCATGGACGGCGCGTGCCAGAATCAGCTCGCGTCCGCGTCCGGTCGCAACGGTTCGCGTAGTGCAGACGCAGCAACAGCGCGCTGCCGTCTGACCCGCGCGTAACTGGCAATACTGAACGGAATCGTCGCGGCGTAAAGCAGAGCCGAAAGGCTTAGCGTGGGCCATGGCGCCGTCAGGAGCGCTCCGCCGATCAAAGCGATCACAACCAGCGCGCCAAAACGCACATGGCTGCGCAGCTTCAGCGATCCCCACGAGAAGGTGGCGAGGTTCGACACCATCAGGAACGCCACCAAGGCCGCCCAGGGCGCAATCAGCAACGGCTCGTGGAAGATATGCAGCCCGGTCCACAGCCATAGGAAGATGGGAAGCAAGGCAAGGCCGGCTCCGGCTGGTGCCGGGATGCCGGTGAGGAAGCCGGCCGATTTGTGGGGCTGGTCCTGCGCATCGATATTGGCGTTGAAGCGCGCCAGCCGCAACGCGCCGCACACCGCATGCGCGAGCGCCAGCAGCCATCCGTAGCGCGCCCAATATTCATGCGCCGGCTGATCCGGCCCCGTCACGCTCAGCATCCATTGATACAGAATCACCGCGGGAGCGACTCCGAAGGCGGTGACGTCGGACAGCGAATCGAGCTCGGCGCCGAAGCGGCTCTGCCCCTTCAGCAGCCGCGCGATGCGGCCGTCCATCATGTCGAGGAAGGCCGCGAGAACGATCGTGCCCGCCGCTTTCTCCCACTCCCCGCGATGGCGAACCTGATGCCGAACAGGCCGGAGCAAAGTGCCAGCGCGGTGATTGCATTGGGAACCAGCGTGCGCAGCGGAATGCCTCGCGGCCGCCGCCGGATCGGCTCCCTCACTGGCTGACGCCCTCCGCAACTGCGCCTCGCCGATGCGGCCGACGATTGTCTCACCGGCGATGGTCCGCTGGCCGAGGATCACCTGCGGCGCCGTTCCGGCCGGAAGGTAGACGTCGACGCGGCTGCCGAAACGAATGAGGCCGACGCGCTGGCCGGTGCCGACATGATCCCCGGCCTCACCCAGGGAACGATGCGGCGGGCCACGAGCCCGGCAATCTGGGTGAAGCCGACGCGCGTGCCGTCGCGGCCCTCCACCAGAATATGCTGCCGTTCATTGTCTTCGCTCGCCTTGTCGAGGTCGGCATTGAGGAATTTGCCGGGAATGTAGACGACGCGCCGGATCTCGCCCGCAATCGGCGTGCGATTGATGTGAACATCGAACACGCTCATGAAGATCGAGACGCGGCTGACCAACTCGGTGCCGAGCCCGTCCTCCCCCTGCAGCTCCCGCGGCGGCGGCACGTTGGTGATCATCGTCACGAGGCCATCGGCAGGCGCGATGATCAGCCGATCGTCGCGAGGTGTCGTTCGGATCGGATCCCGGAAAAAGGCCGCGACCCAGATGGTGAGGCCGATCAGCGGAAAGCCGATCTCGTCCGAAATGAAGAATAAAAAGGCGAGCGTGATGGCGGCCGAGATGACGACGAACTTCCGTCCTTCCGGGTGGACCGACGGCCAGCGCCAGCGGACGTTCGTGGTGACGATCTCAGGCTTTTCGAGCGATGTCATGGCTCTGCCTTACCCCCGGGGTTGCCGCCGCACAACCGGGCCGGCCCACCCCCGACGGGTCCGGTTGATCAGCGCCGCGCCACGTCCTAGGGCCGTATGAAAAGGGCCTGATTCACGCGCCCCAGCCCCGCCAAGCAGAACCTCCAGGCAAGGAACTCCCGCCCGATGGCCAAGATCAAAGTAGTGAACCCGATCGTCGAGCTCGATGGCGACGAGATGACTCGCATCATTTGGCAATGGATCCGCGAGCGGCTGATCCTTCCCTATCTCGACGTCGATCTGCTCTATTTCGATCTTGGCATCGAGAATCGTGACGCGACCGACGATCGCGTGACGGTGGACTCCGCCGAAGCGATCAAGAAGCACGGCGTCGGCGTCAAATGCGCGACCATCACTCCGGACGAGGCGCGGGTCGAGGAATTCGGCCTCAAGAAGATGTGGAAGTCGCCCAACGGCACGATCCGCAACATCCTCGGCGGCGTCGTCTTCCGCGAGCCGATCGTGATCGAAAATGTGCCGAGGCTGATCCCCGGCTGGACGGATCCGATCGTCGTCGGCCGCCACGCCTTCGGCGACCAATATAAGGCGACCGATTTCCGCGTTCCCGGCCCCGGCAAGCTCACCATCAAGTGGCAGGGCGAGAATGGCGAGACGATCGAGCATGAGGTGTTCGACTTCCCGACCGCCGGGGTCGCCATGGGCATGTACAATCTCGACGATTCGATTCGTGACTTCGCCCGCGCCTGCCTGAATTTCGGCCTAGGCCGCCAATGGCCGGTCTACCTTTCGACCAAGAACACGATCCTCAAGGCCTATGACGGCCGCTTCAAGGATATTTTCCAGGAGGTGTTCGAAGCCGAGTTCAAGCCGCAGTTCCAAGAAGCGGGCATCGAATATCAGCACCGCCTGATCGACGACATGGTGGCTTCCGCGCTGAAATGGTCCGGCAAGTTCGTCTGGGCCTGCAAGAATTACGACGGCGACGTGCAGTCGGACCAGGTCGCGCAGGGCTTCGGCTCGCTTGGCCTGATGACCTCGATCCTGATGACTCCCGACGGCAAGACCGTGGAAGCGGAGGCCGCTCACGGCACCGTTACCCGCCACTTCCGCATGCACCAGCAGGGAAAGGCGACCTCGACCAACCCGATCGCCTCGATCTTCGCCTGGACGGGCGGTCTCAAATATCGCGGCAAGTTCGACGGCACCCCGGAAGTGACGCAGTTCGCCGAGACGCTCGAACGAGTCTGCGTCGAAACCGTCGAACAAGGCCAGATGACGAAGGACCTCGCCATCCTGATCGGGCCCGATCAGAGCTGGATGACCACCGAGCAATTCTTCGAGGCGGTGCGCGTCAATCTCGAAAGGGCGATGTCCCAGGCCTAAGCCTCAGGCGAGCGGACATGCTCCGGCCGGATCCCGAAGCCCAGGAAGGCGGCGGGTATCCGGCGAAGCACCGCATAGCGGCCGAGCAGGCGTAGTGGGAGCGGTGGTCGGATGGGCGCCTGTCCCGCCAGCAGCGGCGTCACGATGCGCTTCTGGGTGGCGTTCTGGAATCCCTGGATCGCGCGCACCGCAAGCCTCCGCCGCGCTTCCACCTTGGCGAGCAGCGGGTCGGGATCCGCTCCGCCCGCCACCGGCCCCGCCAGGACATTCGCAGCGGCGACCGCGTCCTGAACGGCGACATTGATGCCGACCCCGCCGATCGGCGACATCGCATGGGCGGCATCGCCGATCACGAGCAGGCCCGCGCGGTGCCAGCATTCGAGCCGGTCGAGCGCGACCGTGAGCAGCTTCACATCGTCCCAGCTCGCAATCGCGGCGATCTCGGCCGCCAGTTGCGGCGCGGCCTCCGCCACCTCGGCGCGGAAGCGCTCCAGGCCCGGCGCGCGGATCTGATCGGCCTGCCCCTTCGGAAACACATAAGCGCATTGCCAGTAATGGCCGCGGTCGATCAGCGCCATGATGCGGCCGCTGGTGAAGATGCCCGTGGTCTCGTTTCCAGGCCCCACTTGCTTCGGGATACGGAACCAAAAAACGTCCATCGGCGCGCCAAGCGAGCGAAGCGGCATGCCGGACTCCTCGCGCAGCACCGAGCGGCGACCGTCGGAGGCGATGGTCAGCCGAGCTCCGATGCGGGCGCTCTCCTCTCCGATACGGCAGTGGACGCCGCTTACCCTCCCCTCATCCACCACCAGCCCGGTGGCCTCAGCCTCCATGATCAGCGTGAAGTTGGGGTAGGCACGCGCCTGGTCGGCAACGAAATCGAGGAACTCCCATTGCGGCATCATCGCGATAAAGCCCCAACGCGGATCGAAGCCGGCAAAGTCCGCGACCGCGAGGCGGCGGTTGCCGACGGTAACAGTCAGATCGTGCACCTTGTCGTGGGGACGCTGGAGCAGCTTTTCGAGAAGTCCCAATTCAAAGAATATCCGCAATGTCGAGGGATGGACGGTGTCGCCGCGGAAATCGCGCAGGAAGTCGGCGTGCTTCTCGAGCACCGTCGTCCTTACTCCCGCCCGCGCGAACAGCAGGCCCGCGACCATTCCGGCCGGACCACCGCCGACGATGCAGAGATCGGTTTGTGCCCACCACCACGGCTGACAATCACGCGCTTTGCGGCATAAAGGCAATATGGCAGCCGATTTTCAAACCTCCGGCCTCAGCGACGGACTGGTGATCCTGGGCGCGGCGGGGATCGTGATCCCGCTTTTCGCCCGCTTCCGGATCAGCCCCGTGATCGGCTTCATCCTGGTCGGGCTGCTGGTGGGGCCGGCCGGGCTGGGATCGATGACCGGGCAATTTCCCTGGCTCAACTACATCACCATCTCGAACCCCCAAGCGATCGAGCCGTTCGCGGAATTCGGAATCATCCTGCTCCTCTTCTCGATCGGCCTCGAACTGTCGTTTCGGCGCCTCTGGAGCATGCGGCGCCTCGTCTTCGGTGTCGGCGCCGCCGAGCTGCTGGTGTCGGCCGGAGTGATCGGCCTCGGGCTTCATCTTATGGGGCAGAATTGGCCGGGGGCGATCGGCCTTGGCCTTGCGCTTGCACTTTCTTCCACGGCGATCGTGCTGCCGCTGGTGGGCACCAACAGTCCCGTCGGCCGCGCGGCGCTGGCGATGCTGCTGTTCGAGGATCTTGCGATCGTGCCGATCATCTTCCTTCTGGCGGCGCTTGCTCCCTACGCGCAGGCCGACGGCTTCGGGGGGATTGATGAATACCCTGATCCTGGGCGCTGTCACGATCGCGGCGATGCTGGTGCTCGGCCGCTTCCTGCTGCCCCGCCTGTTCGCGCAGGCTGCGCGGACGAAAAGCCCGGAGCTGTTCCTCGCCGCGAGCCTGCTCGTGGTGATCGTCGCCAGCCTCGCCACCACCGCCGTGGGCCTATCACCGATCATGGGCGCGCTCATCGCAGGCGTCCTGATCGCCGAAACCGATTATCACAGCGAGGTCGAGGTGATCACCGCTCCGTTCCGCGGGCTGGCGCTCGGCATCTTCCTCATCACGGTAGGCATGCGCATCGACCTGCGGCTGGTGGCGGACAATTGGGAAAGCCTGCTGTTCGCCGTCGTCGGCGTGGTCGTGGTCAAGGCCGCGGTGACGGCATCCTTCCTGCGCCTGGAGGGCGCGCGCAACGCAGTGGCCGCCGAAGCGGGGGTGCTGATGGCGTCCCCCTCGAAACCACGTTGATCGTGCTCGCCGCGGCCTCGGCCGCGCAGCTCATTCGTCCTGAAACTGCCGCCTTTTGGCAGATCGTGACCGCGATCGGGCTGACGATCACGCCATTGCTCGCCCAGCTCGGCCGCTACGCCGCGCGGCGCGTCGACATGCGGAGCGACGTGGACCTGCCGGTGCTCGGGCCGGGCGAGAAAGCGCCGGCGGCGGTGATCATCGGCTTCGGCCGTGTCGGCCGCCTCGTCGCCGAGATGCTGCAGACGCACGGCCGCAGCTACATCGCGGTCGATTCCAATATCGACACGGTCGCAGCGTGCCGGAAGGAAGGCTTTCCGATCATCTTCGGCGATGTGGCCCGTCCCGAACTGGTCGACCGGCTGAATCTCGGTCATGCGAGCGCGCTCGTGCTGACGATGGACGATCCGGTGCTGACGGTCCAGCTGACGAAACGAGTCCGGGGCTGGTGCCCGAACCTCACCATCGTCGCCCGCGCCCGCGATGCCCGCCACGCGGCGGAGCTCTACCGCGTCGGTGTGACGGACGCCGTCCCGGAAACGCTCGAATCCTCGCTCCAGCTGTCGGAAGCAGTGCTGGTCGATCTCGGCATGGCGATGGGGCCGGTGATCGCCTCCATCCACGAGAAACGGGCGGAGCTCCGTCAGGAGATCATGGAGCTTGGCGATCTCGGCGGCGAGCCGCCGCTCGGGCGACGACGCGCCCGCGACGCGCTGAAACCGCGCTAGACCTTGATTTATGAAAAGGATCACGCCTTCGGCGGACGCGCGTAGCGCTTCCACCTCAACCGATCGTCGCTTCAGGTCAACCTGAAGCGTGAATCTTGGTCTAGCGCGCAGCCAGCATCGGAAGCGCGCCTCTTCCGCCGTCTGTTGGTTCATTGCGGCGCGAACGGCCTCGACCGCTTCCTCAGCCTTGCTTCCGTCGGGGCCGCCCGCCCTGCGCCATGTCGGGTCGTCCGCCGCCACCCTGCCCTCCCAGAGCCGAGACGGCGGCCCGGACGAGATCGACGGCGCTGAAGCGGGAAGTTAGGTCGTCGGTGACACCCACGGCGACGGTGGCCCGGCCGTCATTCAGCGCCACGAGCACCACCACGCCGGAGCCGACACACGCTTCTTGTTCTCATCGACGAGACCGCGCAGCCCCTTGGGATCAAATCCTTCCAGGACGCGCGGAACGAAGCCGACGCCGCCCACCTCCTCGATCGTGCGATCTGAAGAGTCGACCGTAACGTGGCCGAGCGCCAGCGCCTTTTTCGCTTCGGCGAGCTCGCGTTCGAGCCGGCGGCGCTCCTCGATCAGCGAGGCAACGCGCGCCGGCACTTCCTCAGGCGCCGCTTTCAGAGCCGCAGCCGTTTCCTTGAGGCGATCCTCACGCGACGTCAGCCACTTGCGCGCCGCTTCACCGGTCAGCGCCTCGATCCGGCGAATTCCGGAGGCGACGGCGCTTTCGGAGATGATCTTGAAAAGGGCGATATCGCCCAGCGCGTTGACATGGGTGCCGCCGCACAGCTCGACCGAATAGCCGGGCGTCCGAGCCCCGGCCCATCGACAGGACCCGGACCTCGTCGCCATATTTCTCGCCGAACAGCGCCATCGCGCCCGCGGTGATGGCTTCGTCCGGGCTCATCAGCCGGGTGGTGACGGTGTCATTCTCGCGGATGTGCCGGTTCACCTCGGCTTCCACCGCCTCGATATCCTCGGGGCTGAGCGGCTTAGGATGCGAGAAATCGAAGCGGAAGCGATCGGGCGCGACGAGGCTGCCCTTCTGCGTGACATGCCCGCCGAGCCGATGGCGGAGCGCGGCGTGCAGCAGGTGCGTCGCCGAGTGGTTGGCGCGGACCCGGCTGCGACGCTCGACGTCCACCTCGAGGCGGAGGGCATCGCCCAGCTTGAGCGTCCCAGAGCGGATCGTCGCCTGGTGCGCGTGGAGGCGGCCGAGCGGCTTAGAGGTGTCGGCCACTTCAGCTTCCAGGCCATTGTCGCCGCGGATGAGGCCGGCATCGCCCATCTGGCCGCCACTCTCGCCGTAGAAGGGGGTCTGGTTGGTGATTACGGTCACCCGGTCGCCCGCTGAGGCGCTGTCGACGCGCGCGCCGTCCTTGACCAACGCCAGGACCTGCCCCTCCCCTTCATGGCCGGAATAGCCGGTGAATTCGGTCGAGCCATGTTCCTCTGCGATGTCGAACCAGATGTCGTCCGATGCCCGTTCCCCCGACCCCTTCCAGGCAGCGCGGGCGGCGGCTTTCTGTTCGGCCATGGCGGCATCGAAGCCTGCCCGGTCGACGCCGAGGCCCTGCGCCCGTAGCGCATCTTCGGTGAGGTCGTAGGGAAATCCGTAGGTGTCGTAGAGACGGAAGGCGACCTCGCCCGGGAGGGTGTCGCCTTCGCCCATCGAGGCAGTGGCTTCGTCGAGCAGGCGCAGGCCCTTGTCGAGGGTCTGGCGGAAGCGGGTCTCCTCGAGCTTCAGCGTCTCCTCGATCAGCGGCTGCGCGCGGACGAGCTCCGGATAGGCGGCGCCCATCTCAGCGACCAGAGCGGGCACGAGGCGATGCATCAGCGGCTCGGAGGCGCCGAGGATATGGGCATGGCGCATGGCCCGGCGCATGATCCGGCGGACGACATAGCCCCTGCCTTCGTTGGCCGGCAGCACCCCGTCCGCGATGAGGAAACCGGAGGCGCGAAGATGATCGGCGATCACGCGGTGGCTCGCCTTCCGCTCGCCCGCCGCGTCGGTCCTGGTGAGCTCCGCGCTGGCCGAGATCAGCGCCTGGAAGGTGTCCGTGTCGTAATTGTCGTGGACGCCCTGCAGCACCGCCGCGATCCGCTCCAGCCCCATGCCGGTGTCGATCGACGGCTTGGGCAGATCGCGCACGATCTCATTATCCTCCTGCTCATATTGCATGAAAACGAGGTTCCAGATCTCGACGAAGCGATCGCCGTCCTCGTCGGGCGAGCCTGGCGGCCCTCCGGGAATTGATCGCCATGATCGTAGAAGATCTCCGAGCAGGGGCCGCAGGGGCCGCTGTCGCCCATTGCCCAGAAATTGTCCTTGGTCGGGATGCGGATGATCCGCTGTTCGGGCAGGCCGGCGATCTTGCGCCACAGATCGAACGCCTCGTCGTCCGTATGGTAGACGGTGGCGGTAAGGCGATCGGGATCGATGCCGAAGTCGCGGGTCAGCAGGGTCCAGGCGTGGACGATCGCCTGTTCCTTGAAATAGTCGCCGAAGGAAAAATTCCCCAGCATCTCGAAAAAGGTGTGGTGCCGCGCGGTGTAGCCGACATTGTCGAGATCGTTGTGCTTGCCGCCGGCGCGGACGCACTTCTGCGAGGAGGTCGCCGTCGAATAGGGCCGGGTTTCGAGTCCGGTGAAGACGTTCTTGAACGGCACCATCCCGGCGTTGACGAACATCAGGGTCGGATCGTTATGCGGCACGAGCGGCGCCGAGGGTACGATCTGGTGCCCATTCGACCCGAAATAGTCGAGAAAAGAGCGGCGGATGTCGTTGGTGGAAGTCATGGCCGCGATGTAGGCGAGGCGGCGTAAGGCGGCAAGCGCGGCGCCCGAGGGCCTGATCGGTTGAGGTGGAAGCGCTTCTCGCTTCCGCCGAAGCGTGAATCAGGCCCTCTTCACATGGTTGAGACCTTGATTCACGGATCAGGCCGATTCAGCCTGATCCGATCAAGGTCTAGGGCGCTTGCCGCGGTCCTTCCAATCGACGATGCATTTCCCGGAGACGTTGAGGGGAATCGAACGATGAAAGCGTGGTTGATCGGAACGGCGGCACTGGCATTTGCGGCAGCGGCCTTTTCCGCGGCCGCCGCGGAAAAGCGGACGATGCGCGTAGACGATCTCGACCTGATCAAGACTGTCGGCAGCCCGCAGGTGGATCCCAGCGGAACCTGGGTGGCCTATTCGGTCCAGACGGTGGACAAGGAGGCGGACAAGAATTTCACCCACATCTGGATGACGCGCTGGGACGGCTCGCGCACGCTCCAGCTCACCAACCGCGCCAACGAAAGCGAGAGCACGCCCCGCTGGAGCCCTGACGGCCGCTCGCTCGCCTTCATCTCCTCCCGCGGCGACGAGAAGGAGAATGATCAGCTCTGGATCATGGAACGCGACGGCGGCGAGGCCCGAAGGGCGGCGGAGGTCAAGGGATCCGTCGTCGATTATGCCTGGTCGCCGAAGGGCCGCCAGATCGCGCTGATCATCCAGGATCCCGACCCCGACGAGGCGGCCAACGCGGCCGCGGGCGCGGAGATCCCCTCGCCTCCGAAACCCGGCGAGCCAAAGCCGCCGACCAGCCCGCCCGAGGAAAAGGCGGAAAGCGCGGGCGGCACGGCTCAGGAGAAGGAGAAGCGCCCGAAGCCGATCGTGATCGACCGGTTCCAGTTCAAGCAGGACATTGTTGGCTATCTGGGCAAGCAGCGTCAGCGGCTCTGGCTCCTCGACCTTGACAGCGGAAACCTGCGCCGTCTCACCACCGGCGGCTATGACGAAGCGCTCCCCTCCTGGTCGCCGGATGGGTCGCGGATCGTGTTCGTCAGCGATCGCAGCGAAGATCCCGACCGAACCTATGATGACAATCTGTTCCTCGTGAACGCGGCGGGGCCGGCCGCCGCGCCGCAGGCCGTCACGACCTTCGAAGGCTCCGACAACAATCCCGATTCTGAAAGTTATCCGGTGTGGAGCCCGGACGGGCGCAGCATCGCTTATCTGCAGGCGGGTCCCGTGAAGCTGCTCGGCTATGGCGTGACGAACCTGGCCGTAATTCCTGCGACCGGCGGCAACGCGCAGGTCCTGACGGCCTCGCTTGACCGGAACGTCAGCCGTCCCGCCTGGAGCCCCGACGGCCGGTCGATCCAGTTCCTCGTAGAGGATGACGGCGCCACGTGGATCGGAGCGGTTCCGGCCAAGGGCGGATCGGTGAAGCGGATCACCGCCGGTCGCCGCCTCTTCACGGGAACAACTCAGGAGCCGCGCACCAAGCGGGCGGTGCTGGTCTCCACGCCGGACGCTCCGGCGGAAGTCTACGCGCTCGAGGGTGGGAATATCCGCCCTCTTTCCCGTCAGAACGAGGCATGGCTTTCCGGACTAAAGCTGGCGCCGGTGGAGGAAACCCGCTTCCGCAGCGCCGACGGTACGGAGGTACACGGCTTCCTGCTGCGCCCGATCGATGCGCCGCAGGGTGCGCCGTCGTCGACGGTTCTTCGAATCCATGGCGGCCCGACCAGCCAATATAATGTCGGCTTCAATCCTGAATGGCAGCTCTTTGCAGCGCACGGCTATGCCGTCGTGGCGGCGAACCCCCGCGGCAGCACGGGGCGCGGCCAGGATTTCGCACGCGCCATCTACGCCGCCTGGGGTTCGGTGGACGTGCCGGACGTGCTCGCGGCCGTCGACGATGCCGTCGCTCGCGGGGTCGCCGACCCGAACCGGCTCGGCATCGGCGGCTGGAGCTACGGCGGCATGCTCACCAACTTCACGATCGCGCGCGACCAGCGCTTCAAGGCAGCGGTGAGCGGCGCCAGCATCTCGAACGTGCTCGGCGGCTACGGCACCGACCAGTATATCCGCGACTACGAGATGGAGCTCGGCAAGCCGTGGGAAAATCCGGAGCCGTGGATGCGGGTCTCCTATCCATTCTTCCATGCCGACCGGATCAAGACCCCCACTTTGTTCCTGGTGGGCGAGAAGGACTTCAACGTGCCGGCGCTGAGCTCCGAAGCAGATGTACCAGGCCCTGCGAAGCCAAGGCATGGACACGCAGCTCGTCATCTATCCGGGCCAGTTTCACGGGCTCAGGCGGCCGAGCTTCATCCGCGACAGGATGCAGCGCTATTTCGACTGGTACGATGCAAGGTTGAAGCGCTGAGCGGCGGCCCCCGAGCGATCAGTCGTTGACGGGAACGGCCTCGCGCTCAGCGTCGCTCGGCGGAGCAGCCTCTGCCGAAGCGTAAGCGACGCCTGCCTCCGATGGGCCGCGGGCGTAAAGCTCGACCTGCTGGATCGCCTGGCGCAGGCGCGCGGCCTCCGGATCCGGCTGCTCTTCAGCCATTTCCGGCGCCGCGGCACCGGCGGTGGAGGCAAGACCGCTCGAATGGCGACCGAGCGACGCCTCGTGGACCGGATAATATTCCTCGGGGAAGGTGCGGCAGCCGATGCAGCCCGTGCCGAAAGCGGAATCCGTCGCCTGCCGAAGCAGCGCGGGAGGCGCCGACTCGAGCGGGCGGTTGGCGCTCAGATCCGCATGGAAGCGGGTTGCCGGCTGGCTGAAATACATCGGGTTGATCTCGGCAATCGCGGAGTGGCCGAGTTGGATGCCGGCGCCAATGCCGGCCAGCGCCAGCAAACCGACCGTCGGCAATGTCAGCGGATGGGCCATCGACGCATACTCACTTTAGCCCGGCCGCGGGAAATGCAGCCGCTTCGCCGGGATTAAACCCACAACATATCGGATCCGTTCCAAAGGAGGTGCGTACGAGGCTCTCGACACCCAGTGGCACCAAGACTCGCGTTTCAGGCTGGTCCAGCATGAAACGATCTTGATCCAGGCTCGGCCGGGCATGACTCCCCTTGAACTTGGCGCCGTATGGGTGGACGGTGATCGCATGGCGCGGACGCGCTCTTGCGGTTCGCCCGAGCGGAACGGAGGAGAGATCATGCCCGACAGAAGAGTTGGCACGCGAACCGTCGCATTGGTTGGTCCAGGCGGCGCCGGCAAGACGAGCCTGGCCGAAGCTTTGCTGTTCGCCGGCGGAGCGATCGACCGCCAGGGCTCGGTGGACGCGGGCACCAGCATCGGCGATTCGAACCCGGAAGCGCGGGCGCGGCGCGGCTCGACCGAGCTCAATCTGATGCGGTTCGAATTCCTGGGCGACAGGTTCGCGATCCTCGATTGCCCGGGATCGGTCGGCTTCGCGGCAGACGGCGCGCTCGGCGTCGCGGCCGCCGATATCGCCATCGTCGTGGTCGATCCCGATCCGGGCCGCGCGCTGCTCGCCGAGCCCGCGCTCCGGCAGGTGGAAGCGCTCGGCATTCCGCACGCCATCTTCGTCAACAAGATCGATCAGGCGCGCGGCAGCATCCGGGGCCTCCTCGAAGCGCTGCAGCCGATGAGCGCCTCGCCGCTGATCGCCCGCCAAATCCCCATCCGTGCCAAGGACTCGCCGGACGAGCGGATCACCGGTTTCATCGATCTCGCGCTCGAGCGCGCTTTCCATTACCGCGCCGGCAAGCCTTCCGAGCGCACGGAGATCCCCGCCGACCTCGCCGATCGCGAGGCGGCCGACCGATTCCATATGCTCGAGCAGCTGGCAGACCATGACGATGCGCTGCTGGAGCAGCTGCTGATGGACGAGAAGCCAAGCCTTCCGACGGTACTCGCCGATCTGGCGCGCGAAACGCGGGAGAATCTGGGCGTGCCCGTGCTGTTCGGGTCGGCGCTCAACGGGTTCGGCGTGCGCCGGCTGATGAAGGCGCTGCGCCATGAAACGCCGCCGCCCGAAGATGCAGCCAAGCGGCTCGGGGCAGGCGAGGGATGCGCTTTCGTCTTCAAAATCTCGCATGGCGGCGCGGTCGGGCGGCTCGCGCTTGCCCGGGTGTTCGGCGGCACGCTCAACGAGGGCGCGGAGCTCAAGAGCCCGGAGGGAAGCCCGGTGCGGGCCGGCGCGTTGTTCGGCGCCCAGGGCGACAAGACGATCAAGCTGGCAAAGGCCGAAATTGGCGAGATCATCGCCATCGCCAAGGCGGAGAATGTCCGTGCCGGCGAATGGCTGAGCAGCAAGAGCGCTGCTCCGACAAGGCCCGTCGTGGAGCTTCCGCCGGCCAATTTCGCGCTTGCGATCACCACCCGCGATCGCAAGGACGATGTCCGCCTGTCGACCGCGCTTCACAAGCTGGTCGAGGAGGATCCCTCCCTCGCCTGGGAGCAGGACGAGCTTCTGCATCAGACCCGGCTCAAAGGGGTGAGCGACGAACATCTCAACGTGACGATCGCCAAGCTGAAGCGGCGCTACGGCGTCGCGGTCGATGTGAAGAGCCCGACCATCGGCTACAAGGAATCGATCCGGAAGGCGGTGACCCAGCGCGGGCGGCACAAGAAGCAGTCGGGCGGCCACGGCCAGTTCGGGGATGTGGTGATCGAATTGAAGCCGCTCGCGCGCGGCGAAGGCTTCCGGTTCGATGAGCGGATCAGCGGCGGCGCGGTGCCGCGCCAATATTTCCCGGCGGTGGAGCAAGGCGTTCGCGACGCGATGACGAAGGGGCCGATGGGCTTTCCCGTCGTCGACGTGGCGGTTACGCTGATCGACGGCAGCTATCACAGCGTCGACAGTTCCGAGCTCGCCTTCCGGACGGCCGGGCGAATCGCGATGAGCGAAGCGCTTGCAGCCGCTGCCCCTCACCTTCTCGAGCCCGTCCACAAGGCGACGATCTTCAGCCCCGGCAGTGCCACCTCGCGAGTCACCTCGGCGGTGGCGAGCCGGCGCGGTCAGATGCTCGGCATGGAGCCGCGCGAAGGCTGGTCGCGCTGGGACAAGGTCGAGGCGCTGATGCCCGAATCGGAGCTGCAGGGCCTCGATGCCGAATTGCGCTCGGTGAGCCAGGGCCTCGCCACCTATCGCGCCGAGTTCGATCACTTGTCGGAACTCAACGGCAAGCTTGCCGAAGAGGTCGTGCAGCGGGAGCTCGAACCCGCCTAGGGCAAGATAGTCTAGGTTTGTTGGCGGACGAACGGGTCGGGCTCCGCCGGTTCCTCCTCCGTCGTCGGCTCGGCCCCTCGCGAGACCACCACCGCGACCGCAAGATCGCCGGTGACGTTGAGCGTGGTGCGGC
>JAUJOJ010000001.1:0-71163 GCA_030447665.1 Allosphingosinicella sp. | reverse complement strand
TGCGCCAGGAACAGCACGGTCACACCCTCGAACATGGCGGTGCCGTTCTGATTGGCGGTGGCGCCGATCGTCAGCACGAAGCGGGAAATCCGGGGCGGAAGGCGCAGCCGCTCCTCCGCGACTCGCAACGAGGTCGGCAGCGTGGCGTTGGACGAGGCAGTGGAGAAGGCCACCACCATCGCCTCCTGGATGTGGCGGAAGAAGGCGAACGGGGAGACGCCGCCGAAGAGCCTCAGCACGGCCGGGTAGGTCACGAACATCTGAAGCCCGAGCGCGAGCAGCACCACACCCACATAGGCGCTGAGCCGGATGAGCAGATCCCAGCCGAAAACGGCGGCCAGGTTGAACATGAAGCAGGCGATCGCAATCGGCGCAAAGCGGATGATGATCCCGATAAGCCGCATCGAGACCGTGAAGATCCCCTCGATCGCCTGCTGCAGGCGATTCGCGGCCGGCGTATTGACGAGCAACAGGCCAATCCCGAACACCAGCGCGAAGAACATGACCGCGAGGATGTCGTTCTCGGCCGCGGCCGAAATGACGTTAGTCGGTATGATGGTGAGGAAAGTGTCCACGCCGGGGGGCGTCTCGGACGACCGCTGGAGGATCGCCCCGGCGCCGCCCGCCGATTGCGCCAGCAGCCGCTGCGCGAGGGCTCGGTCGACCCCGGCTCCCGGCTGGAAGAAATTGGTGACGGCCAGCGCGATCGCCACCGCGACCGAAGACAAAGCGAGCGTGAGCACGAGCGTCCGGACCCCTACCTGCTTCAGCGCCCTGACATCCCCCATCTCTGCCACGCCGACCACGAGCGCCGAGAAAAGCAGAGGGATCACCAGCATGAAGAGAAGCCGTAGAAAGATCTGCCCGACGGGGATGGTGACGTAGGTCGTGACGACGTCCACCCAGGGCTGGTCGCGGCCCAGGGCGAAGACGATGAGGCCGGCGGCGAGCCCGATGGCGAATCCGGCCAGCATCTGCATCTGCAGGGAAACGCGGCGTTTCGCGGCCTCGGGCATATGTCCATCTCCCCGGCGCGAATTCCGCCGCACCACCCTGCATCTCAGCTTACGCCGTAGAGATGAGCGCTGTCACCCCGACACCGGCGAACCGACGTTCCTCAGCTGACGCTTGACCTCGGCCCCTCAATGTCCTTGTTGAAGTTGCTGAGAACAAGGGGAGCAGGTGCGTGGCCAAACGCCTAACTTACTACATCATCCTGGGCCTCGTGCTCGGCATCCTGGTCGGCTGGGGGATCAACGCCTCGATCGGTGGCGACACGCCCGCCCAGCAGGAGCAGCTGAAGACGATCGCAGGCTATTTCTCGATCCTCACGACGGTGTTCCTGCACCTCATCAAGATGATCATCGCGCCTTTGGTCTTCTCGACGCTGGTCGCCGGCATCGCCCATATGGGAGATGCCGCCGCGCTCGGGCGGGTCGGCGCCAAGGCCGTCGGCTGGTTCGTTTGCGCGAGTCTCGTCTCCCTGAGCCTCGGCCTCCTCCTCGTCACCATCTTCCAGCCGGGCACGGGCCTCGGTCTTCCGCTGCCCCCGGTCGATGCTTCGGTGGGGGTCGATCGCTCCGCTTTCGACTTCGCGAAGTTCGTCGCGCACATCTTTCCCGAGTCGATGATCGGCGCGATGGCCAGCAACGATATCCTTCAGATCGTGGTCTTCTCGCTGTTCGTGGGCGTGGCCATCCTGGCGGTGGGCGAGCCCGCGCGACCGCTGGTGCGGGCCGTGGAAGCGCTCGTGAAGGTCATGCTGCAAATCACCGATTATGTGATGCGCTTCGCGCCGTTCGCGGTGTTCGGCGCGGTGACGGCGACGATCGCGCAGCGCGGCCTCGGGATCCTCGGCACCTTCGGCTATTTCATGGGCAGCTTCTATATCGGCCTTGCGATCCTGTGGGTGCTGCTGATCGGCATCTGCTTCCTGATCGTAGGACCCCGCACGCGCCTGCTCCTCCGCTACATTCGCGATCCTATCGTGCTGGCCTTCTCCACAGCGTCGTCGGAAGCGGCCTATCCGCGTACCCTGGAAGCGCTCGACCGCTTCGGCGTGCCGCCCCGGATTGCCAGCTTCGTCCTGCCACTTGGCTATTCCTTCAATCTCGACGGCTCGATGATGTACATGACCTTCGCGAGCATCTTCGTCGCGCAGGCTTATGGCATCGAGCTTAGCCTCGGGACCCAAATCCTGATGCTGCTGACGTTGATGATCACCTCGAAGGGGGTCGCCGGCGTGCCGAGAGCGAGCCTTGTCGTCATCACCGCCACCCTCGCGCAGTTCAACATCCCGGAGGCGGGCCTGCTGCTGATCTTGGCGGTCGATCACTTCCTCGACATGGGGCGATCAGCGACCAATGTCGTCGGCAATGCGGTGGCAAGCGTGGTGGTGGCAAAGTGGGAGGTGCCGCTCGATCCCCTCGAGCCCGCGGACATCGAACCCGCCCACGCTCCGGCGCACGTGTCCCCTCCCCCGCCGGGTTCGGAGCGTTTTTAGCTCAGGCATAGGAATAGGGTCCACCGCGGGCGAGGGCGGCGCCGTAGGCCGGGCGGGCATGGATCCGCTCCAGCCAGTCGGTGAGGTTCGGCCGGCTCTCGTCGAGGCCGCCGCGGGCACGCGAGGCTTCGAGTGGGAAGCTCATCATGATGTCGGCGGCGGTGAATTCGTCGCCGGTGAACCAGTCGCGGGCGGCAAGCTCCGTCTCGAGCCAGTCCAGATGCGTATCGAGCATCTTCTGGATCGGCGCCTTGGCAGGCTTGCCGAGAAGGCCCAGCCGGCCCACCACGAGCAAAGCGAGCAGCGGCGGCATCATCGATCCCTCGGCATAATGAAGGAAGTGCCGGTAGCGCAGGACGGCGTCGCGATTGCCCGGGGGGCCGAGCCTGCCGCCCGCTTTGTCGACCAGATATTCGACGATCGCTCCGGTTTCCGCGACGATGCAGCCAGCATCATCGATCACCGGCGCCTTGCCGAGCGGATGCACCTTCCGCAGCTCCGGCGGCGCGAGCATCGTCTTAGGGTCCCGCTCATAGCGGCGGACCTCATAAGCGAGGCCGAGCTCCTCCAGCAGCCACAGAACCCGCTGCGACCGGGAGTTTTCGAGATGGTGGACGATGATCATGCCGGCCTTCCTGAGGTGAGCGAGGCGATTTCCTTGACCAGCTTGGCGGCGAGAACCGCGGTCACGCCGCTTACGTCCCGCCCCGGATTATATTCGACGATGTCGGCGCCGACGACCGGCGCGGCGACGCGGCGCAGCACCGCGAGCACGTCCCGGACGGAAAGGCCGCCCGGCTCGTGGTGCGACACGCCGGGAGCGAAAGCCGGATCGAAGGCGTCGAGATCGATGCTGATGTAGAGCGGCCCGGCCGGGATCGGCACCCGCTCGGGTGCGAAATCCCGCATCTCCACCGTCTCGACGCCGAACCGCTCGGCCTGCTCGCGCAAATGGCGGTTGAGGGTGCGGATGCCGACCTGGACAAGGCGTCGGGCAAGACCGCGCTCCATGATTCGGGCGAAGGGTGAGGCATGGGAGTGCGGATCGCCTTCGAAGTCGTCGTAAAGATCGGAATGGGCATCGAAGTGCAGGATGTCGACCGGACCGTGCGCGGCGCAGACGCCCTCGACCGCGGGAAAACTGATGGCATGATCGCCGCCGAGGAGGATCGGAACCGCGCCGGCGCGAGCAGCCGATGCGACGGCGTCGCGAATCAGGCCGAAGTCGCCGAGCTCTTCCCGAAGCGGAAGGTCGCCCCCATCCTGCAGCAGGATGTCGGTCCCCAGTTCGAGGCCGTTTTCCGCCGCCATGTTGCTGTGATCAGAGCGCAGCGCGGCGCGGATCAGCGGCGGCGCGGAGGCGGCGCCCCTCAGGAATGAGGAGTGGCTGTCGGTGGGGGCACCGATCAGGCGCACTGTGGGCGGCAATGGCGGCGGCGATGGCGGCTGGTGCGGGGCTGGCTGAGTCACGCCCCGCTCCTAGAGCCTTTCCCGAGAAGGCGTAATCGTCTTGTCGGATCAGAAAGGCTCCAGACCGATGCCGCTCCGGCGGAGGAACGAAGCTTGCCATGCGCCGCTTCGTCGCGCAGGGGACCCTCCCAATCGAAACGAACCCGGACAAAGACGATGGCAGACCGCAACGCGCCCGCTGACGCCGAGACGTGGCGAGGCCCGGGAATGCGGGAGTTTGTCGCGCTGATGGCAGCGTTGATGGCGTCAAATGCGCTGGCGATCGATTCGATGCTGCCGGCGCTGCCCGCTATCGGGGACGCGCTCGGGATCGGCGAGGAGAATCGCCGGCAGCTGGTGATCACCGCCTACCTGATCGGCTTCGGCGTGGCGCAGCTCATCTACGGACCGCTGTCGGACCGCTACGGGCGCAAGGGCCTGCTCGTGATCAGCCTCGCCTTTTACGGCGTGTTCGCGCTCTTGGCGGGGATCGCGTCCAGCTTCGCCCTGCTTCTTGCCGCGCGCGCGATGCAAGGCGTGGCGG
Source organism: Allosphingosinicella sp. (assembly GCA_030447665.1). GTDB lineage: Bacteria > Pseudomonadota > Alphaproteobacteria > Sphingomonadales > Sphingomonadaceae > Allosphingosinicella. The sequence continues at coordinate 66,667 of JAUJOJ010000001.1, read as the reverse complement.
CGGCGGCGACCCGGGTGCTGGTGGTCGCCGTGATCCGCGACCGCTACCAGGGTTCCGGCATGGCCCGGATCATGTCGATCGTCATGATCGTGTTCATGATCGTACCGGTGCTCGCGCCCTCGTTCGGGCAGGGCGTGCTGGCGATCGCGACCTGGCGGCACATCTTCATCCTGCTCGGCGTCTACGGCGCCGTGCTAGCGCTGTGGATCCTGCTGAGGCTTCCGGAGACGCTGCCGCGGGAGGCGGCGGCGGCCGCTTTCGGTGAGGGCGATCGGTGGAGCGGCCTGGGAGACGATCCGCATCCGCCAATCGATCGGCAACACGCTGGCCCAGACGATGCTGATGGGCGCGCTCTTCGCCTTCATCAACTCGATCCAGCAGATCGTGTTCGACGTGTTCGGCCGGCCCGACCTGATCGGCATCGTCTTCGCCTGCATCGCCGGGCCGATGGCGTTCAGCTCCTATGCGAATTCCAAGCTGGTGATGCGGTTCGGATCGAAGCGCCTGCTGCTGATCGCGCTCTCCGCCTTTACCGGCGTCGCCTTCCTGCACCTCCTGGCAGCCGAGATGGTGACGCGCGAAAGCATCTGGATGTTCGTCATCCTGCAAGCCGCGACCATGTCCTTTTTCGGCCTGATCGGCGCCAATGCGGGCGCCCTGGCAATGGAGCCGTTGGGGCACATCGCCGGCACCGCCTCCTCGGTGCAGGGCGTGATCGCGACCATCGGCGGAGCGCTGATCGGCTTCACCATCGGCCAGGAGTTCAACGGAACCACCCTTCCCTTCCTGATCGGGTTCACCTCGTGCGGGGCGGCGGCGCTGGCAATCGCCTTCTGGGCCAACCACAAGCCGAGCACGGACACGCACGACCGGGCCGAGGTCGAAATCCAGGAGACCGTCAGCCGGGCGGGGTGATGCCGTCGAGGTAGACGCATGCCGTCAGCGTCGGCTTCACCCCTAAAGCTCAGATATCGTCTTCCGGGCTCGGGCCGGCCATCAGCGCGTCGGCGACTTCCTCGGTCTTGCCGCGAATGGCGCGCTCGAGCCGCTCGGCCATTTCGGGATTTTCCCTGAGATAGTTCTTGGCATTCTCCCGGCCCTGGCCGATGCGGACGCTGTCGTAGCTGAACCAGGCGCCGGACTTCTCCACGATGCCGGCCTTGACGCCGAGATCGAGGATTTCGCCGATTTTCGAGATGCCCTCACCGTACATGATGTCGAACTCGACCTGCTTGAACGGCGGCGCCACCTTGTTCTTGACCACCTTCACGCGGGTCGTGTTGCCGACGATATCGTCGCGGTCCTTGATCTGGCCGGTGCGGCGGATGTCGAGGCGTACGGAAGCGTAGAATTTGAGCGCGTTGCCGCCCGTGGTCGTCTCAGGATTGCCGTACATGACGCCGATCTTCATCCGGAGCTGGTTGATGAAGATGACGATGCACTTGGATTTGGAAATGGAGCCGGTGAGCTTCCGGAGCGATTGGCTCATAAGCCGCGCCTGGAGGCCGACATGGCTGTCGCCCATCTCGCCCTCGATCTCGGCGCGGGGAACCAGCGCGGCGACCGAATCGACCACCAGCACGTCGATGGCGTTGGAGCGGACCAGCGTATCGGTGATCTCGAGCGCCTGCTCGCCCGTATCGGGCTGCGAGACGATCAGCTCCTCGATGTCCACGCCGAGCTTCTTGGCGTAGACCGGATCGAGCGCGTGCTCGGCGTCGACGAAGGCGGCGGTGCCCCCGTTCCGCTGCGCTTCGGCGATGACGTGGAGGGCGAGCGTGGTCTTGCCCGAGCTTTCCGGCCCATAGACCTCGATCACGCGGCCGCGCGGCAGGCCGCCGATTCCGGAGCGCGATGTCGAGCCCGAGCGATCCCGTCGAGATCGCCTCGATCTGGATCGCTTCGCGCGAACCCAGTTTCATCGCGCTGCCCTTGCCGAATGCGCGGTCGATCTGCGCCAGAGCGGCGTCGAGCGCCTTTTGCTTGTCCATATTGTCTGAAGATCCGACGACTTTGAGAGATGCCACCATGGCCAAGCTCCTCGTAGAATGTCCGCGCCGCCCATTCAACGCATGAGTGCCGTGTATTCCTTTTGTTCTCCGGGAACAAGAGGGAAACAGCGCGCATATGAGCCAAATGCCGATTGTCGCAGTCAGCGTTTCAGCTTCGGCCCATCGCAGGCCGATGTCCCGGCGCGCGGTGGTGCTCAGCCTGGCGATGCGTGCCGTCGGTCAGGCGGGAGGCTGCGCGGCAACCCGCTCCAGCGCTTCCGCCATCGCGGTCCGGAATGAAGGATTTTGGTAGATGTCGTTGTGCCCGGCCTCTTCGATCGTCCGCTCGTACACCAGGCTGGGCACCCTCTTCGCCAGCGCCTGGGCGCGGCGGGGCGGGATGAGCGTGTCGCGGCCGGCGACGATAATGGCCGTGGGCACGCGCGAGCTCTGCATGTCCTCGGCCGGATTCATCCTGTGGCGGAGGAGCGGACCGACAGGCAGCCACGGATAATGACCGCGCGCCGACCGCAGCGAGGGAATCGAAGGGCGTGACCAGGATCGATCCCGCCAGCGGGCGGCGGCCCGCAAGGTGGGCGGCGACGCCGCTGCCGATGCTGAAGCCGATTGCGACGATCGGCCGCCCGGCGAACCTGCGGCTCACGAAATCGTGGATGAGGAGCGCATCGCCGAGCAGCGCGGCCGCGCTCGGAACTCCCGTACTGGGGCGATAGCCGCGATAATGGAAGGCGACCACGTCGGCGTCTGGGTAGAGATCGGACAGGAACAGGGCCGCATCCTCCGCATTCCAGGCATTGCCCGAAAAGCCGAGGATCACCGGTCGCGCACGCGGTGAACGCGGGGCGATGTGAACCCCGTGGAGGCGGTGCGCGTCACGAGTGGCAAGCTCGAGCCTGACGGCACCCGGCGGCAAAGGCCCTGCGCCTTCCACCGCCTTGGCCGGGAAGATGATCGAAGTCTGCGCCAGATAGATTGCGGCGACGATCGCCGCATAGATGAGGATCGGGACGAGGAGGAGCTTCAGGACCCACATGGGCCGCGGCTCAGAGCCTGTTTAGGAATGCGGTTCCGGCGCGCTCCCCCACCCCGCCTTCCGATGCAATCATACTGCCGTCGGGAGGCTGGGTGGGGGAGCGGGCTGGCGCCGAGCTCGAAATGCGCTCCTGAGCGCATTTCCAAACAGACTCTCAGGCCTTTGCCGCGCAGGCGGCGTCGAGGGCCGGCTCGATGGAATCGATCGTATAAGGCTTGCTCAGCACCGGCGCGTTCTCATGCGCGCGCGGCGGCGGCGCGATATGGCCGCCCGTGGCGACGATGAAGGGAATGCCCTTTTCGGTCAGCCGGTCGGCGACCGGCCAGACATGCTCGCCCTTCAGATGCACGTCGATGATCGCGACGTCGAAGCCGCCCTCTTCGACCTTTGCCATCGCATCCTGGACGCTTTCGCAGGTGCCGGCGATGCCGTGCCCCAGGGAATCGAGGAAATCCTCTAGCATCATCGCGATCAGAGGCTCGTCCTCGACGATCAGAACAGTGCGTTTTTCGGCCACAGGCGCGCGATAAAGGCTAATTGCGCCAAATCAAAAGAATTATTTCGGGTGCAGCGCGTCGCGGGCGGCTTCCGCCAGTTTCTGCACCGAAAAAGGCTTGGCGAGAAAGGCGACCCGCTCGAGATCGATCGATTTGCGGAGCTGTTCCTCGGCATAGCCCGAGATGAACAGGATCGGCAAATCGGGCCGGGTCTTGCGTGCTTCGCGGACCGTCGTGGGCCCGTCCATCGTCGGCATGACGACATCGGAGATCATCAAATCGACCTTCTCGTGGCGTGCCAGGATTTCCAGCGCGACCTCGCCGTTTTCCGCGGTGAGCACGGTGTAGCCGTGGCGGGTAAGCGCCCGCTCGGCGACCGCCCTCACCATCGCCTCGTCCTCCACCAGCAGGATGGTGCCGCTGCCCCAAAGCTCGCCGACGCCTTCCTTGGCCTTGCTCTTCTCGGGGCGCGGCGCGGCCTCGGAACGGTGGACGGGCAGGTAGATAGTGAAGCTCGTCCCCCTGCCTTCCTCCGAATCCGCGAAGATGAAGCCGCCCGATTGCTTGACGATGCCGTAGACCGTGGAAAGGCCGAGGCCGGTGCCCTTGCCCACCTCCTTGGTGGTGAAGAAGGGCTCGAAGATCTTGCCGAGGATGGCGGGCGGAATGCCGGTGCCGGTGTCGGTGATGCGCAATGCCGTATATTCGCCCATCGGCAGGATGTCGGTGCCCATCTTGCGCACGTCGTCAGGCGAAACCGAATAGGTCTGGAGCGTGAGCGTTCCGGCACCCGTCGGGTCTTTGGCCAGCATGGCATCGCGGCCGTTGACGGCGAGGTTGACGATCACCTGCTCGAGCTGGCCTGGATCGGCCCGCACGGCGCCGAGGTTGCGGCCGTGCTTCACCTGCAGCGTCACCGTTTCGCCGATCAGGCGCTTCAACAGGTTCGACACCTCCGCGATGACGTCGGGCAGCTGGAGCACGCGCGGCCGGAGCGTCTGCTGGCGCGAGAATGCGAGGAGCTGGCGGGTGAGCCCGGCGGCACGGTTCGAGTTGGAGCGGATCTGCTGGATGTCGTCATAGTCGCTGTCGCCCGGCGTGTGGCGCATCAGCATGAGGTCGCAATAGCCGAGGATCGCCGTGAGGATGTTGTTGAAATCATGGGCGACCCCGCCGGCAAGCTGACCCACCGCCTGCATCTTGGTGGCCTGCGCGACCTGGCGCTTCAACCGGTCGGCTTCGCTATTGTCCTTCAATGAAAGAATGACGGCCGCCTCGCCGAGGCCGCGCGCGCCGGCGATGCCGAGCGCGACCGGCTCGTCCGGGTCATGCTTGAGCCGGACCGGCATGTCGGACGAGGTGGACGGGCCCCGCGCGAAACGGCGCACCGCATCGGAGACCGCCGCCTTGTCCTCGTCCACGACCAGATCGCCCGGATAGATGGGAAGCGGCCCGTTGCCGATGCCGGTGGATTTCCGGAACGCTTTGTTCAAATAGACGAAGCGTCCGTCGACATTGGCGAGCGCGAGGCCGAGCGGGATGAAGTCGAGGAGCGCGTCCAGATTGGCGCTCTCCTCCCGGCCCAGCCGGCCGCGGCCGCCGGACGGATCGTCGAGCAGAAGGAACAGGGTGAGCGCATCCGGCGCGTCCACCACCGGCACCTGGAGGATGCGGAGCGGCGCCGCGCCCCTCGGCTCGCTGACGAAGTGGAACTGCCCGTCCTCGGTGATGGCGATCAGCTCGACGAGCGGGGTTCCAGCGACTGGCGAAGAGCCTTGGCCCGTGGCCCGGAGCGCGAAGGCGTGATTAGCCCCCAGCACATTTCCCTCGGCATCGGCGAGCGCGACCATGATGCCGGCCTCGCCGAGCCGCTCGCCCGGCTGGCCGCCGACCAATCGCTGCGCCTCTCGGAGAAGATCGACATCGTCGGACCGCGCGAATTTCCAGAGCAGATGGTCCTCGGCGAAGCCGGCGCGCTCGACCGTGGCGGAGAGGCTGAGGCCGTTGACCCGGATCCTGGCGGAGGCGCGGCCGTCGCGGCGCGCATCGGCTGCCGCCGCGCGGAGCATCTCCCCCTCCCCTTCGATTTCCGCGGGAGCGGGCGCGCCGCCGAACCATTCGGAATAGCAGCCATTGGCGCAGACCATCCTGCCGTCCGCGCCGGTGATCGCGACGGCGGCCGCCGCGCTGTCCACCGCGGCGCGAAGCAGCGCGACGTCGGTGCGGAGCGGCGCCTCCGCCGCCACCGGACGCGACATCAGCTTCCCGGCCAAAATGAGGATGCCGCCAAGCCCGATCAACCCCGCCAGGAAAGCGGCGGCGAACAGCGGGTTGCCGACCGCCCAGAGCAGCAAGCCGGCCGATCCGATGCCCAAGCCCAGGACGGTGAGGATCATGAGGCCCGAGGGGCCCTGGGCTCCGGCGGCGGGAGAGACGGGAGTGGTGGCCATGAGCCGGTCATGTCCCGCCGCCCGCCGCCCCGTCAAGCCGCGTCGCTCGCCCACGCCGGCTGCCGCACTGCGCGCCTCCGCGATTGAAGACTTCCGATCGAACTCAGATAAGCAGCGCCCGGCGTTACGGCGGTAATCATCGTCACCGCCGCCCTAACGGCCCGTTCACCCCGTTTTTACGCCATTGATATAGGTAAGGCGGCTTAGAGCTTCCCAGGTGGCGGAGCTTGGGAGGGCGCAGATGAGTTCAGCTTCGGTTGGCAAGGCAGGCAGCGCCGCGATCGGCGACCGGCTGCTCGCCTGCGTCGCCGAGCATGGCAGCGCGGCGCATCCTTATCCTAGCAGCCAAGCGCTGCTGCGCGGGCCGCACGCTTCGCGCAACCTGTCCGATGCCGTCCATTTTCTCTGCATGCTCCACGGGCGCCATCCCGGCGTGGTCGATCATGCCGCCAATCGCTGCCTCGAGCCCGAGACCCGCGCCTGGTTCAACGATACGATTGCGGCCTTCGCCGAGGAGCGTTCCTTCCTGGCGCGGCTCTCCTTTGCGGTCGGGCCGATCCCGAGCACGCCCGGCGCCTGCGACACGGAATCCACCGTGCTCGGCCAGCGCCATGCGATTGAAATGCTGGCGCAATCGGAGCGCAGGGGCTGCGCCTTGGGGGCGGCGGTCGCCGTCGTGGTCGATTGGGGCACGATCCGGGTGGTGCTCGATGCCGCGGCACGACGCTTCGGGCTCGACGCGCCCGTCTCCGGGCTTTGCACCGCGGCCGAGGTTGGAGCCTTGGCAGGAGCCAGCATCACCACGCCCTCGCTCGAACGCGCGTTTCTGTTCGGGGCCGATCAGATCGTGCTCCAGCATCATGGGCTCTGGGACCTGCTGGAGGCCCGGCAGCAGGCGCGCGGCGACAGCTGACGCTTGTGCCGCTCGCATTCGATCGCCTATGCGGCGGCGATGCATTTCGAAGGCACCCGCAACTATGTCGCGACCGAGGACCTCAAGGTCGCGGTGAACGCCGCAGTGACGCTCCGGCGCCCGCTGCTGGTCAAGGGCGAGCCCGGCACCGGCAAGACCGTCCTCGCGCACGAGATCGCCGCGGCCGTCGGCGCCCCGCTGATCGAATGGCACGTCAAGTCCACCACAAAAGCCCATCAGGGCCTCTACGAATATGATGCGGTGGCGCGGCTGCGCGACGGGCAGCTCGGCGATCCGCGGGTGCACGACATCGCGAACTATATCCGGCGCGGCAAGCTATGGGAGGCGTTCACTTCCCCGGAGCTTCCCGTCCTCCTCATCGACGAGATCGACAAGGCCGATATCGAGTTTCCGAACGACCTCCTTCAGGAGCTCGATCGGATGGAGTTCCACGTCTACGAGACGCGCGAGACGGTGAAGGCCAAGGAGCGGCCGATCGTCGTCATCACGTCCAATAACGAGAAAGAGCTGCCGGACGCGTTCCTGCGCCGCTGCTTCTTCCACTATATCAAATTCCCCGACCGCGACACGATGCAGGCGATCGTCGACGTGCACTTCCCCGGCATCCAGAAGATGCTGGTCAGCAGGGCGATGGACATCTTCTACGAGGTGCGCGAGGTGCCGGGGCTCAAGAAGAAGCCGTCGACGAGCGAGCTGATCGATTGGCTGAAGCTCCTCCTCCACGAAAGCATGCCGCTGGAGGTGCTGCAATCCCGCGATCCGCACAAGGCGATCCCGCCGCTGCACGGCGCCTTGCTCAAGAACGAGCAGGACGTGATGCTGTTCGAACGCCTCGCCTTCATGGCGCGGCGAGGAGGCTGAAGGCCCTCTCCTCAGAGGGGAGAGGGAGCAATCAGCGCATCGCCTCGTCGCGGTAGGCGAGCTCCAAATTGCCCCAGCGTCGGCCGTGAATGCGCATCGGCACGAATACGTTCTTGACGGGGAGATAAGTGCCCCCGCCGAGATTCATCCGATAGGTGACCAGCATCGCCTCGCTTTCGCTCTGGATCGCGCGGCGGGTGGCGTCGTCGAGGAAGTTGCGGCGATTGCGGCAATTGGCTGCGTTCCACTTGGGATCCGGCCCCTGCGGCTGCGAACGCGCGCTGATGTGGGTCGGAAGATAGCCGTTGATGTCGCTCATCACCGCGCCGATGTGGCGGGGGTCCGACGCCATGAGGCTGTCCAGCACCGGGCGGACATGGGCGTCCGCGAATTCGCAGAAGCGGGTTTGCCATTGGATCGGATCCGTGCCCGGCATCGCCACATAATCGGTGTCGAACACGGCCTCCTCGCTGATCTCGCCGCGGCCGATCGCACGTTCGATCATCCGCTCGAGCTCCCGGCAGGTGGACTGGGTGCGTTCGATGAAATCGGTGTCGTCGATCCTGACGCCGCAGCTGGCAAGCCGATCGAGCATGTCGCCCGAGAGGCGCTCGAGCTGCGACAGGCGCTCCTGCGCCTGGTGGAGCTGGCCGCCATTGGCGCGTGCGTCGGAGGCAAAGGAGCTCAGCGCACCCTTTACGCTATCGACGCTCTGCTGGATGACGGCGGTCGATTGCGCGATGCCGTCGGTCTGATGATCGACCATTGCGACGAGGTCGGCGACGTCGCGGACGGTGTTGTTGATGGTGGTGAAGCTCGATTGAGCGACGCGGCTGCGGCCGACGCCGGTCTTGATTTCCGAGGTGACGAGCTCGGCTTCCCGGGTGAGCGATGCCACCGTTGAGGCGATCTCGCTGGTGGCGGTGCGAGTCTCGTGGGCAAGCTTCTTCACTTCGGCGGCAACCACCGCAAAGGAGCGCCCCGCCTCCCCTGCCCGCGCGGCTTCGATGGTGGCATTGAGCGCGAGCATGTTGGTCTTGCTGGCGATGCTCTCGATGCTCGATGAGACCTTCTGGACCTGGCTCATCGCGTCGGCGAAGCCGCTCATCCGCTCGCCCAGCTGGACGACCAGCTCGGTGAGGCCGCTGAAAACCTTGATCGTGTCCTCGATGGCCGCGCGCCCGGCGCCGAGCTTCTCGCGCGCCTGCTCGGCGAGCATCCGCGCCTCGTCGGTGGAATCGGCGACGCGGGCCTGGTCCTGGAGGAGCCGGGTGGTGATGTCCTCGAGCGTGTCGAGCGTCTTGAGGTTGGACGAGATCCGGTCCGAAACGCCGGCGACATAGCCCGACACGTCGCTGCATTCGATCGCCAGCGAGCCGCAGTTTCGAGCCACGATGTTGATCGCGTTCCCGTCCGGCTGCTCGGTTGCTGAACTTGCCACACCCATCCCCATCAATGCATTTGAGAGGATGGTTTAAAGGCCATATGTTGAAAGCCCGTTAACCAGCGGCATTGGCTTGTGCTGCGGGCTTGCGGTAGAGACGGCCATGTTCTTCTCCTTCATCGACGAGCTGCGCGCGGCCGGCATCCAGGCATCGCTCAAGGAGCATCTGACGTTGCTCGAAGCGCTCGACGCCGCCGTGATCGAGGCGCGGCCGGAGGAATTCTACTATCTTGCGCGCGCCACCTTCGTGAAGGACGAGAGCCTGCTCGACCGGTTCGATCAGGTGTTCGGAAAGGTCTTCAAGGGGATCGAGACCGATTACGGCACCGGCGCGGTGCCGATCCCCGAGGATTGGCTGCGCAAGGTCGCGGAGCTCTACCTCACGCCCGAACAGATGGAGGAAGTGAAGTCGCTCGGCTCGTGGCAAGAGATCATGGAGACGCTGAAGAAAAGGCTCGAGGAGCAGCAAGGCCGGCACCAGGGCGGGAGCAAGTGGATCGGCACCGGCGGCACCTCGCCCTTCGGCCATGGCGGCTACAATCCCGAAGGTGTCCGGATCGGCGGAGAGGGCAAGCATGGCCGCGCGATCAAGGTGTGGGACAAGCGCGAGTTCAGGAACCTCGACAGTTCAAAGGAGCTCGGCACCCGCAATATCAAGGTCGCGCTTCGCCGCCTCAGGCGCTTCGCGCGCGAAGGCGCGGCCGACGAGCTCGACATCGACGGGACGATCGACGGCACCGCCCGCAAGGGCTGGCTCGATATCCGCATGCGGCCGGAGCGGCACAATGCGGTGAAGCTGCTCCTTTTCCTCGACGTGGGCGGATCGATGGACCCGCACGTCAAGGTCTGCGAGGAGCTGTTCTCGGCCGCCACCGCCGAGTTCAAGAACCTCGAATTCTTCTACTTCCACAATTGCGTCTACGAGGGCCTGTGGAAGGACAATCGCCGCCGCTTCGCCGAGCGGACGCCGACCTGGGACGTGCTCCACAAATATGGGCACGACTACAAGCTGGTCTTCGTTGGCGACGCATCGATGAGCCCCTACGAAATCACCCATCCCGGCGGGTCGGTGGAGCATTATAACGAGGAAGCGGGCGCGGTCTGGCTGCGGCGGATGGCGAACACCTATCCTTCCGCGGTCTGGCTCAACCCGACGCCGGAGCAATATTGGGGATACAGCCACTCCACGCAGCTTATCCGCGAGCTCATGCAGGATCGCATGTACCCCCTGACCTTGGCCGGCCTCGACGATGCAATGCGAAGCTTGAGCCGGAAGAGCTGACCGTTCCTGTTGCGTCAACGCCTACATCGGTCGACTTGCCTTAGCCGGCTGGCAAGCGCCCACCCGCCGGCCGGTCATCTTCCCGCTGAAGGTCATGCGGCCATTGTCGCCCACCGCCGACGTAGCGAAATCGACTTCATAGCTGTCGCGGCCGAGCTTGCCGGTGAGCTCGAAGGTTCCATCCGGCCCCTCCAGTTGATTCGGGCAGGTGCCGCCGATCCTTATCTTTCCGCCAGCGACTGTTGCGCTTGCGACGGCGCAGTCCCCGCCGAGATCGCGCGTCAGCAAACGAACCGGGTTCGCAGCTTCCCGAGCCGCCAGGCAGATCCTCTGGGTCTTGATCGGCCCGATCGGAAGCTCGTCCAGCGCCCGCCCATCGAGCGTTGCGACGCCCGGACTATTCCGCATCTCCCACATGCCCGATTGGAGAGAGGCATCGGCGGCTCCTAGGAGCAGCAGCAACGAAGGCGCGGCCGCCACCACGACAAAGCGACGTCCCCGGCTCACTTGCCGTTCTCGGCATAACGAGGGTCCAGCGAAGCGCCGCGCGCGGCGAGCCAGCTTCGATTGGCGGTCACCAGGAATTCGGTGTAGGAGCGCGGCTTCTTCATCAGCTCCTTCGGCGTATCCGCCCGCATTCCGAGCGAAGCGGCCACGTCCCCGACGAAGAAGACGCAGTTCTGACGGTTGAGGTTGTACGACGGCTGCTTGAGCTGTCGCCACTTCTCGATCGTAGCCTTCACTTTATCATATTCGGCGTCGGTGAGGACGAAGGAGAAGTGACGGTCGCTGCTGCGCACGTAACCGGCATCCACCGCCATCACCTCTCCCGTAACCGATCCCAGCAGGATCGCGGGGCTGATCGCCTTCGCGGTGAAGCCGTAATTCGCGTGGACCTTCTCCCCCGTCCGGTCGTCCTGGCCCTCCAGCTCCACGAAGGCGTGGGGAAAGCTCGCCCCCAGCTCTTTCGAGTAGAACCTGATCTCGACGGCTGCATCCGCAGGTGCGTGCGAAAGCGAAAGCAACAAGAAGCAGCAAGCGATAAGCCGCTGTCCGAGCCGTAAGTATCGTACCATGCTGTTCAATCCCCGAAAGCGATTTTCAAGGCTTTGAACGACAACGACAATTTTGGCAACGCCTCCTTCGCTCAGTAAAGTAGCCAACCCTGCCGCTCCGCCTCCCAAGCCTGCTCATCGGGCACCGTCAGCGCATCCAGATCTTCCGGCGTCGCCGCTGGATCGTCGACCCATTCCCTTAAGCCTGGCCCGCCGTTGATCACGTCGATGGCGAGCTTGCCGAACTCATATTCGTACGGAAAGTCGCGCCACAGGTCATAGGCTGGGTAGAGCCGTCGGATCGCCTTGAAGGCGAGCGCCTGCAGCCGCCACGGCCTGAAAGCCTGATGATCGTAGAACGCACCCTCCGGGTGGATCTGCACGCCATGGCAGAGCTTGCCGACATGCTTGTGAAAGGTCGGCTCGAACGAGATTTCCCGCAGCGCGCAGCCGTGCAGCCACTGCGGAGCGAAGGACCGCATCTCGGCAATCACCGCCCTCGCGTCGATGTCGGGAGCGCCGAACAGTTCGAGCGGGCGGGTGGTGCCTCTCCCCTCCGACAAGGTCGCGCCTTCGAGCATCACGGTGCCGGCATAAGCGCGCGCCATCCAGAGGTTGGCCGCGTTGGGGCTTGGATTGATCCAGATCCGTTCGCTCGGCCAGCCATATCCCGGCGCCGCGTCGGGTTCGTAGCCTTCCATCTCGATCACCCGGTAATCGACGTCGAGCTTGAAATGATCGACGAACCAGGCGCCGAGTTCACCGAGCGTGAGGCCGTGGCGCATCGGGATCGGGCCGGCGCCGACGAAGCTTTCCCAGCCCGGCCGCAGCGTCATCCCCTCGATCGGACGTCCGGCCGGATTGGGACGATCCAATACCCAGACGGACTTGCCGTGCGCCGCCGCCGCTTCCAGCACGTAGAGCAAGGTGGTGATGAAGGTGTAGATGCGGCAGCCAAGGTCCTGGAGATCGATCAGGATGACGTCGAACGTGCCCATGGATTGGCCGGTGGGGCGGCGGACCTCGCCGTAGAGGCTGAACACCGGAATGCCGTGCACAGGATCGGTGAAGTCCTCCGACTCCACCATATTGTCCTGCTTGTCCCCGCGCAGGCCGTGCTGCGGGCCGAAGGCGGCCGTGACCCGAAGGTCGCCGCAGCGGGAAAGCGCGTCGAGCGAGTGGGTCAGATCCTCGGTAACCGAGGCGGGATGGGCGAGCAGGGCCACGCGCCTTCCCTGGAGCGGTGCGCGCAGAGCAGGGTCTGCGAGAAGTCGATCGATGCCGGTTTTCATGGGTTCACGCTGCTGGCGGGAGTTGGAGAGCAAAGCAAGCCGGGTGATGGAAATCCGGTTCGCCCGGCGGGTGGGCGAGCGCCCAATAGGATTTGCGCCCGTTCTTCTCCTCCATCACGGCGGAAAGGCCGACGAGCCAAGGCTTGTCGGCGGGCAGGCCGGCCACATCCAGCGTTGCGCGCAGTTCAAGCGCTTCGCCGGTGAGGCTTGTTTCGATCGATGGTGGTGCAATGTCCATGTTGCTCATCCCGGTTCGGCGCGCCTCGAACCGGTAGGCCGCCCACTGCCCGGAGGGAGCGAAGTTGAACTCGTGATAAGGCTCCTCGGATACCGCGCGGATGAAGATCTCGAAGCATGTATGCTGCCAGAGGCGATCCCTGCGTGCCGGTATGCCTGCGGGAGGGAGGAGCACGCCGTCGACCGCACCGTCGAGGAAGTATCGAAGCTCGAGCGCAGACGATCCCGCGTTCCGGAGCTCGACGCCGATCTCGATATCCGGGGCGCGGCAATCGGAATGGGGCTGAAGCACGTGGCGCACGCTGTCTCCTTGATGTGCCGCTCCGCGATGCTCGAAGATGGATGCTGAAACAAGTTCAGCATGACGAAACGGGGTGCTAAGCGCCCTCACCCATGAACGCTTACAAGTCCGACCTCCTCCGCCTGCTCGATGAGCGGGGCTATATCCATCAGCTGACCGACGCCGAGGGTCTGGACGCGCTCGCCTTACGCCAGATCGTGCCGGGCTATGTCGGCTTCGACGCGACCGCGCCTTCGCTGCACGTCGGCAGCCTCGTCCAGATCATGATGCTCCGCCGGCTCCAGCAGGCCGGGCACAAGCCAATCGTGCTGATGGGCGGCGGCACCTCGAAGATCGGCGATCCGAGCTTCAAGGACGAGGCGCGCAAGCTCCTCACCCCGAGACGATCAACGCCAACATCGCCTCGATCAAGCGGGTGTTCGAGCGGTTCCTGACGTTCGGAACCGGCCCGACGGACGCCGTAATGGCCGACAATGCCGAGTGGCTCGACAGCCTCGAATATATTCCCTTCCTCCGCAAGATCGGGCAGCATTTTTCCGTAAACCGAATGCTGAGCTTCGAGAGCGTGAAGATCCGCCTCGACCGCGAGCAGTCGCTCTCCTTCCTCGAATTCAACTACATGATCCTCCAGGGCTATGATTTCCTGGAGCTGTCGCGCCGCGCCGCGTGCCGGCTGCAGCTCGGTGGATCGGACCAGTGGGGCAATATCGTCAACGGCATCGAACTGGCCCGCCGGGTGGACGGGACCCAGGTCTATGGCCTTACGACGCCGCTCCTCACCACCGCGGACGGGGGCAAGATGGGCAAGACCGAGAAGGGCGCGGTCTGGCTCAATGCCGACCAGCTCGCCCCCTACGATTACTGGCAGTTCTGGCGGAACACGGCTGACGGCGATGTCGGCCGTTTCCTGCGGCTGTTCACCGACACCCCCTTGGATGAGGTGGCGCGGCTGGAGAACCTCCCGGGCAGTGAGATCAACGAAGCGAAGAAGGTGCTCGCGGACGCCGCCACCGCGATGCTGCACGGGCCGGAAGCCGCGCGCGAGGCTGCGGAAACGGCGCGAAAGACCTTCGAGCAAGGCTCGGCCGGCGATGCGCTCCCGACCTTGAAGGTGGACGGCCAGATCAGCATCGTCGTGGCGCTGACGGCGCTCGGGTTCGCACCGTCGAACGGCGAGGCCCGGCGTAAGATCGCCGAAGGCGCGGTTCGCCTCAACGGAGTCGCGATCACCGATCCGAGCTTCGCGATCAGCCTCGAGGAGGGCAAGCCGCTGAAGCTGAGCCTCGGCAAGAAGAAGCACGGCATCCTCACCTGCTGAGCTCCCGAAAAATTCTGGCTTGCTTCGCTACGGTCGCAATGACGGGGCCGCTCATCCGCTGCGGAGCAATGCGACCGCCGCATCCCGCTCCATCAGATAGAGCAGAGTGCGTGCGGCCTTGCCTCGCGGTCCCTCCAATCCGCCGTCGCGATCGACCAGCAGGCGGGCGTCGTCAGTGGCGAACTGGATCAGCTCGGAGATCTGCTCCGGCGATGCGAGGCGAAACTGCGCCTCACCCGATTGCCTGGTGCCAAGGATCTCGCCGGCGCCGCGCAGGCGCAGATCCTCCTCGGCGATGCGGAAGCCGTCATTGGTCTCCCGCATCAGCGCCAGGCGCGCACGGGCGGTCTCGCTGAGCGTGTTGCCGCGCAGGAGCAGGCAGACCGACCTGCCCTCGCCTCGCCCCACCCTGCCCCTCAGCTGGTGGAGTTGAGCAAGGCCGAAGCGATCGGCGCCCTCGATGATCATCAGCGTCGCCTCGGGCACGTCGACGCCGACTTCGATCACTGTGGTGGCGACCAGCACCGACAGGGCACCGCTCTGGAAGGCGGCCATCACTTCGTCCTTCTCGGGCCCCTTCATGCGGCCGTGGACGAGGCCCACCTTGTCGCCGAAGCGGAGCCGCAGAAGCTGCGCCCGCTCCTCGGCAGCGGCCTGATCGGAGAGCTCGCTTTCCTCCACCAATGGGCAGACCCAATAAGCCTGTCCGCCGCCGCCGATATGCCGCCCGAGCGCGTCCACCACCTCCGGCAGCCGCTCGGCGGCGAGGACGCGCGTCTCGACCGGCTGCCGGCCCGGCGGCATCTCGTCGAGCCGGCTCACGTCCATTTCGCCATATTGGGCGAGCGTCAGCGTGCGAGGGATCGGCGTCGCCGTCATGACGAGGAGGTGCGGCGGGCGCTCGGCCTTCTGCGCGAGCATCATCCGCTGGGCGACGCCGAAACGGTGCTGCTCGTCCACCACCGCAAGCCCCAGTCGCTTATAGGCAACCGCCTGCTGGAAGATTGCGTGCGTGCCGACGAGGATGTCGATCGAACCGTCGGAAAGTCCCATCAGGGTGGCTTCGCGGGCACGGCCTTTCTCACGGCCGGTGAGGATTGCGACATTCACCGACAAGCCAAGGAGCTGGCGCGACAGCGTCTCATAATGTTGCCGGGCGAGGATCTCCGTCGGCGCGAGCAGGGCTCCTTGCACGCCCGCCTCCACCGCCGTCAGCAGCGCCATCAGGGCGACCAAAGTCTTGCCCGATCCGACGTCGCCCTGAAGCAGCCGCAGCATCGGCACGTCCTGCTGCATGTCGCCCTCGATCTCCCGGGAGGCGCGGGCCTGGGCGCCAGTTGGCGCATAAGGCAGCTTCAGCGCGTCCCGCAGCCGCCCGTCCCCCTTCAGCGGCAGGCCCCGCCGCTTCCGTGACGAGGCGCGCACCAGCATCAGCGCCAATTGGTTGGCGAACACCTCGTCATAGGCGAGCCGCTCGCGTGCGGCATCGGCGAAGCGATCGCGGTGGGCCTGATGGATCGAGGCACGCCAGCTTTGCCAGCCGCGGCGACCGGCGAGGCTCGGCTCGATCCACTCGGCAAGCTCCGGCACCCGCGCCAGCGCCTGTCCGGCAAGCTGCCCCATGCGGTTGTTGGTAAGCCCCTCGGAAAGCGAATAGACCGGCTCCACCTCGGGGATTTCGCCGGCCTCTTCCGGCGCCAGCACATGGTCCGGATGGACCATCTGCAGCTCCTGCCCGTAAAGGTCGAGCCGACCCGAGACGAGCTTCGGCGCCCCGAGCGGCAGCTGCTTCTTCGCCCAGCCCGGATTGTGGAAATAGGTGAGCGTCATGCTATTGCCGGCCTTGTCGGCGGCGCGCACCCGGAACGGCCCGCGGCCGCCGCTCTGGCGATAGTCGACGGGCGTCACCACCACGCTGACGATTCGGCCGGCATCCTGCTGGTCGAGCAGTTCCACCCGCTTCCGCTCGACCCAGCTCACCGGCAAATGGAAGAGGATGTCGACGATCCGCTCCAGCCCGAGCCGCTTCAGGGGCTTGGCAAGCTGCGGCCCGATGCCCTTCAGCACCTCGACCTCGGCGAACAGCGGATTGAGAATATCCGGACGCATGATTCCTGCGATCCCCTCCTCGGCGGGACTTATAGTGACGGCGCCTGCGCGTTACGAGAGCGGCCGCGAATTGGGGACTCAGCGCGTGGCGGTGACTTGGCCGGCGAAGGCTGCGATGTCCTCCAAGACGGGCGCCCTGCCGCGGAACGGCCGCGCCAGCGCGGTGACCATGCCGATATGGCCGATGCCGGGGTAGAGCTTGACCCGCGCATCGACCCCCGCCGCCTGAAGCCGCTCGGCCAGACGGCGGCTGTCGCGGGGGTGGACAAGGGTGTCGCGTCCCCCGTGCAGGAGCAGAGCCTGCGGATCGCCGGCCGAAGCGAAATTGATGGGCTGGGTGGAGGCGAGATCGCGCTCCTGGCCGAAGGCGGCAGTGGTTATGGGACCGCTCAGCGGCAGGAAATCGTAGGGTCCGGCGAGGCCGACGAGGCCGCGCACGGCGCGTCGATCTTCGCCCAGCCAGCGCGGATCGAGCGCGAGCATGGCGGCATTGTAGGCTCCCGCCGAATGACCGACCAGAACGACTCGGTCGGGATCGCCGCCAAAACGGGCGGCGTTCGCGCGCACCCAGTGGAGCGCGCGAGCATTGTCTTCGAGGAAGGCGGGGAAGCGCACCTCCGGCACGAGCCGGTAATCGGGAACGGCAACCAGGAAGCCTCGGGCGGCGAGCGCGCGTCCGGCAAAGCCATAGCCCTCCCGCACCCCCGATTGCCAGGAGCCGCCATAGAGGAACAGGATGATCGGAAGCGCAGCCCGAGCGGCTTCGGCCCCCTTCGATCGGGGACGATAGAGATCGAGCCGCTGGCGCGGATGGGCGCCATAGGCGGCGCCCCGTTCCGCGAGGAGCCCGCCGCGATCCTTCAGCACCAGCGAGTTGAAGGTGCGAAGCGGCGAGCAGGCGGCGAGAAGCGCGGAAAGAGCCATGAGGAATAGGCTGGCAAGCTTCCAGGGTGGGCGCCTGCGCATCAGCGCCGGGGCGGGCGGGTTCGTCATGAACAGGCACAACGAAGCGGCGCCGCTTTGTTTCAGCCGTCCGGCGCGCGGCGACAAGAGCGCTTCAAACTCGCGCGGCAATTGCCTAGATGGAGCCACGCCTCGCCGACGTGCCGCCAGCCCGCCGGCCAATCCCGCATGGAAGCAATGGACAGAGACACACGTTTGAAGCGCCTCCGCTTCCGAGCCTGGCATCGCGGGACCAAGGAAGCCGATCTGCTGATCGGCGGCTTCTTCGACCGGCATTCGGCCGGTTGGAACGAGGCCGAGATCGACTGGTACGAAACTCTGCTCGAGGAGCAGGACGTCGACATCATGGCCTGGGCGATCGGCGCGCAGGCGGTGCCCCGGCGCTACCAGGGCGAGATGATGATCCGCCTCAAGACCCTCAACTACATCAAGCATCCGGAATGACTGTGAGACAGCCGGCCATGAAAGCCCTCTCCCCTGGTGGGAGAGGGTTGGGTGAGGGGGAGCGAGCGCAAGCGAGCGTCCGATCCCGGAAGCTAATCTCCAAGGCCGAACACCCTCACCCTGCTCTCTCCCTCGAGGGAGAGGGTTCTCGGTGACAGACCTCCCGCGCATTCTTTCCGCCGACCGGCCGATCACCCTTGCCGGCGCACCGACGGGCTTCCTGCCGTGGCTGGCTGCCGATCTCGCGCGTGCGTCCAGGGGCCGCGCCGTCTACATCGCGCCCGACGAGGCGGCGATGCGGCATGTCGCCGACGCGGCCGGCTTCTTCGCGCCGGAGCTGGAGACGTTGAGCTTCCCTGCCTGGGATTGCCTCCCCTACGACCGCAGCTCGCCGTCGCTCCGCTCCACCTCCGAGCGGCTTGCGACCCTTCACGCGCTCCAGAGCAAGCGCGACAAGCCGCAGCTCCTCGTCACCACCATCAATGCCGTGACACAGCGGACGCTGACGGCGTTCCGCATCCGGCAGCTGGTCGGGCGTCTCGCTCCGGGCGAGCGGATCGATCGCGACCGGCTCGCCGCGCTTCTCCAGGCGAATGGCTATGTGCGGACCGACACGGTCGCCGATGCCGGCGAATATGCGGTGCGCGGAGGCCTCGTCGATCTCTTCCCGGCGGGCGAAGGCCAGGCGCTCCGGCTCGATTTCTTCGGCGACGAGATCGAGAGCGTCCGGCGCTTCGATCCCGCGACGCAGCGCACCACCGGCAGCGTCGAGGGCTTCACGCTTCTCCCCGCCTCGGAGACCCTGCTCGACGAGAGCAGCGTCAAGCGCTTCCGCTCGCGCTACCGCGAGCTGTTCGGCGCCACCGCCACCGGAGATCCGCTCTACCAAGCCGTGTCCGAAGGGCGGCGGCTCTCTGGCCTCGATCATTGGCTGCCGCTGTTCGAGGAGCGGCTCGCCACACTCTTCGATCATCTTGGCGCCGACGATCTCGTCTTTCGCGATGCCGGCACGGCCGGCGCGGCCGACGCCCGCTTCGAAGCGGTGGCTGATTATTATCAGAACCGCACCCGCGCTTTGTCCGCGGACCCCGGCAGTTACCGGCCGCTGGAGCCGACGACGCTCTACTTCACCCGGGAGGAATGGGACGGGAAGATCGCCGATCGGCCCATCCATCTGGTCACCCCCTTCCACGAACCCCAGAGCGCCACCGTCGTCGATTTCGAGGTGGGCAATGCGCGCGATTTCGCGCCCGAGCGTATGCAGAACGCCAATGTCTACGAAGCGGTCGTCGCTCACGTGGGCGAGCTGCGGCGCGCGGGCAAGAAGGTGGTTCTGGCCAGCTATTCGGCTGGCTCGCGCGACCGGCTTAAAGGCCTGCTCGCCGATCACGGGCTGAAGATCGTCGCCGAAGCGGAGAGTTGGCAGGAGGCGCTCGGCGCTTCAAATCCTCCCCGAGCTCCGCTCGGGGAGGAGGACCATGCGAAGCATGGTGGAGGGGTCGCCGCGAAGACGGCGGCGAATGCCGCCGCCCCTCCACCGCCCTTCGGGCGGTCCCCTCCCCGAGCAAGTCTCGGGGAGGAGCTGGAATCGCGCTTGCGGTGCTCCCGCTCGATCACGGCTTCACCACCCGCGACGTCGCCCTCCTTACCGAGCAGGACATGCTCGGCGATCGTCTCGTCCGCCGCCGCAAGCGCAAGAAGGGCGCCGACGCCTTTATCAACGAGCTGGCGACGCTCAGCCCCGGCGATCTCGTCGTCCATACCGATCACGGCATCGGCCGCTTCGAGGGGCTGACCAAAATTCCGGTCGGAAGATCCCCGCACGACTGCATCGCGCTCGAATATGCCGGCGGCGACAAGCTCTACGTGCCGGTCGAGAATATCGACGTGCTCTCGCGCTACGGCAGCGAGAGCGACAGCGTCGCGCTGGACCGCCTCGGGGAGAAGCCTGGCAGCGCCGCAAGGCGCGGATGAAGGAGCGCATCCGCGAAATTGCGGGCGAGCTCATCAAGACCGCCGCCGAACGTGCGCTCCGGCCGGGCGCGGTGGCCGAGCCCGACACCGGCTATGCCGCGTTCGTCGATCGCTTCCCTTATGAGAGACCGAAGACCAGGACCGCGCGATTTCCGACGTGATCGGAGACCTTGGCGCCGGGCGGCCGATGGACCGCCTGGTCTGCGGCGACGTCGGCTTCGGCAAGACGGAGGTCGCGCTCCGCGCCGCCTTCATCGCGGCGATGGCCGGCATGCAGGTCGCGCTCGTCTGCCCGACCACCCTCCTCGCCCGCCAGCATTACAACAATTTCGTCGAGCGCTTCCGCGGCATGCCCGTGGAGATCGGCCGCCTCTCCCGCCTCGTCCCCGCGGCCGAGGCCAAGGCCACGCGGGATGGCGTTCAGGATGGCAAGATCGACATTGTCATCGGCACCCACGCGATCCTCGCCAAGGGCGTCGAGTTCAAGACTCTCGGCCTCGTCATCGTCGATGAGGAGCAACGCTTCGGCGTGACGCACAAGGAACGGCTGAAGGCGCTCCGCTCCGACGTGCACGTGCTGACGCTCACGGCGACCCCGATCCCCCGCACCCTGCAGATGGCGATGTCGGGCCTTCGCGAGCTTTCCGTGATCCAGACGCCGCCGGTCGATCGCCTCGCGGTCCGCACCTACGTCATGCCTTGGGATCCGGTGGTAGTCCGGGAAGCGCTGCTCCGCGAGCATTATCGTGGCGGCCAGAGCTATTTCGTCGCGCCACGCGTGGCCGATCTCCCCGATATCGAGGAGTTCCTTCGCAACGAAGTTCCCGAGGTGACCTTCGTCACCGCCCACGGCCAAATGGCGGCGTCCCAGGTCGAGGAGCGCATGAGCGCCTTTTACGACCGCAAATATGACGTGCTCCTTTCGACCACGATCGTCGAAAGCGGCCTCGACATCCCGTCGGCCAACACGCTCATCATCCACCGCGCCGACCGTTTCGGCCTGGCCCAGCTCTATCAGCTCCGCGGCCGCGTCGGGCGATCCAAGACGCGCGCTTATGCCTACTTCACCACGCCCGCGACCCGGCTGATCACCGAAGGTGCGGACAAGCGCCTGCAGGTGCTCGCTAACCTCGAATCGCTCGGGGCCGGGTTCCAGCTCGCCAGTCACGATCTCGACATACGCGGCGCCGGCAACCTGCTCGGCGACGAGCAATCGGGCCACATCAAGGAGGTCGGCTTCGAGCTCTACCAGTCGATGCTGGAGGAGGCCATCCTCTCGGCCAAGGCCGGCGGCAGCAGCCTCGATGCGCCGCGCGAGGGCTTCTCGCCGCAGATCACCGTCGATGCGCCGATCATGATCTCCGACGAATATGTGCCGGACCTCGACCTTCGCATGGGCCTTTATCGCCGCATGAACGAGCTCGACTCCAAGCGCGAGATCGAAGCCTTCGCGGCCGAGATGATCGACCGGTTCGGCAAGCTTCCCGAAGCCACCGAGAACCTGCTCAAGGTGATCGAGACCAAGTTGAACTGCCGCAATGCCTCGATCGCCAAGCTGGACGTCGGCGCGAAGGGCGCCCTCGTCCACTTCCAGAACGATCATTTCCCCGATCTCCAGGGGCTCATCGGCTACGTCCAGCGCCTGAAAGGAACCGCCAGGCTGCGCCCGGATTCGAAGCTCGTCATCACCCGCAACTGGCCGGACCCGCAGTCCCGCATCAACGGCGCGCTTCAGCTTTCGACAGGCCTCGCCAGGATCCTCGCCTGACCCCGCGTGCCGCCGTCAAGTACCGAGCCCATACGGTCATACGAGCTTCCGCTTTCCAGGCGTTCGAACGGCCGGCGCCTGTCGGCCAAGAGCTCGGCCCTTGTCGCGTCAAGGTCAGGAGGGCAGATCGAACAGGTCCGCCTCGATCGCCCGGCCGGCCCGGTCGAGCCGGTCCTTCGCCGGGCTGTCGTAGATGACGAGGATGCCGCGCTTCCCCTCCTCTTCCCACAGCGCCAGCCCCTCGGGATGGTCGAAGCCGCGGCCGAAGGGAATGTCGAACAGCCGTTCCGTGCGGTGGAGCCGCACCTTGCTCCTGTCCTGGGGCGGATCCTGGGCCCAGCCCTGCCAGCGATAGAGCGCACACGGGCCGCTCAGCGCCGTGGTCGGCCCGGCCAGAATCAGAAGATCGTCGCCGCAGCGCTTGAGGTCGCGGATGCCGAGCCCCTCCATCGCGATCAGCCGCTTCACGGGCTTGCCGCGCAGCGCGAGCCTGCCCGATTTCTTAGTCTCCACTTCCAGCTCCAGCAGCACGGCGTGAGTGGCGATCACCGGGCCCCGCAGGCCGAGCGCCACCCGATCCCCGCAAACGGCGATCCCCTCGATGTCGAGCCCCCCCTCCTTGGCGGGAATCCCCGTGAACGGGCCGATCAGCGGATCGCGCTTCAGCGCCTTGGCAAGCGCGCCGCCATTCTTGCCCTGCGGCAGCATCCCGGCCCGCCGCTTGCCGTCCGCCTTCACCGGCAGCCAGCCCCCGGCTTCCTCGACCAGCGGAAGCCGCGCCAAGAGGCAACGCGCGCGCGTATCCTTGAGGTTGCACAGGCGGTCGAGGTCGATGCACTCGCCCTCCTCCTTTTCCGGCTTGGGCCGCGTGCGCGCGTGGCTCCCCAGCACCCACAACCAGCCCTCGCCTGCGGCAAGCCCCTCGAGGTCGGCCTCGGCCTGATCGTCGTCCACATCCAGGAAGTCGCCGATCTGCAGCCGCCGGTGATCGGACCAGCCGTCGCCGGCGTCGCTCAGCCGCTCGATCGCCGCGCGCTCGTCGGCCGCCACGAACAGGCTGCGGCCGATGCGGGTCGCCGCCGAAAAATTCTTGAGGAGCTTGCCGTCCGTGGCCGCGCCGAAATGAAGCTTGACCCGTGCGACCGGCCGAGCCGGAGCGGGCCATCCGCGATTGTCTGAGGAACCGAACATCTCCATCCGAACCGGAGTCCCGGCGATACGTTCCCCAGCCCAAGCAATGGCCGGAGATGGCCGTGTCCGGACCGTCCGCTTTACGGCCTCGCCCAGCAAAGCCAGCCACCACTTTCTGCGAGTAAAGGAGAGTCTGTTGAACGATAGGATGCAGACGGTCGGGCAGTGATCAGCTGCTTATGGGTTCAGACTATCTGCAGCTGTGCCCACTGCAAACCTGCATGCGCCCGACCGGCCCGATCTCGGCGGGAGCGAAGGGGGCGCCGCTTCGGTAGGATTACGCGAGGGAGCTCTTGCGGCTGAAAGGGAGGCCGTAGAGGTCCTGATCAGCGCAGCACCTCGTCGGTATTGACAAGATGCACATCGTGCATCTGGTCAAGATAGGCTTCCAGATACCCCTTATGGGACGCGCCCACGATCACTAGCGCGCGGATGCCAGGCCGCGCCGTCAGCATGTCGCGGATGTTCGCCGCCATGCGCAGGTTGCGGGTTTCCCAATAGCCGAGATAGCCGCGCCCGAATTTTTGCGGCGAAGGCTCTTCCAGTGCGGCCCCGAAATCGCTGTCGAACACCAGCCTCCCCAAGGCGGGCGCGTTATGGGCGCGATACATAGCGAGAACGCCCTCGTCCGTGCCAAGCCGAGCTGCCAGCCTCTCGTCCATGGCCTTACGCTTGGCGGTCGCCGGATTATCCCAGGCACGCGTGATCGCCCCGCCGTAGGCCTTTATGTCGGCAACCGGCCGACCGGCGGTCTGGTCGTCCATGGGATAGACGCGATCGTGCCCGAGCCGTGCCGCCAACGGCGCTGCGATGAGCATGTTCTCGTTGCGCCGCCCGCGAAGCGCCTCGAGCCGCGCCACCAAGACCTCATCGAGCCCATCGCCGGGGCGCCGCTCCGACGAAGGCAGGCGCAACCACTGCACCAGGCCAGAGGCTTGATCCCCGGCGGCTAGAAATACAGCCGAGAGCCGCCGGCGCTGGTTCGGCGTCGGCT
Organism: Allosphingosinicella sp.; assembly: GCA_030447665.1. GTDB lineage: Bacteria > Pseudomonadota > Alphaproteobacteria > Sphingomonadales > Sphingomonadaceae > Allosphingosinicella. Next base: position 42,508 of record JAUJOJ010000001.1, on the reverse strand, counting down.
GGGCGGGCCAGCTTGCCAACAGACGCTCGGCCTCGGCGGCCGCCGCGGGGACATCGAGCCCAGTCGCCGCACGCGCTGGAGCGGGATCCCAGCAATAGCGATCTACCGATGTGCTGTCATACCGGGCCGGATGGCGCCGCATGAAGTCACATTGCGGTCCTGACAGAGCCTCGATCGCAATCGCCTGGGGCTGCCAGGCTTGTATCCGCTTGAGCAGCACCTCAAGGTTGGCCGGAGCGAAGCTTTGCGGCAAGCCTGAGAGATGGGGCGTACCGAGGACCATGACCGCGTTGGGCGATCCGACCCGCGGGCCCTTGAGCTCGCTGGGGTCGAATCCCGGCGATAGGTCTGCGCGGCGGCCGTGCCGCAAGCGGAAGACGCTATCAGCAGACCTATGGCCATGGCACGCAACATTGCTTCTCCTCCGCTCAGTCCTCAAGACCAAGTGAGTGGTACATACAATACAGCTGACAGCCCTGTCGAGATCTTGATCTTCTTCCACGAAGTGAACCGGAACCGACCCGCCGCTGACCACTCCGTAGACCAACTGGTAGGGGCGACCACGACGCCTCCGACCATAATGGCCGGCTGAACAACGGCATTGTGGGCAGCGGACGGTGTGGAAGAAAATAGTAGCCACCAAGCTCAACAGCAGCAGGCGCTTGAGCAGACTGTCTGCTTTGCGGAAACTCAGCGTGGGAAGGGAACGAGCAGGATTGGCGCGTAGCCGACGCCGACCCGCAATTGTCAGCTCCTGGCGGATTGGGACCTACCGGTCCCGGTCACTGGGCGCTGAAGCGGCATTCGGGCAAGCTGGTCTCGACGACCTGTAGCGCCCCATCGCGAACATTTTTGTTGGAGGTGCACCAGGGTGTGTCAGGCTGCGGTCGGGTTGGCGAGAATCTGTCGCACCGCCGCGACAAGTTCATGCTGCCTGATCGGCTTACTTACGACCGGCGCGTCTGAAAGCCGGACTTTAGGTCCCCTTTTCAGCTCCTCCGGGTAGCCCGTGATGAAGACAACAGGGATTTTCCGGTGTTCGCATATGACGTCTACGGCCTTGACGCCGTTCCCTGGAAGCAGGCGAGCGTCAGCGGTGATCAGATCGAACTTCTCTCCACCAGCCGCCCCGGCGATCGCGGCTGCCTCCGAAGTAGCGAAGCTGAAGCGGGTGAACCCGAGGTCGCCCAGCATGTCTTGGATGGCATGGGCGATGAGATAATCGTCTTCGATGATAAAGGCGTGCATCAATCCAAACTTAAATTAGACGCGGGGGCATCTCAGCAGAAGGGGCGCGGCGTACCGAACCTATCATGTGTCGACGAGTGAGCATTTAAACCTGCTGGAGCCGTTGCCCGCGGCCAAGCGTGCAGCCAGAACGTCGGCCCACTCTGTGCGGACGCTCAAGGTTGGCAGACTCCTCGATGATAGGTTTGAAATCGACTTCACCGGGAGAAGCGGGGATACCGTCACCTTAGGCAGGGCGGGAACTTTGTCTGGAGCTCACTGAGGATTTTGGGGACAGGAGCCTCCTTGTCGATGAGGTTCGACGGTCTGGAGTGCGAGGCCGGGTGGGCGGCGGCAAGCTTCGGTTCAAGATCCATGCTGTCTGCCCCAGACAGCTCCGACGGCGAATTCCGTGCAGCCTCTGCTCTGCTGCAACGTTCTCCGGCTCTGAACCACGACTTGAAAGCCTCCCCTTGCACGTACCCCCTGCCCGCCAATCCGGAATCGACCCTCGTGCCCTGTCAAAGGAGATTGCCCCGTTCCGGCAGCCGCTGCAGGCTCGAAGCCTCTTTGAACTCGCTATCACCGCAGCACCCTTCGCGCTCCTGTGGCTGCTGACCTGGGCTGCGCTGGATGCAGGCCATATGCTCGGCTTCTTGCTTACGGTGCCTGCCGGCGCTTTCCTGCTCAGGCTCTTCCTGATCCAGCACGATTGCGGACACGGCGCATTCTTCCGGCACCAGGCCATCAACGATGCGGTCGGTCGTGTCCTGGGCGTCCTGACCTTCACGCCCTACGATTATTGGCGCCGGTCCCATGCCATCCACCACGCGAGCACCGGCAATCTCGATGCGCGCGGAGTAGGCGATGTCGACACGCTGACGGTGGCGGAATTCCGAGCACTGAGCCGCACGCGCCGCTGCCTTTATCGGCTTTACCGTCACCCGGTCGTGCTATTCGGCTTCGGACCGGCCTATCTGTTCCTGCTTCGGCACCGTCTTCCCATCGGCATGATGAGAAAAGGGTGGCGGCCATGGCTCAGCGCCCTGGGAACAAACGCCAGCATAGTCGCCGTCGCAGGCGTTATGATTTGGGCGATCGGATTCAAGCTCTTTCTTCTGGTGCACCTGCCGATCACATTGATCGCAGCGTCGCTGGGCGTATGGTTTTTCTATGTGCAGCATCAATTCGAGCAGACACACTGGGATCGCGGCGAGGACTGGTCCTTCCACGCAGCGGCACTGCACGGCAGCTCGCACTACGATCTGCCACTGATACTTCGCTGGTTCAGCGCTAATATCGGCGTCCACCACGTGCACCATCTCGCTAGCCGGATACCTTTCTACCGGCTGCCGGAAGTAATGCGGGAGGTTCCCGTCCTCGCCAGGATCAGCCGGGTGACGCTTCGGGAAAGCTTTGGTGCGGTGCGCCTGGTGCTCTGGGACGAGCAAAAGCGAAGGCTGGTTTCCTTCGCGGACGCACGCGCCGGATGATCCTGCGGCGCGGCATGTGGCCCATTCTGCCGCCCCCCTCAGCGAAAGAGTTCGACCGTGTCCAAAATTGTAAACGGCTCCAGCCTTAAACCGCTCTCCGGCATACCACCCCGCCAGATCGTCCTTCTCCTACATGGCTACGGCTCTAACGGGGCAGACCTTATCTCCCTCGCGCCGCATTGGAGGCAGAGCCTGCCGGACGCTTTGTTCCTTGCGCCTAACGCGCCCCAGATCCTTGGCATGGGCGGCGGCTACCAATGGTGGGGACTGAATGCGTTCACGCCGCAGGCGCTGGCAGCCGGCGCCGAAAGCGCAGCGCCCGTGCTCAATGCCTTCATCGACAGGAAGCTGTCCGAGTACGGTCTTACGGAAGCGCAGCTGGCGATCGTCGGGTTCAGCCAGGGCACGATGATGGCGCTTCACGTGGGCCTGCGGCGGTCACGGCAGGTGGCCGGTATTGTCGGATATTCGGGCATGCTGACTGGTGCCGCCGAGCTGTCTCATGATCTTGCAAGCAAGCCGCCGGTCCTGCTGATCCATGGATCGGCCGATCCGATAGTGCCCGTGGCGGCGCTGCACGCGGCCAAGAGCGAGCTTAAGCGACTTGGCGTGAATGTGACGGCACATGTTTCGCCAGGCTTGGGTCACAGCGTTGATCCGGTGGGGCTGCGGCTCGGCGGCGAGTTCGTGGTGCAGGCGTTGAGCAGCGTTGGCTGAGTCGCCGACGCTCTGCGGCGGCGCCGTCCGCGCGAAGCGGCCACCGCCGCACATCAATGAGGTACGCGGCGTGCCGACCCGCCACCACACCGACCAATCGAGCTGTTTGACGTTCTGCATTCGAGGATCGCGTGGCAGGCGGAAACGCTGAGACCGGAGAACACGCCCGGCGCCTCCATTTGCCCCGGGCGTGTGACTGCCGTTTTACCGGGTTCGGCCGCTTTCCATGATTTCCTTGAACCGGGCGAGATCCTGCCTGGCTTGTATGGCGGGTTCGCGCTGGAAGATCTTTGCGATCAGCTGTCCTGCGGCGCCGGCCGGAGGATCATAGCTGATTGTCGCACGAACCAATGTCGCACCTGACGAGGTCTGGGTGAATTCGACACGGCCGCGATTGGGTACGCTTGCGCCTTCTTCGGATTCCCACGCGATCAACTTGCCCGGCACGTCGTCGACAACCCGGCTGTCGAACTCCACGCTTGTTCCAGCCGGAGCTTTGATGACCCAGTGCGAGCGCCTGTCTCCCAGCTTATGAACGGACTTGATGTTATCCATGAATTGCGGAAGGTTGGTGAAGTCGCGCCAGAAATCATACAACTCCCGCGCTGGGCGGTTGATGGTCACGGACTCCTTCACCAGGGCGGTCTCACGGTGACCTTGGGATCTCGAGGAGCGGGCCGACAGCATGAAGGGAATAGCTCCGCCTGCTATGGCACCCGCCAAAGCGGCGCCGATGACGACGGACGTCTTAGGCGTCGAAGCGGGACGCTCGGCAACCAAGACGGCGCGGCCCGAGGGACGATAGCCGGTCTCATGCTCGTCTTGCTGAAAGGAACCTGTCCCGGATGAGGGTTGTGCATTTTGGGAGCTCCCCGACAGGGCGGTGGGCCGGCCTTGCGTTCGGTCCGAGGCGGCGACATCCCTGTCCGCAGCTGATGGTCCGGTTGTTGCTCCTGCAGCTTGCGGCAATGACATAGTGTCCTGGGACATACCTTCTCCTTTTGGTTGAAGACCTCGCGGCCGAGCAGCATCACGTGCTCCGCGCCGCAGAGGAATGCATCGTCAACAGAGCTTGACGCGCGCTGTTCCTTAACTCGGCGTCATTTGCGATGGTCGGAGGGAAGCGGGGGCCGACATCGGTTATCAGGCCGAAAGTCGAAGGACTGCTTTGCTACCGCAGCCGGGATGTAGATCTGATGTTAGCCCTGGCGCTCTAGCTGCGCAGAGCACGCAGCGTTCCCATTCAGGATGGAGGCGTGATTGATGCGGCCGCAGCCCAACAGATCAGTGAAGCAGCCCTGCAGGTTCGGACATCCACCGCCGAGTATCTGCCTCATCGATCGCGGCCAGCAGATTTTCGAAGCATGCACAATCCGCGGGTGGGTAGATCCTGCCTAAGCCCGTTGCGAGAATGTCGAGATCACGAGGCGCCAGCAGCCCGATCGCTACAGTGCTGCGCTGCATTTTGCTTCCTCTCTCAAGGTATTTAGCCTTTTCCATGAGTGCCGAACGGCGCCAGGAATCGATCGCTGCTGACGTTACGGGGGCGTAGCGTCGGATCGTTCTGTAAAGGCGATGAATACCTCCTTTTGGTGGTATTTGGCTGCTCTGCGGCGGAAACATAGATCAGGTTCTGCTGTTTACGACCCGGGGCAGATAGTCGCCGTTTGGCAGACCGTCGGCGAGGCGCTCCCGGACATCTCGGGGGCGCTTCGTTTTCTTGGAACAGATTGAAGAAGAGGTCGTTCTGTCCCGGCCCACCTGGAGATCAGTTCCTTCCCCCGCTGATCACCACGAAAGCCCCAGTCGTGATGGCTGGGGCTTTTTCGTTCCGGTCAAAGCTCGCCACCCTCACGCTGCTTGCGCTGGTACCCCTCATGGGCTGCACCGAAGAGCGGACCGTCTGCTAGACCAAGGTCGCTTCAGGTTGAATCAACCTGAAGCGTGGATCTTGGTCTAGAGCCATCTGAATAGAGCCAGATTGGGACCCCATCGACGTACTGACAGCGGCGCGGCTTCCCCCGGAAGCCGCTTTGGATCCGCTGTCATTTCGATGGGAACCCTCACCAAGCGCGAAGCGCTTCCTCAAACGGTCCGGCTCTAAGCCCCTCCCGTTCGGAGAGATAATTCCCCCAGCTTCCCACTTCCGCCTCCTGCCCCTCCTCGCTCCTCCCAGACCGCCTCGCGGTGCATCTCGAACGTGCCGTCCAGATCCTGCAGGCTCCAGACGCCGCTGATCGAATTACCGTCCGCCGACAGTCGCCCGACATAGTCGACGGCATGCGCGGCATCGCTCTCGCCGTCGTACATTTTGGTGAAGTCCACCGCGGCGCCCGCCCTGCTGCCCGAAATCACGGCCCCGAGCTGGTCGCTCGAACGGCCCATCCTGTTGGGCTCGACGATGGTGCCGCTGAGGCTCCCGCCATTGTCGGTGAGGGAGGCGAGAAAGGGCGTCGTGGGTCCCAACCCGCCGGGATATGAGAAGCTTCCCATCCACAGGCCGCTCAGATTGTCGCCGCCGCTCATCGCACGCACGCGCATAGCAGCCCGGCCAGTCTGTGGACAGCTCGGGCAACCCATACAGGCGCCCCCACGCTTCTGCCCTGGCTGCAAAGCAGGGCGCCATCGCAGCTTCCAACCCGCTGAAAAAAGAGGAACAGCGACCTGAACCGGGCGGGCGGCCGCGAGTTGACCTTCTGAAATGGAGTTCAACATGCTGTTTGATGGCTGGGACCAGCTCCTCCGGATGGTGCTGGTGGGTACCGGTGCTTATGCTATTTTGCTCCTTGGCCTGCGGCTGACGGGACACCGGGCCCTTTCGCGGTTGAACGCGTTCGATGTCACGATTTCGGTCGCGATTGGATCGCTGCTCGCGAACATCCTCATCACGGAGGACGTCAGCTTGGCCGAGGGCGCGCTCGCCATCCTTCTGCTCCTAGCGCTTCAGCTCGCCGTGGCGTGGCTCGGAATGCGGGGGCAACACCTGCACAAGCTCCTCAAGGGAGAACCCGTTCTGCTACTGCACAAGGGGAAATTGCTGGAGGAGAGCGTCCGGAAGGAAGGCCTGACCGAGGCCGGAATATTGTTCGCCGCGCGGACTAGGGGCATATCCGATTTAGAGAAGATCGAGGCCATCGTGCTGGAAACCGACGGCAGCCTCTCGGTCCTCGAGGGCGCCGAGAAGGCTACATTGTCGGCACTACGCGACGTAGGGCCGTACAGCCGGGACGAATGAGCCTGCTATCTCTCGATGACGCTGATCGAGCCATCGCGCTCGAGATGGGCCTCCTCCACCCGTTGAACGTCTTTGACGCCCTGCTGCCGGAGGGCCTCTTCAAGGTCTCGCTGGGACATGTGGACGCCGCGGAGGGTTTCCTCGTCAACCTGCCCGTCCTGGACCAGCAGACGGCTGCTGCCCTTGATCAGCTTACCGAAGCCGTGCGACCGCACGGCCAATCCGGAGAACAGCCAGTGCATGGCGACGATCGCGGCGGCGGCTGCCGTCGAAGGAAGCAACGGGGCGTTTCCCGTGATCGTCCGGCTGGCGATCGAGCCGATGATGATCCCGACCACGACGTCGAAGGCACTGGCTCCGGCGAGGAACCTTTTCTTCGCCAAGCGAATGCAAACTAGCGTCACCACGTAGATCAGCGCGGCGCGAAGGGCCATTTGCGTAGCGCTGAGGTCTTTCGCCTCCAGGCCAACCCCCAAGGCGCGTTCCCAAAGATCGTAGAGTTCCACGCGTGACCTCCGTTCGGCTCATGCCGCCAATTTTCAGGCTGAACGAAGATGGCCGCGATAAGGTTCTACGCCCGAGTGGAGCGAGAGCCGTCCGGTGTCGGCCCTTCGGGCGATCAGGCGAGGGTCTGGACCCTAGGCTCGCCGGGCTGTCACCAATGCCGCCAGCGCGGCGCTGTCGATCGGCTGCGAGCACAGGAAGCCTTGATAGAGATTACATCCTTCCTGCGCGAGCAGGCCAAGCTGCTCTTCCGTCTCGACGCCTTCGGCAATGACCCCGAGCCCCAGCGAGCGGGCCATGTCAATGACGCTGCGGACCACGACCCGGTCTCGCGTCGAGCCGGTAATATCCTCGCACAAGCGCTTGTCGATCTTCAGGTAATCGAGCGGCAGCGCCTTCAGATAAGCAAGGCTCGAATAGCCGGTGCCGAAATCATCGATCGCGACGCGCAGGCCCCCTTCCCTCAGATTAGCAAGTAGATAGGCGGCGGCGTTGAGATCCTCGATGAGGCCGCTCTCCGTCACCTCGACGGTCAGGCGTCTGGGATCGAAATGGCTGCTGTCGACGAGCTCGATGAACTGCGAGGCGAAACCCGGCCGGACGATGTCGGCTGCCGTGATGTTCACCGACAGCCGTAGGCCGGAAAGCACATCCGGCCATTCGGCGGCCGCGATCACGGCCTTGCGCTGCACATGGTCGGAGAGCTGGACCATATAATCCGATCGTTCGGCCACGCTGAAGAGGGTTGCCGCGCCAAGCTCGCCGAACGTTGGATGGCGCCAGCGGGCCAGGGCTTCGGCGCCCTCGATCCTGCCGGTCGTGACCGAGACCTGCGGCTGGAACAGATCTCGATTTCGTCCTGGTCGAGCGCGCGGCGGAGGTCGACCTCGAGCTGATCGCCGCGGACGCTGTCGCTCCGCGCCCCCGAATCGAGCACCCGGATCGGCGCCGCCTCGGCCGCCTTGGCATCGGCGAGCGCGGCGCTCGCGCGTCGCAGCAGGCTCGCCGCATCGTCTTCCGGAGCCGAAGCGGCGACGCCCACCCGGCTGCCGAGCGTGATGACATGGTCGCCCGACATGAACGGCCTTCCAATCGCTTCCACCAGCTGACCCGCAAGGAAGCGGCCCTCGCTGAGGCTGGTCGGCGCCGCCAGCGCCACCGCGAACTGCGCGCCGGCCATGCGCGCCAGGAACCGCGCCTTGTTGTCCGTTTCCACGAGGCGTTCGATTCTGCGCGCCGCCGCCTGCAGCACGCTGTCGCCCGTGGAGCGTCCGAACGCGGCGTTGATCGCGTCGAAGCGGCTGACGTCGAGCAGCAGCGCCACCACTGCCGGCTCGCTGCCGTCGCTCGACGATAGCTTCTCCTGGATCCAGAGCCGGCCCGCCCGGGCGTCGCGCACCCCGGTCATCGGATCGCGGGATTGAAAGGCTCCGCCGTCGCCGGCGCCGATCGTCTCGGTGCGGCCGACAATCTCTCCGTACTCCTCCTCCACCCGCAGATGGTGCGCGAGCCTCACCCCTTCGGCATCGCAATGCGCAAAGGCGGTCGGCTGGCCGGTGCTCATCACACGGCCGATGGCGCCGCGAGCAGCCCGGCGCCCTTCCGCATCGAGCTTCCGGAACAGCTCAATCAGGCTCACGCGCTGGCCTTGATCGCCGCCAAGGCCGGCCTTTCGGGCCAGCGCCGGGCTCAGCTCGACCGTGGAGGTGCCCGGCTGCCAGCGCCAGGACGATTTCCGGATTTGCGCGATCTGCTCGGCGCGCCGCGACACCGTCGCCGGCCCCCGACCCGCTCGGCATGCCGCTGCGCGAATTGGACGGCCTGGACGAATTCCTGATCGCCAAACGGGCTCGCCAGGAAGTGAGTGGCGCCGTCGCTCAGGAACTGGTCGAGGGCAGACCCGTCGTTGCGGGAAACGAGAACGAGCATCGCCGATGCATTCGCCTCGACGGCGTCCGCGAGCAGGCGCACGCCTTGAAGCCCCTCCGACAAGGCCCCCCGTGCATCGACGATCGCGACCGATGCACCGGACGAGACGAAGCGGCTCTCGGCATTCGCGCTCCTGCGGGCGGCGATCGGCTGCCATCCGGCCTGCTCGGCCACCTGGGTCAGCTCGTCGCGATGGCGGAACGAGAGGATGAACAGTGGCACCAGGGCCCCCGCCGTCATTTGCTTGTCCTCTCGATCGCTAGAGTCCCTTTGTTGACTGCGGTCTACTCTTCCCGCTTTCCCTCAACAATCTGTTTAGATCGGCTGTCCCTCCCCGAAACAGCCTCACTTGCCGGTGCACCATATCGGCCCTAGCAACTGCATGATGACCGCCAATGCCGACCGACCGACGGCTCTCCTGGCCTCCCCCGCCGAAGCCGCGCAGGCGGCTGAGGTCATGCTCCGCGAGCGCTACAGCTTCGTGGCGCTGGAGGAGGCCGAACAGGTTGTTGCCCTTGGCGGTGACGGCTTCCTGCTCCACACCCTGCACGAGATGCTGAAGCGCCGGACGCTTTGCCCTGTCTTCGGCATGAATCGGGGGACGATCGGCTTCCTGATGAACGAGTGGCGGATCGATGGGCTCAGGGACCGCCTCAATCGGGCGCGTGCCTTTTCGGTCGCTCCACTGAGGATGGACGCGGTTCGCGTCAACGGGGAGACGGTGAGCAATCCCGCCATCAACGAAGTCTCGCTGCTTCGCGAAACGCGCCAGACGGCATTGATCGAGGTGTCGGTGAACCGCCGCGTCGTGCTTCCCGAGCTGGTCTGCGACGGGGTGCTGGTGGCGACGCCGGCGGGTTCGACCGCCTATAATCTGTCGGCGCAGGGTCCGATCCTTCCCCTGGGATCCAATTTGGTGACCCTGACGCCGATCAGCCCCTTCCGCCCTCGCCGCTGGCGCGGCGCCCTCATTCCCGATGACCTGAGGATCGAATTCCGAGTGCTCGATCCAGTGAAGCGCCCCGTCTCGGCCGTCGCCGATCAGCTCGAGGTCCGCGACGTCTCGACCGTCACGGTCCGTGTCGATCGAAGCCTCGCCTTGACCCTGCTTTTCGATCCCGAGCACGCGCTCGACGAGCGGATTACCATGGAGCAATTCGCCGTCTGAGAGCCTGTTTGGAAATGCGCTCAGGAGCGCATTTCTCGGCTCGGCGCCAGCCCGCATTCCCAAACAGGCTCTGAGGCGGCGCAAGTGCTTGCAGTCCGGAAAAACATGCTGCTATAGGCCGCCTCGCCTGATGGCTGCTCCCCGGTAGCTCAGCGGTAGAGCATCCGACTGTTAATCGGATGGCCGATGGTTCGAATCCGTCCCGGGGAGCCACATTCTCACGAAATGATCGCCGCTGGTCTTGCTTCGTTCATCCGGCATGGTGCATCGCCTGTGGGAAGAAGATGAGCAAGTCCCTGTACGCAGTGCTGAATGTCGCGCCGGATGCGGATCCGGCCGTGATCGAGGCCGCCTACAAGGCGCTGATCAAGAAATATCATCCGGACATGCTGGCCGGGGCGCCGGGAGGAGATCTGCGCCGGGCCGCCGAAATCAACGAAGCCTTTCAAGTGCTTCGCGATCCCGATCGGCGGGCCCGTTACGACAATGACGAGCGGGCGCGTCAGGATGCGTTTCGGCGAGCCGCCGCAGCCGCCTCAGGTCCGGTCATCTACCATCCGCCGCTGCCCAGGCGCCGCCGAAAATCCCGCTGGCCCGCCGTGCTGTTGCTCGTCGTCGCAGCAGCCGCGTTCATTGTCTGGCGGGAGACGGAGGCGGGCCAGCGCTTCTTGGACGCCAATGGACGCTCGCTTGCGCTTCAGACCACGCCTACGGGAAATCCCGCTGCCGTCCGCGTCAAGGACGTCGATCGCGCTCTTGGTGAATTCCGGAGGATCAAGGATCGGACCGGCCTGCTTGGGCTCTCCGCATTCAGTCAGGATTGCTTCGCCGGACAAAGCCGCTCGCAAAGCGCCATCGAATTCGATTTTTGCGTGGCGTTCGACCACGCCGCCGCCGATTACGACGCAAAGGTAGCCGGCGACGATCTGCCGCAGCTTCCCCGCTTTCGGCCCGACGAGCTCAATAGCCGACATGAATGGGCGGCGCGGCTGATTTCCTCCGACGAAAGCTGGATAAGCGCACGCCTGGCTCAGCTTCGAGGGCTCACGTCGGAGAGACTTCGCCCGCCCGCGCCCCGGCCACTTCAGGCAGCCTCGGCGCCGCTGCGCGTTCAGGCCCCGCGGACTGCCAACATGCCGTCCGCCACCCACATCCGCAGAAGCAAGCCCGCCCGCTACGTCCGGAATCGCAAGGCCGCGAGACGCCAAAGCGCGCGTCGCGCCGACCGGGACTTCCTCGAGCGTGAAGGTTATATCTACTAGGCCGTAGACTCATAAGCGTGGAGCCACAGTCGCATTGAGGCGAGCTGGACCATCGCGAGGAAGTTGGCTGCGAGCTTGTCGTAGCGGGTGGCGACGCGGCGGAAGTGCTTCAGCTTGGAGAAGAAGCGCTCGATCAGATTGCACTCGCGGTAGAGCCGCGTGCTGAAGCAGGGCTTCCACTTTCGGTTGCTCTTTGGCGGGATGTTGGGCGTGGCACCCTGGTCCTGGATCATTTCTCGGATGCGGTCGGCGTCGTAGGCCTTGTCGGCCAGCACGATAGTGCGCGGACAGAGATGGTCGAGCAGCCGGTCTGCGATCTGCCCGTCGTGCGCTTGCCCGGCGCTCAAGCCGAGCCGGATCGGGAGCCCCTGCGCATCGACGACGACGTGGATCTTGGTCGTGAGGCCGCCTCGTGATCGACCGAGACAATGATCTGCACCCCCTTTTTTGCCGTCGCAGCCTGCTGGTGCGCCCGTATGGAAGTGCTATCGATCATCTGGATTTGGCCGTCGTGCGCGGCGCTGATAGCGTCCATCAGCCGGTCCCACACGCCTGCCTCTCGCCATCGATTGAAGCGGTTGTAGCAGGTGGTCCGGGGTCCGTAGCGCTCGGGCAGGTCACGCCATGGTGCGCCGGATCGCAGCACCCAGAAGATGCCGTTCAGCACGCGGCGGTCATCGACGCGCGGCACGCCTCTAGGCTTGTTGGGCAGGAGCGGCTCGATCACGCGCCACTCGAAGTCGGTCAGGTCATATCGGCTTATGCCGACGCTGAATCAGAGGCTGTGGCGAAAAGAAAGTCCGACTACTCTGCGATGAACGCGACTTCGCCGCCGCCCATGGCAATCAGCGACCAGCGTTTGTCATGGATACCGTAGCTCGCCTGCCAGCCTTCATAGCCCATCGAGTTGTTGAACACGTCAATCCGAGTTGCCGCATCGAAGTAGAGCACGAGGTCGGCCGTCTCTTTGTCCAGCGCCGCCGCTGTGATGGCCTTATCTCCAACGAGCTTGCGAGCCTCAGCTTCGCCATCCACCGGCGACTTGAGGCCGAACATCTGGCCATCGTCCTCGGACGCGAACGCTATCCGACCGTCGAAAACGATCCGCCAGGGAGCGCTTACCGCCAAGCCGACGCCTTCACACAGGTCAAAGGTCCAGTCGTGCTCGCGCCGCCCGATCACGCAGCTCCGCCCGATCAGAATCGCCTCAAACTCTGCCACTTGGTCATGCAGCATGCCCAAGCATCACACTCCGACACGGCACCCGCAAGCCCGTGCTTTTATGGGTTCACGACCTAGATCTCTGACCCTCAGGCAGGAGCGTAGCTGGGCGGCTCCGGAATGACGGCGCGCATATCCTCGGGCATTTTGAAGTCGCTCATCGCGCCTCGGGCCGGAGCCGCTCGATCGACGAAGCCGCCTCGGTTCCCGTGATCCCGGGATTCTCGATCCTTCCTGCTGCGTTGCTTGGCGAGAGCAGCGGCAACGAGAAGGCCGACCATCATGATGCCCAGGATGGCACCGATCGCGCCCCTCGCGTCGCGTTCATGCCGATTATTCATTCGATGCTCCTCTTCCGCTTTCGTGCGGAACGGCGGCTGAGCCGGATCGATCCCGCGCCCGGGCGCCGTTCCGCCGTGGCCTGTCTCGGATCGTCCAGGCGAGACTTTCAAGATCTCGCCGGGTTGTGCGCGGGCGAGCCGGACCCGGAACATTGTCCCGAGCCCGGAAGTTTGCAGGGGCAGTATCAGGAGGTCCCAAATGGCAACCACAACTGAAACGAAAACAGGTTCGAAGAAAAGCAACCAGTCGAACAGCGACAGGCTGTGGGATTGGGGAAACAGCAATTCCGGCGTTCTGATCGGCGCGGCCGTCGCCGGCGCGGCCGTGGGCCTCGCCGCCAACATGGGCCGCAAGCTTTTCGTCCAGATGACAAGCGCGGCTGCAGGCGACTGGTTCGACGCGCTCAAGACCGAGCATGAAATGACGCTCGCGATCTTCGACAAGATCGAGACGACCGACGACAGCCAGACCGGCCAGCGCACCGCGTTGCTCGCGAAGCTCAAATATGCCGCAAGCATGCGATCCAGGAAGAGATGGTCATCTATCCGGCGCTGCGGCAGGCCAATCACACCAGCGATGCCGATCACCTCTCCGAAGATCACGGCTATGGAAGACCTACCTCTACGAGCTCGAGACGCTGCCCAAGGACAACCCCGAATGGCTCGCCCGCCTGCGCGATTTCCGGCAGATGATCGAGGGCCATATGCGCGAGGAAGAGAATGACGTCTTCCCCGCTTCCGTGAAATGCTCTCCGAAGAGCAGAATTCGCGCATCACGGCGATGATGAACAAGGAAGGTTTCAAATTCGCCTGAAGCAGATATCCCCTCCCCGCTTGGCGAGGGGACGATCAACCTTCGCCGTCCCGCGAAGTCGGCTTCTCCCCCATCCGCAGTGTCAGCCGGGCTGGCGCGTCAGCCCTAGCCCAGCTGGCCGTGGCAGTGTTTGAACTTCGGCCTGAGCCGCAGGGGCATGGCGCGTTGCGGCTGACCGGCGGCAGGTCTCGACGGCAACATCTCCCCGAAATCGGCCTGGGGCATGTCGGGCTGCGGCATGAAGCGGCGGCAGCCGGGACAGGATGTTGCCGGTGGCGGCGTCGATGTCGGCGGTATCGTCATCGCCCGTGAACGGATCGATGTGGTGGGTGATGAAGTCCGGCATCTCCGGCAGCTCGGCGAAGTCCGGCTGCTGAAACGAGAATTGCGCAAATGCGAGGGTCCGGGTCACGTCCTCGCGGATCTGGCCGAGCATGCGCTCGAACATCGCGAAGGCTTCATGCTTATATTCGTCGATCGGTTTCTTCTGCGCATAGGCGCGCAGGTGGACGACCTGACGGAGCGCGTCGAGCAGCGCGAGATGCTCCTTCCAGTGATGGTCGAGCGTCTGGAGCAGCACGCTCTTCTCGATCTGGATATAAGTGTCGGGCGCCAGGTCGGCGGTCTTGGCGGCCATCTGGGCATCCGCCTCGGCGCGTAACCGCTCGACCAGAAGCTCAGGGTCGACGGCCTCTTCCTCGAGCCATTCGTCGACCTGCGGCTGAAGTCCGAACACGTCCTGGATCCGCGACTTGAGGAGGTCGATATCCCATTGTTCCGGATAGGTGTTGGGCGGGCAAGCCTCGCCGACCACGCCGTTGACCGTCTCCGCGCGCATATCCTCGACGACGTCGCCGACCGTCTCGGCGTCCATGATGTCGGCGCGCTGCTCGTAGATCACCTTGCGCTGATCGTTCATGACGTCGTCATATTCGACGACCTGCTTGCGGATGTCGTAGTTGCGAGCCTCGACCTTCTTCTGCGCGGTCTCGATCGCCTTGGAGATCCAGGGGCTGATGATCGCCTCGCCGTCTTCCAGATTCTTGTTCATCAGGCGGGCGAACATGGTCTGTGGGCCGAAGATGCGGAGCAGATCGTCATCGAGCGATAGATAGAAGCGGCTGAGGCCGGGATCGCCCTGCCGGCCTGAACGGCCGCGCAGCTGGTTGTCGATGCGGCGGCTTTCATGCCGCTCGGTTCCGAGCACGAACAGGCCGCCCGCCTGCCGGACGCGCTCGCGCTCCTCCTCGACCTCCGCCTTGATCCTCGCCAGGGCGGCGTCCCGTGCGGAACCGTCCTCTAGGTCGCTGAGCTCGTCCTGCACACGAAAATCAACGTTGCCGCCGAGCTGGATGTCGGTGCCGCGGCCGGCCATGTTGGTCGCGATCGTCACCGCGCCGAGCCGCCCGGCCTGAGCGACGATATGGGCCTCCTGTTCGTGATAGCGTGCGTTCAGCACTTCGTGGCGGACGCCCTCGCGCTTCAGGAATTCGGACAGCAGCTCGGACTTTTCGATCGAAACGGTGCCGACGAGGATCGGTTGGCCGATCGCCTGCTTCTCCTGAATGGCCTTTGTAATGGCCACGAACTTGTCGTCCTGGTTCTTGTAGAATTCATCATCGTCGTCCTTCCGCTGCACCGGCAGATTGGTGGGGATGGTGATGACGTTCATCTTGTAGATGTCGAAGAATTCCGGCGCTTCGGTCGCGGCGGTGCCGGTCATGCCCGAGAGCTTAGGATAGAGGCGGAAATAGTTCTGGAAGGTGATCGAGGCGAGGGTCTGGTTCTCCGGCTCGATATTGACGCCTTCTTTCGCCTCCACCGCTTGGTGAAGGCCGTCGGACCAGCGGCGCCCGTCCATCATGCGGCCGGTGAACTCATCGATGATGATCACCTTGTCGTTCTTCACGATGTAATCGATGTCGCGCTTGAAGATCACGTTCGCGCGCAGCGCCTGGTTGAGGTGGTGGACCACCTGCGTGTTCTCATAATCGTACAGGTTCGCGCCGACGAGCAGACCCGCCTGCTCCAGCAAGCGCTCCATATGCTCGGTGCCGTCTTCGGTGAGCACCACCGACTTCTGCTTCTCGTCCACCTCGTAAAGCTCGGCGGGAAGCTGCTTCACGATGGCGTCGACCGCCATGTAGAGCTCGGACTTGTCGTCGGTCGGACCGGAGATGATGAGCGGGGTGCGGGCTTCGTCGATGAGGATGGAGTCGACCTCATCGACGATCGCGAAGTTGAACGGGCGCTGCGTCATCGACGGCCGCTCATATTTCATGTTGTCGCGAAGGTAATCGAAGCCGAATTCGTTGTTCGTGCCGTAGGTGATGTCCGACGCATAGGCGGCGCGGCGCTGCTGGTCGGTCAGGTTCGGCACGATCACGCCCACGGTGAGGCCAAGGAAGCGATAGACCTGGCCCATCCAGTCCGCGTCGCGGCGGGCGAGATAGTCGTTCACAGTGACGACGTGGACGCCCTTCCCTTCCAGCGCGTTCAGGTAGGTGGCGAGCGTCGCCACCAGGGTCTTGCCCTCGCCGGTCCGCATCTCGGCGATCGAGCCGCGATGAAGGACGATGCCGCCGACCATCTGGACGTCGTAATGGCGCTGGCCGAGCGTGCGCCTGGCGGCCTCGCGCACCGTTGCAAAGGCTTCCGGGAGAAGTTCGTCCAGCGTCTGGCCGCTCTCGAGGCGCTGCCGGAAGATCACCGTCTGCTGCCGGAGCTCCTCGTCGGTCATGGCCGAGATGGTCGGCTCGAAGCCGTTGATCCGATCGACGATCTTCTGGAGAGACCGCACGTAACGATCGTTGGCCGACCCGAAAATAGACTTGGCAAATCCGCCAATCATGAGCGTTCCTGTCGCTAGAAGAAGAGGGCCTGACCCTCTGCAGCCAAGGCTGCGCCCCCGCACCTTATGTCGAAGGCGATGTAGGGTTGGCCCCAAGTCAAGTCAATTGACGGGGGCGGTGCCGGAGCCTAGCCGAACAGCCCATGAATGATGCGATTTCAGGCGGCTGCGCCTGCGGCGCGATCCGGTACGAGCTGAGGAGCCGCCCTTATGACGCCGGCTGGTGCCATTGCCGCACCTGCCAGCTCAGCTCGGGCGCCCCCGCGATCGTGTTCGCGAGCGTTCCCCCGAGGATCTCGTCTTCACGAAAGGTGCGGACAAGCTCAGGACCTTCAAGTCGAGCAGCTTCGGGCATCGGACCTTTTGCGGCGAATGCGGCACACTTTTCCTGATGAAGGTCGACCACCAGCCGGAGACGGTCGATTTCACCGTCGCGACTTTGGACGAGCCGGAGGCGGTCGCGCCAGGCTTCCATATCTTCTATGCGAGCCGGCTGGCCTGGTTCGAACCTGCCGACACCTTGCCGCGCCACGACCGCTTCAGGCCATGAGCAGCTGCCGATTGCCCCCGGCAATCCGCAGCCATGTCCGGGGACATGGCGACCTGTTCATGCGCGCGGCCTGGAAGGGACCGAGCCGCCGGGCTAAGGCTGACCCGCGCGTCATTTGCGTGTGCAGCTTCGCGTGTGCAGCTTCGTCGCTACACTTCCCGTCGCTAATGACAAGGCTTAGAGCTGGCCTTCGAGCCAGCTCTGGAGCGCGCCCTTGGGCGCGGCGCCGACCTTGGTCGCCGCAGGCTGGCCGTCCTTGAACAGGATCATGGTCGGGATCCCGCGGACGCCATATTTGGCGGCGCGTCGGGATTATCGTCGATGTTGAGCTTGGCGACGGTCACCCGCTCGCCATCTCGTTCGATATCTCCTCGAGCGCCGGCGCGATCATCCGGCAGGGGCCGCACCATTCCGCCCAGAAATCGACGAGCACAGGGCCCGACGCGCTGATCACATCCTGCTGGAAGCTATCGTCGGTGACGGTCTTGGTGGCCAATGCGAGTCTCCTTGAAAATCGATCCTTCATGTAGGCGCTGCACTGCGGCGTCTCAAGCGCCGGGGAGGACCGTCAGGGCCCGATCGATTGAGGCGGAAGCGCTACGCGCTTCCGCCGAAAGCGTGAATCAGGCCCTTCATATGGTTAAGACCTCGATTCACGGATCAGGCTGATTCAGCCTGATCCGATCAAGGTCTAGCGGCATGTGGGGCAGCAGCAACTCGCGGGGCAGCGGGTGCAGGACCGGGCCGGCGGTGTAAAGCAAGGCGGCCTCAATCGTGCGGCCCGGAAAGATCACCTCCAGCGCGGCATGATAGGCAGCCATCTGCCGGAGGTGGGAAACCGGGATGTCGGCAGGGCCGGCGGGAACCGCCCTTCCCGTCTTGAAGTCGACCAGGCGCACCGCCCCATCGGTGACGAGGAGCCGGTCGATCGTGCCGGTGATCACCGAGCCGTCCGCCGTCACCGCGGCAATCGGAGCTTCGGCGAGCGCTTCCGGCGTGAAGATATCGGAATAAGCCCGATGGGCGATGATCCGGCATGCGTCCGTGATGAGGCTTTGGCGCACATCCTCATCCTCGACTCCGGCCGAATGCCGGAGCCACGCGTCGGCGCGATCGGAGCGTTCCTCCGGCGGCACGTCCGGCAGCCGCTCGAACAGCTGGTGGAGAAGGCGGCCCCGTTCGGCAGCCGCGCGCATTTCCGGGCTCGGCGGTGGGTTGGCGACATCGTCCTCGCCGATCGCCGAGGGCGCGAGCGGCCGCGGCGGACGGGATTCCACGGGTGCGGGGCGGCCTAGCCACTCGGGCAGGGCGGTGGATCGCGCGGTCTGGGCCGCGGCTTGTGCCTTTGCCGCCACCTCCCGGCGACCGAACAAGCGGGCGCGGCCCCAGATCGGATGATCGGTCCACTCGCAGCCGAGGCCGTCCAGCGCGCCTTCGGCCGCGGCGTACCAGCTCGTGGCAGGCGCTCCGTTCCGGTCCGCGGGTCCCAGCGAGCCGCCGATGAAGAGGCGCTCCTCGGCCCGGGTCATGCCGACATAGAGCAGCCGCCAATGTTCCTGGCGATCGAGCCGATCCTGCGCCTCCAGCTGCGATTTCAACGGCTCGCACAGCTCGTCCGAGCGCGGACGGAAGATCGGCACAATCGGTCCCTCCTCGCCAAGCCGGAGCTTGGCCGAGCCGCCGCGCGAGCGGGCCGGATCGACGCAGGCGTCGGCGAGGATCACGACCGGCGCCTGAAGGCCCTTCGAGCCGTGGACCGTCATCACCCGCACCGCGTCGAGCGGGGCCGACGGATCGCGGACGATCTCGACGTCGCCGCGCGCGAACCAATCGAGGAAGAGCTGCAGCGAGGGCGTGGCGCTGGTCTCGAATTCCAGCGCGCTGGCGAGCAGCTCCTCGATGGGATCGCGCGCTTCGGGCCCGAGCCGAAGGAGGAGCTTGCGCCGGCCCTGGATCGGGCCGGACAGGATCGTCTCGAAGAACAGATGCGGGGTGGCGAAATCGGCCATGTTGAGGATGGCCTGGAGGCTCTCCAGCGTCGCGGGCGGTGCGGTGTCGCGGACGCGCGGCCAGAGGGCGCCGTCGCGACCGTGGGCCGCGGCGAAGAGATCGTCCTGCGACCATCCGAACAAAGGTGAGACCAGCAGGGCGGCAAGGTTGAGATCGTCCAGCGGCTGCACCGCGAAACGGGCCGCGGCGAGCAAGTCTTGTACGGCCAGCGGCGCCGAGAGCAGGAGACGGTCTACCCCGGCAACCGGCACGCCTTCGGCGTAGAGGCGGGCGACGATGAGGGAGGCGAGATCAGAGCGGCGGCGGACGAGGATGAGGATGTCCTCGGGCCGAAGCGGACGGCCGCGGCTTTCGACATGGAAGGGGTGATCGAGCCAGTCGCGGATCTGGCGCGCGAGAGCTTGCCCGCGTAGCGGCGGGTGGCGTCGCTGATCCAGCCCTCCTCCCCCGCCTCATCCTCGGCGAGCGCCACTTCCTCCGAATAAGGCTGCCACAGGGTGACGGAGCCGGAGCGGCTCGAATGGGCGCTGTCGTGCAGGTTTGGCTGCCGCGGCAGGCCAAATGCATCGTGGCCGAGATCGGCGATGACGCGGTCGACCGCCGCCAGGATCTGCGGCGACGAGCGGAAGCTGCGGTCCATCGACAGGTCGAGGAAATCCCGGCCGATGCCGCTGGCCTCGCGGTCGAACCAGGCGCGGGCGACGTCGAAGCTTGCGGGGTCCGTGCCCTGGAAGCCGAAGATCGCCTGCTTGTAATCGCCGACTGTGAAGATGGTGCGGTGCCGAGTGGAGGCGCCCTCGCCAGCGAAATATTCGAGCGCGATGGCGCGCACGATGTTCCATTGGCGATCGTTCGTGTCCTGCGCCTCGTCGACAAGGATGTGATCGGTCGACTGATCGAGCTTGTAGCGGACCCAGTCGCCCATGCCTGGGGTCAGCAGAAGCTCCTCCGCCCAGCGGATAAGATCGTCGAAATCAACCACGCCGTGGGCGCGTTTCGCCGCGGCATAAGCGGCTGCGAAAGTCTGACCCGCGCGAAGGCCTGCGGCGAACAGGGCCACCAGCTTGGCAACCTTCCGCATCGAGACGAGACGCGCGCAGCATTCGAACGCGGCGGTGGCGAGACGGAGATAGTCCGCATCCTGGGGCGCCTGTCCCTTGCCGAAGCTTCTGATGCCGCCGTCCGCCTTGGCCCAGACCAGGTGAAGCCGATCGAGCATCTGCGCCCGTTCGGCCGGCGCGGCGGTGGTCCATTGCTCGCAGAGGCTCGCCCGCTCGAGACCGCTCTTGGTCGCCCATTGGCCGTTCATGAGGCCGATCCGCCGGAGCGCTGCCACGTCGAAGATGTCGTCGCAGCAATCGGCGGCGATCGCTTCCTCGACATCTCCCGCGGGAATGCCGAACGCGCGGCGAAGGCGGGCTTCGATCCCCTCCCGGGCGCCAAGCTCCTGCATCGCGGCCGGCGCCCGCGCGCAGCTCATCAGGAAGCCCTCGGCTCCGCCCTCGCCGAGCCGGTGGCTGAGTGCCTGAATGTCGCGGATCAAGGGAAGGTCGCCTCCGCCCTCGGCGCGGACGAGCAGGTCGGCCAAAGTCTGCCGTGCCAGCAACTGCTCCTCGCGGCCTTCGAGCGGCCGAAAGCCCGGCACCAGCCCCGCCTCCGCCGGAAAGGCGGCGAGCAGCGACTGGGCGAAGGCATGGATGGTCTGGATACGAAGCCCGCCACCCACCGCATCGAGCACGCGCGCGAAGAGCGTTCGCGCCCGTTCCCGCATTTCCGGTCCGGCATCCTCGCCGAGAGCCCGCAGCTCGTCGGCCAGATCATTGTCCTTGAGGCGCACCCAATAAGCGAGGCGGGCATGGATGCGGTCGGCCATCTCGGCCGCGCCCGCCTTGGTGAAGGTGAGGCAGAGGATCGAGGACGGATCAACTCCCGCCAGCAACAGCCGCAGCACCCGCGCCGTGAGCACATGCGTCTTCCCCGTCCCCGCCGACGCGGAGAGCGCGGCGTGATCCGCCGGGCTCGATGCACGAAGCTGATCGCCCGCCAGCCGGGAAAGAGCTTTCAAACGCTTGGTCACATCGCCCGATTAGCGCGGCTGCACGCCGCAGTCACATGGTGAAAGAACATGGCTTTGGACGGCCTCCGGGCTGGAGCGGATATGTCGAGCGAGAGGCTCCGGGATTGGGACGACTCAGGCGACCGGCCGCCGCGCCCTCAGCGCCTGCGCGAGCGTGCCTTCGTCAAGATAATCGAGCTCGCCGCCGACGGGGAGCCCGTGGGCAAGCTGGGTAAGGCGGACGGGGAAGCTTTCGAGGCGCTCTGCGAGATAGTGGGCGGTGGTCTGGCCTTCGAGCGTCGCGTTCATGGCGAGGACGACCTCGTCGATGCCGCCCCTTGCGACACGGCCGATCAGCTTGTCGATGCTGAGGTCCTCCGGGCGAACACCTTCCAAGGCGGAGAGACGGCCGCCGAGAACATGAAAGCTGCCGGGGAAAAGGCGGGAGCGGTCGAGCGCCCAAAGGTCGGAGACTTCTTCGACGACGCAGAGCAGGCGGGCGTCGCGGCGGGTGTCGGAGCAGATCGTGCAGGGATCGATGGTGTCGACATTTCCGCAGACGCTGCAGACGGAGAAGCGCTCGTTGACCTTCTCGAGCGCCCTCAGGAGCGGCGTCATGGCCGTTTCGCGCTTCTTGAGGAGATGGAGCACCGCCCGGCGGGCCGACCGCGGCCCGAGGCCGGGAAGGCGGGCGAGCGCCTGGGCGAGAGCGTCGATTTCGGGGGAGGCCATGGAAGATAGGTAGGGGGTGGAGCCCGCGCTTGCCAAGTCGCTTCGCGCGGGTAAGCAGAAGCCATGCGCCTCGCCTTCATGGGAACTCCGGACTTTGCGGTGCCGACGCTCGATGCGCTGATCGGCGCAGGGCATGAGGTGGTCGCCTGTTATTCGCAGCCACCGCGGCCGGCGGGCCGAGGCAACGGATTGAGGCCATCGCCGGTGCATCAACGGGGGGAGGAGGCCGGCATCGAGGTCAGGACTCCCCTCACCTTGCGCGACAAGAATGAGCAGCAAGCCTTTGCAGAACTTGGGATCGACGCGGCGGTGGTCGCCGCCTACGGCCTCATCCTGCCGATGCCGATCCTCGAAGCGCCGCGATACGGCTGCCTTAACGTGCACGGATCGATCCTGCCGCGCTGGCGGGGAGCCGCGCCGGTGCAGCGGGCGATCCTGGCCGGGGACGAGGCGACCGGCGTCACGATCATGGCCATGGAGCGCGGGCTCGACACGGGGCCGATGCTTGTGTCCCGGGAGACGGCGGTCGACCGCAAGACCGCGGGCGAGCTGACGGACGAGCTTTCCCGGATCGGCGCGGCCCTGATGGTGGAGGTGCTGAAACGTCTGAGCGACGTCGAGGCGGTGGCGCAGCCGGAGGACGGCGTCACCTATGCCTCCAAGATCGAGAAGCACGAGGCGCGGCTCGACTTCACGCAGGCCGCGCAGCAGGTGGAGCGGCAGGTGCGGGCATTCAATCCGGCGCCGGGGGCATATTTCGAATATGGCGGCGAACGGATCAAGCTGCTCGCCGCGGAGCTTGGCGATGGAAGCGGCGAGCCGGGAATGGTGCTCGATCGGGGGCTGGCGATCGCCTGCGGGACCGGCGCGATCGTGCCGGCGCTCGTCCAGCGGGCGGGCCGCGGCGTCATGACGCCATCGGAGCTGCTGCGAGGTTTCTCCATTCCCGCGGGCACAAGGCTGGCGTGACCCGCTTCCGCCTGACGGTCGAGTTCGACGGGCGGCCCTTCATGGGCTGGCAGCGCCAGGCGCACGGGCCGTCGGTGCAGCAGGCGATCGAGGAGGCGGTGAAGGCGATCACCGGCGAGGAAGCGACGCTTCACGCAGCCGGCCGCACGGATGCGGGCGTCCACGCCCTTGCCATGTCGGCGCATGTCGACATCCGGCGGCCGATCACGCCCTTCCGGCTCGCGGACGGATTGAACGCGAAGCTGCGTCCCCTGCCCGTCGCCATCCTGGAGGCGCGGGAGGTGGCGGGCGACTGGCATGCGCGCTTCAGCTGCATCGGGCGGCGCTACGTCTACCGGATCCAGAATCGCCGGGCGCCGCTGGCGCTCGATGCCGGCCGCGCGTGGCGGGTGCCGGTGGTGCTTCATGCCGACGTCATGAACCGCGCGGCGCAGATCCTGGTCGGGCGCCACGATTTCACGACCTTCCGCTCGGTCCACTGTCAGGCGGAAAGCCCGGTGAAGACGCTCGACCGGCTGACGGTGCGCCGCTTCGGCGGCCTCATCGAGATCGAGGCGGCGGCGCGCTCGTTCCTCCATCATCAGGTGCGCTCTATGGTCGGGTGCCTGGAGCTGGTCGGCCGCGGCAAGTGGACTGAGCGGGACCTGAAGCGGGCGCTTCAGGCGCGGGATCGGGCGGCGCTCGGCTTCAATGCGCCGCCGGACGGGCTGTATTTCGTGGAAGCGGTGTATGAGGAGGACCTTCCCAGCCCGAACAGCCGCTGAAGCGAGCCTTCCAGCATCAGCAGCTGCCAGAGGAAGCGGCCGTGATCGGCCTTCCCGGCGCGGTGGTCGGCGGCAAGGCGAGCGATTGCGGCTTCGTCGAGCCAGCCGAGCTCGGCAAGGGCGGAGCCCCTCGCCACCCCCGCATGTTCGGCCAAGGGGCCGCGGAACCAGGCGGCGATCGGGATCATCACTGGGGTATCGGCTCGGGTCAGGGTTTCGCGCGGAAGGCGCCGCTCGAGCGCCTTCCTCATCAGCCATTCGCCGGTGCCGCCGCGGACGCGCATCTTCGCAGGCAAGCGGCCGGCGAATTCGACGAGGCGGTGGTCGAGCAGCGGCACGCGCGTGTCGAGGCCAAGCGCCATGCCGGTGCGATCGAGCCGCGCCAGGACGCTGCCGGGAAGCAATATCCGAAGATCCGCATATTGGGCGCGGGACAGCGGATCCGCCGAGCGAGCCTCTTGCATGGAACGCACGACACGGTCCTCAGCCCGATGGCCTTGAAGCATAGCGGTGAATTCCGGGCGGTAGAGCCGAGCGCGACGCGGGCCGCGCATCACGGCCAGCGCATCGGCATAGCTTTCCTCCATGGGGCGGCCGAGCGCCTGGACGAATTGCGGTGATCGCGGCTGAGCGGCCGCGGATCGAACGCGGGCAGGCACCAGGCCCCTCGCCCGCACCTTCGCCGCGTAGGTGCGATAGCGGCGGTGGCCTGCGAACAGTTCCTCGCCACCCTCGCCCGAGAACGCGGTCGTCACTCTTCCCCGGGCAAGCGCGGCGATGCGATAGCTGATGATGGCCGAAGGATCCCCGAACGGCTCGTCAAAAGCGTCGATCAGCGCATCGAGCATTCGGAAATCGTCCAACGGCCCATGGTCGGCGCGATGGCTGGTGGCGAACCGGTCGGCCACGATTTGCGCAGCGGCGGATGGATCGGCGATCGAGCAGGTTTCGACGGCGCTTCGGCTTGCCTCAGCCATGAAGGCGACGAGCGCGGCGCTGTTCAGGTCGCCCGCCAGAAAAGCGCCCGGCGGCAGATCCGAGATCATCCGCGAGCGCACCGACGCGCGCAGGAGATCGACCAGTTCATGCCCAAGCGACGACGCCGAAGCCTTGGACGGCGTAGTGAAGTCCGCATCCCACCAGCGCACCGGCCGCGGAACGGCGCGGCCGCGGCGGATGTGGAGGAAATGAGCGGCCGGGAGCTTCGTCACGCCGGCGACGATCGAGGCATCGTCGGGCACGTAACCGAACGCGAGATAATCCTCGAGCGCGCGCGGATCGGGCTGCGCCCGGAAGAGCGGGTGGGCGAGGAGGCCTTTCAATTCCGACGCGAAGACGAGGGCGCCGTCGGCAAGCCGGCTGTAGAGCAAAGGCTTCACGCCAAGCCGGTCGCGCGCGAGGAAGAGACTGTCGGAGCCGAGATCGTAGAGCGCGAAAGCGAAGCTGCCGTTGAAGCGCTGGAGGCATTTGGGCCCCCACTGGCGCCACGCCGCCAGGATGACTTCAGAATCGCTGTCGGTGCGAAAGGCGAAACCCTTCGCCTCCAGTTCCGCCCGCACCTCCCGAAAATTGTAGATCGCGCCGTCGAAGCTGATCGCCGCCCGCCCATCGGGCGTGAGCATCGGCTGTCGGCCGCCTTCGGGATCGACCACTGCAAGACGGCGGTGAGCGAGGCCAATGCCGGGAGCTGTCCAGACGCCGCTATCGTCCGGCCCGCGATGAGCGAGCATATCCGCCATCGCGCGCACCCGACCGGCGCCGACGGGCTTCGGAACGTCCGGATGAAAAATGCCAGCAATGCCGCCCATGGCTCAGCGCTGTGGCAGGCCGGCAGCCCTATCGGCAAGCGCCTCGATCGAACCGAGGTCTTCCAGGAACGCATCGATGGCCGGACGCGGGCTAACGCCTTCGGCGGGAGCCTCGGCCGAGACCATCACCGCGACCGCGCGTTGCGGGCCGCCCAGCAGGCGCGTCTTCATCGTCTCAAGCTTCACGGCCGCGGCGCTCCCCGTCAGGATGGAGCCGACCCGGTAGAAGGTCGCGACCTCGCGCACAGCCCCGTGTGAGGCAATCCGGTCGAGACGCCCGCCAGGCGGAGCGGGACCGTCCGACGTCCAGGCCCAGGGCCCGCCCGGAACAACCACGCCCTGGCCGAAGCCGACCAGCTCGCGCCCTTCCTGCTGTCGCATGAAAACGGCGACCGCAAGATCCACCTCCTGGCCCGCGGCGTTGCGGTAACGCGCCATGCGGAAGAGGTCGGCGCCGGCGAAACTCGGCCGCCAGAGCCGACCGGCGGTAGCGGACAAAGGCCGCCATCCCGGCACCTCGGGCAGGCTGATTTGAGCAGGCGGTGCTTCCGCCGCCGATGCAATGGCGCCCGACCAGGCAAGCGGAAGAGCCGCAATCCCCAGCGCGGCGGCGGCGAGCGGCCAAATCGGAGACGCGCCTCGACGCCGTTCCTGGAGCTTCGTCGGATCGAACCAGGCATCGCTCGCGCGCCTGTCGAAAAAGCGCCAGCCTGCGGCCATGACCAACGCGATCACGAGGGCGAAGAAGACCCAGCCGTAGATGACGTGGTCGAGGCCGGCGGCGAAGTCGTTGCTGGTGAGTGAGGCGATGTAGATCGTGCCCCAGGCGCGGACCCCGTTGGCGAGGATCGGGATCGCGACGGCGGCAAGCATGAAGAGGGCGCGGCGTCTCCAGGAGCGGAAGCAGACGTTCGCGACCAGCGCCCCGTAAGCCAGCATCGCGATCAGGAACTGAACGCCCGAACAGGCTTCGGCCACCTCGAAATAGCCGGTCGGGACGGTGATGAAGATGCCCTCGATATGGGCCGGAATGCCGACCAGGCCGAGCAGGGCCATGCAGATATCGGCGGTGATGGTCTGGAGCGGCGGAACCAGCTCCTCGCCGGCGGGGATCAGGAACAGGGCATAGAAAATCGGAAAGGCGAGTCCACGGGCGACATTCCTGCCGAGGCAGGCGATCACCGCGCCCTGCAGCATCAGGACGAGACCGGCATGGCGGGCAAGCGCCACTCCGCCGGAATCGCCGAGCAGCCAGCCGGCAGCGCCGACGGCGACGAGCAGCAGGCCCGGCGCCCAGGCTCGAGGTTCGAGCTGGCGAAGCTCCGGCAGCCGCTGCCAGACAAGCCAGCCGATGATCGGCAGGATGAGCGCGCAATGATTGAAGGTCTGGCTCTCCATCCAAATGCTGACCATCCCGATCGCATCGGCGAGGAAGAGCAGGAGGATCGCGGAAACGGCGACGGCGAGTGCGGTGAGATGAAGGCGCCAGCCCCTCCCCGCCCCCATTTCGCCCGCCTCGGCCCTCTCGACGGGCAGGACGGCGTTCACGCTGCCGCCCGCCGCTGTGGCTGCGAGAGGATTTCGGTGAGCGGCTGGAGACGAGCCGCCCAGCGATACCGGCTTTCCATCCGGTGGCGGGCGGCGGCGCCCATCGCATCGGCCTTGGCCGCATTGGACAAGAGGTCGTGGATCGCAGCCGCCTGCTGCTCGGGCGTCGCGGCCACCAGAAGGTCACGGCCGGGCTGGGCATCGATGCCTTCGAATGCGCCGGGCGTGGCGATCACGGGGCAGCCCATCGCCATCGCTTCGAGCACCTTGTTCTGAATGCCGCGCGCGATGCGGAGCGGCGCCACCACGATATCGGCGGCGGCCAGCCAGGTGCGGACGTCCGGTACCGCCCCCGTGACGATCACGCCGGGCCGATCCGCGAGGCGCGCGACGGCCGGAGCCGGATTGCGGCCGACGATGGCAAAGCAAAGATCGGGATGCTTCTCGAGCGCCAGCGGCAGGCAGTCCTCGACGAAGCTCGTGACGGCATCGACGTTCGGCCGATAATCCATCTGGCCAGTGAAGAGTACGAGCGGGCTGTAGGAGCCGCTGAGCCGCGGAAATTCCGCTTTGGGATCGTAGAACTCAAGATCGATGCCGTTCGACACCGCCCGGATGTCGGCGCGCGGGAGCGACGCCTTGCCTGCGAAGAGCCGCTTTTCGGCCTCGCTGACGAACAGGCTCACATCGGCACGGGCGGCGGTAGCGCACTCGAAGGCGAGAAGTTTTTCCGCCTCCCGCTTGTGGACCCAGCGCATCGCACCCTTGCCGGCATAGTCGGCGAATTTGGCCGAATCCATGTCGACGAAGTCCATGACGAAGAGCTGCCGGGTGCCCTCGGGAACGAATTGCGCCATCTGGCCCGAAAACGCGTAGACGGCCCCCGCTTCGCCGCGCCCGAGGATATCGCGCACGAAAGCGTGCATGGCCGGGCTGTCGAACAATGTGAGCGAGAGCGGCTTGCCTGTGCGCAGCGCCTCGGCGGCGGCGGTGAACTTGCTTTTGCGCCTCACCTCCACATGCGCCTCGCCGAGGCTGCCGCCCATCGCCTCCCTCAGCGCCGGGAGATTCCCTGCGTCCGCCTCGTTGTCGGCAAAGCAGGCAAGATGGACATTGCCCAGAGTGCCGAGATGCTTGAGCACGTTCCACGACCGGATCTTGTCGCCGCGATCCGGCGGAAAGGGAATGCGGTGGGCGAGGAAGAGGATGGATGACTCGCGCGCCGGTGCGTCATGCCCCGGGCATGATGCAGATCGTTCCGGGGGAGCGATCGACCGCCCCATGCGACCTTGACCGCGCATCAGCCGAGACCCCTGGCGATCGGCGGCCCGATCAGGTTGGCGACGGGCAGCGGAAGCTTCTTCCAGATGGCGATCTGGAGCCTGTATTTGGGGCTCAGCGGGTTGGTCTCCCTCGCCTCCCCTTTTGCCCAGTAGACAAGAGGTTGTGGATCGAACCCCCAATTCTTCTTAAAGGCGTATGCGCCGGTGCCGAGCTTGGAGCGGCCGAAATCGAAGCGGGTGCAGCCGCGAGCGGCGGCATGGCGCATCAGCTCGAAATACATGAGCTCGTTGGCCCGCAACGCGCGCGCCTCGGCGGTGCCGCCGCCCCAATAAGGATAGACGGTGCCGCGATGATAGAGGCTGAGGACGCTGGCCACCGGCTTGCCATCGTGGCGGATCGTGAGAATGTCGGCATCCTCGCCAAAGTTATCGAGCATCGCCGCGAACAGGCCGCGCGGGAAAACCGGCGTGCCGAGATTGCG
This sequence comes from Allosphingosinicella sp., assembly GCA_030447665.1. Lineage (GTDB taxonomy): Bacteria > Pseudomonadota > Alphaproteobacteria > Sphingomonadales > Sphingomonadaceae > Allosphingosinicella. Next base: position 13,544 of record JAUJOJ010000001.1, on the reverse strand, counting down.
GACGCTCTCCGAATAAACCGCATAATGCGATGCCCGGTCGGCGGGACCAGCCCCGGTGCTCGCGTCCAGGCCGAAGCCCTGCGCGCGGCGAACCTCGGCCCGCTGCTTGCGCGGGATCGCCTTCAGGATCGCCTCATCCGTCAGGGGAAGATCGCGCACGAAGCCGGCGTGGGCGCCGGTTTTCCGCTCCCAGCCTGCAGGCGCGCTTCCGCCGCGCAGCTCGACGGAGGCGCAGCCGTGCCTCTCGGCCAATGCCCAGGCCTGCTCGGCAAGGAGCTCCGCAGCCGCAGGGTGTGTGGCAAGGATCCCGCCGTCCACGCCGAAGCCGGCGGAAACCAGCGCGGAGCCGAACAACGGAGAGCGCATCTCGGTGAGCGGGAGGATCCCCGCGATTTCACCCGCTCTGTCTTCTGCCAGCAGATAGTGGCTGCGCTGGCCGCAGCCCTGCTCCACCGCGCGGCTCCATTCCGGGCGGTGGAACGGGGTGGCCGTGGGCGCCGCGGCGATGAAGCCTTCGATCCGGACCAGCTCGCCGGGATCGTTCAAGTCGGCGGCGCGAACCGCGAGGCCGGCGACCGGCATGAAAGCGTTCACTGCAGCCTCGCCCGCTCGGCCGCGACCACGTCATCGGTTCGTCCCCAGCTCCGAGACTCGAGGAGTTTCAGCAGCTTGCCTTCCATGGCGGAGAGATTGCTGTAATGGCGCAGGCGCGACTTCAAGGGCGCCTCGTCGACCCGCGGCTGAGCCGGATCGATCTCCCACGGGTGGAAATAGAAGACCGCCGGCCTGCCGTCCCGACGGTTCACCCGGGCGATCGCCCAGCTTGAGAAACCATAAGGAAGGAGGCGGAAGAAGCCGCCGCCCCCTGCGGCCATGCGGCGGCCGGCAAGCTCGACGGTGGTGACGGGAAGCTCGATCAGCTCGGAACCCTCGACAGGGCGGAAAGCGAAGCGCGGCGCCTCCCGCCAGCCATAATGATCGTGGCGGATCGGCGCGACGCTCGAGGAATAGGCATAGCCTTCCTCCGCCAGGATGCGGTGCGCCCAGGGGGTGCGCTGGTCGATGGAGAAGCTCGGAGCGCGGTAACCCGTCGGCGACCGGCCGCAGGCATCCTCGATCGCCATCCGAGCCCGCTCCAGATCGGCGCGGAAGACGGCGGCGCTCATCGTGAAAACGCGGACATGATCCCAGCCATGGCTGGCGATCTCGTGCCCGGCATCGACAATCCGGCGGATGAGCGCGGGATAGCGATGCGCGACCCAGCCAAGGGTGAAGAAGGTCGCCTTGACTCCGGCGCGGTCGAACAGGTCGAGCACGGCATCGCCGTTACGCTCGACCCGATGGGGCAGATGGTCCCACGCGTCGCGCGCGATCACGTTTTCGAACGCGCCGACCTGGAACCAGTCCTCAACGTCGACCGAGAGGGCATTCAGCATCGCATCCCTCTCATTCGGCTCAAGCGGCGTTGTGGCGGTAGCTCACCGGCTCGGCCTCGCCTTCGACCCAGTCGACCAGCAAGGTCAAAACGCGGCGGAGAGCCGTTTCCTGCTCCTCGACCCGGGCTTCGAGCTCGAAGATGCGCTGCTCGAGGCCAAGGTCGCGAACCGGCTCGTGAGCCGCGGAGGCCGAGGAGACGCTGCGGAGCGGAAGCACGCGCTCCTCCTGCTTGCGGGCATCGGCGGCCATCTCGGCCGCGACGGTCTCCACGGCTTCGGCGTCGATCACGTCCAGATGCTCGACGGCGCCGTGGAGGAGGACACGCGCGGCAAGCTGGTTCACCCGGCGCGGGACGCCGCCGGTGTGGCGGTAGATTTCGGCGAAGGTTTCGGGGCTGATCGAAGGACGGCCCTGCCAGCCGGAAAGGCCGAGGCGGTGCATGATATAAGGCTCGACCTCGTTGGCGCCCATCGGATCGAGGTGGTGGGTGGCGATCACGCGCTGGCGGAGCTGCTCCAGGCTGTCGCTGGCGATCTTCTCGCGAAACTCGGGCTGGCCGAGCAGGAAGATCTGAAGAAGCGCGCGGCCGTTAATCTGGTAATTGGACAGCATGCGCAGCTCTTCGAGCGCGGATTCCGGCAGGTTCTGCGCCTCGTCAACGATCAGAAGGGTGCGCTTGCCGTTTCTCGCTTCCTCTTCAAGATGCTTCTCAACCCGCTCGAGAAGCTGAGCTTTTTCGGCGCGCGCGGTATCGAGACCCATGCCCTGCGCGGCAAGGCGCAGCATGTCGGTTCCTTCGACCTGGGTGGAGACGATGTTGATGGCGTTGAGGCGCGCGCGATCGATCGTCGCCATGAGATGCGCAACCAGGGTCGACTTTCCGGCGCCGACATCGCCGGTGATGACGATGAAGCCCTCCCCCTGGGCAAGGCCATAGCCGAGATAGGCCATCGCCTTCTTGTGGGTGCGGCTCTCGAAGTAGAAGCGCGCATCCGGAGTGAGCTGGAAGGGCCGTTCGCTGAGGCCGTAATATTCGGTGTACATCATTGGTCTCCGTGGGCGCCCCGCCCGTCGCGCAATTAGAATGAGTATCTGAGGCCGATCAGCGCCTGGGCGCCGGTGAAGTCCTCAAGGCCCGAATCGGTCGTATAAAGGCCGATCGCCGCCTGCGCCTGCAGCCGATCGTAGAACAGGCTGCGATGATAGCTGGCGGTGACGCCTGCGCCGAAGGCCGAGTCGAAGCCGGGAGCCGAACGATCGAACCAATTGGCGTAGCCGTCCAGGCTGACGCCCGAGGTGCGGCTGAGCTCGCGGCTGAGATAGGCGTTGAGCGACAGGCTTTCGTCCCTGAAGCGATCGAGCGAGAAGGCGTTGGTGAAGCTCGGTTCCGAGAACTTGCGTTGCGCGTAAGCGGCCCCGACGCCGAACGACCAAGGTCCGCGGCCGCCGGAGAGGAGGAGGTTCGCCCCCCGGTGGCGGAAAGTCTGGCTGGTGATGGCATTCACGGCATCGTCGAAGCAGACGCCCTGGCCGGCCTCCGTACCGAAGACGCAACCGCCGATCCCGCCGACGCCCTGGTTCAGCGGGTTGCGGTTCACGCGGAAGTTCCGCGGCGTGCTCGCCAGGTCGGCGACGATGATGCGGCCAAAGCTGTCGACGGTGTCGTAGACGCTGCCGGTGATCGCATAGGCCGAGTTGAACTTATGCTCAAAGGAGCCGGTGAAGCTGGTGTCGCCGTAGCGACGGCCGACCCGCGCCTGCAGCTCGGTGCGGCGGCTCGGGCGCCAGATCACGCCCGCATCCCAGATGATCCCGCTCTGGTCATAGCTGAGCAGCCGCGGCCGCGAAGGATCGGCGATGAAGTTGCCGCCGGGAGTGACGATCGGCAAACCGTCCGGACCGCGACGGATATCCTGCTGGCTGCTTTCGATCTTTTCGTAGCCGACACCGCCGGTGACGGCAAAGGTGGGCGAGACCGGCAGGAGCAGGTCGCCGCGGATGAAGCGGCCCTCATATTCCTGGTCGAGCCGCCCGACATCCTCGCGGGCATAGCCGCCCGAGACGGTCCAGCCGACGGGCAAGCTGCCGGGTCCCATACCCACGCTGAAATTGGCGCTGTGGTTGGTGGAGCTGTCATAACGGTCGAACAAAGGGGTTCCGGGGGGAAGCGGCAGGCCGGCGAGGCTGTGATCGTCGACCTTCACATAACCGAGCCGATAGCTGGCCGCGAGGTCGAGCGGCCCGGCCCGGGTCGAGAAGTCGGGCCCGGCATAGAAGCTGTAAACGTCGGCGAGGTTGCGGCTGTCGGTGGTGCCGAAGCCGAAGATCGGCGCATTGCCGTTGGCCCGCGCCCGGGTCGCGAGCGCGCCGGCATTGAGCGTCAGCATGTTGGGGACGATTTGGGCATGGACCTGCGCGATGCCGGTGTGGACGTCATCGTCGGCAATATCGCCCTCCCAGGCGATGCGGCGCTCGTAGCGGTAGCTGATCTGCGCCTGCACCCGGCGGGTGGTGACGCGGCCGTCGACGCCTGCCGAGACCGAGGTATAGGTGAGGACGTCGCCATCGTTGAGATCGGCGTTCAGCACCTGCTGAACCTCGATATAGGGGACGATTTCGGTGCGGGCCGGAGCGGCCTCTGCCGCGGAACCCAGCGAGATGCCCGCCGCAAGGCCGGCTAGGCCGAGCGCGCGCAGGAGGCCGCGGTGAAAGGAGGACAGCGCAATCTTCATTGGCCAAATCCATAATAAGTGCCGAAGCGTCGGCCGGAGGCGGTGAAGCCCGTGCCGTTGAGCATCAGGCTGATATTTTCGCAGCCCGAAAGCAGGCCGATCGCTTCGCGGAGGTCGGCCTCGTTGGTTTGGTCCGCCCGGACGACCATCACGATCTGGCCGACCTTGCCGGCCAGGATGCTCGCGGGCGATGCCATCAGCGCCGGCGGAGAATCGAAGATGACGATCCGCTTCGGGTGATTGGCGGTAAGGGCGTCGAGCACCTTGCGGGTGCGCTGCGACGCGAGGAGCTCGGTGACGTTGTTCGCCTGCCGCCCTGCGGGGAGAACGGAAAGACGCTCGATATCCGTTTGAATAATAAAGTCGTTTGGGTCGGTGTTGGCGTCCGCGATCGCGTCGATCAGCCCCGGCCCACCTTCGAGCCCGAGCACCGAGAGGATCTCGGGCTTCGAGAAATCGCCATCGACGAGCAGGACCTCCAGATCCTTCTCGGTCGCCATGGAAACGGCGAGATTGACCGCGCAGAAGGTCTTCCCCTCATTGGCGGTGGCCGAGCAGACGAGGATCGTCTGGCGCTTGTCTTCGGCAACGCCGGTCTTGCCGCTCGCCGCCTGGAGAAGCTGCCGCTTCACGATCCGGAACTCTTCGGCAAGGCTCCCGACAGGCGCGTCGGGGAGGATGAAGCCGCCTTCGCGAAGGCCGGCGCGGTCGACCTTGGAGCGGCGCTGGCCGGAGGCACTCGCTGCAGGTTCAGGCGCGCGGCTTGGCGGCGGATCGAAACCGAGGGGGTCGAACGACTCGACCGCCGCCTCGACCTGCTCCTCCGGGTACGACGGCTGCTCGTAAGAGACTTCGAGCCGGGACAGGATGATCGGTTGCTTGCGCGCCTGCGGAGCTGCCGGCTGTGCCTCAGCGGCATCGGCCCCCGGGAGGCCGGCTTTGGGCTCCCGCTTCTCCCGCGGCTGCGGAGGCAATGGGCTGCTGACGTGCGACTTGAAGTCGTACATCGCCGCCGCCCGCTCGATGAGCGATCCGCTTTCCCTGAGGCTGCTATGCTTGTTCATAAGGGCTCCTCAGGCGACCGTGCTGCGCTGCCAGAATTCGACGAGCATCAGGAGGGCGTAACTGGCGGCCAGAGCGCTGCCGGCGCCCATGAACCACTTGACGCGCTGGCGGTGATGCGCCCTCCGCTCGGGCGTGAAGACCTCGCTGATCGATCCGAGCACCGGCAGGCCGGTGACCTGCTCGAGGCGGCCTTGGGTCGGGAAGGTCGGCTGAAGCTGGCCTTTGGCAAAGGCGGCGCCGATGCCGGCGGCCGCGGCCAGGAACAGGATCGCCGTCAGCAGCAGCGGCCGATTGGGCGCGACCGGCACCGTCGGCTTGGACGGCGGATCGATCACCTTCATCTGCACCGCATCGGTCTTGGTCTGGATGTCGCTCCTGAGGCGGACCTGTTCGCGGTCCTCGAGCAGCTTGTCATATTGCCGCTTCAGCACCTCATAGTCGCGGTTGAGCCGCGCCTGCTCGGCGACGACGCCGGGCTCCGAGGACTGCTTGGAGGCGAGCTCGGTCATCGCCGCCTGAATTTGGTTCTTGCGCATCGTCGCGGCGGCGACCGCGGCCTCGCGCTCGGCGGCCATGGCGCGGAGCGAGCCATAGGCGGGATTGGGCGTGTTGATCGTGCCCGAGCCGCTCGAACGCTCCGCCTGCGCCTGCGGACGGATACGGGCGATCTCGTTCCTGGTGGCGATCACGTCGGGATGGCTGTCGGTAAAGCCCTTGCCCTGCTGCTGGGCGAGCGTCGCCTGGAGCGTCGCCAGCTGCTGGCCGGCATAGCCGCCGCCGGCAAAGCCCGGCGAGGAGATGCTTGCCGGAGTCGCGCCGAGTTGCGCGCGGACTGACGAAAGAGCGCCCTGCGCCGCCATCAGCTGCTGATCGATATTCGAAAGCTCCATGCGGGCCGCCGCCATGCGCTGCTGGACGGAGCCTTCGCCCGGCAGCACGCCGAGATATTTGGTTTCGAATTCGACGCGGCGCTGCTCGGCCTCCTGGAGCTGCACCTCCCGCCGCTTCAGCTCCTGATCCAGGAATTCGAGCGACTGGCCGGTTTCCGCGCGGGTGCCTGCCAGATTCTCCTCGATGAACAAATCGAGCAGGCTCTGGACGATCCCGGCGGCGGTACGGGCATTCTGCGCGTTCGAAAAGCCTCCGATCCCCGAGGTCGCGCTGATCTCGATCATGTTGGGATTGTCGATCTGCGCGGTGATCTTGATGCTCTCGCGCAGCTTGGCGACCTGGGCGGCAAGGTCCGCTTCCGAGCCGACGAGGAGGTTGAGATCCGTGCGGCGGACCACCTTCTGGAGATTTTCCGTGGAGGTCAGGCTCTGCTTGATGCGCAGGAGGTCGGTCTGCCGGTCGGCGGGCGTCATCCCCATCTGCTGGGGCAGGATCGACTGCATCTGCGCGAACACCCGCGCCTTGGACTCATAGCTGTTCGGGATCAGCGCAATCGCAAGCCAGCCCGCAAGGCAAAGGCCCCAGGCAACCCCCAGGGCCAGCCATCTGCGTGTCCACACCTGATGGAAGGCGATCCGAAGCTGGTTATAAAGTCCGTCCATCGACGAGGCTGTCCTTGAATGAGGGTGCGGCTGGCCGATCGGGTCTTCAGAACATGCTTTCCGGGATGATGATGACGTCACCCGGCTCGAGGCGGACGTTGGCGCTGGTGTCGCCGCGCTTGATCAGCCGGGAGATCTTGAGGTCATATTCGCGCTGCTTGCCCGTCGCCCGGTCGTGGCGGACGAGGCGGGCGTTATCACCGGCGGCGAATTCGGAGAGGCCGCCAACCTCGATCATGGCGTCAAGCAGCGTCATGTTCGCCCGGTAGGGCAGCGAGGCCGGCTTCTCGGTTGCGCCGACGATGCGGATCTGCTGCGAGAAGGTGCCTTGGAACTTGTCCACCATCACCGACACGAGCGGATCGGAGATATATTGGGTGAGGACCTTCTTGATGTCTCCGGCGAGCTGCGCGGGCGTCTTGCCGACTGCCGTCATCTCGCTGATCAGCGGCGTCGTGATGCGGCCGTCGGGGCGGACCTGCACCTTGGCGCCAAGCTCCGGATTGCGCCACACGAACACGGTCAGCTCGTCGAGCGGGCCGATGATATATTCCTCGCTGACCTCCTGCTGCCCCTGGCCGACGAAGGTGGCGGCGGGAAGCGAGTTGCCGGTGGTTGACGTCGTGCTGCATCCGGCAAGCGCCGTGGCGGCGGCGCCAAGCGCCAGAGCCGATTTGAAAACCGCTTTATACTCGAGCGATACACGCATGGTTCGATCCTCTTCAGAGCGCTGCCGCTGCACGGATCCGGAGCGGACCTAGCGCAGCTTTGGCTTCTGCTATGGCTTGAAGAGGTAAAATTACGGTTAGGAACAAGCGGTTTTCGGAGGCCGTCCCAGAACGATACGATGATCGGGCAGAGGCTAAATGCCTGTGCCGACCGCCATTTCGAGCGCTGCCTGCTGGCCGAGAAATGCCTGCGGACTTGCCGAAAGTCCGTACGCCCCGGCCATGAAGACGGCGACGATGTCGCCGACATCGGCGCGTGGCAGCATGACGTCATCCGCCAAACGATCGAGCGGCGTGCAGAGACAGCCGACGATGCTGGCCTCTTCCGTCGCGGGCTGCGCCATCCGGCTCGCGATCGCCGCCGGATAGTTGCGGCGGATCACCTGGCCGAAATTGCCGGATGCGGCGAGCTGGTGGTGCATGCCGCCGTCCGTCACGAGGAAAGTCTTGCCGTGGCTCACCTTTCGATCGACGATACGCGTCAGGTAGACGCCGGCCTCACCAACGACCCAACGGCCGAGCTCGATCGCAAACTCAGTGTTTACAAGATTTTCGTGGCGGTTGCTTAGCTCAAGAGCGAGCGCCCGCCCGACCGCTTCGATATCGAGCGGCGTCTCACCGTGGAAATAGGGGATGCCGAAGCCCCCGCCGAGATTGACCATAGGCGGAGCGGCGCCGATTTCCGCGGAGAGCGCGCCGGCAAGCTCAAGCGTCGCTCGCTGCGCCTCGATCAGCGCGGCGGCGTCGAGCGCCTGCGATCCGGCGAAGATGTGAAAACCGCGCCAGTCACCGCCGCCAGCGACGATCCTGCGGACCAACGCCGGCACGCGCTCGGCATCGACGCCGAACGGCTTGGCGCCGCCGCCCATCCGCATGCCCGACCCCTTGATCTCGAAATCCGGATTGACCCGAACGGCAAGCTTCGGAGCGACACCTTCGGCGCCGCCGATGGACAGCGCACGCTCGGCCTCGCCCTCGGACTCGCAATTGATCGTCACGCCGACCTGGATCGCCGATCTCAGTTCCTTGTCCCGCTTGCCGGGGCCGGCAAAGGAGATCAGCCCGGGCGCCATTCCGCTGGCGAGAGCCGAACCGAGTTCGCCGCCGGAGGCGACGTCAAGGCCGTCCACATGCTTAGCAACGTGCGCAAGCAATGGAGTGTACGTGTTTGCCTTGATTGCGTAATGTAGCTCAACGCCTGGTATGGCACGGCGGAAGCGGGCGATCCGCTCGTCAATCAGACCGAGGTCGTAGACGAACAGCGGCGTGTCGCCCGCTTCGGCGACCAACTCGTGCACCGACCGGCCCCCGATGCTGAGGACGCCGTCGTCGCCGGCACTGAAACCGGCCGGTATCGCTCCCAGGGGCTTGGTCACGCGCTGATCTCGCTCTTCAGTCGTTCGCGGTCGAGCTTGCCGTTGGGGCTCCTTGGAAGCTCGCTGCGCCAGAGGATATGCGTCGGCTGCATGAAATTGGGCAACTCGCGCTTCAGGTGGTTTCTGAGCTCGGCCTCCGATTCCCTCCCGTGCGATGGCGACGGGCGGGCGATCAGCGCGATCGCCTCCCCAAGCCGATCGTCCGGAACACCCAGCGCCACTGCTTCGGCCACCACCCCGCTTGCCACCGCGGCCTCCTCCACCTCGGTGGGGCTGACGCGGTTGCCGCTGGTCTTGATCATCGCGTCGGCGCGGCCGACGAAGTAGAGAAGGCCCTGCTCGTCCGCGCGAACCTGATCGCCCGACCAGACGGCCGTGCCGCCATAGATCGAATCCGGCGGCGCAGGCTTGAAGCGCTGGGCGGTTCGAACGGGATCGTTCCAATAGCCCTTGGCCACGAGCGGCCCCGCATGGACCAGCTCCCCGGCTTCACCGGGATCGGCGCGGCTGCCGTCGGCCCGCGCGACCATCACCTCAGCGAAGGGGATGGCGGTGCCGATCGAATCGGGATGTTCGCCCAGCAGAGCAGGATCGAGATAGGTCGAGCGGAATGCCTCGGTGAGGCCGTACATCGAGAAGATCTCGGCCGCGGGAAAGAGTTCGCGCATCCGGCGGACGACCGAGGTGGGCAGCCGTCCGCCCGAGTTGGTGAGGCGCCGGAGCGCCAGCGTCGCGACCGGCGGCCAGGGCACCTCGATCAGCTGGACCCAAAGCGGCGGCACGCCCGCGAGAGTGGTGACGTCATGACGCTGCACGGCGCGGATCACGTCCTTGGCGGCGATATATTCGATCGGGATGACGCAGGCGCCGGCGGCCCAGCTCGAGAGCAGCTGGTTCTGGCCATAGTCGAAGCTCAGCGGCAGAACAGCCAGAGTGCGGTCCTCGGGCGTGAGGCCGAGATAATGCGCCACGCTCACCGCGCCGAGCCACATATTGGCGTGGCTCAGCATCACCCCCTTCGGCCGGCCGGTGGAGCCGGACGTGTAGAGAAGAGCGGCCAGATCGTCCGGATCGGCGGATGAGGGGGGGAGCGTCTCGCCCCATCCAAGGAGGGCGGCGCCATCCTCTTCACCAAGCGGGATGCAGCCGTCCGGCAGGTCGCCCTGCGTCAGTGTCGCCAGCCTGGCATGGCCGGTGATGAACAGGCGCGCTCCGCTATCGGCCAGGATATGGGCCACCTGCGCGCGCTTCAGCAGCGGATTGACGGGCACATGGACGAAGCCTGCCCGGGCGCAGGCGAGCGGCAGGATGCTCGTCATCCGCGTCTTGGGAAGCCAGCTCGCCACACGCGCTCCGGCTTCAAGCCCCCTCGCCTTCAGCGCTGCCGCCACCGAACCGACGGAGCGCTCCAGCCCTGCATAATCGAGCTCACCTTCGCGCGTGATCAAAGCCGTGGCGTCGGGACTTCCCCTGAGGCTCAGATGGTCGAGCGGAAAGGGCGTGGAATCGGGGACTTGCACCTTGGCTCCTGTTAACGCGGCTGCAGGAAGTGGGACCTATACGCGACAACGGTTAAAGGAATGACGCCATGTCCGCGCAAGTGGCACTCTTTCATGATCTGGACGCGGTCGAGCGTGACGCCGCCGGTGCATTGGCGCGGGAGAGGCGTCCCTGGATGTTCGACCGGCTCGACTGGTTCCGGCTGGTTCATGACTTCACGCCGCCCAAGGGCAAGCTGCTCGCCCTGCGCGCCAGGAACGGCAAGGCCGATGCATGGCTGTTCCTTGGCGTGGATCGCGGAAGGGCGCGCGCTTATTCCAACTGGTACTGTCTCCGCTTCGGGCCGGTGGTCGACGGCGGGGACTCGGCGGCGGCAGTGGATGAGCTGGCGCGCGGGTTGCGCCGCGGCGGCGTCGCCCAGCTGTCCCTCTCCCCGATCGCCAAGGACGACCCGCTGGGGCCCGCGCTGAAGCGGCAAGGCTGGATGACGCGGAGGGCAGAATCTTCCGTCAGCTGGCGGATCCGCGTCAATGGCATGACCTTCGAGCAATATTGGGCGGCCCGGCCGTCCAAGCTGCGCAATACGGCGAAGCGGCGCGCGAAAACCGCCGGGCTGGAGCTTCGCGTCCACGATCGCTTCGATCCCGCGGCCTGGACCGATTACGAGACCGTGTACGAGAACAGCTGGAAGCCGGCGGAGGGCTCGCCGGAGCTGATGCGGAGCCTCGCCGAGGCCGAAGGCGAAGCCGGCACTTTGCGGCTCGGCCTCGCCTACCGGGACGGCGAGCCGGTGGCGGCCCAACTCTGGACGATCGAACAGAAGGTCGCGACCATCCACAAGCTCGCCTACCGGGAGGATTCCAGGCATTATTCGCCCGGCACGGTGCTGAGCGTAGAAATGTTCCGCCGGGCGATCGACGAGGACAAGGTCGATGTGATCGACTTCGGGATCGGCAACGATCCCTATAAGGCCGACTGGATGGACGAGGCCGAGCCGCTTTACGCGCTCACCGCTTATGACATGCGCAGCGTCAAGGGCCTGGCCGCGGCTGGACGGGCGGCGGTCTCAATGCTTGTCCGCAAGCTTCGAAGCCGATAGGCGGCGCGGAAACAGAGAAAGGTAAACAAGTGGCGCTCACCGACGCGGGGGACGTGGATCTGAGTTTGCGAGCCGTTCTGGTCGATGTGCTTGGCCTGTCGGCGGAGCGCGTGCGGGCTTTTACGGAGGCGACGCCGCTCTTCGGCGCACTTCCCGAATTCGATTCCATGGCGGTGGCGGGGCTCCTCACCGAACTCGAAGAGCGGCTCGGTATCCAGATTGAAGATGATGACGTCGACGCCGATATGCTTGAAACCTATGGCGCGTTGCTGACCTTCGCGCGGGCGAAGGCGCTGAGGTGATCGAGGCCGGCGGTCTTTTCTACGACCGCTATTCGACGGCTGAAGGCCAGGAATGGCTGATGCGGATCGGCCCGCTGGAGGCTCGCCCTATCCTGATCGTGCCGCCGTTGCTCGAAGAGATGAACCGGACGCGGGCGTTCCTCGCAAACCTGATGCGCCTGCTTGCCGGGAGCGGCTTCGGCTGCTGGCTGCCTGATCTTCCCGGCACCGGCGAGAGCGAGCGGGCGCTCGAAGGGTGTGGTTGGCACGAATGGCGGCAGGCCGTGACCGATGCGTCCCGGTTCGTCGCCGACCAAGCCCTGCAAAGGCCGATCATCGCGAGCGTTCGCGGCGGCGCGCTGCTCGACGGGACGGCCGGCGACGCCCCGATCTGGCGCTTCGCTCCCGTCGAGGGCAGCTCCCTCGCACGCGATCTCGTGCGCGCCAGCATGCTGAAGCCGGAAGAGCTGAAGTCGGCCAGGGTCGAGCTTGCCGGGTACCGATTGACGGACACCCTGTTCGCCGCGCTGCACGAAGCAACACCCGTCGAGGCGGAGCGGCTTCGGACGGTGCGCCTGGCGAGCGACCGGGCGGAGGCAGACCTCAAAGTGGAAGGCCCCGCCTTGTGGCGGCGGTCCGAGCCCGCAAATTCCCCGGGGCTCGCCAAACTGCTGGCGGCCGATATAGCGCGATGGAGTGATCAATGCGGCGCCTCCTGAGCTTCACGTGCGAAGCCGCCGCGCTCGGCGGCAGCCTCGACGAGGCAGGCGGAAGCACCGGCCTGCTGATCGTGACGGGCGGCAGCCAGACGCGGATCGGATCGCACCGCATGTTCGAGCGGCTCGCCGCCTCCCTGGTCGTTGCGGGTTATCCCTGTTTTCGCTTCGACCGGCGCGGCGTGGGCGACAGCGACGGCGAGGATCCCGGCTATCGGGAAAGCGGGCCAGACATCGCGGCCGCCGTTCGCGCCTTCCGCGCGGCATGCCCGCAGCTCCAGAGGATCGTCGGCTTCGGCCTTTGCGACGGAGGCACCGCGCTCTCGCTGTTCGGCGCGCAGGCGGGGATCGACGCGCTCTTCCTCGCCAATCCATGGTTCGTCGAAGCCGAAACCGATGCGCCGCCGGCCGCGGCGATCAAGCAGCATTATCGCGATCGGCTGATGAGCGTGGATGGCTGGAAGAAACTGCTGAGCGGGTCAGTGTCTTACAGAAAGCTGTTGAGAGGCGTGATGAAGGTTGCCGCTCCCCCGCCCGCCGATCTCGCGGCCGAGGTGGCCAGCGCGCTCAGCGCGCGTTCGCTGCCCCTGACGATGCTGCTCGCCCGGCGCGACAACACCGCGATCGCTGCCGCCGATGTGTGGAGCTCGCCTCGCTACCGCGCGATCCGCGAGAGAAACCCGGAGCCGATCTATATCGAAAGCGACTCCCATACCTTTGCCCGCGCGGGCGACGAGGCGGCGCTGGAAGGTGCAGTGCTGGCGGCACTACGAGCCTAAAGGCCGATCAAGTCTGCCCGGTCCTGGGCATTTTTCCGCAAAGGTCGAACCGCCTTCTCATTCCCCTCCATGGAAGGGAGGGAACTAAGGAGTGGGTGGCGACTGAGCCGGGTCGATCCCGGCGAAGGCGCATCGCACGCGGCGGCGGCGCAACTCGCGTTCCGCGATCGAGCCACCCCAACCCCTCGCTGCAGGGAAGGGAGACTCGCCGAGCGGGGAGGCCCTAGGCGGCGACGGACGCTTCGAACTCGGCCTCGGCGAGGAAGCGCTCGGCATCG
>JAUJOJ010000018.1:19792-49933 GCA_030447665.1 Allosphingosinicella sp. | reverse complement strand
GCGATCACGCGCAGCTTCCGTTTCCGCGACTTCAGCGAGGCCTTCGCCTTCATGACCCGCGTCGCGCTCGCCGCCGAGCAGGCCGATCATCATCCCGAATGGTCGAATGTCTGGAACCGGGTGGACATGCTCCTCACCACGCACAGCGAAAGCGGGCTGACGGAGAAGGACATCGGGCTTGCGAAAAGGGCCGACGGCTTCGCCGCTCAGCTTGCCTCGGGCGGCCGAGGCCAGTAGAGGGCGCTTCTTCCAGAGCATGCGGAGCGGTGGCCGAGTGGTCGAAGGCGCTCGCCTGGAAAGTGAGTATACGGCAAAACCGTATCGAGGGTTCGAATCCCTCCCGCTCCGCCACATTGCCGTTTCCCAAGCGCGCAGGCAGTCTCAATTTTCTTGAATTTCCCTTAGTGTAGCACCACGTTGTGTCCAACGGCGTCCGACGTCGTGCCATACAATGCTCCTACTTTTGGGGGCATTTTGGGGACACCGGCTCCAACAAAAGGGGGCACCCGTGCTGACAGATCTGAAAGCCCGAACAGCAAGAGCAAAGGAGAAGGATTACAAGCTGGCTGACGCCGGCGGGCTCTACCTCTTCGTCACCAGGACCGGCTTCAAATCGTGGAGGATGAAGTATCGCTTCGGCGGGAAGGAAAAGCGCCTCACCTTCGGACCTTACCCGGAAATATCGCTTTCGGAGGCGAGAGACAGGCGCGATGTGGCCCGACGCGAGTTGCGTGAACATCGTGACCCGGCGGTCGAAGCGATCAAGAGGAAGATCGCGGGTGTTGCGGACCGAGAAGCAACGTTCGAGTCGATCGCTCGCAGGTGGCACGGCATCCAGGAGCCCCGTTGGGCACCCGTCCACGCCGCCGATGTCATACGCAGCCTTGAACGAGACGTATTCCCCAGTCTCGGATCCCTCCCCATCCGCCAAATCGACCCACAGCTGGTGCTTGCGACGCTCCGAAAAATCGAGGGGAGAGGTTCTCTCGAGACAGCAAAGCGGACGCGTCAACGAATGGCCGCCGTCTTCGTTCAGGCAATCTCCGAGGGGATCTGCTCGTCCAATCCTGGTGACGTGGTGAAAAACGCACTCCAGCCGGTGCGGAGGAGCGGCAAGCAGCCTGCCCTCCTCCAGATCGAGGAGTTGCGTGACCTTTTGAGGGCAGTCGAATGCTCGGGCGCCAGTCCTGTGACTAAGATCGCGTCCCGTTTTTTGGCTCTAACGGCTGTCCGACCTGGTGTCGTACGGGGGGTTCGCTGGGATGAGTTGGAAGGCATCGACTGGGAGGCGTCTGCTTCACTGTCAGAAGCCGCGCCCATCTGGCGAATACCGGCGACTCGAATGAAGCTGGTTCTGGATCGAAAGGATGATCAGGCTTTCGAGCATCTGGTCCCGCTCCCCCCGCAGGCTGTGGAAGCATTATGCGCGATCCGGCCGCTTACGCGCCGCATGAGCTACGTATTTCCTAGCGCACGGCATCATCACCAGCCGATGAGCGAGAATGCTCTGGGCTACCTGTACAACCGTGTGGGCTACCATGGCCGCCATGTTCCGCATGGGTGGCGCGCAGCATTCTCCACGATCATGAACGAACGCGCGGAACGCCTCAATCGTCCAAGCGATCGAGCTGTGATCGACCTCATGCTGGGCCACGTTCCCGCTAACAAGGTCGAAGGGGCGTACAACCGCGCTGCGTACATGACCCGGCGCGCCGAGATCGCGCAGGAATGGGCGGACATCCTGACGGACGGCGTCGCACCTGCGTCAACGCTGCTTCTGGGACCACGACGCTGAGCCCGGGCTATAGAATTCAACTCGCGTGCACCAATAGCGGAAGTAAACCGGCAGTCGCCCATTCTTAAGTAGGGCCGTCTCGTTTACTGCTCGGTTTACAGAACTGTCCTATCTTGTTCCTGCGGCAAGTATGCCTTGAAATAGTTCAAGAAACTGCTTGGAATTTGAAAATATAGGCAGGAGAATAGTCCGACTCAGAGCTTCTCGAAGCGAGGAAGGCCATGATCGACTATTCGAATGCCCCAACGACCGGGTTTCTACGGATCCCGCAGATCCTGAAGCTTATCCCCGTAAGTAGGTCCACATGGTGGGCTGGCGTAAGGGAGGGCAGATACCCTGCATCGGTCAAACTAGGTCCGCGCATCACCGCCTGGCGAGCTGAGGACATCCGCAAACTCATAGACCAGAGCCGCTGAGATGCTGTGCGAAACTTGCGACGAGCTATCTTCCCCGCGTCCTGCAAGCAGGGTCGGCCGTCGCGGAAGTTCGGGCACTGCTGACGCGAAATCCGGCACGCGCGTGCTCGCGCGTATTTCTAGTTCCGCGGAATGTTCGACGGGTGGGGGTGGCCGACCGAGCCACCCCCACCCTGTTTCAGCGCGACCGGCTCGGCAACAGCGCCGCGACGCGCTCACCCACCCTCAGGTCGAGAAGTTCCTCTGCGCGATCAAACACGCGCGCATCATCGGCTTGCCCCTAAACCGCTTCTTCACCATCAATTGGGAAGCGGCTGGTGCCACCGAGCCAGTCCGAGCCACAGGCCGCTTCCTCAAGCTTGCTCGTGATTGGCTGCGCCGACAAGGATCAGCCTCCGCTCATGTCTGGGTGCAGGAATGCGGCCTAATCGTCGGGCAGCATGCGCACATTCTGATGCACATAAGCCCGTCTCTCGCACGGGCGTTTTCATGCCATCAGCGCGGTTGGCTTTCGGCCTGTGGCGCAACCTTCCAGGCCGGCATCATCAAGTCCCGTCCTGTTGGCCACTCCTACACCCACGCCCTCGTGGGCATTCAGCATGGCGAGCGCTACCAGGTCCACCTTGCTGCCGCGACGCAGTACATGTTGAAGGAGAGCGAAGCGGAGGCGAAGCGTCGCTTCAAGCTTACTGTTGCGTCAAAGGGCGGCTCAACTCGCGGGAAGCGGATCGCCACTTCGCAGAATATCGGCAGCGCCGCTCGCTGCGCCTCAAGAGGTTCTAACGCCGCAGACCCTTTTTCCCGTGGTGATCACGCGGAATGGCCGCTGAACCCCAATCCCACCCCAACGGGATACAGCAGTTGATTCGCTATTCACTCATATATCCCAATGACTTAGTGCTTTTTTCGAACCATTGCGGTTGTGTTCGCACCTCCGCCTGCACTTCTGAGCCCCTTCTCACTGTACACAGTTCATGCTGGTAAGCTGATGATATTCGAAATCGAGGACTTCCCGGCTGTCTTGTTCAACCGGTACGACATGCAAGTCGAATTTGATCATCGCATCGCGAAGGCTCGTGCGGACGTCGAAAGGCTGCAGCGCCTCTACCCCCTATATTCGAAGGCAGATGTGGCGAAAGCTGAGTTGAGCTGGTCTTGGATCGACCCGCTCGAGCTTCGGCACGAGGAGGCCGTGCTGCACGAGCTCGGTCCACTCGGTGAGTGCGACAGTAAGCCACTGTTCTGCTTCGTGAAGCAGATACCGTACCTCGGAGATGAGCTTTGGGATCTGTCGCCATGTAATCTCGAAGATCCACCCGAGGGAGCCATCTACCGCGGCTATTTGATGATGCAAGGTGAAGGGCACGGCAAGGCTGAAGCACTTGAGAAGATCGAAGGGGAGCTAGCGAAAGTGGAGGCAGTTATGGAGGAGCAAAGGAGCCGCATCAAGAAATTCCACCAAGAGCTTCCCTCGCTGATCAGAGATGCCGTCCATCAGGCATATTTGAAGATGACAGTGCATTAGCGGCGAAAGTTGAAGTCAAAGTTCACGTGCTTGCAAGGGCGATCCATTCACCCACAGATGACCGCCGCCGAAGACTAAGTGGACGAGCGGCTCCGCAATCTCGCGCAGCTTCCTGACGAGCGACTTTGCATTCACCGCAATGGGCGACGGCCAAGTGCCTCGAGCCGGCACATGAAATGGCAACCCCTGCCCCTTGAAGATCATATCCGACCCAGCGCAGGACAGCGTCACCTCAGCCGGATCGTAACCAGCACTTCTGTTTGCCTTGCTGACTAAGCGGAGCAGGAAGAGCACGTGGACCCGCCAAAGCAAATCATCGGAGGACACCTCGACGCTCCATGGCCTACCGATCCCCCACCTGTTGCTCGCAAGAAGTTGCTTCCGAGGTTGCACGAGATGCTCCGAGAGGGTCGGCGCTGGCTCAAAAGCCCAATCTTCCTCCTCCACGGGCTCCCCAATGTCCGCGACTGCCGCAACTGCGTCACCATGCTTTAGGTATGACTGTGCGTAGGATTTCCACCAATGCTGCGGTGCAGATTGGCCATAGGTCGGGCTGATCGCGTATAGTCCGGTTGCCTGCGCCAGGCGCGCGAGATCGTCAGCATCCCACCAAGCCGCCAGTGACAAGAAGCGCCAACCCTGGCACTGTAGATCCTGAATGGCGGCCGGCACGCGCCTTATCAGAGTGATCTCATCCGTGGGGCTAATGGCGTACAGCAGAAGCGCCTCCTAAACCGAGATAGGCGCTTCAAAGCGTCGAACAAGGCTGTCTGGAAATTGAACGATCTTTGAATGTGGCGGAGATGGTCACCGCCCTACTTCCTAGGAAGAGTGCCTGTTTCTGCGGTGCGAGAATGATGTCAGGATCTGGGTGCCCCGTGCGGTGCCCCCATAGCGGAGGGATGAATGACTGCGCCTATTGTGTTGAAAAAGTCCGAGCGCGAACCTTCCGGCGCAATGGTCGCCGAAATCGTAGAAGATTCGCCAGCATTGGCCTCCGCCGAGTTTCCTTCTACATCAGCTCTCGGTGAAGCGGTTGCTGGACGGGGAGCCGACTTTTTCAACGCCGCTCAGGTGCATCGCACGCGCGCCTGGAAGCTGCCGTTCGTTCAGCAGGCGGTCGCACTCAGCGATTGCCCGCGCCGCAGCCCGCTGCCTACCTTTTGCCGCTCACCTCGACCAGCTTGGCGACGATCTCGTCGACGGTCAGCACGGCGGTGCTGAGCGCGAGCTTGTCAGCCAGCATTGGGCTGAAGCGTGTCACCTCGTCCTTCGATATCTCATGCCAGATGGGTAGAATACGCGCATTGCCCTGCATTTCGAGCTGTACAAGCCCGTCGAGTTCGCGCTGCGGCCATTCTTTGGCGAAGAAATTTTTAGATAGGACCAAGACGCCGAAGCGGGAGCGGGCCAACCCCTCTTCGATCCGCCGCCGCAGGCTGTCGCCCCATACGAGTGCCATTTCATCGTAGAAGGCGTGACGCCGGCAGCGAGTAAGCGGCTATTAGCGGTGAGGTGGTTCCCCTGACCTTGCTCCGCACACGGCCCGCGGCAACCCTATTTCCGAGACCACGAAAGTAAGTTTCGACCCAGTGTGCCTGTTGAACTTGGCGCGGCCTGAGCCGTGGTCCGAGCCTGCTACCCCGTTCAGAGGGGGCGATGCTCCTCTTCACCTGGCTTGGTTGGCCCTCAAAAGGCAAATGCAATGCGGAGGCCAAGTTCAGTAGTCTTGTTCGCCGGCTCGAAAAACTCGATCTGGAACCCTCCTCTTCGAAAATCCGGCTCTTCGACTGCTCGATGTTCCAGTGGCGAAGGAAAGGGCCGAAGCGGACCCTGTTCCGGCCCAGCGGCGCCGACAGCATGGCACTGGCCTCGATCCCGTACCCGCCGTCAAGGTCCAGCTTCACGTCGGGAAACTCCGGATCGATTTGCGAGAATTCGGACTTGGCCGTTCCACCGAAAAGCCAATTATACTGGGCCGAAACGGCAAGGCTCATCCTGCCTACGGGAATGGAAGCCGCAAGGCCGACGGGGATGTATGAATAGCCGACTTCGCGGTCATAGCCCAAGGCGGCCTGTTCGGTTTCCTTGCCCCCGCTTTGGTCGTCGAGGGCGCGTCCGCCGACGCCGGTAAATGCAGTGAGGGTGGTGGCATCGCCAACCCGGAAATCGCGGCCAATGTGGAAATCCACTTGCGCGATGTACTGCGAGACATCTTCGATATTTCCGTCGTCGGACGAATAATCCACCTCGCCGGAGCCGGTGGAGGTAGCGGCGCGCAGGAACCAGCCGCTGCCGATCGTTTCCACATAAGATGCTGTAAGCCCGATGAACGTTCCGTCGTCGCTCGCAACCGCCTCACCCTCGAAGCGCTCACGATATTTGTAATCGAACAGCTGGGCGCCGACCTCAAAGCCGGGTCTGGTCTGCGCGTGCGCCTGCACCGGAGACAGAAATGCGAGCCCGCAGGTTCCTGCTAGAAATAAAAGGCTGGTCTTCATCACAAGTGCTCCCCGCAACCTGCCAGGATTGGCTGAGGACTTGTAAGTCGTGCCCATTGCATGAAACTGACGGGGAAGGGCCGAATGCTGTAAGCTTCATGTAAGCAACGTTCGCTACATGAGAACTTTAGAAGCGAGGCGGTCCGATGCGCATCTTACTCGTTGAAGACGAGCCTGAGCTTGGAAGCACTCTCGCTTCGCGCCTGGCCAATGAGGGTTTCATTGTCGACCATTTTGCCACGCTGGGATCCGCGGTCGAAGCCGTTCTGGGGGCGGAGTATCGCGCGGTTCTGCTCGATCGCAGGCTGCCGGACGGGGACGGTCTCTCACTTCTCCCGATCCTTCGACGCGGCCGTCGCCTCCGCCGGTGATCGTCCTCAGCGCGCTCGACGACATACCGGACCGTGTGGCAGGGCTCGATGCGGGCGCGGAGGATTATCTGATCAAGCCCTTCGCCTTTGAAGAACTCGTCGCACGGCTGCGAGTCATGCTGCGCCGGTCGGGTTCGGCGGATGCCGTGCCCTGCATTTGTGTCGGGCGGCTCGAATATGACCTTGCCTCGAGAGAAGCCAAGGTTTGTGGGAAGCCCTTGCCTTTGCCCCGACGTGAGCTGGCGATCATGGATGCGCTTGCGCGGCGCGCGGGGCGGGTCGTGATGCGTGAGCATCTCCAGGATCACGTATACGGCTTCGACGACGTCAATTCCAACGCGCTGGAGGCGCATATCTCCCGACTCCGCAAGCGACTTGCCGATGCGGGCGCCGGGGTGGTCCTCCACGGTGTCCGTGGGGTCGGCTACATGCTCCGGGTCACATGAGGCTGCCTCGGCCCTCGCTCACCCGACGCATCACGCTTGGGTTCTTTCTCGGCAACGCGGGCGTGATGCTGCTTATCCTGCTGGCATTATACCCCGTTGCCCTGGTTGAGGAGGATGAGCCGATCGGCCCGGAGCTAGCCGTGCTCGCCGCAGCCGAGGATCTGGTACGGACCCCAACCGGAACCGTCGCGATGCGGGCAAATGGAACCGCGCCCGCTCTGGCAAGCCGGCACCCCGGCATGTGGTTCACGGCGCGAATCGGCAGCACCGGCTTCACCTATGGTGCGGTGCCGCCCCAGGCCCGGCTCGCCCTTGCGCGCATTCCAGGCGGTGTGAGGGTGGCGCGATTCCGGGATTTCGGCTCGACAGGGCCTGCGGGGGAGGCGATGGTATCCCAGATGGAGACGGCGGCAGGGCCCGCGATCATCGCCGGCGGCGGCGTCGTTTCGGCATCTATCACCTTTCACGATTTCCTTCTCTTCATGGGCGGCAACGAATTTTGGTGGATTCCCCTGATCACGGCCCTGCTCGCCTTGGGCGGAGCGCTGTTGGTCACGCCGATCCTGCTTCGCGGGCTTCGCCCGACCGTGACGGCCGCCGCCGACATCGATCCGCGCGACCTCGATAAGAGACTTCCTGAGGCCGGCGTCGTGAAGGAGCTTCTTCCGCTCGTGCGCGCGTTCAACAACGCTCTCGACAGGCTTGCCGCGGCGTTCGAGCAGCGGAAGAGATTTATCGCCGATGTTGCGCACGAGTTGCGGACGCCGCTCGCCGTCCTCAACATGCATATCGAAGGAATGGTAAGCGGCGGGGTCAAGCCCGACCTGCAGCGCACCGTGTTCAGGCTCAGCCATATGGTCGGGCAGATGCTTGACGCCGAGCGGCTGGCGCTGCGCGGCAGACGGCGCGAAACCGTGGATCTGGTTGAATTAGCGCGGGCCGCGATCGCTGACGTGGCGCCGCTTGCGGTCTCTCACGGATATGAGATGGGCTTCAGCGCCGACAGCGAGACAGTCACCATCGATGCTGATCCGGATGCCGTGTCGCGGGCGCTGGCGAACCTTCTTGGCAACGCCGTCGCGCATGGCGGGGGATCCGGGACGATCGAGGTGCAGGTAAAAACGGATCGCAAGGTGGACGTCGCCGACCAAGGCCCCGGTGTGCCGTTGGAGGCCCGTGAGCGGATCTTCGAACCGTTTCACAGGGAGCGCTGGGACCGTGACGGATGTGGGCTCGGGCTTCACCTGGTGCGCGAGATCCTGAGAGCCCATGGCGGTGAAGCCTCAGTCGTCAGCTCCGTTCAGGGCGCCCGATTCCGGCTTGATTTTTCCTTCAACGATCAAGGGGAGGAGCCATGACAATGATGGGGCGCACGATAGCCATCTTCGTCGTCGCCGGCGCGCTCGCGACCGGAGCACTTGCAACCATTCCCGGGAAAGCGCCTCCGTCCGCCGAAGAAGCGGAAGAAATCGTCGTCACTGCACGGCGGAGCGGAATTCCCGTCTGGCGTGTCACCGGTCCGACGGCAACGGTCATTCTGGTAGGCGCTATCGAAGAAGTCTCCCATGGCACGCGGTGGGATCCCGGCAGTCTCACCATCGCGCTGCGGCAGGCAGACCAGATCATATTCCCGCAGGAGGAAGATTTTCGCGCCTCTCCGTTCGCGATGATCGGTTATGTGTTCAAATTATTGCGAATGGCGAAGCTCCCGAAGGGGCAGAGCCTTCGCCAGTTGATGCCGCCCGAACAATTCCATCGGCTGGTCGTGCTTCGCAACCGAGGTTTGTTGAAAGCCGGTTTCGAGCGAACCCACCCCCTGCATCTCGCGATCGAGCTACACGATATCGTCGACGGCAAGAAGGGCTACGGCCTCAATGCCCAGGATTACGTCAAGCGCGCGGTCAAGAAGTACAAGCTAAAGCAGGTGCCGATACCGCGCAGGAACATCAAGCAGCCGATCAACGCCTTGTTCAAATCAAGTCCGGAGGCGCACATTCCTTGTCTCACAGCCTCGATATCGTTGGTGGAGGCCGGGCCGCAGGCAGTTACCGAGCGATCCGAAGCCTGGGCCGCGCGACGCGTGCCCGATGTGGTCACGGCGCTGCCGACGAAGGTCTTCGCCCAATGCTCGCTCGACGAGTATCTTGCCACCAAACCAGATTGGCGCGGGGCAGTAAGGCGTGCTCTGGCGGAACCGAAGCTGACTGTCGCGGTGCTAGATCTGGCGGCTCTGGCGCAGCCGGGTGGCCTCCTTGATGAGCTTGTGGCCGCCGGATACCAGATCAAGGGACCAGCCTGGAAGTGAGCGAGCATGGCGACCCAGCGCCTGTGCGAGCATGAACGTCGGCGGGAGCTGATGCTCGCTTGGTCGAACTACCTGCAAGCGGTCGTGGATAAGGTCTGACCGGTTCTGGCCGACAGCAGATGGTCCGCTTAGAGGCAGCAGAGTGTTGAAAGCGGACTTCCTTGCTGGGGGCACCAGGGGCCTGCTTTGGTCTGCTTACTCAAGCTTCAAGCTTGGCCAGCAGCGTAGACACCTTTCTGCGGCTTACCGGGGCCACCGATTGGTCGGACAGGATAACGTTACTGCTATGGCCTTTTCTGAAAGATCGTAGGTGAGAGAGATTGATGGCGTGTGAGCGGTGTACAATTTCGATTATCGTCTGCCCTTCTTGGAGCCGGTTTCGGTGGATCTTGGGATCACCAAGCAGGCGGCACAGGTGGCAAGCGTTCTCGAATATGCGGAGCTCGGGGGTCGGCAGCTGATGACGGAGCCGCAGATGATCTTCGATATAGGAGCCCGCTACCGCTTCAAAGCGGGCGCGGCGCCGGCCACCTTGCGAGCCCAGATCACGAACCTGTTCGATACCTATCGCTGGAGGGTGGGCTCCAACTCATCCTTTCGCTTCATCGACGCTCGCCGTGTCCTGCTCACCTTGGCAGCGGACTTTTGAGCCGCGGCTCGGATGCTTGCTCGGGACAGAAGCTGTGGCAGATACCTCTTGCGGCTCAGCGCCGAGTCCGGAACCTGTTCGGAGCGCTGAGTACTGGACTAAGGTAGCCACCGGCTGGGAGTCCGCCGGAACCCGCTCAATGGAAGTGAGATGGCACGGCAGCATCTGTATCGGTCGACTGAGGGAGTTGCAGACGCTCAGAGGACGCTTTGAGTTTCCACTGTTGGCGGCCGCAGAATTATCGCCGCTCGACATATAACTGCACATTCATGTTGAGTCGGATCTTGGCCGAGCTTTTGAGGTGAGGGACTTGTCGAAATTCATCCCATGACTCTGGCACCGGCGGCTGGGAGCTCACGTCCGAACCGGGAAAGGCGCGGGAACGGTGCTGGTTCTATAACGCATCTGTGGCTGCAGCTGGATACGTCATTTCGACAAACTTCTTCTCAGGGAGAGGGGGAATTCTGGGGAACACTACAGGTGCGACCAAGGCGGCTCCACTGAATTGAGGACGTGACAGCGGGAGGGGCGGGAAAGCCGGGATCTGCGGGAAAAGCGGGAAGCCCGAAGATCCCAGCACCCACGACCGGGGTTCCGACGCAGAGTGCGTTCTTATTAGTCCAGGCGCGGCTCACTAGCAGTCTGACGTCCGCTATGCGCCGATTGCGTTGAAAAAGTCCGGGTTGAAGTCGTGACCGGTAGCTGATTCAGTGTTCCTGCAGATGCGGGAGACGGGCCGATGATGGGCGAGCGGACGGTGGCACAGGAGGCGCTGTTCTACAGCTTCAGCCTGGAGCGGCATGTGCCGGCGGATCACCTGCTGCGCTCGATCGACCGCTTTGTAGACTTGTCGGGCATTCGGGAGCACCTGCGGCGCTTTCTACAGCGAGACGGCCGGCCATCGATCGATCCCGAGTTGATGATCCGGATGCTCATCATCGGCTACTGCATGGGCGTTCGATCCGAGCGCCGGCTGTGCGAGGAGGTTCATCTCAACCTCGCCTATCGCTGGTTCTGCCGGCTCGGGCTGGAGGGCGATGTGCCCGACCACTCGACCTTCTCGAAGAACCGCCATGGCCGCTTTCGCGACAGCGACCTTTTTGCGCGATGTTCGAGGCGACGGTCGCGCGCTGCATGGCCGAGGGACTGGTTGGAGGCGAGGGCTTCGCGACCGACGCCAGCCTGATCAAGGCGGATGCCAACAAGCAGCGTTCGGCAGATGGCAAGGAGGAGGTCGATTGGGAGGCGATGGCCAGGACGCGCCGCTCGGTTCGGGAGTATCTCGACACGCTCGACGATGCGGCCTGGGGCGCTGCCAGCGAGGTGAAGCCGAAGTTCGTGTCCAAGTCGGACCCGGCAGCCCAATGGACGGGCGCGCACAAGGCACGCCTTCTTCGCCTATGCCACCAACTACCTGATCGACCTCGACCATGCCGTCATCGTCGATGTCGAGCCTATGCCATCCGTCAGGCGGAGGTCGGTGCCTCGCGCACCATGATCGAGCGCACCCAAGACCGCTTCGGCCTCTATCCAAAGCGGCTGGCGGCCGACAGCGCCTACGGCTCAGCCGAGAACCTCGCTTGGCTGGTGCATGAGAAAGGCATCGAGCGCACATCCCCGTGTTCGAGAAATCGGCTCAGGAGGATGGCATCTTCTCCCGCTCCGACTTCACCTTCGATCACAAGCGGGATGCGTATATCTGTCCCGGCGGCAAGGAGCTGAAGCGCTATCGACGATCGTTCGTCACGCCGCGCGATCGGGGCGGACGGGATGGTGCGCTACCGCGCGCTATCAGGTCAGAATGCGGCACTTGCTCTCTCAAAGAACGATGCTGCCCGACCCAGCCGCAGCGCAGGGTGCTCGGTCGATCCACGAAGGCGCACGGGATCTTGCGCGCGATCTGTCGCAAGCCTATCTGACCTCACGGCGCGAGCGGAAGAAGGTCGAGATGCTGTTGCGCACAAGCAGATCCTGAAGCTGGACCGCCTGCGTCTCGAGACGGAGCAAAAGACGAGTTCCACCTCGCCGCCACCGCCCAGAACCTCCGCAAGCTCGCCAAGCTAGTCCCGATGCCGCAACCGGCACTCGCCTGAGGGGGCGATCGCCTCGGCGCGACATCACCAAATCCGCGCCCGCCTCGATTGTTCAACACAATCCGCCACTAGCGGTCATTCCGGCGCTCCGCAGGAGTCTCGATCATTGGCCGGCGCCGAGCTTTATCAACCCTCCTCGTCGCGAATTGTGGTTAGCTTATTCGTCAAGAAGGTTGACGGCTAGCGACATCTTGATGTGGCGGCGAGCGATGCTGCTTTCATACCGGCGCACGATGGGGTGGGAGCCCAGTCGGTCTGCAAATTGGTTGAAATGCGCCATGTCCCTGGCCGATGCGATCAAGAGCATGTCCGCACTACCTGTCATCTCAAGACAAATTTGGACCTCGGGAGCCTCGATCATCATTCGCCGGAGTGAGGCCGCTCCTTCATAATTATGATGGTCAAGCTGGATGCTGATGATGGCTGTTACCCGCTCCTCCCTCAGGCGGGTGCCGATAATCACGGCCTCGCCGGCGATGATCCCCTCTTCCCTCAGGCGTTTCAGGCGCCGCGTGATGGCTGATGGAGAAAGCGGAATTTCTTCCGCGAGTTGATCCGCTGTGAGGCTAGCGTTCCGCTGCACCAGATGCAGGATTCGTCGATCCAAAAGGTCCATGCACTCACTCTGCAGACGTGCCCGCGATTTGCAATTTGAATGCGATATGCGCCTGCGAAAAGCCATTTCAGCGCGAGTCGCTACATCTAAGATTCCACAGCCGATGAAGCGCGGGAAGCATGGCTTCCGCAGGAGTGACAGCATGACCATGTTACGATTAGCCGCCTCCCTTACGGCGGCCCTGATTCTAAACAGCTGTTCGGATCAAGCGCCTCTGCAGCCGGAAACCGCAGCCCGCGCGCGCGCCATTCCCCTGGTCGATCACCACCAGCACTTTCGCAGCCTTCGGACGACAGAACTCTATCATAGCCATATCTACAAGGGCAAAACCGCTAGGCCCAATCCGGTGGCGATTGACGCCGACGACATCATCGGGCAACTCAACGAAGCCGGTATAAAGCGGGCTGTCATTCTTTCACTGGGCTATTGGTTCGAGAGTCCCGTTTTTGGCCGGCTTCCAAACGCTCATCAGCTGGTTAGAGCGGAAAACGAGTGGACCGCGGCTGAGGCCGCCCGCTTCCCGGACCGCCTGGCAGCCTTCTGCAGTTTCAATCCCCTCACCGATCATGCGCTGCGGGAACTAGAATGGTGTGGATCTAGCGGCAAGTTTCGGGGGCTGAAAATGCACTTCGGGAATTCAAAAGTCGATATTCGAAGACCTGATCATGCGCAGAAGGTGGTTCGGGTGTTCCAAGCCGCTAATGCAGCCAGGCTCCCCATGGTGGTCCACATGTGGACTGATCCCACTTACGAAGAAGAGGGCGCGGAGCACGCCACTGCATTCCTGAATCGCATCCTTCCAGCGGCGCCTGATGTCGTCGTGCAAATTGCCCATCTCGCTGGCGGAGGTCGGACGACCGAAGCCGCCTTCGAGGTATTCGCTGACGCAATCGCAGCCAATGATCCGCGGACGAGAAACCTATATTTCGATATCGCTACTTCCGCTGTGCCCGACCAACTTTCCCGCGCTGACGTGGAAACTCTCGCGAGACTCTTACGCCAAGTTGGCATGGACCGGATTCTCTACGGTACTGACGCGCCCGTGCCGCCGAATTTATCTGCACGAGAAGGCTGGCGGGCGTTTCGCAGGCTGCTCCCGCTCTCAGACGAGGAGATTATGGATATCGCCGACAATGTGGCGCCGTACATGAGGTAGGGCTGAAACTATCGCATGTGCACCGCCGAGCATCCCACAGCGGCGTTTGGCTGAGCCGTTGGGTTTCCGTCTAGGCCACGTACTGGATAGGACGCCACGGTTTCTGTAGAGCCGTCTTGTAAGTAGCGGATGCGATAGTTTTGCCCTTCTGTTCCTGGCAGTTCCGCCTTGTACCAGGTCCCGCTGTACATCACCTCGACTTGCTGACCAGCGGCGCAAATCCTCTCTCTTAGCGACAGGAGCAAATCACAGGTTCAGAATGTCCGCAATGGGCCGGAAGGAGACGTAGAGGACCTCGCCGGCCGACGGTCTGCTTGCGCACCCTGCCTCCCCAAAAGCGGACCTTCCGCTCCCGGCAAAAAGCTGACTTCGAGCGGGACATCCGCTGCGCGCCTGTTGCGGACGCTGGGGACCGGCGGCGCTCCGTGCAGAACCAGACACTCGGGCTTCGGCTGCTTCCTTCGGCTCTACTCCGAACCTTTTACCGAGAAGCTGCTGGGACTGATCAGAACCCAACTGCGAGGCAGTCGCTCCAGCGTGCCGCTGACTTCGACTGGCCGACCGGACGCGTGAGCATCCAGTGCAGCAAGGTAGTCCTGGGGGCTCAGTGAGGCGCGCACTGAGATGTCACCGTACACTTCGCTCGACCAATGGATGGCAACCTCACGCTCGCCTAACATATCGGTGAGGTCGGAGGGGTCCACGTCGCTGGCGAGACGAGTGACGCGCCCGAACACCGTCTCACTCCACGAGTGGACCTCGGCGCGCAATTGCTTGGCAGCGGCTTTAATCACCTCAACATGAGGAAGGCCCAACGTGTACGTTCACCAAAGCTGTCGCGGACGCTATGATCACCGTTCGAAGAGGCGGCATGTTGAAGATGACCGCAATCCTTGATTGCGTTAGCTCGTTGGTCGTCTTGCAGAGAAAGATCCAGGAAGGCGAGGCGCGCTCAAGCGCCGAGAGGAAGAAATGATGCCAAAGCTTCCTTCGCCGCAAGAGCTCGCCGCTGTCGCTAGCTTGCTAGCCCCTGATCTCATAATCCTGGGTATCCGAGGTCACCGATCTAAACACCGGGCTTCGCTACGGCGCCGCCCGGGGGAGGCCCACGACATGATCCAGCATTCAAGTTGGCTGAGGATGTGGGCGGAGACCCGCCGCTTCTTTCAAGAAAATCTCGCGAGATGACCAACGCGCTCAGCCGCACCCGATTGGAACATAGTCCCGCGCTTTCGAGTCTCGCTGTCGAGGGAGAACCAACATGATTATTCGCTGCGCCATCCCGGCCATGCTCGCGTGTGCGCTCGCATTCGTCGCCTTGGCACCCGCTACGTCGCAGACGGGCGAGCTCACCAGCGACATTCCGCCTAATTTTACCCCCTCGGAAGATCTGAAGGATTTCACGATCCGCGAGGTCAAAATCACGATGCGCGACGGCGTCAAGCTGCACACCAACCTGGTCATCCCCAAGCGAGTGAAGAACGCCGACGGCGTCAAGCTGCACACCAACCTGGTCATCCCCAAGCGAGTGAAGAACGCCCCGATCATCTTCTCGCGGACGCCCTATTCGGCCGATCGTGCGATCAGCGGACTGCCGTCCAACCGATATTCGATGGCGCTACCGACCACCTATGCGGAGCTTGCAGCAGCTGGGTACATCATTGCCGTCCAGGACGTGCGCGGCCGCTACAGGTCGGGGGGCGAATATGTGATCGCGCGGCCGCTCGTCGGTCCGCTCAATCCCACGAAGGTCGATCACGCGACCGACACGTGGGACAGCATCGACTGGCTGGTCAAAAACGTGCCGGAAACGAACGGCAGGGTCGGCACAACGGGCGTGAGCTATGGCGGGTTCACCTCGCTGATGAGCCTCGTCAATCCGCACCCGGCGCTGAAAGCCTCCGTACCCGTCAATCCGCTGGTGGACGGCTGGATGGGCGACGACTGGTTCCATAACGGCGCCTACCGCCAGAGCTTCCTCGACTGGGTCTACCGCATGAGCGCGGACAAATCGTCCCGCTACGCGCTGCACTTCGACCGGCACGACACTTATGAGAGCTGGCTGAAGGCCGGATCCGTGAGCGACATGGCCAAGCTGCTCGGCATCGACCAGCTGCCGATGTTCCATAAGCTGGTCGCTCATCCTGCTTATGACAGCTATTGGCAGGAGCAGGCGCTCGACCGAATCCTAGCAAAGGAGCCGCTGAAGGTGCCGACGCTCCACGTTCATAGTCTTTGGGACCAGGAGGATATCTATGGTGCCCCGGCGGTCTACGGCGCGATGGAACCCAAAGACGAAGGCAACAACCAGAACTTCATGATCATCGGCCCCTGGCGCCATGGCCAGAGCAACGCGCTTGATGGCTCGAAGCTCGGTGCGATCGACTTCAACGGAAACAGCTCGGCATGGTATCGCAGCAAGGTTCTGATTCCTTTCTTCGATCAGCATTTGAAGGAGGGTGGAACGAATGCCGGGATCGCCCCAGTGACGGCGTTCGAAACCGGCGCCAACGTCTGGCAGCGCTACGATCGCTGGCCGATGTCGTGCGCGCAGAGTTGTCCTTCGCAATCCAGGCCAATCTATCTTTCCGCGACGGGCGGGCTCGGCTGGAGCGCGCCGGCGGGGCAAGGCGGCTTTGCCGAATATGTCTCCGACCCCGCGCGGCCCGTGACCTACCGCCAGCGGCCAATCCTCTCGACCTACAATCCGCAATCGACCTGGGGACAATGGCTGGTTGACGACCAGCGCTTCGCCGAGGCACGTCCCGACGTGGTCACCTTCGTGAGCGAGGTGCTGAGCGAGGACGTGCGCCTCGCCGGCCAGCCAATTGCCAAATTCTTCGCCTCAACCAGCGGGACGGACAGCGACTTCGTCGTCAAGCTGATCGACGTCTATCCCGCCGAACATCCCGAAGCGCCGGAGCTGGGTGGATATGAGCTGCCGATATCGATGGAGATCCTTCGCGGACGCTACCGCGACAATCCGTCCAAGCCGACGCCGATTCCCGCCAACAAAGTGGTCGGTTATGAGATCCAGCTGCCGCAGGTGAGCCACAGATTTCTGAAGGGCCACCGCATCATGGTGCAAATCCAGTCAAGCTGGTTCCCGCTCTACGACCGCAACCCGCAAAGATACGTTCCGAACATCTTCACGGCCAAGAAGTCGGATTATGTGAAGGCCACCCAGCGCATTCACGCCTCCGAGAGATATCCAAGCCGGATCGAGCTGCCGGTAATTCCATAGGCTGCGTGATCACCCGTCATCTGGGATGAGGCCGATCTTCAGTTGCTAAGCCTCTGGAAGCGCAGGTCCCTGACGCGCGGTGCGCCGATCCCCAGCTCGGTCACCTTGCCGTTCCTGCCGCGGTAGAAGCGGATGATGCCGGTCGGCGTCTTGAAAGCATCCTTATAGGCGGGGACAGCGTGAATCGCCGCTTCGGGCCTGAGCGTATGCTGCAGCATCAACCCGCCGTCTTTCACCGCCACCATGTAGGCCACATCCGCTTCCTCGCTCCTGTAGAGGCCGGTGAAGGCGGCAAGCTGAGTGGGCTCCAACCGGAGCGGCTGCACCCGGCGGAATCGCACCGTCTCCCCGTCATTATTGTGGAGCAGGAAGGCGTCGAGGTCTTCGAACACCATTTCACCAGCGGGCGAACGGAAGCGATCCGACGCGACGGGATCGAAGAAGGGGCCCTCCTTCATCCGCAGGCGCTCCCCTTCGAGCACAAGGGTGGTCGGCACGCCGCTGCGCTCGTTGACGAACATGCCGGTCCGGCTTGTCGCATCGCCTCCCGCCGCGGCGGAGGCTTCCGGTGGCGCTGGCGAAAGGAACTGCTCGGCGACGCGGCGGCCGAGATCGACCGCGGAAGCGTCACCGGCGTTGCAGAGCAGGGAGACCGACAGCTTCTCCTGCGGGTAACGGCCGGCCCAGGCGCGGTAGGCGCCGGTCGCGCCAGCATGCTGGATCTCGTCCCGGCCCTTGTGGCGCCCGACGACGATGCCGCGGGCATAAGGGATTTCGCGGCCGTAATTGAGTCTTGCCCGCCGGTGCAGCTCGGCGGTGACGAACGGCCCCAGCCGCCCGGTCGTGAGCGCTTCGTTCCAGATTAGAAGGTCGCCGGTCGTGGTGAGGAGGCCGCCATTTCCGTAGGCATTCTCGAATGGCATGTCCTGCGCATAGCCACCGGCTCGCCGGCCATAGGCGACGGCGCGGTTCTTCACGATCCGACGGAAGTCGTCGCGCCAGGACGTGTTCGCCATCCCCAGGCGACTGAAGAGGCGATCGCGGGTGAAATCCGCAAGCGTTGCGCCGCTCACCCGCTCGACGATCACCGCCATCAGATTGTAGCCGGTATTGGTGTAGGAATATTCTGACCCGGGAGCATAGTTCAGCGCCTTCTGCCGCGCAGCGATGGCGAGCGCGTCTGCATTGGTGACAGCGCGGTCGCCCCGCGGCCAGCCAGAGATTTCCGCGACCACGCCCCAATCGCGGAGCCCGCTCGTGTGACTGAGCAGATGGTGAATCCGAACGACTTGTCCGTAACGCGGCAATTCCGGGACGTATTTGCGGATATCGTCGTTGAGCGAGAGCTTCCCCTCCTCCGAAAGCATGAGGATCGCCGCTGCGGTGAACTGCTTCGATACCGAACCTGCCTCGAAGATCGTCTCCGGCCGGTTCGGCACGTCATGCTCGAGCTCGGCAGATCCGTAGGCCCGTTCGAAGATGGTGCGGCCGTCCTTTGCCACGCCCACCGCACAACCCGGCGTTGCAGGCGAGTTCCAGGAGGCGAAGATGCCGTCGATTGCCGCCTCGTGCGGCTGCGCCGCCGCCGCCGGATACGTGCAAAGCAGGAGCGCCCCGGCGGCTGCTGTGGATACCCTGAGCATTATTCCTCCCCTTCGGAAACGGTGCAATCCTATACCTGCCTCGCTCTAAAGGCAGAGGGCGAGGCAGGCACGGGTTGAGCGCCCCCTGAGCCCGAGCTGCCGCTCGAACTGCTCCACGAGCGACTCAGTTTCCCGTCCGAGCGGCCGAGTAGCTCTGGCTCAAGACGCTCATCTTCACGGCGAAGGGGTTACTGCCGGCGGAGTCTGAATTGATCATCACCGCGGCGCCTTGGAGATTTGTCAATATTTGTCGCGAACGGAGCTTGCAGGGCGAAAGTATCCGCCCATGGTCGCTAGCGGGGGCCGCCTGGATCATTGCTTTATGAGAGGTGGCGATGTCGTCTCGGGAAGCTTCATGATCTCCAAAATGCCGTTCGGCTGGCGGAGTGCGAAACCGCTCACCCGATTGTCGATCTCGTTAAAGACGAGACTGACGGTTCTCGAATTTTGGAGCGTGAAGCTGCCGTCAATGTCGGCATCGAGATTTTGCCGACCCTGACCGGGAATATCGAGCACGAGGTGGTCGCCAACCAGTTCGACTGTAACTGTGCGGTCAAAATATTGATATTGACCGACGAAGCGCTGGAGATAGGCGGGATCGCTCATCCGCGCCTCGACCTCGCGACGAAAGACGATCCGCTCGACCGACGGCTCGAAGTCGACTTTCACCGCCGCGATACGGCCTTTTACGTCGGTCTCGAACTGGAATTTCAGATCTTCGAAACCGTCGTCCTGTTCGAGCCTGGGATCCGCGTTGAACACATCATAGTGCCAATGGCCCAGGTCTGCCGCCATTCCATTATAGGTCGCGGCGAGCGCTCCGTTGGCACTCGATATGGTGAGCGGCCCATAACTGGGATGGACATAGCGCCCCGCATAGCTCGCCATCGGGTGCGACGGCCTGGTACCCGGGACTTTCAATTCGTCCTTGCGCGTCTTGGCCGTGTCCGTTGCCGCCTCGGTAAGGTTGCGGCGGGCGAGCATCTTGCGCGACCAGTTGACCGGCTCGAGCCGGAGCTGACGATCCGCGATGTCGAGGCTGAGATGGGCAGGGAGCGGCGTCCCCTCCATGTTCATGAAGATGACCGTACCGATCCCGGCATCGGGAAAGAAGGTTACGCGTGCGGTGAAGCCGTCGATGTTGCCGCCGTGCTGGATCCTTCGGTGGCCGCGATAGCTGTCGACCATCCACGCCATGCCATAAAATGCGCTCGAGAACTCTTTGAACTCCGGGCGTCCGCCGACCGGTATCAAAGGCGAATGCAGGTCCGACAGCGTCGCCGGATTGATGATCTGGCGGCCGCGATATTTTCCGCGGTTCATATGCACGAGCAGCCACTGCGCCATGTCGCGGGCGCTCGTGTTTATCGAGCCGGCGGGACCGACCGCGTCGATGTTGCGGCGAGGTATGTTGACGATGGTCCGCTTCTCATCGAGCTTGTAGGCGAGCGCGGCGTTGCGATCCCGGTCCATCTCCTTCACGGAAAAATTGGTGCGCGTCATACCGAGCGGCTTGAGGATGCGATCGCGCGTGAAAGCCTCCCAGGAATTCGCTCCCGACTTCGACTGCGCGACATAGCCCGCCGTCATGTACATGAGGTTGTTATACTGCCACTTGGCCCGGATAGGCGCGCTCGATTCGAGATCGGCGAAGATCGGCGGCAGGTCCGCAAGCGCAAAATCGTTCTTGTTGTACCAGAGGGCGTCGTGCCGCGGCAGGCCGGTGCGGTGGCTGAGCATGTCGCGCAGCGTGACTAGCCCGGAGGCCTTGTCATCGGCCATTCGGAAGGTTGGCAGATATTCCACAACGGGCGTGTCGAAGGTGAGTTGCCCTTGATCCGCGAGAAGCCCGAGCCCGAACGAGGTGAAGGCCTTTGTTGTCGAGCCTGCCGCGAACATAGTGTCCGGATCGACCGGCCGCCGCTTGGCCGTGTCGGCATGGCCCATGCCCTTCAGAAAGACGATGTCGTCGCCCTTGATGACGGCAATCGCCGCGCCAGGAACCCGCCATGCCTGCATCGCCTCGGTAATATAAGATTCAAGCTCTGCAATGTTCAGCGGAGCGGCTGGGGCCGGCGCGGCAGCTGCCGTCTCCTGTGCATGCACCGGCTCGAAGGCAAGCAGCGCGGTCGAAAAGAGCAACGCAGCATGAACGGATCGCCGGGCCATATCGCTTCACCTTTTTGTCGCGTCGCTTTGACTGCATTGATTGCAGAGAATCAAGTCCTGATTAGGACACATCAACCCTAGGCGAACCTTTTCGTCAACATCCGATGGCTTTGACCGCGTGCCACTTAACACCGCATCGCTTTCAAGACCGATGCGTCCGCCGCGCGAACGCCATGACCTTCACCGACTCCTCCGGCGTATACGAGGCGAAACGCATCGACTGACCGGCTGTGAGGGAGCGGCTCAGAAAAGTTTCACGGCAGCGCATCTGTTCATCATGCGACAGGATTTCTAAGAGCAGTCAACGGACGACGGGCAAGTCGATATAGGACGCGTTCTCAGCATCGTGGTGGATGACGTTCTTCGCCACCACGCCAACGGTCTCGCTTTCGTTCGGCCCGCCCGTGTTCAAATTGCGGACGAATTTCGGGAAATTCGAAGAGGTCACCTCCACCCGAATCCGGTGTCCCTTTCCGAAGCGGTTGCTGGTCGTCATTGGCGTGGCCTTGATCGTATAGATCCTGCCCGGCTCCATCAGCTTGGGAACCTCGTAGCCATCGCGGTAGCGAGCGCGCATGATCGTGTCGGCCAAGATGTAGGCGGTACCATCGGGCGCGACGTCGACGAGCTTCACTGCAAAATCGGTGTCGCGGGCGCTCGAGGAGACCTTCAGGACTGCGTCCACAAAGCCGCTGACTTCCATAGGCTCACTTAGCGGCTCGCTGGTATAAACGAGGACATCATTACGAGCCTCGATGACCCGCTGGTCGAAAGCCCCCGCCGTGACGAGGCCGCCATTGCAGCAATCACCGCCGCCGATCGTCTGAACGGGATTTTTCGGATCGTAGCTGTAGCGATCCGGAGCTTCCCCCACCGCCGGTGGGGCAGGCGCGAGCTTGCCGTCGCCATAGAGGCTGTTCGCACTGCCGCCGCTGCGTAGATACATTCGAACGATCTTCGCGTCCTTCGGCGGCCACTGGGCAGCCGAATTCCAGGCATTTTCTCCCATCGTGAAATAGCGGACGGGCGGCGTTCCTGCGGCAAAGGATTTCTTGTCTTCCTTGAGCCAGCGGTCGAACCAGCCGAAAACCGTATCGTGCAGCGGGAAGCTGGTATCGCCCATCTTGCGCTCGCCGATCACGGTGTCCGGCCCCAGCCGCTCAAACTGGCAGTGGGTCACCGGCGCGATCACCGCATATTGGTTCGCACTCGCTTCACGATCCGTGTTCGCGGCGCGCGCGTGGTTGAACAGCTCCATGTTGGGCCCGATCGAGACGTCGTACCAGCTGTTGAACCACAGAGCGGGCACGCCCCAGCCCATGGACTCGTGATAAAGGCCGCCCTTGTTCCAAGCGGGATCGGCCGGCGTGCGCTTGATGAACTGGTCGAAGGTCTGCGGCGGCTCGCCGAGGCTCGACAGCATTGTCTCGACGGGCAGGTGCCGAATGTGCTTGTTCCAATCCAACGTCGGCTTCTTCGCCGCGAGATCGTTGTACTGCGCGATGTGAGCACGGGTTTTTTGATCCAGGCCCGACGGCAGCTGCGCGCGCAGCGGATTGTCCACCCCGTAGAGCCAGACGAAGAACAATGTGCGCGGCACTCCGCCGGTGTACCAATTGCCCTGCTCCTGGAACCGGCCGACTTTGCCGATGCCCGCACCGGCCGCCATTGGCACCATCGCCGCATGTGCCGGATGGTTCATGGCAGCCAGCGCCAGCTGCCACTCCGCCGAAGAGGAGCAGCCCAGAGTGCCGACCTTTCCGTTCGACCAACCCTGCTTCGCGATCCAAGTCAGCGTATCATAGCCGTCAGTCTGCGGACGGCCGAGGATCTCGAACTCTCCTTCCGAAAAATAACGGCCCCGCTCGTTTTGAACGACGAAGGCATAGCCCCTCTTCAGCGCGTGGAGCATGTAGCGCAGGCCGGATCCTTTCGGCTGGTGCTCATTGTACGGCGTCTTCCACAAGATCGTCGGGAGCGGCCCCTTCACCCCCTTGGGCCGATAGATGTTGGTGGAGAGGCCGACGCCGTCGCGCATGGGGACGAGCACCGCCAACTCAGACGATGCGAGCTGCGACAGCTCGCGTGTCAGCCCCTCCTCGCTATATCTGGAATAATCCTGTGCGACGGCAGAGGCGGGTGTCGCCAGGCATGCCGCAAGAGCAATGATCGCGCGCTTCATTGGCCATCCTCTCCTGTGTCCTCCACAGGACTTCCAATCCTGACCGGAAAATGTCAATGCCATCAACGGGCTCTTTGATGGCTCAATCGGCAAGATGGGATCGAGGATGCGTAGACGGGCATTTCTGTGGGTGGCGGCGGCGCTTGCGTCGGCGCCGCCTGTTCTTGGCCAGCCCGGCCAAACCTATGACATCGTCATCCTGGGCGGCCGCGTCATCGATCCGGAGACGAAGAGGGATGAGATCGCGAATGTCGGGATCATCGGGCGCCGGATCGCGCGGATTTCACGAGAGCCGCTGAAGGGGCGCAGGACGCTCAACGCGCGCGGCCTCGTCGTTTCGCCCGGCTTTGTAGACCTTCATGCACATGGCCAGCACGATGTCGGACAGCGTTTTCAGGTGCTCGACGGCGTCACCACCGCGATCGACGCCGAGTCCGGCGCGATGCCTGTCGCGCCCTATTTTGCGGCCTTTTCGGGAAAGGCGCTGATCAATTTCGGCGCCACCGCCTCGCACCGCTGCGCCCGGATGAAAGTGCTGACCGGCAACCTGTGCAGGGGGCACCCGGCAATCAACGGCGATAGCGGCATCGACTACAAGGCCCTCAACATGCCGACGACGCCCGACCAGGAGCGGCGGATTGTGGAGTCCTTGAACGAGGAGATTAGAGCGGGTGCTCTGGGTTACGGCCTCGGGATCGAATACACGCCCGGCGCCGGGCGGCGCGAAATCTTCGAGATCTTCAAGAGCGCAGCTTCGCTGGCCGCTCCGGTCTTCGTGCACGTCCGCAGCCGTCCGCTCGACCCTGCGCCCGGCGTGCCGATCGCAGTGGTCCAGGAAGTCATCGCCAATGCCGCCGTGACCGGGGCCCCGCTTCAGATCGCGCACATCCACTCGACCGGCCTTCGCGACACGCCGGTTCTGGTGGAAATGGTGAAACGTGCGCGCGCGAAGGGCCTCGACATCACCACCGAAGCCTATCCCTATACCGCCGGCAGCACGATGATCGGCTCCGAATTCTTTCGCAACGGATGGCAGGAGCGTTCCAACATCTCTTACGCGGACCTGCAGTGGCCCGCGACTGGTGAGCGCCTCACCAAGGAGACTTTCGACCGCTACCGAGCTCAGCAACCGACTTCGAACGTGATCGTGCACATGATCCCTCCGGAAATCGTGGATCAGGTCGTGATGGATCCGGAGATCAGCGTCGCCTCAGACGGAATGGCCTGGAAAACGTCGGGCGAGCATCCGCGCGGCGCGGGCACATTCTCGCGCGTGCTCGGGCGCTATGTGCGCGAACGAAAGGCGCCGGAGCTGATGAGCGCGCTTGCCAAGATGACGATCATGCCGGCCAAGCGAATGGAGGCTATCTCGCCCCAACTGGCTCGGCAAGGCCGCCTGCAGGAAGGTGCCGATGCGGACATCACCGTCTTCGATCCGAAGAGGATCATCGATCGGGCCAGCTTCGAAAAACCGATGCAGGCGTCGGTCGGCATCCAATATGTCCTCGTAAACGGCCAAGCCGTCGTGGCCGACGGCAAATTGGTCAAGGACGTGTTCCCGGGCGAGGCCATCAAGAGCCGCCACGCCGCACAATGATAGCGGCTCTTCCGGGTAAAAGAGCGACCTGCGACGGTGCCGGATAGACGTTCAACATCTCCGGTGATATCCTGATCAGGATTATAGCATCCTAATCCGGCCGGCGCCCGGGGGAGAATTCAAGATGACGAAGGAAGCAAAGTTTTCACGGCGTCAGATCGTCGGCGGGGCGGCTGCAATCGCCTTCTCCGGCTTCCCGATGATCAACGTCGGCGAGTATCGGCTCGGCGCTGCATCGCCTCGCACCTATTCGAAGCGGGCGGTCGACCTTGTGCGTGATTCCCTGGTGATCGACATGCTTGGGGTGCTCAAGATCGACATGAAGCCGGAATTCTACTCGGCGCCGCTCAGTGAACAGGCGGCCGCGGAGTTCATGGCCAGCGGCATCACCGGGTTTCATCATGCGGCCGGAGTCGGGGAGCCAATCCTCGCGAGGCTGCGCTTGGTTTCCTCGCGACCTGGCAGGGCTTTGCCGGCCGCAACTCGCACGTCTTCACGCTGGTCGACAAGACGACTGACCTCGAACGTGCCAAGAAAGACGGCAAGGCCGCGGTGATCATGGGGATCCAGAATTCGAGCCACTTCCGCACACGCGACGACGTGAAATATTTCCATCAGCTCGGCCAGCGATGCTCTCAGCTGACCTACAATAGCCAGAACCTCATTGGATCCGGCGCAACCGAGCGAGTCGACGGCGGGGTCACCGATTTCGGCGTTGAGATCATCAAGGCCATGAATGACGTGGGGATGCTGATCGATGTCTCCCACTGCGGCGACCGCACGACGCTGGACGCGATCGCGCTTTCACCGAAGCCGATCGCGATTACCCACAGCAACGTAAGAGCACTCGTCAACCACCCGCGCGTCAAGACGGACGAGGCGATCAGGGCGCTCGCCGCCAAGGGCGGCGTGATGGGGATCACCGGAGTCCGCAACTTCGTCAGCATGACGGAACCGACGACGATCGTGCACATGGTGGATCACGTCGCCCATGTCGCAAAGCTGGTCGGGGTCGAGCATGTCGGCATCGGCTCGGACGCGGACCTCAACGGCTATGACGACATGCCGGCGGAAGCCTATGCGAAGCTCAAGGCGAGCTACAAGGCGAGCTATGCGTTCCGGGACAAGATCGACACCGACGGTTTCGACCACCCCGCAAGATCTACGACCTGACTGAGGAGCTGATCCGCCGTAAATATTCGAATGCGAATATCAGCGCGATCCTCGGCGGCAACTTCCACCGCCTCCTGAAGGCCACATGGGGCGGTTGAGCATTCGTTCCCCGGCGAAAGCCGGGTTCCGGCTCACGCACCACAACTGGAACCCGGCTTCGCCGTCTGGCTGTCACATATCACACTTGTGACGCAGCACCTTGCCGCTTCTGACATTGCTGGGTGCGCCACCGGCCAGAGCGAACTTTCCGTTGACGATGACGTCGTCGATGCCGCGCGGGCTTGCCGTCGGATTGTCCCAGTCGGCCTGATCCTTGATCCTATTCACGTCGAAGACGATAACGTCGGCGCGCAGGCCCTCGCGCAGCAATCCGCGGTCGGTGATCCCCATCCGCTGCGCCGGCCACGAGGTCATCTTCCTGACCGCTTCCTCCAGCTCGATCACTTTCCGTTTCAGCACATATTCGGCGATGACGCGCGGGAACGTCCCGTAGGCACGGGGATGCGGCAGTCCGAGCGCATCGACTGCCCCCGCCTTTTCGGCTGCCGCCGCGTCGCTGCCGATGCTGACCCATTTCCGCTTCATGGCGAGTTCGATGTCGCGCTCATCCATCATGAAAAAGAGGGCCATCGCCCGCTTCGGCAGAGCTTCGATCATGATGTCCCAGGCGGCGTCCGCCGGATCCTTGCCCAGAGCCTGGCCGATCTCGGCGAGGTTCTTGCCGTGGTAGGATGCGTATTGGGGATTGTGAGAATTGGCCAGAACGACATTGCGCCAGCCGCCGGAGGCATGGACAAGGTTCGACCAGCCGGGCTGCGGCCCCACTGCCAGCTCCTTCTTGAGCCTCGCTCTCACCGCGGGATCGCGCAATTGCTCGACGCCTGCGCGGAACCCTTGGGTAAAGAGGTGCGAGGGAACGGTCACTTCAATGCCCGTCCCTCCGGCACGATAGGGATAGAGATCGGCGGCAACATCGACGCCCCGCGCCCTCGCCGCATCGATCCGCTGGAGCGCCTCGGGCATCATCTTGCCCCATGCCGGAGCATAGGCAGCCTTGAGGTGGAATATCTCGACCTTGGCACCGCTCTTCTCGCCAATCGTGATCGCCTCCTCAACGGCGGAGAGGAGCTCCGAACTCTCATCGCGCATGTGGGTGGCATAATAGCCGCCGCAGCGGCCGGGGATCTTGGCGAGCTGGATGAGGTCCTTCGTGCTTTGGAAGCTGTTTGGCGGGTAGATGAGTGCCGTCGATATT
This sequence comes from Allosphingosinicella sp., assembly GCA_030447665.1. Classification (GTDB taxonomy): domain Bacteria; phylum Pseudomonadota; class Alphaproteobacteria; order Sphingomonadales; family Sphingomonadaceae; genus Allosphingosinicella. The sequence continues at coordinate 22,797 of JAUJOJ010000018.1, read as the reverse complement.
CCAAACGCCCCGGCGCGCATGGCGGTGGTTACTTCGGCCTCCATGGCAGCCATCTGCCCCGGCGTGGGACTGCCCGCAGCGTCACCCATCACTTTCACGCGCGCCTGCGCGGCGCTGTAATAGGTCCCGAAATTAACGGCGATGCCCTGCTTTTCCAGCTGTGAGAAGTATCCGCCGATCTCAGCCGCGGGGACGGGCGTGCCGCCCTCCCCGCCGATCAGCGTCGTCACCCCCATGCGCAGCTTGTTCTCCGCGCCTCCATGGCGAAGGAGCACGCGCCCCGATTGATCCATCATGTCGAAGAATCCAGGCGCGACATAGCGGCCGCGGGCATCGATTTCCTGCGCTCCGGAAGCCTTGAAGCTGCCGATCCTGACGATCCTGCCATCCTTTATGGCAACATCCGCGAGAACCCACGGATTGCCGGCGCCATCAAGCACCCGCCCTCCGCGAATGACGATGTCATACGCAGGCTGGGCAGGAGCCGCGCCGATCAGCAGCAGAGTGCAGCAGGAAGCGAGGAGCCTTTTCATCGCGCGCCCACGGCCATGGATGGTTAGCGCGGGCATCGCAGATTCCTTCTAGGTACCGTGAGCTTGGGGTTCATCCGATTGTCCGGACGAGCGTTTGACGAGGCGGTAGACCCCGACCGTCAACAGCGGCAGGATGTAGATGACCACCATGACATAGCCGAAAGCAGTGTACCCGCTGGCGATCAGCGTCACGAGGCCGAAGCGTCCGGCTATGACTCCGGAACCGATCACGAAGAGCGCGCTGATCGCGAAGCGTGCGCCGGGGGAGACAGAGACCCCGCGACGCGCCTTGTAGCCGGCATCGATACGCTCGTTGAGGCCGTTCACGATCCCGACGCCCGTTTCCAAAAGGGCGCAGAAGATCATCGCCTGGAAGAGAAAATGAAACCAGGGAACGGCGATCCGGCGCAGCAGGAAATCCGAAGGCAGCGCCTCACCTCCGATTTCCGGATAATATGCGATCATACAAAGAAAGAAGAGCAAGGCCGGCACCATCGCCAGGGGGCCGCTTGCCAGTCCGGCGATCAGCGCATCGCGCTGGCTGGTGAAGTGCCTCAGGAACGGCAATATGGCCACCGCGCCGATCACATTGTAGCTCGCATAGGTGATCCCGCCGACAACCCAGCCGTCGGTTGGAACCGGCCTCGACAATTGAGGTCCGATCCGATCCCCGAAGCTCAGCAGCGCAAGCACCACGAACAGCGCATAGGTCAGGTAGATGAAGGTCGAGGTGTAGCGAAACAGGTGCTCCGCGCCTTCATTTCCTGACGACGTGACCGCAATGATCGAGGCGAGCAGCAGCGCCGTTCCCACCCAGTCCGGCCATCCCAGAAGCGTTTGCCCGATCGTTCCTGCCGCGGCGGCGACCACGGCCAGAATGAGTATCAGCAGCAGAACATATGCTGTCTCGAACAGGACCCAGAACGGTCCGAGCAGGGCCTTGAAGAAGGTCCTGTAGTCATAAGCGGAAATCGCCCGGGCGAACATGAAGGTGACCGCACATACGACGCTCCAGATGATCATCGCCAGGAGCAGCGCCTGGAGTCCGCCGCGCGGGCCGCTCCCGAGGAAGAATTCCGCGAGCTCGCGCCCCGTTGCGTAACCGCCGCCAATCACCACCGCCTTGAACGCGAAGCCGGGCAGCAGAAAGCGCTGGAACCGGGACGCGCTTCGGTTGGCTTCGGCCGCCGTCAAGCGAGGCAGCTTTCAAGCAGGCGCTCGAATGCGGCGCCGCCGCGGATCGGGTCCGCCACCGGCATTCCGAGCCGCTCCGATTCCGCCGCGATGACGCGCTCCGCTTCATCGGCTGAAAAACTCGAGGTATTGAGGCTGATGCCGCCGCAGCGGATCGCCGGGTTCGTCCGCGATCCCAGGCGCAGATTGATATCGATGGTCTCCTCGATGCTGGGAACCGCGAATTCGGGGTGGCCGAGCATGGTCTTGCGGCCGACCTCGCCGCACATGACGATCACGTCGGGCTGGCTGCCGTGCAGCAGCGCCAGCGACACGCCCGCATAGGCCGGGTGAAGCAGCGAACCCTGCCCCTCGATGATGTCCCAGTGGCCCGCCGCGGCATCGGGACTCAGTGACTCGGCGGCACCGGCAGCGAAGTCGGCAATCACCGCGTCCATCGGAATCCCCCCGCCGGCGATCATAATCCCGGTTTGGCCGGTCGCGCGGAAATCCGAGTCGATCCCGCGGGCTTGAAAACCCTGTGCGATCGCGAGGGCCGTGTATTTTTTCCCGAGCGCACAGTCGGTGCCTACCGTGAGCAGCCTTTTGCCGGCACGCTTGCGGCCGGTGCCGACTGGAATCTTCTGCGGGGGCCGGCGGACGTCGATAAGTCGCCGGTGAAGCCGCTCTGCGGTCGCTCTGAGGATCGGGACATCGGTCAGCCTGGCGTGCATGCCGCTGACGATGTCGAGGCCGGCCTCCAGCGCCTCGACGAGCGGGTCGATCCAATTATCGGCAATGGTGCCGCCGCTATTGGCGACCCCGATGACGAGCGACCGGGCACCTTTGGCTCGCGCCTCGGAGAAGGTTAAGCGAGGGAGGCCAGTCGTGACCGTCGCGCCCGCACAGGCGAACTCGCCGACACATTTGTCGCGTGCCCAATCGCGCAGTCCGAACGCGGTCTTGGCGTAACCCGCTTCCGTCGTGTCGCCGAGGAAGAGCAAATAGGGTTGGGGCAGAACAAGGACCTCATCCCTCGCTTTCGCTGGCAAGCTAGTCATCCGTTCGTCCTGGCGAACAGCACTCGAAAGATCTTTACCCAGAGGCATGCGCGTTCATCCTGTTCGCCAATCAGGACATTCTTATCCTAAGTCGAAAATGTCAATGACCAGTGCCGCCGCCGCACCCCCCATCAGCAACGTACGTCTGTCGGTCCTGAAACCGCTTCGCGAGCCGGTTATCTTGACTCTTCCCTCTCCAATTGTGCTGCCGCGTTCGCGTTCAGAAGCCGAAACGCGG
>JAUJOJ010000018.1:0-19692 GCA_030447665.1 Allosphingosinicella sp. | reverse complement strand
GACAGATGAAAAAGATCCGGGGCAGCGCATCGTAAACATTCGCTGCGCGCGAACAGCCAGGGGTGAAATGATGCGAACAGGTTCCAAAAAATACGGTCAAATGTTGGTCCGTGGAGCAAGCACGCTTGCCGTCGCGGTTGCGCTGATGCAGGCGAGCGGCGCATCGGCGCAGACGACGACGGCGCAGACCGGCGAGACTCCCGCGGAGCAAGCCGGCGCGGGTGAGACCGGGAAGCTGGAGCAGGCCACCGGAACCCGGGAAGAGCAGGAGATCACGGTCACGGGCTCGCGCATTTCGCGCGCAGGCTTCGATCAGCCTACCCCGACGACGGTGATCGGAGACGTCGAGCTTCGTCAGGGCCAGCGGTCGAACATTGCGCAAGTCCTGAACGACCTCCCGCAGGTTCGTCCCTCAATAACCCCTACGAGTGCGAACGGCAACACCATCACCGGCAACGCGCCGGTCGATCTTCGCGGCCTGGGCACCTTGCGCACGCTTACTTTGCTCAACGGCCGACGCTTTGTCGGTGATAACAACCTCAACTTCGTTCCGTTCAACCTGGTGGACCGGGTCGAAATCGTGACCGGCGGCGCATCCGCCGCTTACGGTGCCGGGGCCGTCGCAGGCGTGGTGAACATCATCCTGAAGCGGGACCTGGAAGGCATTACGGTCGGCGCCCAGAGCGGCATTTCCTCGCGCGGCGACGGCATGCGTTACGGGGCCGACGGCGCCTTCGGCACAGGCTTTGCCGGCGGCAACGGGCGCTTCTTGGTCGGCGTGGAATATGTCAACGACAAGGCCATTCCAGACCGCAACTCCCGCCGCAACCTGGGTAGCGCGGGCATCGTCAGGGTCACGCCCGGCAGCGCCACCGACCGCCGGACCGAGCTGGTCCGGGACGTCAATCTTTCCATCTTTGGCCGTCCTCAGAGCCCAGACGGCTTGATCCTTACCGGCCCGCTGGCCGGACAGGTTTTCAATCGCGACGGCACCTTGCGCCCGGCCAGCCTCCCCGACGCGCGCGGCGTCGGCGGGACGGACTCCCGCGGCCTTTTTGACGATATTGCTGTGTCGGGGCCCCTCGAACGGTTCAACACCTATGCGCGCGTGAGCTATGACTTGGGTGGCGCGGAGATTTGGGCCGACGGAACCTACGTATACACTCGCACAAACGGCCCGTTCCTTCCCGATTTTTTTATCTCGCAGCTCACGATTTCGGCGAACAATGCTTTCTTGTCCCCAGCGATCCGCAATCAGCTGGCAGCCGCCCGGCAGACCAGCTTCACCCTCGGCCGTGTTTTCAATGACATTTACTTCCTGCAGTTCGACACCAAACGGACGAACTATGAGGGGGCCATCGGCATAAACGGCGAGTTCGGCAACGGCTGGAAGTACAGCGCCCATTACAGCCATGGCGAGATTGAGCAGGATGAGAGGCTGGAGAACTCCAGGCTCGTCGCGAACTTTAACAATGCGATCAACGCCGTGCGGAACAGCGCCGGCCAGATCGTCTGCGCGATCAATGCCGATGCAAGTACCACGAATGACGACCCGGCCTGCGCTCCGCTCAATCCATTCGGCCGGTTCAACGCCTCGCCGGCGGCGGTCGCTTACACCACGGCCACCCAAGGACAGCGTTTCGTCCAGAAGCTCGACTCCGCGGCAGCGGAGATAGAGCGTGACCTGTTCTCGCTGTGGGCCGGGCCGATCACCGCCGTGATCGGCGCGGAAGCGCGCCGGGAGAAACGGACAGCAGACCCGGCCGACCCGCTGGATCTGGCGCGCGCCTTCGGCAGCCTTACCCTCTACGCCACCCCTCTTTCGGGCGGCTTCAACGTCAAGGAGGGCTTCGGCGAGATCGCGGTGCCGGTGCTGGACGTCGACAATCTCGTCAAACTCGACCTCAATGGCGCCGCTCGCTATTCGGACTACAGCACCAGCGGCGGCATCTGGACGTGGAAGGTCGGCGGCACCGCCCGCCTGTTCGACGATCTGCTGCTGCGCGGCACCCTGTCGCGCGACATCCGTTCGCCCAGCATAGGCGAGCTGTTCAATGTCCGTAGCATCAACGTCGGGCCGGTGACCGATCGAGACACGGCCGGCCGTGTCGGCGTCCCCGGTTTCAACCCCAATCCGTCGCCGACTATCTTTGGCGGCGGCAACCTAGAGCTGGAGCCCGAGACCGCCAAGACGCTGACGTTCGGCGGCTCGTTCTCACCCTCGTTCATCCGGGGGCTGAATCTGTCGGTCGACTATTATGACGTCAACATCAGCGGCGCCATCGCCTCTCTTAGCGCAACGAACCTGACGCTCGCCTGCGCCGGGGGAAGCACCGCGGCCTGCGCCCGGGTCATCCGCGACCCCGTCACCCAGACGATCGTTACGGTGTTCACGAACTTGCAGAATCTCGCCAGCTTCGAGCAGAGCGGGATCGATATCGAAGCTTCATATCTGATGCAGCTATCGCGGCTTAGCGACAACTTGGCGGGTTCGTTCCGCGTCCGGGCGTTGGCGACTCATGTCATCAAATCGATCTTCGACACCGGGTTCTCGCGAACCGACAACGCAGGCAATGCGACCGTGCTACCCAAGTGGCGCGGCATATTGAGCTTCACCTATCAGGACGACAGTGTCGGCCTCGATGCCCGGCTGCGTTATGTAGGTTCCGGTGCGGTCGACAAGCTGAACCTTAACCTGATTAACAACCGTATCGAGGCCAGGACGTATGTGGACCTCGGTGCGCAGTTCAAGGTGCTCGACAGGTTCACGTTCTTCGGCAACGTGAACAACCTGTTCGATATCGAGCCGCCGATCTCCCCGGTTGGCTCCGCCCAATTTGACGTTGTCGGCACCTATTTCACGGTTGGTGCTCGAGTAAAATTCTGAACGATGCCAGCGCGGGTCCCGGATTTGCCCGTGGGCCCACGACGTGCGCAGCGCCTAGCCGTTAGCACGCAGCTATTTTCACCCGGCTGAGCGGCGGCCCTGTAAGCTCCCGCTGTCCTTCGAAGCTCAGGACCAATGCGGGCTTGCCTGTCGCCGCGGCTTCATCCGCATAATCGGCGGTGACGGTGGCGGCGCGCAGGTTGCCGCGTACGTCGCGGAGAGTCGCCGTGATGCTCGCCCAACCAGGTGCGGCCTGGATCACGCCCAGCCGATCCGCCACCCATTCGGTGCCGGAGCTCCGGTCCAGGATCTGGAGATGGCCGCTCGCAAAATGATCGTCCGCCGTCTGAGCGACGGCCAAGCTCACATCGAAGCTCGAGGATCGTTTGGCACGGTACCAAAGGCGGAGACGCCCCGTCGTTGATCCCCGACTGTGATCGGGCGGCTCGGCATATGCCTCGTCCGCAGCACGATCGGCACTGCCGCTGCTGTGAATTCCTTGGTCACCGATCCGATGCGGAACAAGGTCCGCTCATCCACTGGCCTGCGGTTCTCGAGATCGGCAAATCCATAGCCGCCGAGGAAGCGGATCCGGCCCTTTTCGGCGACGCCGGCAGCCACTCCGGCGGCGGTCTTGTTCTGCAGGACCTCTGCGGCAAAGCCGTCGATCGCCTCCTTCAGCCGGGCTCGTTGGCGACGGCATCGGCCGAGGCTGTTTCGGACTCCGACACCAGCCGGTACAGCATCATCGGCTGCGAGGAGAAGGACATCCTTGGGTCCGACGCATCCCCGTAGAACAGGATCTGCTCATAGGGGCCGCCGGGACGCGCTCCGGTCGCCCGCTGGTAGCGGCGCGGCCCGATCTGCGTCCAATAGCTTTTCCTGCCGCCCGCCTCCATCACCAGGGCGCGCTCCCCATGCGCCGCGATCTTGATGTCGTTCCGGGGATTGGCCGGTCCGCTATAGGTCCGGCGGTTTGTCCGGTACGAACCGGTTGGAGGAGGCGAAACGGGTCCCGTCCATAGCGGTGCCGGCGCTTCCGGAAAGAGCCGGCCAATCACCGCGTTGATCAGCTCCGTTCTCGCTTGATATGCGCCGTCGCCGCCGGAGTAGGACACGAAGATCCCGAAGTCGGCCTCTGGCGCGAGCAGAAGCATCGAATGGAAATCGGAGGTGTTCCCGCCGTGGCCGATCATCCGCGGCCCATTTTCCCGAACCACATAGAAGCCATGGGCGAAGCTGGAATGGAAATCCGGGAGCGATGGCGCGTTCGCGCTCAAGATTGGACTGCATCAACCGCGCGGTTTCCGGCTTCAGGATGCGCGCGTCCCAATCGACCCTGCTGAAGATGGGCGATCATGAATCGAGCCATATCCTCCGCGGTCGAAGACGCCGCTCCCGCCGGCATGATGTTGTGATAATGCTCGAACGGCTTGGAGACGAAGCGTCCGTCGACGAAATCGTAGCCGATCGCCCTGTTGGGCTGCAGCTCGGGGGGCAGCGGCTCGCGGAATGTCGTGTAGTTCATGCCGAGCGGCTTGAAGATGTGCCGCTCAACATAATCTGGGAACGGCTCGCCCGAGACGCGCTCGACGATGTAGCCGGCCAACGCCGTCCCGTAGTTGGAGTAGGACGTCTCAACGCCCGGCTCGCGGACGCGCGTAGGGATGTTCTTCGCGAGCCACGGGCCCAGCGGCACGAACTCCGAGGGATCCTTGGCCGTGATGCCGCCGCGATCCTCGAAGCCGGGGGTGTGATCGAGGAGGTGCTTGACGAGGATCGGCCGCGAGTGGGTATTCGGCATCTTGAAATCGAGATAGGTGTTGACGTCCGCGTTGAGATCGACCCGCCCCTGCTCGACCATTTGCATCAGCGCGGTCCAGGTGAAGAGCTTGGAGCTGGAGCCTGGACGGAAGAGGCTGCGTGAGGGATCTGCAGGAATGCCCTTGTCGACATCGGCGAAACCGTAGCCGCGCGAAAATAGGATCTTACCGTCGGAGACGACTGAGACGACCGCTCCGGCAACCTCGCGATTGTCCAGTTGCTGCGCCAAGACACCGTCGATGAAGTGCGGAAGAGCGGCGAGCGGCGCGCGATCAATCTTCTTTGACGCAGCTTGAACGGCGGCCGCACTTTGGGGGATAACGGCCATCCCGGCCGAAGAGGCCACCGCTGAGATAAGCGCCAGCGATCGGAGCACCTCTCTTCCCTTGATCTTCCAAAACTTCATTCAAGCCTCCATCCTGGCACCCCAAAATTATACTTTCTAATTAGGCATGTCGATCCCGAAGAGGACGTTTGCCAGCCTATGAAGAAAGAAAAGCGGCCGCAGCGCAGTGGCTTGGGAGCTACAACCGAAGCGTATCCGCGTCCCTTTGGTCCTGCCACTGCGCTTCAACGCGGCGTGCAGGACGATCCAACATGAGGAGGAGCAAGGCGGCAAGGGCGGCGAGCGACGTTAACGTGATGAAGAAGACGGGGCGGCTGGCACTGCTCCAAAGGGTGCCGACGAATCCCGCAAAGAGGCTGCCGGAGAAGATGGCGAGGAACCAGGCAGCGACGGTCGTGGCGCCGAGCCTGGGCGGAGCAAGCCTGGCGAAAAGGCCGAGTCCAGTGGGGAGGATATAGAGCTCCCCCAACGTCAGGATCACGAAGAACAGGGTGAGCCACAACCAACTCGCCCGCTCCGCTCCGGTGCCAAGCGACACCAAAGCGAGCAGAAGGTATGAGCAGGCAACGATCAGCGCTCCGATCGCCATCTTCCGCGCAGGCGAATGCTCGCGCCCCCGGTCTGCCCGGCGGCGCCAATGTGCGAGCAGGGTCGGGGTCATCAGGATGACGAGCAATGGGTTTAGTGCCTGGAACCATGTCATCGGAATGGTGAAGGCGCCGGCGGCGCGATCGACCCCCGTGTCCGCCCAGAGGGCGACTGTATTGCCGACCTGTTCATAGGCTCCCCTGAACACGGTCACCGACAGCCCGATGCCCAGCAGCAGAAGATAGGTGCGGCCGAGCTTCTGCGTCCTGCTCTCCTCTTGCGCTGCCGCGGCTTGTTGGCGGGGCGCCTCGGGAGGAAGGTAGCGCCCGCCCCACAAATAGATCAGCAGACCGATCACCATGCCGATTCCGGCTGCTCCGAAGCCGTAATGCCAGCCATAGAATTCGCCCAGCGTTCCGCAGATCAAGGGTGCGAGAAAGCCGCCTATGTTGATGCCGACATAATAGACATTATAGGCCCAGCCCCGCCGCGGATCATCGGCGCGGTAAAGGTCGTTGATCTGGCTGGGCAAGCTCGGCAGGAAAAATCCGTTGCCGAGCGCAATCGTCCCAAGCGCTAGATAGAAGAGTGGCTCGAAAGCCATCATGAAGTGCCCGGCGGCCATTACGCTGGCCCCAATGATCACAGCGCGACGCTTCCCCAACCACCGGTCGGCAATGGCGCCGCCTAGGATGGGGGTGAAGTATGCGAGAGCGGTATAGGTGCCGTAGATGAAGGAGGAGGCTTGCTGCCCGAGAAGCAGCTCTTTGGTCATATAGTAAACGAGAAGCGCCCTCATCCCGTAGTAGGAGAATTGCTCCCACATGTTGGTGAGGAAGAGGATGGTGAGGCCCCGCGGCTGTCCCCACCAAGTCTTTTGTCCGGTCACGCGGCTGCCCTGCTGCGACCTCCCCAGACCTCCTCACCGCACCAGACCATGCCGTGCTTGTAGACCACGCCGGGCACGCGATCCGCGCTGAGGAAGATCGGGCCATCGAGATCGACGAAGTCGCACAATTGGCCAAGCACGAAGGCAGGCGCGATTGCGAGGCTGGTGCCAACCATATTGCCTACCATCACACCCAGCCCAAGCCGCGTGGCTTCCTCAGCCATTTTCAGTGCTTCCGTTAGCCCGCCGCATTTGTCGAGCTTGATGTTGACGACGTCGAACCGGCCGACCAGGCCCGCTAGATCGGCAAGGCCCAGAACGCTTTCATCGGCTGCGATCGGTATCGGAGATCTGAATCCTTCCAGATCTGCTTCGCGCCCCCGCGGGAGCGGCTGCTCGAGGAGCGAGATATTCGCTGCGGCGAGCGCAGCCACGAGCGTGTCGAGCTGCTCGATTGAAAAGCCCTGATTGGCGTCGACCCCCACCCAAGCATCAGGGCGGGCGGCGCGAACAGCGTGGACGCGAGCAACATCCAAATCAAGGTCGCCGGTGAGCTTCAGCTTCAGCGAGCGGGCATGGAAGAAGTCTTTGGCTCTCTCAGCCATCAGCCAAGGTTCGTCGGCTCCCACGGTGAAGGTCGTGACCAGCCGTCTTGGTTCCTTCTGGCCCGCAAGTCGCCAGGGAGGAGTCGCGCTTCGGGCCGCTTCCAGTTCCCACATAGCGCAATCGACCGCATTGCGGGCGCCGCCAATCGGCATCAGCGTGCGCAGCTCCTCGCGGGTAGGGCCCTCCTGGACATGGCTTCGATGCTCTTCCAGGACGGAAACCATGTGCTCCACGTCGTCGCCGGTATAATAGACACCCGAAGCTTCGCCGCGACCCTGATGGGACCCGTCGCTGAGCGTGACCACCACGACGGGCGCTTCTTCGAACACGAAGCCCGAGATACGGAACGGTTTGTCGAACCGGTACGTCTCGACCTCGATTTTCATCGACAAGCCGCTCATCAGTAGTTCACCGAGAAGCCGATCAGGTTGAAGGCAAGCGCAAGCCACAGCACCAAGCCGGCCGCGAGGACCAGGACGACGCTCCACACCTTGGCCGGCCACCGCCGCTTGCCCCGCCATACGGTCCACAGGTTCAGCAGCATCGCCGCGAGGCCGCCGAAGAAGACGACCAGGCTCAATATCTGCATCGTCCAGAGGATGGGATCGATCGAGGCGTTGAGATTGTCGGTGTCGTCGAGCAGGACGCCAACCACGAACGTCCAGCCGAGCAGCGTCAGCAGGGTCAGGATGGCCGCTATCTTGCTCAGGCGATAGACCTTGAGCTCCTTGCCTTCGAGCGCCAGCGTCGCCCCATAGCGGCGGCGGATGAGGGCCGCGCTCAGCCAGACCAGCGCGGTCAGGAACAAAGCGGCGATGCTCGCGAGGAGAAGCGGCATCAGCAAGGTCGAGCGTTTATACCAGGGCGTCGGATCGAACACCATGAAGGGCGCGATGCTGGAGATGCTGAATCGAACGACCTTGCCGTCCTCAACGACTGCGGCAAGCCGCTCATGGCTGTCGAGGTCCCTCCAGACGAACGGTTGTGTCTCCACCCAGCGACGTGGCTGACCGTTGAGGCCGTTCGCAATCGGAAGCACGAGATCGCCGTCGGGACCGACCCCGACCTTCACCTGGCCCAGGAAGCCGGTGATGTGGAGGAAGCTGCTGCGCGCACCACGAGAGTTGGAATAGACCCCCACCATCATCTTCGCATGCTGCTTGGCCGTCTCCGGATCGACGCGTCGCGTGTCCTTCGGCCCGGGGAAATAGCGGTCGGCGAAGCGCTGGAACAAGGCGGTGCGCAGGGCGCCTACCGCGCCGTTGCGGCCCGAGCTGTTGAACGACGCGAACATGCCGACGCCCTCTCCGGGGAAGAGGTGGAGGGTTGAGTGAAAGGCAATGGTATCGCCGGCATGGGAGATGACCTCCCGGCCGTTGATGTCCGACTCGTAGAAGCCGAGCTCCATGCCGTTCAGCGCCGGGATTGCCCTGGTAGTGGCGCCGCGATGCATCAGCTGCGCCGTCTGCGGCTGCAGGATGCGGTTCCCGCCGAGGGCGCCGCCCTGCAGGTGCGCGATCATGAACCTGCCCATATCCTCGCCGGTCGCCGAGAGGCTTCCAGCGGGCGCCGGGCCGACATATTCGAAGCCCTTCGGCTTGCCCGAGCCGACGCTATAGCCTTCCGCCATCATCGGGCGAAGGCGCGGCGGCAGCGGCTGGCGGAAGCTGGAATTGACCATGCCCAGCGGCTGGAAGATGTTCCGGTCGAGATAATCGTCGAACGGCTCGCCGGAGACTCGCTGGACGATGTAGGCAGCCAGCGATGTGGCATAATTGGAGTAAGCCGGCGTGCTTCCGGGCGCGAACACCCGCTCCGGCACCCACTGCTTCAAAATTGCTTCGTACGGCTGGGTATTTTCCGGCTTGAGAGAGATAATTCCCTTCGCCTGCTCTTCGAAGCCGGCGGTATGTTTCATGATCTGCCGCAGCGTGATCGGCTTACCTTGGTATGCTGGTATCTTGAAATCGAGATAGCGGTTCACGTCAGCGTCGAGGTCAAGCTTCCCCTGCTCGACCTGCTGCATCACGGCTGTCCATGTGAAGAGCTTGGATACGGAGCCCGGCCGAAACAACGTCCTTTGCGGATCGACCGGCTTCCTCGCCTTAACGTCGGCAAAGCCGTAGCCGCGCTGGGTCAAGATCTGTCCATCCTTCACGACCACGACGACGCCGCCGGCGATATCTCCGGCAGAGATGGCATAGGGGATCATTCCATCAAGGAACGCGTTTAGATCGCCCGCCTCAAGCGGGACACCTCCGCCAGCCCTATCTTCAGGCGCCGTGACAGGCACCGTCGACCGCGCCGGATCAGCAGGGGATCGTTCGGTGCTGACGGGCGGCGTCAGCGGCAGGTTCTGCTGCGCTGCTAGGGGAAGCGTAAGCGCCGCAAGAGCGGAGGCGAGAATAACTTTGACGAACCGCATGGCTGTTGTTCCTCCGCTGCCGCCCGCTGCCCACGCTCCGCTTGTTGCTTCACCGAGGCGCGGCCGCTAAGGTTCGCTTCACAGAGGCATGCTATCCTGATCGGGCCATAATCGTCCTAGTTGTAGAATTGTCAATCGAAAGCTTAAGCAAATGGCGTCAGAGCAACCGACCCTAGGAAAACTCCTCAAGGGTTTAAGAGCGCGCAATGGGTGGACCCTCAAGGAGATGAGCCAGCATAGCGGCATCCCCGTTTCGACCTTGTCGAAGGTAGAGCACGACCGGCTTACCCTCACCTACGACAAGCTGCTGCAACTCAGTCAGCGCCTGCGCATCCGCATCTCGGAACTCTTCGCAGAACCCGGCGAGTCGAACAGCGTGGCGGTCACGGCGCGCCGGAGCGTCGGTGCTCTGGATCGCGCAGTCCGAGTGCTCACGCCTAACTACGATTATCACTACCTTTGCACCGAACTGCGCAAGAAGCGGATGATCCCAATAGTGACGACGATCCGTGCCACATCCCTGGAGGAATTCGGCGATCTGGTGCGACACCCGGGCGAAGAATATGTCTACGTGATCAAAGGTCGGATCGAGGTCTACACCGAATTCTACGATCCGGTCCTGCTCGAAGAGGGCGAGTCGATCTACATCGATCCAAACATGGGTCACGCCTATCTCGCGGCGGACGGCTGCACCGAGGCCGTCACGCTGGCCGTCTGCTCCAGCGCCGAGGATGACATCATGACGTCGCTGATGAGCCTACACGGGGCCGATCAGCTGGCCGGGGCAATGCCTCCCGCGCCAGCCAACGAGGTGGGCAACACCACGGACACTCCACTTGTTGGTAAGCGCTCTAAAGCCAAGCGCAATCGTGGCAGCGTCGGTCAGCGCACCTCCGTATAAACGTACTCGTTTTGGACGTCGCGTACGGTGAGCGTCCGAGCCCCGTTCTGCATCCCGACCAACGCCTCGACGCCCACCAAGCCAGGGCCGGCCGATACGAGCGAGATGCTGCCGTCGGGGTTCTTACGGGTAGCGACGGGACCTTCAACGAAGCCGGCTTTCAGCCATTTGGTGCCGCCGCGCTCGCTGATGGTCACCGTGCCGATTTCAGGATGTCGATATTTGCCCGCCAGAGCTTTGAGAACGGCCGGCTCGCCGGGAACGGTGAGCCGTTCGCGGCGGGCTTTCGCCTGCACCTTCGTCCGGGCGGCGGCAGCGGCCACATCCCGTGCCGCCTCAGACTTGCCGTCGTAAACCACCTCCAGCAAGCGGCGCAGGAAGGGCGCTAGCATGGCGGCGCCCGGATCAGCGTTCGTCAGAATCACGGCTCCTATGCCCGCCTCAGGGAGCGCATAGAAACTGCTGTGATAGCCGACCAAGGTCCCGCCATGCGTGACGACCGGCACGCCCCATGCGACCCGTTCAAACAGGCCCATTCCGTACCAGCTGTTCTCGCCCACTGGCACGCCGCGCTTCCGCCGCTCGACGATATTCGCCTCGCTCACCAATCGCTTGCCCTCCGGAGTGAGACCCTTGGACAGCCTGCTGCACGTAGCGCGCCATATCAGCCGGCGTCGACTCAGGCGCCTCCAGCGGGACGGTGGCGTGATCAGAAGATTAAAATCGTTGGTCATCTTCACCATTCGACCGTCCACATCCAGGCCGTGGGGTCGTGCCCAATTGCCGCGCATTCCTTCAGCGTTATCGAAGGTGGTGTTGCGCATGCCCAAGGGCTTGAAGATCTGCGTCTCCATGGCCTTGTCGAACGCAGCGCCGAGCTCAAGGTTTGATAAGCTAAAGCGCCGCCAAGATAACCTGCCGCGGACGCCATGAGGTTATTGTACTGGAACAGCTCACCGAAGCCGCTGGTGGGCCGGGTCTTCGCAAGCTGACGGAAGGTGTCCGCTGCCGGCGCTCCACTGTCGGCAAGGATGAAAGCATAATCTTGCCGGGGCAGACCCGTACAGGCGCAGACAAGGTGCCGAACGAGGGTCGATTTGGTTGTGGCATCACTGCCTAGCCGGAACGACGGATAAAGATCAGTGACCGGCTGATCCCACCGGAGCTTACCCTCGTCAGCAAGAACCGAAAGCAGAAGGGTTGCCATTCCCTTGGTGTTGGACGCGATCATGAATTTGGTATGTTCCGTCACCGGCTCCGGAGAGCCGAGCTCGCGCACGCCAACGCCCCCTGCCAAACAACTTTCCACTGATCGATAATTGCAAGGCCAACACCCGGCACCTCGAGAGTGCGCGCGGGATTCTGCAACAAAGTCACGGAGGGCTTGAACTTTGTCGGGGGTCAGCCGGTGCGGTGTCTTGCCCGCGAAGCTCTCACGCTGATACCCGACAGGTCGCAGACTCTGCTGAATGATCGAGGTGGCTGCCGAACGCTTTCCTGCAGTCGCTTCCGCGCCGTCCGTGATCATCACCGTCCACACATCGCCCTTTCAGCGCCAGCGCTGATGCAACTAGCTTTTCGGTAGTGGGTCAGTTTGAAAATAGTAGCGCTCGGCAAGTGACTATTTGCCGACATGAGCGACTGCGCTAGCATTCTAAGATGGAGACAGAGGGCTTTCGTGGCGGCGGGACGGTGGGCGGCAAATGGGGGTGCGCTCTCTCGGCGCTAGTGAGCGTTCCTTTATTTGGCGAGGCCTTGATAATCGCATCGCTCGGTCAATGTGCCCGCGACAACATGCTCGACTGCGTACCCGATTGGCTGTTGTTTGGAGGAGCAATGTTGGCAACGGCTGTCGTCGGCATCGGGTCGCGAGCGATGATCAACGCGATTGCACGGCGCCGGCGGAACAATCGCTAAACCACCGCTTCCAGACGTTCAACCTGCCTGCTTCCGGTAAGGACCGCGAGCCTTTGGCACCGCTTCCGCATCTTCCACCAGCTTGGCGATATCCGCAATCTCCCAAAGCCGGTCAGACACGCCAGCGGCCATCGCCGGGGTGACGCGAAGCGTCTTATGGATGCGGACAAAGTTGTAATACATCATGTGGAGCGCGACGGCGTGAGCGTGGTTCTCGACTTTCTTCGAGAAGGCGTTGGTCAGCCGAGTGAAGCGGCGCATGTGCATCCGCATCGTGAGGTTCTGGCGCTCAACGTAGGACGTGGACACCGCTTCAATGTCGGGGCTTCCCATGACCCTGATCTTCTTTGCGCCAGTGCATTCGGCGGGGCTGTAGCGGCCCGGCGCAGTGAGCGTGGGGCCATACATCTTCACGAGCTGCGCATAGTCCACATCACAGCCGAACGCGCCTTCAACGGCGTCCAGGTATGCCTTGTGCCCGTCGCTGGTGAGTTGGACCCGGTTGGCGAGCCGCGCTGCCAGATCGTCCATGAACCACATGGCATATTCAGCATCGCGGCCGCCAACGAGGTAGGAAACGATCATCTTGCTATCGGCGTCCAGAGCAGTCCACGTCCACGTATCGCCGGCCTGATCGGGAGCGGCCTTGGCCGTCGCGACGTTCTTCTGCTTGGCGTAGGTGAAGCTCCAGATCTCGTCGACCTGTACGCGGCTCGCCTTCACATCGCGCACGTTCGCGTCGTGATAGGCGGCACACGCCTTGCCTGCATCGATCAGCAGCTTGGCAACGGTGTTTTTGCTTTTGCCAGTGAGGCGAGTGATCGCCCTGATGCTCATCCCTTCGCAAAGAAGGTGGAGGATATGGGCGCGCTCTTCGTTGGTCAGCCTGTTCATGCCCCCTTATCTGACCTTTCGATGCTTTAGTCAAGCATAAAGGTCAGTTTAACAAATATCGAAATTCACCTATTTACGTTTTGTCTCGACAGGCATATGATCCCGACGTTCGATGGGGAGAGCGCTAATGCACGGGAGTTTTATGGTCGCTGAAAAACCAGGGGAGCGCATCAAGGAGATGATGACGGAAAGGGGCTGGTCGCAGGCCGAACTTGCCTATGTCCTTGGGGTGCCCGCTGCCACGGTTAATCAGCTCGTAAATTCCAAACGACCGATCACCCCTGAAATTGCCAAACTGCTTTCTCTGGCCTTCGATCACCCGGCGGAATCGTTCGTGGATATGCAAAGCCGTTGGAGCCTTCAAAATACACCTGAGCCGGATGGAGAGGTTCGCACGCGCGCACTTGCACAATCGGCCTATCCTCTTCGCGCCATGGCGAAGCGCGGATGGATTAAGAGCGCCGCTGAGGGCGCGAACTCCCATGCCGAGCTGTGTCGCTTCTTCGGCGTCAACACGTTGGAAAATCTCGCAACCATCGGCCATGCGGCGAAAAAGAGCACCGAGGGCGAGCTTACCGGTGAGCAAGTCGTTTGGCTCTACCGCGTCCGCAAGATCGCGCGAGAGATGGTGACGCCAAATTACGACCCCTCCAAATTGCGGGAGGCAATCGAGGCACTAGAGCAGCTCCGGGGCGACCCCGAGGCTGTGAGGTATGTGCCGCGCCTATTGAACAAGGCCGGTGTTCGGTTTGTGGTTGTTGAGGCGCTGCCCGGCAGCAAGATCGATGGCGTATGCCTTTGGCTAGATCGAAACTCGCCTGTGATTGGCCTCTCACTTCGCTTCGATCGCATCGACAATTTCTGGTTCGTCCTGCGTCACGAGTGTGCCCACGTTCTCCATGGACATGGGCAAGACGGCGCTATTCTTGATGCAGACTTAGACGGAGACGTGTCTGCTTCGATCAATGAGGAAGAGCGTATTGCCAACACAGAGGCGGCGGATTTCTGTGTTCCCGCCCAGCAAATGACCTCTTTTTACATGCGGAAGCGCCCGTTTTTTGCGGAGCGAGAAGTGATGGCTTTCGCGAAGCGGGTTGGCGTCCATCCTGGACTGGTCGTCGGCCAGCTGCAGCGAAAGATGGACCGGTATGATTTCCTGCGAAAACACCTCGTGAATGTGAGGAATTTTCTAGCTGGCGCAATGATGATGGACGGATGGGGCGATACGGTCCCGGTGGATTAGGAGACGATTTCGGTGGCAAATTACAAAGAACAGATTCGGGAAATCTGGAAGCAATACCGCAAGGAGGTTTCGAGGGATCCCGTTGATCTCAAGGTGGTTGCCGCATGGGCAATCGAGAAGCGACTTTGGCATCCCCGCCCGATCGATCTCCACACAAGCTTGGCCGCAGATTTGGCAGACTCCCTCAGGGAGGTGAAGCGCACCGACCAGGCGGGCCGCGAATATCGGGCCAACATCCCGGTCCGAACGAGGGGGAAGAACGGCCTCCCGCTCTTGGTTTGGGCAGACATCGACGACGCTCCCCGCCCTCACGTCGAAAAGAGCGTTCAGCAAGAGCGCCGCTCAATCTCCAGCGATTGCTACGCGTTGGCGATGAAGGTGGAGCATTACAATGAGGCCCACCCAAACGAGGAGCCGATTCAGATCATTCTAAACTTTGAGGATGACGTGGAAGAGATGAAGATCGCGAACGGCCTCGGTGAAGGCGACGAAGAAGCAGCCTAGCTCTTCTTCCAGCGGGCTTCGGCAGCGATGCGTGCGATCTCGGAGCGCTGTGACGGAGTGAGGCTTGCCGCTCTTGCGGGACCACCCTTGAGCCCCGCAACACTCGCACGCTTCGTGAACGTGGTCTCTTCCGTCTCCGACGCTTCTCCGGCGGCAATGTCCACCATCAGCTTCGCGAGCTGGTTCGGATCACGCGGGCGCTTGGGCGTTTTGCTCATTTCGGTAATATGGCATGGCACCCGCTCATTTGGCAGGGGCATTTTCAAACTGACCCACTACCAGCTTTTCGCTAGGCGAGGTTTCGTAGGCGATGCTCACACGCTCGTCCCAACCCTCGCCAGGTGTGGCGGCGGTAACCAGCCGCACCTTTTTCCGCAGCGCAGCAGGCTTGTAGAGAGACCAAGCCTTTGCCGCGGCCATCTGGGCGTTTTGCGCCTTCCCCGCCTCCACGACCACAATGTTCAAATTAGCTTCCGGTGGAGCGAAGATCGTCGCGGCATCCTTCACAGCGACCGTCCAGTCCTTCGGCTGTGTGTAGCTGGTCCCCGAAGCGGTTTTGCCAGACGTGTCGGGAGGGACCGGTGCCTGCGCGGGTAGCGCAGTTGACAAGCTCAACAGGACGATGGCGAAAGCATTGGTTTCATGGCAAAACCTCTCTACGGAAGCCAATTGAGAATCAGGTTGACGCTACGCATTGATCCTAGCCAGAAACATTGGTCTTGCGTAGAAATAATTGAGCCGAATCCGCTGGGGCTCAATCAAGCTTCAGCTCTGTGCGAACAGCCGGAGGAGACGATATGAAGAAGTTGCTGCTGCTGGCCGCGATTGCGTCCCTACTGGTCTCCAATGCCGCGCCGCTCGCCTTGGAATACGATATTGTGATCCGTGGCGGACGGGTGCTGGACGGCGCCGGCAATCCGTGGGTGCTGGCCGATGTCGCAATCAAGACGGGCGCATCGTCAAAATTGGCCGGGTGACGGGTGCAGGCAGCAAGGAGGTCGACGCCCGCGCCGCTATGTCTCGCCCGGCTTCATCGATATGCAGGACCAGTCCGGCCGCGCGCTCATGACGGGCGGCGGCGCGGAGAGTAAACTACGCCAGGGCATCACCAGCCTCATAGCCGGCGAGGGCGGCACGCCGGTGCTGGCCGACGAGATCCTGCCTATTTCGCCGGCCTCGAAAGGAGCGGCATCGCCGTCAATTTCGGCACCTATTACGGGGCGATCCAAGCCCGCTCAAAGGTGATGGGAGATCGCGCGGGTGCTCCCACGCCTGCCCAGATGGAAGTGATGCGCGCCGAAGTGGCAAAGGCGATGCGCGCGGGGGTGTTCGGCATCAGCACGGCACTCATCTATGCCCCCGCCACCTTCCAGACCTCGGCCGATCTGATCGAGCTGGCGAAGGTCGCCGGGCAGTGCAACGGCTTCTACGTCACCCATCTGCGCGACGAATCCGACAAGCTGATCCCAGCCCTTCAGGAAGCGATCGAGATCGGGGAGAAGGGCGGCGTCAAGGTGGAGATCTATCATCTGAAAGCCGCATACAAGCCGGGCTGGGGCAAGCTGATGCCTCAGGCGGTGGCGGCGATAAACGCGGCCCGCGCGCGCGGCCTAGACATTGCGGCCGACATGGTATGTCTACACGGTCGGCGGCACCGGGCTCAATGTCACCGTGCCGAGCTGGGTGGGGCGGATGGCGTGCAAAAAGGGCTGGAGCGCCTGCGCGATCCTGCGGTCCGCGCCCGCATCAAGAAGGAAGTCCGGGCCGGATCGCAGCCCGGCTGGTCGAACCTGCGCTGCCGCGGGCGGTTGGAAGAATGTCGTGCTGGTCGGCTCCTACACTTCGGAATACCGCCAATATGAAGGCAAGAGCCTTGCTTTATTGGCAAGCAGTTGAAGAAGGATCCGCCGACGTGGCCTGGGACCTCGTGCTTTCGGCCCAGCCAAACCGCGCCTCCGCGCTGTATTTCATGATGAGCGAGCGGGACATCGAGACGGCGTTGCGCCAGCCGTGGATGAGCATCGGCAGCGATGCCGCCGCGTCGACCGCATGGATATGGCGGACGGCCAGGGCTTGGCGCATCCGCGCGCCTACGGCAATTTCCCGCGCGTCATCGCCGAATATGTGAAGAAGCGGCGTGTGCTCACGCTGGAAGACGCGGTGCGCAAGATGAGCGGCTGGCCGGCGCAGCGCATGGTCTCAGCGATCGCGGCTTCGATCCGCGAGGGAATGCGAGCAGACATGATCGTGTTCGACCTTGACAAGCTCCAGGACACCGCGACCTTTGAACAGCCGATCGCCGCCCCGACTGGCATCGACGACGTTATCGTCAATGGCGTCGCCGCCATCGAGGGGCGGCAAGGCAACTGGCGCACGCGCGGGCCGAGTGCTTCGCCATCCCCTGCAATCTGCCTGCGACCGGCAGATGAGAAAGGTGCACACGGGACCGAGATGAGTGGGTGGACCATCGGAAACACGGGCGGTTCCGGCCTCTAGCTATCCTGGGGCATCGAACATGATGGACGGCTTGAAGCCCGTGGCTTCGACGCTGTTCATGGCGGCGTTCCTATGAGGTCGCCGAGTTAGCTGCCGATCTCTTTGACCGATTGCGGACTCTCCTATGCCTCACCGACGTGCGCGGGAAAGCTGTTAGTCGAAGTACGAGCGCTTATCGGCCGTTCCAGGGGGGCATCAATGGGGGCACTCACATCTCAGTTCTGAGAGTTCTATCAATTTTCTCAACGACTTGCGCGATAGTTGTGATTGCCTCCCGGTCCGCCACATTGCTGTTTCTAAGGGCTCAGGCGGTCTCGATTTTTTAAATTTCCTCGGCATAGCGCCATGTTGTGTCCAACGGCGCCCCATGTCGTGCCTCGCAATGCTCCCATTTTTGGGGGCAGTGAACTTGCTGACACAAGACGTCTTCCAGGTCGGTCGGCACGCATGTGCCCGCCTGACCGCCAGGCTAATCCCGGAACATCAATCTGCGGATCTGCTTGAAGGGAAGATCCCCGTACGTCAGCAACGTGTCGTGGAAGTGCTTCATCGAATAGTGCTCGCCCATGCGGCGTTTGTATTCATCGCGCAGCTGGATGATCGCCAGCTCACCGATGATTTCTGCGTCCAGGGGGCGACGGGGTCTGTGAATCCCGCTTGCACCTCGATGAACGCGCTGGTCCGCTCCATCCCGATTTTCTCGACATATGCAGTCACGGCGTCGTCGAACGTCATCTCGCCCCTGGCCATCCGAGCTTCGTCAGGATGCGCTGCACGCGCCACATGCGCATCTGCCGTGCCATCCGTGTCTTCAGCTCTTCCATGTACGGCAGGCTTCTTGTAATAGCCCCGTCCTCCATCAGGCGTTCGAGGCAGAACGACCAGGCCTGGCCGAAATACGCACTGCGGAAGGCGCGTCACATCGGCCGGGTGACATGCTCGTTGCGTGCAGCGATCTGCACGTTGTGCCCGAGCCATTCGTGGTACGAGATCACGTGCGTCCAATAAGGGTTGTAGGACTTGATGCGGCTCGCCCGCTCCTTGGGGAGTGAGAGTGTCTTCGAGCGGGGTCAGATGTAATAGCCCGACTGCCGCCCCGCCACGGTCGGTCCGCCCGTTGCACCGCCAAAAGACAGTGTTCGCCGGCCATGGGTGGCGACAGCCGCGCGCCGTAATCGATGTATTCTGGGATGGTGACGACGTGCGCGCCGGGCCCCTTCAACCAAGCGCTCATCATGTCGACGTAGCGCTGCGCCATCGGGATCACGTGTTCCCATGGGGGAGCCTCGCTTTTCATCACCTCCCACGCGGTGCGCAGGTCGCCGCTCGGGTGGATCCACGCGCCAGCTCGCGCATTTCGTCGAGGAGGACGCGGTCTTCCTCTCCGGCAATCCGCATCTCGTCAATGCCATACTCGTCCAGCTGTTCGTGCACGAACTGGTAGAATTCGATCCTCCGGCTTCCAGGCGGGCGAACGCGTTGAGCGGGGCAGAAGGTCGGTTCCCAGCCAGCGCTCGAAGTCCTCGACCGCGGCGAGCGCCTCGTCGCGGCCGTGACCAGCTCGCGCTTCACCTCCTGGCCGTCGACGACCGCCTTCGGCACGTAGTCGCGAAGCAGGAGGCGGGCGTAATAGGCTTGGTAGATGCCGTTCTCGGTCCACGTCCGCGCCGGGTTCTTCAGGTTCTGCTTCGCGCGGACAACAGCGCGGGCAGCCGCCGCAGCTCGCCCACGGCTTGTTGGACGGCGCTGTCGGGCAGCGCGCCCGGACGAAGGAACAGCCGGTTCGTTTGCTCCAGTGCGAACACCGAGGCCGGGTTCGTTTCCAGCAGCCGCAGCGTCTCCATTTCGAACAATCGGGTCCGCACATGCGCGACGAGCAGATCGTAGTCGACCTGGTCATCCAGGCCCAGCCGGGCGCGATCGATCCGTTTCGCCTTGTCCAGCACGCCGCGATATGCGTCGGCTGCCGCAGCGAAGGCGGGCGTCCCCGGCTCCCCTTCGCTAACCGCCAACGCCTCGACGATCACGGCCTCCACGGTCGGCGCGGGCGATGAGACCTGTGACCTCGAGTGGTGACGACGAGAGAGTGATGGCACAGAAGACGAAGAGGCAGGAAAGCAATCGGAACATAGGTCGAGGTTCTCTCCGGCGCGCCAGCAACTTGCGGATTGC
>JAUJOJ010000034.1 GCA_030447665.1 Allosphingosinicella sp. | reverse complement strand
ATGGATCATTTCCACCTCAAGGATGGGATCCTCCATTGCGAGGATGTGCCGCTGCCGACGATCGGGCAGGCGGTCGGCACGCCCGTCTACGTTTATTCGACCGCGACCATGCGGCGGCACGCCCGCGTCCTCCAGGAGGCGCTGGGGGGGCTCGGCGATCCGCTGATCGCCTTCGCGGTCAAGGCGAACCCCAACGCCGCAGTGCTGGCAACGCTGGCGGCGGAGGGCCTGGGGGCCGACGTCGTGTCGATCGGCGAATACCGCCGCGCCCGCGCCGCCGGCATTGCGACCGACAAGATCGTCTTTTCCGGCGTCGGCAAGACGGCGGACGAGATGCGGCTCGCCCTCGAAGGGGGCATCTGCCAGTTCAATCTGGAATCGATCCCTGAAGCCGAGATGCTTTCCGAGGTGGCGGCTTCGCTCGGCAGAACCGCTCCCGTCGGCTTCCGCGTCAACCCCGACGTCGATGCGGGGTCGCACGCGAAGATCTCGACCGGCGCTGCCCACAACAAGTTCGGCGTTCCCATCATCGAGGCGCTCGATGCCTATGCTCGCGCCCGCGAGCTGCCCGGCCTCGAGGTGCAGGGGGTGGCCGTCCATATCGGCAGCCAGCTCACCAGCCTCGATCCGCTCGAACGCGCCTTCCGAAGGGTGGGCGACCTCATCGCCGAGCTTCGCGCCGCCGGACACGGCATCCGCCTCGCCGATCTCGGCGGCGGCCTCGGCGTCCCTTACGATCCCGAGGCGCCGCTTCCCCCCAGCCCCCAAGCCTATGGCAGGATGATCGCCCAGATCGCAAGCGGCTGGGACGTTCGCTTCGTCTTCGAGCCCGGCCGGCTGATCGTCGGCAATGCCGGCGTGCTGCTCACCGAGGTCATTCGGGTCAAGCCCGGGGCGACGCATCCTTTCCTGATCGTGGACGCGGCCATGAACGACCTCATGCGCCCCAGCCTTTACGATGCCTGGCACGCAATCCAGGCGGTGGCTCCCACCGGCGAGCGGATGGTGGCAAACGTCGTCGGCCCGGTCTGCGAGACCGGCGACACCTTCGCAACCGGCCGCAGCCTCGATCAGGCCAAGGCCGGCGATCTCTTCATCTTCCGCACCGCCGGCGCCTATGCCGCCACCATGGCGAGCACTTACAATTCGCGTCCGCTCACGCCTGAAGTTCTCGTCGAGGGGAGCAAATGGGCCGTCGTCCGCCCCCGCGTCGACGTCCAGGCGCTGATCGATGCCGACATGATTCCGGATTGGCTGCGCGCGTGATCATGCGCGAGTGGCGGTGATGAAATAATCGAGCGAGGTGTTTTCCGAGACGGCGAACCCCCGCAGCGGATTGTAGCCGAGCCCGGCGACATCCACCACCTTGAGGCCCGCATCCCTGAGAAGTGCGCAGAGCTCGTCGGGCGTGAGGAATTTCTGCCAGTCGTGCGTGCCCCTCGGGATCCGGCCGAGTCCCTCCGCGAGCATGATCATCAAGAGGCGCGACGTCGCCGTGCGATTGGGCGTCGAGAGGATCAGCAGCCCATCCGGCGTCAGCGCATCGGCCAGTCCGGCGACGAACTCCCGCGTGTCGGTGACATGCTCGATCACCTCCAGCGAGGTGACAAGGTCATAGCGCCCGGTCAGCAGCTCGACCCCGCCCGCGCGGTAATCGATCTCCAGCCCCTGCCCCTCCGCATGCAGGCGGGCGGCAGCGATATTTTCCGGAGCCGCGTCGATGCCGGTCACCTCGGCCCCGAGCCGCGCCAGCGGTTCGGCAAGCAGCCCCGCCCCGCATCCGACATCGGCAGCTTTTTTGCCCTCGAGCGGCCGCCGGTCGCATTCGTCGCCGCCCCAGTGGCGGTCGATCCGGCCCCGGATGTAGCCGAGGCGCACCGGGTTCAGCCGGTGCAGCATCGCCGAGGAGCCCTTCGGGTCCCACCAATCGGCGGCGAGGCGGCCGAAATGCGCGGCCTCGCGGGGATCGATGGTCGGGTGGGGCTCGCTTGCATGTGCCATGGCCGCTCCCTATCAGGGCCGCGCCCGCTTTCCCAAGGCTTTCGAGGATTCCTTAAGCTCGACCATGGCCCGCATCGTCATGAAATTCGGCGGCACCTCGATGGCCGGGATCGAGCGCATCCGCCACGTGGCGGGGCTGGTCAAGCGCGAGGCGGAAGGCGGCAACCAGGTCGCGGTGGTCGTTTCGGCGATGGCCGGGGAGACCGACCGCCTGATCCAGTTCTGCCGGGAGGCATCCTCGCTCTACGATCCCCGCGAATATGACGTGGTGGTGGCGAGCGGCGAGCAGGTGACCAGCGGCCTCCTCGCGATCACGCTGCAGGGGATGGGGCTCAACGCCCGCTCCTATATGGGCTGGCAGCTTCCGATCCGCACCTCCGGCCATGCCTCGGCGCTGATCGAGGGGATCGATGCCCAGGTGCTGGAGCGCGTCTTCGGAGAAGGCGGCATCGCGGTGATCCCGGGCTTCCAGGGGGTGACGAACGAAGGGGACGTCACCACGCTCGGCCGCGGCGGTTCGGACACGTCCGCGGTCGCGCTCGCAGCGGCCGTCAAGGCCGACCGCTGCGACATCTATACCGATGTTGACGGCGTCTACACGACCGATCCGCGCATCGTCCCGAAGGCGCGCAAGCTCACCGCCATCACTTATGAAGAGATGCTGGAGCTTGCCAGCGTCGGCGCCAAGGTGCTGCAGACGCGCTCGGTGGGCCTCGCCATGCGTGAGAATATTCCGATCAAGGTGCTGTCGTCCTTCGACGATCGGCCCGGCACCATGGTGGTCGGCGATGACGCAATCGAAGGATATAATATGGAACGTCAACTCATCACCGGCATCGCCTACGACAAGAACGAGGCGCGGGTGACGCTCACCGGGCTCCCCGACCGGCCCGGATCGGTCGCCGCCATCTTCGCGCCGCTTGCCGAAGCGAGCGTCAACGTCGACATGATCGTCCAAAGCGTCGCCCGCTCCGGCCAGAAAAGCGACCTCACCTTCACCGTGCCGACCGCCGCCCTCGCCCACACCACCGACCTGCTGCAGAAGCTGAGGTCTGAGATCGGCTTCGACGAGCTTCTGACCGATACCGATGTCGTCAAGGTAAGCGCGGTGGGCGTCGGCATGCGCTCCAACGCCGGGATCGCC
>JAUJOJ010000017.1:7366-45592 GCA_030447665.1 Allosphingosinicella sp. | reverse complement strand
GCCAGGGGCGCCCTGGCCCAGCGCCGCGGATGCCCTGACGAGGAGCGGGAAGAAGGCGCTGCGGGGCGGCCCTGCCCCACCCGAAAGAAGCCCGTTGACCTCAGCTGCGAAGTCGGCGTCGACCGCAGCACCCGGCAGATACTGCTGGACCAGCGCCTGCGCCTCGGCGCGGCGATTGTCCGCGATCTCCCGGAGCACAAAAGTCTCGAGCGCCGCGATCGTCGCATGGGCGAGCGCCGCTGCTCCGAGCACCGCCATCGCCGTGCGCGCGCTGATCGGCACCGAGCGGCGGGGCTTCGCATAGGCTCCCTGACGGAGGTCGAGCGCCGGAACCAGCAGCCGCGTCGTGAGCGGCTCGAGCTCGATCGCACCGGGAACCGACGTCACCTTGGTCGGCAGAGGTTCGCCATAGGCGATGCAAACGGGATTGCCGGCGGCGGCCCAGACGACGGGCATCTGCGCGAAGGAGGTTGCAAAGCCGGTGCCTTCCCAGGTCCGCACCAAGATCCGGTCCGCGGCGACCTGCGTCGACCAGGCACCTTCTTGGGGTACCGGCAGCGAAAGCGCGTCGGGCACGATCGAGCAGTGGGTGAGCCCCGCCTCGTTCAAGATCCTGGTCCAATGCGCCATCACCTCGCGCCGCACTATTCCAGCCAAGTGACGGCGCGGCGACAGCTCCATGCCGAGTGCGACATGAACATCGCCGATCGGGTCGGCGATCTGATCCTCGATCGCGAAAGGGAGCGCGCTGAGCCGCTGGCGCCGTGAATGAAGCGGAAGATCGACCGCGAGGATCAACACCTGCTCGCTCGGAACGAGCACCGTCGCCGAGTCAATGTGCGACCTAGCGAGCCTGATCAGCCGCTCTCCGTCCAGGAACCAGATTCCTCCCGGTTCCGCGGTATTTGGCGGCTGAATTTCTTTCGACATGCGAGCGATGGTCTCATCTTGGCAGTGGAAATCCGGCACTGCTCCGCTATGGTAGCAAGCATGGCGCTCTTTCCAAGGCTCTTCCCGCATCGGCGGCCGCTTTCCGGTGCCCCCGATCGGCTTTCTCGTGCCCGCGCTATGGCGGAAGCCGGGTTGACGCTGATCGAAATGATCGTGGTCCTCGCGATCATCGCGCTGATCGCCGGGCTCATCGTTCCAAACGTCATCGGCAGGCCCGATGAAGCGCGCGTCACGGTCGCTGCGGCCGATCTCCGCACCATTTCCGCAGCGTTGAAGATGTACCGGCTCGACAATGGCGGCTATCCGACCACCCAACAGGGCCTTGCAGCGCTTGCGGAGCGGCCGACCAGCGCGCCGTTGCCGAGAACCTGGCCCGAAGAAGGATATCTGGCGGAGGTGCCGCGCGACCCCTGGGACAGGCCCTATGTGTACAGGAAGGCGCCCGGGAGTAGCGGCTTCGAGCTCATGTCGCTCGGCAAGGACGGCCAGGTCGGCGGCGATGGGGTCGATTCCGACATCAAGATGGCACGCCGCTAGGGTGCGCCATCCCGGAGAAGCCGGGTTCACGCTCGTCGAGACGCTCGTTGTCCTTGCCATCATAGCGGTGATGGGAAGCATCGCTGTTCTTGGCCTCGGCGGCGCGGATCGCGGCGCAAGCGCGCAGGCCGAGGCGCAGCGCCTCGCCGCCTCGATCCAGGTGGCGGCCGATGAAGCCCTGGTCACGGATCGTGCGGCGGCTCTCGTCCTTGGCGGCGACGGCTACGCCTTTATGGCCTGGGATCCGGCAAGCAGGACATGGAAGGATCACGACCGGCCGGATCTTGCCGCGCACCATGATCTTGCCGACGGCATCGGAGTGACGAGCGACGTGCGCGCGAACCCGCTGCCACTCCTGGAGGGAGCGGGCGCCTATCGCTTTACAATAACCTCCCGCAGCGAAAGCTGGACGGTCCTGTTCGACGGCCTCAATGCAGCCGCCGCTCCGGCGAACAATGGTTAGCCATCGGCACTCCTGCCGTGCGCCCGGCGAGAAGGGCTTCACGCTGGTGGAAGTGCTGGTCGCGCTCGTGATCCTGGCGGTCGCGGCGGCCGGCCTCATCGCTGCGGCCGAAGCCCATGTCGATTCGATCCGTGCGCTCGAAGCGCGCGCCGCCGCGCAATGGGTGGCGGAAAACCGGATTGTCGAGCTTACCGTCAGCAAGGAGCCCGAGCCGAGACTTTCCGAAACGGTGGACATGCTTGGCCAAAGCTGGGCGGTTGCGCTCGCCCGCCGCCAGAACGACGATCCCGAGCTTCAGGCAATGACGATCTCGGTCGCGCCGGAGGGCCGGCCGGAGCCGCTCGTCACCATGAGCTTCTTCCTCGAAATCCCCCGGGAGCCCGTGCGATGACCCCGCGCGAAATCCGCTTCGGTCTCGATGGTCTGACCGGCATCGCGGTCGTCTCCGTCGCCGCTGCCCTCGCCTTGCTCACATGGACGCTCGCCGGCTACTCCTCGACCGCCTCTCCCGTCTCGGCGGTGGCCGGCGCCTATTTGCCTCCCTCTCCCGCGCCGGACCTCACCGCGCTCGTCAACCTGCCGCCATTCGGCAAAGCCACGACCGCACCCGCGGCCGTCGCAGCCCGTAGCGACCTCGTCCTTCACGGCATCCTGCTTACCACTCCGGTGGCGGCATCGACGGTTCTGATCGCTTTGCCAGGCCAGGACCCCGTGTCCTACCCGATCGGCGCGGTCCTTCCGAGCGGGGGAACGATCGATTCGGTCGGCGAGGATTATGTTCTGCTGCGGAGCGGCGATGGCTATCTCACCCTGTATTTCCCGGACGACCCGCGCGGGCGGCAGCCGAGCCCGCCTGGCGCACCGAATGCCGCCCCTGCCCCGGCGCCCCAGCCTGCGCCTGCCATCCCAGGGTCCGCCCCGTCGGCAAGCGGCGTAGATGCCATGCGCGCCCTTCTGCCTTCCTCGACCCTCGGCGCTCCCGTCCCGCGCTCGTCGGTTCCGCCAGCGCCACCGCCTCCGCCACCCGTTCCGGACCAAAATAGCGGCAGCGGCAATGGCTTAATTGACAGGCGGGGGGCGGCTGTTACACCTCGCCCATAGCCGGGTGGGTTTAGCGATATCGCAGCGGATGCGTGGTGCGGGAGTGGTTCCCAGGGCACCAGGCTAGGCGAGCGGTACCCGTCTTGCCGTTGCCGATGTCTCATGCCCTGAGGAGCAAGGCGTGCGTACGATCTGTCGTAAGAGCCTCACCGGTCTGACGGTGCTGACGGCGATACTCGCCCCGTTGCCCCCGCTGCCGGTGCCGGTCGCCGCCCAGTCCGTCCGCTCCGTCGTCGTCAACTTGCGCAACGTAGAGCTCGAGCAGGTCGCCGAGCAGATTTCGCGGATCACCGGACGCACCATCGTCCTCGACCCGAATGTCGGCGGCCGGGTGAGCGTCGTCTCATCCGGCCGCGTCAGCCCGGCGGGTGCATGGGAACTGTTCCGGTCGGTCCTTCGGCTGCAAGGATATGCCGCAGTGCGCAGCGGCAATATCTGGCGGATCGTACCCCAGGCGCAGGCGGTCCAGAGCGGTAGCGCCGGCGCCGCGAACGGAAGCGCGCGCGGGCAGGAAGTGGTCACCCGGCTGATTCGCCTGCAAACCCTACCGTCAGCCGAGGCCGTACGGATCCTTCGGCCGCTGGTCGCCTCCTTCGGAAGCATCGAGGCGTCGACACGGCCTAACGCGGTGATCGTCACCGACTATGCGGAGAATGTCCGCCGGATCGAACGGCTCGCCCGCTCGCTCGATGGAAGCGGCGGCGGAGCGACCAGTTTTCAAAGCATCCGCCTCGCTTATGCCAATGCCGCCGAAGTCGGCGAATCGATCCAGCGCATCCTCGGTGACGAAGCCGCCGGTGGACCGCGGGTTGCCGTCGACGAGCGCAGCAACATGATCCTGGTGCGTGGATCCGGTTCCGCAATCGCGGAAGCGCGCCGCATCGCCGGCACGCTCGACACCCCAGGCAATGTAACCCTCACGACACGGGTTTTTCGGCTTCGCTACAGCGACGCCGAATCGGTTGCTGAGACGCTACGCGGCCTGCTTGGCGGCGAGCGGCAGGCGACGAACCCGGTCGCACGGGCACTAGCCGACAGGGCCGGGAGCAGCCCCGGCGGAACTGCGATCGGCGCCGGGTCGGTCAATCGTTTCGACGGTCAAGCCGTCCAGCCGCTCGGCGCCGCGCCTCAGCGCAGCGCCGTTCAGCCTGATCGCCCGCAGGCCATCGGCTTTTCCACTCCGGATCTTGCCATCCAGGCTGCGCCCGAGCTCAACGCGATCGTCGTGCGCGGGTCTCAGACGGCGATTGCCTCGCTTGGTGCCTTGATCGAGGAGCTCGACGTTCGCCGGCCACAGGTCCGCATCGAAGCCGCGATCGTCGAGATCACGGGCGATGCCGCCGAACAGCTCGGCATTCAGCTCGGCTTCGGCTCGGCCGCCGCACTTCCGAATTCCGGCGGAACCTCTTTTTCAAGTGCCGGCATATCGCTGCGCAACGTCCTGTCGATCCTCGGCGCCCCTGCCGCCGCCGCGCTCCCGCCCGAAGGAGCGGGTATCAACCTGGGCAGCCGCGGCGACTTCGGCGTGTTCGTCCAGGCGCTCGGCCAGTCGACCAAAGCGAATCTTCTGTCGACGCCGAGCCTCACCACGCTCGACAATCAGCCTGGCGAGATCGTCGTCGGCCAAAACGTGCCCTTCCGGACAGGGAGCTTCACGGTGGACGGCAATGGCAGCAATCCCTTCACCACCATCGAGCGAGAGGATGTGGGCATCACCCTGCGCGTGGTGCCCCGCGTCCATGAAGGCGATGTCGTGAAGCTGGAGGTCAGCCAGGAGGTCTCGGCGCTGGTCAACGCAAATGTAGCGGGCGCCGCCGACCTCATCACCAATCGGCGCAGCATCAAGACGACGGTGCTCGCGGACAATGGCGAGACGATCGTGCTCGGCGGACTGATCACCGACGATCGGCTTTCGGGCAGGAGCCAGGTTCCCGTCCTCGGCGACATTCCGGTACTCGGAGAGCTTTTCAAGAGCCGCCGCGAAAGCCGGACGAAGCGGACCTTGTTCGTGTTCCTGCGCCCGACCATCCTGCGCGACAGGAAGGATGTCGCCGGCCAGGCCGATTCGGACTATTCACGCATTCGTGCCGACGAGCTGAGCCAGGAAGAGCGCGAGAAGCTGCTCACCAAGCCGCCCCGACCAAAGCTTCCTCTAGAGATTGACGGGGTTTACCGCCCCTGATCGTCCCGGCTGGGAGCGCGACGCGCTTCCGCCGAGGGAGTGAAATCAGAGCTTAGGACGGATAACCGAAGGAGAGGCTCGAGAAAGTCGTCTCGAAATCCACTTTCGGATTGCCGGAGATCGGCTTCGTCCAAATTACGTTGAGCTGCCACTTGCCCCGCCGCGGCACGTTGAAAGTCGTGCGGCCGGCGCCGTCAGTTCGCTGAACCGCGGCCGGCTTAGCGTCCTGCTCGAGCTTGGTGAGCTTCACCAGAGCGCCCGAAAGCGGCCGGCCTTCATAATAAACAAGCAGCGGAAGCTTCTGCGCTGGACCAAGGTTGTACGGGTTACGCTCCGGCACGATTTCAAGCGTCATGCCGATCCTCCTGATTGCCGGCGACTTTGCGCTCGGATCGATCTTGCCGACCTGAACAAGCGCCTTTGCCCGCCGGCTGTAAAGCTCACGCCCCGCGCGCCCGTTCGCGCCCGTTTTCTGGCGGTGGACGATCGCCGGCGTCAGGCCCTCTTCCTTGGCGAATTCGTTGAACTTGGCTGCGGGTAAATCGCTCGATGCGTGGCTCGATTCCATGGCGACGAGGTGCGTTCCAGGCTGCCGGAACGAGAGAGGGATCGTTGGGGCGGCGCTTCCGGGTCGGATCAACGGCTTGAAATCCGTAACCTTTCCGTCCGGCGCCATGCTGCGCAAAAGAACGATCCGGTCGCTCCTGATCCCCCAATTCTCGCGGTCCTTGCCATGACCGACCAGGATCGAGACCGGGACAGTTCCTGGCGCCGAAAGCCAGAATGCGCCGGGCTGGACCCAAAGATCGTGAGCGGATGCTGAGCCCGCCGCAGCGAGGAAAATTAGAAGAGGAAGCTTTCGCATGGCGGCCATTCGTCCTTGTGCTTGGCCACGCTTATCGCGACAATGCCTGAACGTGGGGTGCCATGATCACGCTGGGATGTGGCGGCTTCGAGGTGCCTTATCGGCGCAAAGGAGTGACTGGGGAGTGATGAGAGGACTTGGCTTGGCGGCGCTGGCAACGCTTTCCGCCTGCATCGGCCCCACCACCGGCTTCGGGACTGGTCAAACTTACCACGCGCTTGGACATGATCCTGCGTGGACGCTCACCATTCGTGACGGCACCCTGGATTTCGCCGGCAGCGATCCGCAGACCCTGATGCGGCTGGTCGCCCCTCTTCCGGAGACGCTTCCCTACGGCCGGCGTTATGCGACCGAACGCCTGACGCTCGAGATCACGAGCCAGCCGTGCAACGATGCCAAGAGCGGTGTCGGTTTTTCGGATACGGTCGTCGTCTTGGTCGACGGCTACAGGCACGAAGGATGCGGCGGGGAACGCGTGCCCCTGCTCAACATCTAGACGTTGAAACAGGCTTGATCGATCAGGCTCTAGACCTTGATCGGATCAGGCTGAATCAGCCTGATCCGTGAATCAAGGTCTCGATCATATGAAAAGGGCCTGATTCACGCCTTCGGCGGAAGCGCAAAGCGCTTCCACCTCAACCGATCAGGCCTTAGTGCCGAGATAGACGATCCAGATTGCGGGCGCGAGGAACGTCCCGAACGGCAGCCGCTTCGTGAGGAAGCCCGGCCCTGTTTTGTGCAGGACCAGCGCGGCGGCAAGGCCGGTTCCAGCGGCACCAAGCAGCACCAGCGGCAGATCGTACCATCCAAGCCATGCACCGGCTGCCGCGAACAGCTTGGCATCGCCGCCGCCAAGCCCGTGGCGCCCGCGCAGCGCACGGTAGCCGGCGGCGACACTCCATAGCAGCAGGAACCCGAGCGCCGCTCCGGCGGCATGGTGGAGCAGCAGCGCAGGCGTGAATGCAATCGTCGCGCCCAAGCCGAGCAGGATGAGCGGGTAAGTGAGCCGGTCAGGAAGCCAGTAATGCTCAAAGTCCAGCACCGCGAGGAGCAGCAGCCACCAGCCAAGAAGAGCGGCGGCAAGCGCTTGCCAGCCGGGGAACAGGAGCGCGGAAGCAGCGCCGATAGCGGCGGCAGAGACTTCGATGATCGGGTAGCGGCGCTCAATGGCCGCCTTGCAGGTGCGACACCGTCCGCGCAGCGCTGCGAAGCTCAGGATCGGCACCAGGTCGAGCGGCCCCAGCGTCCGACCGCAACTCGAGCAGCCCGACCGCCCCAGCGCGACCACTTCCCCCCGGGGGTAACGCAGTGAAACAAGCGCAAGGAAGCTGCCCACTACCGCGCCGGCGATGGCGAAAAGCACGCACCAGCTAAAGACCGGCAGAGGTGGAGCGGCACTTCCGGAGAAGAAAGGCTGTCCGAGCTCCGAACCGCCGCCACTCAGGCCGAGACTGGACAGAGGCCAAAGCAAGTTACTTCTCCACCCGCTTGAAGTGAGCCGGCTGTCTTTAAGCCGGCTGCGGAGAAGACGCAGGAACCTGGGCAGCAGTCAAACGCCCATTCTCCCATTTGCCGGGAGTCGGCGATCGCCCACGGCATTCGAATGCGCAAGAGTGGTTTCCGACCGTCTCGAATAGGTGCTGACTTCCACGGATCGTCCCTCCGGTCCTTTTGCTGAAAAGCGACTCAAGTCAAAGCCGTGCCGGCGCGCTGCCGCTGCGCTTTTTGGAGCATTGCTTGACCAAGTTCATCACGTTTGCCGTGCTCTGTCTGCTTGCCAAACCATATCCCGGAGCGGCCCAAGGCATATCGAACCCAAGCAACCCACCGCGTCAGCCTGCGGAGGCGCACGCGCCCGAAGATCCAGACCAGATTGTCGTTACCGGCCGGCGCTTGGATTTGGTTGGAGAGGCTATTTCGGCCTCCGAAGGTTTAATCGGCAGGCAGGAAATCAACAGCAGACCGATCCTCAGATCAGGCGATTTACTGGAGTTCGTGCCAGGATTGGTCGCGACCCAGCATTCCGGCAGCGGGAAAGCTAATCAATACTTTCTCCGGGGCTTCAACCTGGATCACGGCACTGACTTTGCTACGTTTGTCGATGCGATGCCCGTCAACATGCGGACCCACGGGCATGGTCAAGGCTGGACCGATCTGAACTTCATGATCCCCGAGGCTGTGGAGCAGCTACGCTACCGCAAGGGCACCTACTATGCCGATGTTGGTGATTTCTCGTCTACGGGATCGGCGAGATTCCAGATAGCTGACACGATGCCGCTAGGCTTGGCGGAGGTGACCGCCGGATCGTTTGGTTTTCAGAGAGGAGTTGTGGTTGACTCAGTTCAGCTCGGCGGCGGTGACCTCTTATTCGCAGGCGAATTACAGACGTTCGATGGTCCGTGGAACGACATCGGCGAGGATGTAAGAAAGAAGAGCGGACTGCTGAGATACAGCGGGCAGGTGGGTTCCGGTCGAGCGCATCTGATGGTGATGGCCTATGACAATAAGTGGAACTCGCCAGACCAGATTCCCGAGCGGGCTGTTGAACAAGGACTGATCTCCGAGTTTGGCTCAATTGATACGACCGTGGGAGGAGAGACATCGCGCTTCAGCATTTCAGGCGGATGGTCTGCCTCCGCTTTTGGTGGAAGTTTTATCGGCAGCGCCTACGCGGTGGACTCCAGTTTGGACCTCTACTCGAACTTCACTTATCTCCTCGATGATCCAGTGAATGGAGATCAGTTTCGGCAGGTCGATGAGCGTCGCCTGTTTGGCTTCGAAGTTTCGCAACAATGGGGAACTGGCCGCAGTCGCTGGCGGGTAGGTGCAGATGGCCGTTATGACGACATCGAGCGCGTCGGACTCTTTCGGACCAAGGCTCGTCAGCCGGTCGCGACGGTCCGGGAGGACGCCGTGAAGGAAGGAAGCATCGGGCTGTTCGCCAGCAACGAGTTCACCTTCAACGACAAACTCCGCACTTATTTCGGAGTGCGCTACGACCGTTTCGACTTTGACGTTCGGGCGAGGACGAACCCGGAAAACTCGGGCAAAGCCAACGACGACAAAGTGTCCGTCAAGGGAAGCTTGATCTACAAGCCCGCCGATCCGCTCGAACTATACCTCAGCGCGGGCCAAGGCTTCCACTCGAACGACGCGCGCGGAACGACGATCAGGACTGATCCCGTTTCTGGGGAAGCGGCTGATCGCGTCGATGCCTTAGTAGGTTCTCTGGGTGGAGAGATCGGTGCCCGCCTGTTCATCTCGGATCGTCTCCAAGCGACGGCGGCGCTTTGGACGCTGCGCCTAGAGTCCGAGTTACTGTTCGTTGGCGATGCCGGGAACACTGAGGCGAGCAGGCCGAGCAGGCGCAAAGGGGTCGAGGCAGGCCTCTACTATTTCGGCAGCAGAAACCTCAGCGGCGAGGTGGAAGTCTCCTACACCAACTCGCGCTTCCGTGATGCGGACTCCGCTGGCGACAGGATACCGGGATCGATACCCTTGGTCGTCAGCGGCGGTCTCACCTTCAAGGTGGACAGCGGATGGCTTGCCAGTGGACGGCTACGCTATTTTGGCAAATACCCGCTGATAGAAGATGACAGCGTCAAGTCTGATGGTTCGCTGTTTGTGAACCTGCGAGCAGGGCGTGAATGGGGCCGGATTGGCGCGTATCTCGATCTCTTCAACGTGCTCAATAGCCGCGATCACGACGTGGACTGCTTCTATGCCTCGCGGCTTCCTGGAGAGCCGCCCGAAGGCGTGGAAGACATCCACTTCCACGTTTTTCAACCGCGAAGCGCGCGGTTGAGTGTAGGATATCGTTTTTGACCACTCGAAGTCCGCCCGGCGACCGAGCGGCTTCGACTTCGCTGATTCTTCGGCCCAGTTCCCCAACACGTACCGCCATCACCGATGAAGATTGGGAGAGTTCGGCCCTTTTGGCCGCGCCTTGACCCGTTCGAGGGTCCCAATGGCGAACTTTCTGCATTGACCCAGCGCGAGAAATGCCGGATTTGCGCCCCGGCGGCCCGATGGCGGAGTGGTTACGCAGAGGACTGCAAATCCTTGCACGCCGGTTCGATTCCGGCTCGGGCCTCCACTCAGTTCAGCCTCTCAGTGTCTGGCGCTTCAAGGGCGAAGTGCATGACCGGCCGCTCGGGATCGAAAGCAGGCGTACCCGCCTGAGACCTCAACGTACGCTTTGCGCCAGCGGCCTAGAAGGCGAATGGCGCTAGCAACGCGGTCAACGCGACGCTCGTGAGAGTACATACGACAGTGACAAAGAAACCGTCTCGAGCTCTCTCAGACTTCACCCTGATCTTCATTGCAGCAGTGCCAGCAGGAGTGAAACGGTAACTATCCCAAGCGCTCCGATTCCAGCTTTGATCGCCGAAAACGCAGTTAAGTGATCTCCAGGCGCCACCCTGAAATTATTCGGTTCGGTAAGTCCGATCATTGATGCCTCCCCCAAGGAGTGAATCGTCTGCCTGATCGCCTGAGCAGTCAACTGAAAGGGCAGCAATCGGATTGAACGGCTTCACAATTTTCCGCACAGAGTCTTTCGCGCAACACTCGGCGCTTAGAACGAGCACAGGCGCAGGTCTGCTAGAGATCCCGAAAGGCCATCTTGCCGTTTTTCGGCTGCGGATCTAGCATCAACCTGTGGTAAATACGGTATCGGCGCGCCGCTTAGGCGTGTCGGGCTCCGTCGCCGTCCGTACGCTTGCTCAGGCGGCGGAGCCTTTTACCAAGCGCTCGGAGCCTTGGGTTGCATGACTTCGGATGGACGCGGGCCGCGCCGCATTTGCGGCAGGGTTCGCGCACACACTTGCTCAATTCCAGCTAAGGCGAGAATTACGCCCTTTCATGATGTCGAGACGGCGAGGTGGAAAGCACCTGTCTGCTCGGGCATCCTTTCCCATGTCCGTCGATGCGAGTAGCCTAGCCTGATGCACTCGGCTTCAATCGCTCTGGCCGCGGTCGCGCTCGCTGGCTGCGATGCGGCGTCTGAGAACAGCTCGGGTTCGGGCGGCACTACAAACCTGAGAAAACTTGAAGGTACTGCCGGCCTGCCCTTCGCCTGCACCCCCGTTAGAATGTGGGATGGTGATGGGCCGATATGGTGCGCACAAGGGCCGAAAATTGGCCTCGCAGGTATCGCTGTGCGTGAAATCGAATTACGCGACGATATTCTCAGCGACGCAGAATGCCGGGTCGGGCGTCCCTGCCCAGCCCCGAGCGGTCTTGAGGCGCAAGGCTATCTTGTAGGCCTTCTTAGCGCCGACAGGGTTAGATCTGCTCGGGCAACAGAAGCGGGCGGCCATATCACCGTCGAAGGTCCAACCCTCTCGTGCGTGTCCAACGGTTCCGCTGGCGAGTCTAGGGCTGGAGCCTGGTGCGTGTCGCCTGTGGTTGGGGACTTATCCTGCGCAATGGTGAAAGCCGGCTATGCACTCCGCTGGGATCGGTACTGGGGCGGGCATCGGTGCGGTTGAAACCCTGCTCGATCTGTGCCGCTCAACCTGGCGGGGGCTCAATCAGAGTGCACCCAAAGATCGTGCGCCGATGCACCATCAAAGAACCGCATGGCGGCGGCTTGGGCGCTTATCGCGACAGTGCCGCTCGCCCAGGCCCACCTGAAGGAGTGTGGAGATGATGAAAGGACCCCGCGCTGGCAGCGGCCTGCATCGGCCCCACCACCGGCCATGGGACTGGTCCTACCGAGGATCCTGCCTGGACGCTCACCATTCGCGACGGCAGCCTGGATTTCGCCGGCAGCGATCCCCAAACGCTGATGCACTCGTTGCTAACGTCTTCCGCAATCGCCAACGGGCGGCGCTACCGAGCGCCTGACGCTCGGGCACCGTGCAACGATGCTTCGGCTTCACATCGTCTGTCGACGGTTACAAGCTCGGCGGGGAGCGTGTGCCCCTGTGCTGATAGACGCCGGCGGTCACCTCGGCCTTGGCGTCAACCCGGTGCTCCAGCGCGGCGGCAAAGGCGTTGGCCGCTGAAACGCCAGCTTGGCATCGCCGCCGCCAAGCCTGGCGCCCGCGCAGCGCACACGACACTCCACAGCAGCAGGAAACCGAGCGCCGCTCCGGCCTGATGGGGCAGCAGCGCAGGCGTGAACGCCGCCGTCGCGCCCAAGCCGGACAGGATGAGCGCGTAGGTTCCGGTCCACAATAATGCCGAAGTCGCTTGGCCAGCCACCAGCCGAGGTCTCGGCAAGCCGGTCGCCGATCGCGGCGCAGGGCCTGGCCGCCTTGCATGTGCGGCATAAGCGAATCGAGTGAAGGTGAGCGCGCGACCGCCCGAGC
This sequence comes from Allosphingosinicella sp., assembly GCA_030447665.1. GTDB lineage: Bacteria > Pseudomonadota > Alphaproteobacteria > Sphingomonadales > Sphingomonadaceae > Allosphingosinicella. The sequence goes on along the minus strand of JAUJOJ010000017.1, from coordinate 33,176 downwards.
GCGGCCGCTTTGCCTCGAGGAAACGCCAAGGGCCTTCCCACTACCCCGCCGGCAATGGCGAAAAGCAGGCGATGCAGAAGTGCAGCCGATCCGGAGAAGAAAGGCTCCGAAGTCCATGACCGCCGCCACTCAGCGAGGCTGGTCAGTGGCCCGAGCAAATTACTTTCTCCACCTGATTGAAAAAAAACCGGCCGGTTTTGAACCGGGTGCGGAGAAGACGCAGGATCAGGGCAGCAGTCAAACGAGCTCCGGATCGCGATCTGAAGAAAATGCCGGCGCTCCAGCGGCCCGATGGCGGAGTGGTTACGCAGAGCCTGCAAATCCTTGCACGCCGGTTCGATTCCGAGCGCACCCAGCGAGCGAGTCTCTGCCGCTCCACGGTGCCGGCGGCGTGCGGTTCGCCGCAGAAAAGCATGAGCAGAGACTACGACACCCTGCCGACAAGGCAGCCGTCCGCTCGGGATGGAAAGCGCACGTACGCGACTAAGCTTCCCTTTCGCGCGGGCGGTCCTAAAAGGCGAATGGTGCGAGCAACGCGGTCAATGCGACGCTCGTGAGAGCACATACGACAGAGACAAAGAAACCGTCTCGGGCGCGCTCCGACTTCATCTTGATCTTCATTGCAGCAATGCCAGCAGGAGTGAAACGGACACCATCCCGCGCAAGATCGTAGATCTCCAGGCGTCACCCTGAAATTATTCGGTTCGGTAAGTCCGATCATAGATCCGCTTGGTCTGCCTGATCACCCGAGCAGTCAACCGAAAGGGCAGCAACCGGATCGAATGGCTGCACAATTTTGCACCAGTGCCGGCGCTGCAGCAGGCGCGGAGGTTTTACCAAGGGCCAAAGGCCGACTTGGCCGCGGCAAAAATGCGGAGATACTCAAGGTCGATAGAAATTTTCAGGTCCCTCGGGCCCTAGGCTCCGAATGCGTGTCGGAAGGAGGCCGCGACGGGATTGGCCAGAGCGGCAGCCTAGCGCCAGCTCGAGCGTTGCGAGACGATCAAGCCATTGGCAGGATGCCATCCCAATTGAGATTTGAGCCTCAAAGAACCTGGCCGGCCGCCCAGCCGCTCGCCCAGGCCCACTGAAAATTGTATCCGCCGAGCCAGCCGGTGACGTCCACGGCCTCGCCGATGGCATAGAGCCGTCTTGGCCTCCATGGTCTGGGAGGAAAGCTCGGCGGTGCTGATGCCGCCCGCCGTCACCTCGCGAAGCCTTCGCCGTTGGGGCTGAAGCGCCAGTCGGCAAGGCGCCGTTCGGCCTCTTCAAGCTTCCGGTCGGGCGTGTTGGCGAGTTCGGTCCAGAGGGGCGATCCGCTTGGCCAGCGTCTCCGCAAGCCGGTCCGGCAGGGCTTCCGATCAGGGAATGAAGGTGCGTGCGCGGCCTCGCCCGTTTCGCCTCGATGAGCCATCCCGAGGGCCGGCAGCGATCCCGATCTCGCCGTGCCGCCAATAGGAGGAGATCTGGAGGATGGCCGGGCCCGAAAGCCCCTTGTGGGTGAAGAGCGCGGCCTCGCGAAACTCCGTTTTGCCGAAGCGTGCGATCACATCGGCGGAGACGCCCGACAAGGAGCGGAACAGCACTTCTTCGCCGCCGAGCGTCAGCGGCACGAGCGCCGGCCGGGGCTCGACGATCTTCAGACCGCGTAGGCGAAGCCGGTTGCTCCCATCTTCGGGATCGAGGGGCGCCGCCACCAGCGCCGGCGCGCGGCCTCCTCATCAGCGAACCCGAAACCGGCCGTGAATGCCGTCGGCGACGGGCCTGCCGAGCGAGATCGCGCGCCGCCCTTTGCGCATTCCTCCATCAGCATGGCGACGATCTGGCGCGCCGAGCCGTCGCAGAACAATTGGCCCAGCGTCTTCTCGTGCCAGGTGATGCGGTGACGATCGACCAGATCGAAAGTCGGCGCCGTGTCGGCGAAGCGCGGATTTGGCGAAATGCGGATTGGCCGAGAGATAGCGATCAGGGAGCCGCGCCCAGATTGGTGAAGTTGCAGCGGCCGCCGCCGGAAATCAGGATCTTCTTGCCCGGCTGATCGGCATGGTCGACCAGCAGCCCCGGCGCGCGACGGCGGCGCACATCAGCCCGGCACCGCCGGCGCCGAGGACGATCGCGTCGAACGAGCGGCAATCGGTCAGGTGCGCTCCTTGGTGGCCGTGAAGCGAGCTTCGGATTGCGGCCCTCGTGGAAGCTCAGCTCCCACAGGTCCTTGGCCATGAACACCGGCGCGCCGTCCCGATCGGTCGCCACGGCGCTCCTGTGCGTCTCAACGAACGCCTTGAGGTCTGCAGGACTGTCCGCCGCAACCCAGCGCGCCGCATTCCAGGGAGACGCTTCGAACCGAGCGTCGACCTTGTATTCGACCTCGAGGCGGGAGATCAGCACGTCGAGCTGGAGCTGCCCGACCACGCCGACGATCCAATTGGCGCCGAGCGAGGGATAGAAGACCTGCGTCACCCCTCCTCGGCCATGTCGTCCAGCGCTTTTTCTGAGCTGCTTGGTCTTGGTCGGATCGGCGAGCACGACCCGGCGCAAAATCTCCGGCGCGAAGTTCGGCAGCCCGGTGAACTGGATCGCGCCGTCCTCGGTCAGCGTGTCGCCGACCCTCAGCGTGCCGTGATTGGGGATGCCGATGATGTCGCCCGGAAAGGCTTCGTCGGCGAGCTCGCGGTTCTGGGCGAAGAACAGGATCGGGCTGTGGACGGCGATCGACTTGCCGGTCGAAGGCTGGAGCAGCTTCATGCCGCGCCGGAAACGGCCCGAGCAAAGCCGCATGAATGCGACGCGGTCGCGGTGCTGCGGGTTCATGTTGGCCTGAACCTTGAAGATGAAGCCGCTCACCTCGCTGCGATCGGGATCGATCGGGCCGGAGCTGGCCGGCTGCGGCAAGGGCGACGGCGCGATCTCGCCGAGCGCTGCGATCAGCTCGCCGACGCCGAATTCCTTGAGCGCCGAGCCGAAGTAAACCGGCGTCAAGTCCCCGCCAAGATAAGCGTCATCGTCGAACGAGGGATAAGCGGCCATGGCGAGCGAGGCTTCTTCACGAAGCTTCTCCAGCCCTTCGGGCGAGACGAAATCGGCCAGCTTCGGATCGTCGAGGCCGGAGACTTGCACATTATCGCCCTCGAAATGGCCGCTGTCATTCTTCGCAGGCAGGTTGAGGCAATTGGCGACGAGATCGTAGATGCCCTCGAAAGTGCCGCCCATGCCCACCGGCCAGCTCATCGGTGCAACGTCGAGCGCCAGCACGTCGGCGATCTCGTCGAGCAGCTCGAACGGCTCCCGGCCCTCTCGGTCGACCTTGTTGACGAAGGTGATGATCGGGACGTTGCGCAAACGGCAGACCTCGAACAGCTTGCGCGTCTGCGCCTCGATGCCGCGGGCGGCGTCGATCACCATCACGGCCGAATCGACCGCGGTGAGCGTGCGGTAGGTATCTTCCGAAAAGTCTTCGTGACCCGGCGTATCGAGCAGGTTGAAGGTGACCTTGTCATACTCGAACGTCATCACCGAGCTCGTCACCGAAATGCCGCGCTGCTGCTCGATCTTCATCCAGTCCGAGCGGGCGCGGCGATTGGCACCCCGCGCCTTCACTTCGCCGGCGAGATGGATGGCGCCTCCGAAAAGGAGGAGCTTCTCCGTCAGCGTCGTCTTGCCCGCGTCCGGGTGCGATATGATTGCAAAGGTGCGCCGGTCGGGACGGCCGGTCGGGCGGTTCAACATGTCAGGATCCGGAGAAAAGTCGTTCGAGGAATCATATAGCGGCAGCCTGGCGGAATTGCGACCGTCTCCCGCGGCCGCCGCCATTCCTTTCCCGAAGAGTAGCAGAGCGTTAACCCGGAGGCCCTATCTAGAGTTTAAGGGGACGGCCTGCTTCTTGGGAGATAGGCGATGTCATTGCTGGATCATTTCAGGCTGCCGCGCTCGCACAAGGTTGCGCCGCCGCCGCCGCTCACCGACGAAGGCGGTCCTCAGACCCGCCTCGGCAGGATGGTGGCGAGGCAAAAGGGCGTCCGCACCGCCGGCGGCCTCGAGGCGAGGCTGGAGGCGCTCGAAAGCGAATATTCCGCGCCGCTCTACGATGCGAGCGCCTACAGCTCGCCGACCCCGGATCCAAGGGAGGACTGAGCTTGGACCGCATCGACGACGGCTGCTTCGCGGCAATTGGCGATGATGCTCCCGGAGCCGGCCGGTTCGGCTCCTGCCGCTGTACGGAACGCGGCGGAAACCGAGCTGCAATTCTTCGCCAGGCGCGCTTTCGAAGAAAGCCTGCTCGCCAAACAGGCTACCAGCCCTCGGGCGGCAGCCGCGCATTCCTATCTCGCTGCCGCTTATTCCGCTCAGATCGCGAAGGAGCTCGCCAAGACGGTGGAGCTCGAGGACCTTCTGCTCCGAATCGACTGACGGACGCGCTCGGCTATTGAAGCCCGCGCAGCGCTCGAACATAGCCGTCCCCTCGCGCGCATGAGGGGGCACATTTTGAGCTATAGGGAAGTGAAGGCTGGGCTGGAGGTGGACGACCGCCTGAGGGCCTTCGTCGAGGACGAAGCTCTGCCTGGGCTCGGGATCGGAGCCGCAGCCCTGTGGTACGGGCCTGGCCGGCCTGCTTCGAGCTGACGCCCGAGAACAAGCGCCTGCTCGCCCGCTGCGAAGAGCTTCAGGCGTTGATCGACCGCCGCAACGAAATGTGGCCGATCTCGTTTTACAGACCGACGATGGAGTATCCGGACGCAAGCATCGCATTTGCGGCTGCGTCGGCACTTATCTTCGAGGGAGAGGATCAGCCCTCAGGCTATACTGAGCCTCTGCTCCACCGTTATCGGCTTGAACTGAAAGCCGGACGCAGCAGCGAGTAGCGGAGCAAGTCTTTGACAAAAAAGAAAACCCCAGCCGAAGACTGGGGTTTTCGTAAGCCAGTGCTACGAGGGCCTTAGCCCCAGCCGCCGCCCTTGATCCAATCCCAGAAGCCCCGGATCGGACGATTATGCTTGCTCATAAAGTCCCCTGTCCATTCCCGCCGCGACGAGCCGCAACGGTAAGGAAATTTTTACGCCTCGGGAACAAAGTTAGCAAGTCTTTAACTTTAAGCCGCCTGTCGCTTCCTTTCGCCAATCAAGTACCGCAGTAAGGACGTAAATTTCATTGGCTTTGCAATGAAATAGCCTTGAGCGACGTCGCAGCCCATCTCGCAAAGCGCATCAAGAGTGTCCCGATCTTCGATTCCTTCGGCGACCACTTTCTGGCCCAGCGAGTGGGCAAGCTGGATGGTGGAGTGCACCAAGAGCTTGTCGCTGCGACTCCGGTCGAGCGCCTGAACGAAGCTTTTGTCGATCTTGATCTCGGTCGCGGGAATTCGCTTCAGATAATCGAGCGTCGACAGGCCGGTGCCATAATCGTCGATCGAGATCTGCACTCCCGAGTAACGAAGTTCCAGAAGCGCTTCGAGATTGCCGTTGGTATTGAGCGCCGCGGTTTCGGTCACTTCGAGCGTCAGGCGATCGGCGGCGAGGCCATGCTTTTGAAGGATACCCGTCACCATTGCGGCAAGCCCCGCATTGTCGATCAGCCTGGCCGAGAGGTTGACGGAAAGCTCGAAATCGATGCCGCGGGCGTTGATTGCGGCGGCCGCTGCAACAGCACGGTCCAAAACGTAGCTGGTGAGCTTCTCGATCCGATCGCTCTGCTCGGCCGCCACGACGAATTCCATCGGGCTGACCGGTCCTCTCTCCGCGTGCGTCCAGCGGGCCAGCGCTTCGGCGCCAACAATCCGCCCGGTCTTCAGATCGAGCTTGGGTTGGTAAGCGATCCAAAGCTCCTCCGCGTCGATTGCGGCGTCAAGCTGACTCAGGAGCGACAGCTTCCAGGACGCTTCCTTCAATTTCTCCGGATCATATTCCTTCCATTTGAGACCTTCGTGCGCCGCCTCCTCGGCCGCGACGAGCGCGCTCCCGAGCCGGTTGGCCTGCAACCTGTCGTTCCCCGCATCAAGGCCGAAGGCGACGGAAAGATCGAGACGAGTGCCCGCAACGACGATCGGGCTTCGAAAGAGGGCGTGCACGGCCTCCAAGTGCTCTCCAATAACGCCGAGCGGAGCCGGCTCTTCGAACCAGGCGAAGAGTCCCTCATCGCCCTGATAGAGCTTGCGGTTTGCCGCACCGACGCAGAGGCGGCCGGCAATCTGATCAACAAGCGCTTTCTCATCCTCCGGCGGCAGTGAGGAGGTGATCTCGGCATAGTTCAGAATGCGAGCGGCGATGAGCGGCCGATCCGTACCGTCGGTTTGATTGCGAAGAGCGTTGAAATTGGGCAGCCCGCTGAGCGCGTTCGTTGTTGCCCTTGCGCGGTAGGCTTGGCGGAAGTTGCTCCAAGCGAGGCTTCCGCAAACGCTAGACAGCAAAAATAGCGCAGGAACGACCTCAACTGAGATGAGGTGAGAGTCCAGCGCCAAAGGAGCAAGCAGCAATGAAGGGATGCCAGTGACAAGTGCGCCGATAAGAAAACGGGGACTCCTGACAAGGACGCTGCCTACCGCCAAAAGGAAGGCGAAGACGAACGGCAGCGTCCAGCCTAAATCGATCGGCCTGCCGGATTTCAGTGTCTCGCCTCCGAGAGCGTGAAGGTACACCTCCGGGATGCGTCGGTAACCAGGAAAGGAATAAACCTCCCCATAATCGCGCGATGTGATCCCGACGATTACGTCCTTTCCGGCGATCACGTCGCGGGAGACCCTCCCTCCGATCAAATCGACCGCGCTGACAGTGGGTATTGAAGCGGGGTCGATCGAGTAATCGATCCGGAACATCGATCCGGGTTCGCCGCTTAACCCGGCAATAGCCGCTGACAGTGACGGATAGGCCTTGCCAGACAAGGTCATGGCATAAGGCAGCTGCCAAACCACCCCTCCGCCGTCGTAGCGAAAGTTCGTATTGACGATTTCAGCCTGACGCGCGAGCCCGGGGTACGGCACGCGATCAGAACGCCGGTTAGTGACCGGGTCAATTTCGAAGCGCCCCGCTAGACCAACTTTAAGGTCTATGTGCGCCAAAGTTTTTTCGAAAATTCCGTCGCCCTGCCGGTTTGAGCGGGAAGAAAAAACGGGGTGGAAGAAGGCGTTGCGGGCCCCCAACCGGCTCAGCTCTTCTGCCATCTTGGCGTAATGTTCCCGAGGCCAGGGCCAGTTCCTTATCCGCTCGACACTGCGATCATCGACCGCGACAACGACGACACTTCCGCTTGCATCCTGCCGCCGAATTTCATTGCGGATCAGCCGTAGATGATCATCGATTGGCTCGCCGAATTCGACGACTCCGAAAATGAGGCCCGCAACCGTCGCCCAGGCGAGCAGCTTCAGCCGCGGCTTTTCACCGCCGGCATCTCTGCGCAAGAAACGAGACAAGATCGGACTTAACCCACCCATGAAAACATCGATGGCAGAAAAAGGTTAGCAAATTGGTAACTTCTGGGGCGCGAAGAGCCGAAGGAATCGAACTTGGCCACCAGCTATGCTAGCCAACCGATCCGAGGCACGGGGAGCGGATGAGCAGAAGCGAGCAGAATAGCGGCACGGTCGCCGTGCGCGAGGCGCACCGCTTCGATGTGTCTCGCCTCCAACGCTTCATGGAACAGGAGGTCGCGGGTTTCGCTGGCCCGCTCACCGTCGAACAGTTCAAAGGCGGCCAGTCCAATCCCACCTACAAGCTGACCATCGCAGGGCGCTCCTATGTGCTGCGCAGGAAACCGCCTGGGAAGCTCCTCCCGGGGGCGCACGCCGTCGACCGCGAATACCGAGTGATCGAGGCGCTCGGCCGCCAGGGCCTCCCGGTCGCGAAGGCGGTTGCGCTCTGTCTCGACGAGGAGGTGATCGGCACCGCCTTCTACATCATGGAGATGGTGGATGGGCGCATTTTTTGGGATCCGACCTTTCCCGAGGTCGATCACGAGCTGCGCCCCGCTTATTTCGATGCAATGAACGCCACCATTGCGGCACTCCACCGCATCGATCCCGAAGCAGCGGGGCTCGGCGATTACGGTAAGCCCGGCAATTATTTCGCCCGCCAGATCGGCCGCTGGTCGAAACAGTATCTTCAGGACGAGGAAGCGGGCCGGGTTCCCGCGATGGATAAATTGGTCGAATGGCTTCCCCGGAACATCCCGGCCGGCGATGGCGAGGTCAGGATCATCCACGGCGACTATCGCTGCGACAACATGATCTTCCATGCAACCGAGCCGCGGGTGCTCGCAGTGCTCGACTGGGAGTTGTCCACCCTCGGCCACCCGCTCGCCGATTTCAGCTATCATCTGATGATGTACCGCATGCCGGCGGGGATGACGTCGGGCCTCGCCGGGCTCGACCTTGGCGCGCTGAATATCCCGTCCGAGCAGGATTATGTCGCCGCTTATTGCGCGCGGACCGGGCGAAGCGGCATCCCCGATCTCGACTTCTACATGGCCTTCAACATGTTCCGGCTGGCGGCGATCATCCACGGGATCAAGGGCAGGATTGCGCGCGGCACGGCGGCCTCGGCGCATGCCGACAAGATGGCGGCGAGCCTGGAGCCGCTGGCCGATCTCGCCTGGACCCAGGCGAGACGCGCCGGCGCCTACTAGAGCCAGATCGTTTGAGGTGGAAGCGCTTCGCGCTTCCGCCGAAAGCGTGAATCTGGCTCTATTCAGATGGTTGAGACCAAGATTCACGCTTCAGGTTGATTCAACCTGAAGCGATCTTGGTCTGGGAGCCTGATCGGTCGAGGTGGAAGCGCCATGCGCTTCCACCGAAGGTCGAGCGCGAATCAGCAGCAATTCCCGGGATACTATACCTATTTTGCCTCTCCGCTCGGAGGCGGGATGCCCCCCTTCGCCGGGATGACGACGAACCCTCCTTACTTCGTCGGGAAGCCGCGCTTCTTGAGGAGCGCGTTCACGTCCGGTTCGCGGCCGCGGAAGGCGCGGTACGCCTCGGCGCGGTCGGTCTCGTTGCCGGTCGACAGCAAGGTCGCGCGGAAGCGGTCGGCGGTCGGCTTGTGCCAGGCGCTCCCCGCCTCCTCGAAGGCCGCCCAGGTGTCGGCGTCCATCGTCTCCGACCAGAGGTAGGAATAATAGCCGGCCGAGTAGGCGTCCGACGAGAAGAGGTGATTGAACTGCGGCAGGCGGTGCCGCATCACCAATTCCTTCGGCATGCCGAGCCTGGTCCAGAGTCTCGCGCTCGAATGCGTCCGGATCGACGACGCCGCCCGGCTGCAGGTGCAGCGCCATATCGACCAGCGCCGAGGACAGATATTCGGTTGTCGCAAACCCCTGGTTGAAGGTGGAGGCTTTCTCGATCTTCTGCACCAGCGACTGCGGCATCGGCTGGCCGGTCTTGTAATGCTTGGCGAAGCGGCTCAGCACTTCCGGAGTCAGCAGCCAGTTCTCGTTCACCTGGCTCGGATATTCGACGAAGTCCCGCGGCGTGCCGCCGAAGCTCGGATAATAGACGTCCGAGAGGAAATAGTGGATCGCGTGGCCGAACTCGTGAAACAAGGTCTCGGCATCGTCGAGGCTGATCAGCACGGGCTCGCCCGGAGCGGGCTTGGTGAAGTTGTTGTTGTTGGAGCCGAGGACGATGTCCTCGCCGAGGAGCCCCGAGCGGCTGCGATAGGTGGTCGCCCACGCGCCGGAACGCTTTCCGGTGCGGGCGTAATTGTCCATGTAGAACAGGCCCACCATGCTGCCGTCGCGGCGGTCGGTCACCTCGAAGGTGCGGATGTCCGGATGCCAGACCGGCACGTCCCCGTATTCTCCTTGAAATCGAGATCGTAAAGCTGCCCCGCGGCCCAGAACATGCCATTGATCATGTTCGACAATTCGAAATAGGGCTTAATCTCGTCCTGGCTGAGGGCGTAGCGCTCCTTGCGCACCTTTTCCTGATAGTAGCGATAGTCCCATGGCTCGATCGTGATGTTGGCGCGCGATCAGTTTCTTCTGCCATGGCCTGCTGATCGCGCACTTCCTCCTTCACGCGCGCGACCGCCGCCGGCCAGACGCGCATCATCAGCTCCTGCCCGCGCTCCGGCGTCTTGGCCATCGTGTCCTGCATCCGCCAATGCGCGTGCGTCGGGAAGCCGAGCAGCTTGGCGCGGTCGGCACGGAGCTTCACGATCTGGGCGATCACCTGGTTGGTGTCGTTCGCCCCTCCATTGTCCCCGCGATTGACGAAGGCGCGCCAGACCCGCTCGCGAAGCGCGCGATTGTCGGCGAAGGTGAGGATCGGATCCACGGCCGAGCGCGTGTTGACGATCGCATAGACGCCGGGCGGAAGGTTCCGCTCCTTGGCCGCCGCCTTCGCCGCGGCCTTCACATCGTCGGGCACGCCCTTCATCTCCGCTTCGTTGGCGGCGATATGCGTGCTCTCGTCGGCAAGCACCTTTTCGCTGAAGCTTGCGAAGGCCGATGCAAGCTGCTGGTTGTAGGCTGAAAGCTGCTGCTTCTGCTCGGGCGAGAGGTTGGCGCCGCGGCGGACGTAGCTGTCGTAGAGGCGGGTCACCAGCCGCTGCTGCTTGGCGTCCAGCCCGGAACTCCGGCGCGCTTCGTAGACCGCCTTGATCCGCTGGAAGAGCTGCGGATTGAGCGTGATCTGGTCCGACGCGGCGGCGAGCTTCGGCCCCCACTCCTTCTGCAGCGCCTGGTATTGCGGGTTGGCCATATTGCCCGTCATGACGCCGAACAGCGCGCCGACGCGGCCGAGCCGTTCGCCGGCTTTCTCCAGCGCTTCAACGGTGTTGCGGAAGGTCGGCGCGGCAGGATCGTCGGCGATCGCCAGCACTTCACGGCGCTGCTCGTCGATGGCGAATTGGAAGGCTTCGGGGAAAAGCTCCGGCTTCACCTGGTCCCAGGGCGGAACGCCTTCATAGGGGCCGGTCCAGTCGGCCAGCAGAACGTTGTTGCGGTCCCCCGGACCGCGGGTGCGGCGTCGATCTGGGCGGCCTGGGCCGCCGCAGCGGTTTCGCGCCGACTGCCCCATCAGCCGCCATCGTGGTGCACCCGCCAAGTGCAAGCGCCGCTGCGCTCGCCAGAAGAAATGCCTTCAAGCTTCGTCTCCATATTTTCTCGCGAAACGGCGTTCCCCAAGCGGGAGCCGGTCTTGGCGGCGCCTATATAGGTCGGCCCCTGAACTGCCGGCAACGGGCGCTCTCGTCGCCGGAGCCGGCAAATGGCCGCCTAGACCATCTAGAGCCCGAACGGGTACAGCTCCTTTTCGCCCGGCAATTGCCTCCCGGGCAGCGGCGTCACCGCGCGGGTCTCGTCGAACCACACCCAGGCGTCGAACTGGTTGGGAAGAACGGCCTGGGCATAATGGCTCCAGCGCTCGGTGGCGGGCCGGTAGATGACGCCGATAAAGCGCTCCAGCCGCGGCTCCAGCAATCCTTCCACTACGTCGTCGTTCACCCCTCGCGCAGATCGAGGAGGAAGCGCTCGACACCGGCATCGTGCGACATGCGCTCGTAGCTTCCGGCGAGCGAGGGGCGCACCTCTTTCACCTCCATCGGATCGTCCCAGTCGGTGGCGGCGGCGACGGTGCCGGTGTGCGTGCCAAAGCCGATCAAACGCGCCTGCTCGCCCCAGCGCTCCTTGCAGAGCTGGCCGATGTTCAGCTCCTCACGGACCTGGCCCATCTCGGTGTGGGCGGCGTTTCCGATATGGCTGTTATGCGCCCAGACCACCGCCTTTGCTCCCGCGCCCTTGGCGTCGAGCAGCTGGCAGAGCGTTTCGAACATGTGCGTGTCGCGCAGGTTCCAGCTCTCCGCCGCGCCGTGATACATGACGCGGTAATAAGCCTCGGCATTCTTCACCAGCCGGGCATTGGCGGCCGCGTCGAGATATTCGTCGCTGTTCTCGCCGACATATTCCACCCGTTTCCCAAGCAGCTCGCGGAGCATCTGAACGACCGGCTGCTCGCATTGCGCATAGCCGCGCGTCAGCGCCATCCGGCCATAGCCCTGCGGGTTCTTGGCATAAGGCTGAAGGCAGCCGTAGCGCTCGCGCGCGACCGAAGCGGCCTCCGGATCGACATCATCGAGATAGTCGATGACGGCCCGGATCGAGCCGCCGAGATTGTAGAGATCGAGGCCGTAGAAGCCGGCCATTTCTTCCTGCGGCCGCCCCTCGTTGCGGCGCTTCAGCCACTGCACAAAGGCATCGACATCGGTGTTGCGCCACATCCAGGTCGGGAAACGCTGAAACGGCGCCTCCTCCCCGTCCCTGCGCGGCCGGCCGCGCACATAGCGGTCGATGCCGGCGGCGTCCGGCCAGTCCGCCTCCACGGCGACGATGGTGAAGCCATGCTCCTCGATCAATCGCCTGGTGATGGCGGCGCGGGCACGGTAGAATTCCGACGTGCCGTGGCTCGCCTCGCCGAGCAGCACCACCCGCGCATCGCCGAAGCGGTCGAACAGGGCCCCGAATGCGGGATCATCGAAGTCCGGCAGCGGCTCGGCGGCATCCCGGATCAGCTCGGGAAGCGACCGGGGATCGGCCCGCTTACCGCGTTCATCCCAGGCATGGGCGCCGATCAGCGGCACGAAGCGGACGGCGCCAAGCTCCTCCTGCTCATAATCGTCTTCGCCCGTGCGGGTGATCTTCAGGAGCTGCTGCACCTCCTGCGGCTCGCCTACCGGCATCACGAGCCGTCCGCCGACCTCCAGCTGCTGAAGCAGCACATCCGGCACATGGCTCCCGCTCGCAGACACGATGATCGCATCGAACGGCGCCTTTTCCGGAAAGCCGCGCGTGCCGTCGCCCTCGTAGATCGAGACATTCTCGAGCTCCAAGCGCTCCATCCGCTCGCCCGCGAGTCGGGCAAGCTCCTGATGCCGTTCGATTGCGACCACTTCATCGACGACCTGCGCGAGGATCGCGGCCGTATATCCGGATCCCGCGCCCACTTCGAGCACCTTGTCCGACCCTTCGAGCTCCGCCGCCTCCAGCATCAGCGCGACAATATAGGGCTGGGATATGGTCTGATCAGCCTCGATCGGCAGCGGCGCATCCTCGAACGCGAATTCGTGCAGATGCTCGGGCACGAACTCCTCGCGAGGCACGCTGCGGAAGGCATCGTGGATGCGCCGGTCGTGGATGCCGCGCGCGGCGATCTGCCGCTCGACCATCTTCTCGCGTGCGGCCATGAAATCGGGCATGCGCCACCAACCCGCGCATGCCGCTCCTGTTCCTGTCTAGAGCCTTTCCCGACAAGGCGATCGCCTTGTCGGATCAGAAAGGCTCCAGATCATTTCTTGAGCACTTCTGGCCGAAAAACCGCTCCCCACTTTTTCGGGAAGTGCTCTAGATCAGCCCGGCGAGCGGGCTCGACGGGTCGGCGTAGCGGCGCTTGGCCATGCGGCCGGCGCGGTAGGCGAGGCGGCCGGCTTCGACCGCGTGGCGCATCGCGCGCGCCATCAGCAGCGGGTCCTTGGCCTCGGCGATGGCGGTGTTCATGAGCACGCCGTCGCAGCCGAGCTCCATCGCCACCGCCGCGTCCGACGCCGTGCCGACGCCCGCATCGACCAGCACCGGCACCCGGGCATTCTCTACCATGATTCGGATCATCACTTTGTTCTGGAGACCAAGCCCGGAGCCGATCGGCGCGCCGAGCGGCATGATCGCGACCGCGCCCGCATCCTCGAGCTTCTTCGCCGCGATCGGATCGTCGGCGCAATAGACCATCGGCTCGAAGCCTTCCTTGGCCAGGATCTCGGTCGCGCGCAGCGTTTCGATCATGTCGGGGTACAGCGTCTTGGCCTCGCCCAGCACTTCGAGCTTCACCAAAGTCCAGCCGCCCGCCTCGCGTGCGAGCCGCAGCGTCCGGATCGCCTCATCGGCGGTGAAGCAGCCCGCCGTATTCGGAAGATAGGTGTAGCGCTTGGGATCGATATGATCGGTCAGCATCGGCGCCCCGCGGTCGGCGATATTCACGCGCCGCACCGCAACCGTCACGATCTCGGCGCCCGATGCCTCCACCGCCGCCGCATTCTGCTCGAAGCTCTTATACTTCCCAGTGCCGACGATCAGGCGGGAGCGAAACGTCCGTCCGGCCACGGTCCAGCAATCGTCGAGATTTGTCGCAACGTTCACGTCGATCTTCCTTGTCTCAGAGCCTGTTTGACAGTGCGGTTCCGGCCCGCTCCTCCACCCAGCCTCCCGATGCAATCATAGTGTCGTCGGGAGGCTCGCTGGGGGAGCGGGCTGGCGCCGAGCCAGAAATGCGATCTTGAGCGCATTTTCAAACAGCTCTCAGCCGCCACCGACGAAGGTCACGATCTCGAAGTCGTCGCCATCCTCGATCTTCGTGTCGCCAAGCGTCGAGCGGGGCACGATCTCCAGGTTCCGCTCCACCGCCACCTTGGTGGGCTCCAGCCCGAGCTCGAGCGCGAGGTCCGCGATCGTCAGTCCCTTGATCACGCGCCGGTGCTGCCCGTTGACGGTGATCGAGAGGGTGTCGTCGTAGACCATGCTCTGCCCTTGCGGTGGAAGACTGACGCCATATAGGGACTCGGAATGGCGACGCCACCGACCATCTATGTGCTGAACGGCCCCAACCTCAACCTCCTCGGCACGCGCGAGCCGGAGATTTATGGCGCGGAGACGCTGGATGAGATTGCCGGCGCGCTCGAAGACCGGGCACGCGAGCTCGGCCTCGCGATCGACATGCGCCAATCGAACCACGAGGGGCATCTCATCGACTGGCTTCACGAGGCCGGCGCCGAAGGTGCGAGGGCGGTAATCCTCAATGCCGGGGCTTTCACCCACAGCTCGATCGCCCTCTATGATGCGATCAGGGCTATCCCGGTGCCGGTGATCGAAGTCCACCTGTCCAATCCGCAGGCCCGCGAGCCCTTCCGCCGGCGCAGCTATGTGGCGGCGGCGGCGAAGGGAAGCATCTCCGGCTTCGGGGCGCTCGGCTATCAGCTTGCTCTGGACGCGGCTGCCAGTCTCTGACAAGGCGCCGCCAAAGGGGAAAAGAGGTTCCAATGGCCAGCGATGAAAGCAGCGCGGGCGGCGCGATGCAGATCGATACCGATCTGGTGCGCCAGCTCGCCGAGCTTTTGAACTCAGGCGATCTTTCCGAGATCGAGGTGCAGGACGGCGAGCGCCGTATCGTGGTGAAGCGCCAGCTTGCGACCAGCTATGTCGCCGCTCCGGCGCCCGCCGCACCTGCGGTCGCCGGGCCGGCCGCATCGGCCCCACCCGTTCCGCTGACCGCCGCTCAGGAAGAAGTCGCCGCCGCCAATCATCCCGGCGCGGTCAAGTCGCCGATGGTGGGCACTGTTTATCTTTCCGGCGAGCCTGGCGCGCCTCCCTTCGTTTCCGTCGGGCAGCAGGTCAGCGCCGGCGAAACGCTCGTGATCGTGGAGGCGATGAAGGTGATGAACCCGATCACGGCTCCGAAGGCCGGCACGGTCCGGCAGATCCTGGTCATGGATGTGCAGCCCGTCGAATATGATCAGCCGCTCGTCATCGTCGAGTAAGGCGGCATGGCAATCAACAAGGTCCTGATCGCCAATCGCGGCGAGATCGCGCTTCGGATCCACCGTGCCTGCCATGAAATGGGCATCAAGACGGTCGCGGTGCACTCCACGGCGGACACCGACGCGATGCATGTGCGCCTGGCCGACGAGGCGGTCTGCATCGGCCCGCCGCCAGCGACCGACAGCTATCTGAACATCCCCAACATCATTTCGGCGGCCGAGATCAGCCACGCCGACGCCATCCATCCCGGCTACGGCTTCCTCAGCGAGAATGCCCGCTTCGCCGAGATCGTCGAAAGCCACGGCATCATCTGGATCGGGCCCAAGCCCGAGCATATCCGGACGATGGGCGACAAGGTCGAGGCGAAGCGCACCGCGGCCAAGCTCGGCCTCCCCCTCGTTCCGGGTTCGGACGGCCCGGTGGAGGGCGTCGAGGAAGCGCGCGCGGTCGCCAGGGAGACCGGCTTCCCCGTCCTCATCAAGGCCGCATCCGGCGGCGGCGGCCGCGGCATGAAGGTGGTCCATTCCGAAGACCAGCTCGAAGCCATGATGATGCAGGCGCGGAGCGAGGCGAAGAGCGCCTTTGGCGACGACACCGTCTACATGGAGAAATATCTCGGCAACCCCCGCCACATCGAATTCCAGGTGTTCGGGGACGGCAAAGGCGAGGCCATCCATCTTGGCGAGCGCGACTGTTCGCTCCAGCGGCGCCACCAGAAGGTGCTGGAGGAGGCCCCTTCCCCCGTCATCCGCAGCGACGAGCGCGACCGCATGGGCGGCATCGTCGCCAAGGCGATGGCGGAAATGGGCTATCGCGGCGCCGGAACGATCGAATTCCTGTACGAGAACGGCGAATTCTTCTTCATCGAGATGAACACCCGGCTTCAGGTGGAGCATCCGGTGACGGAGATGATCACCGGCATCGACCTGGTGCGCGAGCAGATCCGCATCGCGGCCGGCGAAAAGCTTTCCTGCAAACAGGACCAGATCACCTTCCGCGGCCACGCCATCGAATGCCGCATCAACGCCGAGGATCCGAAGACCTTCGCGCCCTCCCCCGGCACCGTGAAGGCCTATGTCGCTCCGGGCGGCATGCATGTGCGCGTCGATAGCGGGCTTTACGGCGGCTATAAGGTGCCGCCTTATTATGACAGCATGATCGCCAAGCTGATCGTCTACGGCTCCAACCGCGAACGCTGCATCATGCGCCTCCGCCGCGCCCTCGAGGAATATGTGATCGAGGGCATGAAGACCACGATACCGCTCCACCAGGCGCTGACCCGCGATCCGGAATTCATGGAAGGCGATTACACGATCAAATGGCTCGAGGAATGGCTGAGCCGCGAGAGCGGCTAGAGCCGTCCGGGGGACGGATCTAAAGCCATTTCTCGAGCCATCTGGAGGAATGGCTGAGCCGCGAAAGCGGCTAGGGCCGTCCGGGGGACGGCCCTAAAGCCAATGCTCCAACCATCTGGAGGAATGGCTTGCGCCGATGACAAGCGCCGACGCTTAGGCGTCGTAGATTTCAGTCATCCAGCCATTGGTGACGAGCACCTGGTCGCCGAGTTTCGCTTCCGCGAAGAGGAGCGCAGCGAACTCGTCCGGAACACCGATGCAGCCGTTGGTCGCGGCCCATTCGTCGACCTCGCTGCCATGGATGGCGATGCCGTCCCAGGTCAGCCGCAGCATGTAGGGCATCTCGGCGTCGTAAAGATTGGACACATGGTCCGCATCCTTCTCCAGGATCGGGAAGGTCCCCATCGGCGTCGGCTTGTCGTCGGCGCCGTAGATGAGCGTGGAGCGTCCGATCTCGACTCCGCCGCGATAGACGTAAAGACGCTGCGCCTCGATATCGACGACGATCCGCAGCGCCCCCTTGGGAGCGCCCTCGGCGTCCCAGACATAATCCCGTGGCTTCAGCGGACGATCGGGCTGGAGGAAGGTCTCGATCTTGAACGCCTGCGCCGCACTTCCGACCCTTCCGGCCACGATTTGTGGCGGAGGCGCAGCTTGAGCGACGGCCGGTGCGGCTTTCGCATTGCTCTTCGGCAGTGCCGCAGCATCCGGCGCTTCGCGCGAGCACGCCGCCGCCGCGACAAGGCAGCCGAGCGCCAGAAGGCGCTGAAGGATTGGCTTGGTGTGGATGCAGGCCGCCATGGCTCGCTTTTTCCACGACAACATCTAATTCTCGGTTACGAACGCGCCCGCTCGCAGCAATAGAAGTCTACCTGCCGGGAAGCGGGCTCGAGCCGCCGATGATGGGCGCTCCGTTCGCGTCGCGGTTCAAGGCGGGAAATGCCGACCGCTCCTCCGGCCTGCCCAGCGGCTCCATCTCCACCTCGGTCGTTCGGACACTCTCGTGGATCTGCTCGACGCGCCGCTCGATGTTCTTCTTCACGACCAGCTCTTCCCGAACGAACATTTCCTTTGAAACGACGGCTTCCTCTCGCATCTCGCTGATCTCGATCACGCGGTCGCGGAGCAGGCCGCCTTGCTCGACATCCTTTCACTGAGCGTCCGCCCCGCGGTTCGTCCCTCGATCATCACATGTTCTTCGAGCAGCTCGACCTGCTCCGTCACCGGCATCTCGGTCACGGTGGAGCGACCCCTTGCCCCGCCCCGCTCGACCTCGCGCTTTCCGATCCTGATCTCCTCCTCGAGGAGCGGGATCCGTTCCTCGCCGGCCGGCGCTTCCTCGGATCCCACAGAAATGGTCCCAGCCACTGCATCGGGAAGATCGGCGGCGGCTATCTTGCTCGCATAATTCTCCAGCAGCGCGATTGCCCGGTCCGCACTCCCGTCGCTCGTGAGCTGCGCGAGCAGCAGCCAGCCACCCTGCTCCACCTGGCGCGCGCAGGCGGCTCGCCGCGGTGACGGTGCGCGTCATGTCGCCGCCTTCGGCTCATCAGGCTGATGGGAAGCGTTCTCGCGCTCGATCGCGGCCTGCTCGGCGCGTATCCTGATGGGGATTTCCTCCGTCGCGGTCGTGGTCCTGCGGCGGACGTGGATCTCTTCCACCAGCACCAGCCGCTTTTCGACCACGACCACTTCTTCCACGACGGGAATAATCGTGGTGGTGCCTTCCAGGCGCACGCTGGGCAGCTCCTGGACGGCCAGGTTCTTCGGCACCCGCTCGATTTCGACTTCATCATGGGCGAGCTCGACCGGCACCCGCTCCTCGCGTTCCTCGACCGAGATCCGGACCCGGTAGCGGCCGGTTTCTACCTGACGCTTGCCGACAATTACGCGCTCCTCGACGAGCGGGATTGCCGCAACTTCCTGCTCTTCGGCCATGTTCGGGTGCCTCAATCTGATGACGACCGGGGTCCAACCGCCTGTGCGCGCAAGCGTTCCCGGTCCGCGGAGGGAGGCGAAGCTTTGGCCATGGCTGGGGCGCTTACTCGGGCCGGCTCCGCCCAGCAGGCTTGGCAGCCAGCCAGATAACATGCCGCGTACCCGCCCGGCCGGCATTGGCGCGGACCGTCACCTCGTCCACGGCAAAGCCGGCCTTGCGGAGCCGCTGCGTGAAGGCCCGGTCCGGTCCCGAAGACCAAATTGCAAGCACGCCTCCGGGGCGGAGCGCTGACCGTGCCCTTACCAGCCCCTGCATGTCGTAAAGCCGATCGTTGGCCGCGCGGGTGAGTCCGTCCGGGCCGTTGTCGACGTCGAGCAGGATGGCGTCATAAAGTGCGCGCGCAGATCCGATGAGATCGCCGACATCAGCTTCAACGATGGCGACACGCGGATCCGTCAGGCTGCTGCCGAAGAGAGGCGCCATCGGCCCCGATGCCCACCGGATCACCGCCGGCACCAGCTCCGCCACCTCTATGCTGGCCTCGCCGCCGAGCGCATCCAGCGCGGCGCGAAGGGTGAAGCCCATGCCGAGCCCTCCGATCAGCAGCCTTGGCCGCGCGGTGGCCGAGATCCTTTCGCAGGCCATCGCGGCAAGCGCCTCCTCCGATCCGCTGAGGCGGCTGTTCATCAGCTCGTTCCCGCCCAGCATGATTGAATATTCGGAGCCGCGCTGGATCAGGCGAAGCTCGCCGCCCCCGCCGGGCACCTCGGCGACATCGATCAGCACGCGTGGGATCATGGGAGGCTTTCGATTTTCTGGTTTGGCCTGGAGATTTCGGTCTAGCTCCCTCCCGGACGCGCGCAACGAACCGGGCGCTATCTCGGTTGTACCAATGAGGAGGACTTCGGGTTGAGCGTAGCATTCCGCCGCGAGAGCGACGAGGAGCATAAGGAGCCGCGATTCGAGTTGCCGATCCCCGTGGGGCCCAACCTGGTCACACGGGGCGGGCTCGCGAAAACCGCGGCGCGCGTGGCGGACCTCGAAGCGGCCGTTGCCGGCGGGCAGGATGAGGCAGCGCTGGAGGAGGCCAAGCGGGACCTTCGCTACTGGCGCACGCGCCTCGCGACCGCGCGGCTCGCGCCGCCGCCGCCGGACGACGAAGTCGGCTTCGGATCGCGGGTAAGCTTCCGTCACCGCGGAGCCGCGCGAACCATCGACATCGTGGGCGATGACGAAGCGGAACCTTCCGCCGGCCGCATCGCCTTTTCGGCGCCGCTCGCCCGAGCGATGATGGGAGCGGGCGCCGGAGACACGGTTGATTTCGCCGGCGAGGAAGAAGCGATCGAGATTCTCCAGGTCGCGCGGTTCGAAGGCTAAGGCCGGATCCGGTCACCATCTAGGCGGCGAGTTGCTCCAGTGCCTCGCTGGCCTCGAGCCACTGAGCTTCGGCCCCCGCCAACTGCCTCTCGACTTCCGCCCGCCGCTTCATGAGCTCGGTCATCGTGAGTTTCGCCAGCTCCTTCTCCGCTCCGGAAGGATCGAACATCGCACGGTCGATCGCGCTTCGAGCCGCCGTGAGCTTCGCCATTTCAGCTTCGGCTGCTTTGGCTCGGGAGCGGAGCGCCTGCCCTTTCTCCCGAGCTGCCGCCGCGGTCCGGCGATCCTCCTTGCGGTTGGCCTTGGGCTGCGACTTGGCCGCGCCCGCATCCTTCGCCAGCACGAGCGCGGTATAATCCTCGATGCTGCCGTCATATTCGCGCGCCGTGCCGCCATCGACCAGCACCAAGCGGTCGGCGATCAGCTCCAGCATGTGGCGGTCGTGGCTGACCACCACCACCGCGCCCGAATAGCCGCTCAGCGCCTGGACGAGGGCTTCGCGCGCGTCGACGTCGAGATGGTTGGTCGGCTCGTCGAGAATGAGCATGTGCGGCGCATCGCGCGTGATCAAAGCCAGCGCCAGCCGCGCGCGCTCGCCGCCGGAGAGCTTGCGCACTTCGGTCAGCGCCTTGTCGCCGGAAAAGCCGAACCGGCCGAGTTGGGAGCGGACGGCGGCGGGCGTTGCGCCCTTCATCAGCCGCGCCATGTGCTGGAAAGGCGTATCGCCGCCGTCCAGCTCCTCCACCTGATATTGAGTGAAGTAGCCGACCTTGAGCTTCTGGCTGCGCGTGACGCCGCCCTCCATCGGGGCAAGCTGCGCCGCCAGCAGCCGCGCGAGCGTGGTCTTGCCGTTGCCGTTGCGGCCGAGAAGCGCGATCCGATCGCTGGGATCGAGCCGAAGGTTGAGGCGACTCAGCACCGGCGTCTCCGCATAGCCGACCGAGGCCATGTCGAGCGTGATCAATGGCGGCCGAAGCTCCTGCGGGTTCGGAAAGCCGAAGGACAAGCTCGGATCGTCCACCATTTCCGCGATCGGCTGCATCTTGGCGAGCGCCTTCGCGCGGGACTGCGCCTGCTTCGCGGTCGATGCCCGGGCGGAGTTGCGAGCGATATAATCCTGCAGCTTTTCGCGCTGCGCCGTCTGTTTCTCGCGCGCCGAGGCGAGCTGCGCCTGGCGTTCCGCCCGCTGGCGTTCGAACGAATCGTAGCCGCCGGGATAGAGCGTCAGCTTGCCTTGGCTCAGATGCAGGATGTGGTCGACGACGTTGTTGAGAAAGTCGCGCTCATGGCTGACGACCACGATCGTCGCGAGATAGCCTTTCAAGAAATCCTCGAGCCAGAGCACCGCCTCGAGATCGAGGTGGTTCGAAGGCTCGTCGAGCAGCAGCACGTCGGGCGTGGAGAAGAGCAAGGCGGCGAGCGCCACGCGCATCCGCCAGCCGCCCGAGAAGCTGTCCAGCGGCCGGTGCTGCATCTCCTCGTCGAAGCCGAGGCCGACGAGGATGCGCGCCGCCCGCGACGGCGCGGCATGAGCATCGATCGCGTTCAGCCGCTCATGGACCTCGCCGAGCCGGTCGAGATCCTCACAGGCTTCTGCTTCCGAAAGGAGCGCGGCTCGCTCGCGATCGGCGGCCAGCACGGTCTCGAACGGAGTCGCGCTGCCGGCCGGCGCCTCCTGCGCGATATAGCCGAGCCGCGATCCGCGCGGCATCTCGGCGGAGCCATCGTCCGGCTCCAGCATCCCGGCGATCACCCGGACCAGGGTCGACTTGCCGGCGCCGTTCCGTCCGACCAGCCCCACCCTGCTGCGCGGCGGCAGCGCGGCAGCGGCGCCGTCGAGGATCGAACGCCCGCCAAGGCGCACCGTGATTCCGTTGAGGGTCAGCATGACGGCGCGCCTAACATGGAGAGCGCCGGAGCCAAAGCATCTTCACGGCCGAACTTTTGCTATATCGCCAAGCAAGCGACCTGCCGGAGGACAAGAGGATGAAAGCGACGATCTATCACAATTCCAAATGCGGCACGTCGCGCAAGACCTTGGAGATCCTCGAGCAGGAGGGCGCAGAGGTGACGGTGGTCGATTATCTGAAGCACCCGCCGGCTAAGGAGGAGCTGAAGCGGCTCTACGAGCGCGCCGGTCTTCGGCCTAGCGAAGGCCTTCGGGCGAAGGAATCGCTTGCCTCCGACCTCGACCTCCTCGGCGGCCATGTCAGCGAAGACGCGATCCTGGAAGCGATGATCGAGAACCCGATCCTCATCGATCGACCGCTTGTGGAAACTGAAAAAGGCGTCCGCCTCTGTCGTCCTCAGGAGAAGGTCCGCGAGATCCTCTGAGCTTGCACTGTTGCTGCGTTGCAGCATAGTGAGGCGATGCAGGCTCGGATGCGATCGATTGCGGTTTACAGCCTCAAGGGCGGCGTCGGGAAAACCACGATCGCGGTCAATCTCGCCTGGGCGGCGGCGGCCCAGGCCCGCCGCCGGACCCTGGTATGGGACCTCGACGGCCAGGCCGCCTCGACGTTCCTGCTGGGCGCGGAGCGAAGCGGCCCTGATGAGGCGCAGGCGGTATTCGCCCGCGACGTGGCGCCCTCCAAGCTGATCCAGCCGACGGGAACCGACCGGCTCAGCATCTTGCCGGCCGATGCTTCGCTGCGGACGCTCGACCGCTTCTTCTTCGGCCTGGGCAAGAAGAAGCGGCTGGAAAAGCTTCTCGAGCGGCTGGGCAAGGATTATGAGCGGGTGATCTTGGATTGCCCGCCGGGCCTTGCGGAGACGAGTGAACAGGTGCTCCGCGCCGCCGATCTCATCATCGTGCCGGTGATCCCTTCCCGCTCTCAGAACGGGCGCTGGACGAAGTCGTCGACTATCTCGATCGGCACGGCATCCGCAAAGGCGCGCTCCTCCCCGTCTACAACATGGTTGACCGGCGCCGCGCGATGCATCTCGCGGCCTTGGAGAAAAATCCCCAATGGCCGGTGATACCGATGGCGAGCGCGATCGAGACGATGTCGGTGCGGCACGAGGCGGTGGGCGCCTTCGCCTCCCGCTCGCCCGCGGCCGAAGCGCTCTCCCGGCTTTGGGCGGGAATCGATCGCCGCCTTTCCCACACGCTGCGAGCCTGACCTCTCATCAGACCAGCACCCGGGCTTCGGCGATCGCTCGAACGATCCTGCCCCTAGAGCACTTCCCGAAAAGTGGGAACCATTGAGTAGGTCGCCATGCCCCCGGGGCATGACTGCGGCCTGCGGGGCAGGCCGCACCTGCTGATTCCGCCTTGTCGGGAAAGGCTCTAGCCGGTTGACCGCGGGCCGAAGCCTCTTCAAGTCAAAAGGCGGAATGGCGCTGCTCGATCCGGACCTGTTGCTTCGCGCTTATTCGATCGGCGTGTTCCCGATGTCGGACAGCCGCGACGCCAAGGACGTCTTCTGGGTCGAGCCGCGGCGGCGTGCCATCATTCCGCTCGATGCCTTTCGAATGGCCCGCTCGCTCCGCAAGACGATCCGCTCGGGCCGGTTCCAGGTCACCCGCGATACCGCCTTTGCCGCGGTGCTCCGTCACTGCGCGGATCGGGAGGAGACCTGGATCAACGCCGATATCGAGGCGAGCTTCAACCATCTTCACGGTCTCGGTCACGCCCATTCGATCGAGTGCTGGGAGGGTAAGGAGCTCGTCGGCGGCCTCTATGGCGTCAAGCTCGGCGGCGCTTTCTTTGGCGAGAGCATGTTCTCGCTGCGCTCGGACGCCTCTAAGGTCGCCCTCGCCTGGCTGGTGGCGCGCCTGATAGTGGGCGGCTTCGGCCTGCTCGACTGCCAGTTCATGACGGAACATTTGCGGAGCCTCGGCGCGACCGAAATCCCGCAGACGGACTACGTCTCGATCCTCGGATCCGCATTGTCGGCCGGCTCCGTCAAGGGCGCCGAGTTCGGCGCACTCGATCGCTTGCTGGCGGGAGTTGGGGCCTCGGGCGGCGGCACGGCTCCCGGATGCGTCATCGCGCAGCTCTTGGGCCAGACATCGTAGATCGGGTGCTCGACCACGTTCAGTGACGGCGTTTCCTTGTAGAGCCAGCCTGAGAAGACGCGCTGGAACTGGTCCTGCGGATTGCGCACGTCGACCTGGACGAAGGCGCCGGTCAGCCGCTGCACCTCCCATGGCGCGGATGTCTCACACGCGCGGAGCCGCACGATCACGTCGCCGGCACGGAGCGCCTGGCCCGGCTTCATTGTGAGGTCGCGCGAAAGGCCGTTGCGCTTGTTGAGCAGCCCGATCACGGCCACCCGCTGGTTCATCGGTGTGGTGCCGGGCGCGAGCGCGGTGACGGTCTGCGGGATGTCGACCGTTTCCGGCTCGGCTTCGGCGTCCGCCTTTTTCGGCTTGGTCTCAGGAATGCCGCCGCTGTTGCAGGCGCCGAGCGCGAGCACGCCCGCAAGAATGAGCAAGCGCATCGTCTATTCGGGCGTCCAGGCCTGGTAATCGCCGCTTGCCGCGGCGCGCTGGCCGCCGCGCTCGAGCGCGCCTGCCGGGCGGTAGGCCTCGGCAGTGCCGGTGCGGTTTGGCGTCGGATCCTTCAGGAATTTGGGCTTGGGCGGCAGCGCCTCGTCGGGAAGCCCGTCGATCTGGTGGTGCATCCAGCCGTACCAGTCGGGTGGGATCCGGCTCGCATCGTTGGAGCCGTTATAGATCACCCAGCGCCGGTCGCTCTTTTTCCCCGTGTAGTAGACGTTGCCGTAGACGTCGGTCCCGACCTTGCGGCCGTTCCGCCAGGTGAAGAGCGAGGTTCCGACCGTGGCGCCGTTCCACCAGGTGAAGATCTTGCTGAAAAAGCCCATGCCGCCGCGTAGCGCTGAAGGACGGCTGCATGCAAGGCTCTAGACCAGGATCGCCGGGAATCGAGGCCGCGCCGTCAGCCAAGCGGCAGCGGCCGAAGATCGAGGGATGCCCTCAGCGGGCCTGAACCTCAACAACAAGCGGCCCCTTGGGGCCGTTGGCGATGCGGGCTTCCAACGGCTGATCGGGAATGAGGTCGCTGAGGCCGCCGCGGCGGACGGTCTCCATATGGACGAAAATGTCTTCGCTGTCGTCCTCCTCGCGAACCAGGAAGCCGTAGCCCTTGAGGCGGTTGAACCATTTGACCCGGACCGGCTCGAACTCGCCGGCTTCGTCGGCGAGCGAGGCGGGATCGATCCGCTCGGTCTTGCCCGACGCCGATCGCGTGACGTCTGGAACCACGGCCTGGCTGAGATCGATCGACAGGATCTTGCGCGCCTGCAGGCCCCTTTCCTGCTGGGCGACGAGGCATTCGACGACCGCGCCTTCCGGCAAGCTGCGGCGATCATGCTCCTTGAGCACGCTGAAATGGACGAGGATGTCGCCCTTGATGTCGTCGCTGACAAGGAAGCCGAAGCCGCGGGTCGCGTCGAACCACTTCATCGAGCCGGTTACCCGGAGAAGGCCTTCCTCCTCCTGGCGCGCAGCATCGTCTCCGCCGGGAAGCGAAGGGCCGTCCTCTGCAAGCATGTTGCGGCGCGAATTCATCAACCCCCGATCCACCAAGGAAGTGCGTGAGTATCATGGCTTTTGCGGCCTTGTGAACCATTCAGCCAGCTTTTTCTAAATGTCGTCCGAATCTGGGATG
>JAUJOJ010000017.1:2717-7266 GCA_030447665.1 Allosphingosinicella sp. | reverse complement strand
GCCGGAATAAGAACGCGCCTTGTACCGAGATGCGGATCCTGACGCGACATGATCCACACCGAATTCAATGGAACGACGAGGACCCCCCTGCAAGTGCTTCAAAAAACTGAAGGTAAGGCAATGGCGCGCACGGGCGGAGAGCGCGACGCGCTTTCTCCCACGCCAACGGCGGACACCCTGCCGCGCCGCTTTGCCGACTTCGACACCCTGCGGGAAGCGCTCGATTACGCCGCGAGCGGCGTTCGCGGCCTCAACTTCCATGATCCCCGCGGCCGGCTGACCCGCGCCTATCCGTTCGCCGAGCTCCGGGCCGACGCGGTCGCGGCCGCGTACCGCCTCATCGCGCGCGGGGTGAAGCCCGGTGAGCGGATCGCGATCATCGCCGAGACGGGGCCGGAATTCGCCGCCTTGTTCTTTGGATCGATTTATTCCGGCGCCTGGCCGGTTCCGCTTCCCCTCCCCACCTCCTTCGGCGGCAGGGACAGCTATATCGATCAGCTTTCTGTCCAGCTCAAAAGCTCGGACCCCAAGCTGCTCTTCTATCCCGCCGAACTCGCAAGCATGGCCGGCGGCGCCGGCGAGTCGGTGGGCGTGACGAGCGTCGATTGGGAAAGCTTCGCCGATCTGCCGGCTCCCGAGGCTGCGTTGCCGCAGGCGGGCCCGGACGATATCGCCTACCTTCAATATTCCAGCGGCTCGACCCGTTTTCCCCACGGCGTCGCCGTCACCCATCGCGGGCTGCTCAACAACCTTGCCGCGCATAGCCACGGCATGGAGGTGACGGATACCGACCGCTGCGTCTCCTGGCTGCCTTGGTATCACGACATGGGCCTGGTCGGCTGCTTCCTCTCCCCGGTCGCCAACCAGGTTTCGACCGATTACCTCAAGACCGAGGATTTCGCGCGGCGCCCGCTCGCCTGGCTCGACCTCATCAGCCGCAACCAGGGGACGACGCTCAGCTACTCGCCGACCTTCGGCTACGACATCTGCGCGCGCCGCGTCTCGAGCCAGACGCAGGTTGCCGACCGCTTCGATCTTTCGCGCTGGCGGGTGGCGGGCAACGGCGCCGACATGATCCGGCCCGACGTGATGCAGGCCTTCGTCGATGCCTTCGCGGACGCCGGTTTCCAGGCGACGAGCTTCCTGCCGAGCTACGGCCTTGCCGAGGCGACGCTTGCGGTCTCGATCATGCCGCCGGGTGAAGGCATCACGGTCGAGCTCGTCGAGGAGACGCTCCTCTCGGGTGCTTCCGAAGGCAGGCGTGATCGTCCGCAGCGTTACCGGGCGATCGTCAATTGCGGCAAGCCCGTCAGGGACATGGAGGTCCAGATCCGCGACGAGGAAGGGCGCCCCCTCCCCGAGCGCGCCATCGGCAAGGTTCACTGCCGCGGGCCTTCGGTGATGGTCGGATATTTCCATGACGAGGAGGCGACTGCAGCCTGCCTCAGCAGCGACGGATGGCTGGACACGGGCGACATGGGCTACATGTCGGACGGCTACATCTACATTGTCGGCCGCGCTAAGGACATGATCATCATCAACGGCAAGAATCACTGGCCCCAGGATATCGAATGGGCGGTGGAGCAATTGCCCGGCTTCAAGGCGGGCGACATCGCCGCCTTTTCGATCACCACGCCCGGGGGCGAGGAGATGCCGGCGGTGCTCGTCCAATGCCGGACGTCCGACCTCGCCGAGCGCGAGCGGCTGCGGCACGAGATCCGCGAGCGGGTGCGCTCGATCACCGGCATGAATTGCGTGATCGAGCTCGTCCCGCCGCGCACGCTGCCCCGGACGAGCTCCGGCAAGCTCAGCCGCGCCAAGGCGCGCAACCTCTATCTGTCCGGCGACATCCAGCCCTACGACATCGCCGCCTGACCGGCGGTCCGGCTCGGAAGTTCGCAACAGCCCTTGGATCGGGCGCGTTCCGGCGCACCGCGAGGCGCGGGGGGCGGCCGCCTCGCCAAATAAGTGGCGCCAGCCTTCGGGGCGCATGGTCATGGCAGCCGCCTCTCTTCGAGACTCGTCGGCGCTGCAGCCTGGCAGGCGAAATCCCACATGGCCGCCACTCTGGCGTGAGTTTCTGCACAATATTTTTGTGATTTAGCTTGTAAAATACAATTTTCTATGTTCTTATGACGTTCCTCCCAGCATCTCAGGGCTGCGGACAGGGAGGGAAGGCGCCCAACCGCGGCTTCCGGAAATGAAAGGAACGACAATGATCAACTTCGTAGACGCAGGCGGCAGAGCCAACGACAGCAGTTCGTCGGCCCAAACGCACAACCTCGATCTCATTCACACGCTGATCGCCAACACGAACGTCGCAAGCCCCGGCGGCATTGATTACTGGGCCGCAGGCCCGCGCATCTACTTCCCGCCCGGTCACTTCTGGTTCAGCGGACCAATCCAGTTCCGCAAGTCCGTTCACCTGATGGGTGCGAGTGCTGGCACGCGCAACAACTACATGACGATGTTCCGCTTCCCGCAGGATACGACGGCGCTTATTGCGGACAGTCACAACACGAACGGCCTTGCTACAGTCTCACCTTCAACTACTGCTGCCGGCACGATCATCGACGGCATTGCGTTCCTGGGCTCGAACAGTGGCTCTGCTCCTGTCGACAAACATGGACTCTTAATTCGCTGCTTCGTCAATCTTAGGAACGTTCAGGTTAATGGCTTCAACGGCCACGGTATCTACGTCTACGCTCAAGGCGGTGCGGGTCAGGCGTCAAACTGTCTTATTGAGAATTGCGGTGCCGCAAGCAACATCCTTTCTGGACTTGTTCTGGAAGCAAGCGACGCCAACATCATCTCTGTCGTGGGCGGTGACTTCACCAACAATGGTGATTGGGGTATTCTGGACCTTAGTCAACACGGTAATGCCTTCTCCGGCGTGCACTTCTCGCAAAACGGAAGGTCTAGCACCGCCTACCGAACGAGCGCTAGCCACCCGCACCTTAACGGCTACTCCATTGTTGAATATCCATCCGGCAGCGGCCAGCGTTGGGTGCCTCGTGCAGCTCATGCGGACTCAGCGTCTACGACACAACCTGGAACGAATGAGAATGTCTGGACCCGGTTTTACGGTGAATTCGAGATGAGTGCTTGGACTGTTCCGGTTTGGTCTTCTAATATCCCGATCCGAGTCGGTGGTCCTTTCTATACATCCAGTTATCTGGCAGAGAGTACATGGACCGGCTGCTATTCGGAAAGCAATCAACCTCCATCACAGACAGGTTACCGAACGGTTGTCCTCGGCGGCACGATGGGCTCGACTATCATCGCAGGCAGCAATGTAGGATCGGGCGAGCCGGGACGCATCCACTCACATGGCGGAGAGCTTTACACTCCAACATCGTTCGGTGCGAAGTCCCTTTACATTGGGCGGCGCGGGAGCACCAAAGACACCATCGGCATGAAGATGGGTGCTGCCTCATCGGCTCCCATCTTTCAGGCCCAATACAATGTCGTTCCTGGGAAAGACTATCAATGGCATCCGGGTGACATCATCTGGAACCAGGACAGGAGCCCGACCAAGGCGGGCGTGACGCCGCCGCTGGGCTGGCGGTGCGTGCCTGGCAATGGCGACCCGCCAGGCCAATTCGAGGAAATCCCGTTCCCGACCAGTGGGGCCGCCTACACCGCCGGCAAGAATATCGGCATCTCCGGATCCACCATCAGTGTCGTGGACAGTCCCGACTTTTCTTCCAATAGCGGGACCACAGGCATCAAACGCACCGGTTCCGCCATTCCTGCCAATTGTGCGCTCTACGTGGAGAACACACGCGGCAACCACAGCTGGGGTTTGACGGCCGAGTTCCGTGTGGCCGCCGACAATGACCGCCCAAGCATCGCCTTCAGCCACCATGCGGGGGAGTCCTGGTCGATCGGAATGATGGAGGACGACCAGTTCAAGATCAAGCGCAGGCACGGCTTCCGCTATGGCGGGTGGGGTGAAGATTATCTGCGGATGGATCCGGTCTCCGGAAACGTGACCTTGAAGGGCAGCATCACCGCCGCCGGTACATTATTGACGTCGGACGTCCGCCTCAAGGAGGAGGTGGAGACCATCGAGGACGCACTCACCAAGGTATGTCGGATGAGGGGCGTCACCTTCAAGCTGAAGGAGAGCGGCGAGAGCTCCTCGGGCGTTATCGCTCAGGAACTCGAAGAGATCGCCCCCGAACTGGTGAAAGGTGAGGACCTCAAGTCTGTGGCCTACGGTAACCTTGCCGGCTACCTCATCGAGGCGGTTAAGGAGCTGCGTGCCGAGAACGCCGCCCTCGCAGATCGTCTCGCGGCATTGGGTGGGTAAGCTACCGAACGATAAAGCTTAACTACTTTACTGAACCTGGCCCCCTCGTCCTGATAGGACGAGGGGGTCTTTACTTGAAGGCAAGCCCGCAGGTCAGTGCCCCTCAGCCCCTTGCACTCCCCTCCCCCCACCGCTAATAACCCGGGGCTCCGGCTCCTAGGAGTGTAGCTCAGCTGGTAGAGCATCGGTCTCCAAAACCGAGGGCCGTGGGTTCGAGTCCCTCCACTCCTGCCA
>JAUJOJ010000017.1:0-2617 GCA_030447665.1 Allosphingosinicella sp. | reverse complement strand
GGTGGCGAAGGTCAATCCCGGCGAATTCTTCCGGCAGGTGCGTGCCGAAACCGCCAAGGTGGTTTGGCCGACGCGGCGCGAGACGATGACGACCGCGCTCATGGTGGTGATCATGACCACCCTTCTCGGCCTTTTCTTCTTCGGCGTCGATTCCGCGTTCAGCGCGCTCGTCCGCGCGCTCCTCGGTCTCCTGAGCTAAGGGTCAATGGCTACAATGTCTCGCTGGTACATCATCCACGCTTATTCGGGTTTCGAGAACAAGGTCCGCGACGCGATCCACTCGGAGGCGAACCGGCTCGGCCTTGCCCAGCTGGTCGAGGCCGTCGAGGTGCCGACCGAGAAGGTGACCGAGGTCCGCCGCGGCAAGAAGGTGACAAGCGACCGCAAATTCTTCCCCGGCTATGTGCTGGCCAAGCTCAACATGTCGGACGACGTCTACCACCTTATCAAGAACACGCCCAAGGTGACCGGCTTCCTCGGCACCAATGGCAAGCCGCAGCCGATCAGCGAGGCCGAAGCCGCGCGCATCCTCAACACCAAGGACGAAGCCGCGGCGGCCGCGCCCAAGACCAAGATCAGCGTCGACTATGAGATCGGCGACCAGGTGAAGGTGCTCGAAGGCCCGTTCGCCAGCTTCAACGGCCTCGTCGAAGAGCTCGATTTCGACCGCGGCCGCGTCAAGGTGGGCGTGTCGATCTTCGGCCGCGCCACGCCGGTCGAGCTCGAGTTCGAGCAGGTCGAACGGGTGAAGTAAGGCGAAAGCGGCCACCCTATCCTCTCTCCGGAACGGGAGAGCGAGCCAAGGACGGGCGGAAGCTGCGGCCTTTTCTTTGTCCGCAGCTATGTCGACGCGCACCTGCTCGGCTCGACGCTGCTGATGCCAGGCACAGCTTTATGGACGCACGACCACCGCCTCCGCAAAGCGGCGGAGCGGCTGGGTGTCGCGGGCGAACCCACCGCCTGAGCGCAGCCATAATTCCGCCGGCAACCCATCGCGAGCTTGTCCGTTGGAGGAGCGGATCGGCAGCCCTGGGCGCGATCCGAGCAGCAGCGGAAAGCGTAGCGTCAAGGGAAAGCTGGCGGCGGCGCTGAGCTGAGCGGGCTCCCGGCGAGCCCCTCGAAGGAGAGCAAGGTGACGATCTATTTCACGGGCGAGGACGACGAGCGGGGCGGCGGCGAAACGCTGCAGCGGGCGCTGATCGGCGCGGTCACGTTGGCGGCGGTGGGCGGCATCGCCTATCTGGTCGGGCGCAAGTTCATCGAGGAGCCGGAACGGGCGCTGATGAGCGATGCGCCGCCCTCCACCTTCCGCGGCAAGACCGGCAAAAACGCGCCGGTCGAGCGGACGGTGACGATCAACCGCCCGGCCCGCGAGCTTTACGACTTCTGGCGCGATTTCACCCACTTTCCGCAGTTCATGGACAATATCCGGTCCGTCGAGAAGCTCGACGAGCGGCGCTCGCATTGGGTAATCGAGGCTCCGGCGGGCACCAGCATCGAATTTACCAGCCGCATCACCCAAGACGTGCCGGGCAAGCTGATCGCCTGGGAATCCGAGGAAGGGGCGAGCGTGCCCAACCGCGGCCGCGTCGAGTTCCTCAATGGGGCGCCCGGGCGCGGAACGATGGTGCGGGCGACGATCAGCTACGATCCACCGGGCGGCGCCCTCGGCAAGGCGGTCGCGAAGATCTTCCAGCGCGAGCCGGAAGTGCAGGCGCGGCGTGACCTCCGGCGCTTCAAGCAGCTGATGGAGACCGGCGAGATCACCACCTCCGCCGGCCCCTCGGGCCGCAAATCCGAAGAGCCGACCAGGCAGTACCTCTAGGAGACTCTCACATGCGCGCACTTACCTGGCACGGCCGTCACGACGTTCGCGTCGACACCGTTCCCGATCCCGAAATCGTCAATCCGCGCGATGCGATCATCAAGATCACCTCGACGGCGATCTGCGGATCGGACCTGCACCTTTACGACGGCTATATCCCGACGATGCGCGCCGGCGACATTCTCGGCCACGAGAATATGGGCGAGGTGGTCGAGGTCGGGCCCAAGAGCACGCTGAAGAAGGGCCAGCGGGTGGTGATCCCCTTCACCATCGCCTGCGGCGGCTGCTTCCACTGTTCGAAGCAGCAATTCTCCGCCTGCGACAATGCCAATCCGGCGACCACCTCCGACATGTCGGAGACGCTCTACGGTTATCCGATGGGCGGCGCGTTCGGCTTCGCGCACCTCACCGGCGGCTATGCCGGCGGCCAGGCCGAATATCTGCGGGTGCCTTATTCCGACGTCGGCCCGCAGGTGATCCCCGACGGGATGGAGGACGACAAGGTGCTGTTCCTGTCCGACATCCTTCCCACCGGCTGGATGGCGGCGGTGAATGCCGAAATCGAGCAGGGCGACACGATCGCGGTGTGGGGCTGCGGCCCGGTAGGCCTGTTCGCGATCCAGTCGGCCTTTTTGCTCGGCGCGCACCGGGTGATCGCGATCGATCATTATCCGCGCCGGCTGGAGCTTGCCAAGCAGATGGGGGCGGAGATCCTCGACTTCCGCGAAGTCGACGTTCGCGAGGCCTTGTTCGAGATGACCGGCGGCATCGGCCCCGACGCCTGCATCGACT
>JAUJOJ010000016.1:62352-83062 GCA_030447665.1 Allosphingosinicella sp. | reverse complement strand
TGGAGCATGTCGTGGCGCAGGAGGAGGTGGCACGGGCGTCCGCCTCGATCGGCCTTTCCTACGGCGCGCATTCGAACCTATGCGTCAATCAGATCCGCCGCTGGGCGAACCCGGAGCAAAAGGCGAAATATCTCCCGAAGCTCATCTCGGGCGAGCATGTCGGCAGCCTCGCCATGTCCGAAGCCGGCGCGGGCTCTGACGTCGTCTCGATGAAGCTCAAGGCCGACAAGGTGCAGGGCGGATATGTGCTGAACGGCACCAAATTCTGGATCACCAACGCGCCTTATGCGGACACGCTCGTCGTCTATGCCAAGACAGGGGAGGGGAGCAAAGGCATCACCACCTTCATCATCGAAAAGGATATGCCGGGCTTTTCGATCGGCCAGAAGATCTCGAAGATGGGGATGCGCGGCAGCCCGACGGCAGAGCTCGTCTTCAACGACTGCGAAGTGCCCGACGAGAATGTGATGGGACCCGTGAACGGCGGCGTCGGCGTGCTGATGAGCGGGCTCGATTACGAGCGGACGGTTCTGGCCGGCATCCAGCTCGGTATCATGCAAGCCTGCCTCGATTGGACGCTTCCCTATATCCGGGAGCGCAAGCAGTTCGGAAAGTCGATCGGCGCGTTCCAGCTGATGCAGGCGAAGATTGCGGATATGTATGTGGCGCTGAATTCGGCGCGGGCATACGTCTATACCGTCGCAAGGAATTGCGATGCCGGGAAGACGACCCGGTTCGATGCTGCGGGGGCGATCCTGCTTGCGTCCGAAAATGCAGTGAAGGTCTCGCTCGAGGCGATCCAGGCGCTGGGCGGGGCGGGCTATACCAAGGACTGGCCGGTTGAGCGATTCATGCGGGATGCCAAGCTGCTCGACATCGGCGCGGGCACGAACGAGATCCGGCGTATGCTGATCGGGCGCGAGCTGATCGGGGCATGAGCAGTGGCGATCTCGTCGAATGGTATGCCACGATCAGTGGCGTGATTGCAGCGCTGATGCTCGCAAGCGATCAAGGGCGGAAGGTCACCGGCTTGGGCTTCGTGCTGTTCTGCACAATGAACGTCGCCTGGATCGTGCACGCGCAAAGCCAGCCGGAGGGCACCGGTCTGACGTGGCAGAACGGGATCCTGTTCGCCGTCAACCTGCTCGGCGTCTATCAATATCTTTTGAGCTCGAAGAACCGCCGCAAAATGGAAGTCGTCGACAAAGCGGTCGAGCAATTCGAAGAGAAGGAAGCCCGGGCGGAGAACGCCGCGTGACGGTGCTCGCGAGCAAGATCGACGAGGGATCAGAGACGTTTCGCCGGTTTGCCGCGCACAATAGGACCCTTGCTCAGGAGCTGCGGGCGAAGGTCGCTGCGGCCGCACTTGGCGGGCCTGAGAAGCACCGGGAGCGCCATGTCAGCCGCGGCAAATTGCTGCCGCGCGACCGCGTCACCCGGCTGCTCGACCCGGGCTCGCCCTTCCTTGAAGTCGGCCAACTCGCGGCGGGCGGCATGTACGGGGATGAGGCGCCGGGCGCGGGGATGATCGCCGGGATCGGCCGCGTCTCCGGGCGCGAGACAATGATCGTCGCCAACGATCCGACAGTGAAGGGCGGCGCCTATTTCCCGCTGACGGTGAAGAAGCATCTGCGTTCGCAGGAAATCGCGATGCAGAACCGGCTGCCCTGCGTCTATCTCGTCGATAGCGGCGGGGCCAATTTGCCGCACCAGGCCGAGGTGTTTCCGGACCGCGAGCATTTTGGGCGGATCTTCTACAATCAGGCGCAGATGAGCGCTCAAGGCATCGCGCAGATCGCCTGCGTCATGGGAAGCTGCACGGCGGGCGGAGCCTATGTGCCCGCGATGAGCGACGAGACGGTGATCGTTCGAAGCCAGGGGACGATCTTCCTCGGCGGGCCGCCGCTGGTGAAGGCCGCGACGGGAGAGGTCATCTCCGCGGAGGATCTTGGTGGCGGCGATCTTCATGCACGGCGCTCGGGCGTGGTCGATCACCTGGCGGACAATGACGAACATGCGCTTGCAATCGTGCGCAGCATCGTCGCGCGGCTGAACACGGTCAAACAGATCGGCCTCGACCTTGCCGAGCCGGTGGAGCCGAAGCTCGATGCGCACGAGCTTTACGGGATCATCCCGGACGATGTTCGCACGCCGTACGATGTGCGCGAGGTGCTCGCGCGGATCGTCGACGGATCGGAGTTCCACGAGTTCAAGCAGCTTTACGGCACGACCTTGGTCTGCGGCTTTGCGCGCATCTGGGGGATGCCGGTCGCGATCCTGGCCAACAACGGCATCCTCTTTTCGGAAAGCGCATTGAAAGGCGCGCATTTCGTCGAGCTCGCCTGCCAGCGCCGCACGCCCTTGCTGTTCCTCCAGAACATCTCCGGGTTCATGGTCGGCGGCAAATATGAAGCGGGCGGCATCGCCAAGGATGGCGCCAAGCTGGTGACGGCGGTCGCCACCGCGCAGGTGCCGAAGGTGACATTGCTGATCGGCGGCAGCTTCGGGGCCGGCAATTACGGCATGAACGGCCGCGCCTATGGGCCGCGCTTCCTCTTCACCTGGCCGAACAGCCGGATCAGCGTGATGGGCGGCGAGCAGGCGGCGAGCGTGCTGGCGACGGTTCACAAGGACGCCGACAGCTGGACGCCGGAGGAAGCCGAAGCGTTCAAGGCGCCGATCCGTCAGCGCTACGAGGACGAGGAAGTCCTTATTATGCAACCGCGCGCGCCTTACGACGGCATTATCGCGAGACGCGCGATGTGCTTGCGCTTTGCGGCGACGCTGAACGCGCCGACGGAGCGGGGCGATCGGGTTATTCAGGATGTAAGTATGCAGGATGTCTGCAGACACCAACAAGGTGATTGGCGGGACGTAACCTGGTCGGCTTACTCACTGCTGCGTATTGCTTTTACGAGGTATCAAGTATACCATACTGTTTATCACCGCGTATCGCTCGAATATTCGCACTGCGATAAATAGAGCGAGACGGCGCTATGTCACATCTGTTAGATGTGCTGATGATTTACATTTTTATATATCTTACCTCGTCAGATGTTGCTCATGGTCTTAGGCCTGTTTGCATGAGCGCGGTGCCCGCGTTGACTCTGTTCAAGGAGAGAAAAGTAGCATCCAAACCTATATCAAAGTGATGTCTGCAATCGATGTTGTCTCTATGTTTATTCTGATGACAATCCGGACGATTATTTTCAGACTGATGAATGTTAGTGGAAATGTTGCTCGATTGAGGATCCGGATGCGAGGACACCTTAATTGATCCGCTCTCTCCTCTCATCGCCAATCGCGGCGAGATTGCGTGCCGGATCATCCGGACTGCACGGCGGCTGGGGGTGCGGACGGTCGCCGTCTATTCGGATGCGGACGCCAAGGCCTTGCACGTGCGGGAGGCGGATGAGACGGTTCACATCGGTCCTTCGCCGGCTCGCGAAAGCTATCTGATCGGAGAGAAGATCATCGCGGCGGCAAGGGCGACCGGCGCCGAGGCGATCCATCCGGGCTACGGGTTCCTTTCTGAAAATACCGATTTCGCACAGGCCGTGATCGATGCGGGTTTGGTCTGGGTGGGGCCAAAGCCGCACTCGATCCGGGCCATGGGCCTCAAGGACGCGGCCAAGAAGCTGATGGACGAGGCGGGGGTGCCGACCACGCCCGGTTATCTTGGGCAGGATCAGGCGCCGGAGCGGCTGCAGCGCGAAGCCGATTCGATCGGCTATCCGGTGCTGATCAAGGCCGTGGCCGGAGGCGGCGGAAAAGGGATGCGGCGGGTCAACGCCTCGGCCGAATTCCAGGACATGCTGCAAAGCTGCAAGCGCGAGCGCGAAGCGGCCGCCTCGTTCGGCGACGACCGGGTGCTGATCGAGAAATATATCCTCCGCCCGCGCCACATCGAGGTGCAGGTGTTCGGCGACACGCACGGCAATGTCGTCCACCTGTTCGAGCGGGATTGCTCGCTCCAGCGGCGGCACCAGAAGGTGATCGAGGAAGCCCCGGCGCCCGGCATGGACGAGGCGACGCGCGCGGCCGTATGCGGCGCGGCGGTGAAGGCGGCCGAGGCGGTCGACTATGTCGGCGCAGGCACGATCGAATTCATCGCCGACGCCTCCGAGGGCTCCGGCCGGACCGGATCTGGTTCATGGAGATGAACACCCGGCTCCAGGTCGAACATCCGGTGACCGAGGAGATTACAGGCCAGGATCTGGTCGAGTGGCAGCTCCGCGTCGCCTCGGGCGAAAAGCTGCCGCTGAGGCAGGAGCAGCTCGCCATCACCGGCTGGGCGATGGAAGCGCGGCTTTATGCCGAAGACCCCGCGCACGAATTTCTTCCGTCGACCGGACGCCTGGAGCATTTCGAGCTCGGCCGTCACATCCGGGTCGACACGGGCGTCGAGGAGGGTGACCGGATCAGCCCCTATTACGATCCGATGATCGCCAAGCTCATCGCCAGCGGCGCCAGTCGCGGCGAGGCGATCGACCGGTTGCTGGACACGCTCGATCAGGTCGAGGTCTGGCCCGTCAAGACGAACGCCGCCTTCCTCGCCCGCGCCGCCGCCGATCCGGATTTCCGGGCGGGCGAGGTGGACACGTCCTTCATTCCTTCGAAGATCGACAGCCTGGTTCCCGATCCCGCTCCCCCCGATGCGGTCTGGAACCTTGCCGCCAATGCGATGCTCGCAGCGGATTTCGAGACGGCCGGCGGGAGCGGCTTCGATCCCTGGCGCGCGCTCCAGGGCTTCCGCGCCAATTCCGAACCCGATCTGCGCGTGGCGCTCCGGCACGGGGCCGAGACCCGAATGGTCGACCTCGGCGAGGACGAGAGGATCGAAGGCGTCGCGACGCCAAGCGGCGATGCCATGCTGGTCTTCTCCGAAGGTCAGGCCTTCGCCTTTGCCCTGCCCGGCGCCGCCGGCGGGGCAGGGGGGCGGGGCTTCGGACGGCGCTTTGCTGTCGCCCATGCCCGGCCGCGTGATCTCGGTGGACGCGCGGCAAGGGGACAATGTTACGAAGGGACAGAAGCTGATCACGCTCGAGGCGATGAAGATGGAGCACAGTCTGGTGGCGCCGTTCGACGGGCTCGTCGCGGAGCTCAACGTGGCAGAGGGGGCGCAGGTGACCGAAGGGACATTGCTCGTGCGGATCGAGAAGGGGAGGAGGGGAGTGATCGATAATTCGAAAGCCTTCTCCCCTTGTGGGAGAAGGATACTTGGCAGCTTGCTGCCTATGGATGAGGGTAAGCGAAGCGGAGCGCGCGGCGCGAAAGGCGCCGCTACCCCTATTTCGATGAATGGACGATTTCGATGCGATTGGCGATCGTCTGCAGCACCAGCCGCATCGGACGGTGACGGAAACCGACAATCTTCTCATCTCGGCGCTCACCCACAATCCGCAGCCGCTGCACCTCGACGCGGAATATGCGCGCGCAACGGAATTCGGGCGGGTCGTCGTCAATGGCACCTTCACCTTCGCCTTGATGGTGGGCCTGTCTGTCGGCGACACCACGCTCGGTACGCTCGTCGCCAATCTGGGCTACGACAAGGTGCGGATGCCGAAGCCCGTCTTCATCGGCGATACGCTGCGCGCCGAGACCGAAGTGACCGCGCTGAAGGACTCCATGTCGCGCCCCGATGCGGGGATCGTCACCTTCGAGCACCGAATGCTCAATCAGCGGGACGAGCTCGTCTGTCTGTGCGAGCGGACCGCGCTGATGCGGCGGCGGCCCCAATGAGGCTTCGCTCGCTCCTGTTCGTCCCCGGCGACCGGCCGGACCAGATGGAGAAGGCGCTCCGGGCGAGTGCCGACGCGCTGATCCTCGATCTCGAGGACGCGGTTGCGCCTTCGGCCAAGGCCGACGCCCGTTGGCATGTCGGCACATTCCTCGCTGCCCATCCGGGCGCGAACCTCTGGGTGCGGATCAATCCTCTGGACGGGCCGGAAGCCGATCGGGATCTTGCCGCCATAGTGCCGCATCATCCCAAGGGCGTCGTCCTTCCCAAGGCCGAGGGCGGACCCTCGGTCGCCGAGCTGGCGCGGCGGCTGACCGAGCGCGGCAATGCGACGGCGCAGATCCTCGCCATCGCCACCGAGACGCCGGCGGCGATGTTCCAGCTCGGCAGCTATGGCGGGGCAAGACGGCTGGCCGGGCTCACCTGGGGCGCCGAAGATCTTCCGGCGGCGATCGGAGCAACGACGAGCCGCGAGGACAGCGGCCGCTTCACGCCGCCTTATGAACTGGCCCGTTCGCTCTGCCTGTTCGGCGCGGCCGCGGCGGGCGTGGCCCCGATCGAAACCGTCTATCCGGCCTTTCGCGACCTTGAAGGCCTTGCCGCTTATGCCGGCCGCGCGCGCCGCGATGGCTTCACTGGAATGATGGCGATCCATCCGGCCCAGGTGGAGGTGATCAACGCCGCCTTCACGCCGTCGCAAGCGGAGGTCGAGCATGCCCGCGCCGTCATCGCCGCGTTCGAAGCCAGCCCGGGCGCCGGCGCGCTGTCGCTCCATGGCAGGATGATCGACCGGCCGCATCTGGTCCAGGCGAGGCGGACGCTGGCCACGTTCTCAGGTTGAGCTCGCGTCCCTCTGACGCTGCATCGTCACCCAGCGGAGGCTGCGGTCGCAGGACATGATCGCACGTCACTGGTCTGAGATATACGGACGTGTCACCAAGATTTTACAAAATTGTCATCATCATGTAACAATCCGATGCATCGCGCCGTGGGAGAAAAGACGATGAGGATGCCCGCACTGCTCGCCCTTACGGCGATTTCCCTTTCCGCCTGCGCCTCGACGCAATCGGCCGGTCTCATGGAAAATGGCTACAATCCGGGCGCGCTTGCCGTCGCCGCCATTGATCGCGGCGATTGGGGGCGGGCTGAGGAGTTGCTCATGCAGATGAATGGCGTCGGCGAGGACGATCCGGCCCGCCTCATCAATCTCGGGAAGGTCTATATGGAAACCGGCCGGCCCGGCATGGCGCTTACCGCATGGCGCCGGGCGCTTGGATCCGACCGGCACCTGATGGTGGAGACGATCGGCGGCCAATGGGTTTCAACCGAAGATCTCGCGCGCAAGGCGCTTGCCCGCCACGACCGCAGCCTCCGCAGCGCCGCCCGCTGACGATCGAACTGCTGCCCTCAGGCTCTCTACCTGCCATAACACCGGGATTCGCGCTTCAGGC
Source organism: Allosphingosinicella sp. (assembly GCA_030447665.1). Lineage (GTDB taxonomy): Bacteria > Pseudomonadota > Alphaproteobacteria > Sphingomonadales > Sphingomonadaceae > Allosphingosinicella. Next base: position 75,871 of record JAUJOJ010000016.1, on the reverse strand, counting down.
TGGTCCAGCCCGAAACGATCTTGTTATAAGGCGGTGACACTTTGGGCCGTCAGAGTTCGTTCGGGCCATCAAGTTCCACAGTTCGCGCGTTAGTCGCGTCGAAGTCGGCCGATCTTCAATAGCTCTACATGCGCCTTCTGCACTGCATCCAACTGTCCGATGGGCCCGGCTTTTTCCAGCCGCCACCGGCGTATCGGTCCGCAGCCGGAAGTGAATGGAGGCGGAAGTTGCAGACACAAAGTAACAATGAGTCATATTCGTGACTGGTTTATTTCAGTTTGATGAAATTATCTGCGCTGCTGCCATGTTAGATCCTAACAAACCTGTAATATTACTATCACGATTTAAGCCTAGCTGACCCCCGAGAGCGGCATCGCGCACGCAAAAGCGCGAGTCGCTCCCGTCTCGTCCCATCTAAGGGGGGTCCCCAATGTCTATTTTGCGCAGGCTTCTTCTCGTCAGCACGCTCACACCGCTCGCCGCATGCGGAGCGGACGATGTCGCTTCCCCAGGCGAGGGTGTGCTCGTCGTGCCGGCACCCAACCCAACCCCGTCGCCGAGCCCGACACCGACGCCGACACCAGCTCCCGGCGGCGCCTTTACCGGACCGGTCCCGGCGGGCTTCGTCGACCGCGGCGTCGTCAACAACCGGCGCGTGTTCGAGATGCCGGCCCGCTTCACGCAGGATACGACCATCCAGAACTTTCCCGGTGCCGTTTATCAGATCTCCGGCCCGGTGAACGTCGGCACCGATTGCGGCGGCGATCCCAATGCCCAGGCATCGGGCTGCCAGGCGGTGACGCTCTCCATTCAGCCGGGCACCGTCGTGATCGCCACCGACGGCACGAGCTATCTCGCCGTGAATCGCGGCTCGCGCCTCAACGCGGTCGGATCGGCCAGCCAGCCGATCGTCTTCACCGCGGACGACCAGCTGAATGGCACCGTCTCCGATTCGAGCCAGGGCCTGTGGGGCGGGATCATCCTGCTCGGACGCGCTCCGATCAGCGATTGCAATGCGCAGGTCCCCGGCGGCTCGGCCCAGTGCCAGCAGGTGATCGAAGGCACCACCGGGTCGCTCTACGGTGGCGCGACGGCCACCGACAATTCGGGCTCGCTGCGTTTCGTTCAGATCCGTTATTCGGGCGTGGCGATCGCGACCGGAAACGAGCTTCAGGGTCTCACCATGGGCGGCGTCGGCAGCAACACGACGATCGACCACGTCCAGGTCCACAACAGCTCGGACGACGGGATCGAGATTTTCGGCGGCCGTGTGAACGCCAAATATCTTGCGATCACCGGCGCGGACGACGACGCGCTGGATACCGACCTCGGCTATCGCGGCACCGTCCAGTTCGTGGTCGGCGTGCAGCGCGATCAGAATAACGGCGACTCGATGATCGAGGCCGATTCGCCCGGGAACGAAGACGCTCTGCCGCGCCAATATACCCGGGTATCGAACGCCACCTTCGTGCAGCGTTCCACCCTTCAGGGCGGCAACACGATCCTACTTCGCGGCGGCACCGACTATGCGCTCCTGAACAGCGTGGTCACGGGGCCGCAGGCCTGCCTCGACATCGACGAGACGGGCGGCACCACCACCCGGGCTTCCAATGCGACCCTCCAGGATGTCGGCCCGCCGCTGTTCCGCTCCGTTGTCCTCGCCTGCCCGACCGCCTTCCGCAGCGACAACAACGTCACTCCCGAGGCGATCGCCGCCCTCTTCGGATCGGGCACCAACAACAACAATTCGAGTTTCACGATCTCGCTCACCAATGTGTTCGTGAACGGCGCGAACGAGAATGGCGTCACCGCGACCGATCCGACCGGCTTCAATGCCGACCAGTTCGCGGCGGTGAACACGGGCGCCCCGAATCGGCTCGAGGCGGTGAGCTTCATCGGCGCGGTGCGGAACGCGCAGGACACCAACTTCCAGGGTTGGACCTGCAATGCGGGCTACGTGAATTTCGGGAGCACCAGCGGAAGCTGCACCGGGCTTCCGACGACCGCCTGATCAGAGCCTGGGGGCGGCGGCAGGGGTCGCCGCCCCCACAGATTTGCGTCCCAGGGGCACCATCATGAAGAAGCCAGTCACTTACGGGAGCCTCCTGCTCCTTTCCACGGCGCTCATCGCGCCGGCCGCCGTCGCGCAGAGCTCGGGCCAGAGCGCAAGCCCTTCCGCGGCAGGCAACACGCCCCCGTCGCAAAGCGCAACGCCTGCGGATCCCGCCGCGGCCGCCACGCAAGGCGAGGCTCCGCAGGAGGAAGAGATCGAGATCTCCGCCCCCGGCGCCTCGCCCGATCAAGGCGGCGAGATCGTCGTCGTCGGACGCAACATCCCCAACGTGGTCCGCGCCACCCCGGAGGTCGTCTCCGTCCTCTCCGCCGAGGACATCGCCCGCACCGGCGAGGGTGACATTGCCGGCGCGCTCCAGCGCGTCACCGGCCTCAGCGTCGTCGGCAGCGGCTTCGTCTTCGTGCGCGGCCTCGGCGATCGTTATTCGCTGGCGCTCCTCAACGGCTCGCCATTGCCGAGTCCGGAGCCGCTCCGCCGCGTCGTGCCGCTCGACATCTTCCCGACCAGCGTGATCGCGAGCTCGCTCGTCCAGAAGAGCTATTCGGTCAATTATCCGGGCGAGTTCGGTGGCGGTGTGATCAATCTCACCACCATCTCGAGCCCGCGCGAGCCCTTCCTTACCGTCGGCGCCTCGATTGGCCTCGACGGCGAGACGACGGGCAAGCTCGGCTACACGTATTTCGGCAGCGACCTCGACTTCCTGGGCTTCGACGACGGCTCGCGCGATTTCCCGCGTGGCCTTCGCGATGCGGTGGTCGGTGGCACCTTCGGCAGCACCAGTGCCGCCGAGCGCCGCGATTTCGCCGCCAGCCTGCGCAACGCCGAGACGACCTTGCTGCAGCGGAACCTCGACATCCCCGCCAATTTCTCGGCCGATATCAGCGGCGGCACCACCTTCGAATTCGGCACCGGCCGGCTCGGGCTCGTCGCCGCGGCCGGCTACAGCAGCACCTGGCGGACCCGCGACGCGATCCAGCAGACCTCGCTCGATCCGGAGCTTGCCGGCACGCCGCAGACCAGCTTCCGCCGCGTCACCACCGACAACCGGGTGATCGTGAACGGCCTGCTCGGCCTCGGCGCCGAGTTCGGCGAGCATGAGATCCGCTGGACCAACCTCTACATCCGCGACACGCTGAAGCAGGGCCGCCTGGCCTCCGGCTTCAGCCGCAACGTCGCGGACCAGGATCCCAATCTGCCGCCGTCGCTGATCGAACAGAACACCTACTGGTTCGAGCGCCAGCTCATCGACACGCAGCTTGTCGCCGAGTTCAAGTTCGACGATCTCAGCGTCGACCTGCGCGGCACCTACGCCAACACGCAGCGCGAATCGCCCTACGAGCGCGACATCGGCTATGCCTATCTCGGCGACAACGATCCGCGGACCAAGAGCAGCTCGGACGTGGACGATTATATCAACAACCTCGCCTCGGGCGGCCAGTTCGCCACCGTCGCGTTCAGCGACCTCAACGAAGACGTCTATGCCGGCGCGGTCGACCTCGCCTACCGGATCCGCACCGCCCTCCCGGTGACGCTGTCGGCCGGCTATGCTTATACCGACAATCAGCGCAGCTCATCCCGCTATCAATTCCAGTATTTCCGACCGGAAGGACCGCTTCCCGTCGGCCCTGCGCAGACCCGCCCCGATTTCCTGCTCTCGGACTTCAACGTCTATAATTACAATATCCAGCTTCGCGACGTGTCCGGGCAGGAGGGCGCGGCCGCCTATGATGCGGACCTCCGCATCCACGCGGGCTATGCCCAGGCCGAAGTGGAGCATGGCGACCTCGGCCTGCGTGCCCAGTTCGGCGTCCGTTACGAGGATGCGCGGCAGACGGTGACGCCGGTGGGAGCCGGACTCGTCGGCACGAGTCTCAACAACGACTATTGGCTGCCGGCGGCCACGATCACCTGGAATTTCGCGGAGAACATGCAGCTTCGCGTTCACGGATCGAAGACGATCGCCCGGCCGCAGTTCCGCGAGCTCGCGCCGCAGATCTTCCAGGATTTCGAATCCGACCGCGAATTCACCGGCAACCCATTCCTGACGGACAGCGAGCTCTTGAACGCCGAAGCCCGCTACGAATGGTATTTTGCACGCGGCCAGCGTTTCAGCCTGTCGGGCTTCTACAAGAAGATCGACAATCCGATCGAGGCGGCGGCCTTCTTCGCAGGCGGCGGCCAGCTTCGCACCGGCTTCGCCAACGCGCCCGAAGCGACGCTCTACGGCGCCGAGGTCGAGGTCCAGGCCTTTTACCCGCTCGCCGGTCTCGCCGATTTCCTCGCTACCAAACGGCTGCTCTTCATCGGCAACTACACCTACACCCAATCCGAGCTGAAGGTGGACGATACGGAGATCATCGGCCCCAACCTCCAGCCGATCGGCGCCAATCTCCTGTTCCGCGACGGAGCGCCCCTCAACGGCCAATCGGATCATCTCGCCAATCTCCAGATCGGGATCGAGGATACGGACCGGCTCAGCCAGGCGACGTTCCTCTTCACCTATGCAAGCAAGCGCGTCACCAATCGAGGACCGATCCAGGGCGAGCTTCGCCAGCCGGACATCGTCGAGAAGCCGGGCTTCGCGTCGATTTCGTCGCCCGGGAGGAAATTCCGTTGTTCGGCACCAATGCCGAGCTGAAGTTCGAGGCGCGCAACCTGCTCGGCCAGGATTATGAGGAGTTCCAGGAATTCGGCGAGAACCGGATCGACATCAACAGCTACGATGTCGGGCGGACGGTCAGCCTGGGTCTTTCGGTGAAATTCTGATCGGGTTCGGCGAAGGGCGTTCAGGCGCCGTAAAACCAACATGCCTTAGGAATGAAGCTTCGGGCGGCGTGGATCCCTAGCCGCGCCGCCCGAGCCTCGGCGCCCCCGAGCCTCCGCGCCGTCGCCGGGACGACTTCTCCAGGTCAGCCTCATCGCCAGGGGCGCTCCCGAAACCACTTCGTTACGACATATTTCGTCCCTGCGCGCACCTTCATGCCGTGATGGAGCGTGTTGCCGTTCACCCTGCCGTCCGCCGTGAGATTATTCCAGGCGAGCAGCTTACCGGTCTCCGGCTGCACCGTCTTGTCGATCGCCTTGAAGCGCGTCGCACCGCCCGCCTCGGGCTCGTTGAGGTAGATCATAACCGTCCATGTCCGCTGGCCCGAAAGCGAGCAGTATCGAAGATAATCCGGGCCGTCCGGCTCGAAATAGTCGGTATGGGCCTTGAACTCCTGGCCTGCCGCGTAGCGCTGGCCCTGGATCGGCTCCCCATAAGCAAGGTCGAGCCCGGTCAACTGCGCAATTCTTCTCTCGACCGCGCCGACGTCGGGATGCGCCGAATCGAGGTCGCAAGTCTCGCTCGTGCGGAAGAGGCTGTCCCCCAGATCGTCGGCGATGGTGGAGGGGCGGCGCCCGGCATCGATCAGCGCGACGATCCGGCTGCATTCTTCCAAGGAGAGGAAAGCCCGTTTGATATAGAGGTGGAGCTTCGGGCTGGGGACCTTCTGGACCCCCTCGGCACGGGCAAGAGCTTCGGCGATGTGCATGACGGCCAAAGCCTAGATAAAGCTTGGCACATGTCCAGTGACGCTGGGCGCGACGTTAATTCCCGCGCGCTTCCGGATACTGGGCGCCATCCTGGCGGCGATCCAGGCGCAGACGATCAGCTGCAGCGAATGGAACAGCATGATCGGCAGGATGACCATTCCTGCCGCGGCGCCCGGGAACAGGATCCGCGCCATCGGCGCTCCGCTCGCCAGCGACTTCACCGATCCGCAGAAGAGGATCGCGGCGCGGCTTTCTCGCGAAAAGCCTCCGAAGCGCCCGATCGCCGCGGTCGCCGCGAGCACGACGGCGAGGAGCAGGAGGCAAAGCAGGAGGAGGAGCGCGATCATGCCCGGCGGGATGCGTGTCCAGAGCCCCTCGACCACGGCTGCGGAGAAGGCGCCGTAGACGGCGAGCAGGATCGTTCCCTTGTCGACGATGGTCGTGAGCTTCGGACGCGCGGCGACCAGCTTGATGAGCAGCGGGCGCAGCGCGTGTCCGAGCAGGAAGGGAAGGAAGAGCAGGCCCACGATCTTGCCGATGCCGGCAAGCGAGATCTGGGCGCCCTGCGCGCCGAGGATCAAGGTCACCAGCAGCGGCGTCAGGAACACCCCCGACAGGTTCGAAAAGGCCGCGGCCGCAACCGCTCCGCCGACATTGCCGCCCGCCATCGAGGTATAGGCGATCGAGGATTGCACCGTGGAAGGGAGGGCGCACAGGAACAGCATTCCCGTCCAGAGCGCCGGCGTCAGCAGGCCGGGAAACAGCGACGACAGCGCCAGTCCGGCGAGCGGAAAGACAATGAAGGTCGAGCCGAGGATCGCTGCGTGCAGCCGCCAGTCGGTGATGCCGGAGAGGAGCGCCTCGCGCGGCAGCCGCACGCCGTGCAGGAAGAAGAGCGCGAAGATCGCCGCCAGGGTGACGGCATCGACGATCCCGGCAAGCGCGCCGCGGACCGGGAAATCGTCGCCGCGACGAGCGCCGCGATCAGCCAGAGGATGAAGCGGTCGGGAAAGATTCGGCGGAACATGCGGCTCTATAGCGGCTCGCCTTTCTCTTTTGAGCCAGATCAATGTCTGGAGCACTTCCCCGAAGAGCCGGTTCCCACTTTTTCGGGAAGTGCTCTTGCTACTCGTCCTTGTAGCGTGTTTCGATGAAGCGGCGCTGCGTGTCGAAGTGCAGGGTCCGGTCGCGGTGCACTTCGCTTGAGAGACGCCCCAGCTCCTCGGCCACGATGTCCAGGCTCTCGGCGAGCCGGCGGCTGTTCTCCGAGCGGGCATCCCGGCTCCTCGGCGGAAGCGCCAGATAGGTGTCGACGAGGCGCGGGAGATGCTGGCCGACGAGGCGCTGGGTTTCACCCCCGAACGGGGTATCCGGGGAAAGGGCTGAAAGATCGGGACGCATCTCATTGAGAAGCGACAATATTGTATCCACGGCGGGAAGCGCTGTGCGAGGCAGGTCGCGGCAGCGTTCCAGCAGCCATTCCTCGATCCTTCCCGCCAGCAGGTCGAGCTGCGGCGCCGCCTCGCGCTGCTCGAAGCGCGGCTGGCGGCGTGAGGAGGGCCAGAAGAGGGCGACCGCGGATGCAAGGAAGACTGTCGGCAGCGCGACGAACCAGGTGAGGATGCCGATCGGGTCGACGAAGATGCTGTAGGTGACGAGCGCGGTGAGGAGCAGGAGCATCACGATCGCGAATCGCCGGACCCTCCTGAAGACCTCGTTGATGCCCCGCTGCACCTTCCGCTTCTGCGCCTCCCGGGCGGCGCGGGAGCTTAGCTGGCGAAACAGGAAATCCTCGGTCTCGCCGAGAGCGCGTTCGAAGTCCAACCGCATGCCTCAGCCCCCTTCGCTGACGCCGCCGTCCTTGTACCGGCTTTCGATGAAGCGCCCCTGGGTCTCGAATGCGTCGATGTCCTGCTTCGAAAGCTTTCCGCCGATGTCGTCGAGCGCTTCGCGGGCAGCATCGAGCCCCGCGACGAGACGCTCGTCCACCGTCAGGCCTTCGCCGTCACGCTCGGCGCGATACCGGGCCGGCACCCGCTCATAGCGGTCGATCAGCTCGGGCAGGTGCTTGCCCATCAGCCGCCGGGCATCCTGTGCAAGCGGATCGAGCGCATCCACCTCGGCCAGCCGCGATTCCAGCAGCGGCAGCTGCTGGGTGATCGCGTCCACCCGGCGCGCGGCGGGAGCGGGAAGGGCGGTGCGACGCCTCGACAGCATGGAATCGAGCTGCTGCACGACCGCCTTGGTCGGCAGCTGCTCGCTATATTCGACGCGCTTCGGCTCCCGGCCGGTCGGCCAGGCCGAGAAGAAGATCAGGATGCCCAGCATCGCCATTGCCACGACGAACAGCCCGGTCCAGCCGATCGGCCCGACGAACAGGCCGAAGGCGATGGTGGCGACGATCAAGGCCGCGATCGCCATTCCCATATTCGCCAGGCGCTTGGCCAGAGATCTTGCCGTGCGGCCATAATCGCGGCCATGGGCATCCCGGGCAGCGGGCGTCTTGCCGTCGATGCGGGTGACGAGGTCGTCGAACCTCGCGATCGCCTGATCGACGCTGCGGGGATGCCGCGCCATCCTATCCCTCGAGGGCCGTCAGCGGCGATTTGTCGCCGGCAAGGCGGTTCTGCTCCACGCCTTCGGCGCGCGCGATATAGCCGCGGCTCTTCTCGACCTCGCTGGTGAGCACGTTCACCGTCTGCTTCATGTTGCCGAGCGCCTCCAGCTTGAAGCGGTCGATCGTGTCCATCGTGTCGTAGATATTCTGGAAGGCACGTTGCAGCGTTTCGAGCGGAATGGTCGAAGACGCCGCCTGCTTGTGGATGTCGCTGGTCTGGCTCTTCAGGAGCTCGCCGGTGCGGTCGATCATGTTGGCCGTAGTGGTGTTGAGCGCCGTGATCTGATCGAGCACCAGCCTCTGGTTGGTGAGCGCCTGCGCGACCGTCACGGCGGTGCGGAGCGCCGCGACGGTGGTGGTCGAAGCGCGGTCCACCCCCTTCACCAGCTCGACATTGTTCTTCTTGACGAGATCGAGCGCGAGATAGCCCTGCACCGTTACTGCCATCTGGGTGAGGAGGTCGGTGGTGCGCTGGCGGGTGTAGAAGAGCGCCGTCTCGCGGATCGCCTTGGCCTTGGCGGGATCGGTGGCGTCGAGCTCGTTCGCCTTCTCCTCGAGCCGCTGGTCCATCGTCTTGGAGATGTGGATCATCTGCTCGAGCTTGCCCATCGTCTTCCACATATTGGCGCGCTCGACGTCGATGGCGGCATTGTCCATGAGGAGCTCGTCCTTGCCCGAGGCGAGGCTGCCGAGGATCTTCGAGATGTGGGTCTGCGCCGACTGATATTTCTGGAAATAGTTTCCAAGCTTGTTGCCGAACGGAATGATGCCGAGGATCTTGCGCGGCGTGGAAAGGTTGCCCTGCCGGCCGGGATCGAGCTCCTCGACCGTGCGGCGCAGCTGGGTGAGGTCCGCGCCGATGCCGGTGTCGCTGTCGATCGCCTTGACCGGCCGGTCGAGGAAGCGATTGGAATGGCCTGCGGCCTCCGCAATCTCGTTGCGGCCCATATTGGTGAGCTGATCGATCTTCTTGCCGAATTCCGGGCTGTTCGCGTCGGTCGCGACGAGATCGTCGATGAAGCTGTCGACCTTCGTCTCGAGCGCGGTGCGTTCTTCGGCCTTGATCGGCACCAGGCCGGCCGCCTCGGCCGGCTGCACGGTCTGCACCACCTCGGGCGCCTCGAGCTTCAGCTTGGTCTCCGTCGCCATCTCTTCCCTTTCAGATGTTGGGGGGAAGATGGGGAGAGAGGCGCCTCGATGCAAGTGCTAAACTGTGTTATTTCTGCACTACACCCTTGCCGGCGCGCTCGCGGGCGAGCTGCTCGCGAAAGCGCGTCTCGGTCAGGTCGAGGTAGCGGCGGCACCCTTCAGGATCGATGAACGGGTTCTTGCCCATTCCGGCGGCGAGCCTTGCGCGCTTTCGGTCGAGATCGAAGAAGGAGCCGTGCGACGCCAGGAAGAGGTCGCAGGGGATGCGGCGAAGTTTGTCGAAGCTGGCCCGGTAATCCTCCACCATGTTCGGGTAATTCCGGTTGCCGAGCAGGCTATAGCCGGGAACGGTCATGCTGCAGTTGAACTGGGCGACGTGCGTCCGGCCGCTTATGCTCACCGGCATCGTCCAGGTCGTGCATCCCTTGGTGTGGCCGGGCGTCAGATGCGCGGTCAGCCTCGCCCGGCCCAGCGTCACCGCCTGGCCGTCCCGCACGAGGCCGTCGACCTTGGCGGCCGGGAAGGTGACTTCGTCGCCGAAGAAGAAATCGCCCTTGCCGCCCGCATCGAGCAGCGGCGCGTCGGCCTTCGATGCAAGCAGCCTGGCGCCGGTCGCCGCCTTGATCGCGGCAAGCCCGCCGGCATGATCGATATGTGCCTGGCTGTTCAATAGGATGCGGATCTTGGCCGGGTCGAACCCAAGCGTCCTGACATTCTTCAGCACCTGCGGCGCAAAATCGGGCATGCCGGCATCGATGAGGATCAGCCCGGCGCGGCCTCCATCGACCAGGTAGGCCCCGATGTCGCGCGAGCCCACATAATAAAGCCCCTCCGCGATCCGGAACGGCGGCACGACTTCCGTCCAAATGGGGTTGTCCGGCAGCGAAGAGCTCGGTCGAGCAGCGGCAATGCCTCCCGCCAGCGCTACGCCTGCAATGAAAGATACTTTCGTCACAATAGCCTTGATCATCGTCGCCTCCCCGTTCTCGCGGATATTCCGGAGGTGGCGGCGCCGGGCAAACGACGTTATTTCCAATCTTGCATTAGAAAATCTAAAGCCGGGCGACGTGATCAGACCTCATCTTCCGCTGAATGCCCTCCGCGCCTTCGAGGCCGCGGCCCGCCACTTGAGCTTCACCAATGCCGCGATCGAGCTGTGCGTGACCCCGGCCGCGCTCAGCCATCAGGTGAAGGCGCTCGAGGAGCGGCTCGGCGTGCTGCTGTTCCGGCGCCTGCCACGCGGGCTCTCGCTCACCGACGAAGGGCAGATGCTGCTGCCGGTGGTGCGCGATTCCTTCGATCGGATCGCCGATGCGCTCGGCCGCTTTCAAGGCGGCATGATGCGCGAGGTGCTGACGGTCGGAGCCGTCGGCACCTTCGCGGTCGGCTGGCTGCTGCCGCGTCTCCCCCGCTTCCATGAGGCGCACGCCTTCGTCGACCTCCGGCTGTCGACCAACAACAATCGCGTGGATATCGCCGCCGAGGGTCTCGATTACGCGATCCGGTTCGGAGACGGGGCTTGGCATGGAACGGATGCCGTCCTGCTGTTCGAAGCACCGTTCACGCCCTTGTGCAGCCCGGCCATCGCCGCTCGGCTGCAATCGCTCTCCGATCTCGCCCGCGAGACGCTGCTTCGTTCCTATCGCAGCGAGGATTGGCCGGACTGGTGCAGGAAGCGGGCCTCACCGCACCGACGATCAGCGGACCGGTATTCGATTCCTCCTGGGTGATGATCGAGGCGGCGCTCCAGGGGCGGGGGTCGCGCTGGCGCCGCCCTCGATGTTCGGCCGCGAGCTCCGCGAGGGCCGGCTCGTGCGCCCCTTCGAACAGGAGGCGATCACTGGCGGCTATTGGCTGACGCGGCTGAAATCCCGGCAACGAACGGAGGCGATGCGCTCGTTCGAGAGCTGGATCGCCGATGAGGCCGCCCTCTTCGGCGGGTGATTTGCGCATGCCTTGGCACTCACCCGCGCATTCGGCGTTCGAGAGGCACCTGTTCGGCTGAGCATGGAGACGATGATGGCGAGCCACAGCGAAGTGATCCACAACGAGGCCGAGCAGCGCTTCGAACTGGCCCAGGACGGCGGGACCGCGGTCGCCGCTTACCGGCTGGAGGGCGACACGATCAGCTTCACGCACACGGTCGTGCCGGAGGAGATGGAAGGGCAGGGGATCGGCAGCCGGCTGGTCCGGGCCGCGCTCGACGAGTCCCGCCGGCGCGGCCTGAAGGTCGTCCCGCTCTGCTATTTCGTGAAAGGCTATATCGAGCGGCACCCGGAATATCAGGACCTGCTTGCCGCCCCTCTGTCACCCCGGGCTTGAACCGGGGTCCACCTTCTCGGTTGCAGCTTGGGCTGAAGAAGGTGGATGCCATTATCGGGTCCCCGAGAGCGTGAATCTGGCTCTATTCAGATTGGTCTAATGCCCTGTCCGGGGGACAGGACATCCCGATGATCAAGTCCGGCATGACGGATTCGCCAATCACAAATCTGGCAATATTTGGCTTGCCTCGCCCCAGCCCTGCAGCAGCCGCGAGGAGGCGCGCTCCAGGAGCAGGCCGGCATCGCGGACCGTGAAGCGGGCGCCGCTTTCGGTCTCGTCGAGCTCATCCCAAACGATCGGCGCCGAGACCGGGCTACGCTCGCGGGCGCGGGCGCTGTAGGGCATGATCGCGGTCGCGCCGCGCTGGTTGCGCAGATAATCGAGGAAGATCCGCCCCTTGCGCCGCGCCTTTGCAAGATTGGCGGTGAAGCGCTCCGGCTCGGCGGTGGCGAGCGCGACGCAGAAGCGCTGGGCGAAGTCCTTCACCTCCGGCCATTCCGCCTGAGGCGTCAGGGGAACGACGACGTGCAGGCCCTTGCCGCCGGTCACGAGCGGGAAGGTCTGGAGCCCCATGTCGGCGAGATAGCGCTTGAGGTCGCGCGCGGCCCGCTTCACCTCCTCGAAGTCGAGCCCCTCGTCGGGATCGAGATCGAAGACCAGCCGGTCCGGTTTCTCGACATCCCCAACCGACGATCCCCAGCCGTGAAATTCGATCGTGCCCATCTGGACGCAGGTCATCAGCCCGGCCTGGTCCGAGACAAAGATATAATCCTCGATCTCGCCGCGCTTCTCCTCGATCGGGATCTGGCGGATGTGCGGGCCGAAGGTGCCCGCGTCATGCTTCTGGAAGAAGCATTTCTTCGCGCGTCCCTGGGGACAGCGCACCAGGCTCAGCGGCCGGTTGGCGGCCCAGGGCAGCATCAGCGGCGCGACGGCGCGATAATATTCGGCAAGGTCGCCCTTGGTCACGTTCGAGGCCGGATCGATCACCCGTTCGGGGTTGCTGATCTTGATGCCGTCCTCGACGGCGGTGGGTACCGCCGAGGCGAGCGGTTGCTCGCGTTCCGGGACGACCTCGGCCGCCTTCTTGTCCGCGCGAAGGCCGAGGAAGCTCGCATGGCGGACCACCGATTCCGCGGTGAATTCGGCAAAGGCCACTTCCGCCACCAGCTCCGGCTTCACCCAATTGGCCCCGCGCGCCTCCGCCCGCGGCACCGGAGCGGCGGGCTTATCGACCTTCATCCTTTCGAAGCGCGCGCACAGATCGTGCTGGACCGCGGTGGAGAAGCCGGTGCCGACCTTGCCGGCGTAACGCAGCTTGCCGTTTTCATGAAGGCCGAGGAGCAAAGCGCGGAAGCCGCGCGATTTCTTGTCGCTCGTCGACCAGCCGATGACGACGAATTCCTGCCGCCGCGTGCATTTGACCTTGAGCCAGCTTTTGGTGCGGGTGCTCCTGTAAGGAGCGTCGGCCTTCTTGGAGATGATGCCTTCGCCGCCCGCTTCGCACATCGCCTCGAACAGCTTCTCGCCGGCCCCGACGACATGATCGGCGTAGAGGATGAACGGCGGCTTGCCCTCGCCGACGAGGGAGGCGAGCCGTTGCTTGCGCTCGATATTGGGGAGCGGCGTCAGATCCTCGCCGTCGATCTCCAGCGCGTCGAACAGGAACAGGGTAAGGCCGCGCCCGCCTTCGCTGATCGCCTGCTGAAGCGCGGAGAAGTTGCTGTTGCCGGTGTCGTCGACCTTGACGATCTCACCGTCGAGCAGGGCCGAGCCGACCTCCAGCCCGGCGGCGGCTTCGACGAGCTCGGGGAATTTGTCCG
>JAUJOJ010000016.1:0-62252 GCA_030447665.1 Allosphingosinicella sp. | reverse complement strand
GCCGAGCCGACCTCCAGCCCGGCGGCGGCTTCGACGAGCTCGGGGAATTTGTCCGACCAGTCGAGGCCGGTGCGCGTAAAGACCTTGGCGCCGCCGCCGCCGACCGAAAGAAGGCAGCGATAGCCGTCGAACTTCATCTCGTGGATCCAGGCGGAGCCGGCCGGCACGCTGTCGACGAGCGTCGCCTTTTGCGGCTTGCGGAAGGGCGGGGGACTCCCTTGTCTGGTCCGGGGTCCGGTGCGGCCTTTGGCCTGGACCCCGGCCTTCGCCGGGGAACGACTCGGCATTGACTTCAGCTTGCGCTGGAAGGAGCTCAGCTCCTTCGCGCTTTTTCCTGCCGCGATCTCCTGCATCGCGCGCCCGGTCTTGATGCTGGTGAGGTATTTCTCGGTGAGGCCAGTCGCGCTTCCGGCATGTTCGTCGTCGATCTTGCGGAGGATCCAATTCTCGTTCCGCTCGCCCGGCCGCGGCTTCAGCCGGATCATGATCCATTCGCCCTTCATCCGCTCGCCGTCGACGGTGAAGTGGAGGTGGCCCTGCTCCAGCGTCTTTCTCGGGTCCTTGCGCGGATCGGGCGTCCAGGTGCCGCGGTCCCACAGCATCACAGTGCCGCCGCCATATTCTCCCTTCGGGATCGTGCCCTCGAAGGTGGCATAGCTCAGTGGGTGGTCCTCGGTCCGCACCGCCAGTCTTTTATCGGCCGGATCGAGGCTCGGCCCGCGCGTCACCGCCCAGCTCTTCAGCGTCCCGTCCAGCTCCAGCCGCAGATCGTAATGGAGCCGCGTCGCATCATGCTTCTGGATGATGAAGCCGTTGCCTTCGCTCCAGTCCAAGGTCTCGAAGCCGCCGGGCGGCTCAGCCGTCTTCGTAAAGTCGCGCTTCTTGTTGTAGGTTTCGAGGGGATCGGATTTCCGCGCCACGTGTCAGAACCCCACTCGTCCCGAATATCGATCGGTACGCACGCTAAGCCCGCTTGCGAGCCGGAGCCGCCTTGGCCGGAGCCGCTTTTGCAGGGGCCTTCTTCGCAGCCGCAGGCTTGGCAGCGCCTTTCTTGGCCGGCGCTTCCTCCTTGCCGCCTTTCGCGCCCGGCCGCTCGATCGAACGCTTCAGCGCCGCCATCAGGTCGACCACGTTCGAGCCGCGGTTCGGAGCGGCGGGCTCGTCCTCGGTCGTGATCGTCTTGCCCTTGCGCTTGCGCTCGATGAGGTCGTGCAGCGCGTCGATGTAACGGTCATGGAATTTGGACGCATCGAATGGCGCCGTCTTCTTCTGAATGAGGGTTTCGGCGAGGTCGAGCAGCTCGTCGTCTGGCTTGGCATCGGAAATGTCGCGGAAATATCCCTGCGCCTTGTGCACCTCGTCGGCATAGCGGAGCGTCTCCAGCACGATGCCGCGCCCACAGGGCTTCAGGCTCACCACATATTCTCGGCCGCGCAAAGCGAGCTGTCCGAGCGCGACCTTCTTGGTTCGCCGCAAAGCCTCGCGGAGCACGATGAACGCCTCTTCGGCCAGGTCGTCCGCCGGGACGACGTAATAAGGCTTCTCGTAATAGAGGACGTCGATCTCGTTATGGTCGACGAACTGGGTGAGCTCGAGCGTCTTCTTGCTCTCCAGCTTCACCGCCTCGATTTCCTCGTCTTCGATCAGGACGTAATTGCCCTTCTCGACCTCAAAGCCCTTGACGATCTCGTCCGGATCGACGGCGCCGACGCCGGGCACCACCTTTTCATATTTGATGCGTTTGCCGGTGGGCTCATGGATCTGGTTGAAGGCAATCGTCGCGCCGCTCTTGGTGGCGGTGAAGATCTCGACGGGGATCGAAACCAGAGCCAGCCTGATCTGCCCCCTCCAATAAGCCCGTGCCGCCATCGCCTTGCTCCCGAATTCGATTCGCAATCCTTCCCGATTCAATCCGCGGGAGCCGCAGGGACGGTTCCGTCCTTATAGGCGGGGGATAGGTCGATGGCAGGCTCAATGGCCGGTCATCCTCAGTGGTTTAGGGGTGCGCAACCGACCCGGAGGAAGGAGAGGCTGCGGACGAAAACCGCCGCTTCCGCCGAAAGCGGCCCCTTCACATCGCCGTACTCGCCTTTCTTGCGGTTCTCTTCCTTTACATCCTGGTGCTGGTTTTCGGGGCAAGCAGCGTCGCGATATTCCGTTGCCTGCCGCGCGTCTGTCGGTGCACTTCGATCTTTGCCGCGATTGCGCGACGCTCCTGATGAGACAGAATCTCAGGGAGCGAGCACGCCGCGCATGATGAAGCGATCATCGTCGTAATCGGCAACGTCGCGCACCGAGATCCGCAGCAGATAATCCCTTCCTGACGTCGCCTATACTTCCGCCTTTATCAGGAATTCACGCGCGACGATCTTGATGCCCGTCGGCGCAACATTCGACGATCTCTTCGCGCGATACCGCTGGATGCACGATGCTCGAAATCGGCGCGGCGCTCCACCGTCTGGCGCGTCATCATCCACTGCCTTCCGACCCTGGCACAGCACGTTCGACGGCGCGCCCGAGATGCTGCGGATCGGCGCTGAGCCGGCACCGTCTTTTCCCAACCTTCATGCCCGCCTGCTCCGGCGGGCAGGCGCCTGTGCGCACGCTTATGGCGCCTTCACCGTGGGAGTGCTCGCCGATGGCGGGAAAACGGACGGGCTCGCCTCACCACGGTTGAGGCGCCGACCGTTCTCGGCAAAAGGGCGACCCTGGCGGGATTTCGGTCTGACGCCGCAGGGCGAAATTCGACATCGACGCTGCAGCACGCGCGCATGATGAAGCGGTCGTAATCGGCAACGTCGCGCACCGAGGATCGCATTTGACATCAGTTCGACGATCTCTTCGCGCGACTGGATGAACTGGCGGCGCGAGCCTCCACCGTCTGGCGCGTCATAAATGACCGCGCGCCCGAGATGCTGCTCTCTTTCCCAAGATGCCCGCCTGCTCCAGGCTTCGCACCCGCCGCCACACTGAAGCGGCCGAGGCCCCGACCTTCTCGGCGAGGGTCATGGCTGACGCTTGCATCGCGCTGCAGCTCGCGGATGATTCGCGATCGACCGGATCGATCTGATCAGTTTCTTTCACCGGATGGCTTATAAATGAATTCTCTTTCCATCTCCATTCGCTAATTCATCCACTTTGATACGCATTTGGCGCTCGCCTGCATTAGATGTATCGGGCTGGATTGCGGCGTACAGAGGAGGATCGACTTGGCGGATGCATTCACGCTGGCGGATGGGCCGCGATTGTTCGATCGCCTCAGCCTACAGCCCTCGGACTCGCTCCTCCAGCTGATCGCCCTCGCCAATGCCGATCCCCGGCCGGACAAGATCGATGTCGGCGTCGGCGTTTACCGGGACCCGGCGGGCGGCACGCCGATCCTGCGCGCGGTCAAGGCCGCCGAGCGGATCCTCCTGGAGACGCAGCGGACCAAGGCCTATCTGGGTTCGGCGGGCGATGCGCGTTTCGTGGAGCTCGTCAAGCCGATCGTCTTTGGCGAACGCGCGGCGGCCGACGACCGCATCGTCGGCGTTCAGACGCCCGGCGGCTGCGGCGCGCTCCGGCTCGGCGCCGATCTCATCGAGAAAGCCGATCCCGATGCCCGCATCTTCGTCGGCCAGCCGACCTGGCCCAATCACGGGCCGCTGATCGAATGCGCCGGCGTCGAGATGGTCAAGATCCCTTATTACGACACCGCCAGCCGCCGCATCCTGTTCGACGAGATGATGGACGCGCTGAAGGACGCCCGCGCCGGCGATCTCATCCTCCTCCACGGCTGCTGCCACAACCCGACCGGCGCCGACCTCGATCTCGATCAATGGAAGGCGCTGACCGAGCTCGTCTCCGCCCGCGGCCTCGTCCCGTTCATCGACCTTGCCTATCAGGGGCTCGGCAACGGGCTCGAGATCGACGCGCAGGGGACGCGCATGATGGTCGAGGCTGTCGATCAGGCTTTGGTTGCGCAGAGCTGCGACAAGAATTTCGGAGTTTACCGCGAGCGGACGGGGTCGCTCTTCATCAAGGCGAGCAGCGCCGAGGCCGCGGGAACCGCGTTCGGCAATCTCCTCCAGCTTTCCCGCACCATGTGGTCGATGCCGCCCGATCACGGCGCTGCGATCGTGCGCACCGTGCTCGACGACCCTGATCTGCGCGCCGACTGGAACGCCGAGCTCATCGAGATGTGCGCCCGCATCCGCAGCCTGCGCGCGCGCCTCGCCGCTTATGACGAGCGGCTCCGATATATCGATGGCCAGAACGGCATGTTCTCGATCCTGCCGCTCAGCACCGACGCGGTGCTCGAGCTTCGGGAGAGCCACGGCATCTACATGGCCG
The DNA here is from genome assembly GCA_030447665.1 of Allosphingosinicella sp. GTDB lineage: Bacteria > Pseudomonadota > Alphaproteobacteria > Sphingomonadales > Sphingomonadaceae > Allosphingosinicella. The sequence continues at coordinate 57,920 of JAUJOJ010000016.1, read as the reverse complement.
ATTCCGGCCGCTTCAACATCGTCGGCCTGTCGGACGAGAATGCAGATCTTTTCGCTGCCGCGGTGGTGGAGAAGATGAATGAGTGAGAGCGGCTTTGCGATGGCCAGCCGCACGGCCTTTGATTCTCCCGATCCGGACTATGACTGGCGAAGGATCGCCTATCTCGTGAATGTCAGCCGCGCGCTCGACAAGCTGGAGGAGGAGCGGCTCGTTCCCGAGCGGAAGGTCCTCTATCAATTTTCGGCGCGCGGCCACGACATGGCGCAGATCATGCTGGGATCGAGGCTCGATCGGCCCAAGGATGCGGCCTGCGGCTATTATCGCTCGCGTCCGCTGCTGCTTGCATTGGGCGTGCCGCTCGAGGACGCGCTCGGCTCCGCCATGGGCCGGGCCGGGGGCTATTCGGACGGGCGCGATATCGGCGTCGTCTTCAACTATCCCAATCCCGGCGGCACGCCCGCGCTCCCGATGTCGGGCGGCGTCGGCGCGCAATATACGCCCACCGCCGGCTGGGCGCAGGCGATCGATTACTATCGCACGGTGCTGAAGAGCGAGCCGCACCGGGATTCGATCGCGGTCGTTCTCGGCGGCGATGCCTCGGTGGCGGCGAACGGCTTCTGGGCGGCGCTCACCATCGCCACCACTCAGAAGCTGCCGATGCTCTTCTATATCGAGGACAATCAATACGGCATCTCGGTGCCCGCCACCTACCAGACGCCGGGCGGCGATATCGCCAGGAACCTCGCCAGCTTCGGCAACCTCCACGTCCTTTCCGGCGACGGCACCGAGCCTGCCGAGGCGGCGCGGCTGCTGAGCGAAGCGGTCGGCCATGTCCGCGGCGGCGCGGGACCCGCTTTGCTTCGCCTCACCGTGCCGCGGCTCCAGGGCCACAGCTTCCAGGACACGCAAACCTACAAGTCGCAGGAGGTGGTCGCCTCCGAATGGGCGCGCGATCCGCTGCCCAAGCTGCGCTCCTACCTGGTCCCGTCGCTCCTGTCGGAGGAGGAATGGGCGCAGATCGAAAGCGACGCCGGCGAGGCGGTCGAAGAGGCCCGGGCCGCCGCCGAAGCGCGCGGGATCGCCGACCCTGAAACGGTGCTCGCCAACGTCTTCTACGAAGGCGAGATGCAGCAGGTCGGCGGCCAGTGGACGCACGGTTATCGCGCTCCGCCGTCCAACGAGACGCCGAGGCCCGAAGGCCAGCGCATCAATATGGTGACGGCGATCCGCCGCACGCTCGACCGCGAGCTCGAGATCAATCCGCGCGTGCTCCTGTTCGGCGAGGATATCGGGCCCAAGGGCGGCGTCCATGCCGTGACCCTCGGCCTTCAGGAGAAATACGGCATCGAACGAGTGTTCGACACCAGCCTTTCCGAAGAGGGCATTGTCGGCCGCGCCGTCGGCCTGGCGCTGGCCGGGCTGATGCCGGTGCCGGAGATCCAGTTCCGCAAATATGCGGAGCCCGCGCTCGAGCAGATCAACGATTGCGGCACGATGCGCTGGCGCACCAACAACCGCTTCGCCGCGCCGATGGTGCTTCGCATCCCCGGCGGCTTCTTCAAGGTCGGGGACCCCTGGCACAGCCAGACCAACGAGGTGCAATTCGTCCACAATCCGGGCTGGCTTGTGGCGGTCCCTTCCAATGCCGAGGATGCCGTCGGGCTCCTCCGCTCGGGCCTTCGCGGCAACGACCCGGTGGTCTTCTTCGAGCATCGATCGATGCTCGACGACGCCTGGGCGCGGCGGCCCTATCCCGGCGACGATTTCGTCCTTCCCTTCGGCCGGGCGAAGAAGACCAGGGAAGGGGACGGCATCACGATCGTCACCTGGGGCGCTATGGTCCCGCGCTGCGAGGAGGCGGCACGGGATTTCTCCGCCGACGTGATCGACCTTCGCACCCTGATGCCCTGGGACAAGGAGATGGTGCTGGAGTCCGTCCGCCGCACCCGCCGCTGCCTCATTGTCCATGAGGACCTCCAGACCGGCGGCTTCGGCGGCGAGATCGCGGCCGTCGTCGCCGACCAGGCCTTTCTCGATCTCGACGCGCCCGTCTCGCGCCTCACCATGCCCGACATACCGAGCCCGCATAACATGGTGCTGCTCAACTGGGCGGTGCCGAGCGTCGAGAAGATCCGCGCCAAGATCGACGAACTGGTGAGCTTCTGATGATCGACGTCATCGTTCCGCTGGAGCAGGAAGGCACCCAGGCCGTCGTCCGCTCCACCTGGCTCAAGCAGGTCGGCGACCGCGTCGAGATCAACGATCCGCTGGTGGAGCTCGAAACGGACAAGGTGGCGGTCGAAGTCCCGGCGCCGGCTGCGGGCGTGCTCCGCGAGATCCTCCTCCACAGCAACGAGGAAGCCGCGCCCGGCGCGGTGCTCGGGCGGATTTCGGCGGTGATCGAAGTGGTCGGCCACGAGCCTGAATCCCCGTCCGTCATCCCGGCGGAGACCGATCTCAGAACAAGAGATCGGGCGGGTCCCCCCGAGATCCCGGCTTTCGCCGGGATGACGGGCTTTGGCCGCGAACATCGCCTCTCTCCAGCCGTGAAGCGCGCGCTCCTCCAGCACAAGCTCGATCCCGCCCACATCCAGGGCACCGGCCGCGACGGCCGCATCACCCGCGCGGACGTGGATCGCGCGGCGGACGCGAAGAAGACGGCTCCTCCGCCGCAGCCCGCCACCGCCGGCATCGCCTCGCACTCGATCCCGCACGACCGCATGCGTCTCCGGATCGCCGAGAACATGCTGAACTCGGTCACCCAGGCGCCGCACGTCACCGCGATGTTCGAGTGCGATTTCAGCGCGATCATCGCCCACCGCGCGCGTCACAAGGACGCGTGGGCGCGCCAGGGGGTGAAGCTCACCTACACCGCCTACCTCGTCGCCGCCTGCATCGAGGCGATGAAGGTCGCTCCCGCGATCAACAGCCGCTGGCACGAGGATCGCCTCGAGATCTTCGACGACATCAACATCGGCGTCGGCACGGCGCTTGGGAGCAAGGGCCTGATCGTTCCCGTCCTCCACCAGGCCCAGCGCCTGTCGCTCCAGGGGATTGCCGCCGGCCTCGACGAGCTGGTCGAAAAGGCGCGCGCCGAAACTTGAGCGCGCAGGATGTGAAGGGCGGCACCTTCACCATCTCCAACCACGGCGTCTCGGGCTCGCTCTTCGCCTCGCCGATCATCATCAATCAGCCGCAATCGGCGATCCTCGGGGTCGGCAAGCTCGAAAAACGCGTGGTGGTGCGCGAGGTGGACGGCATCGACAGCATCCAGATCCGCCCGATGGCCTATGTCTCGCTCACCATCGATCACCGCGTGGTCGACGGCCACCAGACCAATGCCTGGCTCACCCGCTTCGTCGAAGTGATGGAGAGCTGGCCGGCGGAGTGAGCGCCATCATTGTTACCCCGCCGCTGTTCGAAGTGGGGCGGGCATGGAGATTGTACTCTGAAGTCCGTGAATGCCCGCTTTCGACCCCTAGCGGAGGTTCGCCTGAAGGCAGCTAAGCGCCGATTGTGTTGAACAAGTCGGCTTTTGGCTCGAGGCGGGCGCGGATTTGGTGATGTCGCGCCGAGGCGATCGCCCCCTCAGGCGAGTGCCGGTTGCGGCATCGGGACTAGCTTGGCGAGCTTGCGGAGGTTCTGGGCGGTGGCGGCGAGGTGGAACTCGTCTTTTGCTCCGTTCGGACCCCGGAGACGCAGGCGGTCAGCTTCAGGATCTGCTTGAGGTGCGCAAACAGCATCTCGACCTTCTTCCGCTCGCGCCGTGAGGTCAGATAGGCGTCTGTCAGCGACAGATCGCGCGCAAGATCCCGTGCGCCTTCGTGGATCGACCGGAGCACCTTGCGCTGCGGCTGGGTCGGGCAGCATCGTTCTTTGAGAGAGCAAGTGCCGCATTCTGACCTGATAGCGCGGTAGCGCACCATCCCGTCCGCCCCGACGCTGTCGCGCGGCGTGACGAACGATCGTCGATAGCGCTTCAGCTCCTTGCCGCCGGGACAGATATACGCATCCCGCTTGTGATCGAAGGTGAAGTCGGAGCGGGAGAAGATGCCATCCTCCCGAGCCGATTTCTCGAACACGGGGATGTGCGGCTCGATGCCTTTCTCATGCACCAGCCAAGCGAGGTTCTCGGCTGAGCCGTAGGCGCTGTCGGCCGCCAGCCGCTTTGGATAGAGGCCGAAGCGGTCTTGGGTGCGCTCGATCATGGTGCGCGAGGCACCGACCTCCGCCTGACGGATGGCGCGGCTTGGCTCGACATCGACGATGACGGCATGGTCGAGGTCGATCAGGTAGTTGGTGGCATAGGCGAAGAAGGCGTGCCCCTTGTGCGCGCCCGTCCATTGGGCTGCCGGGTCCGACTTGGACACGAACTTCGGCTTCACCTCGCTGGCAGCGCCCCAGGCCGCATCGTCGAGCGTGTCGAGATACTCCCGAACCGAGCGGCGCGTCCTGGCCATCGCCTCCCAATCGACCTCCTCCTTGCCATCTGCCGAACGCTGCTTGTTGGCATCCGCCTTGATCAGGCTGGCGTCGGTCGCGAAGCCCTCGCCTCCAACCAGTCCCTCGGCCATGCAGCGCGCGACCGTCGCCTCGAACAGCTCGCGCAAAAGGTCGCTGTCGCGAAAGCGGCCATGGCGGTTCTTCGAGAAGGTCGAGTGGTCGGGCACATCGCCCTCCAGCCCGAGCCGGCAGAACCAGCGATAGGCGAGGTTGAGATGAACCTCCTCGCACAGCCGGCGCTCGGATCGAACGCCCATGCAGTAGCCGATGATGAGCATCCGGATCATCAACTCGGGATCGATCGATGGCCGGCCCGTCTCGCTGTAGAAAGGCCGCAGGTGCTCCCGAATGCCCGACAAGTCTACAAAGCGGTCGATCGAGCGCAGCAGGTGATCCGCCGGCACATGCCGCTCCAGGCTGAAGCTGTAGAACAGCGCCTCCTGTGCCACCGTCCGCTCGCCCATCATCGGCCCGTCTCCCGCATCTGCAGGAACACTGAATCAGCTACCGGTCACGACTTCAACCCGGACTTTTTCAACGCAATCCGCCAATAGCCGCCGCTCAGGACCCGAGCATTGATGCCGAGAAGCAGACAACCGTCCAGCCGCCGGGTGCTGTCCGCTTTCGACCCGTAGGGGATGTTGGCAGGCCTGCAGATCATTTAAAAAAGAACACCTTCAGCCGCCTGCGCGGAGCGTCTGTTCGATGCACCCGATGTACTCGTCCAGTCTTTAGCTTCGCCAGCGCTTCTGGTTGACCGCGGCCGCGTCCTAGTCTTCATTGTCCTGAGAGGCCGACAGGTCCGTAACAGGGGTGAGAGCATGCCCAGGAACAGCACGAAGCGGGCCGCGCGCCTGCTCCTTGAAGTCGTTACTTGCGTCAGCGTGGCCGCCCTGGCGCCCATCGCGGGCGCCGCGGCGCAGAACGCGCCGCTCATGGTAAAGCCGGTGCCCACGCGGCCGATCGCCGACGGCTTCACCCTCGCGGCGGTGGGGGACCTCATCTACCTCCGCCCGATGCTGGCCACGATCGCGGCGCGCTCCCCGACATGCTGAAGCTGTTGCAGGGCGCCGACCTCACCTTCGGCAATTTCGAGACCATGGTTTTCGATCTGTCGAGCTTCTCCGGCTACCCTGCGGCGCAATCGGGCGGCACCTGGATGCTGGCCCATCCCGGCACCGTGCCCGAGCTAAAGGAAATGGGCTTTGACATGGTGAGCCTTGCCAATAACCATGCCACCGACTGGGGCACGGAGGGCCTTGCCGAGACCGAGCGCCTGCTGCGGGAGGAGGGACTGGTCTTCGCCGGTTCGGGATCGAGCCTGCAGGCGGCGCGCAGCCCCCGCTATTTCGACATGGCGAAGGGGCGCGCGGCGCTCGTCTCTGCCGCGTCCAGCTTCACGCCCATGTCGCCGGCCGCCGATCCGCTGGGCGAGGTACCGGGCCGGCCCGGCATCAACCCGCTCCGCACCGAGCGCATCGCCGTCGTCTCGCAGCCGCACCTCGATTGGCTGGCGGCGGTTGCGGCGACAGCGCCGGGTGCTCGCCCGAGCGCGGCGCGGAAGGGGACGTGCGGCTGCTCGGCACCCGCTACCGCGCCGGTCCGCTACAGGACGGCCGCATGTGGTACAGCTACGAGCTCAACGAGCGCGACGCGGCCGGCAACATGCTGGCCATCCGGCAGGGCAAGCAGAACGGCAATTTCGCCATCTTCACCGTGCACAATCACGAGCCCGGCAACGACAACGACCGGCCTGCCGACTTCGCCGTCGCCATAGCCCGAGGCGCGATCGATGCGGGTGCCGACGCCTATATCGGCCACGGCCCGCATATCCTGCGCGGCATTGAGATCTACAAGGGCAAGCCGATCTTCTATTCGCTCGGCAACTTCGCGATGATGAATAATTCGCTCGATGCGGTGCCGGCAGACATGTACGAGCAATATGGAGTGGCGCCGGGATCGGCGACCGTGCCGGAGCTGCTCCAGGCTCGCGGCGAGCGGAGCTTCGCCGATCCGCGGCTCTATGAATCGGTTATCGCGATCAGCCGCTACGTCGGCGGCCGGCTCGCCGAGATCCGGCTGCACCCAATTGAGCTCGGCGCGTCCGAGCTCGGCGCCGACCGCGGCGTCCCCCGCATGGCCGGCCCCGAAGCCGGCCGCCGCATCCTCGAGAAACTGCAAACCCTCTCAGCCCCGTTCGGCACCCGCATCAGCATCGAGCGCGGCGTTGGCGTCGTCCGAGTTGGTCCCGGCGCTTAGATCTAGCGGGACGCGCTCCGGCATCTGGCCGATAGAAGGGCGGGAGCGGCGGAAACCACAAGCCGTCGACGAGCGGTCGAGTGCCAGAAGCAAAATCGAGTATCCGAGTTGCACCAAGCGCTCCTTGCTTGGCGCCGCCTCATCTCTTGGTGACCGTCATCAGCCCAGGTTGAATCGAACACCGACCCCGAAACTGCCGCCCAGAAGTCATAACACTTGCGTTGATCCCGGGCGCCCCCCAACGGTAACAGGGCGGCTCGCTTTGCCTCCTTGAAGAGGCGCCTCGGTTTCGGTGAGCTTGTTCGAGCGTCCTGCCTGAGGAGACTTTATGCGCGCTTCACTGTCCGCATCCGACAGCACGAAAAGGGGAATTCCATGAAGCCCGCCCATATGCTCGCCTTTTTCTGTGCGAGCAACATCTTGGCTGCCCCGATTGCCGCCGCGCCCGCCGTTTACGACCAGGCGCAATGGTCAGGGCTCAAATATCGCCAGGTCGGACCCTGGCGGGGCGGGCGCGTGACCACCGTCACCGGCGTGCCGTCGCAGCCCAACACATTCTACATGGGGACGGTCGGCGGCGGCGTGTGGAAGACCACCGACTCCGGCCAAAGCTGGAAGAACACCAGCGACGGCCAGATTCCGGTCGGCTCGATGGGCGCGGTCGCGGTCGCCGAGTCCGACCCCAACATCATCTATGCCGGCACCGGGTCGTCCAAAATCCGCAGCAACGTCTCAATCGGCCGCGGCATTTACAAGTCGACCGACGGCGCCAAGACGTGGAGCTTCATGGGGCTGCGTGACGTGGGGCAAATCGCCACGGTGCGCATCAACCCGACCAACGCAAACGAGGTGTTCGTCGCCGCGCTCGGCAACCCCTTTGCCAATTCCAAGGCGCGCGGCGTTTACCGCTCGCGCGACGGCGGCAAGACCTGGAAGCAGGTGCTGTTCCTGAGCGATCAGCTGGGGGCCGCCGACCTCGAGCTTCAGCCCGGAAACCCGCAGGTCGTATACGCGACGATGTGGCGCGGTCAGCGCAAGCCGTGGACGATCATCTCGGGCGGCCGAGAAGGGGGCATCTACAAGTCGACGGACGGCGGCGACACCTGGAACAAGCTCATCAGCGGGCTACCGAACGGCCTGTTCGGGCGCTCCAACGTCGGCGTCAGCCAGGCCGCGCCGAACCGCCTTTATGCGCTGATCGAAGCCAAGCCGGGGCATGGCCTCTACCGCTCCGACGATGCCGGCGCCAACTGGACCCTGGTGAACGGCGAGGACCGCCTTGTCACGCGCCCCTTCTATTACACCACGCTGGGCGTCGATCCGAACAACCCCGACCTCGTATTCGTCGGCAACGAGGCCTGGTTCAAGTCGCTGGACGGCGGCAAGACATTCAAGCCGCAGCGCACGCCGCATGCCGACAATCACGACGTCTGGATCAACCCGCGCAATTCGATGCTGATGGTGCAGGCCAATGACGGCGGCGCAAACGTGTCGCTCGACGGCGGCGCCACCTGGAGCACGCAGGCCAATCAGCCGACGGCCGAGCTCTACCAAGTCGCTGTCGATGACCAGTTCCCCTATCGGCTCTACGGCGCGCAGCAGGACAATACGACGCTCATCGTCCCGTCCCGGCCGCTCGGCAACGACCAGGAATTCCGCACCGGCCCCGGCTGCGAGACTGGGCCGATCATGCCCAAGATGGGGGATCCGAACATCGTCTGGGGCGCGTGCAAGGGCCAGTTCTCGCGCATGGACATCCGCACCAACGGCAATGAGGAGCGATATTGGGTCGGCATGCAATCGCTGTACGGCGCCGATCCCGACAATCTCATCTACCGGTTCCAGCGCGTGGCCCCGATGGAGCTGTCGCCGACTGATCCGAACACCGTCTATTACGGCTCGCAATATGTCCATCGCACGCGCGACGGCGGCATCACCTGGGAGAGGATCAGCCCCGATCTCACTGCGCGTCCGCCCGGCACGCAATATCCCTCCGGCGAGCCGATCACGCTCGATGTGACCGGCGAGGAAGTTTATTCGACGCTCTACCAGATCCGCGAATCAAGGCTGAAGCCGGGCGTCATCTGGACCGGTTCCAATGACGGCCTGCTGTTCGTCAGCCAGGACGGCGGCACGTCGTGGAAGAACGTCACGCCCAAGGGCCTTCCCCCCGGCGGACGGGTCCAAACCATCGAGCCGGGGCAGCGCGATCCGGGCACCGCCTATGTCGCCATCTACCGCTACCTGCTCGGCGATTTCGCACCCTACATTTATCGGACCGACAATTATGGCCGGACCTGGACCCGGCTCACCAACGGCCGCAACGGCATCGCCGCCGACGAACCGACCCGCGTCGTCCGCGAAGACCCCGAGCGCCCGGGCCTGCTCTATGCCGGGACCGAGTTCGGAATGTACGTTTCATTCGACCGCGGCGACAACTGGCAGAGCTTCCAGATGAACCTGCCCGCCGTTCCCGTCACCGACATCCGCCTCGCCCATGGTGACCTCGTCATGTCGACGCAGGGGCGCGGCTTCTGGATCCTCGATAATCTTGGCGTGCTCCGCCAGCTCAAGGCGCCCGCCGAGGCAGGGCGCGCCAACCGGCTGTACAAGCCCGCCGTCGCGGTCCGCATCCCGGCCAGCGCCGATTACGGCCCGGCGCCCGGCACCGGCCCGGAATATCCGCTGAACGGCGCCCAGATCGACTATCACCTCGCGGCCGACGCCACAGCGGCGCCGCTCACCCTGACCATTCTGGACGCGAACGGCCGTACTGTCCGGAGTTTCACCAGCAAGCCCGTTCCCGCCGGCGGAGGCGGAGGCGGAGGAGGGGGCGAGGACGAGCTTGGCAATTATCGCCCCAGCCATCCCGCCAGCCTAAAGGCGACGCGGGGCATGCACCGCTTCACTTGGGATCTGCGCTATTCCGGCGTTCCCGAACTGCCCGCGGCCCCTGCCGTCGCCCCGGTCCCGGCTTCGGCAACGCCCCACCCGCCGAGCGGCCCCGCGCCGGGCGAGGGTCCTCCGGGCGGCATGAATCCCGACGCTCCCGCCGCCGCCCGCGTGCGTCTGCCGATCGGACCCGTCGCTGCGCCGGGCGACTATACGGTCGTGCTCAGCGCCGGCTCGTACAGCGAGCGCCAGCCGCTCCGGATCGTCGAGGACCCGCGCGTCACCGCCACCGGAGTCAGCGACGCCGACCTTGCCGCGCAGCTCGAGCACAACCTCCGCGTTCTCCGGGTCAACGACACTGCCCTCGCGGCCTCTCGCATCACGGCCGCCCAGAGCGAGCTTGACCAATCCCGATCTCCGCCCGGGGAAGGCGCTGCAGGGGCTCGCCGACAGGCTCGTCACACCGCGAATCCGCTACAGCCAGCCCGGCCTTCAGACCCACGTCACCTACCTACGGCGCCACCAACGCGACCGACCAGAAGGTCGGCCGCGACGCGATCCAGCGCTACGGCGTCCTGCGCCAGCAGATCGACGCCTTGATCGAGGAGTTAAATGCGGTCTTGGGCCCGCCGACAGACGCCGACCTGCAGCGCTACGTCCGGTCGGGGAACGCCTCCTGAGCACTCCTCTTGGAGCGCGCTATCACGGCAATCTGCGCCACATCCGGATCAACGGCCGGTAGCGCTGACGCTCAGCCGGCCCGAAGGCCAACGCGGCTGGGGCGGCTCATCGGGTGTTGTCAAATGTCGGCTGTGGGTGGTTGGCGGACTCGTCCTCATTGATCAGTAAGGTCTGCTTTCCGTTCCTGCCGCCAAAAAGCAGACCGTCCGCTCCCGGCAAAAATCGGTCATTTAGGTGTTTAAGCGGATGTCCGCTTCCACCCAGCGCGGACATTCGAAGCAGTTTCTTACGGCACGTTCATCGTCAGCAAGTCGTAGGTGGCGACGACCTCGTCCTTTTGGTTGAAGATGTAGACGGCCCAGCGGACCTCGCCCTTCTCCTCGTCGCGCACGCTCTTCGACTTGACCGTAAGCTCCACCCGCATGCTGTCGCCGGGGTAAAGCGGCGTCTGGAAGCGCAGATTGTCGAGGCCGGTATTGGCCAGCACCGGACCCGGCGCGGGCTCCACGAACAGCCCGGCGGCGAAGCTCAGGATCAGATAGCCGTGCGCGACACGGCCCTCGAAGATCGGGCTGGCCTTGGCCGCTTCCTCATCCATATGGGCGTAGAAGGTATCGCCGGTGAAGTGGGCGAAATGCTCGATATCCTCGATCGTCACGGTGCGGCTTGCGGTTTTGAGCGTGTAGCCGACCTCGAGCTCGGAGATGCGCTTGCGGAAGGGGTGCACCTCGCCTTCGGGCTTCGGCGCGCCGGGCAGCCATTGCTTCACGATCCCGGAAAGCAGCGCCGGCGATCCCTGCAGCGCCGTCCGCTGCATATAATGGGTAACGCCGCGCACGCCGCCCATCTCCTCGCCGCCGCCCGCCCGGCCGGGGCCGCCATGGACGAGGACGGGGAGGGGAGAGCCGTGCCCGGTCGATTCCTTCGCGGAGGTTCGGTCGAGGATCATCATCCTGCCATGATAAGCGCCGGAGCCGAGCACCATCGTCTCCGCGGCAACCGGATCGTTGGTGAACAGCGACAGGACCAGCGAGCCGAGACCCCGATTGGCGAGGGCAACCGCATCAGTGATGTCCTCGTACGGCATCAACGTCGAGACCGGCCCGAATGCTTCCACATCGTGGATTGCGGCAGCGCCCCAGGGATCGTCCGATCGAAGAAGGATCGGAGCCATGAACGCGCCGCCCTCGACGCCGTCTCCCTTCGCATCGACGCGGTTCGGATCGCCGGAGACGATGCGCGCGTGCTTGGAAAGTTCGGCAACGGCATCCCGGACGGAATTGAGCTGCGACTGGCTGGCGAGCGCGCCCATCGTGACGCCTTCCTGCCGCGGGTCGCCAATCACCGCCCTAGCGAGCCTCGCGGAGAGTGCCTCCTGCACGGCGTCGATATGCTTCCTGGGAGCGATCGCGCGGCGGATCGCGGTGCATTTCTGTCCCGCCTTCACCGTCATCTCGCGGACGATTTCCTTCACGAACAGGTCGAATTCCGGCGTGCTGGGCGCGGCGTCGGGGCCGAGGATCGAAGCGTTGAGGCTGTCCCGCTCGGCGATAAACCGCACCGATTCCCGCGCGAAAACGCGGTGCGTCTGGAGCTTCATCGCCGTCTGCGCGGAGCCGGTGAATGATACCACGTCCTGCAGCGTCAGATGGTCGAGCAAATCGCCGACGCCGCCCATGATCAGCTGCAGCGCCCCTTTGGGAGCACGTCGGCCTCGATCATGATCCGCACCGCATGCTCGGCGAGATAGCCCGTCGCAGAGGCCGGCTTCACGATCGCCGGCACGCCCGCCAGGATCGTCGGACCCAATTTCTCCAGCATTCCCCAGACCGGGAAATTGAACGCATTGATGTGGACCGCGACGCCTTGCAGCGAGGTCCAGACATGCTGGCCGACGAAGGTCCCGCCCTTCGACAAAGGCTCCATCTGCCCGTCGACGAGCACGCGCTGGTTCGGAAGCTCGCGGCGGCCCTTCGAGGAAAATGAGAAGAGCGTTCCTGCGCCGCCTTCGATGTCGATCCAGCCGTCGGTCCGCGTCGCGCCGGTCTCGAAATTGAGCTCGTACAGCTCTTCCTTGCGCGCCATGATCGCGTTGGCGAGGTCCTTCAACATCCATGCCCGCTCGTGGAAGGTCATGCGCCTCAGCGCCGGCCCACCGACGTCGCGCGCATGATCGAGCATCGCCTTGAAATCGAGCCCCTGGCTGCCGGTGGTCGCCACCACCTCGCCGGTGAGGGCGCTATGCACCTCGGCAAGGCCTCCTGAGGCCTGATACCAGCCGTCATGCGCGTAGTTGAGCAGGTTGATCGTCTTCATCTTTTCACCTTTAGAGTCTTTCGAAGGAAACAGCCCAAGGATTCTCTGCACTATTTCCCGAAGTTCGGCGTGCGTTTCTGCATGAAGGCGGCGACGCCTTCGCGATAATCCTCGCTCCCGCCCAGCTCGCGCATCATGTCGCGCTGGAGCTCGAGCTCCTCGTCAAGGCTGTGCCCCCAGCTTTGCCGGATCATCTTCTTGATCGCGGCAAGCCCGCGCGTCGGCGCCGAGGCGAAGCGGCCGGCGAGCGCGTCCACTTCTTCATCGAGCTGGTCGTCCTCCACCGCGCGCCAGATCAGCCCCCACAAAGCGGCCTTTTCCGCCGGCAACGGCTCGGCGGTGAGCGCCAGCCCGAGCGCGCGCGCCTGGCCGACGAGCCGCGGCAATACCCATGTCCCGCCGCTGTCCGGGATGAGCCCGATGCTTGCGAAGGATTGGATGAATTTCGCCGATTTGGCGGCGATCACGATGTCGCATGCGAGCGCGATATTGGCCCCGGCGCCGGCCGCAACGCCGTTCACCCGCGCGATCACTGGAAATGGCAGCGAGGTAAGCGTCCGGATCAGCGGATTGTATCTTTTCTCCACCGACTCGCCGAGGTCCACGCTCTCGCCCGGCGCGACGGCCCGGTCGTTGAGGTCCTGGCCGGCGCAGAAGCCGCGTCCGGCGCCGGTCAATACCAGCACGCGTGCTCCGTCGAGGCCACGCAGCGCATCGGCCACTTCCTCGTGCATCTCGACGGTGAAGCTGTTGAGACGATCCGGGCGGTTCAGCGTCAGGCGCGCGATCCCGCCCTCCAGCTTGAAGTCGATGGTTCGGTAGGCCATGGCCGCTCCTCTAGCTAAGGAGTACGGGTGAGCGCAAACGACATAGCCGTCCGCGTCGCCGCCACGATGCTTTCGCGCGAAGGGACCGGCCCCGCCTGGGGCATTAAGATCGAGGAAGCGCGCGAGGGTTATGCCCGCATCTCGATGCGGCTTCGCGCCGGCATGCTGAACGGCCATGGCACAGCCCATGGCGGTATGATCTTCGCGCTCGCCGACACCGCCTTTGCTTATGCGCAACAGCCGAAACGTGAAGACCGTTGCCGCGCAGGCTTCGATCAGCTTCCTCGATGCCGCGCGCGAGGGCGAGCTCCTTACCGCCGAGGCGCAGGAGCAGGCGCTTGCGGGCCGCTCGGGCGTTTACAATGCGAGCGTGAGGGCGAGGACGGCCGCTTCATCGCCATCTTCCAGGGCCTGTCACGGACCATCGGCGGCCCGATCATCGGAGACGAGACGTGAGAGAGATGACCGAAGCCTATATCTGCGATGCCGTGCGCACTCCGATCGGCCGCTATGGCGGCTCGCGCCCATGTCCGCGCCGACGACCTTGCGGCGATCCCGATCAAGGCACTCCTGGACCGCAACCCCGATGTCGATTGGAACGAGGTGGACGACGTCATCCTCGGCTGCGCCAACCAGGCGGGCGAGGACAATCGCAACCTCGCGCGCATGGCGGGGCTGCTCGCCGGTCTCCCGCACGTCTCCGGCGGCGTCACCCTCAACCGGCTCTGCGGCTCGGGCATGGACGCCGTCACCATGGCGGCGCGCGTGATCCGCGGCAGCGATGCTGATCTGGTGATCGCCGGCGGCTCGAGAGCATGAGCCGCGCGCCCTTCGTCATGGCAAAGGCGACGAGCGCGTTCGACCGCAATGCCGAGATGTACGACACCACGATCGGCTGGCGTTTCGTCAACCCCAAGATGAAGGGCGCCTATGGCGACGACACCATGCCCTCCACGGCCGAGAATGTCGCGCAGGAATGGCAGGTAAGCCGCGAGGACCAGGACGCTTTTGCCGTTCGCAGCCAGCAAAAAGCATCGGCGGCGCAAGGGAATGGCCGCTTCGCCGCCGAGATCGTGCCGGTCTCGATCCCGCAGCGTAAGGGCGAGCCGCTGACCGTCGACCGTGACGAGCATCCGAGGCTGACCAGCGTCGAAGCGCTTGGCCGGCTGAAGCCGATCGTCCGCTCCGACGGGCACGGTGACGGCAGGCAATGCCTCGGGCGTCAACGACGGCGCCGCTGCGATGATCGTCGCCAGCGAGGAAGCCGCCCGGCGCCACGGGCTCACGCCCCGCGCCCGCATCGTCGGCGGCGGGATCGCCGGCGTCGAGCCCCGCATCATGGGCATCGGCCCGGCGCCGGCCTCGCAAAAGCTGCTGAAGCGGCTCGGCCTCAAAATCTCGACATGGACGTGATCGAGATCAACGAGGCGTTCGCCGCTCAGGCGCTTCCCGTGCTCCGCGAGTTCGGCCTCCCCGATGATGCGCCCCACGTGAACCCCAATGGCGGCGCCATCGCGCTTGGTCATCCGCTCGGCATGTCCGGCGCCCGCCTTGCGCTCACCGCGACGGAAGAGCTTCACCGCACCGGCGGCCGCTATGCCTTGTGCGCGATGTGCATCGGCGTCGGCCAGGGCATCGCAATGGTGATCGAACGCGTCTGACCGAACGCCTATGGTGGCCGCCGAGGAGAAAAGAGATGGAGCAGATCGAAAGTGATTGGGTCGCCACGGCCGAAGATTTGCTTGAAGGCGTGGTCGAACTTCGGCGCGCGATCCATGCCGATCCCGAGATCGGCCTCGACTGCGCGCGTACCACGGCCAAGATCAAGGCGGCGCTTGCCGGCCTGCCGCTCGAATTTCGGGAGGGGCCTTCGACCAGCGGCCTCGTCGCGATCCTGCGCCCATCCCGACCTTCCGCCGGCGACAATGGCCGGGCAGTGCTGCTCCGCGGCGACATGGATGCGCTGCCGATGGAGGAGGAGACGGGGCTGCCCTTCGCCTCGAAAAATCCGGGGGCGATGCACGCCTGCGGCCATGACGCGCATAGCGCGATGCTGGTCGGCGCCGCCCGGGCGCTTTCGGGTCGCCGCGAAAGCCTGCCCGGAACGGTGGTCTTCATGTTCCAGCCCGGAGAGGAGGGCTATCATGGAGCGCGCTTCATGATGGACGACGGCCTCATCGACGATGTCCTTCCCGGCCGCCGCCCCGATGCCGCCTTCGCCCTCCACATCTGGCCGAACATGCCACGCGGCGCGGTCGCCGGGCGTGCCGGTCCGCTGCTTGCCTCCGCCGATACTTTGAGCGCGACGATCACCGGCAAGGGCGGTCATGCGGCCATGCCCCACGAAAGCCTCGATCCCATTCCGGTGGCCTGCGAGATCGTCATGGCGCTCCAGGCGCACATCGCGCGGACAGTGCGCGTCACCGATCCTGCGGTCCTCTCGATCACCAAGATCAATGCCGGCAGTGCCCATAACATCATCCCCGGAACTGCCGAGCTGCTCGGCACGCTGCGCACGCTTTCCGAAGAAACCCGCCATCGGCTCCACGAGAGCTTCCGGCGGATCGCCCAGCATATCGCATTGGCTCATGGCCTCACCGCCGAAGCGCGGATCGATGAAGGCTATCCGGTCACGTGCAACGACGGATGCGCGATCGACCTGGTCCGGCGCTGCGCCCGCTCGCTCGGCGATCAGGATCCGTGGATTGAGCTCTCTTCGCCGATCATGGGCGCTGAAGATTTCGCTTATGTGCTGCGGGAAATCCCAGGAGCGATGGCGTTTCTCGGCGTGGCTCCTGAGGCAGCGACCCTGCCGCCAATCCTCCGCTCCATAACACGCGCATGACGATCGACGAGGCGATGATGGCGAAGGGGGTCGCGCTTCACTGCGCCTTCGCCGAGCAATTTCTGACCGATGGTTTCGACTGAGGCGGATCACCGGGCCGTGCGTTCTGCGCTGGGATAGATGCGACCCATTCGTTGACCGATCGGTCGGCGAATGGTAGGAGGGGTTCATGTACACGACCGAATTGCAGAAGACGCAGACCGTCCAGACCCTCGGAGGATCCGGAGAAGCTCGCCGCCTTCGAGGCACGGGTTGCGGCCGACGAGTTCATCGAGCCCAGGGACTGGATGCCGGACGCCTATCGCCGGACGCTGACGCGGCAGATGTCGCAGCACGCGCATTCGGAAATCGTCGGCATGCTGCCGGAAGGCAATTGGATCGGCCGCGCGCCGTCGCTCCGCCGCAAGGCGATCCTGCTCGCCAAGGTGCAGGACGAGGCGGGCCATGGCCTTTATCTTTACTCCGCCGCCGAGACGCTCGGCACCAGCCGGGAGGAGATGATCGAGGCGCTGCATTCGGGCAAGGCGAAATATTCGACCATCTTCAATTATCCGACCGTCACCTGGGCGGATATCGGCGCGATCGGCTGGCTGGTCGACGGCGCGGCGATCATGAATCAGGTGCCGCTCCAGCGCACCTCATACGGCCCGTATGCCCGCGCCATGGTCCGCGTCTGCAAGGAGGAAAGCTTCCACCAGCGCCAGGGCTATGAGATCATGATGCATCTCTGCTCGGGCACGCACGAGCAGAAGAGGATGGCGCAGGACGCGTTCAATCGCTGGTGGTGGCCGTCGCTGATGATGTTCGGCCCGCCGGACGAGAACAGCCCCAATACCGCTCAGTCGATGCGCTGGCGGATCAAGCGCGAGACCAATGACGAGCTCCGCCAGAAGTTCGTCGACATCACCGTGCCGCAGGCCGAAGCGATCGGCCTTACGATTCCCGATCCCGCGCTGGCGTGGAACGAGGCGAAGGGCGGCTATGATTTCGGCGAGATCGATTGGGAGGAATTCTACGCCGTGGTTCGCGGCGAAGGTCCGGTCGCCAAGGAGCGCATGAAGGCCCGCCGCGATGCTTGGGAGCAGAATGCCTGGGTCCGCGAGGCCGCGGACGCTTATGCGGCGAAGCGCGCCGAGAAGCGCCGGGCCGCCTGATGCCGAAGGATTGGCCGCTCTGGGAGGTGTTCGTCCGCTCGAAGGGCGGGCTTTCGCATCGCCATGTCGGCAGCGTTCACGCGCCCGATCCCGAGATCGCGCTCCGCCACGCCCGCGACACCTATACGCGGCGGATGGAGGGGGTGAGCCTGTGGGTGGTGCCGTCGGCCTCGATCATCGCCTCGGACCCTTCCGAGGATGCCGCGATGTTCGATCCGGCCGAGGACAAGATCTATCGGCACCCGACCTTTTACAACATCCCCGACCATATAAAGCATATCTGATGGCGGTTGAGCTGAACCTACTGACTGTCCTCCCCGGTTTTCCGGGAGGGGGACCGCGCGTAGCGTGGTGGAGGGGCGGCGCGCAGCGCCGAGCATGGCTGCTCGCGTCGCTCGCCCCCTCCACCGCCTTTCAGGCGGTCCCCTCCCCTGCGAATGCAGGGGAGGACAAGCTGATGCCCTCGCTGCCGCCGATCCGACCGGAAGACGAGGTGCTGGCGAAGGAGCGGCGCGGCGCCGGCACGTTCGATGCTCCGGCGGCCGAAGGCCCGGATCCGTCGCTGTTCGAATATGCGCTGCGGCTCGGCGACGATAGCCTGATCCTCGGCCAGCGCCTGTCGGAATGGACCGGCCACGCTCCTTCCGTCGAGGTCGACCTCAGCCTCGCCAACATGGCGCTCGACCTGATCGGGCAGGCGACGCACTTTCTCAACTATGCTGGTGAGGTGGAGGGCAAAGCCCGTGACGGAGACGCGCTGGCCTTCCACCGCGACGTGCTCGATTTCCGCAACTGCATGCTGGTCGAGCAGCCGAACGGCGACTTTGCGCAGACGATGGCGCGGCAGTTCCTCTTCTCGACGTGGCAGAAGATGCTCTTCCAACATCTCACCGGATCGACGGACACGTTCATCGCCAGCGTTGCCGCCAAGGCGGTGAAGGAAGTCACCTACCATCAGGAGCTTGCCCAGGAATGGGTGATCCGCCTCGGCGACGGCACGGACGAGAGCCGCCGCCGCATGCAGGACGGGCTGGAGTGGAACTGGCGCTTCGTGCCCGAGCTGTTCGAAATGGACGAACTGGCGATCGAGGCGGCCTCCCGCGGCGTCGCCCCTGATCTCACCGCCTTCCGCGGTGATTACGAACTCGCGGTCCGAAGCGTGATCGAGGAAGCGGCCCTCGATCTTCCCCAATCGCAGCGGCCGATCCTCGGCGGCCGGCGTGGTCACCATAGCGAGCATCTCGGCCATCTCCTCTGCACCATGCAGTTCCTCCCCGCACCTATCCGGATGCGACATGGTAGCCTTGGGCCAGAAGCTCGACGAGGAGGCGCGTCTCTGGTCGGTGCTTGCAAGCGTTCCGGATCCTGAGATTCCAGTGGTTTCGCTGGTCGATCTTGGCATCGTGCGTGAAGCCGATCCAGGGGCGCGCGGCGGGTCCTCCTTACCCCAACCTATACCGGCTGCCCTGCGACCCTGGTCATCGAGACCATGGTTCGCGCCGCGCTCGACGATGGCGGGTATGAGGACGTCAGGATCGAAACCACCCTTCACCGCCTTGGACCACCGACTGGATCAGCGAGGAGGGGAAGCGGAAGCTCCACGCCTACGGTATCGCGCCGCCTACGCCTGTGGGGAGCCACGCGGTCCATTGTCCCCAGTGCGGATCGGCGGAGACGCAGGAAATCAGCCGTTTCGGATCGACGCCGTGCAAGGCGCTGTGGCGCTGCCGTTCCTGCGCCGAGCCGTTCGACCTGTTCAAATGCCATTGAGCGCGGGATGAGCATCAGCTTCCACAGCTTGAAGATCGCCGAGGTCATCGACGAGACGTCCGATGCCAAGTCGATCCGGTTCGAGCTTCCGGAGGAGCTTCGTCGTCAATTGACGCTCAAAGCTTCAAGCCCGGTCAGCACTTGACGCTCAAAGCTTATATCCAGGGTGAGGACGTTCGGCGCACTCATATTCGCTGTGCGTCGCCATCTTTCTCGAGGATGGCGAGCTCAAGGTGACGGTGAAGCGGATCGCCGGAGGCGATTTCTCCAACTGGGCAAACGAAGAGGCACTCTCAACGCCGGCGACCATATCGAGGTGATGGCGCCGCACGGCTCCTTTACCTGGGACTTCGCCGCCGGTGCGAGGAACTCCTTATGTCGGCTTTGCCGGCGGCTCCGGTGATCACGCCCGTCATATCCCTGCTCAAGACGGCTTTGACCCGGGAGCCGGACAGCCGCTTCACCCTCTTCTACGGCCGTCACGACCGACCAGGAGATCCGCGCTTGATACTTCAAAAGAAAACGAGAGTCTTAGGCCAAGCTCTGTCGTCCGGTTCCGACAGCTCGTCGGTCATCTTTCTCGAGGAGTTGGCGGGGCTAAAACCGCGCGGTGGCGCTTTCATGGGACGGCTTCAAGTCCATCATTTCCTTGCGCGAAGAGGCGGAGGACATCGAGCTGTTCAACGGCATGCTCGATCGCGCGAAATGCGCGACCTCATCCTGGGGACGCTGGTCGATCCGGCGGACGTCGCGGCCTTCTTCATCTGCGGACCCGGCCCGATGATGGATGCGGCCGAAGCCGGGACGCTCTGCGCCTCGGTGGGTATCCCTTGCACGACAAGATCTTCGTGGAGCGCTTCACCGCCGGACGCCCCTCGGCGGCGCTTGCCGCGCAGATGCAGGAGCTTCAGAGGATGAGCCAGGCGCAGGGCCTCACCCTGCTGGATCACGCTCGACGGCCGCAAGCGCCGCGTGCCCTTCAACGCCGAGGCCGGCAACATCCTCGACAGCGCGCGCATCGCCGGCCTGTCCCGCGCCTTATGCCTGCAAGGCTGGCGTCTGCGCGACCTGCCGGGCGACGGACTGTCGCTGCTGCCGGTGCTTCGCACCCGGGCGGCAGTGCCGAATCGTGTCGGGCGCGGTCGAGATGGCCGCCCGCTACGGCCTGACTGATCAGGAGATTTCCGCCGGCTATGTCCTCACCTGTCAGTCGGTCCCGAAAGGTGAGGGCGTCGAGCTCGACTACGACGCCTTTTTCTTTCCTGTTTCAGCAGGAAGAAAGGCCTAGGCCGATCTAAGCGGGGCGCAGCCTCTCAAGACCGTTCATCATCAGGTCCACGGCGAGCTCTGCAAGCTCTTCCGGATCGGCAGCGGCGCTCTTCCGCGCCGGGCCGGAACCAGGTGTGAGTCCAATTGATCATTCCGAAGAACAGCATCGTCAGCGGCGCGCTCAATGTGATCGAACCCGTCTCGGGACGGATCTCGCGCACCAGGGTCTCGACCACCGAAATGATCCGCCGCTGCTTCGCCACCACCTCGGCCCTCCGCTCGGCCGGCAGGTTATCGCGCGCCGCGCCGCGGTCGCCGACGCGCCGCTCGCTATAGCCGAACATCGTTCAGAAGCACCTTCGAACCCTGGCTGTCCTGCGCGCCGACATAGAGGCGCATGAAGGCGAGCGTCAGCGCCCGCATGCGAAGTGCTCCCTCGCACTAAATCCCACCTGCCCGCCTGCCGCGCATCGGCCGCCGCGTCGACCAGAGCGTCGAGGTGCGCGGCCATGACCTCGTAGAGGATGTCGTCCTTCGAGGGGAAATAGTGGTAGATCAGCGCCTTGGAGGTGCCGCAGGCGTTTGCGAGATCGGCGATGGACGCGCCCTGGAAGCCGCGGCGGGCGTAGAGATGCGCGGCCGCCTCGACGATCGCATGCCGCCGTTTGTCGTAATCGGGAGATTGTCGTAATCGGGGGATTGCGCGCCATGGGCCGTACCTTAAGGGCGGGCCCATGGCGGGACCAGTTTAATTGCTGCCCGACCCGCTATTCTCGCGCGGCGGATAGCCCTGAGCCATATTATAGCTCTGCCAATTGCGGGAATAATCGATCACCGCACGGGTGACGTTCTGCATCAGCGCCATGCGCGTGGGGATCGGCGCCGCCGTCTGGCGAATGAACACCGCGAGTGAGTAAGAGCGGCCGTCCGGATCGGTGATGATGCCGATGTCGTTATAGCCGGACTGGGTGGAGCCCAGCACCTGGCCGGTGCCGGTCTTGTGCGCGAGCGTCCATCCGGGAGCGAGGCCGCCCTTCAGCCGTTGCCGCCCGGTGCGGGTGTTCGCCATGATCCGCAGCAGCTTGTCGGTCGAGGCGCGGGACAAAAGCTCGCCCTTCTTCAGCCGGGCAAGCGCATCGACCACGCCGAGCGGCGTCGCGCCATCCACGGGATCCTTGACATAATATTGGAACGCGCGCGGCGGACGGTCGCCGGCACTGCATTGCGGGCAGCATAGAAGCCGCTGCCGACCATCCATGGCTTCCATTCCATGCCTGCGATGCGGCTTTGCATCACACGCTCGCCAGGGCCGAAACGAACGCCGGTGATCCCCTTGCGGTAGAGGAAGTCCTTGACGGCATCCGGGCCGCCCGCGCGCCAGAGAACGAAGTCGTTGCAGGTATTGTCGCTCTGCTGCATCGCCCGCTGCATCAGCTCAGTCAGCGTCGTGGTGTAGCCGTTGGCGCCGATCAGCTGGGCGACCGGCTGGTTGAAGAGCGTGAGATCGGACTTGCGCACCGTCACCGGCGAATTGATGTTGAGCTCGCCGCGGTCGGCCTTGTCGAGCGCCGTCAGCGCCACCCAGAATTTGCTGACGCTCTGCTGCGGGAAATGCGCGTTGCCGTCGAAATGACTGGTGAAGCCGGTCTGGAGGTCCTTGACCGCGATGCCGACGTCACCGTTGAAGCTTTGGCCGAGCGCTCTCAGCCGGGTGTCGAGAACATGACGCGCCGTCGCTTCGGCGGCCGTCGCAGGCGCCAGGATGGGAGCCGCGGTCTGCGGCTGAGTTTGGATCTGCGCGACCGTCCTCACGACCGAAGAAGGAAGCGCGTGGACGCGCTCGCCATGGATGCCGGGCACGAATGCGACCGCCAGCGCGGTCAGCGGCAGCGCCAGTGGACGCGCCTTGTTCTGCGCCTGACGCGCCTTCCGAACCCGCGAAGATGAAGGACCTATACCGCTCAACTCACCCCTCCTTAACGCCAACTGCCCCCAGCTAACTGCATCATATTCAAGTGCATGTGGCTGTCAGCTTAATAGGTGAAGAAGAAGCCGAGCCGTTCAGGAAGTGGGGCGAGACGAATCCGGCGGAGGGATCGATTCTCCAACTACCCCTCTTCGCCGCTTCCGATCGGCATCCCCGGCGGGATTTTCGGTGCGCGGTTCGGATCGGCGAGGACCTTGTCGAGCGCCTCGCGATCGGTGAGCAGGCGCGCAAGGCCTCGCGCCCAATCCTGCTCGGCCTCGTTGCCGCGGCGCTTCTCGAGCGCGGCGGCGAGGCGGCGGAGGCGGGTGTCGACGGCGGGAGCCAATGTCGGTGAAAGTGCCGCATCGCGCTGCATCCTGGCGAGGGCGAGGGCGGTGGCGGTGGCGACGCGCCGCTGGACGGCAGCGCGGGCGCTGTCCTCGGTTGGCGCGCCGAAGGTCGTGGCAATGAGGCGATCCATGACCTCGTGCGCACCGAAAGTGGCGGCATCCCGGCTGTTCTGGATCTGGAGACGGTTGAGGCGCTCGGGCGCGAGCAGCGCGCCCAGAGTAACCGCGGCGGCCGCCTCGCTCGCGGCATAGGGATCGAAGACCGGGCCGCCCGCCGTGCGGAAGATCTCGATGTCGAACTGACGGTCGGCATTGCCGGACCAGCCGGCGGAGAGATGGGGTAGGACCGCCGCCGGCACTTCGAGATTTGCGGGCTGGAGCGTCGCAAGCAAGGCATCGAGCGCGCGCCTCTGAGCGGCGTCGCCGACAACCGGCGCCGCTTCGCGCCCGTCGCCACGGATCGAATAAGCGAAGTCGACGCCGCCGACCATCTTCGCGGCGGCTTCGACCTGGTAGCGGTGCATCAGCCAGATCGGCACGAACTTGCGGCGGAGGTTCGCGACCGGCTCGCCGGGAGCGAGTGCACGCAGCCCGAAATTGGCGAGGGCGGCGCGGCGGACTTCAAGCATCCGCTCGAGCTCGCCGGCGGGCTCGGCATGATCGTCCCAGAGGGACCCCCAGGGCTGGGCGGAGCCGAGCGGGCGGGCATCGTTGTCGCCGACATAGCGAAGACCTTCCACAACGGCGGCGTCGGCCTTGCGGAGCGCCTCGGCGTCGCTGTCGGTGCCGTAGAGCCAGTCGACCACGAACATGTCCCAGCGGCCGAGGCCGACACCATAGGCATCGCTGAGGTCCGGCATTCCGCCCGCAAGCGTCACGCGCGGGGCGGGATAGTCCATCACCGAATAGCGTCCCTGTCCGCTGGCCGCGAAATTATGCTCGAACCCCAATGCGTGACCAACCTCGTGCGCGGCAAGCTGGCGGAGGCGGGCGAGCGCAGCCTGGACGGGATCGTTAGGCCCGCCGGTGCCGACCTTGTCCGCGCCCACCAGGCCTTCGAAGATCAGCATGTCCTGGCGGACGCGGAGCGAGCCAAGCAGCACCTGGCCCTTGATGATCTCACCGGTGCGGGGATCCTCGATCGCCTGGCCGTAGGACCAGCCACGGGTGGCGCGGTTCACCCAGTTGACGACATTGTAGCGCGCGTCGTTGGGATCGACGCCGGCCGGAAGCATCTCCACCTGGTAAGCATCGATATAGCCGGCCGCCTCGAACGCCTGCTTCCACCAGGCAGCCCCTTCGAACAAGGCGGTGCGGATCGGCTCGGGAGCCGAGGTGTCGATGTAAAAGACGATGGGCTTCCTGACGCGCGAGCGCGGCGCGTTGGGATCGATCTTTTCCAGCCGGAAGCGGTTCGACAGGTTCTGCACGATCGACTGGCCGAGCGGCGCGGCATAATCGAGCACCTGCGTCGAGAAGCTTCCCGCGCGCGGATCGAAGCGGCGCGCCTTAAAGCCCGGCTCGGGCAGCTTCACGAGCGAATGGCGGACCACGAAGCTGAGGTTGCCGATCGCCGGCGCGATATTGTTCACCTCGGCGCCGGGTTCGACGGAGACGAACGTCTGCCGGGCCTCCATCTCGATATTTTCGGGGAACACCTTGACGCTGTTGGGATCGGCGACCGTGAGGTCGTTCGCCAAAGCGAAGCCTTTCTCGCCGGCGCCCTTCAGCGCCTGGCCGATGCCGACGGCGTCGCGGGTGAGGAAGCCGGACACATCGACCAGCAGCCGTCCGTCGGCCGTTTCCGCGGCGATGTCGCCGGTCCACAGGGTGGAATAAGCAAAGGATTCGCGCGCCGCCGCCTGCTCGGGGGCCGGCGCATTGGTCGCGCGGAAGCGGGGATTTTCGATCTCGGCGACCATCTTCTTGCCGACCCGGCGGAAGACGAGCAGCTTCGACCCGGCGCTCATCGCCCGATCGAGGCCGACCGGCGCGGAGCCGAGACCCGTCTTCAAGGATGCGATGTAGATGTAGCGTCCGGAAACGCCTTCCCTGTCCGGCGCGGGCAGGGAAAGCAGGATGCGTCCGCCCTTGCGGTCGACATGGACCGGCAGCAGCCCGCGCTGCTCGCTGGTATTGGCGAGCACTCCGGCTGCGGGCGCGGCAAAGGCCGGCAAGGGGGCCGTTTCGGCGAGCAGCAGGGAGGCGAGAGCTATTCTGGTCCGAAGCGTCATGGATGGTCCTTCTGGGTGCCTCAGCCCGGTTCAGCCTGAAACGATCTTGGTCTAAGGCGCGGGCGCGCTGCCGCTCAAGCCCAAAGGTGAGGAATCTTCGACGAGAGGATTTCGTTCGGCCGCCGTTCAGAGTTGAGACAGTGTAACATCCCCAGTAAGCCGACCGGAACGCCCCCGGAGCATCCATGACCAAATTCGCGATCCTTCTCGCCTCGGCCGCCTTCATCTCATCACCGCTGGCAGCTCAGCAGACGCAGCCCGCAGCCGAAGAGCAAGGCGGCGACCATCTGCACCAGGAACAGTCGCAGGAGATCGTCATCACCGCGCCGTACGTGCGCGAGCTCGACCTTCTCTCGGGCAGGGGGGTGCTGACGGGAACCGAGCTGGTCCGCGACATCCGGCCGCAGATCGGCGACACTCTGGTCCGCCAGCCGGGCGTTTCCGCAACCTCCTTCAGTCCCGGGGCTTCTCGCCCGGTGCTCCGCGGGTTCCAGGGCGAGCGCGTACGCGTGCTGACCGACGGCATCGGCTCCATTGACGCGTCGAGCACGTCGGCCGACCACGCCGTCACCATCGATCCCTTGACGGCTGAACGTATCGAGGTGCTGCACGGCCCGGCGGTGCTGCTGTTCGGCAGCCAGGCGATCGGCGGAGCGGTCAACGTGCTTGACCGGCGCATCCCGCGCGCCGTTCCCGATGAAGGCATCCATCTCGACACGCTTGGCGTCTACGGCTCCGCCTCGGACGAGCGCAGCATCGGGGCGGCGGCCGACCTTCCGGTCGGCAAGCGCGGTTTCGTCCTTCATCTGGACGGCAGCTACCGCAAGACGGACGACCTCAGGACCGGCGGGCTCATCCTCTCGCGGCGGTTGCGCGAGGAGCAGCTCGAGATCGCGGCGGAGGAGGCGGAGGAAGGCCATGCCGATGAGGCGGCGGAGGCGCGCGAGCTTGCCGGCCTCCGTGGCCGCCTCCCCAACAGCGCGACCGAGCAGAAGACTTTGGGCGGCGGTTTCGCGCTGATCCGCGACGGCGGGAGCCTCGGCGTCTCGGTCAGCTGGTTCAACAGCGACTACGGCGTTCCCTCACGCCCCGGAGCCGGGCACGGCCATGGCGAAGACGGTGAGGAAGGCGAGGACGAGGAGCATGGCGATGTGCCGGTGACGATCGGCCTCGACCAGATCCGCGCGGATCTGCGCGGGGAGGTGAACGTCGGCGGCGGCTTCATCGACAAGGTCCGCGTGCGCCTCGGAGCGGCCGATTACGAGCATATCGAATTCGAGGGGGATGAAGTCGGCACCGTCTTCACGACCGAGGGGATGGAGGGCCGGGTCGAGCTCGTCCAGGCTGACAAAGGCGGCTGGCGGGGCGTCACCGGCGTGCAATTCTTCAACCGCGATTTCGCGGCGATCGGGCCGGAGGCCTTCCTGCCGCCCAACCACACCAGCCAGCTCGGCCTCTTCACGCTCCAGGAGTTCGAGATCGGGGAGATCGGCCTCGAAGCCGCGGCGCGCTACGAGCACAGTGCCGTCGGCGCCGACGGGTTTGAAGATCGCAACTTCAACGCTTACTCCGTGGCGGCCGGTGCATCCTACCGCTTCTCACCGCAGGTGAGGGCCGGCTTCAACATCTCCCGCGCCGAACGCGCGCCCTCTGCCGAGGAGCTCTTTTCGGACGGTCCCCACATCGCCACCCAGGCGTTCGAGGTCGGCGATCCAAACCTCCGCAAGGAAAAGAGCTGGGGCGCCGAGCTCTACGCGCGGGCCGAGACGAGCCGCTACCGCTTCAGCGCGAGCCTGTTCGCCAACAGGTTCGACGATTATATCTTTCAGGCAGAGACCGGCGCGGAGGAGGATGAGCTCCCCGTCTTCCAATATTTCCAGCGGGACGCAACCTATTACGGCTTCGAGGCCGAGGCGTCGGCGCAGCTCTTCCAGGCCGGCGGCTTCCGCTTCGTCGGCGATCTCGTCACCGATTATGTGCACGCCTCGATCAAGGACGGCGGCGCCGTCCCGCGCATTCCGCCGCTCCGCTTCCTTGGCGGCATCGAGGCGCAGTCGAACAAGCTTGACGCCCGCATCGAGGCGGAGTGGGTGGACGATCAGGAACGGGTCGCCGCCTTCGAGGCGCCGACGGAAGGGTTCACCTTCGTCAACGCCTCCCTGGCGTGGCGGCCCTGGGGCAAGCGCCGCAATGCGACCCTGATAGTTTCGGCCAACAACATCTTCGATGTCGAGGCACGGCGGCATGCCTCGTTCACCAAGGAATTCGTGCCGCTCGCGGGGCGCGACATCCGAGTGAGCGCGCGGGTCAGCTTCTAGCTGCGGTCGTGCTTGTCGCGCCGGCGCCGACCGAAGAGGAGCTTGCGTTCGAGGTGCAATCGGAGCGCCTCGTAATAAGCGCGGAGGACTTGTTCAAGGAACATCTTCGCCGGTGCATCGAGCTGCCGGAAATATTGCGCACCGAAGCACTGCGAACGAGCGCGCCCTTCCAGGCCTTGTTCAGGAGCTTTCGTTCGAGATGCAGTCGGAGCGCCTGGTCGATGCGGGTCTGTTCCGCCTCGACACCCAGGTCCAGCGAATAACGCTGCCGTCGAGGTTCGCGCCGCTCACGCCGGCGAAGAGGATCTTGATCCCTCAAGGCGGCGAGCTCTCGGATTGCCGGATCAAGGCTTGCACGCGCGTTCGCGGGAGGAACTCTCCAGATCGTCGGAGCTGTAATTGCTCGGAAAGGCGGGGCGAGCCGATCTCTCGTTCGCGGATCGTCGCAGCGCGGGCTCACCGCGTCGCGCATCGATGCGTCGCCGAGCTGCTGAGCGGAGCACGTTCTCCAGCGTCCGTGGAGCCGCGAAGCCGCGCAGCACGGGCCGCGATCCGCCGCCATAAGCGTTTCGACGATGGTCGGCCGAAGAAGAGATCGCTCGACCGGCCTGCAGCGTCGAGCGTCACCCAGCTGCCGGCGAGGTGATGACGATCTCCCAGGTCGGGCGGCCGCGCAGCCGCATCGCGGAGCCGGAGAGCGGAGAAGAAGAGAAAGACAGGCCGCGCGCGGATCACCCAATCCGCGCCATCGCGCGGCGAGATCGCCGTCCCTTTCGTTCGAGATGCCGAGCGCCTCGTAATAAGCGCGGAGGAACTCTTCGTTGGTCTCGAAGGGCGGCGAGCCGATCTTGTTGCGGATCGTCGCGGCAACCGCGTCCTTCGCATCGGAGCTGCCTGAGCGGAGCACGTTCTCCAGCGTCTGGAGCTCGAACACGCCATAAGCGTCGAGCTGCTCGGGCGTGAAGAGGTCGGGCGGCCGCGCCTCCGCATCGCGGACGAGATCCAGGCCCAGCTTGCGCTTGGGCGCGCGGATCACCCAGGTGCCGGCGAGGAGATCGCCGACCCGCAGCCGATCGCGGTTGAAAAGCGGGAAGAAGAGAAAAAGGCAGGCCCAGCCGAAGCCGATCAGCGCCATCGCGCCGCTCGCCGTCCCCTCCGCCGCATTATAGCCGAGGAAGGAGAGGGGCAGGTAGAATTCGATCTCGCGCATGAGATTGCGCGCGATCACCGCATCGGCGGTGAGGCGGCCGCCATTGCGGAGACCACGCGAAGGCCGCAGATGCGCTTTCCGAAAGTCGCGGCCTTCGGCCCCATCTCCATCAGGATGAAATAAAAGTTGCGCAGCAGGAAGAAGCCGAGCAGCCAGATGATCCCCGCGACTTTCGGCCCCCACCTCCCGGTCGAGCTGAGCGACGCGGCGGCGAGGATGATCAGCAAAGTGCCCGCAATCAGCACCGCCAGCATGATCAGCAGGTCGAGCAGGAAAGCTGAAAAACGCTGGCCGCCGTCGGCCAGTTTCAGGCTGAGATCGACCCCCTCGGGCGTGATCAGAGAGCGCCGGACCTTCTGCTCTTCGAAGGCGGCGCGGGCGGCATGATCAGCCATCGGCGCGGCGCCTCGGCCCATAATAATAAACCAGCCACAGGATCAGCATGCCGGCCGCGATCAGATAGCGCAGCGTGTCGCTGGTGATCAGCTGACGGCCATAGCCTTCGAGCAGACCGGCGGCGAACAGCATCAGGACGACCCCGGCCATGACGATGGCGGCGGTGCGTCCCGCCTCGGTCGCTGCTGACAGGCGCGAGGATCTGCCGGGGAAAACCACCGCCCAGCCGATCCTGAGTCCGGCGGCGCCCGCCAGGACGATGGCGAAAATCTCGGTGGTGCCGTGAATGGCCAGCCAGCCGCCAAGCTCCGCGCCGAGACCGCGGGAGGAGAAAAGGGCGAAAAAGGCGCCCATCACGGCGCCGTTCATGATGAGGAGCAGGCTGGTTGGAACGCCGAAAGCGAAGCCGAGGGCGAAGCAGCCGATCGCCACCTGCGAATTGTGGGTGAAGAGGAAGGTCGCGAACACGCCGAGCATGTCGTCCTTGTCGCCATCATAGAGCGTGCTTCTGAGATGCTCGGTCGAGGCCGAGAAGTCGCGGCCCTCGACATGTCCTCCCCGATGAAGGCGGAGAACCAGCTGGGGTCGTTGGCGACGAGCAGGAAGCCAGCGAGGATCCCGGCGGCGAACAGCAGGGCCGAGACGATGGTCTCGCGCCACAGGCTCCTGACCGCGGCCGGCCAATCGTGCTGGAAGAAGGCGTTGAGCCGGCGCCAGGGCGAGGTGCGGACGCCATAGACGAAGAAATAGGCGCGGGCGCAGAGCCCTTCGAGATAGGTGACCAGCTCGAGGTCGAGCGAGGTCTCGCGGGCGACGGAGAGCGAGGAGAGGGCGCCGCGGTAAAGAACGGGCAGCGCCATCAGATCGTCGTCGCCGAGGGCGCGGACCGACTTTTTCTCGGCGAGCGTGAGGAGGTCTTCGAGGCGGCGCCATTCGGGCTCGCGGGCAAGGCGGAAGCTGCGGGAGCCGGCGCTCATATGAGACTCCTCCGTTTGAAATCGAGATAGGCCTGGACCAGCGCCGGCCCGACATCGTCGTGCGCCGCTTCGAGAGCATGCACGCCGAGATGGCGCAGGCGCGTGATCACGAGCTTGCGCTGGCGGAGGAGGAAGCGGCGGTGACGGCGCGGACCACGTCGTCCGGCCCCCGCGGATCGGCGGCCGCGAAATCCTCGAGGTCCTCGTCGCGCAGGACGATGAACAGGACGAGGTGCCGCTTGAGGAGCGGACCGAGGGCAGAGAGCATCAGCTCGGCGCTGATCGTGTCGGCGAATTCGGTGAAGATCACGATCAGCGAGCGGCGGTGGAGGCCGGTGGCCAGCGTCGCCAGGGCAAAAGTATAGTTGGTCTCGGCGGTCGAATAATCGATCTCGGCCGCGACGCGCTGGAGCGTGGCAAAGGCGCGGGGGCCGGAAACCGTGTTGCTCGACACGCGCGGGTGCGAATCGAAGCCGAAGAAGCCGACGCGGTCGCCGTCGCGAAGCGCAACATAGGCGGTGAGCAGGGCGGCGGAAACGGCGCGGTCGACGCGGGGACCCCGGCGAGCGGCTCGCACATGACGCGGCCGGCATCGATCGCCATGACGATGTTGTTGTTGCGTTCGGTGCGGTATTCCTTGGCGAGGAGTGCGTTGTGGCGGGCGGACTGCTTCCAGTCGATGCTGCGGCGGTCCATGCCGGCGCGGTATTCGGCAAGCGCCTCGAACTCCGCGCCTTCGCCGATCTGGAGCTGGGCGACGATGCCGTGCATGGCGTCACGGTGGATGAGCTGGGCCGCTTTCTCGCGGACCGGGCGGATGTCCGGCGTGATGAGGATCGGCTGATCAAGGCGGAGGTTCTTCTGCTTCCAGAGAAGGCCGAACGGCGCGCGCCAGCGGACCCAGACGGCATCGACTAGCCCCGGCCGCGGCGGAGCGCTTCGAAGCGGAAGGGGGCGGAGCCGGCGCCGTCGTGGAGCAGGATGGTTCGGCGGACCCCGCCCAGCGGCCTCAGGAGCTCGTTGGTTCCGAGGGCGACTTCGGCGGCCGGGGGTGATGCGGCGGTGAAGCGGAGGTGAGCCTCGACAATGAGCTCGGCGCCGACGCTGGCGCTGCCAGGGCCGTCGCAGGAGAGCTCGACCCCTTGGCCGCTTGGGCCGATCAATGCATCGGCGGCGCACAGGGCGAGCAAAGATGCCAGGAGGGCAAGCCCGGTGAACCAATATTGCGGCACGACGACGCCGATCACCAGCGCCAGCGGGGCGATGCCCGCAGCGAGCAGGACGGCGCGGCGGCTCGGGTAGATCAACGCGGCGCCTCGACCTGATCGATCAGGCGGGCGATGACGGTCTCGACCGGGCGGCCTTCGATCTCGGCGGCGGGCGAGAGGGTGACGCGGTGGCGGAGGACCGGTGCCGCGAGCGCCTTGACGTCGTCGGGGATCACATAGTCGCGGCCGTCGAGCGCGGCGCGGGCACGGGCGGCGCCGGCCAGCATCGAGGCGGCCCTGGGGGAGGCGCCGACCTCGAGATCGGCAGCCCTCGCGGGTGGCGCGGATCAGGGCGACGACATAATCGACCACGTCCTCGATCATCGGCACGGAGGCGACCGCGCCGATCGCTTCGGCGACGGCGGCAGCCTCGACCTTGCGTTCGATGCCCCATTCGTCGGGGCGAGGAGCGCCGAAGCGGGCGCCGTGGGAGGCGACGATGCGCTTTTCGTCCTCGATCGAGGGGTAGCTCATCTGGTGCTTGAACAGGAAGCGGTCGAGCTGCGCCTCGGGAAGCGGATAGACGCCCTGCTGCTCGATCGGGTTCTGTGTCGCGATGACCATGAAGCGGGCGGAGAGCGGGTGCGTGTCGCCGTCGATCGTGACGGAGCGCTCCTGCATCGCTTCAAGAAGAGCGGCCTGCGTCTTGGGCGGCGTGCGGTTGATCTCGTCGGCGAGGAGCAGCTCGCAGAATATCGGGCCGCGGGTGAGGGTGAACTGGCTGTTCTGGAAGTTGAACAGGTTCGATCCGACGATGTCGCCCGGCATGAGATCGGGCGTGAACTGGATGCGTCCGTATTCGAGCCCGAGCACGCGCGCGAAGCATTGGACGAGGAAGGTCTTGGCGGTGCCGGGCGGCCCTTCGAGGAGGACGTGGCCCGAGGAGAAGAGCGCGATCAGCATCAGCTCGACCGCTTCCTCCTGGCCGACGATCGCACGGGCGACTTCTGCCCGGATGCTGTCGGCGAGCGCCTTTACGTCCGTCACGTTCACTGGACGAGTTCCTTCTTCCAAGAGAATAAAGCGCGCGCGGCGCCGACGAGCTCGTCGCGGTCGGAAGCCGCGCGGGCGCGGGCGGCAAGCTCGCTATAGCGCGGTGCATCGGGTGCGGAGAGCCGGTCGAGATAGGCTTCGAGCTCCAAGCCTCTGGAGTTCGGCGGCGCGCCGGAGGCTCGGGCCGCTTCCTCGGCGACAAGGTCTGCGTAAGCGCCGCCGGCGCGGTGCTCGCGGCGTACGAGGCTGAAGAGGCCGGCGCTGTTCTCGACGAGCGCGGACTTGCCGAACGCGATCGCCCGTTCTTCGCGCCGCTCCGGGCCGAAGCGGAAGGCGCCGTGGACGCCGGCGAGCAGCGCCGCAACGAACAAGGCGAGGGTGAGCGCCAGGAAGGGCGGCTCGAAGAGCAGCCTCAAAGCGTTGGGCTTCTCGTCCAAAAGGGCCGCTCAAGCGCTTCGCCGAAAGCGTGCAAGGTGAAGTCGAAGCTCACCGTCTCGGCACCGGTCGAGTTGAGCGCAGCCAGGATCTGCAGCGCCGCGCGGGCGGTTCGCGGATCCTTGAGCCCATGATTGTTCATGAGGTCGGGCTCGGCGAGGACATAATGCGGCCCTTGGCCGATCTGGGCCAGCAGGGCTTTCCTCCGGGCGCGATGATGAGCGGCGCCACCTGTTCGCCGGAGAGTAGCTGGGCGTGCTTCGGCACCGGGAGGCGGATCCCGTCGAGCCATCCTGTTCCGGCAGCAGTGCCGCCGCTTCTTCGGTTCTGCTCGATCCGCACGGGCTGAACCGCGCCGATCGATGCAGCAACGTAAGCGGGCGGCGAAGGCCGACGGCATAAACCCAGCCGCTCCTCATATCGTCCGGCACCGTGTACCATTTTGGCAGGATCAGCAGAGTCGGCTTGGCCGCTCGGACCGCATCAAGGCGGCAAGGGCTTTTTCGTCCGCCCTTTGGTCGATGCGCGAGAACGAGGAGGTCCTCGGTCCCAAGCTCGTCTTCGGAGCGAACGAGATGCGCAGTGCCGCCGCTATAGCCGACGAGGTCGAGCAGGCCCTTGAAACCGACCGCGGCAACTGACGGCGCATACACCTTGCCGACGCGCCCAGGCCGGAGGCCGCTGGAATAGGCCGCAAGGACCATGAAGGCCGCGAAAGCCGTAACGCCGGCCGCGATCGCGGCTACGACGAGACGCAGGTTGAACAGCTGTTTGGGCGCCTCGGCCGTCTCCATCAGCGCCAGGCCCCTGCAAAGGCGAAGGTCTCGTAGGCGGTGCGGCACTCGCGCCAGTCCTGCTCGCCGAGCATGCGCCCGCCGAACAGGCTCCGCTCGACCAGCATAACGATCGTGGAAAAAGCGCGCTTCGGCGCGCTGGGAAGCTCCGGCGCGCCGGCAATGTCGCGGCTGGTAAGCGCGGGCCGGACGAGCTTCGGGCGGCGAGATTCGATATCCTCGATGCTGCGAAAGAGCAGGAGGTGCGCGGCCTCCGAAAAGCGCCCTTCGGCGGCCAGCGCATCCGCCTCCTGGAGCAGCGCCCGGGCAGGGGCGTCTGCGGGGCGCCAGCTTTCCTCCGGATCCTCCCCCGGCGGCTTTTTCGCCCAAGGCCATTGGGAGCCGGACAGGCGGCGGGCAACGACATAGAGGATGTAGAGCGCGAGCGCGGCGACGCCGACCCAGAAGAGGATTCTCAGCACCGGAAAGATCGCTTCCAGGAAATCGCCGAGCCAGCGCAGCCATCCCGGGGTTCGGGCTGCTTGTACGGCGCGAGCTGGAACTGGATCGAGCTGTCCGCAAGCAGCCGTCGATGCGCCTCCGCGAAGGAGGCGGCGCTCTCCGTGGAGGCCGCTCCGGCGGCATTCTGCTGCGGCACATCATCCCCCTGCAGCGCGATTGCGCTGCCAATGTACAGGTCTGAACCCTACGCAACGAGCGGTTGAAGAAGCAAGTCCAACTCGTTTCAAACCAAAGGGATTCAGCCGTGGACACGGCAGCCGGGATCAGGAACGTCAGGGAGCGGCGCCAATGGGCCGCAGAGGTGGTATCGATTGGTTGCTCTTATTGCCGCCGTGCTCGCCATTGGCGGGATCCTGATCAGCATCGCTCTGGCGCTCCGGGCTCCGAGAAGCGGCGATTGATGTCGGAAGGGTCATGCCGAGCGCCTTCGGGGAGATTAGGAAGAACGCGCGCCCATTCGTGCTGATGGCGCTGCTGCTCCGGGCATTCCCGCGTTCCTGGTCGAATATGCGAACTACGATCCGCTGAGTGGCGAGACTTATTATGGCGAGGCCGGTTATTGGATCACTGGCCTTCCAGGAACGCTGATCGGCTATCTGCTTCAGGCGGCAGCAATCGCCGTGACGGTGAGAAGTCTCAGCGGCCAGCCGGCCGGACTCGGGCCGAGCCTATTGCTCGGTCTGCGGCGGATATTGCCGATCCTTGCGGCGACCATCCTGTCCTACCTGGCAATCGCGGTCGGCCTCGTCTTCTTCCTCGTGCCGGGCCTGATCCTTTTCACCATGTGGATCCTGATCGTGCCGGTGATCGTCCAGGAGCAGACCGGCGTCTTCGGCAGCTTCGGCCGCAGCGCCGAGCTGACCGCGGGGCGCGCTGGCGCATCTTCGCCTTGCTGGCGATTATGTTCGCGATCCAGATCGGCGTCTCGCTGCTCGCGGAGTTCATCGCCTCGCTTGCCGGCGACGGCCGCGTCGCGGCTGCCTTGGCGGCGGCTTTCTCCGCCGGATTTTCAGCGATCCTTCTCGCCACCATCCTCGCTTCGCTTTACGTGGAGGCGCGGAACGTGAAGGAGGGGCGGGGCGTGAGCGGACTCGAAAGCATATTCCAGTGACCATGCTGCCGCTCCATCGAGGCCAGCTCTCGGTGCTTCGGGTCCGCGCCTTCCTCCTCGCACTGGTGCTGATCGCGGCCCTTCTCGCCGCGGACCTGGGGCCGCTGCGCGAGGCGCCGGTGCCGTTCGGCGTGATCAGCAGCTCCGCGGCTTTTTTGCTGATCCTGTGGGCGCTGTGGTCGCCGGGCCGCCGCTATAGAAGCTGGGGCTACAGGGTCGAAGAAGGACGAGCTCCACATTCAGCACGGGCTCTGGACTCGCGTCCGCACAATCGTGCCGTTTGGCCGGGTGCAGCATATCGACGTGGCGCAGGGGCCGATCGAACGGCAATTCGGGGTGGCCAGATTGATCCTGCACACGGCCGGCACCAGGAGCAGCGCGGTCGGCCTGCCGGGGCTGGACACGGGGGAGGCGGGGCGAATCCGCGACGTGATCCGCAGCCGGATCCGGCAGGATCTGGTGTGACGGGCGAGACGATCGCGGACCGGCGGCTGCATCCCGGGACGCTGCTCATCCGTTTCGTCCGCCAAGTGCCGGAATATGTGGTGGGCGCTCCCGCCCTTATCGCTCTCGCCTCCGATGCGGGCATATGGCGCATCCTCCTCATCGCCCTGGCGGGCGCTGCAATCGCGTTGCTTGCTACCCTGCTGAACTGGCTTCGCTTCCGCTACGGCATGGGCGAACGCGAGTTCGTAATCGAGAGCGGTGTCCTCCACCGGCAGCGGCGGGTGATCCCGTTCGATCGGATCCAGGATATCGACATCGAGCAGCGGCTGCTGGCGCGCTTGTTCGGCCTTGCCAAGGTCAGGATCGAGACCGGGGGCGCCGCCAAGGACGAAGGCAGCCTCGATGCCGTTTCCCTTGCCGAGGCGCACCGCCTGCGCGAGGTGATCCGCCATCAAGGCGGCCGTGAAGGCGCGGAGGCGGAAGGCGAAGCTCCGCCGGCGGAGCCCGAGCTCTTCCGAATGGAGATGCCGCGGCTGCTGCTCGCCGGCCTGTTCAATTTCTCGCTCCTCTATCTCGCGGTCCTCGGCGGTGCGTTCCAATATTTCGATCCGCTGATCGACAGGTACCTCGAGGATGCCAAAAACTGGGCGGTGCCAAGCCGTGAGCAGGCCGCCAAGCTCGGCCTTTATTTCACGATAGCGGCCCTCCTGCTCCTGGTTGTGCTGGGAGTGATCACCGGGCTCATTCGGACGATCGCTCGCGATTACCGCTTTCGCCTCTTCCGCAGCCCCGGCGGCCTCCGCCGCCAGCGCGGCCTCTTCACCCTGTCTGAAGTGCTCATTCCCATGAACCGGGTGCAACTCGCCCTGGTGGAGACGGGTTGGATCCGACAGCGGCTCGGCTGGTACTCGCTCGATCTCCAGACGCTGAACGCGGACGCGCAGCAAAGCGGCCATCAGGATGCGGCGCCCTTCGCCCGCATGGAGGAGATCCTGCCGATCCTCGGCGGAAACAGGAATCCGCGATCTGCCGCCCCGCGAGGCTTATGTGCGGGTCTCGCGGATGACGATCGTCAGGCGCTATCTATCCAATCTGGTCCCGCTCCTCCTGGCCGCGGCGGTCGCTTCGATCTTCTGGCCCCTGGCGCTGCTCTCGCTCGTCCCGCTCCTCGGGATCGCCGGGGCAATCGTGCTGCAGTGGCGGCGGCATCTCTACGCCCTGGCCGATCGCGCCATCTACATTCGTGAGGGCGTCTTCCGCCCGCGGCTCTGGATCGTTCCGTTCGACAGAATGCAGACGATCAGTGTCAGAAGCGGTCCCTGCTGCAGCGCAGGTTCGGCCTTGCCACGGTGGAGGTGGATACGGCGGGGGCTTCGCTTTTCAGCGCTCCCGCAGTCCGCGATCTGGACGATGAAGCGGCCGACGCGCTGGCCGCACGCCTGCTCCAGGAATATCGGCTCTCCAGGCGCTCACGCCGAAGCGATGCAATCGCTTGAGTCTCTTCGTTAAGACAGAGCGCAGTTGAGCAAGCACGAGCCCGCCCACCGCCGCCGTTTCGATCGGCAGGCATCACGCTCGTCTAGCGCAGCCGCCATCGGCTCGGTATTCTGCACGAACAGGACGGCATGTTCAGCTGATTGGACGATGATGGACCTCAACCAGACGCGGGTGTTCGTCGAAGTGGCGCGAGCAGGAGGATTTGCCGCGGCTGCTCGACGGCTTGGGCTGCCCAAGTCCACGGTCAGCGCAAGGGTCCAGTCGCTGGAGCAACGGTTGGGCGCGCAGCTCTTCAAGCGGTCCACCCGGCAACTGGCGCTGACGGACGAGGGGAACGCTTATTTCGAAGCCGTAGCCGGCGCGATCGACAGCCTGGTCAATGCCGAAGCGGCAAGCACTTCGGAGAAGGGCGTTCTTTCCGGAAAGATCTGCTTCACCGCGCCGCTCGAATTTCCGCGCGACGCGATCACCTCGGCGCTCGCTTCCTTTCTCCAGAAGCATCCATGCGTCCGCTTCGAGATCATGCTGACCAACCGGCCGCTCGATCTGGTCGCTGAAAATGTCGACCTTGCGCTGCGCGGCGGCGATCCGGGCGGCGCCGGACTCATCGTCCGCAAGGTCGGCGAGATCGGTTTCGGCCTTTATGCCAGCCCGGATTATATCGAGCGATGCGGCAGGCCCGGAAGCCTCGCAGAGCTGGGGCGGCACGATCTCCTCGTGTTCGTCTCGCCCTCGCAGAGCAGGGTGCTTCGGGGCGCTGAGCTCCTGCAGGGACATGAGCCGCGGATCGCGACCGACAATTTCGCCTTCCTCCGGCGGCTCGTCGTCGCGGGATCGGCGTGGCCGCGATCCCGGACATTCTCGTTCGTCATGAAGTCGCCGCCGGCCGCCTGGAACGCGTGCTGGACGCCTGGTGCGGAGACCCTTCGGCGCTCTACGTGGTGTTCCCGTCGAGGAAAGACATGACTCCTCGGGTCAAGGCGTTCGCCGATCATCTGGTGGACGCTATGGCCGGCTGGGATCGTCCATCAGCGGCGGGCACATTACCAGTTCAGGTGATCGATGCCGTGAATGAGCGCGCCGCCGAACCAGCCCTGGACCAACAAGGCAAGGCTCAGGGTGCCGAGAAGCAGGACCATCGCGCGGCCATTAGCGGCTGACGGACGGCGCCAGGCCCAGACCGCAAGGACGCTGCCCACCAACGCGATCACGGTGCCGAGCCAACGGTGCCAGAGCAGGAGCGGGTCCTTGTCGACCATTACCAGCCCGGCATTGAACCAGCCCAGCAAAGCGGCGCCGGCGGCCGATGCACCAGCAACGATGATCAAGGCCCTGATCACGTCGGTTGCGCCGCCGCGCCGCCTTGCCAGAATAAGCGCCAGCCAGCTGACCGGGAACAAGGCCAGCGGGAAATGCACCGCGAAGGGGTGTGTCCGGCCCAGCCAGTCCAGAAGCCGCTGATGGACGGGAAGGGCGGCTTCCGCTTCCAGCTTGGCAACATCCTCCTTGATCGCTTCATGCACGGCGGGCGACATGGGATGGGCCACGGCTGCATCAGCGGGTGGTCGAGCGGCTTCTTCCTCGGCTTTTGCTGCTGCCGCCGCCTCGGCCATCTTCTTCTGGTGGTCCTTGTGGGCCGCCGCGGGAGCAAAGGCGCTGGCTGCGAGCAGCAACAGGAGCAGGAAGCGGATCAGAACCATGTCCTAATTCCCAAGAGAAGATTCCAGCCACCTGCTTTCTCGCCGCTCGCGCGGCGAGAGTCCGCTGTGCCGCCGAACGCCCGCTCATATTCGATGCCGACATAGGGCGCGAATTCCGGCCGAATTTCGTAGCGCAGCCGCGCGCCGAGTTCGCCCGCGGAAAGGCCCGAGCCGATGCCGAGTTCCGGCACGTCCTGGGCGGCAAGGTCGAACTCGATCCGCGGCTGCAGGATCAGCTTCTGCGTGAGCCTGAGATCATATTCCGCTTCGACCCGCGCGGTGACGTCGCCCTTGGTCGAGAGGAAGGCCGCAGCATCCACCTCGAACCAATAGGGAGCGAGGCCCTGCACACCGAGCACGAAATGCGTGCGTTCCGGATCGGGGCGAAGATCGTGGCGGATGCCGGCCTGCAGATCGAACCAGGGATCGATGGCGTGGCTCCACAGCGCCTGGACCTCGGCCTCTTCCACCGCCTCCCCGAAGGCGCCTTCGCCCTCCGTCTTCAGCCACAGCTTGTCGATGTCGCCGCCGATCCATCCTTGAGCATCCCAGCGATAGCCGTCGCGCCCGTTTCGGATCCCCACCTCGAGCTGGTCGACGAGGAGCTTGTAGGTGGTCATTCCGCCATGCTCGTTGCGCATCTCCTCGCGCGCAGGAGCCATTTGCCCGGATCCGAAGACGGTATCCGCCGCATGCTCGGGCCCGCTGAAGGCGCCGGCGGGCGGGGGCGCCACCGGCGGTGCGGGGGCATCCGCCATCGGCATCTGATGGCCGGCATGGGGGTCCGCCTGCGGGGCGGGCGCGGCACCCATATCGTGCCCCGCATGCGGATCCGCCTGCTGCGCTTCCTGCGCCGAAGAGGCGGTGCCTTGCGGCATGGTGTGGCCGGCGTGGGGATCGGCCGTCGGCCGGGAGGGCGTCGCCATGTCGTGTCCGGCATGCGGGTCCCTGGCCGGAGCGGCGGGCTTCGGAGCCGCCTTCGCAGCCGGCTTCCTCACCGGCTTGGCCGGAGCTTTCTTTGCGGCAGCCTTCGGCTTGGCCTTCGCCGCGGGACGCGCTGCCGCCTTGGCTTTTGCAGCGGGCTTCTTCGCTGCCGGCTTCGGCGCCGCGGCGGGCGGCTTCGGCTTCGGCTTCGGCGTCGGCTTCGCCTTTGGCATCGGCATGGAATGCCCCGGCATATGGTGCCCGTGGTGCTGAGCGAGGGCCGGCGTCGCGACCGCGGTCGCCAGGAGCGCGATCAAGAGGCGCTTCATGCCGCTTCTCCTTCAAGCGGCCGAACCTTCACGATCCGCATCATGCCGGCATGCATGTGGTAGAGAAGGTGGCAGTGGAACGCCCAGTCGCCCGGCGCGTCGGCGGTCATGTCGAAGCTTACTTTGCCACCCGGAAGCACCATCACGGTGTGCTTGACGGGGTGATTGCCGGAATGGCCGTTCACGACCTCGAAGAAGTGGCCGTGAATGTGCATCGGGTGGGTCATCATCGTGTCGTTGACCATGGTCACCCGTACCCGCTCATTGAGCTCGAAGCGGATCGGCTCCGGATTCTCGCTGAGCTTCTGGCCATCGATCGACCACATGAAGCGTTCCATGTTGCCGGTGAGGTGGATCTCGATCGCCCGCGTCGGCGCGCGCTTGTCGGGGTTCGGCGTCAATGAGACGAGGTCGCGGTAGGTGAGCACCTTGTGACCGACATCATCGAGGCCGATGCCGGGATCGCCGGTGCGGTCGACGGGGTTGGGCGCGATCATGTCGACGCCCACTCCGACCGGAAACGTCACCTTCGATGTGTCGCGCATGTCCATGTTCGAATGATCCATGGCGGGCGCGGCTGCCGGCGCGGCCGAGCCGTGCCCCATGGCCCCGTGATCCATGCCGCCGTCCCCTGTTGCGCCATGGTTCATCGCTCCATGGTCCATTGCGCCCATGCCCATGTCTTTCATGCCGAGCGTTGGGCGTTTGCGGAGCGGCGGGACGGGCGCGATCATCCCCATGCGCGGCGCGAGCGTCGCCCGGCCCATGCCGGAGCGGTCGATCGTTTCCGCGACGAAGGTGAAGGCGCGGTCGTCGCTGGGCTGAACGATGACGTCGTAAGTCTCGGCATTGCCGATCTGGAATTCGTCGACTTGCACCGCCCGCACATATTGACCGTCCGAAGCGACCACCGTCATCGGCAGGCCCGGGATGCGGACGTTGAAGATGGTCTGCGCCGCGGCGTTGATGATGCGCAGGCGCACGCGCTCGCCGGGACGGAAGAGGCCGGTCCAATTCTCCTGCGGGCCGTGGCCGTTGACCAGGAACGTGTAGGCTGCCTCGGTGACGTCGGCGATGTCGGTTGGATCCATTCGCATGCGGGCGAACATCATCCGCTCCTCCTGCGTCATCTCGTCCTCGCGGCGGCCGAACAGGGTCTGCTTCTGCCGGTTGAAGAAGCCGCCTTCCTGCTTCAGCTTCGAGAAGACCTCGTGGGGGTGGAAGAAGCTCCAGTCGCTGAGCACGATGACGTGCTCGCGGTCATAGGCGACCGGGTCGGCGCCCTTGGGATCGATGATCATCGGGCCGTAATGGCCCATTTGCTCCTGCAGCCCGGAATGGCTGTGATACCAATAGGTGCCCGACTGCACGATCGGGAATTCGTAGGTGAAGCTCCCCCGCGCCGGAATGCCGGGGAAGCTGACGCCGGGAACGCCGTCCATCTGGAAGGGGACGAGCAGGCCGTGCCAATGGATCGACGTGTCCTCGTCGAGCTCGTTCTGGACGGTCAGGCGAAAATTCTGCCCTTCGCGAAGGCGGATCAGCGGCGCCGGCAACACGCCGTTGAGGGTGATCGCGTGCCCGGTGCGCCCGCCGACGGTGAAGGGGCTGTGGCCGACCTTGAGGCTGATGTCCTCGCCAGTCAGCGTCGGCAGATTGGGACTAAGACCGGTTGTGCCGCTCTGCGCCCAGGCGGGAAACAGGCCGCCGAGCCCGAGGCCGACGCCGCCAAGTGCGGCGGCGCGAAGCGCGCGGCGCTCCAGCGAGAAAGAATCGTTCATGATCAAAGCTTTCCTGTACGGGCCGCCGCGGCAAACAAACGCGGCCCCGCATTCCCATATGGAAGTTCCAGTAAGTGGAAGGTCAAGGCCCTCCATCATCTGCAATGAAGCGAAGGGAGGCGGCGCTCGGAGGCACCGCCTCCAGGCTCTTAGAGCCTTTCCCGACAAGGCGGAACCGCCTTGTCGGATCAGAAAGGCTCCAGATCTATGTCTGGAGATGATCAGGTCGCCATGCCCCCCGGCATGGCTACGGATTGCCGGGGGCAATCCGTACCTGATCATTCCCGGCCGAAAAACCGGTTCCCACTTCGGGAAGTGCTCTAGTGCTTCATGGCATGCCCGGCATGCGCATCATGACCCTTCTGGTCATGCTTGTCGCAGCAGGCCATCTTCTTGCCCTTTTTCCTTGCAGCAGTCCATGGCGCTGCCGTCGGCATTCTTGTGCTTGCAGCAGTCCTTATGCTCCTTGCCATGGTCCATCCCCTGATGCTGGGCATGGTGATCGCCGGCTTGCGCGTTCTGCGCATTGGCGGCGGCGGGGAGGGCAATGGCCAGCGCGATGGCTGCGATGAGAGTCTTCATATTGTGTCTCCGTTGATCTGAATGGGGCGTCAAATCGTCAGGAGAGACGCGGAGGAGGGGTGGCCAATTCGGGAGCCGATCCATCGAAAACAGGCGTGGGGCCCATGAGGAGTGCCGGGGACGCCGCCATCTGCTCGCACGCGACCAGCGGTTCGGCGGCCGGCATGGCGGTGCAGGCGATCGCACAGTCGAGCGTCGCCTGGCGATCCTCTTGGGCGGGGGCCTGCCGATCCGCGCAATGATCCGTCGTGCCGGCTGCTGCCCCATGCGGCATCGCCATAGCCGCATGGCTGCCGAGCATGCCCGCGGGTGCGAGCAGCAGGGCGAAAAGCGCCAGGATCTGAAAAAGCCGCATGAAGCGCATGGCTGAGAAATAGGCGAGGCGGGGCCGTTCCGCAATGAGGGGCTTGACCTTCCAGTCACTGGAACATCCATATCGCCCTGCATGCAACCGACTCACAGCAGCTGCCATGCGCACTCCGCCCCACCCGCCAAAGCGGTTGATCCCGTCTGCGGAATGAGCGTCGACCCCGCGACGACGCCGCATTACGCCGGCCATGAGGGGGAGGACTATCACTTCTGTTCGGCCAAGTGCCGCGAGCACTTCGCCGCCCGGCCTGAACTCTTTGTCCACCCCGATGATCATGCGCCGCGTGCCGCACAAGCGGGCTCGAAGGACGCGGTCTACACATGCCCCATGCATCCGGAGGTGGAGCAGATCGGCCCCGGCACCTGCCCGATCTGCGGCATGGCGCTGGAGCCCAGGAACTTCACGCTCAGCGACGAGCCGTCCGAAGAATATCTCGACATGCGCCGGCGCTTCACCCGCTCGGCTATCCTGACCGCGCCGCTCTTCGGGTTGGTGATGCTGCGGCATTTCTGGCCGGCTAGCGTGGAGATGGTGGGCGGGCGCACGCTCGATTGGATCGAGCTCGTGCTGGCGACCCCGGTGGTGCTGTGGGGCGGCTGGCCCTTCTTCGTTCGCGGCTGGCAGAGCATCCGCAATCGCTCCCTCAACATGTTCACCCTGATCGCGATCGGCACGGGCGTTGCCTGGACCTATTCGGTGGTGGGCGCTGTCGCCCCGCAGATCTTCCCGCCATCCTTCCGCAGCATGCACGGCGGGGTCGGCCTTTATTTCGAGGCGGCGGCGGTAATCGTCACGCTGGTGCTTTTGGGACAAGTGCTGGAGCTGCGCGCCCGGGAGCGCACCGGCTCGGCCATTCGCGCTCTGCTCGACCTCGCGCCCAAGACCGCGCACCTCGTCGAGCATGGCAAG
The DNA here is from genome assembly GCA_030447665.1 of Allosphingosinicella sp. Classification (GTDB taxonomy): domain Bacteria; phylum Pseudomonadota; class Alphaproteobacteria; order Sphingomonadales; family Sphingomonadaceae; genus Allosphingosinicella. The sequence goes on along the minus strand of JAUJOJ010000016.1, from coordinate 14,312 downwards.
GAGCGGACGGTTCCGCTCGATCTCGTCCGCAGCGGCGATCGCCTTCGCGTGAAGCCGGGCGAGGCGGTTCCGGTGGATGGTCAGGTGATCGAGGGTAGCTCTTCGGTCGATGAATCGATGCTCACCGGGGAGCCGCTGCCCGTCTCGAAGGGGCCAAGCGATCCCGTCACCGGCGGGGCGATCAACGGCGAGGGCAGCTTCGTCATGGAGGCGCAGCGCGTGGGCCCGGAGACCATGCTGGCCCGGATCGTCCAGCTGGTTGCCGAGGCACAGCGCAGCCAGGCGCCGGTCCAGCGCAAGGTCGATCAGGTGTCGGCCTGGTTCGTGCCCGCCGTGTTGCTGGTGGCGGTGCTCGCATTCGCGATCTGGTCCTTCACCGCGCCCGCTCCAAGCGTGCCGTTCGCGCTGGTGACGGCGGTGTCGGTGCTGATCATCGCCTGCCCCTGCGCGCTCGGGCTCGCGACGCCGATGTCGATCATGGTTGGGGTGGGGAAGGGCGCGCAGAATGGAATCCTCATCAAGAATGCCGAGGCGCTGGAGCGGTTCGCGGGCGTCGACACCCTCGTCCTCGACAAGACCGGGACCCTCACCGAAGGCAAGCCTGCCCTGGTGGCGATCGAGACTGCTCCTGACTTCGGCGAGGACGAGGCGCTTCAGCTCGCCGCCTCGCTGGAGGCAAGCAGCGCACACCCGCTGGCCCACGCCGTCGTTACGGCGGCGGAGGAGCGCGCCCTCACGCCTCTTGCCGTCGAGAGCTTCGCGTCGATGAGCGGCAAAGGAATTGCCGGGTCGGTCGGCGGGCGCAGGATCGCCGTCGGAAATGAAGCGATGATGGTGCTGGAGGGCGCGGAGATCCGCGCTCTCGAGCAGAGCGCGGCTGCGAAGCGCGACGAAGGCGCGACCTTGATGTTCCTCAGCGTCGACGGCCGCGCCGCCGCGGCGCTTGCAGTCGCGGACCGGGTGAAGCCGACCACGCCTGCCGCCATCCACGCGCTTCACCGGGAAGGATTGCGGCTCATCATGCTCACCGGCGACAGCCGCCGCACGGCCGAAGCGATCGGCGCCAGGCTTGGGATCGACGAGGTGATCGCGGACGTGCTTCCGGAAGGCAAGGCCGCCGTCGTCGCCCGCCTGAAAGAGGAGGGGCGGGTGGTCGCCATGGCCGGCGACGGCGTCAACGACGCGCCGGCGCTTGCCAGTGCGGACATCGGCGTCGCGATGGGAACGGGCGCCGACGTCGCGGTGGAGAGTGCGGGCGTGACGCTCGTCCGCGGCGACCTCTTGGGCCTGGTGCGAGCCCGCCGCCTTTCCCGCGCGGTGACCGCGAACATCCGACAGAACCTGCTTTTCGCCTTCGGCTATAACGCGATCGGCGTTCCGATCGCGGCGGGCCTGCTCTATCCGTTCACCGGGCTGCTGCTCAGCCCGATGATCGCCGCGCTGGCGATGAGCCTGTCCTCGGTGTCGGTGATCGCCAACGCATTGCGGCTCAGGACGGTCAAGCTGGAGAGATAGGATGAATATCGGCGAAGCGGCGCGGCGTTCCGGCCTCCCGACCAAGACGATCCGCTATTATGAGGATATCGGCCTCGTCAGCTCGGCGCGCCGCGACAACGGCTTTCGAGATTATGACGAAAAGGACGTGCACAACCTGCGCTTCGTCGCGCGCGCGCGGGGGCTTGGGTTCACGGTCGAGGAGTGCCGGCACCTGCTCGAGCTGTACAAGGATCCCGCCCGGTCGAGCGCCGAAGTCCGGGGCGCGGCAGAGCGTCACATCGAGGACGTCCGCGCGAAGATTGCCGAGCTCCAGGCGATGGAGAAAACCCTCCACCACCTGATCCACGCCTGCGCGGGCGACGGGCGGCCGGACTGTCCGATCCTCGACGGGCTGGCCGGCGGGTAAATGGCCGCGCTCCTTCCTCAGCTGAAGTTGGGCGGGCGTTTTTCGAAGAAGGCGGCGAAGGCCTCCGCGGCTTCGGCGGAGCGGAGGCGCTCTTCGAACAGGCGGCCCTCCTCGGCCATTCGCTCCGGGATCGAGGCTTCGGTGGAGGTGAGCAGGCGCTTGGTGAGCATCACCGCCTCGGGCGGCTTGGCAGCGATGCGGCGGGCCGTGTTTTCGAGGCGCAGGTCGAGCTGATCCTCGTCGCAGATTTCCGTGACCAGGCCATACCGAACCGCCGTCTCCGCATCGAAGGGCTCGGCCAGAATGAGGTGCCTGGCGGCGCGCTGACGCCCGATCAGGCGTGGGAGGAGCAGCGAGCTTGCCGCTTCCGGCACCAAGGCGAGATCGACGAAGGGAAGCGAGAAGCGGGCGCTTGGAGCCGCCAGCACCAGATCGCAGTGGAGCAGCATGGTCGTGCCGATGCCGATCGCCTGTCCGACGACTCCGCCAATCACGATCTTGGGGCAGGAGGCGATCGCCCGCAGGAAACGGAAGACCGGCATGTCCGGCCCTCCTTCGCGCGACTGCTGGAAATCTTTAAGGTCGTTGCCCGCGGTGAAGAGGCCTCCGTTTCCCGCGATCGTCACGGCTCGGATGGCGGGATCGACGCTCGCTTGCTCGAACGCATCGGCCAGGGCGGCATACATGGCGACGGTGATCGCATTCTTCTTGTCCGGCCGGTTGAGCCGAATTTCGAGGATCGCTCCCGATCTCGTTACAAGGATCTCGTCGGACATTCTTCCCTCATTTTCTGCGATTAGTGCACGACCGGGGCTGCGACGGGAAGGCTGAGTTCGAACAGCGCGCCGCGCTCGCTCGGCAGGCTCGTTATGCTGCCGCCGACCGAGTTCAGCAGCGAGCGGGCGATGGAAAGGCCGAGCCCTGAGCCGCCTTCGCTGCGGCGGCTGGTGTGGAAGGGCTCGAAGATCCGCTCATGGTCTCCCGGCGAAATGCCGTTCCCGTCGTCCGAGACGAGAAGGACCATGCTCGTCCCCTTGCGGCCGGCCCTCATCGACACCTCCGAAGCGCCCGCCTGGTCACTATTCTCGACGATCGTCTCGATCACCGCCTCGATCAGCTCGGCGGCGCGGCCACATCAGGCGCGTCCGCGGGAATGTCGATGCGGATGGTAAGGTGCGGACCGCGATGTCCGCCGGCGACGTGCCTGATCCGACTGCGTTGAAGGCGGGGAGCGAGAGCGTGATCGAGGCGGTGCTCACGCCGGGAAGCGGAGACAAGGCCCTTTCACTCGGCCTGCTCATGCGGGCGAAAGCGAGCCGCGGCCGCAGGATCGCCCAGACCGGCATCAGAATCGCGAGCCAGAACAGAAACCGCAGGGGAGAGACGCCCGAAAGGTCGAGGCTGCCGAGCGCCTCGCCGATCAAGGGGTTGGCCATGGCGAACAGCAGAAGACGATGCTGCCAATCACCGGCACGGCGAACAGCGGGAGGCTTGGGACAAGGCGGGGCCCAGCCGGCTCCCGCTCCTGCGCAGGCGCCGGAGATCCCGGAGCGGCCCGGCCGCGAGGACGATGACATTAGCCGGAAGTCGCAATATCCAGTGCCACCCGCTCGCGAAACCAGTGGTTCGGGGGAGAAGCGCCGCAAGGCTCAGCGCGGTCCAGCACAAGGTGAGGGAAAGCGGCCCCGGGTCATCGATCATGAAGCCTGCGAACAAGGCCGCCGCGCCGGCCGAGACCAGCGCATCCCTTCGGCGCCGGATGTCGACCCGCAGCGCGACGGCGGAGAGGATGAGCGCCAGAGCGAAGATGCCGAGCGTCGCCCGGACATCGTCGGCGAGATAGAAAAGACGATCGGCGAGGGCGATCAGGGCCGCCGCCGCCGGCAGCTTCACCAGGAAGCTGAAGCGCCGCCGCGCGGATCGGGGTGGATTGAGGGGAAGTGCCGCTTCCATGTCGCTCTCCGCATTGTGGCGGGAAGGCTATGGCCGGCCGGCTTCGATCGATGATGGGCGCGACTTCAAGTAGCGGCGCTGAAACGGTGCAGAAACCGTGCAGGACTAGGCTCCGGATCCTAGTCCGCGGCTGCCCATAAGGCCGGAGCAGCGGAGCGATTCTCCTTCGGGAAGGGAATGCGGCTGCGGAATTCGTCGGTGAAGATGCCGTCGACGCGGATGCTGAAGGACAGGCCGCCGCTCGCATCCGCACCGTGATACTGGTTCACCGTGTCGAACCAGGCGGAATGCGAGCCCACATGGAGCTTCTCGCCGGTCTCCGGGTCCAGCATGTAGAAGGGCTTGTTGAAGTTGGTCCGGAACCAGATGAATTCATGGCAGAGCTCGGCGCTGTCATGGTCGCGATGGGCGGTCACGGCGCGCCCGCTGCTGTCGTACATGATGATCATCCGCCCGGTTTCCCGGAATGGGAGAGTGGCGATGAAGGCCATCAGCTCGGAGAACTCGTCAGCCTCGTCGCTTGGACTCCAAAGATCGGTGCGGTCGAGATCGTAGTAATTCTCTTCACGCGCAGAGGTGGCGAGATAGACGAGGCGCGATCCCGGCAGATAGGGCGCCTTCTCGTCGAGCAGGAACGGGCCGGTATAGAAGGCAAGATCGTGCGCAACGGCGAGGCGTCGCTCGATCCGCTCGCGGAGGTACCCGTCGAGCGACTTCAGCCAGGCGACGTCGATGAACGGATCGAGATCCTTGTAGCTTGGGTATTGCCGGCGTTCGATCATTCCTCCCTTTGTCGCGGGTTCGATCTGCTATTTCAACCGGTCGCCCCCTTTTGGGTCGCGGATTTCAGCCAAAATCCCGCCTCCGGAACCCTCGCCGCCGTCCGCCGTTATCGGCAATAATAAATTTAATCGATCAATCCTGATTTCTGTTAATGTCCCGGGCCAGCTTCCGTATAAAAGCGGCCTCCCTCGCCGCGCATCAACCTTGCGTCATGTAAATCCTATTTCCCAGCGCTCTTTCGGGCGGTGTTTCAGCTATGCATGGAGTATCATGAAAGTATATGTGAGCGGGCTTTATTGTGGTGGCAATCCGCAGCCAGGCGTCGGGATTGTCCGCTCACTGAGGCAGGCCTTTCCGAACGCAACCCTCGTTGGAGTGGAATATTCCAACCGCGTTTCCGGTATCCACTGGGACGATCTGGACGATCTCTGGATCCAGCGTCCCTGGGACGAGCTCGACCTGGAAAGTTATGGTGAGCGGGTCAGGCAGGCGCTGGATGAAGGCGGTCTGTGGATTTCCGGCAGCGACCTCGAAGCGATGTGGCTTGCCGATCTTTTCCCGAACGGGCACCGCAATCTGCTCGCGCCGCCTTTGGCTGCGCTGAAGCGGATCACCAAGCCGACGGTCGAGGCGGCAAGCGGTCTTCCGGTCAAAATTCCGCCCTATATCTCGACCGAGCACAGCGATTGGGATCTGCACGCCTTCTGCCGCGAGCATAATTGGCGGGTGTGGCTCAAAGGGCCCTATTATGATGCGGCGCGGACGCCGACCTGGGACTCGTTCGCGGCGGCGCGCAATGCGCTGACCAAGGTCTGGTCGACCGAGCGGCTTTTCCTCCAGTCCCATGTCAGCGGCTATGAGGAATCGGTGATGCTCGCCGCTTACAAGGGCGAGCTGCTCGGCGCGGTGAGCATGCGCAAGCGCGAGATCACGCCGGAAGGGAAGACCTGGGCCGGCGACATTTCCGAAGTGCCGGAGGAATTCATGGCCCCGCTTCGCCGCATGGTGAAGGAGCTTGCATGGACCGGCGGCGGCGAGCTCGAAATGGTGCGCGATGCCTCGAATCAGCTCTGGCTGCTCGAGATGAACCCGCGTTTCCCGGCCTGGGTGCACGGGGCGACGATCGCCGGCCACAATCTCCCGGCCCTGCTCGTGCAGGGCGCGACCGGGGCAATGCCCAAGCCGTCGGTGGCGCATGGACAGGAGTTCACGCGCGTCGTGCTCGAAGTGCCGGTGCGCGGCGATTATCCGCTGCCGCCGCTGCCGGAGCCTTTCGCGGGCGCGATCGGCCATTCGATGAAGCATCCTTCGGGTCTCACCTCGCTTGCCAAGAAGCTCCACAAGGCCAATCCGGACCTCTTGGAAGTCGTGGTCGAGGAAGACGGACCGGACGGCTTGCCCGCCATCCCGGATTCGTTCGTGGCGGATATCGACAGCTACGACTTCGCCAGGGTCCAGACGCCGCAATTCCTGTTCATGGATCAGACCGCGTCGGGCCTGTTCAAGCGGGCCGCCGACCGGGCGCATCGACTCAGCACCAACGAGGTGCAGGTGGTGAGCGGCTATTCGATCAAGACCAATCCGGACGAACGCCTCATCAAGCTCGCGCTCGACAACGGCTTTTACGCCGAATGCATCAGCCTGTTGGAAGTGCAAAAGGCGCTGGAGGTCGGCTTCCGTCCCGATCAGGTGATCCTCAACGGGCCCGCCAAATGGTGGCCGGAGGGGCTGATGCCGAAGGAGCGGATGCACGCCTTTTTCTGCGACAGCATCGCGGACCTCGAACGCACGCTGACGGCGATGGAAGCCGGCGAGATGTCTTCACGCCACGTCGGCATCCGCATCCGCACGCCCAATGTCGTCTCCCGCTTCGGAATCCCGCTCGACAGCCCCGGCACGTTCCGGAAGCTGGTCGAGGCGGTGAAGCGTCTTCCCGCCGACACCGCCTTCGGCGTGCATTTCCACATGGCAAGCGACCGGATCGGCGTCTCGCAATGGTGGCACCTGTTCGAATCGATGCTGAAATGGTGCCGATCGATCGAGAAACTGACCGGACGCACGATCGAGGTGCTCGACATGGGCGGCGGCTGGTTCCCGGACGACTGGCATTCGGACGACGAGAGCAAATTCGCCAAGGCGGTCGGGACTGTAAAGGCGATGCTCCCGGGCGTCCGCCAGATCGTCTCCGAGCCCGGCAAGGCGATGGCCCAGCCGTCAATGGCGCTCGCCATGCGCATCCTCGAAATCCAGGAGCATGAGGACGACAGCATCGAAGCCGTGGTGGATGCCTCGATCGCCGAGCTTCCAATGTACTTCTTCTATCCGCACCGGATGCTGCGCAAGTGCAGCGAGACGGGCGAGCTTCAGCCGATCGGGCGGGGCAAGACAAACCTCATGGGCCGGCTCTGCATGGAGCACGACATCGTCGCGGCCAACGTCCAGCTACCCGAAGGATCCAAAGCCGGCGACCTTCTGATTTTCTGCGATGCCGGCGGTTATGACAGGAGCATGTCCTATGTATTTGGCCGCGGCTGAGCTTCGCCTCGACCTTCTCGAGCGGGAGGATAGCCTTCCGCTCGCCAGCGAGCGCTGGCAGCATTTCCCGTACAGCTGCTTTTCCCATCATGAAGCGGCGTGCTGCGAGGTGGCGCGGGAGTGGATCATCGCCAACGATTTCGCGCAATTGAACGGCGGCGATCTCAAGACCGGGCCGCGCTGGCTGCGGCAGAAATACGAGTGGGGCCCATCGTCCTGGCCGATGCACTGGTGCGACGTGGTCGAGCGGGACGTGATCGATTGCGGCGCTCATGCCGCACTCGCGCACGAGGCGTTCGCCGCGCGCGGAGTTACCGCCTTCCGTGCCCAATTCGTTCAGAAGTACAGCGCCGACGCGACGGTGCAGTGGCGCAAGAAGTGGGGCGACGAGGAGGTTTCCGATCATTGGCTGACGGACGACGCCATCTATCACGAAGGCAATGCGCTGCTGGTCGGCGATGATGAGGTGAAGCTGTGGGACGCCAGCGCCGGCTGGTGGATCAACGCGCGCCAGGCCGGCGGCGGCTATGGCAGCCTGGTGGCGGTGCGGATCTTCGCCGATGGCCAGTGGGGCGGCGGCGACGGATTCCGGTGGGGCGATCACCGCATCAAGCCCAATCAATGGCACCAGCTTTAGGCTCCCGGTCGGTCTAAAGGTAGTCGCGTAGCCGCAGCCAGGCCTCGCGCTTCCGCTCGAAGGGGAGCGTGTAGGCCGGGCTGCTGGAGGGGAGGGGCACGAGCGCGAGGCGGAACTGCTCCCCTAGTGCTTTCATCCCGATCCGGGCCGAGGTGCCGCCGTTGAAGCCGATAGCGCGGAGCTCCGGCAGGCGCGCCGCAAGCTCGGCGAGCGGGTTCGCCTCATGCCCGCGAATATTGCCGTCGAGGCTGCCTTGCCGGATCGCCGATCCCACCGAGTCCCAGAGGCCGACCCCCGCCTGGAGCAGCGTCTCGAGACGGCGCGGATAATCGAGCGCGGCGAGGTCTGTCTCGATCACCGCGCCGATCAGGCGCCAGAACTGGTTCTGCGGATGGGCGTAATAGCGGGTCGCGGCAAGCGAACGCTCACCCGGAAGGCTGCCGAGCACGAGCACGCGCACCGCCTCGTCCACCACCGGAGGGAAGGAGCGCTTCAGCGGCTGCGGCGGATGATCGTCAGGGGCCATGCTGCGCGTGTTTATAGCGTTTCCGCCGGCGCGGCTTGAGTCTTCCTACGGAACCGGCGAGGCTGCCCCGCGAACGAGAGGGATGCGCGAATGGCTGCGGCTTACGACACCGGCGATCAGGCCAAGCACCACGAGGCGACCCAAAGCGAGCGGCTCGTCATCGCCGCCTCGTCGCTGGGGACTGTGTTCGAATGGTATGATTTCTATCTTTACGGTCTGCTGGCGACGATCATCTCGGCCCAGTTCTTCTCGGGCGTGAACGAGACGACCGGCTTCATTTTCGCGCTGGCGGCCTTCGCAGCGGGCTTTGCGGTGCGGCCGTTCGGCGCGATCCTGTTCGGGCGAATCGGCGATCTCGTCGGCCGCAAGAACACCTTCCTCGTCACCATGGGCATCATGGGCCTGTCCACCTTCCTGGTGGGGCTGCTGCCGAGCTACGCGGCGATCGGGGTGGCTGCGCCGGTGATCCTCGTCCTCCTCCGCCTGCTCCAGGGGCTGGCTCTGGGAGGCGAATATGGCGGCGCGGCGACCTACGTCGCCGAACATGCGCCGAACCACAAGCGCGGCCTCTACACGAGCTTCATCCAGACGACGGCGACCCTCGGCCTGTTCGCCGCCTTGCTGGTGGTGATCGGCGTCCGCTACGCCCTCGGCGAAGAGGCCTTTGCCAGCTGGGGCTGGAGGATCCCTTTCATCGTCTCGATCGTGCTGCTTGGCGTTTCGATGTGGATCCGCATGCAGTTGAACGAGAGCCCCGTTTTCCGGAAGATGAAGGAGGAGGGGACAACTTCCAAAGCGCCGCTCACCGAGGCGTTCGCCAGGTGGCCGAACCTCAAGCTCGTCATCATCGCCCTGTTCGGCGCGGTCGCGGGCCAGGCGGTGGTCTGGTATACCGGGCAATTCTACGCTTTGTTCTTCCTTGAAAAGATGCTGAAGGTGGACGGCGGCACCACCAACGTCATGATCGCCGTCGCGCTGGCGATCGGCACGCCCTTCTTCATCCTGTTCGGATGGCTGTCGGACAAGATCGGGCGCAAGCCGATCATCATGGCCGGCTGCATCCTCGCCGCGACAACCTACTTCCCGCTGTTCCACGCGCTTTCCAAGGCCGCCAATCCGGCGCTCTACGCCGCCCAGGCCAGCGCCCCGCTGAGCATCGTCGCGGACCCGGACGATTGCTCCGTCCAGTTCGACCCGGTCGGCAGGAACAAGTTCGACGCGCGCTCCTGCGATATCGCCAAGTCCTTCCTCGCCAAGGCCGGCATCAGCTACACCAACGTGACGGCGCCGCCGGGCACGCTCGCCCAGCTTCGCATCGGCGGCACGACCATCCCCTCCGTCGATCCGCGCGCGCTCTCCGGCGCTGCCCGCGCGGATGCCATCAAAGCCTTCCAGGGCCGGGCGACTGCGGCGCTCAAGGCGGTCGGCTACCCCGACAAGGCCGATCCCAGACAGATCGACAGGCCGCTGGTGGTGCTGATCCTGTTCGTGCTCGTCCTCTACGTCACGATGGTCTACGGCCCGATCGCGGCGCTGCTTGTCGAGCTCTTTCCCGCCCGCATCCGCTACACCTCCATGTCGCTGCCCTATCATATCGGCAATGGCTGGTTCGGCGGCTTCCTGCCCACCACCGCCTTCGCCATGGTCGCGGCGACCGGAGATATTTACTACGGCCTCTGGTACCCGATCGTGGTGGCGGCGCTGACGGTGGTGCTCGGCCTGCTGTTCCTGCCGGAAACGCGCAAGCGCGATATCGACAGCTGATCCCTGCAGGGGCGAGACCATGCGTGACGATCACCGCCGGCCCCGCGCGCTTGCGCATGCGCCGCCAGGGGCGCATGCGGGCCGCTTCTCAAGCTCGCGAGGATAGCATGTCAGTCGTCACAACCGACAAATCCGGAGTTCCGGAAGATCAGATGATCGAGGAAATGGCCCGGGACGGCTTCGAAGCGGCAGCCAAGGATTATAGCTCGGGAAGAACCGAGCCGCACCAGCACGATTATGACGTCTGCCTCTACATATTGGCGGGCGAGTTCAAGCTGATCGAGGTGGACAGGTCGATGATCCATCGCTTCGGACCCGGAGACAAGGCGTTCGTCGCGCGCGGCACCGTCCACGCCGAGGAGTACGGCCCCTGAGGATGATCGTCGGCCGGCGTCACTGACCGGGGCCACGCTGCCGGCCTCCTTGCGGCCGAAGGCTATCACATGGGTGCGGTGCGCTCGGTGATCTACAAGATCGGCGAGCCGGCGCGCTCCCGGTCGGTTGCCCTGTCCGCCCTGCGCGACCGGCTCGACCGCCCGCAGGACCTTGACCAGCCCGTGGTTCAGCTCAGGCAAATGTCCAACGTCGTGCCGTCGAACGAGAATGGCATCGCCTTCGGCCGGACGCCCAATCACGTGCTGAACATTCTCTACAACAATCCGTCGCGCGGTGTGCTGCAGGGGGGGTCTTCCCCGAAGGCGTGAACGGACGCATTCACTCGACGTGAGCTCCAAAAGAGATCCAGCGGCAGTGTCCGCTAAGTTGAAGCCGAAGGCAGGTGGGCATAAGACGCGCGCTGTCGGCCATTTTCGGACTGTTCCATCAGAACCCTTGGCGGACGGAGGACAGACTCGCTCACCCGCGACGAATGGCCGATCTCGTCAGGAACATTGTCGCCCCACGCCGGACCTCCGTCGCGCTTTGTCGGAGCCGAGAAGCGGACCCTTCGAGTTCGCCCCATTTATATTGTCAGACCAGCTCGCAGGCGTGCTCAATCGCTTGGTAGATCCGGTCCAAATCGGCGTCCGAAATGCAATAGGGCGGCATCACGTAGACAGTGTTTCCCAGCGGTCGGAGGAGCAGGTCGCGCTCTCGAAAGAAGGCGAGCAGCCGGGGAGCAAGGTCGGACAGATAACCTCCGGGACGGCCGATCTCGAGCGCAGCGATCGTGCCCAATTGGCGCGGGTTCGTCACCGCAGGATGCGCGGCCAGCGCTGACATCCGTTCCGCCTGCCGGCGTGACAGGTCGGCGATGCGGTCCAGGACCGGCTCCTCGCGCCAAATGGCGAGGTTCGCGTTGGCGGCCGCGCACGCGATCGGGTTGGCGGTGTAGCTGGACGAATGAAAGAACATCCGCGATCGTTCCTGCCCATAATGGGCGAGGTAGACGGGTTCGGTCGCCATGGTCACGGCAAGCGGTATGGCCCCACCCGTAAGCCCTTTCGACAGGCAGAGGATGTCCGGTACGACCCCAGCCTGCTCGCAGGCGAGAAGCGTGCCGGTGCGGCCCCAGGCGGTCATCACTTCATCGGCGATGAAGAGCACGCCATAGGCCAAGCAGATGCGCCGCATCTCGGCAAGCGTCTGGGGCGAGTAGATCAGCATGCCGCCCGCGCCGAGGATCAGCGGCTCGACCAGGAAGGCAGCAGCCCGGGTACGGCAGGCCCGCTCGAGCGCGTCCAGCGCTTCCTGTTCGCGGCCTGAGCCAGGGAAAGGGATCGTTTCCACGTCGAATAGGAGCGGCTCGTAGGCATGGTTGAAAACGCCGCGCGCGCCCACCGACATCGCCCCGATCGTGTCGCCGTGATAGCCATGGTCAAGCACGAGGATGCGGTGCCGGGGCTCGCCGCGATGCAGCCAGTAGCCGAGCGCCATCTTGAGCGCGACCTCTACGCTCGTCGATCCCGAATCGGAAAAGAAGACCCGCGTCAGCTCGGGCGGCATCAGCGCGCGCAATCCGGCCGCGAGCGTCTCTGCCGGCTCGTGTGTCCAACCCGCGAAGATGATCTGGTCGAGCCGGGCAGCCTGCTCGGCGATCGCACGGCTGAGCCGCGGGTGTGCATGGCCGTGCGTGGTCACCCACCAGGACGAAATGGCGTCAACGACGCGCCGACCGTCCGCGGTGAACAAGGAAGCGCCCTCGGCGTGCGTGACGAGCGGGATTGGCTCCTGCAGACCGTGCTGCGTGAAGGGGTGCCAGACGGGCGACGGGCTCACTTGAAATCCTCTAGCCTGAAGCCGTCGAGGAAGGCCGCCCGGAGCGTCTCGGGGGTGAGTTGGGCAAGGTGGGGCAGGCGGCCGAGCCGCTTCACCCGGCCGATCTTGGCGATCACAGCCTCGCTGTCCTCATTGGCCTCGCCGTTGAAGGCAACGCCCAGGATCGGCACCGCCCGAGCGCGCAACGCCTCAATGGTGAGCAGGCTGTGGTTGATCGTGCCGAGGCTGGTTCGCGCAACGACAACGACCGGCTGCCCCCAACGGGCGAACAATTCGACGTAGAGGAGCCGGCGCGTGAGGGGCACGAGCGCTCCGCCTGCGCCCTCGACGACAAGGGCACCCGGTATGGAGGGTAGAGCGAGGCGTTCGGGGTCGATCTCCACCCCGTCGAGCTCGGCCGAAAGATGCGGCGAGCAGGGTGTGGTCAACCGATAAGCTTCAGGCAGAATGCGGTCGGCGCGCACGCCAAGGGCGGCCACGGCAGATGCGTCCCCGCCGCCATCGAGCCCGGACTGGACCGGTTTCCAGTAGCGCGCGCCGAGTACACTCGCGATCGCCGCGGCAAACACCGTTTTGCCGACCTCGGTGTCGGTTCCCGTCACGATGATGGTGCTGGTCAAAGCAGTTTCCGTAGAGCAGTTGCGAGCGCCGAAATCGCGGCCTGGTCCACGTTAAGGGTGATGGAAAGACGCAGGCGCGACGTGCCCGCCGGCACGGTCGGCGGGCGGATGCCGCGCACGTCGAAGCCGGCGGCCTGGAGCGCTGACGCGACCTCCATTGTCCGCCTGTCGTCGCCGATCAGGACCGGCTGGATCGATGAGCCCGTGGCGGCAATTCCGAGGTGCCCGAGTTCACGACCGGCATGGCGAACGAGCGTGCTGAGGCGCTCGCGCCGTTCCGGCTCCTCGCGAAGGATGCGGAGCGCCTGCCCCACCGCAGCGGCGATCAGCGGCGAGGGCGCTGTCGAGAAGATGAAGCCGCGTCCCCGGTTGATGAGGAAGTCGCGCACAATGGCGGGACCGAGGATGAGAGCGCCCTCGCAGCCGAGTGCCTTGCCGCAAGTCCTGAGCGTCACGACATTGTCGCGGCCTTCCAGCCCCGCCGCCAGCCCCCGGCCCTCAGGTCCAAACACGCCCGTCGCATGCGCTTCATCAATGACGAGCATCGCGGCCTCGCGATCTGCCAGGGCCGTGAGATCGGCGAGCGGTGCCCGGTCGCCATCCATGCTGTAGAGGCTCTCCACCGCAATCCATGGCGTGCCCCGTCCGCCGCGGCGGCGCCAGCTCGCGACGGCATCGGCAGCGGCGCCGATATCGTTATGCGCGAACGCCGTCCGTTCGGCGCGGCCGAGACGCATACCCTCGTGCGCGCTCGCGTGGACGAGCTCGTCGTGAACGACGAGATCCCCCCGCTGAGGAAGCGTGGCGAAGATGAGAAGGTTCGCTCCATAGCCGGCACCCGTAAAGAGCGCGCTTTGCGCGCCGAAGAAGCGCGCCGCCTCCTCCTCCAGTTGCTCATGCTCTTCCGCATTGCCGCGGAGCAGGCGCGAGCCGCCCGAGCCGATCGGGACGCCGCGATCGAGCGCGTCTGAGATTGCCTGCCGAAGCCGGTCGGAGCCGGCGAGCCCGAGATAGTCGTTGGAGGCGAAGTCCTGGCCTCGGCGAGTCGTAAGAACCCGTCGCCGGCCAACCTCCTCCAGCCGCCGCAAGTCGGTTTCCAGAACTTTGAGCGCCGTCATCGAGGTGCCGTAGCGAGAGGCCGCTTGCCTGGCGAGTACAAGCTCTCGGCGCGTCCGGCGATCATCGCCCTCGCTAACGGGGCACGCGCCTTCAATCGGGTTTGGGCCAGAACCCGCTAAGCGTTCCTTCGGCAAATCCGCCAGGGGGCAATCGACCAGCGAAGGGACTTCACCAATGCGTGCGCCAGATGGCGCAACGGCCGGGAAAAGCGCACTAGGGCCTATCGACATTCAGGGGCTCCGCTCCCTCTCCCCG
>JAUJOJ010000015.1:39734-48887 GCA_030447665.1 Allosphingosinicella sp. | reverse complement strand
CGATCCGGTCGAGGAGCATGACGCGCCGGGTGTTGACCTCGTCCGACGGTTTGGAACGCGGCCGCTGCGTGTCGACCGCATGGTAGAGGATCCAATCCGCGCCGCGCCAATCCTGGACGATCGCGTTGTGGCCCGGCGCCGCCCAATTGCCGCGGCGCTTGTTTCGGAACGGGACACGTAAAACCGACAGGTTGTTCCTGCTGCTGAATATCGGCAATCCGACGTGCGAATGGACGAGAATGAGCCAGAATATCTGCTTAAGCAGGCGGAGCGCTGCCGAACCGTGGCGAGGACCGCAACGGCTGAGAAATTAAGACAAGCACTCCTCCGTATGGCGCAAGAATATGAAGAACGCGCGGAAGCAATAAGGGCCAAGAAGTAGCCACCAGCCGGAATGGGCGGGCTTGCAGGATCTCGGCCGGGGCAAGATCCCCAATATCCCCCAGAGATGGGGATCCGGTCGGACCTCAAAGACAACAAAAGGCTTCGCCAAGAAGGGCGCCGTCGCCGCCGCGCTGTCGGCGGTGCTGATCGCGCTACTCGCCATCCACCACAACGCTCCAAAGACGATAAGCATTGCGCCACACCCCCTGAGCGCAAGGCGGCCGTCAGACCTCGCTTACCAAGATACGCCTGTGCATTCAGGAAAAGCTCGCCGGTTCGCTCCCCCCAGGCAGCGCTCCACGTCTCGGCAGGTAGCTCGGGCTCGAGAAAGGTGCGCGGGGGCCCACTTGCCCTTGCCGCCGCCCCAGTAAGGGGCAGTCACCTTCAGGTCGTCAGCCGTGACCTGCGCCTCGTCGCTCCGGCGGAGTTGAGCGAAGGGTGCGGTAGGGGCCGTCGCCGGCCTGCCCTTCCCAGCGGTAATAAGCGATCATCGTCCGTCCGGTGCGCGGATCGCGGAAGAAGCTGTGGTGGCCGGGCCCCTTGTAATCACCCGCGCTGGCCAGGATCTTTCCGCGATACTTCCAGGGTCCAGTCGCCGCCGGCGCGGTGGCATAGCGAACCGAATAGTCGGAACGATCGTAATGGCGGGAGCTGTAGGACAGGTAATAGGTTCCGTTCCGCTCGTGCATCCAGGCACCCTCGCTGAAGCAGGGCGGCTGCTCGAGCGGCACCTCGCGGCTGATCGTCCGCCCCGTATTCAAGTATGACAAAAGACCTTGACACCTCCGGTCCCGCCCTCGACGCTTGCCGCCGCCGATACGTCGAGCGCACCGCCGCTTGGGAGAGCCGCATGCACCAGTTCGTCCGCGCCCTGCTGGCGCTTATCGTAGGCTTGGCGACTCCCGCCGCGGCGCAGCAGGCCCAGCCTGGCCGCGTCTACACCAGCAACCAGATCACCCGTTGGGGGAAGGCGGTGACGCCCGCCAACGCTTGGCGAAGCTATCCCCGACCGCAGATGAAGCGCGAGCAGTGGCTTAACCTCAACGGCGAGTGGGAGTACGCGATTCGCCCCAAGGCCGCGCCCCGCCCCCCGGCGGCGGACGGGCGCATCCTCGTTCCCTTCCCCGTCGAGTCGCGCCTGTCGGGTGTTGCGCGGCCGGTCGCGCCTGGCGACCGAATCTGGTGCCGACGCACGTTAACGATACCTCCGGCCTGGACGGGGCAGCGCGTGCTGCTGCACTTCGGCGCGGTCGATTACGAGGCGCATGTCAGCGTCAATGGCGCGCTGGTGGGCTCGCACCAAGGCGGGTCCGATCGATTCCAGTTCGACATCACCGACTATCTCCGTCCCGGCGAGAACGCGCTGGATGTGCAGGTCACCGACCCGACCTCAGCCGGTGCGCAGCCGCGCGGCAAGCAGCAGCTTACGCCGGAGGGCATTTGGTACACGCCGGTCAGCGGCATCTGGCAGACTGTGTGGCTGGAGCCAGTGCCGGCGCTCCATATCGAGGACGTCCGAGTCACGCCCGATATCGACGCAGGACAGCTCAAGGTCCAGGTCGCGCTCAACCGGAGCGCGGCGGACACGGACGCGGTCCGGATCACGGCGCGAACCGGCGGGCGCGTCGTGTCGAGCATGCTGGTGCGCGGCAACCGTCGCGCGACGCTGCCGGTCCCCAACGCGCGGCTCTGGTCGCCGGACGATCCCTTCCTCTACGACCTGGACGTCGAGTTGGTGACGGTCCGAAATCCGATGTACGCGCCGGCCGTGCCCGACCGCGGCTCGCTGGTTCTAACCGAGCGGGAGGCAGCGCTGTATCGCGGCGTCGGGCGGATCGGGGCCCCGCGCGACCGCGTTCGGAGCTATTTCGCGATGCGCAAGAGCTCGATCGGGCCCGGCCCTGTGGCAGGCCAGCCGGCGATCCTGCTCAACAACAAGCCGCTCTTCCAAAACGGCACGCTGGACCAGGGCTGGTGGCCCGAGAGCCTGCTGACGCCGCCCTCCGAAGAGGCAATCCGCTGGGAGCTTCGCTACCTCAACTCAGCAGGCTTCAACATGCTGCGCAAGCACATCAAGGTGGAGCCCGCGCAATACTATCACGAGGCCGACAAGCTCGGCATCCTGATCTGGAAGGACATGCCGTCGGGTGCGGAGGTGGACAGCCTCGATCAGTTCGTCCGTCCGACGTCGCAAGCCGAGGCGGTGATGCCGAGCGCCGTAACGGAGGCGTGCGAATATGAGCTCACGCGCATGATCAGCGACCTGCGCCATCATCCCTCGATCGTCGTCTGGGTCGTCAACAATGAGGGCTTGGGCCAATATGCCTCCACGCGGCTCGGCCGCATGGTCCAGGACCTCGACCCCAGCCGTCTGGTCAACAAGGCTAGCGGCTGGCTCGACACGGGCGACGCAGGCTCCGACCTGTTCGACATCCACACCTATGAGGAGGTGCCGAACGCGCCGAGGCTCAACCACGACCGCGCGATCGTGCTGGGCGAGTTCGGCGGCATCGGCTTGCCGATCGAGGGACATCTCTGGTTTTCCGACAAGCGCAACTGGGGCTATCAGACCGCGAAGGATCGCGAGGATTATCGCGCCCGTTACGTCGGCAAATATGACGAGGTGATCCGCCAGAAGCGCGAGCTGGGGCTGAGCGCGGCCGTCTACACGCAGACGAGCGACGTGGAAGGCGAGGTCAACGGCCTGCTCACCTACGACCGCGAGGTCAGCAAGCTCCCCCCGGCCGACTTCGCGCGCATCCACGCGCCGCTGTTCGCGCAATGAGGGTCCTGTTCGCGTTCGCGCTGGCGGCGACGGCGCTTCCGGGCTGCGCGGCCCAGCGTGCGGCAACGCCCGTCGGAGCCAGTTTCACGAACCCGCTGCTGCCGTCCGGACCCGACCCCTGGATCACGCGCGAGGGCGACACCTATTATTACATGCACACGCTCGGAAACCGGCTCGCGATCCGGCCGACGGGGGACGTGTCGAAGCTCGCGGAGGCCGAGGAGGTGACCGTCTGGACCCCGCCCGCCACCGGACCCAATGCCCAGTCGATTTGGGCTCCGGAACTCCACCGGATCGAGGGCAAGTGGTACATATACTACTCCGCCTCGGCAAGCGGGCAGGACGACGACGACCATCGCGGCGTGTTCGTGCTGGAGAACGCGTCCGCCGACCCGCTGTCGGGAACCTGGGTGGATCGCGGCCGCGTCAACACTGCCCGGCCCGGCATCGATGGCACCACCTTCGCCTACAAGGGGCGGCGCTACTTCGTCTACTCGCCCTATGTCGGCTCCGACAGCGTGCTCCGCATCGCGCGAATGTCCAGTCCCTGGAGGATCGTCGGGGAGGAAGTGACGCTCACACGTCCCGACCTGCCTTGGGAGCGTCAAGGCGGGCGACAGATAGTGGAAGGGCCCCAATTCCTGCTGGGGCCGCGCGGCGACCTGTTCCTCACCTATTCGGCGAGCGCCTGCTGGTCGGACGATTATGCGCTGGGGCTGCTCAGCGCGCCCGCGGGCAGCGACCCGATCGACGCGCACGCCTGGACGAAGTCGCCGCGCCCGGTGCTCGCCAAGTCACCGGAGAACAACGTCTACGCGACAGGTCACAACGGCTTCTTCACCTCGCCCGACGGGCGGGAGAACTGGATCGTCTACCACGCCAATACCGGCCCCGACCAGAAGTGCACGCCCAAGCGTAGCCCGCGCATCCAGCGCTTTGGCTGGACCGCCGACGGCCGGCCCGACTTCCCGGTCCCGGCCGCCGCGGGCACGCCGCTCGTGCCGCCTTCGCGCGGCGAAGGTCGGTAGCGGGCTTTCCCTTCATCCGTTATGCTGATCGGCCGGAGCAATTCGCCTCTCCGCCAGGTATCAGATAGGCTATGGTCGGACGAGAGTATGGCTAATCTGGCTGGCGAGGCAGGGGCGGAGGTGGGTTGAAACAGGAGAAGTCATGGCACCTTTGGTTCGAGCGCAGGTTTTCCGACGAGGACGATCGCGCTTCTGGAGAAAAGCTATGCGCAGAACATTGAGCATGAAGGCAGTGGCGGCAGCCGCCTGCCTGGGCCTTGCCGCGTGCGGAGGCGGTGGGAACGAGAATCTCGCGGCCGACAATGCCAACCACATTTCTGAGGATCCGTTCGGAGCCACGGGCGCACCGGGCGCCGACATGACCGACAATGGCGCTACCGACGCCGCGTCCGGCATGGCGGACACCAACACCGGGGCCGCCAACAACCAGTAAAGGCTCTCTGGCCGGCTGTTACCAGTAGGTGCCGTAAAGCGCGATCAGGATCAGGATGACGCCGACGCTCGCCATGTTGAACGAAGCGGGCGTCGCGAAGCTGACGTCGCGCGTGACGATGAGGTTCTTCTCCTGCCTGGCGGGGCGGGCCAGCGAGACGATCACCGCCAGGGCAAGCGAGGCCAGGAAGACGAGAGCCATCCGATCCAGGAAGGGCAGCTCGGGCCAGAAGGCGCGGCCGACATACGAAAG
This sequence comes from Allosphingosinicella sp., assembly GCA_030447665.1. Classification (GTDB taxonomy): domain Bacteria; phylum Pseudomonadota; class Alphaproteobacteria; order Sphingomonadales; family Sphingomonadaceae; genus Allosphingosinicella. The sequence continues at coordinate 44,005 of JAUJOJ010000015.1, read as the reverse complement.
AACCACCGAAAATACCGCCGCGGCGATTGCGCCGCCTTCGGTTGCGCGCCGCCAGAACAGGCCGAGCATGAACATCACGACGATACCGGGCGTGAAGAAGCCGGTGAATTCCTGGATGAACTGGAAGGCCTGATCGGAAGCGCCGAGCAGAGGCCGGGCGGTGAGGATGGCGATGGCGATCGCGACAAAAGCGGTGATGCGGCCAACGAGAACGAGCTCGCGCTCGCGCTTGGCCTGGACCGGCGCCTGCTCGTCCACCGCCGGATCGGCGATGTCGCCTTCCTGGACGGGAGCATGGGGATCGCGGCGGAACTTGGCGTAGATGTCGAGCGTGAAGATGGTGGCGACCGAGTTGATCTTGGATGCGGTCGACGCGATGATCGCCGCGATCAGCGCCGAGAATACGAGGCCGAGGATGCCGGGCGGCAGGTAGCGCAGCATGGTCGGATAAGCCTGGTCCGGCTTTTCGAGACCGGGGGCGAGCATCACCGCGGCGATGCCGGGGACCACCACGATGACCGGCATCAAGAGCTTCAGGTAGGCGGCGAAGACGACGCCCTTTTGCGCTTCCGCGATGTTCTTGGCGGCGAGCGCGCGCTGGATGATATACTGGTTGAAGCCCCAGTAGCTGAGGTTGGCGATCCACATGCCGCCGATCAGCACCGAAAGGCCGGGCAGTTCCTTGTAGTGCGGGCTGTCGGGCGACAGGATCATGTCGAAATGCTCAGGCAGCCGCGCGGTGAGGGTGTTGAGCCCGCCGAGGATGCCGGCATCGCCGCCGAGCTCGCTCAAGGTGATGCCGGAGACGAGGAGGCCGCCGAGCACGAGCAAGGTCACCTGCACGATATCGGTCAGCGCCACCGCCTTGAGGCCGCCGCGAAGCTGGTAGAGCAAGGCAAAAGCACCGAGCCCGAAGATCGCCACGTCCTGATTGACGCCGGCGACGCGATTGACCGCGATCGAGCCGAGCCAGATGATCGAAGTGAGGTTCACGAAGATGTAGAGCGCCAGCCAGAAGACCGCCATCAGCGTCCGGATGCGCGTGCCGAAGCGCTGCTCCAGAAATTGCGGCATGGTGTAGATGCCGTTGCGAAGGAAGATCGGCAGGAAGAATTTGCCGACGATGAGAAGCGTCAGCGCCGCCATCCATTCATAGGAGGCGATAGCAAGACCGATGACATAACCCGAGCCCGACATGCCGACGATCTGCTCGGCCGAGATGTTGGCTGCGATGAGGATGCGCCGATCGCCCACCAGGGGAGCGAGCGGGAAGCGAGGAAGTAGTCGGACGTGTCTTTCTTGTGCCCCGGTTTCTCGCGGCTGACATATTGGGCGAGGGCGAAAATCCCGATCGCATAGACGACGACGACGACGATATCGATGGTTTGAAGTTGCACGGCCGGTCCTCCCACCGCCGCCCTCCCGCTTTTCATCTCCGGGTGAGGCGGGGGCGGCGATGTTGCCGCCGCCATCAGGAATTATAGGATAAAAGCGCGATGTCCAGCATTGAGAGCATCCCAGCGGTGATCCCGTGCCGATGAAGGGCCAGCAGGCGACAGCGCCCGTCCCTTATACTCTGGGGCGGAACCTCACCTTCGGAATGCTCGACACGTTGGGACGGGCGATCGTCACCGGCGCCTTTGACTCGCGCCGCTTCCCCACCGAGGCGGAGCTGGCGACGCAGCACGCGGTGAGCCGCTCGGTGAGCCGCGAGGCGGTGAAGATGCTGACCGCCAAGGGGCTGCTGACCGAAGCGAACAGCCGGAATTGAAAACCTAGCGGGCGGCGCGTGCCCGGGACCGCCGGGTGCTCGTCATCGGAGGCCTGCGGGCGCTGAACGAACGGAAGATATCCGCCTCGCGCTCGCGATAGGGGCGGCCGTCGGGATGTAGCAAATCGTGGAACCAGGCCACCGGCTGTTGGAGCGTGTAGGGGCGCTCCCAGCTGTCCCAGGGCAGGTGGGTCTGGATCTCGCCCTTGACGAAACCCCAGTTGATCATGCCGATATTCTCGCGATGCGCGATCGGCAGGATATTGTCCGGGGTCGAGCCGGCGCTGCGGGCCATCCATTCGGTGCAGATGAGCGGTCGACCGTAAGGCCGCAGCTGCGCCACGCGCGCCTCGAACTGCTCGGGCCATTCGTAATTGTGGAAGGTGATGACGTCCGACTCGGCAAGCTGGGTGCGTTGGATCGGCGTCAGCTGAACCGCGCCCGGGGACCAGTCCGGGCCGATCCAGACACCACTGGAGAGCGGCTGGCTCGGCTTCTGCGCGCGAGCCCAGGCGAAGACCTGCGGCAGCAACTGCTCGATCTGCGTGCGCTCCTCGGCCAGCTGATCATCATTGAAACTGCCGCCGCCATGATTTTCGGGCTCGTTCCAGACGTCCCAGAGGAGGATGCGGTCGTCTTTCCCGAAGGTGCGCACCATGTCCTCGACATAGCGGCGGAAGTGCGGATCGTTGGCTGGATTGACGAGGTCGTGGCGGCCGGGGCTCTGCACCCAGCCGCTATTGTGGACACCGGGGATCGGCGGGTGCTGCGGGCCGAGCTTCGGATCCGGAGGTTCCACACGCTGTCGAACAGCACGGGCATGATGCGGATATTGTGCCGCTCGGCAATCGCAAGCAGTTCGCCGAAGCGGCGTTTGAAGCCTTCCGGATCCTGCTTGTAGAGCAGGTCGTGCAGGTAGACCCGCATTGCGTTCATGCCGAATTTCCCGGCCCAGCCGAGCTCCTTGTCGATTTCGGCCGGGTTCCAGGTCGCGGCCTGGAACATGTCGAGCTGGTTGATCGCGCTGGCGTTGGTGTAGTTCGCCCCAAGGATCCAGTCCTGCTTGTTGTACCAGGAGTGTGCCTGGCCCGCGCTCCAGCGCGCCGGATTGCCGCGAACGATTTCGGCGGCGGTCGTGTAGGAAGGGCCGGGCCCGACGCTCTGCGCGTGAAGCGGTGCGGCCAGCATCGTCGCGCCCGCAAGTGCGATCCAGAAACAGGATTTCATGACCTTCTCCTCTGATTTGATGCTGTCCTAGCGAGCGCGGGTCGTGGAAAAGCGGAACTGGATGAGGTTGCGATAGGTCTGGCCGGGATCCAGCCGCACCGATCCGAACTCCGGCCGGTTCGGCGTGTCCGGAAACATCTGCGGCTCGAGCACGATCGCGTCGCCCTGCCGGTAGAGGCGGCCCGCCTTGCCGATCACCGTCGCATCGAGGAAGTTGCCCGAATAGAATTGGATGCCCGGCTGGTTCGAGAATATCTCCATCACCCGGCCGGACCTTGGTTCCTCGACGCGGGCCAGCAGGCGCGGGCTCGCCGAAAGCGTGCGCGCCACCACCCAATTATGGTCGTATCCCTTACCGAAGACGATCTGCCGGTCGGAGGCATCGCGGACGCGGGCGCCGATCGCGGTTGGGCGGCGGAAGTCGAACACGCTGCCGGCGACCGGCCTGAACTCTCCCGTCGGAATCGCGTTGGGATCGGTTGGGGTATAATGCTCGGCCGGAATGGTCAGCAGGTGGCCCATCGCCCCCTCAGACGAGCCTTCTCCGGCCAGGTTCCAATATGCATGGTTCGACAGATTGACGACCGTGGGGCGATCGGTCGTCGCCCGGTACTCCACCGACAGCATGTTGCGCTCGTCGAGCGAATAGGTCGCGGTGGTGGCGAGCGTCCCGGGATAGCCCTGGTCGCCATGCGGACTCAGATATTGAAGCGCGACGCTCGCGGTCGGGCCCTGGGTGACGTTCACGACCCGCCAATTGACCTTGTCGAAGCCTTTGGTGCCGCCGTGCAGCGCATTGGGGCCATTGTTGACCGGCGTCTGATAGGTCCTGCCGTCCAGCGTGAAACGTCCGAGCGCGATGCGGTTCGCCACGCGGCCGACCGTCGCTCCGAAATATTCGGATTTCGTGAGATAGCCAGTCATCGAGGGATAGCCGAGCGTCACATCGGCGGCTCTTCCGCGACGATCCGGCACGATCACCGATTGCAGGGCCGCCCCGTAGGTGATGATGCGGACACTCATGCCGCGCTTGTTGGCGAGCGTGATTCCCTCGACGGCCTCGCCATCGGGCAAGGTCCCGAACGGCGCCCGTGCCACGGTGGCCGCCGAAGCGGCCGAGGCGGCGCCCGAGGCCGCCAACAGCATCATTCCGATTTGCCAGTAACGCATCCCTCATCCTTCCAGCCGGTTGACCGGCTTTTCGACTGAGAGGTTTGTATGATAATAGGTCAGTGGACACAACCGCCGCCGGCGGTGCCGGCGCCCCGCTGCA
>JAUJOJ010000015.1:0-39634 GCA_030447665.1 Allosphingosinicella sp. | reverse complement strand
TGCAAGGTGACCGGGAAAGCGGACAAGGAGCCTTCGTGCCGAACCTGCAACTGAGATTTTCGGTCCTCTGCCTGATCGCGGCGGCGACCCTCTCCCTGGCTGCCGCGGGCCCGGCCCAATCCCGCGAAACACCGGCAGCGTTCGTGCCGACATTCCGCGTCGATTTTCCAGATCCCCACATCCTGCACCACAACGGCCGCTACCTCGCCTACGCGACCAATACTGCCGAAGGCCGCCAGAACGTGCAAATGGCGGCTTCGACGGATCTGGTGAATTGGGAAGCGCTCAAAGACCCCCGCAACCCGAAGCAGGTGCATGATGCGATGCCGGTGCTTCCGCCTTGGGTGAAGCGCGGCTACACCTGGGCTCCGGAGGTGCTCAAGACAAGCAGCGGCTACGTCCTCTACTTCACGGCGCGACACGCGAAGAGCGATCTGCAATGCGTCGGCGCCGCGACCAGCGCCGATCCGCTGGGTCCCTTCACCTCTCAAGCGACGGAGCCGCTCATATGCCAGTACGAACTCGGCGGAACGATCGACGCGAGCCCCTTTCGAGACGCGGACGGGCAGCTCTACCTCTATTTCAAGAATGACGGGAACAATCCGCGTGCTCGGAAGCCCACCGAAATATTCGCTCAACGCATGGCGCCGGACGGGCTCAGCCTCACCGGCGAGCGCGTCTCACTGCTGCGCAACGACAAGTCCTGGGAAGGCCATGTGATCGAGGCGCCGACCATGGTGCGCACCAAGAGCGGCTATACGATGCTGTTCTCGGCCAATGATTATGGCTGGCAGGATCACCAGCGGCTCTCACTCTACGCAATGGGTTACGCGAGCTGCCGAGGACCATTGGGGCCTTGCACCGACGCGCCCGACAACCCGCTCCTTTACAGTTTTTCGGACCGGAAGTCGGGCTGCCTCAGTGGCCCAGGGCACCAGACTGTTTTCGACGCCGGGAACCGAAGCTTCATCGCCTTCCACGCGTGGGCAGCGACGTCCAGCTGCCGGAAACTCGACAACAAGCGCTACATGTACATCTCGCCGCTCGGCTGGCGGGACGGGAAACCGGTGATCGCGCCGAGCCTTCGGCCGGCGGACAGCCGTGACTGACGAGCTCAGGGAGAGCGTCGATGAAGCTTGTGCGATCGGTGTGGCCGCTGCCTTTCGCGAGCGTGACCGTGAGCCCCGCTTTGCTTGCCCAGCCGACGGATGCGCTTTACCGCTTCCAGGCCTAAGGCGAGCCTCGCTGGGTTAGTCCGGAGAACCCGAACGGCGCCAAAGGCGCTGGCGGGCGGGAAAACCGGGGAGCGAAAGGGCATGCGTTCGAGACCATCCCCGTCGGCCGTTCACATGTGATCACCCAGATAAAAGGCGCGGGAACGATCGATCGGATCTGGATGACCATCGAGGATCGGTCGCCGCAGGCGCTGAGGGGGCCGAAACTTGAAATCTTTTGGGACGGCACCGAGCGGACGAGGCGCAGGGCCGCTGGACGTTCTGCCGCTTCCACCTCCGGATCCGATCTTCTTCAAGCAGAATATCGAGGTCAGCCTTCAGCAAATGGGCGGGGCTCGCAAGGAGATCGTGCTGGACGTCCAGAAGAAGGGCGCGCCGCTCATCCACGTGACCATCGATGCTGGTTCGCGGAACAACTTCCAGCAGCTGCTGACGAGGGAGCCTCCAGTGCCGCTGTCGGATCCAGCCCTGCCCGACGGCCATACCAACTTCTATCGGAGCGACGACGTGGCCGCGGTCGCCTATTTCTATTTGGACCGTTCGGGCGGCGCTCTGCCGGCGCTTTCCGGCCCAGCTGAGCGCCTCGCGGCGCTACGCCCCTCGGAAAAGAAATAGGCCGGAGAACGAGCTTCTCCGGCCAGGATCAACGTGCGCGCGGCCGCCTCTGGGCGGCCCCACCTCTCGGTTAGAGACGAAAACGAACGCCGAGAGAGTAGAGCGTTTCTTCGTAGCGGACGTCACGCGGGAAGCTGTCACCCCGCGCGTTGAAATTCCTGAAGTTCCTGAAGGGGTCTCCGAGGATGTTCGACACGTCGAATGTGAAAGTGATGTTCTCGAAGGGCGTGTAGCTGCTCGAGAAGTCGAGCCGGGAAATGCCACGAGTGAATTCGCCCGCGAAGCGGCCATCGGCACCCACGTCGAAGAAGTTGATGAAGCGGGTGCGATAATTGTAGGCAAGCCGCGCCGAAACGCCGCCGCCCTCGTACATGCCGACGAGGTTGTAGGTATACTTTGAGACGCCCGGGATGCCGAACGTGTCGCCGACGTCCTGCCCAAATTGCGCTGGCAGAGCCTGCTCGTTGTCGATGTAAGTGACGTTGGCCTGGACGCCAAAGTTGCGCACGAACTGGGGCAATCCTTCATAGTCGAAGAAGGTCTGGAGCTGAGCCTCGACACCTTGCAGCCTGCCTTCGCCGGCATTGACGGGGATGTTCACCTGAATTCGGCCCGGGCCGAATTCAGGGCTGTCCCTCCTCACGTTGAAATTCGTGATGAAGCCGTTGATGTCGCGGCGGAACACGGCCACCGACGCCAGACCCGTGCGCGAGAAGTAATATTCGAGAGACGCGTCGTAATTGTCGGCTTGGATGGGCCGGAGTTCGGGATTGCCGCCGCCGCCGCTTATGAAGCAGCTTTCCGCAGGCGGACGCTGGGCCGGCGGCAGGAGCAGACACGGGGGGGGGCTGTTCAGCACTGTGGGCCGAAACTGGTTGAACGCCGGCCTCGTCCGAGTCTGCGTCGTCGACAGCCTGAGCTGGAGCTCCTCCGTAAACCTGAAGCGCGCACTCGCGTTTGGCAGATAATCGGTATATTCGCTGTCTGCGGTCCCGGAGAAGTCCGTGATGCTGAACTCCGTCTTGACCGCGCGCAGGCCGACTACGCCGTCGAGCGGGATACCAGCCAGGTCGAGCTCATATCTGAACTGCCCATAGGCCGCGTATGATTTCTCGTTGGCCTGAAAGGCCGCGCGAGGATCTTCCGGCGGACGGCCCGCGGGGAAGCCTGCGATGTCGCGCAGCGTCGCAATATTCTCCCGGATGCTCCGCCGCCTCGGCGTCACCCATGTGCGGATCTGCTGAATATCGCTGCCACGGAAGCCGGACGGAGAGATTCGCAAATCGAGTGGGATCTGTGTCAGTGGCCTGCGATCCCCCGGGCCGAACCGCGCACCCAGTTCGAAGGATCCATCCCTGTCGACATATCTGAGGCCGGCCTCCACCCGCGGAATAAAGCTTATTCCGGTTTCATACTCCGCGTCGAAACGGGCTTGATGATCGTCGCCTGCAGCGATCAGATAGAGGTCGAAAAGGCCGCCGTAGACGTAATTGGCGGGGTTGTTGGTGTCGAAGTCGACGAAGCTGAACTCCACGCCTCCAGGTCCCCTCGGCACATCGAAATTGACGTTGAAGGTCGGAGCGCGGTTGAACGCCGTGTCGAAGCTGTAGACGCTAAGGTCGAACGTGCTGTCGGTACGGGCTAGATCGGCGGAGAGACGCAGCGGCCCTGCATCGTAGACCCCTCCAACCGCAAACTGATATGTATTCGTTCTGCCGTTCGCCGCGCCCTGAAAAAGGAACGGTGGAACCGCATTTGAGACTGTCAGGCTTTGCGCCTTTTCTCCTTCCAGCACCACATTGGTGAAGCGGGCATCACCGAACAAGGGCACGAACAGCCGCCGGTCCGAGCCTTTGTTCCGGAAGCCCTGGTAGAGTCCTTCAAAGTAGAATTGTAAATCCGGATTTGGCCGCCACTGAATTGCGCCGTTGACCGAAGGCCGCCTGCGTATGCCCTCGCCATAGAAGATCCCAACCGCATCGGGAAAGCGGAAGGCGCCCGCATTGCTCTGCTGGGGGCGCGCGGTGGCGATGAACCCGCCGTTGAACCGGGCCGAATCGAGGAAGTGCAGCTCGGTGTAGGAGAAGTTGACCAGCGCACCGATTTCTCCGATCCCAGTGTCCCAGCGATTGCTGAGCAGCAGGTTACCATTCGGCGCGACCGTATCAGACTGGTAGGCGTATTGGCCTCTGACCGAACCCGCAATCTCGAGGCCGTTGAAGTCGAAAGGACGGCGCGAGCGGACGTTGATCAGCCCCGCGAGGCCACCCTCGATCAGGTTCGCCGTCGTCGACTTGAACACTTCGAGAGCAGCGATGCCGCCGGCGGGAAAGTCCTGCAGCGCCACGAATCGCGCTTCGGCGGTGAAGATCTCGCGGCCGTTGTAAGTGGTGACCACGTCTGGAAGGCCGCGAATGAGGACCCGGTTGGCTTCACCCCCGCCGCGCTCGACCTGTACGCCGGGAATGCGCGCGGCCGTATCCGAGACGGTGATGTCCGGCAGCTTGCCGATGTCCTCGGCCACGATCGCATCCACGATCTGCTCTGAGTTGCGCTTGATCTGCTGCGCCGAACGGAGGCTGCGGCGCAGACCGGTGACGACGATCTCTTCGCCCTCGGCATCATCCGCGCCGGTGGCGCTCTGGACCGCATCGTCGGCCTGTGCCGGACCCGCTTCGGGATCGCCGGGAGCTTCTTGCGCCTGTTGCGTCGGCGGCTCGGGCGGAGGCGCGGTCTGGGCCCAGGCCGGCGAGGCGGAGATCGCGAGCATCGCGACGGACGACGAGCACAAGATGACGGATTTCAGGCGCATGATGTGAGGCTCCCCTTTTGCCTATGGCCGAGGGCCCTCTGACGGGGCCTTGCAACAAGGTTTTATGCAAGCGCCCTCGACGACTGACAAGGGATTAGTACGATTAATAAGATTCGTTGCACGGGGAACACGACACAGATCAAAAGGGCCCGGCTCAGCTGCTTCAGACCGCTCCCCTGAGCCGCTCTGCCGTAGCAGGGGAGGGTGTTTCAGGAACCATTGCGGGCGCGGCTCGGTTAGCAGGGCACCAAAGCCGAAGGAGCCGCCTTATGCTGGCAATGGACTATCGAGGTCCTTACCGCGTCCGCGTCGATGAGAAGCCGATGCCGAAGATCGAGCATCCCCGCGACGCGATCGTGCGGGTGACACGCTCCTGCATCTGCGGATCCGACCTTCACCTTTATCATGGGCTGGTGCCCGACACGCGCGTCGGAATGACCTTCGGCCACGAATTCACCGGCATCGTCGAGGAGGTCGGATCCGCGGTCGGCAACCTCCAGGCGGGCGACCATGTGCTGGTGCCGTTCAACATCGCCTGCGGCCAGTGCCACTTCTGCAAGCAGGGCCTGTTCGGCAATTGCCACGAAGCCAATGCGCAGGCGACCGCGGTGGGCGGCATCTTCGGCTATTCGCATACCGCCGGCGGCTATGACGGCGGCCAGGCCGAATATGTGCGCGTGCCCTATGCCGATTTCGGACCGACCGTGATCCCCGATTGGATGGATCCCGACGACGCCGTGCTGCTGACCGATGTCGTGCCGACCGGCTACCAGGCGGCCGAGATGGGCGGGATCAAGCCCGGCGACACCGTCGTGGTGTTCGGCGCCGGCCCGGTCGGCATCATGGCGGCGCGCTGCGCCTGGCTGTTCGGCGCCGGCCGGGTGATCGTCGTCGACCAACTCGATTACCGGCTCGAATTCGTGAAGAACTATGCGCCGGCGGAAGTCTACAACTTCCGCGAGCTGGACGATCTCGTCGTCTTCATGAAGAAGACCACCGACGGCCTCGGCGCGGACGTGTGCATCGACGCCGTCGGCAACGATGCGGCGGGGAGCGCGCTCCAGACGCTGTTCGGCAAGAAGCTGAAGCTGGAAGCGGGATCGGCGATCGCGCTCCACTGGGCGATCAATTCGGTGAAGAAAGGCGGGGTCGTCTCGATCGTCGGCGTCTACGGGCCGACCGGCAACATGGTGCCGATCGGCAATGTCGTGAACAAGGGCCTCACCATCCGCGCCAACCAGGCGTCGGTAAAGCGCCTGCTCCCGAAGCTCATCGATCATGTCAGGGAAGGGCGGCTCAATCCAAAGGCCCTCATCACTCACAAGGTGCCGCTGGAGGATATTGCCGACGCCTATCACATCTTCTCGGCCAAGCTCGACGGCTGCATCAAGCCCGTGCTGGTCCCCAATGGAGCCTGATCGCCTTATGGACACCGCAATCAAGCCCGTCCCCACGGACACGTCCAGAATTCCGGGCTGGGGCATCGACGCCGATCCCGAGAACGATCCGACCTATCCCTATCGCGACCGCTCGCGAGACGATGGCCTTGCGATGAACTGGGAACGGCCCTCCCAGCAGGACCCGGATGTCGAGATCCTGACCTCGATCGAGCATAACCGCCTTCCAGCGGTGGTCGGCACCTCCACGCCGCCGAGCGGGCTGAGCGGCGTCATCCGGCGGCAGGCGTTCCGATACAGCGAATCCAATTGGTGGCACTGGCTGATGCTGATGGGTGCCGATCGCATCAATGTGGTCGAGGGCGTCCTGCAGGATCTCGGCCGGGGCAAGATCCCCAATATCCCCGCGGAGATGGGCATCCGATCGGAGCTCAGATACAACAAAAGGGGCTTGGCCAAGAAGGTCGCCGTCGCGGCCGCGCTGTCGGCGGTGCTGATCGTGCTGTCGAGGCGCGGCGGCAAGGAGGAAGATGCCGGTCCGGCCGGGCAAGGTGGTCCGGACCTGCCGGCCTAGAGCCTTTCCCGCTCGACCCCTCCCTCCCTTGCGGAAAGGGTCGTGCGAAGGCGGTTCGACCTGAACGGGAAATGCTCTCGCAAGTGGCCTCGTCAGTCCATCTTTCGGACGCTAACCAGATGGTCGCTGTCCCTCTCCTCGAAACTGATGCCGACGTCCAGGAACCTCGAAATCACTTCAGCGGCGGTGCGGCTGTGCTGGGATGGCTTCACCGTCGTGAAGCTCCCGCCCCCCGCCAGCGCGAACGGCAGGAGCAGCTGATCGGCGAGATAGGGGCCGGCGACCGCGGTCGACGCAAGATACCCCGCCATTCGCTTGGCGGCGTGCTCACCCACGATCTGCGCCGGCACGCCCGGCTTCCCGAAGCCGCTCACCAACTCGGCCGCCTGGTCGAACACGGCCTCCAGCATCAGGATGTTGCCGGGTCCGGCCCTCTCGGAAAGCTGCTCGACGCGCCGCGCCTCCTCGGGCCAGCCCAGCACTGCCCCGGCAGCGTCCAATTCGCGCGCCGCGATCTCGCCCGGCAGCGCAGCGACAAGCGCCCGCGCCTTGACCGAACGGAGCTCGCCCCGCTCCACGAGGTCGAGACGGGACAGCGACCGGCAGGGCTCGATCTCGGCTTCGATACGGCCGCCGCCGGCAGGATAGAAGCCATGACGAACCAGCCTGGCGGTGACGCTCGGGCCCATCCTGTTCAGAACGGGCAAGAAGACGCGCTCGATGAAGTCGAACGGCGGTGCGTAGATGTTGTGGGTGCCGCCCTCCAGCACCAGGCGCGAAGGCGCGCCCGCCAGCATGAGCGGCGGGAGCACGGTCTGGAGGACCAGGTTCGTGCTGCCGGCGGTGCCGACGGCGAAGCGATGCTCCCCCGGCTTGATCTTTCCCGGCGTGAAGCTGAGCGCCGAAGCGCCGACGGCAAGCTCCTCGCATTCGGCGCCGCCGATCGCGCAGGCGGCTTCCACCGCCGTCACATGCTGCCGCATCACACCGGGCCGGGAGCGGTTCGCGCGGATGTTCTCGATCCGGAAAGCCTTGCCGGTCACGAGGGCGAGCGAGAGCGCGGTGCGCAGCACCTGCCCCCCGCCTTCGCCTTCGGACCCGTCGATCACGATCATGTGAAATTCCCCGGGGGGTGCGCGAAGGGCCTCAACCCTTCACGCACACCACCTGCTTCAACGTGTGGACGATCTCGACCAGATCCGCCTGCGCGGCCATGACGGCTTCGATCGGCTTGTAGGCCGCCGGCGTCTCGTCGATCACCCCTTCATCCTTGCGGCACTCGACCCCTTCGGTCGCGGCGACATGGTCGTCGACGGTGAAGCGGCGCTTCGCCTCGTGCCGCGACATGAGCCGCCCCGCGCCGTGGCTGCAGCTGTCGAACGCCTCCTTGTTTCCGCGGCCGCGCACGATGAACGATTTCGCGCCCATCGATCCGGGGATGATCCCCATCACCCCTTCGGCCGCGCGCACCGCGCCCTTGCGGGTGACGAGCACATTCTGGCCGAAATGGTGCTCCCGGCTGACGTAATTGTGGTGGCAGTTGATCGCCTCCAGCTCCGCCTCGAACGGCTTGGAGATGACGCTCCGGATCGCGCGGATCACGTTCGTCATCATCATCCGGCGGTTCAAGGCCGCATAATCCTGCGCCCAGCCGACCGCCTCGACATAATCGTCGAAATGCTCGGTCCCTTCGGGAAAATAGGCGAGATCCTCGTCCGGCAGGTTGACGAACCAGCGGCGCATATCCTGCTTCGCCAGCTCGATGAAGAAGCTGCCGATGGCGTTGCCGACGCCGCGCGAGCCCGAGTGCAGCATCACCCACACCGCGTCCGTTTCATCGAGGCAGAGCTCGATGAAATGGTTGCCGGTGCCGAGCGTGCCGAGGTGGACGAGGTTGTTCGTCTTCGCGAGCTTCGGATATTTGTCGGTAATCCGCTTGAATCGCTCGGCGAGAGTCGCCCAGGCGGCGCCGATCTCCGGCGGCGGATCACCCCAGCTGCCCGGATCGCGCTTGCCGCGCGCGACGTCCCGGCCATGCGGGACTGCACGCTCGATGGCGTGACGGACCCCTTCGAGAGTGTCCGGCAGGTCCGCTGCGTGGAGCGAGGTCCGCGCGGCCATCATGCCGCAGCCGATGTCGACGCCTACCGCGGCCGGGATCACCGCACCCTTGGTCGGTATCACCGAGCCGACGGTGGCGCCGATCCCGACATGGACGTCGGGCATGGCCGCGACATGCTTGAAGATGAACGGCATCTTCGCCGCGCGCGAAAGCTGGTCCCGCGCCTTGGGATCGACCGCGACGCCGCGTGTCCACATCTTGACGGGCGCTCCGCCCTCTACGGGCATGAATTCAAAACTATGCTCGGCCATCGGGCCCTCCTGATTTCAAACGTGTCTAAGCCTTGCCAGTGCGGCGACAAGGGCTTGGCGGGGCAGCCTCATGCTCTACCACTGAGCTACGGGCTGACGCCCGGCCGGAATCGAACCGGCGACACTGAAGTCCGTGTAGTCCCACCGGCATTCGCCGCGGCTGGTTTGTCGGGCGACGAGCTGTGACCGGACGCTTGTTCTGAGCTATCCGGTTGCCCGGAGGCGGAATCGAACCGCCGACCTCCTGGCACACGCCAAGCGCTCTCCCACGGAGTCCGACCGGCATTCGCCCGGGTCAGTACCGGCGACGAGGATCGATGAGAGCTTTGCGGATTCGAACCGCAGGCCGAAGCCTTCACCCAATGTACTCCCATCGGCATTCGCCGGCTTTGCCTCGCAGCGGGACGAGGATCGGCGAAGACGGCTTCATCGTGACAGGATGTAGTCCTCGTCGGCATTCCCGCTGCCTCAGCGTACCAATCGTTCGCGGCGACAAGGTGTTGGAAAGACGATATTGCTCTACCCACTGAGCTACGGGCCCGCAGTGTTGGACCCGGCGGGATTCGAACCCGCGACCGATGTAGTCCTTCCGGCATTCGCCGCGATTTGTTCTGTTCAAAGGCCGTGGCGACGAGGGTTGGCGAGAGCGCCCTTGAGCTACGCTGCGTGCGGGGGACTCGAACCCCATCTCCCGATTTCTCGGGCGCTCTACTCCAGGCTATCGGGTTTCCCCTGTCGCAATGTACTCCCGCCGGCATTCGCCACGGCCATCTTCTTCACACCTCCGTTTCGTTCACTTCGGTAACCCACTCGCGCTCCACTTCGCCCGCCGCGAAGCGGGAAAGCGTCTCGAACACCGCGTCGGAGAAGCCCCCGACGTTGAGGATGTCCTCGCGGCTCTTCGCCTGAGTGCTGCCGTAGGGCTGGAGATCGATGCACACGAGCCTTGCGCCCGGGCACCTTTTCTTCAGCCGCTCCCATTCCCGCATGGTCGCCGTGGCGCCGTGACGGGAGGCATCGACCCAGGATTCGTTGTCCGAGACGATGACCACCAGGTCCACCTCAACCCTGTCCGCGTTGAGCAGGGCGAGCGGAGCCGAGACGTTGGTCCCGCCGCCGCCGAGCGCGGCCAGCTTCGCGGCATTGGCCGCGACGCGGGCGAACGGATCGAGCTCGAGCGGCACGACATTCTCCTCGAACGGCAGAAGCATCGCGCCCCGGTTCCGGCGCAGCACCGCCGCCGCCACCAGAGCCGCGACATCGATGCACCGCACGCTCGACGAGGCGCCCTTGCGGTAACCCGTCACCGGCGAGCTCATCGATCCGGACACGTCCGGGCAGACTGCCACACGGCCTTCGAGCGCAGGCAACTTTGCCAGCGAAGCCTCGAGCGCCGTCTCGAGCGCCGCCTGAACCTTCAGCGGAACGCCCTCGCCGACCGAGCCGAGCGCCACCATCAGATGGTACGGGAGCACCCGCGCCTTCGCCAGCGCCGCCTCGTCGGCGAGCCGTGCGGCCACCATCTCGGTGACGCCCTCCACCCCGAAGGCGCCTTTGCGCGCCAGGCTGTTGAGGTTCATGCGCAGCGCCTGCCAGCCCATGCGGGATGCAAGCTCGGCCCACTGCTCGGCCGAAAGCTCGAACGCCGTCAGCCACTCGAACGGCACGTCGGGCAGCCGCCCGTCGGGGCTGCGCTTCCACGCTTCGAACGCGGCGATTTCCGCCGGCAGCTCGTCGACATCGTAGGGCTTGCCGATCAGCCAGGCGTAAAAGGCCTTGCGGCCCTCGTCGGCAGGCTTCGGGTGCACCATCTTGACGATGTCGGCGAGCGACGGATCGTTGCCCGTTGCCGCCTGCATCAGCTTGCCGATCGAGGCCCGCTCCAGCCACTGCTGGACCAGCCGCTTCGGCCGCGTCCCCAGCGAAGTCCGGCCGACGGCGCCCGAGCGCATGATCTGCACGAAATTGCGCAGCATGCGCCCATTGTCGATCACGCGGTCGAAGACGCGCACCGCAAGGTCCGGCTCCGCAACCGTGAGATAGGCCGCCAGCAAGGCCGGCATGTCTTTCATCGTGCCGCGGCTCCGGGCATAGACCGCCGCCTTCGCGACGAAGAGCGGACCCGCCGCCTTTGCGACCTCCAGCACCTCCGCCAGCTGCGTCTCCGCGCCCATGTAGAAACTGTCCTGGAGCGTGCCGGTCGCCGCGAGCTGGGCAAGCTTGTGCTCCGGCCCATAGGCATAAGCCGGCGCCCACTCCCTGTTCAGCGTGTCCGCCGCCGGCAAAAACCGCGCGACAGCGGAAGCAAAAAGGCCCTTGTTGGCCATGGCATCTTCCTCCGTTCCGGTCAGGCAACCCACTCAGCTGGTCTGAGCTCGTTCGACCGCGACATCCGGGGCGGCTGGCCCATTCCAGCCGCCCCGCCGCTTGCCGGGCTGTTGCCGCTAAGCTGTCCGCCCGACGTTGCAGGCGTTGCAGGGCCCGTGCCAAAGCGGGCCGACTAGATCGAGAAAATGCGCAAGCCGCTGATAAGGCGGATCTTTTATGGTCTGGCCGCCAGCCAACAGGAAAGCAGGCCGCGCCGACCTATGTACAAAAACTTATCGACAGGAATAGCATCTTAGATCATCGTATAAGAATGGAAGACGTTCATCGGGCCCAGCGGCCGGGGACTGACATCAGGATTTCGCACGGCGGGATCCCGCCGCTTCAGCAGGCAGCGGCGGCGGCGCAGAACACATGAAGCCGACGGTGATCCTCGGCTTCCTCGGCTCGACGCTCGACGCGAGCAAGATGGGCCCGACGCGCTGGAACAAGTGGCGGCCCACCGTCGGCATGTGCATGCAGGAGGATCTTCGCGTCGACCGCCTCGAGCTGATCCACGGCGGCATCCACGAGGGGCTGGCGAGATACATCACGTCGGACATTGCCGGCATATCCCCGGAAACGGAGGTCAAGCCGCGCCTCTTGGACTTCGCCGATCCGTGGGACTTCGAGGAAGTCTATGGCAAGCTGCTCGATTTCGCTCGCGCCTATCCGTTCGATCCCGATGCGGAGGATTATCTCGTCCACATCTCGACGGGCACGCACGTTGCCCAGATCTGCCTGTTCCTCCTCACCGAGGCGCGTTATCTCCCGGGCCGGCTGCTCCAGACCCATCCCCCAAGAGGGCAGGCGGGAGGGTGCGTCGGCACCTGGAGCGTGATCGACCTCGATCTTTCCCGTTACGACAGCATCGCCACCCGCTTTGCCGCGGCCGCGGCGGAGGGCAGCTCGTTCCTGAAATCCGGCATCGAGACCCGCAACGCCGCCTTCAACCGCATGATCGACGAGATCGAGCAGGTTGCGGTCCGCTCCCGCGCGCCGATGCTGCTGATGGGGCCGACCGGGGCCGGCAAGTCCCAGCTGGCGCGGCGGATCTTCGAGTTGAAGCGGCTGAAGCACCAGGTGTTCGGCGAGTTCGTCGAGGTGAATTGCGCCACCTTGAAGGGCGACAGCGCGATGTCGGCCCTGTTCGGACATAAGAAGGGGGCCTTTACCGGCGCCGCCGCCGATCGCGCGGGCTTGCTTCGCGCTGCCGACAAGGGCGTTCTCTTCCTCGACGAGATCGGCGAGCTCGGCCTCGACGAGCAGGCGATGATCCTCCGCGCGATCGAGGAGAAGAGGTTCCTGCCCGTCGGCGCGGACAAGGAAGCCTCGTCCGAGTTCCAGCTCATCGCCGGGACCAACTGCGAGCTTGGCGCGGCGGTCGCCGCCGGCACGTTTCGGGACGATCTCTTCGCGCGGCTGAACCTTTGGACCTTCGAGCTGCCCGCGCTCCGGGATCGCCTGGAGGATATCGAGCCGAACCTCGATTATGAGCTCGACCGTTTCGCCGAGCGGGAGGGAATGCGCGTCAGCTTCAACAAGGAGGCGAGGCGCGCCTTCCTGGACTTCGCCACCGCTCCCGACGCGCGCTGGACCGGCAACTTCCGCGATCTCGCTGCCTGCGTGACGCGGATGGCGACATTCGCCCCCTCCGGCCGCATCGACACGGCGACGGTCGAGGCGGAAAAGGCGCGCCTGAAACGCTTCTGGTCGGGTGGGGCGAGCGGCCCGGACACGTTGGACGGGCTGATCGACCCTGCCGACGCCGATGCGATCGACCCGTTCGATCGGGTCCAGCTCGCCGAGGTCATCCGCGTCTGCCGCCGCAGCCGCTCGCTTTCGGAAGCCGGGCGCACCCTCTTCAGCGCCTCCCGCTCGCGCCGATCCTCGTCCAACGACGCGGACCGTCTGCGAAAGTATCTGCAACGCTATGGGATCGATTGGGCCCGGCTGCAGGCGTCGTAGGGGCCTGCTAGCTGGAAAAGCGGGCTGGCCGAAGCATGTCCCGCGCTGATCAGCTGGCGAGGCAGCACTTCTTGGCCTTCTTGCCGCTCCCGCACGGGCAGGGATCGTTGCGTCCGACGTGGCGCCACGGATTGGTGGCCGGCAGACCCGCTTCGGTGCCGCCTTGAAATCCTCCTCCGGCCTGGTCATCGGCGCTGCCTTCACTGTAATCGACCCAACTCAACGCTTCCACGATGTCGTCAATGTAGCCAAGGTGCGCGTTCTTGAAGCGCATGATGTCGGCCGGCGCCCGTTCGGCATCGGCGAGATCCTTCTCGAAATGCGCGAGCTCCATCACCCTGTCCGGCATCCGCCTCTCACGCCAGACGCTTTCGACCAGTGGAGCCAAGGTGCGCAGGCCGAGCAGAGCGATAGCTTCGATCCAGCCGATCCAGGCATAATCTCCCTCGTCCGCCAGCCTTTGTTCGTAGAAGCGCCCGAGAAACTGCTTCATCCGCTCGAGCTCGATACGGCCGTCCCAGGTCAGGAAGGTCGCCGCGCCGAGGAGCGCGTCGCGGACGAACTCATCCTTGTTCTGATCGCCGATCGCCGTGAACAAGGCATCGGCATCGCCATCGAACAGGCCCGCCACGATCTTTGCCAGACTTTCGGTAATGGCGTCGCCGAGCAGGAAATCGAGTTCATCGCTCGGGCGGCTGAGCAGGCGCAGCAACAGCTTGAAGCACGAGGAATCCCTTGCGGCCGCGAGGATATAGAGGCCGCGAAAGGCCAGCATGGCCTCATCGTCGGTGAGGACATCGCCGTCAGCGCCGCGCGAGCACGGCGCGCAAAGCCGGAGCTGATTCTTCGATCCGGATCGTGCACATCGCAAGCGCGAATGCCGGGAAGCCCCGCTCGGTCGCCAAAGCGTGGAGATGGTCTTCGATCGGCCCCAGGTCCCTCCTGTCCGCGCCCTGTTCCAGGATCGCTTCCAGTTCCTCTTTCTTCATACCGGACTCCAGCTTCAGCAGACGGTTACCCGATCATTGTTTCGTTGCAATCGGGCTCTCGACCTCCCGCGGCAAAAGCGGGCGAGGGGAGCCAATGATCGCGGGCCGCGTCCACCGCAGTGCGCGGTCATGCTGCCGGCAGCATGGCCGCTGATCCTATAGCTCATCATGGCAGGCCGTGTTCGAGCGATGGCTTGCTGCACGAACGCGGGTGACTCCCTCACGATATCCGTCGCGCCTCATTGTCGGAAGCGATCACGAAGGGCATGGATATTTCTTGTTGAAGAATGAGAGCAAGGCTGCCTTCACGCTTCCTCCCCGTTGGGCTTGGGAGAGGGACCGGAAGTGATTGAGCAGTTCGTCGGTCCCGATCGAAATTTTGTTCGGCATGCATGTCGCAGGCTTCCGCTTTGCCTTCCGCGCGGCAGACTGCTCTGCTCCAAGCTTGGCCGCGTTCACCTCCGCCTTCAGCTTGCCGTAGTCGCTGGAAAGCAGCGCGAATGGACCCCGCTTTTTCAGGCATCGGCCTTGGCGAGTTGTTCATGCTCTGCGCAGGCAGAGCAGTCAGAACTTGCAAAACATTATCCTTGTCGACGTTCGCGTCTCCACCTTGATCAACGTACACTAGGATCGGCGCCGCCTCGTGGATTGCCTTCTGTGACAAAGCCCCTGGGATGAGCCGGCGAATTGCATCAGCGGCTCACCGCTGACCAGGATTGCCGTCCGCGGCCAGCGCGTATTTCGATGCTGTTACCGGGGTACATCGAAGGGGCTGCCGCCCTGCCTTCCTCGCGGCGGACTGCTCTGCTCCAAGCACCTTGGCGGAGTGGTTCACCTCCGCCTTCATTGCTGTAGTCGCTGGAACGCCGCCTCCTTCACACAATGAAGCGCCGACCGTTCACGTCGTCGTCAGGTCTTCCCGCATTTAAGACGAGGATCTCCCCAGCACGCTCTGCTCCGTCACGAAGGCCGTTTCTGCCGCCCGTCTCGCTTGTCCCGGGCAAGGTCAGGATGCTGTTGTTGTGAACCTGGATCCCCGAGAAGCCGTCGCCGAGAAGTTGGCGCGACGGCTGGGCGACGTCGACCTTGGCGACAGCTTTAGGTGGCCTTGTTCCAAGGGAGGCCCTTGAACCGTTCGACCAAGGATTGCACGAGGCCCTGCGCCGGTGTCTCCTGTTCCGGCGACTGCCGCGAAGCCTCCCCTGATTGGGCCCGGGCGAGCTGCCGTGCCTCCCATTCTCGGCGCTTCTGAACGGAGTTCACTTCCCATTCGAAAAGGGGCGCACCCTCGCGCATGAACTCTTCGTCGAGGCGCCGATCGCGTTCCATCCTGTCTATGCTCCTTAGGCGCCTGGTCCCGGAATCGGGGCCTCGTAGCGCGTTGGCAGTGGCACTTGCTACACACTAGCTGGCGCGTAAATCCAAAACAGCAACGAGCTGAGGAACTCCGCGAGGGCGGGGTATTCCTCAGCTTTCGCACAACCTGCTCGAGCGAGCCGCAGCTACTCTTTTCACGGCGTCGGGGTCGGCGTGAAGACTATGGTCGCTGCGTCCGGCTTCGCATCCTTCTTGGACTCCGCGACCATTCGGGCGACCTCCTCCATGAGCTTGGCATTTTCGATCACCACGCCGTCCTTGATGGTGTGGACGATGCCCTTGCTCCGGACCATGTTCCCTTCCTTGTCCAGGGTGTTCGCGCCGAAGCTGTAGAGGAAGGCGAGGTTGTAAGCCGGATTGCGGTCGACGAGCAGAAGATCGGCCCTGTAGCCGGGACGCACCAGCCCGAGCTTCGGCTCGCGCAGCGTCTGCGCGCTGTTATGGGTCGCGGCCTTCAGGACCTCGTAATTATGGAGGCCGGCTTCGCGCAGGAGCTGCAGCTCACGCACGTTCGAGAAGCCCGGCGTCGCCCAGATATAGCTATCGTCCGTCCCGTAGGCGACGCGGCCGCCCTCCTTGTTGAAAGCGAAAATGAGCTTCCCCCACAGCTCATAAGCCTTGCTCCAACTTGCCTCGTCGTCCGACGTCCAATTCCAGAAGTAGCCGCCATGAAGAGCGGGGTTGGGCAGGAACTTCTCCCAGAGGTTCTGATGGGTATATTTCGCATGCCACGGCAGCCCCTGTGCCCGTAATATGTCCCGGTTGGCTTCGTAGACCACCCGCGTCGGCAGCATCGTAACGCCGGTGGCGGCGAGCTCCTTGGCAACTTCCGTCAGCAGCCGGGTCCGCGCCGGTTCGCGATCCGCCTCGGTCCATACGACGCCTGCATGGCGGAAGCGCTCGCTCTCATCGTCGTAATTGTATTCGCGCGGAAAATCCTGCGTGGTTCGGTCGAGCGCTGATTCGGCATAGCCGTAATGATGCTCGATCATCGTGACGCCAAGCTTCGCCGCGGTCACTGCGTTCACGACCGCGTTGGTGGAGGGCGGCAAGTGAACGGTCGTGATCCCGCCCGCGGCAGTGACCGCCTTGCAGACTGCGCCGAAAAGCTCCTTGTTCCAAGCAAGATTGCCGACGCTCACGACGCGGGCACCCTTCGCCATTATCGCCTTGGCGATGCGAGGAGCCTGGGCCGGATCCTCCAGCTGCTCGCGCGTATACCCTTCGAGATTTGCCCAGTTCCAGATCGGATACAGGCGCGGCGCGAGGATCTGGTTTCGCTCCGACAGCTCGGCTTGGCGCATTGCGTGGCTCAGCCCGCGGTCCGGTGCGGGAACTTGGGTCGTGACACCGTGGGCGAGCTTCAAGTAATAATTATATTCCATCGGGAGCGGCTCTTCCCGAATGTGCATATGCAGGTCGATCATGCCGGGCATCACGAACATGCCCTTGGCGTCGATGACGCGGCTACCCGTCGGGCGCGCGCCGGCCCCACGCCGGCCGATGGTCACCGGATCGAGCGCCGTCATCTCCTTGATCGTGTTGCCCTCGACCACGATGTCATAGGGGCCGGCGGCAGGTCCGCCGTGGCCGGGTATGACCATCGCGTTCAGAATGACGAGCCGGTCGTAGGGACCCGCTGCCAACCCCTGAAACCGGTCCGCGGATTGGACCAGCGCTGGCACGGGCTGGGCCAGCGGCAGCAGTGCAAGAGCCATAAGCAGGCGGACCGGTGGACGCTTTTTCATCCTGACCATCATTCTCTCCTGTGAGGAAGCTCGAGATTGAGCGCGTGTGCATTCTGCCCGATATCGTCGCCCGCGCGGGGAACGGCCCTGACGATGAGGCCGCCTCTCAAGCCGCGGTGGCACGCGCTCTGAACAGGCGCATGCCGAACACCGGCCCCATGACGGCTGCAGCCGTCATGGGTGGTGGAGGCCCTTCTCCGGCAAGCCCATGCGCCGCTTTTCCGCCGCGACCATTGCCGCGACATCCGAAAGCAGCTTCTTGGCGTCGTACACGATGCCGTCCTTGATCGTGTAACTGACGCCCCCGACGCGTTCGAGCTTCTGCGTCTGCTCGTTGAGGCGCAGGGTGCCCGTTCCGTAGAGCGTCTTGAAATTCTGCAGCGGGTTTTCCTTGACGATCACCATGTCGGCGAGCTTGCCGACACGCACCACGCCAATCGGCGGCTCGACGACGCCCTTGGGCTCGTAAAGCTCGAGAGCGCCGTTCAATGTCGCTGCCTGGATCACTTCCAGCGGGTGGAATCCGGCCTCCTGCAGCAGTTCCATTTCCTCGGGAAAACCAAAGCCGTAGGTCTTGAAGATGAAGCCCGAATCGGTGCCGGTCGTGACGCGGCCGCCCATGTTCTTGTAATCGTTGATGATCCCCATGAAGTTCTTGTAGAAATTACGCCACTGGACTTCGCGCTTGGTGGTCCAATCGAAGAAGTAGGAACCGTGATTCTCGCGGCTGGACTGGTAGAAGTTCCACAGCTGCGGCATCGTATAGACGTCGTGCCAATCCGCATTGCGGGCCCGCATGAGATCGCGCGAGGCGGCATAGATCGTCATCGTCGGGTCGAACGTGACTCCATTTTCCAGCTGCTCCTGGAGATAGGTTTTCCACTGCTCAGAACCCTGCGGGTGGACCTGGTCCCAGATGTCGGCAACCTCGGCGAAGCGATATTGCTCGTCGTTGAAATTGTAGTCGACGCTGAACGGCTGGATCACCCCGCTCTTGAGGAGCGATTCCATGTGGCCGTAGAAGTGGGTGACGGCGCCAAGGCCCGCTTCGCCCGCCTTCCGGGCGTTCATCAGCGCGACGCCGTTTTGCGACAGATGGGCGACCGTGCCGAGGTTGAGCTTCTTGGCCTCGTCGATGGCTGCTTTGAAGGCCTCGGGCCCCTGGTCCGGCCCGATCCCGAACTTGATGCAATCGATACCCTGCTTGGAGGCCCAGCGGACCCACGCCCGGCTGGCCTCGGGGGTGTAGGAGGGGGCATTCTTCCAGCCATTGCCCTGGCCGACGCGCTGGCACGCGAAGATCCGCGGCGCCACGATCTCGTTCGCGGCGGAGCGCCTCTTCTCGCTCAGCGACACCTCGAACGGAGCGAGATCGACGCCGCGCACCGTCGTCACTCCATGCGCGAGCCAAAGCTTGTAGGAGTAGCTCAGATCGGGGGCCTTGTCCGAGGTGCTGCCGTGGACGTGCATATCGATGAAGCCCGGCAGCACGTACATTCCGGTGGCATCGAGTTCGTAGTCGAAGTTGCGCGGCTCGCGGCCCGCTTTCAGCGGTAACCCGGGAGTTCCGGCCTGGAGGATGTCGACGATCTTGTTCCTCTCGACGACGATGTCCACCGGTCCGCGCGGCGGCGCGCCGGTGCCGTCGATCAAGGTCGCCCCCCTGATGACCATGCGATTGTAAGGGCCGCCGCCTTCGTCGGCTCTCCGCCCAGGCGCTGGATTGGCCCCGGCCCGCGGCTTGACGGCGACGACAGCCTGCCCGGCCGCGGCTGGATCGGCTGCCTGTGCATCCGGCGGAGGGGATTGCTGCATGGCAGCCGCGCCTGCTCCCGCTCCGAGCGGCGCGGCGACCAACAGAGCTGCCGATGCCCGGCGCCAAAATCGTGACCGATGCTGTTTCATGGAAGATCCTATCCTGTTGGCGCCAGCGGTAAAACCGGGCGGGAGAGCTCTCACGGTTTCGTATACGATATTCACCCGCGCTACGGCGGTCAATCTGTGTTGAAGGCAAACTCGTCGGGACGAACCAACTCGCTTGACCTCGTCGAGGGACAAACGCATACCGTATACCATTCATCAGCGGGAGGTGCGTGTGGTCGCGAAATGTGCTGCGCTACTGGTCTCGGCCGCGTTGCTCTTAGCCCCGTTTTCGGCCGGCGCTCAGGAGCAGGGACCCAAGCCGGCGGTGGCGGCTCGCACTGCGATGGCTTCGGCCAATCACCCGCTCGTCACTCGCGCCATGGTCGAGGTGATGAGGAAGGGCGGCAACGCGCTTGATGCCGGCCTGGTGGCGGTGGCGATGCAGCCGGTCGTGGAGCCGCAAATGGTTACCTTGGCCGGCGGAATGTCGATCCTTTATTACGAGGCCAAAGCCGGGAAATATCATTATCTCGATGCCGAGCTCGACCATACATCAAAGAATGCCCCGGTCGCCGGCTCCTGGACCGAATATACCAGCATCGCCAGCCGCGTAGGCGAGACTTCGGGCGTTCGCATCGGAGTGCCCGGCACGGTCGCCGGCATGAAGGCGGCGGCCGACCGGTTCGGCACGCTGAAATGGGCGGATTACTTCCAGCCGGCGATCAAGGTCGCCGAGCAGGGTTTTCCCATGTACTCCTTCCTCTACGGCGAGATGGCGGAAGCGGCGCAGGGACGCTTGTCCGCCTATCCGTCGGGACGCGAGGAATTCCTGCCGGACGGCTATGTTCCGCCGGTTGGAACCACGGTCAAGCGCCCGCGCCTGGCAGCGACCATGCGCAAGCTTGCCGCCCAGGGACCGGCCTATTTCTATACGGGCGAATGGGCCCGCAACTTCGTCGATGCCGCGCAGCGGACGGGCGGATCGCTGACGCTTCAGGATCTGGCGGATTACAAGATCCGGTGGGAAGAACCGACGCGCTCGACCTATCGCGGGTATGAGATCGTCAGCGCTCCGCCTCCATCGACGGCGGGGACTTTGATCTCGATGATCCTCAACATCCTCGAGCCGACCGATCTCAAGGCGCTGCCGCATTATTCACAGTCGGCGGAGAGCTTCGCCCGGATCCGGCAGGCGTTCGCCTTTGCGGAATCCGCGACCGACAGCTTCATCAAGGATCCCCTGGCGTTCGAAATTCCCCTCCGGACTCTCCTTTCGAAGGAATATGCCGCGCTCTTGGCGGAGCAGATCAACAGGAGTTCGCCAAAGGCGGCAATCGGCGCGGGGGCCCACCAGCCAGGCGCCGAGATCGCGGCGAAGTTCGATGGCCATGATCGCCATTCCACCGACACCGATCACGTGGTTGCGGTCGACAAGGACGGCAACATGGTCTCGATCACCCACACCGTTTATGGAAGCACCTTCGCGACCGGGCTGGTGGTGGATGGGGTGGGCGTCAACAGCGGCAACGGCTTCCCGGGCACTGGGGATGGTCCGGGGCGGCGGGTCATTTCTCCGTTCCCGCCGACGATCGTCGCCAGGAACGGCAAGCCGCAGCTCGTGCTGGGGTCGCCGGGCCTGTCGTCCCGGGCCGTCGCGCTGACGCTGATCAATTATCTCGGCTATGGCATGCCGCTCGAGCAGGCTGTCGATGCTCCTCGATTCCAAGGATCGCAGGCTGGTTTGCCGACGGTGATCGAGACCCGGGTCACCGAGCAGGTGCGGGCGGACCTCAAAAGCCGGTACGGAGTGAACGTGCGTCCAACGGCGCCCTACAACTGGCATCTCGGCTCGATCCACGCGATCGAACGGCGGCCGGATGGAACGCTGCTCGGTGTCGCCGATCCGCGGCGATCGGGGCTTGCCGCCGGCTACTGAGCGGCGCGCAATATGTGCCTTATTCACCCTCCTTCGAGGAGAACGACGTTGAGCTTTCGTACCTTGCCGCTTCTGGGCCTCTTCATGCTTGGTGCCGCTGCTCCCGCGCTGACGCAGGCACCCGCGCCCGCTCCTGCCCAGGCGCAAAGCGCCGCAGACCGGCAGCTTCGCGCGCTTTATGAAGCTGAATGGGCATGGCGTCAGAACGAGTTCGCCCGTCTTCCCGGCGATGATCCGTTCGAAGCGCAGGGCCCGCGGCTGCCGCGCGTCGACGCTGCCACCCAGCAGGCGCGGCTCGCTTATTGGCAGCGGACGCTCGACGCGCTCAGGCGCATACCGGTCGGCCAGCTCTCGCCGGAGGAGGCGATCAATGCGGCCGTGTTCCGCACCAGCCTTGAGGCATTCGTCGCCAACGGCAAGTACCGCACCTGGGAAATGCCGTTCAACGCGGACAGCAGCTTCTGGTCCGGGCTGAACCCGCGCGGCGGCTTTGCCAGCGCCGAGCAATATCGGCGTTATCTCGGCCGAATGGCCGACGTGCCTCGTTACTTCGACGAGCATATGGTCAACATGCGGGCCGGTCTGAAGCGCGGCTTCAGCGTTCCCCGAGTGACGCTTGAAGGGCGGGACGCGTCGATCGCCGCCTATACGGTCGCGGATCCGGCCAAGAACCCGTTCTTCGCCGCCTTCACGGCGATGCCGGCCCGTATTCCCGCCGCCGAGCAGGAGCAACTGCGGGGTGAAGCACGGCGGCTCATCTCCCAAGCGATCGTTCCTGCCTATACGAAGCTGCTGCGCTTCTATCGCGACGACTATCTGCCGAACACCAGGACGACGCTTGCGGCCGAGACAATGCCGGACGGCAAGGCCTTCTATCGCGCGCAGATCAAGGAATATACGACGCTCGACCTGACGGCCGAGCAGATCCACCAGATCGGGCTGGGGAAGTCGCGCGCATCGACGGCGACATGAAGAAGACCATGGCGGATGCCGGCTTCAAGGGCAGCTTTCCCGAATTCCTTCAATATCTGCGCACCGATCCGCAATTCACCGCCCGGACGCCGGACGAATTGATGGGGGTTTCCGCCTACGTGTCCAAGCGGGCGGACGGAAAGTTGAAGGAGGTGATCGGCTACCTCCCGCGCTATCGCTTCGCGATCCTGCCGGTTCCGGATGCCATCGCGCCCTTCTACACCGCCGGTCGCGGCGGCCTCGACAGCTGCCTGATGAACACTCACGACCTTCCCTCACGCCCGCTCTACAACATCCCGGCGCTGACGCTCCACGAATGCAATCCGGGCCACAGCTTCCAGGCGGCGCTTGCCCGCGAACAGCCGAACCGGCCCGCATTCCGGAAGCAGACCTATTTTTCCGGCTATGGCGAGGGCTGGGGGCTCTACACCGAATGGCTGGGGATCGGCATGGGCATCTATCGGACGCCTTATGAGGAGTTCGGCCGCGAGACCTACGAAATGTGGCGTGCGGCCCGGCTGGTGATCGATACCGGCATCCATCATTTCGGTTGGAGCCGGGACAAGGCTATCGCTTATCTCGCCGACCATACGGCGCTTTCCCGTCACGAGGTCACTACCGAGGTTGATCGCTACATCAGCTGGCCCGGGCAGGCGCTCGCCTACAAGCTCGGCGAGATCACGATCCGCCGATTGCGGTCGGAGGCCGAAGCAAAGCTCGGCCCGAGATTCGACCAACGCTGGTTCCACGACACGCTGCTCGGCCTTGGATCGGTGCCGCTGCCCGTGCTCGAAAGCGAGATCAGACGCTGGATCGCGAGCGGCGGGCCCAATCCGAGAGCCGGCCTCAGCGACGACGCCGACGCGGCGCCCTAGGGCGGATCGTTGAGGCCCGGCGCAGCGGCGCGGGTGTGCCTCTCCGATTGACAGCAGCGTGAAGCGGCATAGTATTTCGTATACTGTTTACAGCGACTCTCAATAGGGAGCGCTTCGAAGCGAGGATCGAGCCGGCACGGGCCGCCAGAGGGAGGGACTCCATGTTCAACATCTTGCAATCCAAGTCACCGGCTCAACGCCGGCTCGCACTGCTCTCCTCCGCAATGCTGTTCACGCCGCTGACGATGCTGCCCGGCGCGGCCTCGGCGCAGAGCAACCCGCCCGAGGCGCAGAGCAGCCCTGCCGACACGCAGAGCGTGCCTGCAGGCGACCTTTCCACCCCGCCCGCCGCATCGGCCGCTGGCGAGACGCTGCAGGAAGAGACCGTACCGGATAACGTGACGGGCGGCGGCGACATCGTCGTCACCGGCTCCCGCCTGGTCCGTCCGGACCTGACCTCTCCAAGCCCGCTTACGGTGGTTGGCGAGGCGGAAATCAAGCTCTCCGGCAATGTGACGCTAGAAAAACCTTGAACGAGTTCCCGCAGCTTGCCTCGGGCAACACGTCGACGGTCAATAATGGTGGCGGCGCCGGCGTTCTGACGGCCAACCTGCGCGCCCTTGGCGCTACGCGCACGCTCGTGCTCGTGAACGGACGGCGATTCATTCCTGCGGATTCAGCGGGCAATGTCGATCTTGCGAGCGTTCCGGACGCTCTGATCCAGCGAGTGGACATCATTACGGGCGGCGCGTCGGCGGTTTACGGATCAGACGCCATTGCCGGCGCGGTCAACTTCATCCTGAAGCAGAATTTCACCGGGCTGGAAGCCTCCGCCCAGGCCGGCATCAGCGATCGTGGCGATGCGGCGTCGAGGCGCGTCGATCTCACCTTCGGAATGAGCAGCCCCGATGATCGGGGCAATGTCGCCGTTTCGGCCACCTGGGCAGAGCAGGATCCGATCACGCAGGCCGATCGTCCATTTAGCATCTTGCCCTTAGCCGAAGTTAACGGTGCGCTCGTCTTTTCCGGATCGGGCAACATCCCCGGAACCCGAGTTCCGCTAAGCGTTGGGCAGCGGGCTCGCCTTCGGGGGGTAAACCTGACGCCGAGCGGTCCCTGCACCTCCATCACCGGCATCCGGTTCGGCGCCGGCGGCACTGTGCTGCCCTTTTGCCAGCCCGAAGACACCTACAACTTCGCGCCGTTCAACCTTCTGCAGCGTCCCATCGAGCGCGTCAGCGTGTCGGCAATCGCGCACTATGATGTGACGGATGCGATCACCGCCTATGGCGAGGCCTATTTCGTCAATTCGCGCAACAATTCACGCCTCGCGCCGGATTCCTTCACGCCGATCACCCCGGGTGCCGCCTCGTCCACGCTGCTGGTACCGAACTTTCGGACCAGCGCCAGCCTTTCGCCTGCCGTGCGGCAGTTCTTCATCGCCAACGCGGCGCTGTTCGATCCCGACGGCGACGGCACAGCCGCGGTCGTGGGCGCCGGCCGGCGCGCCGACGAACTCGGCACGCGCAACAGCTTCTTCGAGCGCCAATCCTATGCATTGACCGCGGGCCTGCGTGGAAATCTCGGAGGCGAGTGGCGCTGGGACGTCTTCTACCAGTATCTGCGCAATCGAACGGACACCCGCGGCGAAGGGGTCATCTCGCAGACCCGCCTCAGCCTGGGACTCGATTCAGTGGTCAATGCGTCCGGAAATATCGTCTGCCGGGTGCAGATCCTCGGCTGCGTGCCCGTCTCGATCTTCGGCCTCAACACGATTACGCCGGAAGCTGGTGCTTATCTGACGCCGGTACGGGCCAGCAACGACCGCTTCATTCGCAACGTGGCCGGCGCATCCGTGAGCGGCGTGCTGTTCAACCTCCCGGCGGGGCCGGTGTCGGTGGCGGCCGGCGCCGAATATCGAAAGGACAATTTCCGGTTCAATCCGAGCGCGCTCGACATCGCTAGGGAATATGGCCCCTCGTCGCAGAACCCACTGGCGGGCGCGTTCGATGTCAAGGAAGCTTTCGGCGAGATTCGGGTGCCGCTCCTTTCCGAGCTTCCCTTCATCCACATGCTGGCGGTGGAGGGCGCCGCCCGCTTTTCGGACTATTCCACGATCGGGAACGTCTTCGCATGGAAGGCGGGCGGCGAATACGCACCCATCAGGTGGGTGAGGTTCCGCGGCGCCTATAACCAGGCGGTTCGCGCTCCGAACATCAGCGAACTGTTCGCCGCCGTGGCACGGGGCTTCACGGGCGGCACCGATCCCTGCGACGTTGGTCAGGTGCGGAGCGCTGCGGCGAAGCAGCTTTGCATTGCTCAGGGCGTCCCTGCCTCGGACATTGAGACCTTCAGGCAATCGCAGCTTGGCCTGACGCAGGAAAGCGGAGGCAACCCCAATCTCACGGAAGAAAAGTCGAAGACTTATACGGTCGGGGCCGTCGTCACGCCTCCGTTCATTCCGCGGCTGAACATCACCGCCGATTATTTCAACGTGACGGTGTCGGACGCGATTACGACCATCAATGCCAATCAGACACTGAACGACTGCTTCAGGAATCTCAATATCAGCAGCCCGACCTGCCAATCGATTATCCGGCTCCCCAGCGGCCAGATCGATTTCGTGCGCATCTCGAACAGCAATATCGGCGCGCTCAAGGTCGAGGGCGTCGATGCCCAGCTCGATTACCGCGTGCCGCTGCCCGGGATGCTGGGCGTGGCTGACGAACCTGCCACGCTGACGCTTCAGGCGATCGCGAGCTGGCTTCTCGAGCGATCGACGCAGACGCTGACCACGGTGCCTCCGCAGGATTGCGCTGGTTTCTATGGCGCCGGCTGCTCCTCCGGAACCGGCGGCTTCATTACGCCCGATTTCAAGCTGAACCTCAGCGGCACCTATAATAGCGGTGGTATTACGCTGCGGGCGCAAGGCAGGATGATCGGCGGGCTGGAGGCGTTCCCCACGATCACCAACACGATCGTCAAAAAGATCGACCCCGTCTGGTATGTCGACCTTTCCTTCTCCATGCAGGCCGGCGAGCAATTCAGCTTCTTCGGCGGTATCGAGAACCTGCTCGACAAGGACCCGCCGATCTTCGGCACGACCTTCGTCGGCGATGCGAACACCGACGTCTCGCTGTACGACACGCTCGGCCGCCGCTTCTTCGCGGGCGCCCGGATGAAATTCTAGAGCGGGATGCGTTAAATGTGAATCGTCACCCCGGACCTGATCCGGGGTCCACCTTCTTCCATCGGGCTACCAAATAGAAGAACAGGTGGATGCCATGATTGGGTCCTCTAATGACCTGTCCGGGGGACAGGTCATCCCAATCATCAAGTCCGGCATGACGACGTGGTCCGATTCGCGCAGCTTGATCTAAGGCCCGGGCAGCAGCGCGGGAGCAAATTCAAGGAGCCGCCGGATCCGGATCCGGCGGCTCTCTCTTGTCGCCTTCTGCTACTTCACCTGGGTGCCGTGCTTCACGACGATGTCCACCCTTTGCAGCAGTGCAACCTGCTTCAGCACATCGCCTTTGACGGCAATGATGTCGGCATATTTCCCCTCGGTGATCGTGCCGTAATCCTTGTCCGCCTTCATCGCCACCGCGGGCCAATAGGTCGCAGCGCGGATCGCATCCATGGCGGGGACGCCGAGCTGGTTCACCCAAACGTCGAGCTCGTTCCAGGTGCTGCCGCTGTGAAATTTCATGGGAATGCCGCTGTCGGTGCCGACCAGCAGCACCACGCCGCTTTCCCGGAGTTGTTGAAACTTGCGCTTGAGGGTCGGCCAGCGCTGCGGCGTCTGCTGGAAGTAGCCGATCCGCTCAGGATGGACGAGCGACTGGCGGATGTCGGCGACAATCTCCGGGGTGAGCCCCTCGTGCCACTCGGTGCCGTCGACATGCTCGTGGTTGCGCACCGCGTAGGGAAAGTTGAACAGCCCCTCGATCGTTGGTGTCCAGAAGACCGGGCCCGCCGCCATGTTGCCGGTCCGCTCGCGCAGGGCGGCGGTCACGTCCTCGGGATATTCGGGCGCAGGACCGAGGCCGGTATGCTCGAAATAGCTGATCCCATGTCTGAGCCCGCGACGTATCTCCTCCGGCCGGTGCGCGTGTGCCACCACCGGGATGTTGTGCCGTTTGGCCTCGTCGACGATGGCTGCGATCTCGGCGTCGCTCATCTGGTCCTGGTCGATCAGCTTGACGACATCCACGCCCGCCGCGGCGATCCGCCGCACCTTGGCGCGCGCGTCCGCCGGCGAGCTCACGCCCCAGCGAAAGGCCTCGGTGCCGGGATACGGCGCCTTCTGGATGAACGGACCGGAGACGAACAGGGTCGGCCCCGGAATGCGGCCGCTCCGGATCGCGTCGCGTACCGCAATGCTGTCCTCCAGCGGTGCACCGAGATCGCGGGCCCCGGTCACGCCCGCCATCAGCAGTTGCTTGGCCGAAGCGGGCATGATCACGTTGCGCAGCTGCGGTAGGTATGTGCGGTCCCAATGCGCATAATCGGCGTGCCCGTTCAGCATCAGGTGGACGTGCATGTCCCAGAGCCCGGGCAGGACCGTCATTCCCTCGGTCGAGATGCGCTTTGCGTCGGCCGGGACGGCGAGCGTCTGGGTGGTCCCGACCGCGACGATCCGTTCCCCTTCGATCAGGATGACGCTGTTCTTGATGGGATCGCGCAGCGTTCCGTCGATCAAGGTGCCGCCGACAAGAGCGGTGCGTTGCGGGCGCTGAGCGAAGCTTGCCGTACCGCCAAGGAGGAGCGCGAAGGCTGCAAGCGTCCGCAGCACGCACCGGCCGGCAAACCGAGGCGACCGTGTAAAAAATTTCGGCATTCTTTATCTCCGTATACCTGCTCGACCTGTCGTATACGTTATCCCCTCAATTATCGATGGCCATAAGGGCAGGAGCCGAGGGTGGAGAAAGTGCGATTGAGCGTCGGCGAGGTGCGCGAGCTCGCCGAAGCGGTGCTGGCTCGCCACGGTCTGTCTCCGGACCATGTGAAGGCGGTGGCCGAGACCGTGATCGCCGGAGAGAGGGACGAGTGCGCGTCCCATGGCGTTTATCGCCTGCTCGTCTGCGTGCACACGATCCAGGCCGGAAAGGTGGCCCTCGATGCGGAGCCGGCGATCATCGATCTGGCGCCCTCGCTCGTGCGGGCCGACGCTCGGGGCGGTTTTGCGCAGCTTGCCTTCAACCGCGCCAAGCCGCTGCTTGTCGAGAAGGCGCGGCGAACGGGGATCGCGGCTTTGGCGGTCAACAATTGCGTTCACTTCGCGGCTTTGTGGCCCGAAGTCGAGGAGGTGACGCGCGAAGGCCTGGTCGCACTGGCGTTCACGCCAAGCCACGCCTGGGTCGCTCCGGCCGGCGGAACACGGCCGCTGTTGGGCACAAATCCGATTGCGTTCGGCTGGCCGCGGCCGGGCAGTAATCCGTTCGTGTTCGATTTCGCGACGAGCGCAGTCGCTCGCGGAGAGATCGAACTCCATCGACGGGAGGGCAGACCCATTCCCGAAGGGTGGGGCGTGGATGCCGAGGGAAATGCCACGACCGATGCCGAAGCGGCGATGGCGGGCGCGATGCTGACCTTCGGCGGACATAAGGGCTCCGCTCTCTCGCTGATGGTCGAACTGATCGCAGGGCCGCTGATCGGCGACATGACCAGCACCGAGTCGTTGGCCGCGGACGCCGGCGCGAAGGCATCCCCATTGGGAGGCGAGCTGATCCTGGCGATCGACCCGAAGGGGTTCCTCGGTGCCTTGGCGGCAGACCATCTCGAGCGGGCCGAACGCTTGTTCGAAGCCATGGCCGCGCAAGGTGCGCGTCTCCCCTCGCAGCGGCGCTATGAAGCGCGCGCCCGCAGCCTGGCCGAAGGTGTATGCGTTCCCGCCAAGTTGATCCAGGATATCAACGCCCTGCTCGACTGAGACCCCCGCCGCTGTTCGGCATTCGGCCTATGGTGTTTCCGTCGCCGAGACGTGATTGAGTGCGATCACCCATTTGCCGCCGCGCTTGCGCATCAGCCGAGTGTTGATCCCGTCCTGCGTGTTTTTCGGACGTGCCAGCCGGTAGCGGCTGATGAGCTGGGCCGCGTCGGGCGCGAGCATCTCGATCCGGATGTCGTAGAAATGCACCGTGCCGCGGGTATCCACCGACGCACCATAATCCCGAATATAATGGTCCAGGGTGCCCTGCCAGTCCTTCTGGAATTTCCCACGCGAGACAAAGATCACATCGGGATTGGCGAAGCCCTCCATGTAGCCGCGGAAGTCACCGCGGTTCCATGCCGCTTCCATCCTCCTGATCACCCGAAGGATCGCCGCTTTCTCCGCCTGCTCCTGCACCGCCGAAAGGCGTGCCGGGTGGGCGGCAGCCATGTCCGCCCATCCCGCATGCCATGGCAGCGCGATTGCTGCGGCTGCGATCAGTCGCTTACGAACCGGCATCTGGATTCCTTCCGCCGTCGGCGATGAACTTCTGGATCCGCTCCTCGAGCACGGGTAGCGGCACCCCGCCGAGCTGCAGGATGGCATCGTGGAAGTAACGCTGGTCGAATTTCTCACCCAGCTTCGCTTCCGCTTCTGCGCGGTGGCGCCGGATCTGAAGCTCGCCGAGCTTGTACGACACGGCCTGGGCGGGCCAGGCGATGTAGCGATCGATCTCGGTTGTGATCTCGTGATCGGAGAGCGCCGTATTCGCCTTGAGGTAGTCGATCGCTTGCTGGCGGCTCCAGCCGAAGGCGTGAATCCCCGTGTCGATAACAAGACGGCAGGCGCGCCACATCTCATATGTCAGGCGGCCGAAATCCTCATACGGAGTTTCGTAGATCCCCATCACCGTGCCGAGCCACTCGGTGTAGAGGCCCCATCCTTCGCCATAGCCTGAAAAGTAGATTTCCTTGCGGAAGTCCGGGCGGCTGGGCCCTTCCAGGGCAAGCGCCGCCTGGAAGCTATGTCCGGGCGTGCATTCGTGCAGGGTCAATGCAGGCAGCGTGTAGAGCGGGCGGGCGGGCAAATTGTACGTGTTCATCATGCAGTTTTCGAGGCCGCCGCGCCCGCCGGTGTAAATCGGCGCAAGAGCGGCGGGGACCGGCACGATCCCGTGGCGGTAGCGGGGAAGGGTGCCGATCGTGACCGCCATCTTGCCGTCCGCCTTTTTCGACACGTACGCCGAGTAAGACAGCAGCTCGCGCGGCGTCTTCGCGTAGAATTGCGGGTCGGTTTTCAGGAATGTGATAAACTCCGACAAGGTGCCGTTGAAGCCGGCCTTCGCCTTGGTCGCTTCCATCTCCGCACGGATGCGGGCGACTTCCTTGAGGCCGATATCGTGAATCTGCTGCGGCGTCAGCTTCAGCGTCGTGAACTTGTTGATCATCGCCTGATAATAGGCCTTGCCGTTCGGCGTCTCGGACGCGCCGAGCGTGGTGCGCGCCTGCGTCATATATTCGGAGCGGATCATCTGCAGGAGCTGCGAATAAGCGGGAACCGCCGCGTCCCGGATTGCCGCTGCTCCTTCCCCCCTCAGCCAGGCCTGCTCGGCGGCGGGCATGTTGGCGGGCATGTTGGCGAACGGGGCAAACAAGGGGTTCGTCTCGTCCGCCTTTAGATAGGGTTCGATCGTCTTGTCGCGTCCGGTCAGCGTTACCCTCGGAACGCTGAACCCCCGCTTCAGGCCAACCCGCATGTTGGCGACATGCTCGCCGAAATAGCGCGGGATGTCGCGGATCCTGGCAATGTAGCGGCGATATTCCTCGGCATTCCTGAAGCCGCTGCGCGGCGCGAGGTTCGCCCAGAAGAAGGTATCGGCGTTGAACGGGGTCTCGTAGGTCCTGTAGCGGATGTC
The DNA here is from genome assembly GCA_030447665.1 of Allosphingosinicella sp. Lineage (GTDB taxonomy): Bacteria > Pseudomonadota > Alphaproteobacteria > Sphingomonadales > Sphingomonadaceae > Allosphingosinicella. The sequence goes on along the minus strand of JAUJOJ010000015.1, from coordinate 8,689 downwards.
GTCGACCGTGCCCTCGAGCGAGGTGCGGAATACGGCGGCGTTGATCCTTTCCTCGGGAGAAAGCTCGGCGACCGGGATCTTGTCGAGCTGCGCAAGCACATTGCTCCAATAGCCAAGGCGCGCCTGCTGCGAGGCTGCATCGACGCGCGGGAAACGGTCCGCCAGCGAACCCGGACCCGTTCCGGGCAGCCTTGCGCTATCCTTGAGCCGCCACTGCCATTCCGCGTTGTAGAGATCGCGCAGCCGCTGATCGGCACTGGATGCACGGACGGCTGACGTTTGCGCCGGTGCAGGGACCGTTATTCCGGCCGTCGCCAGCAACAGCGGGATTGCAAGCATTCGAGCTGAGACCACGACACTCTCCCGCGACTCAATTTTCGTATACTGCATACGATCTTCTTCGCCACGCCAAGTCAAGGCGCTTGCGCGAGAAGAGCGTCAGGCGCGGTTCCCCGCGCCCGACCGTTCCGGATCAGATCCCGACGACAGGCTTGTTCTTGGCGGCCATGCTGCGGCTGCGGCCGTAGAGCAGGTAGACCGCGATGCCGATGACGTTCCAGCCGACGAAGCGGACCAAGGTGGCGCTCGGCAGGCTGAACAGCAAATAGAGGCAGCCGAGGATCGCCAGCGTTCCCACGAGGTAGGGTTGCGGGCAGCGGAATACGCGGGGCAGATCCGGGGCTCGCTTGCGAAGCACCATCATGCAGGCACCGACGGCAATGAAGGCGAGCAAAGTCCCTGCATTCGCCAGCTCGGCGATCTCGTCCAGCCGGAAGAAACCGGCCACGGCCGCGACCAACACTCCGGTAATCGCCGTGATCAATATGGGAGAGCCGGTCCGGGGCGATACCTCGCTCAATTTGCGGGGCAGCAGGCCATCCCGGGCCATCACGAAGAAGATCCGGCTTTGGCCGTACATCATCACCAGGATGACCGAGGGGAGCGCCACGAGCGCGGCAAGGGCGATCAGCCAAGCGGCGGCCGGATGGCCGAGGACCCGCAGGACGTAGGCGAGCGGTTCATCGGACCCTGCGATCGCAACGTGGTTTACCGCGCCGATCGCGGCGATTGCGACCAGCATGTAGATGATGGTGCACAATGCCATCGAGCCGATGATGCCGATGGTCAGATCGCGCCCGGGCCTTTTGCACTCCTCGGCGGACGTCGCGACAGCATCGAAGCCGTAAAAGGCGAAGAACACGATGGCGGCGGCCGCCATCACGCCCCGAGTCGTCCCGTCCGCATCGACCGTGCTGCCAAAGCCGTAGGGCATGAACGGGACGATATTGTCGGCATTGAAGAAGGGGAGGGCGATCAGAACGAACGCCGCCAGGGCCGATAGCTTGATCACCACCAGCACGATGTTCAGGGTGGCGCTTTCGCGGGTGCCGGCGATCAGCAGCCCGGCGATCGACAGCGCGACCAATACGGCCGGAAGGTTGATGATCCCGCCGGCATGGGGCCCGGCGAGCAGGGCCGCCGGCAAGCTCAATCCGGCCGATTGCAACCACCCGACGAGATAGGCCGACCAACCGACGGAGACGGCGCTGCAGGCGAGCGAATATTCCAGGATGAGGCTCCAGCCCACCACCCAGGCGGCCGCTTCGCCGACCACCGAATAGGTGTAGGTGTAGGCGCTTCCGGACGTCGGAATGAGAGTGGCGAGTTCGGCGTAGGCGAGCGCGGCGCAGGCGCAAACGGCGCCGGCGATGGCAAAGGCGAGGATAACCGCCGGCCCCGCCCGATCCGCGCCGACACCGGTGAGCGTATAGATGCCGGTGCCGACGATCGCGCCGACGCCGAGCGCGACGAGATGGGGCCAGCTCAGCGTCTTCTTCAGCGTCCGACCATGTTCATGCACATCCACCGTGTCGAGCGGCTTCAATGGGCCGAATATCGTCTGCGCCACCATCACTCTCTCTCCCCTGTTCGATATCGGCGGACGCCGTATCGTGCTTATGAGTCTTCCGCCGCGAGCTGCCTGCGAAGGTCTTCCAGCGTCTGGACGATGTGGGTCCGCGTGAGCGAAGCGACCGCATCGGCGTCGCGCGACAGCCAGGCCCGGAGGAGCTCGCGATGCTCCTCGTTCGCCCGCTCGTCACGGCCGAGCGGCTCGAGATGCTTGCGCACGTAGCGTTCGGAAAGGATCTGCAGGCGCTCCAGGAAATTGATGGTCAGAAATTTTTCGCAGGGGCGGATGAGCGCAAGGTGGAAGGCGCGGTTGAAGGCGCCGACACTTTCACCATGCTCGTTGGTGGCGCGATCGAGTTGTTGAAGGGTGGTCGCGGCCAGCGTCCGGTCTTCCTCGTCCGCGAGGCCCGAAGCCAAGGCAACGGCATCCGGCTCGAGCTTGAGCCGCAGCGCATAAACCTCTTCCGCTTCCGCCGTGCTGAGCGAGCGCACGAAGAAGCCGCGATTGGCCTGCGAGCGCAGCAGCCCATCCTGCTCAAGTCTCGCGAGCGCTTCGCGCAGCGGGATCTTGCTGACGCCGAGCTCTGCTGCCAGCGCGTCCTGGCGAATCGGAAGATCGGACGGGACTTCGCCCGAGAGAATACGGTTCCGGACCAGATCGACGATTTGTTCGGAAAGGTTTCGTACGACGATGCTCATAAGCGGATCAATTCCCTGCTTCTTCGTCTTCGCGCCTTAGAAGATGTGGGGACTTGTAGAATCCCGGCTTGAACGACGCATGCACATGAAGGTGCAAAGTGGATTGATGCGATTTGGAATGTAGAGGTTCCCGGGGGGTTCATACCACCGTGAACCCGCTCCAGAAGGCGTCCCCACGGTCGATCCATATGGTGTTGAACCCAGTCGCGATGGCAGAACCCTCGACCGAGGGAATGATGGCCGGCAGCCCTGCAACGTTCGTCCGGTCTTCGATCCGGCCGGTGAAGCGGCTGCAGATATAGCTTTCATGCACGAAGGATTCGCCGACGTCCAAGCGCCCGGTGCCGAACAGGTGGGCCAGGCGGGCGGAGGTGCCGGTGCCGCACGGACTCCGATCGATCGCCCGCTCACCGTAGAAAACGGCGTTGCGACCATCGGCGCCGTCATGCTTCGGTTTGTCTGTCCAGAGCACATGGCTCACGCCGCGGATGGTGCTCTCCAGCGGATGAACGGGCTCGTAGACTTTCCGAACCAGCTCGCGAACCGTTCGACTGAGCTCTACCAGGCGGGACGCGCCCATGTCGTCGAGGCCGCTATAGGCACCCTGCGGCTCAATGATCGCGTAGAAGTTGCCGCCATAGGAGACATCGACGGTGAGCGGGCCGAAGCCGGGCACCTCGATCCTGATGTTCCGTTCGGCCAGAAAGGCGGGGACGTTGCGGATCTTGACCGAGGAGACCCGGTCGGCCTCCGTCCGGTATTCGATGTCGATGATTCCGGCCGGCACCTCGATGCGAAGCCGGCCGGGCGTGCGCGGCTGAATGAGGCCGTTCTCCAATCCGAAGGTCACCATCCCGATGGTGCCGTGGCCGCACATCGGTAGACAGCCGCTGGTTTCGATGAACAGGATGCCGCAATCGCTGCCGTCGCGCGTCGGCGGGTAGAGAAACCCGCCGGACATCATGTCATGGCCGCGCGGCTCGAAGCAGAGGCCGGTGCGCACCCAGTCGAAGCGGGCCAGGAAGTCCTGCCTTCGCTCCTCCATCGTGGCACCTGTGAGAAGCGGTGCACCCCCCGCGACCAGGCGGACCGGGTTTCCTGCCGTATGCCCGTCGATGCAGAAGAAGGTGTGCCGCATCGATCAGGCTGCGTTTGCAACCTGAAGCGCCGGCCGCGTCGCGGCAGCCTTTTCAACCATGGCGATGACCTCGTCTCGGCGCGCGCCGGCAAGCGGCATTCGCGGCAGGCGGACCCGTTCCGAGCCGCGTCCCATGATCTGCTCGGCAAGCTTGATCGACTGGACCAGGTCATGCTCGGCATCCAGGTGGAGGAGGGGCATGAACCAGCGGTAGATGCGGCGCGCTTCTTCGAACTCGCCGCGCTGGAATGCCGCAACCAGCGCCACCGACTCCTTCGGGAATGCGCTGGTGAGACCCGAGACCCAGCCCGTCGCACCCAGGAACAGTCCTTCAAGCGCAACGTCGTCGAGGCCGGCCATCAGGATATAGCGGTCGCCGTAGCGATTGATGAGGTCGGTAAAGCGTCGCGGATCGGGCGCGCTTTCCTTCACCGCCACCACGTTCTTCACCGGGATCAGCCTGTCGAGCGTGTCGAAGCCGATCGAGACCCGGTAGGCGGGAGGGTTGTTGTACAGCATGACCGGCAGCGCGCTTGCCTCGGCCACCGTCTTGAAGTGGACGTACAGCTCTTCCGCGGTGGGAACGTACACCATCGCCGGAAGGACCATGAGAGCATCGAGCCCGATTGCTTCCGCATCGCGCGCATATTCCGAGGCGCGATCGGTGGTGAACTCCGAAACACCCGTGATCAGCGGCACGCGGCCACCCACGGCTTCGACGGCGGCACGAAGCACCGTCCGCTTCTCCTGCGGGGTCAGCGAGTTGTTCTCTCCGCACGTGCCGAGGATGATGAGGCCGTCAACTCCGTCCTCCACCAGCGCCGTCAGGACCTTCTGGGTTCCCTCGACGTCGACCGATCCGTCCGTGGCGAATTGGGTTGTCGCGGCCGGATACACGCCCGTCCAGGTGGGGGAAAGAGAACTCACTGGAAACCTCCGTTGAACGGCACGATCTTATAACGTATACGATCACTTGTGCAATCGAGAAGTCCGAACGACCCTGTCCACTTTGGCGGGATCGGCTGCCAAGGAAAGCCGGAGCAAGCAAATCTTTTCGACCGTGACCGGCCCAGGAGGAGATGATCGGTGATACGTTGTCTGGCACTCACTTTAGCTTGTCTTACCGCCCCGGCAGCGCTTGCGGCCCAGCCGGCGGAGAGCTACGCCGCAGCGGCTGGTGACCGGTTCAAGGCGCTATACGAAGCGGAATGGGCGTGGCGGACGAAGGAGCTCGCCATTGGGCCGCAAGGCGTGCGCGGACCTGGCGCCGACCGGCTGCCGGACGTCAGCCCGGCCAGTCAGAAGCGGCGGCAGGACTATTGGACCAGGACGCTCGCCGACCTCGACCGCATTCCAGCCGATCAGCTTTCGCCGGAGGACAGGATCAACTACATCGTTTTCCGGACCAGCATCGCGACGTTCCTGCACGAGCTTCAGGCCAAAGATTATGAGATGCCGTTCATCAGCGGCACCTCGTTCTGGGCGCGCCTTGCCCCCCGCGCCGGCTTCCGCTCGGCCGGCGAATACCGTGCCTACCTCGCGCGGATGCGGGACATCCCGCGCTTCTTCGACCAGAATGTCGCCAACATGCGCACCGGCCTCAAGCGCGGGTTCACACCGCCGCGAGTGACCATAACCGGGCGCGAGCGGACCATCGAGCCGTTCGCCAACGCCGACGTCCTGAAGAACCCCTTCTACAATGCCTTCCTGCAGATGCCGACCAACATCCCGGCGGCGGAGCAGGAGGCTTTGAAGCAGGACGCGCAGAAGGTAATCGCCGAGGCGGTGGTTCCTGCCTTCACCAAGTTGCTGCCGTTCATCCGGGACGAATATATCCCAGGCGCCCGCGCCACGATCGCGGCGGAGGCGCTGCCCAACGGCAGGGCCCATTATGCGACTTTGGTGAAGGATCACACCACGCTCGATCTCACGCCCCGGCAGATCCACCAGATCGGCCTCGGCGAAGTGGCGCGGATCCGCGGGGAGATGGACGTGGTGATGCGGAAGTCCGGCTGGACGGGCTCTTTCCCGGATTTCCTGACCTTCCTCAAAACGGATCCGCAATTCGTGGCGAAGACGCCCTACGAGCTGCTTTCCAGGGCGACCTTCATCATCAACAAGGTCAACGGCAAGCTCGGGGAGACGATCGGGCTCCTGCCGCGCTACCGCTTCACCATCCTCCCGACGCCGGCAGCCATCGCTCCGTTCGGCACCGGCGGAAATGGCGGCCTCGATAGCTGCGTCTTCAACACCTACAATCTGCCGGCCCGCAAGCTCTACACGCTGCCGGCGCTTGCCGTGCACGAATGCGCGCCCGGCCACAGTTTCCAGGCGGCGCTGGCGCTGGAGGGGCCGAAAAGGCCCGACTTCCGTCGATCGACGTCGTTCAACGGCTATGGCGAAGGCTGGGGCCTCTACACCGAGTTCCTCGGCATCGGCATGGGCGTCTACGAAACGCCCTATGAGGATTTCGGCCGGCTCACCTATGAGATGTGGCGCGCCTGCCGCCTGGTGATCGACACCGGAATGCATCATCTCGGCTGGAGCCGGGAAAAGGCGATCGCCTATCTGGCGGGCAACACCGCCCTTGCCGATCACGAGGTGGAGACCGAGGTCGACCGCTACATCAGCAACCCCGGCCAGGCGCTCGCATACAAGCTCGGCGAGATGCTGATCCGCCGGAAGCGCCTCGAAGCCGAAGCCAAGCTCGGCAGCAACTTCGACCAGCGTTGGTTCCACGACCTGATCCTGGCCTTGGGCTCGGTGCCGCTGCCGGTGCTGGAACAGCAGATCGACCTGTGGATCGCGGGCGGCGGCAAGAATCCGAACGCCGCCTGATCGGCTGCGAGGAACAAGCGGCCTGTGCCAAGCCAGAAACCGGCTCCCGTCAAAACTGCCCTCGTCATCGGCGGCGGCCTCGTCGGCACGGCCTGTGCCATCAACTTGCAGGCGCGCGGCATCGGCACAAGGATCGTCGATCCCGTCTCCGTCCGCCGCGCGGCTTCATGGGGCAATGCGGGGCATATCGCGGTGGAACAGGTCGAGCCGCTCGCATCCTTTGCCACGATCCGCAGCTTGCCCAACCGGCTGTTTTCCCGCGGTGGTGCCCTGGGCTTGCCGCCCCGCGATATTGCAGCCTGGCTTCCATTCTCGCTGCGCCTGATCGCGGCGAGCAGGCCCGGGCGTTTCGCCGCCGGCAAAGGTGCGCTCGGCGGAGCGCTCGCAGCGGCGACGGACGCGTGGCGAAGGCTGCTCGGCTCCGCTCCTGGCTCTCATCTGCTGCTCGAGCAGGGGCACTTCGTCGTCTGGGAAAGCGCCCGAACGGCTGCTGCGGGCCGGGCGGCATGGGAAAAGACCGATACCGGCACGGCCAGGTTCAGAGACGCATCGCCCGAAGAGATGAGCATGCTCCGCGGACTGATGGGACGGCCGCCCGCCGGAGCAATCCGCTTCCTCGGGACCAGCCAGATCGCCGATCTCGGAATGCTGGCGGAAGCCCTGGACAGCATGCTGGTGCGATTGGGGGGCGCCCAGCATTGTGCCTCCGCCGCGCAGCTTCGCCTGGCGGAGGGCGAGGCGTCGGTCTCACTCGACACGGGGGAGACGCTGCACGCCGATGCCGTCGTGGTAGCGGCCGGCGTGGGCTCGGGCCGGCTGCTCGAACCGCTCGGCTACACGGTGCCGATCATCGCGGAGCGCGGCTACCACCTTCAAACCGCGGAGACTTCATGGCCGATGGACCTGCCGCCGGTGGTGTTCGAAGATCGGTCGATGATCGCGACTCGCTTCCGATCGGGCTTGCGTGTGGCGAGTTTCGTCGAATTCTCACGCAGCGAAAGCCCGCCCGATTTGCGTAAATGGCAGCGGCTGCGCCGGCATGTCGAGGCGCTCGGATTGTCGTTCGGCGAACCCGTGGCCGAGTGGATCGGGGCTCGTCCCACCCTTCCCGATTATCTTCCGGCGATCGGAGCCAGCCGGCGCGCGAGGAACCTCTTTTATGCCTTCGGGCACCAGCATCTCGGCCTGACGCTCGCGGCCGTCACCGGGGAAGCGGTCGCTGCGCTGGTCGCCGGCGACGAGCCGCCGATAGAGGTGGCGGCGTTCGACCTCGAACGGTTTCAAAGGAAGCAAAGATGACAAGGGGAATTGGCGGCTCCGACGCGGCGCGCCAGCTGGCGGAACTCGGGCCCTGGCAGGACCGGGCCAAGCCGATCGAGCCGGAGGAGCGCCGGCAGCGGATCGAAAAAGCGCGCGAGCTTATCGATCGCTCAGGATGCGACGCACTCCTGATCGGCGCGGGTCCAAGTCTGCGTTATTTCGCCGGCGTCCCCTGGGGCGCTTCCGAAAGGCTGGTCGCAATGCTGCTTCCGATACGGGGTGAGCCCATCCTGATCTGTCCTGCCTTCGAGCTCGGCAGCCTCGAGGCCGACCTTGCGATCCACGCCGACATCCGCCTCTGGGAGGAAGACGAAAGCCCCTTCGAGCTGGTGGCGGCAGAGCTTCGAAGCATCTTCGCGGGCAGGCTTGCCGTCGATCCCGGGATGGGTTTTTTCATGATTGATCGGCTCCGCCAGTCTGCCGTGGGCGTCGAGCTGGTCGACGGCTCGCCTGTCGTCGACGGGTGCAGAATGGTGAAATCGCCGGCCGAGCTGGCGTTGATGCAGCAGGCCAAGTCGATGACCCTGGACGTTCAGCGCCGCGCCGCGCTCGTTCTTCGGGAAGGGATCACGGCCACCGAGGTGCGCCGCTTCATCGACGAAGCGCACCGGGCGCTTGGCGCGGCGGGCAGCAGCTTCTGCATCGTCCAGTTCGGGCGCTCGACTGCATTCCCGCACGGCCTGCCCGGGGAGTGCAGCCTCGCCGAAGGCGACGTGGTGCTCGTCGACACCGGCTGCCTGGTGGAGGGATATCATAGCGACATCACCCGCACCTACGTGTTCG